>CAWHOZ010000010.1:7500-471685 GCA_963831175.1 uncultured Alphaproteobacteria bacterium | reverse complement strand
CGTGCAGCCGGAAATCCTCGATGCCGAGGTCGCGCACCACGTCGCGGAACTCGGTGCGATAGCGTGGTCGGGTAGATGTCGAAGCCGTCGCCGAAGAGTGTGCGCGCGTACGGCGTCAGCGGCACCATGTGCGGCAGCCCGTTCTTTGTGCGCGCGCTGGGGATGTTCCACGCATCGTCCCCCAGCTCGGCGGCATTGGCGTAGCACACCTCGGAGCGGCGCTGACCAAGCAGCAGCAACAGCCGGACAGCGTTGTCGACAGCCGTGTCGGTCAGCGCTCGCCAGAAGGCTTTGAGTTCCTTGGGGGTCATGACGCGCTCGCGCGCTGTCTCGGGAGCCCGTTTGCGAATGCCGTGCGCAGGATTGGCGTCGATCTTGTCCTCTGCCAGCGCCCAGTTGAGCACCGAGCTGATCAGCGCGTGGCTGCGATTGGCCTGGATCGGCGTCACGTCGTCGAAGATGTCGTCGAGCACGTCTATCACGTCGCGCCGCTTGAGGTCGGCCACCACCTTCTTGCCAAGCCGGCGCTTGATGTGGCGCTCGTAGAGGGCCTCGTCGTGTGCCCATGACTTCTTCTTCACCTTGGCGTGCCGCTCAAGCCACTGAGAGAAGAGGTCGCCGAACGTGGTGGTGCTGCTCGACCGCGGGCCATTGAGCGTGATGTCCGCATGGCGGTCGGTGACGGCCTTCCACGCCTGCGCCAACGACAGGTGATCCGCATCACCGAGGCGCTCGTAGCCGCCGCCGTTGCGTTGGTCTCGGAAGTAGTACACGCGTCTGAAATCGTCGCGCTGGCGTGCAAGGTCGGCAGTCGGCGCGCCGGGCTTCACGCTCACGTCGAGATAGAGCCCCTTGCGCCCGTCGATGGTCCATCGCGTGCGCGTCTGGCCCGCTCGTGGCCGCGCGCCTTTTACTGCTCGATCATTGTCGGCGAGTCGGTTTGACATGCGCGCGACGTATCACGCGCACAGCTCCCCGTCACTGCTCTGTCACTGCTGAATACGTCGCGTCACGTTTGTCGGTGTCGCGCGAAGTCGTGCATTGATCTCGGCAACTGATTGATGTCGCGCATCTTCTTGTGCGACCTCGTGCAACAGCGCACGACCTCGAAAAACATCGGGATTGCGCATCTCAGCAGATTAGGAATCTGGTGCTCTATCCAGCTGAGCTACGGGGCCGTGAGTGATGACTTACGCGCTCTTGTGGCCTCGACCAAAAACTCTCACCACATCCGTTGAACTTATGCCAACTCCCGGCACTTGTAGGTATACCGCCGCACACCGGAATTTGAACGACACGGCGGAGGCCGCTGGCGCGCAGCTTGAGGCGATAGCGCCGTCGCCGAGATTAGCCTTGCCGGAACTTGCCCTGCGCCGTGGTGTTCTTTGCGCACGGGGCAACCCCAAGGAGAACCACCAATGAGAGCCGAGATTTTCACAGTGATGGCCATTGTCGCACTCGGGACCACGGGTGCGCTGGCGCAAGCGACTGGTGAGAGCCCAGCCGATCCAAAGCTCGAGCAGCAGGCGCCGAGCGCCGAGTTGTCGCAACCTGATGAGCGCAAGGCGCGCATGCCGATGCGCCGCGAACAGCCGATAGTCCCCGATCCCACTGCTCCTGCAAGCGAAGGTGCTGGGGCGGGTACTTCGGGAGCGGGTACGTCCGGTGCGGATCAACCGAGCGCGACCGAGCCGGCGCCGACCGAACCGGCACAGAAGGAAGAGAAGAAGTACTAGGCCGACGTAAGATTCATCGAAACACGCGGGAGGGCGTACTTGCGCTCTCCCGTCTGCCATTCGGCAGCCAGCGCACAAAAAGAAAGCCCGGCCGAAGCCGGGCTTAGAGAGGGAACGGATGCGCAGCTACAACGCCGTGGCAAGAATACTACGCGTAGCGGGCCTCCTGGTTCCGGACTAAACAGGGTTAATGGCTAAAGTCTGTCGCCCGCCAGCAATTGTTCGCACGCGGCTCAGGGCACCGCCTGGGGCGACGGCGGACTGGTCGATTGCGGATCTCCCGACAGGGCGTTGGTCCCGGAATTGTCAGAGCGCCAGAGAGTTGCGGCTGTGATGACGATCACTGCGACAAGCACGATCAGCGCTAAGATGTAGATGGCGCCCGAGGCAGCAGGGCGCTGTGGATTGTCGATGGCCATGAGGGTCCTCCTTACGTTACCGCTGCAAACGGGCGACGGACTCGAGACGTTCCTTCCCACCTCCACAATCTCCGGTTGCGGCTCCTGTGGCGGGCGGGCTATGCGGGGTGCGGTGGTGATGCCGTGGGGAGCTCAGATTGGCGCGCGTCCGCATCGAGTGGATCCCCGTGCAGATGTACGGCCTCGGCCGCCTTGGGTTCGATCACCTGCAGCTCGTCTTCGAGCCGGGTGACGTGGGCGCCGGTCACCCAGGACGACTGGTTCGTCATGGAAGGCGTGCGCGAGGCGACGAGTGACGGCACCTTCCTCGGCATCGAAGGCGCCGACGGCCGCACCACATTGGCCATCGCCAATCTCGCTTCGCGCGCCGAGCTCACCGACAAAATCGGCACGCCCGAGCACCGCGGCAGCCGCACGCTTCCCTTCGAGGGCGATGAGTTCGGCGCCTGGGAGACGATGTCGAGCTATGCGCGCGACATCGAAGCAGAGGACTACCCGTACATCGCTTTCGGGCTGCCCGGCTCGCCCACGCCGACGATAAACTCGTCTTCGGCGATCGCCTCGCTCATCCACTATTCCGGCCTCGATCCCACGCAAATGCTTCCCTACGGCATGCACCTGTCGCCGGGAATGGCGACGCTGCTCGGCACCAGCGTCGACGACCGGCTGCGCATCGAACATGGCTTCACGACCCTGCTCGGCGGCCGCGGCCGCGATACATTCGAGGGCAGCGCGACGGCGCGGCAGACGGAGAAGTTCTACGGCGGCGAGGGCGACGACATCTTCCGCTGGTCGCCGGGATTCAACATCGTGCATGGCGGTCAGCCGCAGCTCGGGTACGCATCAGACGGTACCGACGTCATCGACTATTCGGGCGCCGGCGAGGTGACGATCACGTTCAACAGGCACTGGATCCCCCACAAGGTGCCGAACTTCGTGGCGGTGTTCGAGGGTGGCGTCGACCACCTGTTCTCGGTCGAGCGCATTCAGTGGAACGCCAAGACCGACCGCATCGTGCTCGGCAAGGGCATCGACCTCTTGGAGGACGACAAGATCCTACAGCCGAGCAGTTCTCTTGGTGCTGCCGGCAGCCACAGCGCGGCGCTGACCGACACGGGCACGCCGACTGGCGCCCGCCTGCTCGGCACCGGCGCTGACGACGTCATCGAGGCGACGGCGCGCGTCGATACGCTCTACGGCGGCGGCGGAGACGACACACTGATCGGCGGTGGCGGAAGCGATGGGTATGTGTACCTGCCGGGTGACGGCATCGACGTGATCATCGATAGCTCCACCGGCGCCGACGTCGACGAGCTGCTGCTCGCCGGCGGCATCGCGCCGACGCGGTCGGGGTATTTCGTGTCGGCCATGGCGATCTGATGCTTACGGTGCCAAGCGGGATGCTGCTGGTGAAGGACTTCTTCTCATCGGCCGGCGCCGGCATCGATCGGATCGTGTTCGACGATGCCCCCGCCTGGACGCGCGAAGACCTCATGCTGCGCGCCGTCGACGCGCCGCCCGCCTACGCCCGTCTCGTCGCCGGCGACGAGACCGTGATTTGGTCCGAGTTCCTGGCCGAAGGGCCGGACGACTTGACCTCGCCACCGGCCACCGACTGGCACCTCGAAGCCCATGCAACGGGGCTGTTCTGACGAGATTTCCCGATCGATTGTCCCTATGCTCATCGACGGGGAAAGCACGGGGCGATGGATCTTCGCGTACTCCACTTTGCGCCGCCGGTCGCCGCAGCAACGTTGCTTGCGGTTGCCATCGGCGTTGCCGCGGCGGGCGCGGAGCCAAAACCAAGCGAAGAGCAATCCTGCACGCTGCAGGGCGGCCCCACGCGCTCCGTCATCCGCGTCATCGATGCAGAAACGGTGCTGCTCGACGACAATCAGGAGGTGCGGCTCGTCGGCGCCCTGGCGCCGCGCTCGCCCGACCTCAGTCCAAGCGCGCAACCCTGGCGCCCCGAAGAGGAGGCCACCGCCGCGCTGCGCGCCCTGGTGCTCGGACGATCGGTGTCGCTCGCCACGTCAGGCCGCGAGGCGCGATCGCTACGGCCGCAAGCTCGCGCACCTTTTCATCGATCGCGACGGCGAGCGCGTGTGGGTGCAGGGCGAACTGCTCACCAGCGGACACGCGCGCGTCTACGGCCTGCCCGGCAGCTACGCCTGCATGCGCGAATTGTTGGCGCACGAGCGCGTCGCGCGCAATGCCGCCACAGGCCTGTGGGCGAACGCCGCCTACGCGGTGCGCGCATCGAAACGTACGCGCGAGCTCATGCGCCGACGCAATTCGTATGAGATCGTCGCCGGCACCGTCGCCAAGGTCGCGGTGACGAAAGCGCGGACCTACATCAACTTCGGAGCCGACTGGCGAAACGACTTCACGGCGGGCATCGAAGCAGGCGTGCTGCGCGCCAATCCTGAATGGGCCAAGACACTCAGCTCGTTGGAGGGGAAGCGCGTCGAGGTGCGCGGCTGGATCCAATACCGCAACGGGCCCTACATCGACATCGAGGACCCCAGCCAGTTGGCGCCATCCGACGAGACGCTCCCAGGACGCTCAGCCCCGCCGGCCGGTGCGATGACCAGCAGCGACCGCGACACGCAACCGGCCCCCGAAAAAGAAGAACGCCCGGCACCGAAGGCACCGAGCGCTCTCGATCTTTAATGCGCCGCCCTCGTCAGGCGGCGCGTGTCTCGGCGTCGCCGCCCTCGGCTTCGGCAGCAAGCCGGCGTCCGCGCGCGCTCTTCGACAGCACGTCGGTGATGCGCTGCACGGCGCCGCGCTCGTCGAGCTTCTCGACGGCCGCGATCTCGCGCGCCATGCGGTCGAGCGCGTCCTCATAGAGCTGGCGCTCGGAGTAGGACTGCTCGGGCTGCGCCTCGGAGCGATAGAGGTCGCGCACGACCTCGGCGATCGACACGAGATCGCCGGAGTTGATCTTGGCGACGTACTCCTGAGCGCGGCGGCTCCACATCGTGCGCTTGACGCGCGCGCGGCCCTTCAAGGTTTCCATCGCCTTCTTGACGACGGGCTCCTCGGACAGCTTGCGCATGCCGACGCTCGCCAGCTTGCCGGTGGGCACGCGCAGCGTCAGCTTCTCCTTCTCGAAGTTGATCACGAACAGCTCGAGCGCCATGCCGGCGATCTCCTGCTCCTCGATGCCGACGATCTTGCCGACGCCGTGAGCCGGATAGACGATGAACTCGCTGGCCTTGAAGCCATGACGCTGGCTGACCGGCTTCTTCTGCGCGGTCATCAGCTGACGCGCGGCAGCGGCCTTCTCGGCCACGGCCTTCGGCGTCATCTGATGCTGCGGCGGCACGGGCGCGGTGATCTTCTGGCCGGCCGGCTTCACGGCGGCAGCGACGGCGCGCACGGGGGCGGCGCCGGCTTCGCGGCCACAGCCTTATGCGCAACCTTCAGGACCGGCTTCGCCGACCGGCTTGACGGCCGCGCGCGGTTCCTGCTGTCTTCGCTACAGGCTTCTTGGCCTTGACGGCCGAATGCGCCTTCGCAACCGGCTTCTTCGCGACAAGCTTCGCTTCCGAGCGACCCGGCTTTTTCGCAGCGGTCAGCTTGCGGCCAACCTTCTTGCCAGCGGCAGCCGTGGACTTCGCCGAGCGGGCGGCAGGCGCCTTTTTCTTGTCAGCCATAGGGGTCGTCTCACTTTCTCGTCGGGGTTGCGGACTAGCAGCGATGCGCGTCAACCCGGCGCGTCAGCGTGATCGCCGCCGCTCCGAAGCTGATATGGTGGATCGGTGTCGCCGTGGGGAGCTGTGACCGATCCGTAATTTTGCTCTGAGATGATCAAACCCGCTTGATGGTCGGACCGCAGGAGGGCCCGATCATTGCCTCGACGGCAAAGCGGATACTCTTTGTTCGCTCCTGTTCCGACTCTGTACCTGGCTTTAGTCGTCATCTAGGAGGAGCGTAACATAAACTTCATTGAAAATGAAGGGCAGCCCTTCGGCAGGGTGTGGGGGCCCTTACCGCGACGAGCCCAAATCGTAAGCATTCTGAAAAGGGTGCGAAAAGGTTGCGCATTTTGCCGCAACGACGCGCAGGCTGCGCGATGCGGCCTAGTCTCCTGAGCCCGGCTCGGGCGAAAAATACTTCTCGAACTTGCCTGCCTCGTCCTTATGCGCGTCGGCGTCCGGCAGGGCGTCCTTCTTGGACGTTATGTTCGGCCAGCTCTCGGAGAACTTCCGGTTGAGCTCCAGCCACTTCTCCAACCCCGGCTCGGTGTCCGGCTTGATGGCGTCCACCGGGCACTCCGGCTCGCACACCCCGCAGTCGATGCACTCGTCGGGGTGGATGACGAGCATGTTCTCGCCCTCGTAGAAGCAGTCGACCGGACAGACCTCGACGCAATCGGTGTATTTGCACTTTATGCATTTTTCGTTGACGATGTAGGTCATTACTTAGATCCGGCTTGCTCCCGTTGCCGCCGAGCAGCGGGCGCTGCTTCCATCATAGGGCGGCTCGCCGGTCGAGGCTCCCCCGCAGAGCCGCTGACAATCAGCGGGCCTTGCCGTTCAGCCGGTCGATCTCGCGACGCTCTTTCTTGGTCGGCCGCCCGCTCCCCACCGGGCGCCTGGCCGGACTCACCTCGCTCGGCTGCCGTCCGGCGCCAGGCGGCGATGATGACGATTGAGGTTTGATGACATCGCCCTCGGCTGTCAATTCCTCATAGAGCGCACGCGCCGCGGCAGAAGGGCCCGCGCCGCTCGGCAATCCCCAGAACTCGCACGAGCTGGATGCGCCGGTTGAGCGTTGAGGGTCAGAACGTCGCCGGCGCGCACGGTCTGCGCCGGCTTGTCGACACGCACCCTGTTGACCCGGACCTTGCCGGCGGCGACCATGCTCGGCGGCCAGCGTGCGCGTCTTCATGAAGCGGGCAAACCATAACCACTTGTCGAGGCGCTGCGTGCCGGGCGCGGTCGCCGCCTCGTCTGCCGCGCCGGCGCTCAAGTGCTGGTCTCCTTGCCCCGCTTGGCCAGCTCATCGCGCAGCGCGCCGAGAGCCGCAAACGGAGAATCCGGATCGATGCCGCCGCGGCGCGGCGGCGCGGCGGTGTGCACCTCGGCCTTGCGGCGGTCGTCCTCGCGGCGGTCGTCGCGGCGGCGGCGATCGCCCTGCTGGCCGCGCCGGTGCTGGCCGGCGTCGCGGTCGCGATCACGCCGCGCTCGCCGCGATCCTTGTCGTGCGGGCGCCGGTCGTCGCCGGCGATCGGGCTTCGGCTCACGCGGCGCAGGCGCCGGAGCGGGGGCGGCGGCTGTCGCGGCAGCCGGAGTTGGCTGCCGCCGCTGCCGGCGTGAGCCGGCGGCGCCGTTGGCCGGCGCCTGTCGGCCGCCGCCACGCTGGCGATTGCGCTGGCCGCGCTCCGGCCGGCGCTCGCCACGCGGGTGCCGGCGCGGACGCCAGACCTCCTCGAACTTGTCTCGGCTCGGCAGGCGTTGCCGCGGCGGTGCACGCCTCTGGCAGCAGCGACGGCCTCGCTGCGACCGGTGCCGCCTCCTCCGCCGGCACTGGCTCGGCGATGCGGGCGCCGCGGTGTCGGCGTCCGGCACCGCAGTTTCGCGCTCGCGGCGGCGGCTTCGGCCTGTCGGGCATCGCCGTCCGGCGCTTCGGCCGGCGTCGCGGGCTGCCGCCACTTCGGGCTTGATCGGACGCCGGTCGAGGCGGAAGCCCAACGCCTTCAGCACGCCGCTCAGCTCGTCCGGCGAGCAGCCGAGCAGCGACATCATCTCGGGCGATCGCCGTGAAGCCGCCGTCGCCGGTCGCGCCCTTGGGCGGCGTCGCGCCGTTGGCGCCGCGCCAGCCGAGCAGCGGCCGGATGAGATCGGCGAGGCGCTCGAGCATGTCGAGGCGCACCGCACGCGGCCCGCACACGTGATAGCCGTAGGCGCGATAGAACGCCTCCGGGCAGGCCGGATCGGGGTTGAACGAAGTGAGGCCCGCGCGCGGCGGATCGGGCAGCGCGTCGACTGACAGCCCGTTGGCACCGGCGTTCTTCAACGACCACAGCGTCAGGATCAGCTCGGCGGCGGCCGGCTTCAGCAGGATCGGGAAGTAGATATTGAAGGCGCCGAAGCGCACGCCGTACTTGCGCAGCTGCGCGCGCGCGTTCTGATCGAGCGACTTGATCTCCTCGGCGACTGTCTCGCGCCGCAGGACGCCGAGGTTCTCGCGCAGGCGGAAGGCGATGCCGCGGCCAAGCCCGGCGATGTCCTCGGCCTTGCCGATCTCGACCAGCGGCTTCAGCTTCTCGGCGATCGTCTGCGTCAGCCATGCCTCGAGCCGCGCCTGCACCTTCTCGCGGTCGGGACCCGACAGATGCTCGTCGACCAGCAGCGATACCGTCGGCTTCAGCGGATCGTCGGTCGGCTCGATCTGCGCGATCTCCTCCTCGCGCCACAGGATGCGGCCGCGGCGATTGAGGCTCAACGCGTCGGGCTGCGCGGCGGCGACGCGGCGGGCGCGCATCGCCAGCTCGCGCGCCAGCACCTGCGCCGCGGCGTTGCGCGTCGCCTTGCCGTGGATGCCTTCGGCGCCGGGGTCGAGCTGGAAGCGGAAGCCCTTCAGGCGGCCGACGAAGTGGTTCTCGACGTTGATAGCGCCGTCGGCGGCGATCTCGGCGTGCAGCTCATCCTTGTCGCGCATGCCCTTCATGAGCGCGCTGGTGCGCTGATCGACGAAGCGCTGCGTCAGCTGCTCGTGCAGCGCATCCGACAGCCGATCCTCGATCTCGCGCGTCTTCGCCTGCCAGTGCTCCGGGTCCTTCAGCCAGTCGGCGCGGTTCGACACGAACGTCCACGTGCGGATGTGCGCGATGCGGTTGGCGAGCGTGTCGATGTCGCCGTCGGTGCGGTCGGCGAGCGCCACCTGCTTGGCGAACCAGTCCTCCGGAGATGCGCTCCTCGGGGCCCATCAGGTAGCCGTAGATCGACGCCACGAGCTCGGCGTGGTTCTGGCCCGAGATCTTGCGATAGTCGGGGATCTGGCAGACCTCCCACAGCTTGCCGACGGCGGCCGGCGCCGATGCCATGGCGGCGATGTCGCGGTCGGCGCTCACCGTCTCCAGCGCGACGACGTCATCGGCGGCGCGCGCGCGCGCCAGCCGCGTGGATGTTCGGCATTTCGCGCAGCGACTGCTTCAAGCCCTCGAGCGTGCGGAAATCGAGGTCGCGGTTGCGCCACTGCAGCACGCGCACGCTCTCGAAGTTGTGCGTCTCGAGCCGCTCGATGGTGTCGCTGTCGAACGGGTCCGCCGAGCCGGTGACGCCGAAGGTGCCGTCGTTCATGTGGCGGCCGGCGCGGCCGGCGATCTGGCTCAGCTCCGACGGCGTCAGGTTGCGATGGTTCTGCCCGTCGAACTTGCGCGTCGCCGAGAAGGCGACGTGATCGACGTCGAGGTTGAGGCCCATGCCGATGGCGTCGGTCGCCACCAGGAAGTCGACGTCGCCCGACTGGTAGAGCGCGACCTGGGCGTTGCGCGTGCGCGGCGACAGCGCGCCGAGCACGACGGCGGCGCCGCCGCGCTGGCGGCGGACGAGCTCGGCGATGGCATAGACCTCGGCCGCCGAGAAGGCGACGACGGCCGTGCGCTGCGGCAGGCGCGTGATCTTCTTCTGGCCGGAGTAGGTGAGCTTCGACAGGCGCGGGCGCGAGATGAAGTTGGCGCCGGGGATGAGATCGGCGATGGCCTCGCGCATGGTCTGCGCGCCGAGCAGCAGCGTCTCGGAGCGGCCGCGCGCGTGCAGCAGCCGATCGGTGAAGACGTGGCCGCGCTCGGGATCGCCGGCGAGCTGGATCTCGTCGATGGCGAGGAAGTCGACGTCGACGTCGCGCGGCATCGCCTCGACGGTGCACACCCAGAAGCGCGCGCGCTCCGGCTTGATCTTCTCCTCGCCGGTGATCAGCGCGACCTTGTCGGCGCCGACGCGCGTGGCGATCTTGTCGTAGACCTCGCGCGCGAGCAGGCGCAGCGGCAAGCCGATCATGCCGCTTTCGTGGCCGAGCATGCGCTCGATGGCGAGGTGGGTCTTGCCGGTGTTGGTGGGCCCGAGCACCGCCGTCACATGGCGAATGCGCGTTTCGAGGTCGCTGCCCATCTGAACTCCTCATCGTCTCTCGCAATGGCATTGCAGAGACGTCCGCTGAGATCAAGGGCATGATTGCCGTTGGAGTGCCCGCGAAACCGGCACGCATTGTAGTCTTGTTGGCGCCCGCTGGCGATTGCTCGAGGGCAGTTGTCCGCCGGCTATCGGCGCTAGCGCGATGCGCTGCTGGTCGGGCATGGTGATGTCGACCCGCTCGGAGGTGAGCTCGGCAGAGCCGACGATGGTCGGCACCGTGACGCGATAGGGAATGACGATATTGCCCTTCGGCACCGGCCGCAGCACCAGCTCGATGTTGCCCTTGATCGACCGAGCGGCACCCTCGCCCGGCTTGTGGCCGGAGATGGGAACGAGCGCGACGGAGCATACGTGATCGGCTCCGGCGTCGCCCTTTGGGCGTGAAGACGATGTCGAAGCGCTGCTTGCCGTCGTAGATCGGCAGCTTCTGGGCGCATGGGGTGGCCAGGTTGCCCAGCGACAGCGCCATGACGCCGCTCAAGGGGTCGAGGACGTTCTTAAGCTGATCGGGCGTGACGGGCATCGCCTTCGCTGACACATCCTCGGGGGGCACGAACGTCACATTGCTGACCGCCGGACCGCTGAAGGCGATGTTGAGCGACTTCTTCTTCTTTTTCTTGAGCAGCGCCTTCTGGTGGTAGCTGAAGTTGTAGCCGGCCGGCTGTGGTGACGGCCGAGACACGGGCGCCATTGCTCCTCATGCCGCCATCGTACTCGAAGATCGCGGTATTGATCCTGGCGTCAGCCGACAGAGTGTAGGCATCGCCATTGAGAACCGATTTGAACTGGAAGTGGCCGATGTCGCCGAGCGCGGTGAAGTTGATGCGGTAGACGGCATCCACAGTAGCCGGGAGCGTGCGCAGAACGCCGACCCGTTGCGCCCAGCCGAAGCTCGCGGTGCAGGCAAGCAACGCCGCCGGCACGAGCGCAGCCAGCGCGCGCATGGCTACCTGCCGAACCCGATATGTCATGATGCCCCAATGCCCCCGAAAGGACGCGCACGTAGTGTGCTACTGGGTGGTGTGGTTTTACGTCTATTCTATGGCCCTTGGGGCGCTGCGGCGCGCCGCTTCCGGGCGCTCAATCGGGCGGCAATCGAGCTGCCGACGCCTTGACGAGACGGGGGGCGTCGGGCATAGACACCGCCAAATCCCCCTCCGGCCCGGCCGGTGGGGACATTTTGTTTCCCGCAATCCCTTGCACGACGCCGACCGCACGGGAGCGGTGGCGAAGGAGCTTTACGATGACGAGGCGCTGCGAATTGACCGGCAAGCTGCCCCTTTCCGGGCAGTTGAGGAGCCACGCCGAGAACACGACGAAACGGAAATTCCGCCCCAACCTGTGCGAGGTGACGCTGATCAGCGACGCGCTCGGCCGCAAGTTCCGCCTGCGCGTCAGCGCGCACGCGTTGAAGTCGGTGGAGCACCGCGGCGGTCTTGACGCGTTCCTGCTCAAGGCTGACGACGAGGAGCTGTCCGAGCGCTGCCTGAAGATGAAGCGCGAAGTAAAGAAGCTCGCCAAGGCCGCGCGTCCCGCCGCCTAAGGCTGAGCCGCTTCCAAGCTTTTATCCGACGCCGCGATATCGCCGGCGCTGAGCGCGAACTGCAGCAGGATCGTCCGCTGCAGTCCGCGGTTGAAGTTGTCGTCCGAAATCATCGTGACGATGATCTCGCCCGTCGGCGCCACATGCGCCGCGAGCCCTTCCATATTGTCGATCTCGCGGCTGCCGTCGGCTGCAACCAGCGTCTCGGCATCGATCGTCTCGCGCGCGCGTAGCTGCTGCTGTTTGATCAGGCGCAAGCGCATTCTGACGCCCTCGCTCAAGCGGAAGCGCCGCTCGAGCACGAGCAGGCCGCCGTCCGGCAGTGGGGCGGCATCGGTGACGTCGAAGTCGCCGCCGTTGGTCATGTAGAACTTCCGCGGCCGGTCCTCACCTTCCCAGATCCAGCCGATGTGATTGCCGTCGTCGTCGCGCATGCGCTCCGAGAAGGCGACGAGCGCGCCCTTATTGGGTCCGCCACGCAGCACCGCGATCCCCTCGAGGCCGCCGTTGGCCGACATGTCCTTCGCCGAAGCGGGCAGCGAGATCTTGCCTTTGGCCGGCGACAGTCCGTTTGCGTCGATGTCGAAGCGCGCGATGCGGTGCTTGCGCTCGAACGAGATGAGCACCGTGCCCTTCTGCGTTGCACCACTCAGCAGCGCCAAGCCTTCGGCGTCGCGGTCGCGCGAGCGCGACAACGGATCGCCGTCCTTGGATTGGATGGCACCGAGCCGCACCGAAGCCATGCCCTGCGGCAAGCCCTTGTCGTCGTACGAGATGGCGCCTGACATCCACGCGCCGGCATCGGAGACGGCGAAGAAGCCTTTGCCGTCCGCGTCGATGGCGAAGCCCGACCAGCCGCCGAAGTGCTTCGCCGGCGAAGTGAGGACGAGCCCGCCGCGCCAGGTGAGCTTGCCAAACCGCGTGACATCGCGCTTCAGCCGATCGAAGCCGGCGATGGGACGGGCTTCAACGACGATGGGCCCGGTTTGCAGATCTGTGTTCGAAGGTTTCGTGCCGCCGAGCGCGAAGCCCGCACCCGCAGCCAGAACGACAGCGATGCCCGCCGGAAACCGAAGACGCCGGCCGCGATGGGCCATGAGAAAGTCGCGCACGCTCAATGGAGATGCCTCCGCCGGAACCGAGAGCCGGGACGCTGCTGCGGTGCTTTCGCCTTCTCCTCGAACAGCTCGACGAGCTTGGTCGGTCATGGCGCCGGCGAGCTCGCTCGGATCGGTGATGGTGACGGCGCGCCGATAGTAGCGCGTCACGTCGTGGCCGATGCCGATGGCGATCAGCTCGACGGGCGAACGCGTCTCGATCTCGTCGATCACTTGCCGCAGGTGCTGCTCCAGGTAGCTGCCGGAGTTGACGGAGAGCGTCGAGTCATCGACCGGCGCGCCGTCGGAGATCATCATCAGAATGCGGCGCTGCTCGGGCCGCGCCAGCAGCCGGCGGTGCGCCCAGGCGAGCGCCTCGCCGTCGATGTTCTCCTTCAGCAGACCTTCGCGCATCATCAGGGCGAGCGAGCGCTTGGCCCGGCGCCACGGCGAGTCCGCCGTCTTGTAGACGATGTGGCGCAGGTCGTTGAGGCGCCCGGGACCCTGCGGCTTGCCGGCGGCGAGCCACTGCTCGCGCGCCTGCCCGCCCTTCCAGGCGCGCGTCGTGAAGCCGAGGATCTCCACCTTCACGCCGCAGCGCTCCAGCGTGCGCGCCAGGATGTCGGCGCAGCAGGCGGCGACCATGATCGGGCGGCCGCGCATCGAGCCGGAATTGTCGAGCAGCAGGGTGACGACCGTGTCGCGAAATTCCATATCGCGCTCGCGCTTGAACGACAGCGCGTGCATGGGATCGATGATGACGCGCGGCAGGCGCGAGGCATCGAGCGTGCCCTTCTTCGAGATCGAAGTCCCAGGCGCGGCTCTGCTGTGCGAGCAGGCGCCGCTGCAGCCGGTTGGCGAGGCGGGCGACGGCGCTCGACAGCGCCCGCAGCTCGCGGTCGAGGTAGGCGCGCAGGCGCTCCAGCTCCTCGGGCGAGGACAACTGCTCGGCGCCGATCTCCTCGTCGAACTCGCGCGTGAAAACCTTGTAGCCGAAGGCCTCCGGGTTATCGAGAACCGAAGCATTGGGCCGCCAGGCTCCGGCGTCTCGAACTGCTCGAGGTCGTCGAGCATGCTCTCGAGGTCGTCGGCGCTCGCCGTCTCGGAGGCTTCCTGTGCTTCGTTGGCATCGCCCTCGGCTTGGCCGTCCTCGCGCGGCTGATCGCTGCCGTCCTCGCCGTCCTCGGCGCTTTCGCGTATCGCCGTCGCTGCCTTCCTCTTTGTCGTCTTCGCTCGCTCTCGTTCTCGTCGCGGTCAGCCTGCACGCTGTCCTCGGTGAGCTCGAGCGCGCGCAACAGATCGCGCATCAGGCGGCCGAAGCTCTCCTGGTCCTCGGCGAGGCTGTCGAGCCGCCTCAGCACCTTGGCGCCGCGCTGCTCGATCGAAGCGCGCCACACGTCGACGAGCGCCTTGGCGCTTTCAGGCGGCGGCAAGCCGGTGAGGCGTTCGCGGATCATCAGGGCGACGGCATCCTCGAGCGGCGCGTCGGCGCGCGTCTTCACCTGCGCGTAGCGGCCGTGCGAATACTGGTCCTCGATGCGCGCCGTGAGATTGCGCGCCATGCCGGGCATGCGATTGGCGCCCAGCGATTCGACGCGCGCGCGCTCCGCCGCCTCGAACACGAGACGTGCCGGGCCGGCGCTCGGGGCGAGCTTGTTGTGAACGCGCACGTCGTGGCAGCCGGCCGTCAGCGCGAAGCTGTCGGCCCAGCCGCGAATGACGGCGATCTCGCGCTGCGAGGGCACGCGCGAGGGCTCGGGCAGCTGCACGTGCTTCGGAGTATACTCGGGCGCGCCCGGCGCAAAGCCGACGTCGAGATCGGCGTGGCCGGCGATGGCGCGCACGCAAAGGCCGATGGCGCGCTTCAGCGGCTCGGTCGGCGCTTCCTTGCGTTTCGGCCCGCTCGACATCGCGGCTCAGCTCAGCGCGACGTTGGCCGCGCTCTCGGGCAGCTCCTCGCCGAAGCTGCGCTGATAGAACTCCGCCACCAGCGGGCGCTCGAGCTCGTCGCACTTGTTGAGGAAGGTCAGGCGGAAGGCAAAGCCGATGTCGCCGAACACCTCGGCGTTCTCCGCCCACATGATGACCGTGCGCGGGCTCATCACCGTCGACAGGTCGCCGTTGATGAAGGCCGAGCGCGTCAGGTCGGCGACGCGCACCATGTGCGAGACGGCCTTGCGCTTGGCTTCGGTCTTGGCGAACGACTTCACCTTCGACAGCACGATCTTCGCCTCGTCGTCGTGCGGCAGATAGTTGAGCGTCGCGACGACCGACCAGCGGTCCATCTGGCCCTGGTTGATCTGCTGCGTGCCGTGATAGAGGCCGGACGTGTCGCCGAGACCGATGGTGTTGGTCGTCGCGAACAGGCGGAACGCCGGATGCGGGCGGATCACCTTCGACTGGTCGAGCAGCGTCAGCTTGCCCGAGACTTCCAGCACGCGCTGGATGACGAACATCACGTCGGGACGGCCGGCGTCGTACTCGTCGAACACGAGCGCGGTGTTGGACTGCAGCGCGTAGGGCAGAATGCCCTCGCGGAACTCCGTCACCTGCAGGCCGTCCTTCAGCACGATCGCGTCCTTGCCGACGAGATCGATGCGGCTGATGTGGCTGTCGAGGTTGACGCGGATGCACGGCCAGTTGAGGCGCGCCGCGACCTGCTCGATGTGCGTCGACTTGCCGGTGCCGTGGTAGCCCTGGATCATCACGCGGCGGTTGTGCTTGAAGCCGGCGAGAATGGCGAGCGTCACCTCCCGATTGAACAGGTAGTCGGGATCGAGATCGGGGACGTGCTCGTCGGGCTTGGAAAAGGCCGGCACCTCGAGATCGGTGTCGATACCGAACACCTGGCGCACCGAAAGCTTCATGTCGGGAAGATTGGCCGGCTTGCCTTCGGCACCCGACTGGGTTTGCGCACGCATTATCGCGGGGTCCTCGGAGTGGGCGCGGGGCGAAGAAATCGGCGCGGCGGCAATGCCGGATTTCAGACGAGGCCCGCTTGCTTCAGAAAGTTATAGGCTTGGATTATCTCGCGCAACTTATCGCCGGAGCGCGCGTCCCCGCCGTTCGCGTCGGGATGGTAAACCTTTACCAGCTCCTTGAAGCGCGCCTTGATCTCGACGCTGCGTCGCCTCGCCCGACAGATTGAGCGTCTGGAGGCTCTTCTTCTCGAGCGGCTTCAGCTGCCGGCGGCTCTCGGCCGGCTGCTCGCGCGCCGCCTTTGCACGCCGCGCGAAAAAGGCGTGCGGATCGAGCGTCCGGAAGGCAAGCCGCGCAGCGCCGCTCGGCGGGGGCGGCTCGGCGGGGCGGCGCCCGGGCGCCTTGGCGTTGACGCCCACCTTCCATGTCGGACGGTGGCCGGTCAGCGCGTCCTTCTGGAAGTCCTGCACCTGGCTGTCGTTCATGCCGTCGAAGTAGTTGTAGGCGGCGTTGTACTGGCGCACGTGCTCCATGCAGAAGAGGTAGTACTTGCCGTCCTGGCCGCGGCCGCGCGGCGCCCGGTGGTCGCCGGCCGCCTTGCAGCCCTTCCACTGGCAGCGCGGATGGCGCTCCTCGCGCGCGGGCTCGCTGCGCTCGCGCTTCGACGCGACGCGGATGCTGTCGAAGTATTTGGAGTTCAGCTTCATGTGCGCGAAGTATGATCTGCCCTCAGTCCCCAGACAAGCCGATCGATTCGACCGAGCTGCCGACGTCCCACTCTTTCACACCCGCATGAGGCGACCCTTAATGAGCTTGCAAGCACGCATGCGCGAAAAGCTGATGGTCGCCCTCAATCCCACGCGCCTCGACGTGGTCAATGAGTTGCACCTGCACGCCGGTCACAGCTCTTCGCCCGGAACGGGCGAGAGCCACTTCCGCGTGCTGATCGTCTCCGACGACTTCGCCGGCAAGTCGCGCGTTGAGCGTCACCGGATCGTCAACGATGTGCTGCGGGACGAGCTGAAAGATGGTGTGCACGCGCTGGCGATCAAGGCGCTGGCGCCCGGCGAGCCGCGCTGTAAGCCACAAAAAATCTCGCCTCCGCTGATGCGAAGGCGAGATGTAGAGACACCAGGTACCTATCGGCGTCCGCTGGCGATTAGTGCCAGCGGTGCCAGCGACGATGATGGCGGTGATGGTGGTGGTGACGCTTGTAGAACCGCCAACGCCAATGGCGACGATGATGGCGGTAGCCGGCCTTCTCGACAGACGTGCCAGCTTCGCTTGCGGTCGTCAGCTTGCCGAGAATGTTGCCGGAGGCCGGAGCAGCCTGAGCGCTACCGACTGCAACGACGCAGGCAAGAGCGCCGGCGATGGCAGCGAGGGGGAGGAATTCGAGTCATGTTAGCTCCTTTTTCTATTTCCAATGCGCTGCCGCCTGCATTTTTGCGGTTCAGCAGCGCACGCACGTGGATCCTCCTGACCAGATCCACGCACAGGTTCGCGTCCGGCGCCTGAACCTAACCTGAACGACAATTTTGCGAGCGCTCTACGCAGCCGGCGAGCCCGCGCTCGCGGCGCGCGCGCGCGCGCAGGCGATTGCGGACGCCGGGCTTATGCGCAGCGCGGTGATTTTGTTGCGCGTCTTGCGCAGGATCTCGAAGCGATAGCCGTAGAACGTGAAAACCTGGCCGGGCTCGGGGATCGTCTGCGCCTCGTGGATGACGAGGCCGGCGACGGTCGTCGCCTCCTCGTCGGGCAGGTTCCAATCCATCTGCCGGTTGAGATCGCGGACGGCCACCGTGCCGTCGACGTTGACGGTGCCGTCGGCCTGCACGCGGATCGCCGCCTCCTGCGTGTCGTGCTCGTCGGCGATCTGGCCGACGATCTCCTCGAGGATGTCCTCGAGCGTGATCAGCCCCTGCACCTCGCCGTACTCGTCGACGACCAGCGCCATCTGCGCCTTGCGCTTCAGGAACTGATTGAGCTGGTCCTTCAGCGGCGTCGTGTCGGGCACGAACCACGGCTCGACGGCGAAGCTCATGATGTCGAGCTTGGTCACGTCCCAGCCGGCGCGGCCGAGCGCGGAGAACAGATCCTTGGTGTGCAGCACGCCGACGATGTTCTCGGGCTCGTCCTTCCAGATCGGCACGCGCGTGTACTGGCTGCTCAGCAGCTCGTCGACGATCTTCTGCGGCGGATCGTCGGCGTTGATCGTCTCCATCTTGGTCCGGTGCACCATGATGTCGGCGACCTGCAGATCGCGCAGGTCGAGCACGCCGCCGAGCATGTCGGCGTCGTGGCGCGCGACCGAGCCCTCGATCGTCTGCAGCTCGATGGTGCCGCGGATCTCCTCGTGCGCGGCGAGGATGTTGGCCTCGTCGTCGAGCTTGCTCGGCGTCAGCTTCAGGAGCATGGCGCACGATGTACTCGATCGCCACGCGTGATCGGATTCAGGACGACGATGACGACGCGCATGATCGGCGCGACGAGCAGCGCCACGCGATCGGAATAGGCGAGCGCGTAGGTCTTCGGCAGCACGGCGGCGAAGACGACGATCAGGAACGTCATGATGCCGGTGGCGTAGGCGACGCCGACCTCGCCGACGAGCACGACGGCGAGGCCCGAGGCCAGCGCGGAGGCCAGCACGTCCACCAGCGTGTTGCCGATCAGGATGGTGCCGATCATCTTCTCCGGCGTGCTGCAGCAGCCTGTTGACCAGCGCCGCCTTGGCGTTGCCCTCCTGCTCGAGCGCGTGCATGCGGGCGCGCGAGGCGGCCGTCAGCGACGTCTCGCTGCCGTTGAAGAACGCCGACAGCGCGATCAGCACGACGATCGCCAGCAATGATGAGTGCGATAACAAGCGTCATGGGGACTAGGACTGCGCCTCGATAACGGTTGCTGGTGCACCTGCCGGGCGCGAGCCCGGCACATGCACCATTAGCACAAGCTGAGAATGCCGATCGTTAGCGCCGCGCTAAGCCGGCGCCGATCTCGCCGCCGAGGAAGGCGCGCACCTGTCTCGGCCGGCACGTCGCGGGCGATGAACGCCTCGCCGATGTCGCGCACCAGAATGAACGTCAGCTTGCCGTGGCGCACCTTCTTGTCCTGCGCCATCAGCCGCATCATGCGCTGCGACGTCGGGCTTGTCGCCGGGGATGTCGGCGATGCGCGTCGGCAGCCCGACGGCGCGGAAGTGCGCGCGCGACGCGCTCCGCCGCGGCCTCGGTGCAGTAGCCCAGCGCCGCCGAGAAGCGGAAGGCGAGGCACATGCCGATGGCGATGGCCTCGCCGTGCAGCAGCCGGTCGGAATATCCGCACCAGGCCTCGAGCGCGTGGCCGAACGTGTGGCCGAGGTTGAGCAGCGCGCGCTCGCCCTGCTCGGTCTCGTCGCGCCCGACGATGCCGGCCTTGGCCTTGACGCTCGTCTCGACGGCGTGCGTCAGCGGCTCGGCTTCGAGCGCGAACACGGCGCGCATAGTTCTTCTCGAGCCAGGCGAAGAACGCCGCATCGCCGAGCAGCCCGTACTTGGCCACCTCGGCGTAGCCGGCGCGCAGCTCGCGCTGCCGGCAGCGTGCGCAGCACGTCGGTGTCGGCCAGCACGAGCCCCGGCTGATGGAACGCGCCGATCAGGTTCTTGCCCTGCGGCGTATCGATGCCGGTCTTGCCGCCGACGGAGCTAGTCCACCTGCGCCAGCAGCGTGGTCGGGATCTGCACGAAGCGCACGCCGCGGCGCAGGATCGCCGCGGCAAAGCCGGCGAGATCGCCGATGACGCCGCCGCCCAGCGCGACGACGAGATCGCCGCGCTCGAGGCCCAGCTCCAGCAGGCGCTCGCACAGCGGCTCGAGCTCGCGGAAGCTCTTCGTCGCCTCGCCCGGCGGCAGCATGATCGAGCCGACGTGGCGGCCGTCCTGCTGCAGGCCGCCTCCAGCGCGCCGAGATGATAGCGCGCGACGTTCGCGTCGGTGACGATGGCGCAGCGCGCCGCGCCGAGCCGCTGCGCGATCAGCTCGCCGGCGCGCGCCAGCAGCCCCGGCCCGATCAGCACGTCGTAGGCGCGCTCGCCCAGCGGCACGTTGCACGGTGCGCGACGCTCGGCGCAGCTGGCCGTGGCGTCGCGCTCATCGGGCGCACCTCGCGATGGCTGCGCCGGCAGCAGTTGCCGGCCAAGGCTCTCGATGATCTCGCCGACGATCACCTCGTGCGGCACGTCGCGGCTCTCGACGGTGATGTCCGCCTCGCGCGTAGATGGGATAGCGCGTCGTCCATGAGGTTCCGCAGCACCGCCTCCGGGATCGCCGGCCTTGAGCAGCGGGCGGTTGCCGCGCTTGCCGACGCGGCGCACGAGCAGCGGCAGCTCCGCCTTCAGCCAGACCGAAACGCCGCGCTCGGCGATGGCGGCCCGCGTCTCCGCGTTCATGAAGGCGCCGCCGCCGGTCGCCAGCACCTGCGGGCCCGAGCGCAGCAGCCGCGCGAGCACCTTGCGCTCGCCTTCGCGGAAGTAGGGCTCGCCGTGGTCGGCGAAGATGTCGTCGATGCTCTTGCCGGCCGCCTTCTCGATCTCCTCGTCGGCATCGACGAACGGCAGCGCCGAGCTTGGCGGCGAGGCGCCGCCCGATGGCCGACTTGCCGCAGCCCATCAGCCCGACGAGCACGACCGATCGCTGCCCGAGGGCAGTGCGGATCGCGTGCAGCGATTGGGCGTCTGGCATCTTCTTTCTCTTCCGATCGCGGCCGAATCGACGGATGACCAAGAGCATCGGCGTTTCGTCGCCCACAGCCTACTTTGCGGCAGCCGGCGTCGAGAATTGCCCGGCGTCGCCTGCGCCGCCTACTTTGGATCGTCGTCGAGTGCAAGTCATAATGGCGCCAACTTGCAAAGTGACCAAAGCCGTGGGGACGGGATAGCAAATGCCCAGCTTGTTCCGGTTTCTGTTCATCGTCGGCACGGCCGGCGCCATCATTACCGGCGGGCTCTACGTTCTTGCCACGAAATTCGAGCCGGAGCCGCGCACCGTCACCAAGCCCGTCCCGGGCGTCAAGGTGCGTACAGAGTGACCCGCGCGCGGCCATGCGAAAGCGCCTTCCACTCACCGCCTCTGCCCGCCCTAGCCGGCGGCCTTTGGCTTGGCGCTGCTCGCCGGCACCGTCCGGCGCAGGAGCTGGAGCCCGTTCGATCCCTTCAACAACCCGGCCCGCGGGCAGGCGAAACAGCCGGCCGGCGCAGCCGCGCGAGCCCGCCCCAGTCGCTAAACGGCGACGACGTCGTCCGCCCGCTCGGCGACAGCAGCGGCAGCGCCGTGGAGCGCGGCGACCTGACCCCGGTGATGGCCGCCGACGGCTCCGGCCTGCCCTACGAGCTGTGGCGCGGGCTCGATGTCGGCACGCTCGTCGCGCCTGATCTCCGAGATCGACATCCCGCCGCGCTCGCCGGCGCTGCACCAGCTGTGGCTGCGGCTCATCACCTCGAATGTCACGCCGCCCGATGGCGGCGTCACCGACCAGCAGTTCCTCGCGCTGCGGCTGGAGATCCTCTACCGCTCGGGCCTGCTCGAGGAGGCTCAGCGCGGCGCTCGCCAACATGCCGGCCGGCGATGCCGACCGTCGCCATTCTCGCCGCGCGCAACGAGATCGGCCTCGGCGCGCAGGATCGCGGCTGCGAAACGGCTGAAGGCCGGCGGCGCGCCGGCTCAGCTGCCCAAGCCGATCAAAGGCAGATGCGGCGCTCATCTCCGGCTTCTGCTCCGCCGTCGCCGGCGATGCGCCCGGCGCCGGGCTTGCCGCCGAGCTGGCGCGCGAGGAAGGCGTCAAGGACAGCCCCGGCCTGCAGGCGCTCGATGCCATCTCGATGGGCGGCAAGCCGCAAGTCGCGCCGGACCAGGCGATCTCGCTGCTCGACTATCGCCTGATCGAGGCGGCGGGCGGCGCGGTCGACGCCGCGCACGTCCTCAAGCACGCCGAGCCATCGCTGCTGGCGGCGCTGGCGCTCGACGCCCAAGGCGAGCCGGCACTCGAAGCTCGCCGCCGCCGAGGCCGCGGCGCACCTCAACGCCATCACGCCGCAGCAGCTCGCCGATATCTATCGCGCGCAGCCGTCGGACGGCGCCGTGATCTCCGATGCCGCCGGCACCGACACGCCGCAGCGGCGCGCGGCGCTGTTCGTCGCCGCCGAGAACGAGAGAACGCCGCAAAAGAAGGTGCGCCTCATCCGCGCCTTCCTCGACGAGGCGCATCGCGCCGGCTTCTACCTGACCGCGCTGCGCATGGTGGCGCCGGCCTCCGACAGCATCGTCGCCGCGCCCGAGATCGGCTGGTACGCGGAGACCGGCGTCGAGGTGGCGCTGGCCGCCGGCGGCTACGACAAGGCGCGCGAATGGGCGGCGTTCGGCTCGGCGCCGAACGGCGCGGCAGGGCGGCAGCCTCAATCACTGGCTGGCGCTGATCGACATCGCCGACGGCCGCGCCAACGACGCAGCGCGAGGCTGATCTGCGGCATGTCGAGGAGCTTGCCGTGCACGGCCGCATCGACGCCGACGCTGCTGCATCGGCTGGCGACCGTGCTCGATGCGCTCGAGTACAACGTGCCGATCCCGCTGTGGGAGGCGGCGAGCCGCACGCCGCAGCCGGCCGGCGGCCACCTGCCGGAGACGGGCGTGCTCTCGGAGCTGCAGGACGCCGCCAAGAAGCGCGAGTTCGGCCGCACCGTGCTGCTCGCCATGAAGACGCTGGGTCCCAACGGCGCGGAAGGCGCGCACATGATCGCGCTCGGCGATTCGATCCGCGCCCTGAAGCGGGCGGGGCTCGAGGCGGACGCGCGCAACCTGGGCTTCGAGGCGCTGTTCGCGAGCTGGCCGCGGGCGATCAGCAACTAAAGCCGGCGCATTCGGCGGCCGGCGGGGCGAGCATGAGCGCAGCGCAGCGGCACATCGATGCGTTCCTGGAGATGCTCGGCGTCGAGCGCGGCGCCGCGGCCAACACCATCGAAGCCTACCGCCGCGACCTGCGAGCAGTTCCGCGCGTTTCTCGACGGCGCGCGACGTCGAGCTCATCGCCGCCGAACCGGCGCACGTCTCGGGCTGGCTCGCCGCATCCTCGGCCGCCGGCCTCAGCGCCGTCGTCGCGCGCGCGCGGCCTCTCCGCCGTGCGCCAGCTCTACAAGTTCCTCCTCGCCGAAGGCCACGTCGCCGCCGACCCGACGCACGGCCACAGCCGGCCCGCGCAAGCAGCGCCCGTTGCCGAAGACGCTGAGCGTCGCCGAGGTCGACCGGCTGATCGGCGCCGCCGCGCGCCGCGCCGAGACGGGCGACGGCATCGAGCATCTGCGCGCGCTGCGCCTGCATTGCCTGATCGAGATGCTGTACGCGACCGGCATGCGCGTCAGCGAGCTCGTGTCGCTGCCGCGCACCGTGCTGGCCGGCGACGCGCGCGTGCTCACCATCAAGGGCAAGGGCGGCCGCGAGCGCCTCGTGCCGCTCAACGCATCGGCCCGCGCCGCGCTCGACCGCTATCTCGCCGTGACATCCGGGCGACGGGCCGCGTCACCACCAAGTGGCTGTTTCCCTCCAAGAGCGCGCAAGGCCACCTGACGCGCCAGCGCTTCGCGCAGGATCTGAAGCTGGTCGCCGAGGAGGCCGGGCTCGACCCCGAGCGCGTCAGCCCGCACGTGCTGCGCCACGCCTTCGCCAGCCATCTGCTCGACCGCGGCGCCGACCTGCGCTCCGTGCAGCAGCTGCTCGGCCATGCCGACATCTCGACCACCGAGATCTACACGCACGTGCTCGAGGAGCGGCTGAAAAAGCTGGTGCATGAGCATCATCCGCTGGCCAAGAAGCGCTGACCGGCCGCAAAGCCGCGTAATGGCGCGTTAAGGCGCCCGGCAGCGCGCGCCTTGACAGAGCCGGAAGCCCCGGCGCGATTGTCCGGGCCAATCCCCCTGGAATTTCGACGCGAGGACCGCATTGGACCGTTCCCCCATCCGCACCTATCTCGATTTCGAGAAGCCGATCGCCGAGCTGGAAAGCAAGGTCGCCGAGCTGCGCGCGCATCGGAAGGCGAGGAGCGGGCGGTATCGATCGCGCGATGAGATCAAGAAGCTCGAGCAGAAGGCGCGCACGGCGCTGGTCGACACCTACGCCAAGCTCACGCCCTGGCAGAAGACCCAGGTCGCACGCCATCCCGAGCGGCCGCACTGCCTCGACTTCGTCGAACGCCCTGATCGAGGATTTCACGCCGCTGGCCGGCGACCGCTACTTCGCCGAGGACGAGGCCATCGTCGGCGGCCTCGGGCCGCTTCCGCGGCCGCTCCGTCATGGTCATCGGCCACGAGAAGGGCTCCGATACCGAGAGCCGCATCCGCCACAACTTCGGCATGGCCAAGCCCGAGGGCTACCGCAAGGCCGTGCGCCTGATGGAGATGGCCGACCAGTTCAATCTGCCGGTCATCACCCTGGTCGATACCGCCGGCGCCTATCCCGGCATCGGCGCCGAGGAGCGCGGCCAGGCCGAGGCCATCGCCCGCTCCACCGACTGCTGCCTCGCGCATCGGCGTGCCGCTGATCACCGTCGTCATCGGCGAGGGCGGCTCGGGCGGCGCCATCGCCATCGCCACCGCCAACCGCATCCTCATGCTGGAGCACGCGATCTATACGGTGGCCTCGCCCGAGGCGGCGGCCTCGATCCTGTGGCGCGACAGCGCCAAGGCCATCGACGCGGCGACCAACATGAAGATCACCGCCCAGGACCTCGACCAGCTCGGCGTCATCGACGTCATCATCACCGAGCCGGTGGGCGGCGCTCACCGCGACCGCGAATCGATCATGAAGGCGACGGGCGACGCCATCGCCCGGGCCCTGTCGGAGTTCGACGGCAAGTCGCCGGCCGAGATCCGCCGGCAGCGCCACACCCGGTTCATGGAAATCGGCCAGTCCCTGTAAGGGCTTAGTCGCCGCGGACTGCGGCTGTCGAATGTCGCTTCCGCCCAATTCCGGTCCAATCTCGCAGGGTAGTTACCAGAAGTCCTCGCGATTCGTCCAAGTGTCCGGCGACCGCTAAGAATTCCGTAACGTTAACCAAATCTTAAGGTCTAGAGATCGATGGTTGGTCACCGTGCGCCAGGGGCACTGCGTATGCGTTTGATCATCCTTGGCTCGATTCTGAGAGCCCGTATTTGCGCCGCTGTCGGCGGTGCTCGCGGGCGCGTGCGCGCTCGCCGGATGCGGCGGCATCGCAGCCCGATGATCCCGGCCGCCGAGCAGCCGCTCAGCAAAGAGACGATGTCGATGCTCGGCCGCAAGGGCATGGATACCGGCGCGCCGATCTTCGTGCGCATCTTCAAGGAAGAATCCGAGCTCGAGGTGTGGAAGGCGCGCGACGACGGCCGCTTCTATCACTTCAAGACCTATCCGATCTGCAACTGGTCGGGGAACGTCGGGCCGAAGACGGCGCTCGGCGACAAGCAGGCGCCGGAAGGGTTCTATCGCGTCAGCGACACGCAGATGAACCCGAACTCGCAGTACTACCTCGCCTTCAACCTCGGCTATCCGAACGCCTACGACCGCGCGCTGCAGCGCACGGGCGACGCGCTGATGGTGCACGGCAAGTGCAAGTCCGTCGGCTGCTACGCGATGACCGACGCGCTGATGGAGGAGATCTACGCGCTGGCGCGCGAGGCCCTGAAGGGCGGCCAGGAGAGCTTCGAAGTGCACGCCTTCCCGTTCCGCATGACGGAAGCGAACATGGCGCGCTATCAGGGCAACCCGAACGTACCGTTCTGGAAGACGCTGAAGCAGGGCTACGACTTCTTCGAGAAGTATCGCCTGCCGCCGACCGTCGCCGTGTGCGAGAAGCGCTACGTCGTCAACGTGAAGATGCCGACGCAACTCGTCGGTGCGACCGGACGGCGCGTGCCCGCGCTTCCAGCGCCCGGTGTTCGAGCCGTTCACGCCCAAGCCGTTCGAGCAGCAGATCGCCGAGGAGCGCATCACCGCGCCGGGCCCGAAGACGCGTCAGTTCGCCAACATGACGCCCTCGCAGCCATCGCCAGGCACGCCGCCCACGCAAGCCGCGTACAGTCCGTCGTATGGCCTCGGCGCGCCCATCGAGACGGGCAGCACGCCGGCGCTCGGCTTCTCGCAATAATCATGTTTCGGCATGACAGCGCGCGCGCCTGCGCGCACATGGTCACGTTGCGCGCGCCGCAAAAGACCGGCATGCTCGGCTGATGGTTGCCCGCCGCAGACGCCGCTGGTCCGTAGCGCTTACGATCATCGGAGCGCTCGTCGCCGTAGCCGCCGGTTTCAGTTACATATTTTGGCCGCAGATCTTCGCGCTCATCGAAGAACGAGATGATCTACGCCGATAAGGCGAGGAACTGGGCTGCGTACTCGGCCGGCAAAGTCTCTTCCGGGCACGCCCGACCTAAAAAACCTGCCGGCAAGGCTCGCGGCACAGAACCTTCAGCTCGGTGCGCCCGTTTTCATGCGCATTTTCAAACGCGAGTTCGAGCTGGAGATTTGGATGAAACGCGGCGACCCGCTTCGAACTTTTCGCGACCTACCCGATCTGCATGTGGTCGGGCGGACTAGGGCCGAAGCTGAAGCAGGGCGACAAGCAGGCGCCGGAAGGCTTCTACACCGTCGAACTCAACGGCGTTCAATCCCAACAGCAAATATCATCGCTCATTCAATCTCGGTTTTCCCGAACGCGTTCGATCGCGCACATGGTCGCACCGGCTCGCTGCTCATGGTGCACGGCGATTGCCGCTCGATCGGCTGCTACGCCATGACCGATGCCGTTATTGATGAAATCTGGTCGCTGTTGACCGCCGCGCTCGAAGCGGGCCAAAAGCGCGTCCAAGTGCAGGTGTTTCCGTTCCGTATGACGGAGACAAATATGTCACGCCGCGCAGCAAATCCCGACATAGGGTTCTGGCGGCAACTAAAAATCGGCCATGACGCCTTTGAGCGCGATCATGTCCCGCCGGTCGTCAGCGTATGCGATGGACGCTACGCATTTCGGCCTGCAAACGGGGACAGCGACGGTAGTGCACCCATCGAAGTGAGCTGCCCTGCGACGTGAGTCGCAGTTGACATTCGCTGCTCAATTTTTCAACTGCCAAATCTTCGCCAGCAAGAAGAAGTAAGAGAGTTCAACATGCTGACATCATCCGAAACAATTCACGTACGCCACGTGCCATCTGGTCTCACGGCCAATGGCACGTGCCGTGCAGAAGCGACGGCATGACGAAGCCAGTCGCTAACATTGGGCGCGCCGTTCTTACCGTGTGCGCAGCTGCCGCCGTCCTGGGACAGGTCGGGACCGCGTCAGCGCTTTCAGTCGACGCCGATGACATCACTGCGGTCCGCATGGAGCGCAAGCGTGCCAATTCGGACGGCAAGTTGCCCCTTCCTGGGACACCGGATCTCAAGCGCCTCGATGAGCGCCGCGCCGAGCAGGGCGTTGCGACCGATGCGCCGATCATGATCCGCGTATTCAAGGCCGAGTCCGAGATGGAGGTCTGGACGGGGGACGAGAACGGCAGGTACTCGCTCTTTGCCACGTATCCGATCTGCTACTGGTCAGGCACGCTGGGGCCGAAGCTGAAAGAGGGCGACAAGCAGGCGCCCGAAGGCTTCTACACCGTCACCATGGAGCAGAGCTTCCACACGGGAACGCGGTGGCCGCAGTCGCTCAATATCGGCTATCCGAACCCGTTCGATCAGGTGAACCTGCGCTCGGGCTCGCACATCCTCATTCACGGTGGATGCGCGTCGATCGGCTGCTTCGCGATGACGAATGCGGTCGCCCTCGAGGTCCATAAGCTGGCGACCGACGCACTCGAAGCGGGCCAGCCGAACATCCCGGTGCACGTCTTCCCCTTCCGCATGACGGAAGGGAACCTTGCCAAGTACGACTCGCCTCGCTGGAATGGCTTCTGGCGCAACCTCAAAGAAGGCAACGACCTCTTCGAGCGCACCGGCCGCCCGCCACGCGTCAGCGTCTGCGGCACGCGCTACGGCTTTGCCGCGTCGAGCCGCCTCGAAGGCTACAATCCCGGCCCGATCCAGGTGTGCCAGGAGACGGCGCAGGTCATCGCCGACCTGTCGAACATCAACAAGATGGTCGCCGAACAGCCGACGCTGCAACCGCAGACGGCCGAGATCAAGACGGCGTCGCTGGCGGGTCCCGCCGCCTACCTCGGTGGTCCGGCAGCCGCTGCGATGATCGTCAACAAGCTGGGCGAGAACTTCGAGCAGCAGGTTGCGCCTGAGACGCAGCGTGCCGGCGTCAGCCCGATGCTGACCCGCCCGCTTCCTTGCTCGCTCGCCCTGCCGAGCTGCCGCCGCTATGCGTCCCTGCGCGAGCAGCTCGCCCACAAGGCGACGCTGAAGCTCGAGGAGCCAGAGCGGGAGAAGGCGCGCTCTTCGAAAAAGAAGAAGACCGCCAAGAAAAAGAAGACCAGCAAGCGTCGCTACAGCGAGTCCAGAGGCGAGATGCGCGAGTATCGCGTGGCGCGCAGCGAGTACCGTCACGCAAGCGATGATCGCCAATGGCGCGAATTCAAGAGCTCCCGCTACGAATAGCACAATGGGCCCGGGTGCCGTTGAGGCTCCGGGCCCGCTGTCGCTTGCGGACGTTTCGGCGGGCATGTCATACACGCTGCAGCAATCGACAATCAGCGGGTCATCGACATGTGGCGCACTATTCCTCGGCAAACCGAACGCCTAATCGAAACGATAATCTTCGCCAGCCGCTGGATTCTAGCGCCGTTCTACCTCGGCTTGGCGCTCGCGCTGTTCGTGCTGCTCATCAAGTTCGTGTTCGAGCTCGTGCACATCGCCGAGACCGCGTTCACCGCGACGGAATCGCAGGTGATCCTCGGGATTGCTGGCGCTGGTCGACCTGTCGCTGACAGGCTCGCTGGTCATCATCGTGATCTTCTCGGGCTACGAGAACTTCGTCTCCAAGATCGATCACAGCCGGCACCGCGATTGGCCCGAGTGGATGGGCACGATCGATTTCACCGCTCTGAAGATCAAACTGCTCGGCTCGATCGTCGCCATCTCGGCGATCCAGCTTCTGAAGCAGTTCATGTCGATCACCACCGTGTCGGACCGCGATCTTTTCTGGCTCGTCATCATTCATGTGGTGTTCGTCGTCTCCAGCGTCTTGCTGGCATTGTCGGACCGCATCTCCGCTCAGCGGCCACGCGCCGTCTGCCGAACCTGCCGTGGCACCGGTGACCGCTACCGCCGCCAAGGGTGGCGGCAAGACGCACGCCTAGCGTCGCCGGCACGGTGCCGTGAGCCGCATCCTCATCGTCGGCGGCTACGGAGCGTTCGGCGCGCGTGTCGCCGAGCGATTGGCGCGCGAGACAAGTCTCGACATCCTCATCGCCGGGCGCTCTGCGGATAGGGCACGCGAGCATGCCGCCACGCTCGCACGGAGTGCACGGGCGCACGTCGCCCACGCCGTCCTCGATGCCACGAGCGCGACGGCAGCGGACCTGCAAGCGCTGGCGCCGGCCGTCCTCATCAACGCCTCGGGCCCGTTCCAGGAGCAGGACTATCGGCTGGCGCGGGCGTGCATCGCTGCAGGCTGTCACTACATCGACCTCGCAGACGCCCGTGCCTTCGTCACCGGCATCAGCCTCCTCGACGCGGAAGCCCGCGCGGCGAATGTCAGCGTCGTCAGCGGCGCGAGCTCCGTGCCCGGGCTGTCGTCGGCCGCCGTGCGGCATATGGCAGAGGATCTGCTTCAGCTCGATGAGGTGCATATCGGCATCTCGCCCGGCAACAGCTTCGATCCGGGCATGGCGACGGCAGCGTCTATCATTGGTCAGGCAGGCAAGCCGCTTCTCATGCGCAGCGGCGGGCGCCAGGTCACCGCATACGGCTGGCAAGGCCTGCACCGACATCGCTTCCCGATGCTCGGCGCACGCTGGATGAGCGACGTCGACGTGCCCGACCTCGATCTCTTGCCGCAGAACTACCCGGAGCTTTCGACGGCACGCTTTTCTGCGGGCCTCGAAGTCGGCGCCTTCCATCTCGGCCTGTGGGCAGCGTCATGGCTGGTGCGTGCCGGCGCCGTACGCGACCTGAGCGCGCTCGCCGCGCCGATGCTCGCTGTGAAGCGGCGCCTGTCGGCGTTCGGCAGCGACACGGGCGGCATGTTCGTGCGCGTCGTCGGCCGCGATCATGGCGGGACGCGACGCGCGCGCACCTGGCACCTCATCGCGCGCAGCGGCGATGGGCCGTACGTGCCGGCGATGGCCGTCCGTGATCCTCGCCAAGCGCCTTGTCGCCGGTGAGGGACCGCCGGCCGGCGCCAGGCCCTGCTTCGGGCTGTTCACGCTCGACGAGTTCGAGGCCGAGGTCGCCGACCTCGACATCACCTGCTCGCTGCAGCGCGACTGAACCTCGAGAGATCAGTCGTTTTTGCCGTGGCAGTGCTTGTACTTCTTGCCGGAGCCGCACGGACACGGCGCGTTGCGCGCTACCCGGCCCCAGGTCGCCGGATCCGACGGATTGACGGCGTCGTGCTCTTGCGGGTCTGCAGCGGCGGACGCCGGTCGGGCGCACCACCGACAGGACCGCGCACCTCGGCGGCGATGGCAGCGTCGGCCAGCGCGAGCTCATCGAGACCCGAAAATGGGTCGATGTGATGCGCATGCATCTCAGGCAGGTCGACTGGCTGCAGCCCGGTCTCGCCCTCACGCGGGGCGAGCTCGACGTGCATGAGCTGACCGGTGACGGCCTCGCGCAGATTGGCCAGCATGGCTTCGAACAGCACGAACGCTTCGCTCTTGTATTCGTTCAGCGGATCGCGCTGGCCGTAGGCGCGGAAGCCGATGACCTGGCGCAGGTGCTCGAGCGTGACGAGGTGCTCGCGCCACAGGTGGTCGAGCGTCTGCAAGAGCACCATCTTCTCGATCTGGCGGAAGTTGGTCTGGCCCAGCTCGTTCGGCCTTGCGCGCCGCCTTGTCGTCGACCTCCTTGAGGATGCGCTCGGCGATCTCCTGATCGGCGATGCCTTCCTCGTTCGCCCATTCGTCGATCGGCAGATCGAGGCCGAAGACGCCGGAGATCGCTTCCTTCAGCGCCGCGATGTTCCATTGCTCGGCGTAAGCGGTCTCGGGAATGTGCTGGCGCACGAGTTCCTGCACGAGCTGGTGGCGCAGATCCTTCACCGTCTCGGAGACGTCCTCCTCGCCCATGATGTCGAGCCGCTGCTCGAAGATGACCTTGCGCTGGTCATTCATCACGTCGTCGTACTTGAGGATCTGCTTGCGGATGTCGAAGTTGCGCGCCTCGACCTTCTTCTGCGCCATCTCCAGCGACTTGTTCATCCACGGATGGGTGATCGCCTCGCCCTCCTGCAGGCCGAGCGTCTTCAGAACGCTGTCCATGCGATCCGAGCCGAAGATGCGCATCAGGTCGTCGTCGAGCGCGAGGTAGAATTTCGAGCGGCCCGGGTCGCCCTGCCGGCCGGAGCGGCCGCGCAGCTGGTTGTCGATGCGGCGGCTTTCATGGCGCTCGGTAGCGAGCACGTAAAGACCGCCGGCCTCGAGCGCGTGCTTCTTCTTCTCGCCGACGTCGGCCAGCACCCGCTCGCGCGTCTTGTCGATCTGGGCGTCATCGGGAGTGCGGCCCGCCTCTGTCTCCTCGGCGATCCAGTCTCTCACGCGCGACTCGACGTTGCCGCCGAGCTGAATATCGGTGCCGCGTCCGGCCATGTTCGTCGCGATGGTCACCGCTCCGGGCACGCCGGCCTGAGCGACGATGCTGGCCTCCTGCTCGTGGTAGCGGGCGTTGAGGACCTGATGCGGGATCGGATCGGAATTGGCCTTGGGGCGCGAGCCGACCTCGACGAGATAGGAGCCCATTTCGGCGAGGTATGCTTTGAGCTCTCCGTCCTTGCCGGTCTTTGAGCTTGTCGGCTTGTGCGAGCGCGGTGCGGCCAAGCTCCTGCATGTATTTCTTGTCCTTCAGCAGCTCGGACAGCTGCTCGGACTTCTCGATCGACACCGTGCCGACCAGGATCGGCTGGCCGCGGCGTCGGCAATCGGCGATCGTCTGCACGATCGCCGCGTACTTCTCCTTCGCCGTGCGGTAGATCTCGTCGTCGTCGTCGGCGCGGCACACCGGCATGTTGGTCGGGATCTCGACGACGTCGAGGCCGTAGATGTCCATGAACTCGTTGGCCTCGGTGGAGGCCGTGCCGGTCATGCCGGCGAGCTTCTTGTAGAGGCGGAAATAGTTCTGGAACGTGATCGAGGCCAGCGTCTGGTTCTCGGGCTGGATCTCGACGTGCTCCTTGGCCTCCAGCGCCTGGTGCAGGCCCTCCGAATAGCGCCGGCCCGGCATCATGCGGCCGGTGAACTCGTCGATGATGACGACCTGGCCGCCCTTGACGATGTAGTCCCGGTCGCGCTGGAACAGCTTGTGGGCCTTCAGCGCCGAATTGATGTGGTGGACGAGCGAGACGTTCTCGATGTCGTAGAGCGAGCCTTTCATAAGGCCCTTCTCGCTCGAGCACGCTTCGACGCTCTCGTTGCCGGCCTCGGTGAGCGACACCTGGCGCTGCTTCTCGTCGAGCTCGAAATCCTCGGCGGCAAGCGTCGGGATCATCTCGTCGACGGCCTGGTAGAGATCGGCGCGGTCCTCGAGCGGGCCGGAAATGATGAGCGGCGTGCGCGCCTCGTCGATCAGGATCGAGTCCACCTCGTCGACGATGGCGAACGAGTGGCCGCGCTGGACCATCTCGTCCATGTCCATCTTCATGTTGTCGCGCAGGTAGTCGAAGCCGAGCTCGTTGTTCGTGCCGTAGGTGACGTCGCAGGCGTACGCCGCCTTGCGCTGCTCGTCGTCGAGCCCGTGCACGATGACGCCGACCGTGAGGCCGAGAAACGTATAGATCTGCCCCATCCACTCGGCGTCGCGCTGTGCGAGGTAGTCGTTGACGGTGACGACGTGCACGCCCTTGCTGGCGAGCGCGTTGAGATAGACCGGCAGCGTCGCGACCAGCGTCTTGCCTTCGCCGGTCTTCATCTCGGCGATCTTGCCCTCATGCAGCACCATGCCGCCGATGAGCTGCACGTCGAAGTGGCGCTGGCCGAGCGTGCGCTTGGCGGCTTCGCGCACTGTGGCGAAGGCGGGAACGAGCAGATCGTCGAGCGTGGCACCCTCGGCGAACTGACGCCGGAACTTATCCGTGCGCATCCTCAACTCGTCATCGGTAAGACGGGCGACGTCGTCCTCGAGCGCGTTGATAGCCTCGACGCGTGGGTAGTAACCCCTGACGCGGCGCTCGTTCGATGAGCCGAAAATCTTCGCCGCGAATTCGCCGATCGTCGAAAGCATTCGAAGTTTTCCCTAAATCCGGGCTCGCCCCCGGGAGGTATTGGCATGGCTTGCTGATAGTTCTGCCCGCGAGTGAAGCCGTCGTATCAGCCGAGAATGACCGACCCCGCGAACAGAAGACGCCCGCCAGGTACGTTGGAAGCGCCTATGACGCAGTAAGTTCAGCCGCGGGGGAGAGATAAGGACCGCACCATAGGCTTGTCAACGCATCGGAAACGCTTCTGCGGCGGACCCAAACCGCGCAAAAACGCTCGCCAACTGTCGAATTCTTAACTTGGCAGCGGGTATCCGCCCCACTATCCATGGGCCCGCAGCCGGCCGGCTACGCCCGTTTCCTGTTGCACGAACGCGCAATGCCGCGGGTTTCGCCTCCCACTTCGGCCCGCCGAACAATTCAGAGATCGAGTATGCATCGAGTGATTCCGAATATGCACGCCCTTGCGGGCCTCGCCGTCGTCGCCGCCATCGCATTTGCTGCGCATGACCATCGCGCCCTCGCGCAGGACAAGGCCAGCGACAAGGTCGTTGTCAACGTCGACGGCAAACCTATCACCGAGGCGGACATGAAGCTCGCCGAGAGCGAGATCGGAGCTGAGCTCGCCAACCTGCCGCCGGAGGTTAGGCGGCGCGCGCTCGCCGAGTACCTCATCGACAATCAGTTGTTCGCCAGCGCCGCCGAGGCGGCCAAGCTTGGCGACACTCCGGAGTTCCAGACGCATATGGCCTACCTGCGCCAGCGCGCGCTGCGCGAGCAGTTCTTCGAGAAGACCCTGAAGGGTAGCGTGAGCGAGGACGAGGCGAAGAAGATTTACAACGCGCGCGTCATCGAGCTGAAGCCCGAGACGGAGTTTGCCGCTCGTCACATCCTCGTCGACAACGAAGCGAAGGCGAAGGAGCTGCGCGCCAAGATCGTCGCCGGCGCCGACTTCCAGCAGGTCGCCAAGGAGAATTCCAGCGATACCGGCTCCAAGGAGCAGGGCGGTTTCCTCGGCTACTTCGGCGTGGGCCAGATGGTGCCGGAATTCGAGGCGGCCGTCGCCAAGATGCAGAAGGGCGAGGTGTCGGAACCGGTGAAGACCAACTTCGGCTGGCACATCATCAAGCTCGAGGATCGCCGCGCCAAGCAGCCGCCGACGTTCGATCAGGTGAAGGAGACGATCATGAACTCCCTCGCCGTCCGCAAGGCGCAGGAAAAGTCCGCCGAGTTGCGTGGCAAGGCCAAGGTCGAATACGTCGACGCCGACATCAAGAAGCTGGTCGAGGAGGCGCAGAAGAAGCAGGCGGAAGCCATGGAAGCGGCGAAGAAAGCCGCTCCCCCGGGTGCAGCCCCCGCTCCCGGCGCGGCTCCGCCCGCAGCACCGGCGCCCGGGACGCCGCCCGCGCCGACTCCCTGATCGAAATATAATCAACGCGCATATGCAGCGGGCCGCTTGCTCCAAGCGGCCCGATCTGTTTCCTGGGGCGGACTTTTGACCCGTGCCGGAGCCTCCGATGGGCAAGCCCGCCCCTGTCTCTCCCTTCGCACCCGCTTCGCTGCCCCGTGTGCCGGAGGTGCCGGGCGTGCGCTTTGCGACGGCTGAGGCCGGCATCCGCTACGCTGGCCGCACGGACCTCCTGCTCGCCGTCCTGGCGCCCGGCACCGAGGTTGCGGGTGTGCTGACGCGCTCTAAGACGCGTTCGGCGCCGGTCGATTGGTGCGCCATCGGCCTGCGCGACGGTAAGGCGCGCGCGCTCGTCGTCAATTCCGGAAACGCCAACGCTTTCACCGGCAAGAAGGGCCTTGAGGCGGTGGTGATCACCGCCGATGCCGCCGCGGCCGCCGTTGGCTGCGCGCCAGGCGAGGTGTTCATCGCCTCGACCGGCGTCATCGGCGAGCCACTGGAGGCCGGCAAGTTCACGCATCTGCTTGGCAAGCTCGCCGGCGAGACGAGGCCGGACGCCTGGCACGCCGCCGCGCGCGCCGTGATGACCACCGACACCTTCCCGAAGCTCGCAACGCGCACCGTGAAGATCGACGGCTGCGAAGTGGTGATCAACGGCTTCTGCAAAGGCGCCGGCATGATCCAGCCGGACATGGCGACGATGCTGTGCTTCGTTTTCACCGATGCGCCGATCGCAGCACCGGTGCTGCAAGCCCTCGTCGCGGATAGCGCTGATCGCACCTTCAACTGCGTCACCATCGATGGCGACACGTCGACTAGCGACACACTGCTTGTCTTCGCCACGGGCGAAGCCGCAAAGCGCGGCTGCCCGCGTATCGACGATGCGACCGACCCAAGGCTCGCCAATTTCGCCGCGGCGCTGCACGATCTGTTGCGCGAGCTGGCGATCCTCGTCGCCAAGGACGGCGAGGGCATCAGCAAATTCGTGACCATCGAGGTGGAAGGCGCCGAGGACGATCGCGCCGCGCGTCGCATCGGGCTGTCGATCGGCAATTCGCCACTCGTCAAAACGGCGATCGCCGGGGGCGACGCCAACTGGGGCCGCGTGGTGATGGCGGTGGGCAAGTCCGGCGAAGCCGCCGACCGCGACCGGCTGTCGATCCGCTTCGGCGACATTCTCGTCGCCCACGAGGGCGAGCGCGCGCCGACCTACAAGGAAGAGGAAGTTGCCCGCTACATGCAGGGGCCCGAGATCACACTACGGGTCGATCTCGGCATCGGCGAGGGGCGGGCGACGGTTTGGACCTGCGATCTGACGCACGGTTACATCGACATCAACGCCGACTACCGCAGCTGAACAAGGCCTTACGCGCCCATGGATCCCGCATTCTGGCAAGAGCGCTGGAAGAATCAGGACATCGGATTCCACCAGCCGGACTTCCACACGCTGCTGCAGAGGTATTGGCCGCAGTTGGACCTTCGCCCCGGCTCGCAGGTGTTCGTGCCGCTGTGCGGCAAGAGCCTCGACATGGTGTGGCTGGCGCAGCGGAAGCACCGCGTGATCGGTGCGGAGCTTAGCGAGCTTGCGATCGATGATTTTTTTGCCGAGCGCGGCCTCACCCCGACGACCACAACGGCCGGAGACTTCACCGTGAAATCGTCAGGCGCCTACGAACTCTGGTGCGGCGACATTTTCGACCTCCCACCCGAGGCCGTCGCTGACGTTGCCGGGGTCTACGACCGCGCTGCGCTGATTGCGCTGCCGCGCCCGCTGCGGGAGCGGTACGCCGCGAAACTCAAAGCGCTATTGCCTGCGCAGGCGCCCATCCTGCTAATCACCCTCGAGTATGAGCAGGCCCAAATGTCCGGGCCGCCCTTCTCCGTGCCGCGCCGTGAAGTTCACGAGCTATTTGCCGACACCTATCGTGGCGCCGAGCTCGAGTGCCGCCAGGTGATCGAGAGCCATCAGCACTTCAAACAGCGTGGACTTACGGCACTCGAGGAATGCGCCTTTCTTCTGCAACGGACCTGAAGGCACCCCGTTCCACGCTGGCCCCAAAATAACTCCGCCCACCCGAGCCGCAGTCAGGAATGCGGCGCGAGCGGGCGGAGGCCGTGAAATCGGTTAGTGGCGGTGGCGGTGAGTGCGGCAAACCTTGATCCACTTGGTCTTGCGCTTGCCAAACTTCCAGACGGTTTTCTTGACGATGTGGCAGCGAGCGCCATCGCGGTGGCCAGCTTCTGCGGGCGTCGGAGCCGCGGCCATAGCGAGGGGGGCGGCCAGCAAAGCCATCGCAACAAAGTACTTCATAATCATCTCCTCATGTTTCTTTCGCTGCGTCAGGCCCCGTTGAGTTCGGCACTCTGCGCGAGCAATGAAGGAACGGCGCCGGCTGGCGCGCTCCGTCGGCCGCAGCGCAATTTTTATAGATTCTCAGCCCGGGCGGCTCAGCGCGGCACAAGAGCGATGACGCGCGCGGGTGCGCCGGTGCCGCGCCCGATCTTCATCGGTAGGGCAACGAGCCACGCGCCTGTGACAGGCAGCTTGTCGAGATTGGTAAGGTTCTCAAGACCGACAACTTCGGCTTCACCCGCAACCCTATGCACGAGGAAATCCCTGGACGGCCCATTGTCGATGCTCGCCGTGTCGACACCGATCACGGAGACGCCGCGCTCGATGAGCAGGCGCACGGCCTCGACCCCATAGGAGGGAAAATGCAGGTTGCTCGCGTCGCCCGGTGTATCGTCGCCGAGGTAGGCGCGCTTGTCGGGCCAGCGGCCGCTCCACCCGGTACGCAGCAGCACGATCGTGCCGGGCAACAGTTTGCCGTGGCGCCCCTCCCACGCCGTGACATCCTCCACGCTCAACGTGTAGTCGACGTCAGCCGCTGCCTTTGCCGTCACGTCTATGACTGCAGCCGGCCCCACCAAGCGTTCGATCGGCACCGCACCGATCGTCAGCCCCTTCTTAGCGAAATGGAAAGGCGCATCGGCGTGCGTGCCGCCGTGCTCGGGCAGGCAGAACCGGTTCGAGGCATAGAAGAAGCCGCGCTCAGTGATGCCCTGGTGCTGCTCGATCAGTTCGAACGCCTTCGTCTCAGTCGGCCAGAAGATCGTGTCGCGATCTATGGCGTGCGTGAGGTCGACTATGTTGGCCTTGGCGATGTCGAGGCCCTGGGCGCGCAGAGGCGGCGCAGCCGAGACAACGGTGGCGGCTAGGGCGAGCAACGCCCCAAATCGGTGGATGGCGTACATGGACCACTCTCATGAAAGACTAGGGGTGAGCCGAAATCGGGGGTCGAGGATGATTACCGCTGGGAAAATGGGAGGCAAGCGGTGCACAACCCGGCGGAATAAGGTAGACAAAGTGGCAATTTGGCCGCAGCCGGTTGGCGGGCTGACATTTGCCGCCAAGGTGCGCATACTCGCGGAACCGGGGAATCAACGGTTTAGCGCAGAAGGGCCGACGTCTTGGCGAAGGACGGACGCATCGCATTGACGGCAGCGCTCGCGGCATGGGCATTTTGCGTCCAGCCGGCCGCGGCGGGCACTGCCTTGGTGTTCGACTACGAGGACGGCCATGTCCTCTATGCCGAGGACCTCGACGCGCCGTGGTATCCCGCCTCGCTCACCAAGATGATGACGGCGTATCTCGTCTTCACCGCCATTCGCGACAAGCGGGCGACGAAGGAGACGAAGATCTTCATCTCGCCCGTCGCCAACAGACAGCCGCCGACTCGTCTGGGTCTCAAGGTCGGCAAGGACATCACCCTCCACGATGCCCTGCGCGCCCTCATCATGCGCTCGGCCAATGACGTCGCCGTCGCCATCGCCGAAACGCTCGGCGGCGACGAAGCGTCGTTCGTCAAGGAGATGAACCAGACGGCCGCGCGTCTCGGCATGGCGCACACGCACTTCATCAATCCGCACGGGCTGCCGGCCGAGCAGCAGGTGACGACCGCGCGCGACATGGCCCTCCTCGCACAGGCGCTGTTGCGCGATTTCCCCGAGGAGGCGCCGCTCTATGCGCAAACGCAGGCGACGATCCAGAAGATCACCATCGGCACGCACAACGCGCTGCTGACGTCGTTCCCCGGCGGCGACGGCATCAAGACCGGATACACTTGCGCTTCCGGCTACAATCTCGTCGCCAGCGCCACGCGCAATGGGCGCCGCCTCATCGCCGTTCTCTTGGGTGAGTCCGAGCGGCAACGCGCGCACCGCGCGGGCAGCTGCACTCCTCGAGAACGGCTTCCGCACGCGTGAATGGAAGTCGGCGTTCCCCATCGCGCGCGTCGAGAACTACCCGAGCGATGTGGTCGGCGCCGGCTTCGAGCCCGATGCGCTGATGCTCGGTCGCTTCCGCGACTGCAAGGCGCCGCCGCCGGAGGTAACGGCCAGCGCGGCGACGGTCGACGGCAAGCCGGACACCAAGTCGGACGTGAAGAAGGTCTCGGCGACGCCGAAGAAGGCGCGCACAAAGAAAAAGAAGCGCCGCCCGCCGCTCGACTGATCGGTCGAGGGCCCGGGCGCTAGAGCTTCGCCTCGATCGCATCCCAGATCAGCGCCGCGATGTCGGCACCGCCGAACTGCTTTACCTGTCGGATGCCGGTGGGCGAGGTGACGTTGATCTCCGTCAGGTACGGTCCGATGACGTCGATGCCGGCAAACAGGAGCCCGCGCTTTTTCAGCTGCGGGGCGAGCCGCGCGCAAATCTCCTCGTCGCGCTTCGTGAGCTTGGTCGGCTTCGCCGTGCCACCGACGTGCAGGTTTGAGCGCGTCTCGCCCGCGGCCGGCACACGATTGATGGCGCCCGCCACCTCGCCGTCGACGAGGATGATGCGCTTGTCGCCCTCTCTCACCTCCGGGCGGTACTGCTGCACCATGAACGGCTCGCGGAACACGTTCTGGAACAGCTCGACCAGCGAGCCGGCGTTGGTGTCCTCCTGGCCGATGCGGAAAATGGCGGCGCCGCCGTTGCCATAGAGCGGCTTCAGGATGACGTCGCCCATCTCCTTGCGGAACGCCTGCACGTCATCAGCTGAGCGCGTGACGATGGTCGGCGGCATCAGATCGAGAAAATCGAGGACGAAGATCTTCTCGGGTGCGTTGCGCACCTCGGCCGGATCGTTGACGACGAGCGTCTTGGGGTGAATGCGCTCCAGTAGATGCGTCGTCGTGATGTAGGCCATGTCGAATGGGGGGTCCTGGCGCAGCAGCACCACGTCACGTTTCGACAGATCCTCGACGCGCGGCCGCGTCAGCTTGTAGTGGCTGCTCTGCTTGTCCTGAACTTTCAGCGTCGCGCCGCGCGCCAACAGCTTATCGCCGTGCAGCGCCAGGTTCGGCGGTGTGTAGTAGAAGAGGTCGTGCCCGCGCTTCTGCGCTTCGAGCAGGATGGCGAAGGTGGAATCGCCGCGGATGTCGATCCGCTCGATCGGGTCCATCTGGACGGCAACGCGTAAGGGCATGGAGTCTCGCTGAAGGGGATCGTGGCTAGCACGTCGATGCACCGCATAAGCGTGCGGATTCCTAAAGGCCGCATCAAACGTTCGAACCAGCCACGCCCCTCATGGGCTACCCCTGCCCGGTGCTTCCGATTCACCTCGCCCGGCGGGAGAGACATCGGAAGCGAATGCAATGAGCTTCCGGGTGAGGGGTTAGGCGTTGTTCAGGACAGAGAGCGAGACTTGAAGCCGCACGATGCCCTCACCCGCTAGCGCGATTCCTAAGGCATGCGCTAGCGGACCTCTGCCCCCTGGGAGAGGTGAATTAGACTGGCGGTAGCCGGCAGCGCCTAGAGCCCGTTGGGGATGTGGCGCGGCCAGTGGCGCGGCACCAGCAGCACCAGATCGAAGCCCTGCTCGTGCTCGTGATAGCGCGGGCGATGCGCGAGCCAAAAGTCGGCAGCGGCGCGGATGCGCCCGGCCTGACGCTCGCCGATCGCCGCCTCGGCAGCGTGTGCCGTAAGGCGACGCTTCACCTCGACGAAAGCGAGCCGCTTGCCGCGCACGGCGATGATGTCGATCTCGCCGGCACGCGTTTTGACGTTGCGGCCGATGATGCGATAGCCCTTGGCCATGAGCGTCGCGGCAGCGAGCATCTCGGCTAAGCGGCCGCGGCGCAGGCGGGCGCGCCGCTCGCCGGCCGTCATGGCGCGGCCTTCCGCGCGCGCAGCCCGAGATCGTAGACGCGGCTCTTCGGCACGCCGAGCGCATCGGCCACCGCCTTGGCGGCATCGCGCAGGCTCATCTCCGCGAGCGCCGGCGCGAGGCGCGCAGCGATGGCGTCGTCGGTAACCACGCCCTGCTGCGGCGGGCCGACGAGAATCACCACCTCGCCTTTGATCGCATCGCTGTCGAACTCGGCGGCGAGCTGATCGAGCGGCGCGCGGCGCACCTCCTCGTGCAGCTTGGTCAGCTCGCGGGCGAGCGCGGCCGGACGCGGGCCCAGCACGGCGGCGAGATCGGCAAGGGCCTCGGCGACGCGCGAGGGAGCCTCGAAAAACACCAGCGTTGCCGGCACGGCCGATAGCTCTGCGATGCGCGTGCGCCGCCCGGCGCTCTTGGGCGGCAGGAACCCGGCGAACAGGAAGGTGTCGGTCGGCAGCCCGCCGACGGCGAGGGCGGCGAGTGTCGCCGAAGCACCGGGCAGCGCCTCGACGCGGTGGCCCGCATCGAGCGCCGTGCGTACAAGCTTCCAACCGGGATCCGAGACGAGCGGCGTGCCCGCGTCCGAAATGAGCGCGATACGCTGGCCGGCTGCCAGCGCCAGCCAGGACGCGCGGGCGCTCCTTGGCGGCGTTATGCTCATGATAGGGCCTCGAAGGCGTGCCGATGCCGTAGTGGGAGAGCAGCGTGCGGCTGTGGCGCGTGTCTTCGCACAGAACGGCGTCGGCGCGCGCCAGCACGGCGATGGCGCGCAGGCTCATGTCCCCCAGATTGCCGATCGGGGTCGAAACGACGTAGAGGCCCGGCGCCAGATCGGCCTCGAGATGCCGCTGCATTTCCTCGGCGGTACGGGCGAGAATTCGGCTTGGATCTGCCTCGGCTCCGCGCATGGCGGCCAGCTTCTTTCGCAACTGCGGTGTCGATTGTTCACAATAGTGGCAGAGAGGCACTTTTCGGGAGCGAATCGAGGGTCTAACCAGTCAGGTGAGAGTTGTTACACTGTTCCAGCCGCCGGGACCATCTTGTCCGGGGCGGACGGCGTGCGCAACGCTCGAGGGGGACCCCTATTTGGAGCGGATGAGCTTGGAGCGGGCCAGGGTGAGCGGGCGCCGAGGCGCCGGCACACTGGCGATGCTCGGTCTCCTGCTCGCAGGCTGCTCGACCGGCGGCTCCACCGGCGCGCCGACCGCGGCGCTGGCGCCTCCGCCCGGGCAGGGTCAATCGCAAGCACGCGCCCCGGTGAAGATCGCGCTGCTGCTGCCCTTGGGCGGCATGGGCGAGACCGCGGCGATAGCCAAGAGCATGAAGCAGGGCGCCGAGATGGCGCTGTTCGAGCTCAACGATCCGAACGTCGAGCTCATCACCAAGGACGACGGCGGCACCACCGCTCGGGCGCGCGCCGCCGCCGGCGAGGCCATCAAGGAAGGCGCCGAGATTATCGTCGGCCCTCTGCTGTCGCAGTCGGTAACGGGCGTCGCCCCGGTGGCCCGCGAGGCCAACGTTCCGGTGCTCGCCTTCTCGAACAACACGCAGGTCGCCGGTCAGGGCGTCTATCTCGTCAGCTTCCTTGCCGAGCAAGAGGCCGAGCGCATCATCTCGTACGCCGCCGCGCACGGCAAACGCCGCTTCGCCGCCCTTATTCCGGACGACGCCTACGGCTCCGTCGTCGAGGCAGCGTTCCGCCGCTCCGTGCAGAACAACGGCGGCATGGTGGCAATCGTCGAGCGGTATCCGCTGGCGGCCAACGGCATGCTGGGCCCGGCAAAGCGGGTGGTCGAAGCCATCAAGAGCGGCGAGACCGCCATGGCACCGATCGATGCGCTGTTCCTGCCCGGCGGGCAGGAGGCGCTGCCGCAGATCGGGCCGGTCATCGCCTACGCCGGCCTCGACACGACGAAGGTGAAACTGCTGGGCACCAGCGCCTGGGACTTCCCATCGATCGGCCGCGATGCGGCCTTCGTCGGCGCCTGGTACCCGAGCTCCGACCCAGTCGCCTGGCGCTCGTTCTCCGAGCGCTTTGCGCGCACCTTCGGCACCGCACCGCCGCGCATCGCTTCCATCGCCTACGATGCCGTGGGCGTCGCCATCGGCTTGTCGACCAACGCTCCGGGCTCACGCTACACGCTGGCCAACATGACGCGCGCCGACGGCTTTTCCGGCGTCGACGGCATCGTCCGCTTCAGCGAGAACGGGATGAGCGAGCGCGGGCTGGCGGTGCTCGAGGTGCAGAAGTTCGGCTCGGCCGTCATCGACGGCGCGCCTGCGAGCTTCCAGACGACGAAAGTCTCTGCCGCCGACCAGACGGGTTCCCTGCCCCGGACGCCTTAGTCGGCACCCTTGAGGGGTGCCTTAGGCCGCGAGCGCCCTGCGCTGGCGCTCCGGCGCGGTCCGCTCGGCCTCGGCGAGGACCGCCCGCAGAGCCGACACATCGGCGGGAAGCGGCATCGCCGCACGCAGATCGTGGATGAGCTGTGTCAGCGCATAGTCGGCGGCATCGATCTGCCGGGCGGCGGCCGCCTGCAACGACTTCACGCGCTGGAAGCTCGCCAGCGCCGCGGACAGGACGCCCGTCGCCCGCCGCCAATGATCCTCGATCGTCATGCGCACGGGCTCGATCACGCGCGATGTGTCGCGGGGGGCGCGGACGGGAACGTCATGCAGCGCCAGCATCGCCCAAAGGCCGGCCAGCGCGAAATTGCTGTAGGCGAAGATGCGTCGGAGCATGTCGATGCGCAGCGTTGTTTCGTTCTTGATTGAGGTTGCATGAGCTCCCGTTGCCAGCACGAGCTCATGAGCTGCACGCGATACGGCCGCAACTACTGGCTGAATGGCAAAGCTGAGCTTATTCGCGTTAAATGACAATAGGTTCGACATGTATGCTGACATCTCGTGACCTTTGCGTAACGGATGTTGCTGCACCTCTTGTGTAATCTTTTCAGACAATCGTTAATAAAGCGCTCACCATGCGTGAAAGGCTTCGGTAGACCCGCGGCTTAGCTGTTTCAGCTGCGTGAGCACATTCACGACGTGGATAAGGCCCGACGCCGGATCACATTTTTTCGGCTACGTGCCGGCTAATCCCGTCATGCGGCGCACGTCGGCCGCGGAGGCACCACCCGCGCGCAGCGCCGCCAGGCCCGTGTCCCGGGCGCTCTTGGCAAGCTTGCGGCCCTCGGCATCAGCCAGCAGCCGATGGTGCTGATAGAGCGGCTCGGGCAGTCCCAGCAGCACCTGCAGCAGCCGGTGCAGACCGGTCGCCTGGAATAGGTCGCGGCCGCGGGTGACGTGAGTGATGCCCTGCCGGGCATCGTCGACGACGACGGCGAGGTGGTAGCTCGTCGGTACGTCCTTGCGCAGGATCACGGCATCGCCCCACTGCTCGGCGTGGGCTTCAAGAACTTGCGGACGCCCGCTCTCGTCGAGCTCGGTGAAGGTGAGGGGCGCACCACCGAGCCGCTCGCGCGCCAGTACGAGCGCCCGATCCATGTCGAGCCGCAGCGCAAAGCGCTCGCCGTTCTGCAGGCGCGCCGCGATCTCCGACCGCGGCAATGACTTATGCAACCCGGGATAGAGCGGCGCGCCGTCGGGATCGACCGCCCCGGGCGAAGTCGCCGCCTCGATCTCGCTGCGCGAGGCAAAGCACGGGTAGAGCAGCCCTTTGGCCTCCAAACGGTGGGCCGCTCGCACGTAGGTCGCAAAGTGCTGCGACTGGCGCAGCACCGGCTCCTCCCACGCGACGCCGAGCCAGGCGAGATCCGCGAAGATGCCGGTGACGTGCTCCTCGCGGCAGCGCGCGACGTCGATGTCCTCGATGCGGACGAGGAAGCGGCCACCGAGCCGGCGCGACATGTCGAATCCGGTCAGGGCGGACAGCGCATGCCCGAGGTGCAGCGGGCCGTTGGGGCTCGGCGCAAAGCGAAGGACAGGAACTGCAGTCATGAACTCTCGGCGTCGCGGCTCAGTCGCATTGGCCGGTACGGCCGGCGCCGGGCGAGTAGGTGCGCGCGACCGCCTCGACGACGCGATTGTAGAATCGGCGCTCGGCCGCGGGATAGATCATCGCCCAGCTATTTATCAGGTGTCCGCCGCAGGTGAAGCTGACGCGCTCGTAGAACTCGTGATCGCCGATCGTGCCCGAGATGACGAACCATTTGCCGCGCACCGGCGCGTAGTCGATGTCGGCGCCGGCGTAGTTCTCCTGCATGAGATACTCGCGATAGGCTTGAAGTGTCGTCCCGTCGTCGTTGACGAAGGCGCCGACAAGGAGCTGCGCCTTGCCGTCGCGCGAATGCAGCACGCGGCCCTCGTCGGTGTTGGGCTCGCGCAGCCTGCTGGAAGACCTCGCTGGGGTAGGCGATGAGGAAGCCGTGGCGCTCGTTGCGCAACGTTGCCCAGTCGCGGCGCCAATCGGCGGCCCAGGCAGCGAACTCGCCGGCGACGCCGCCTGCGAGCGAAAGCACGAGGAAAACTACCGCAAATGAAGTTGCCGCCCGTGACCGATGCCACATCGCCAGCACTCCGAGACACGCGCAAAGCCCGCCGCTTTGCGAACGCGCGATTGAAGATCTTACGTTGCATACGGCCGATGGAGAAGAGACCCGCGAAGGCAATGCACATGAAACGTCGACCTGTCATCCTGAGCGACGACGAGATGCGCAAAGGCATCCGCGCTTTGCGCCGCAAGTGCCCGCACATGCGCCTCGTGCACGAGCATGCTGGCGACCCGCCGCTGCGCCAGCATGCGCCGGGCTTCGAAGGTCTCGCACGCATCGTCGTCGGCCAGCAGCTGTCGCTCGCCAGCGCGCAGGCGATCTGGGGCCGCATGCAGCTCGCCGTGCGGCCGATGACGCCGAAGGCCTTTCTCAAGCTGAGCGATGAGCAGCTGCGCGCTGCGGGACTGTCGCGCGGCAAGGTGAGGACGCTGCGCGCGGTGAGCGCAAGCCGTGGTCGGCGGCCTCGACCTCGACAAGCTGGCGCACGCGCCGGAGACCGAGGTGCACGAGGCGCTCACCGCGCTGCCCGGCATCGGCCCGTGGAGTGCCGACATCTACCTGTTGTTTTGTCTCGGCCGCGCCGACGCTTTTGCGGCGGGCGACCTTGCGCTGCAAATCGCGGCGCGCGCGGCCATCGGGCTGCCAGGAGCGGCCGTCGCGCGATGAGCTTTTCGACATCGCCGAACGTTGGCGCCCCTGGCGCGGCGTCGCCGCGCACCTTCTGTGGGCGTACTACAAGGTCGCCGACCGCGCCCTGCTGGTTCCGAAAAATGCCTAGTTTGCGTGGCCTTAGGTCGCCCTGCCACACTCAGGCCGCGAGCGCGGCCGGGTGCTTCACAGAGTTGATATGCGCCGCTAGTATCCCGGCCGAACTTCGAGGAGAACGCGATTCGCAAGCGAGAACGTACAGGACGCCCGTAACGTGGATGCGCATGCGGCCATTCCGGATTGTTTTCCGGCACTCGTCCTCAACGCCGACTTCCGGCCCTCTGAGCTACTACCCGTTGTCGCTCTGGAGCTGGCAGGAGTTGGTGAAGGCTGTCTTTCTCGATCGCGTCAACATCGTCTCCGAATACGACCGCTTCGTCCGCAGCCCCTCTTTCGAGATGAAGCTGCCGAGCGTCGTCTCGCTCAAGACCTACGTGAAGCCGGCGCTCTATCCCGCGTTCACGCGCTTCAACGTGTTCCTGCGCGACCGCTTCACCTGCCAATACTGCGGCTCGAAGGACGACCTGACGTTCGACCATCTCGATCCCGCGCTCGCGCGGCGGCCAGACGCGGTGGGACAACGTCGTCGCCGCATGCGCGCCGTGCAATCTCGAGAAGGGCGGCGCCATGCCGGACGAGGCTCGGCATGCTGCCGAAGCAGTCGCCCTACCGGCCAACGGTGTTCGAGTTGCACCGCAATGGGCGGCTGTTCCCGCCCAACTACCTGCACCAGAGCTGGCTCGACTATCTCTACTGGGATACCGAGCTCGAGCCATAAGCGTCGAGGCTTTCGCTGCGATCAAATGGAAATGCCCCGGCAATGCGGTTGCCGGGGCATTCGTCGTTATGGAAGGACGACGGTAAATTCGTTCAGGCGGCGCGCCGGGTCGGCGCGGCACACAGCGATTCTGCGATCACCTCGACGGCACGGCTCCAATCGTGTGCGACGCGGTCGTCGGCGCTCAGCCCGAAGGCGAGCAGCGCGTCGGCCGGAGCGCCGCCATCGCGGAAGAAGCGGGCGCACGACTGGCGGGCGACGCCGATCGCCTGATGCCACTGCAGCGGATTGACGTGGTTGAAACTCATCTGACACCTCCTCGTTGGTGCGCCGTCGTACGTGCCCCGGCGCGGAGCTTTGTTTGGGTGGCAAGCACACAGAGCGTGGTGGCACCACTACGCGAAACCATGTCACGTGGTGCCTCGGTGGAGGCCTGCGGCTCCTACGCTCCGCATGCTTGCCAGCTCGTTCGGGGGTCCCTCTATCCCCTCCCGAAACGAAAACGCGGCTTCACTATCTTGTCGTAGCCGCCGCTATGGGAACGACCGTCGCTGGAGACGGACTGCCGATAGCGACGAGAACTTCACCGACAACTTCCGAAAGCGAACGCCACGAATGCGACTGAGACTCCACGGAACACCTCACTGACCAATTGACTGACCGGCTGACTTACGCATCACGCAACGACGCTACTCAACTCACTCTCTTGGGGTGCAACCGCTCGGAAGTACGCGAGGACCTTGCCTCCGAGCGGTTCGCCTCGACTTGCAGTGCGCGCTCGATAAGGAGCGCGCTAGGGGGAGTTTGGCTGTACGCACTTGTCTTTACGCAACCGGACGCCACGCGACGCAACGGACGCAACGCTTACAAACGCACTACTGAATGGGGAGACCGACGCTGAACGCGACTGACTGAGGACGCTACTAACGCAACTGAGCGGGATGCGGGGTTCCCGAAGATACTGACGCGGAGACGACGCGGGACCTGAGAACGCGAGTGACGAAACTTTACTGAAGCAACGCAACTGACCGACTGGCTTCGAGCTTCGCTCTCAGACTACGCGAGAGAACTGCTGGGCTCTTGAAGTGACGAAGCGTGGTTCGGTGTCTTGAACGCGAACTCTTCACTGCGTGTTCCGCGAACGAGAGGAATAGACCGTTACTTTTTGACCACGGAAAGGCGGCGCCGTGTCCGACCCACGGTATTTAGCTTGACAGTTGCTGAACGGAAGCCGCTGTCGCTGATATGCGATTGTTCTGTGGATAACTATTTGGCGCGATGCGACGCGCGATTCAGCGCGCGTGCAGCGCTTCATTGGTCGCGCGCAAGCTCAGCAGAACGATGAGCAGCGAAGCAACAACATTCCAGCCGGCGAAGGAAATGCCGGCCAGGCGCCACGCCGCTTGATCGCAGCGAACGACGTTTGTCTGTTGCAGCGCTTCGAGCATGTTGCCGGCATTGGTCGTGATCTGCTGCGAGCCCGCGCAATCGGCCGGCCCCGCCCAGAAATTCCATTCAACGCCAGCGTGATAGACGCCCAGCGCGGCGTTGGCGAGAAATGCCAGAGCGACGAGCACAAAGAGAATCGCGGCGCCGCGCGGCTGCCCGGCGCTCAGCGCCACGAGGGCGAGAAACAGCAGCGGAACACCAGCGTAATACGCGTAGCGCTGCTCAAGGCACAGCGGGCACGGCACGTAGCCGCCGAGGTGCTCGAAGCCCAGCGCGATGAGAATGGCCGCGGCGGCGAGCAGCAACGCCATGGCGCCGAAGCGGTAGGCCGAATGCACGGTCGGATCGGAAGCCGCTAAAGTCATCGGAGCACCTGCAACGCATCGAACTAGAATAGGTATTTAACAGCGACGAAACCGCTGACCAAGACCACCACAAACACGGTCGTCACCAGGGTGAGCCGGCTGCTCGATGAATTCGCGGATCGGCTGGCCGAAGAAATAGAGCAACGCTGCCACGAGATAGAAGCGCATGGCGCGCGCGATGATGCTGGCGCCGATGAAGGCGAGCAGATCCATTTTTGCGACGCCGGCCGCGATCGTCACCACCTTGAACGGGATCGGCGTCGCGCCTTTGATGATCACCGCCGGCACACCATACGTCGTGCACGAACTGGATGAACGTATCGAGCGCGTGCTCCTTGCCGTAGAACTTCGAGGATCGGCTTGCCGATGGCCTCGAAGAAGTAATAGCCGATGGCGTAGCCGAGCAGGCCGCCGAGCACCGAAGCGACGGTCGCGACGGTCGCGTACCACCACGCCTTCTGCCGGTCGCTGAGCACCATCGGGATCAGCATGACGTCCGGCGGGATCGGGAAGAACGAGCTCTCGATGAAGGAGACCAAGGCGAGCGCCCACGGGGCGCGCGGGCTCGACGCCATGCCCATCATCCAGTCGTACATGCGTCGCATCATGCGGGGTGCTTACTCGGCGGCTGGCGGGAAACTGGCGAGCGGGCAGCTCGGCGTGCGGTCGGTGGAGCTGTCGTTGGTGAAGCTCATGGCGAGACGCAGCACGATCTCGTTGAGGATGAAGCGGCCGTTGCCGGTGGCGCGAATGCGTTGCGTGCCGGGAATGGCTTCAATGAGGCCCTGCTGTGTCAGCGCCGCGATGGCGGCCGGCGAAGGACGCACGCCGCCAAGGCGCGCCAGCCGCTCGAGATCGACGCCTTCGGAGAGACGCAAGCCCATGAGCAGCATCTCGTCGGCTTCCTCGGCGGCCGATAGCGGCGTCTCCTCGATGACGCCGTGGCCGGCCTGCTCGACGCGCGCGGCCCAGCGCTTCGGGTGACGCTCGGTGCTGGTCGCGTGCCGCACGCCGCCTGCAGCCAAGCGCCCGTGCGCGCCGGGCCCGCAGCCGGCGTATTCGCCATAGCGCCAATAGAGCAGGTTATGGCGGCTCTCCTCGCCCGGCGCGGCGTGGTTGGAGATCTCGTAGGCGGGCAGGCCCGCCGCCGCCGTCAGCTCCTGCGTCGCATCGTAGAGCGCGAGCGCCGCGTCCTCGTCCGGGATGACGAGCTTGCCGGCGGCGTGCAGCGCCGCGAACGGCGTCTCCGGCTCGATGGTGAGCTGGTAGAGCGACAGGTGCTGGCCGGCGATCGCGAGCGCATCGCGCAGCTCGTCCCTCCATGCGGCAAGCGTTTGCCCGGGCCGCGCGTAGATGAGATCGAACGAGAAGCGATCGAACGTCGAGCGCGCGATCTCGATTGCCGCCTTGGCCTCGGCAACCGAATGAATGCGGCCGAGCGACTTCAGGATGTCGTCGCGCAGCGATTGCACGCCGAGCGACACGCGATTGACGCCCGCCGCGCGATAGCCGCGGAAGCGTGCCGCCTCCACGCTGCCGGGATTGGCTTCGAGCGTGATTTCGGCACCGGGGTCGACGCTCCACAGCGCGGCGATCCGATCGAGGATCGCGGCGACCGTCTCCGGCTGCCATCAGCGATGGCGTGCCGCCGCCGAAGAAGATGCTCGAAACGGAGCGCGGCCCGGTGCGCTCTGCCGTGTGCTCCAGCTCGCGCAGGAAGGCGGAACGGAAGCGCGCCTCGTCGATGCCGCCGAAACGTACGTGACTGTTGAAGTCGCAGTACGGGCACTTCTGGGCGCAGAACGGCCAGTGCACGTAGACGCCGAAGCCCACTTCGTCAGTGCCCGTCTCGTCAGCTTGGCGCATCGAGACAGGCCCGCTTGAAATGGTCGAAGGCGCGGGTGCGGTGCGAGATGGCATATTTGCTGGCCGGCTCCATTTCGCCGAACGTCTGCATCGTGCCCGTCGGCGACGAAGATCGGATCATAGCCGAAACCGTTGCCGCCGCGCGGCGGCCAAACGACATGACCGTAAACTTTGCCCTCGAACAGCTGGGTTTGCCCGTCCGGCCAGGCAAGGCACAGCACCGAAATGAAGTTGGCGCGCAGCGGCTCGCCCTTCCAGGCCTGCTGCGCTTCGAGCTCGTCGTGGACGCGCTGCATGGCAATGGAGAAATCGCGTTTCGGGCCCGCCCAGTCGGCCGTGTAGACGCCGGGAGCGCCCCCCAGCGCATCGATCTCGATGCCGCTGTCATCGGCCAGCGCCGGCAGCCCGGAGCCCTTGGCGGCAAACAGCGCCTTGAGCTTGGCGTTGCCCTCGAACGTCGTCTCGGTCTCTTCCGGCTCGTCGAGCCCGAGTTCGCCGGCGGAGACCGCCGCCAGCCCGTACGGCTCGATCAGCTTGTTGATCTCCCACACCTTGCCGGGGTTGTGGGTGGCGACGACGAGGCGGTCGCCGCGCTGCAGACGGCGCGTCATTGCAAGCCCCCAGATGCGCGGCTCGGCGAACTCCAGGCAGTTGCCGGCCGGATCGCGGAAGTAGATCGAGCGGCCGCCGTCCGGCCATTCGAAGTCGGCCTCGATATAGACGCCCTGCTTCTCGAGATGCGCGCGCCATCGCGGTCGATCTCGGCGGCGCTGGCGCGGAAGCACACGTGGCCTTCGCCATCGGCGCCGTGCGGCGGCACGGGAAGCTCGGCATCGTCGGCGGGCGGCTTCGTAGTGGCGACGGGATTGAAGATGAGCAGCATCTGCTCGCCGACGCGGTAGAACACATGGCGCCCCTCCGCCTTGGCGAACGGCTCGAGCCCCAGCGCGCGGCGATAGAAATCTTCGATGGCGCCGAGGTCGCGCGCGTAAAGAACGGTCTCGAGTATGGCGGCTGGCTTCATGTGCAATCAGGCAGTGGGCAGTAGGAGTAGGCAATAGAACGCGCCCACCTGCTGCCGACTGCCTCATGCCTACTGCCTTCACTTAAGACACCGTCAGCTTCTGCAGCGCGACGAGCTCGCCGATGCCCTTCTTGGCCAGCGACATGAGCTGATCGAAGCTCTCCTGGCTGAAGGCGACGGTCTCGGCCGTGCCCTGCACCTCGACGATGCCGCCCGCACCGGTCATGACGAAATTGGAATCGGCCTCGGCGGCAAAATCTTCCGCGTAGTCGAGGTCGAGCACCGCGGTGCCCTTGTAGAGGCCGCAGCTCACCGCAGCGATGTGATCGCGCAGCACGTCGTCCTTCACCATGTCGCGCAGCTTCATCCACTGGATGCAGTCGTGCAGGGCGACCCAGGCGCCGGTGATAGCAGCCGTACGCGTGCCGCCGTCGGCCTGGATGACGTCGCAGTCGATGCTGATCTGACGCTCGCCGAGCTTCGGCAGATCGACGACGGCGCGCAGGGCGCGGCCGATCAAACGTTGTATCTCCTGCGTCCGCCCGGAGGCATGCCCGACCGTCACCTCGCGACGCATGCGGTCGTTGGTGGCGCGCGGCAGCATGCCGTACTCGGCCGTCACCCAGCCGCGCCCCTGCCCCTTGAGCCAGGGCGGCACGCGCTCTTCCAGGCTCGCCGTGCACAGGACGTGGGTATCCCCGAACTTAATGAGACAGGAACCTTCGGCGTGCTTGGAAACGGCGCGCTCGATGGATACGCGGCGTAGCTCGTCGGGGTTGCGTTTCGAAGGGCGCATGCAGGGATGCCGGAACTCTGGCTGTTGCAGGGGCAAATTTGGGCCGAACCTACGGGACGGTCCGCCGCGCTTCAACCAAAACCACCGGCTAATTTGACGAAGTCACGCCCCGCGTCCCTAATCTTGAGCAACCTGCAGGCGAGGTTCGAAGATACCCCGAGCGATGACCGAAGGCGTAAGCGAACTCACCAAGCTCAGCGAACGCTCCCGCACAATCTTACGGCAGATCGTCGAGTCCTATCTCGAAACGGGCGAACCGGTCGGCTCGCGCAACCTGTCGCGCGTGCTGCCGATGGCGCTCTCGCCCGCCTCGATCCGCAACGTGATGTCGGACCTGGAGCAGCTGGGACTGATCGTGGCGCCGCACACCTCTGCGGGGCGCCTGCCGACGCAGCTCGGCCTGCGCCTGTTCGTCGACGGCCTGCTCGAGGTCGGCGATCTCACCTCCAAGGAGCGCCGGCAGATCGAATCGCATATCGCCGGCAAGCGCGCGACCACCGTCGACGAAGTGCTGCGCGAGGTCGGCGAGATGATCTCCGGCCTATCGCACTGCGCCGGCGTCGTGCTCGCCGACAAGCAGGTGACGCGCCTCAAGCACATCGAGTTCGTGCTGCTCGAGCCGGGCAAGGCGCTGGTCGTCCTGGTCGGCGAGGATCAGACGGTCGAGAACCGCGTCATCACGCTGCCGCAGGGGCTGCCGCCGTCGGCGCTGATCGAGGCCGCCAACTATCTCAACGCGCACATCCGCGGCTTCACGATGAGCGAGGCGCGCAGCCGCATCGAGCAGCAATTGCAATCTTCGCGCGCCGAGCTCGACGAGCTGACCAAACGCATCATCCAGGCGGGGCTTGCCGAGTGGTCGGGATCGTTCGACGACCGCAAGAGCCTGATCGTGCGCGGGCAGGCGAACCTATTGAAGGACCTCAACGCCCAGGAAGACCTCGAGCGCATCCGCCACCTGTTCGACGACCTCGAGCGCAAGCGCGACCTCGTGCAGCTGCTCGGGCTGTCGGAAAGCGCCGATGGAGTACGCATTTTCATCGGATCGGAGAACAAGCTGTTCTCGCTGTCCGGCTCCTCGCTGATCGTCGCCCCCTTCCACGACGAGCGCCGCAAGGTGGTCGGCGTGCTCGGCGTTATCGGCCCCACGCGCATCAATTATGCCCGCATCATCCCCATGGTCGACTACACGGCCAAGCTCGTTAGCCGACTGTTGACTTGATTTTTGCAGAACATCGCCTGATATCGGGCTCGCATTCTTGCAGAATTGACCCCGGCGCCCCCGAGTGCCGACAGCATGAGGATCCGCTACCCGCGGAGAAGCAATGGCTGACGAGAACAAAAAGGCCGACCCGAACGCCGAGGCGGCCGCCCCCGCCACCGATCCGGGGGCCGAGGAGGCCAACGCGCAGCTGGCGACGCTGGAGGGCCGCATCGCCGACCTGACCGACCGGCTGCTGCGTGCGCACGCCGAGATGGACAACCTGCGCAAGCGCACCGAGCGCGACAAAGAGGATACGGCGAAGTACGCCATCTCCAAGTTCGCGCGCGACGTGCTGGCCGTCGGCGACAACTTGCAGCGTGCCACCGCAGCGGTGCCCCCTGGCGCCGCCGACGCCGACCCCGCCCTCAAGGCGCTGATCGACGGCGTCGGCCTGACCGAGCGCGAGTTCCTCAACGTGCTGGAGCGCAACGGCGTCAAACGCATCGACCCCGAGGGACAGCCGTTCAACCCGCATCAGCACCAGGCGATGATCGAGATCGACCAGCCCGACGTCGCGCCTGGAACCATCGTTCAGGTGTATCAGCCCGGGCTACGTTCTCGAGGACCGCGTGCTGCGCCCGGCTATGGTGGTGGTGGCCAAGGGTGGCGAGAAGCGCGGCGGCGAGGACAAGCCCGCTGCCCAGCGCAAGGCTTCGGATGACGCCGCCTGATTGCACTCCTTGTGCAGCCCGTATGGGATACTTAGTTCGTGAAGATACCCGCCATATGGTGGGGAAAGTTGAATGCCGCGGCCTTCGAAGCGCCCGTTGCGCCTCAAAAAAGGCACCTTATATAAGCGGCGTTTACCGTTTGGATGCTCCATAGGGGACCGCTTCGGCGCGCACCGTCGCGCCGCCGGATTTTCTGGACGCCGAAAACTCGGGTCCGGACGGTCTGCCGCAGAAGGATGAGGATAGGCACATGGCTAAAGTGATCGGCATCGACCTCGGAACCACGAACTCTTGCGTGGCAGTCATGGAGGGCGGCAAGCCGAGGGTTCTGGAAAACGCCGAAGGCATGAACACGACGCCTTCGATCGTTGCCTTCACCGCCGACGACGAGAAGCTCGTCGGCCTTCCCGCCAAACGCCAGGCGGTGACCAACCCCTTCAACACCTTCTTTGCCATCAAGCGCCTGATCGGCCGCCGCTACGACGACCCGATGGTCGAGAAGGACAAGAACCTCGTCCCCTACAAGATCGTCAAAGGCCCCAACGGCGACGCCTGGGTCGAAGCCCACGGCAAGCAGTATTCCCCGCAGCAGATCTCAGCCTTCATCCTGCAGAAGATGAAGGAAACCGCCGAAGCCAAGCTCGGCGAGAAGGTCACGCAGGCGGTCATCACCGTCCCCGCCTACTTCAATGACGCCCAGCGCCAGGCGACCAAGGACGCCGGCAGGATCGCCGGTCTTGAAGTGCTGCGCATCATCAACGAGCCGACCGCCGCTGCGCTCGCCTACGGCCTCGAGAAGAAGAAGGAATCGAAGACCATCGCGGTCTACGACCTCGGTGGCGGCACGTTCGACATCTCCATCCTCGAGATCGGCGATGGCGTGTTCGAGGTGAAGTCGACGAACGGCGATACGTTCCTCGGCGGCGAAGACTTCGACATGAAGCTCGTCGCCTACCTCGCCGAAGAGTTCAAGAAGGAGCAGGGCATCGACCTGCGCAACGACAAGCTCGCCCTGCAGCGACTGAAGGAAGCCGCGGAAAAGGCGAAGATCGAGCTGTCGAGCGCCACGCAGACCGAGGTCAACCTGCCGTTCATCACCGCCGATGCCTCGGGTCCGAAGCATCTCACGATGAAGCTCACCCGCGCCAAGCTGGAGAGCCTCGTCGATGACCTCATCGCGCGCACCAAAGGTCCGTGCGAGAAGGCGATCAAGGACGCCGGCCTCAAGGCTGCCGACATCGACGAGGTCGTGCTCGTCGGCGGCATGACGCGCATGCCGAAGGTGCAGGAAGTCGTCAAGCAGCTATTCGGCAAGGAGCCGCACAAGGGCGTCAACCCGGATGAGGTCGTCGCCGTCGGCGCCGCCATTCAGGCCGGCGTGCTGCAGGGCGAGGTCAAGGACGTCCTGCTGCTCGACGTGACGCCGCTGTCGCTCGGCATCGAGACGCTGGGCGGCGTGTTCACGCGCCTCATCGAGCGCAACACGACCATCCCGACCAAGAAGAGCCAGACCTTCTCGACCGCCGAGGACAGCCAGAACGCCGTCACCATCCGCGTCAGCCAGGGCGAGCGCGAGTTGGCGGCCGACAACAAGCTGCTCGGTCAGTTCGACCTCGTCGGCATTCCGCCGGCGCCGCGCGGCGTGCCGCAGATCGAAGTCACGTTCGACATCGACGCCAACGGCATCGTGCACGTCTCGGCCAAGGACAAGGCGACGGCCAAGGAGCAGTCGATCCGCATCCAGGCCTCCGGCGGTCTCTCGGAAGCCGAGATCGAGAAAATGGTCAAGGACGCGGAAGCGCACGCGGCCGAGGACAAGCAGAAGCGCGAGCTGATCGAGGCGAAGAACCACGCCGAGGCGCTGGTCCACGCCACCGAGAAGCAGCTCAAGGACAACGAGAGCAACGCGGCTGTCGCGGCTGCCAAGCCCGACGTCGAGAAGGCGATCGCCGACCTCAAGGAGACCCTCTCTTCCGAGGACGCCGAGCGCATCAAGACGGCGACCACCAACCTCGCCCAGGCCGCCATGAAGATCGGTGAAGCGATCTACGCCGCCCAGCAGGGCGCGGCTGGTGCCGGCGGCGACTCCGGTGCGGGCGACAGCGGATCGACCGCGGGCGATGAGAACGTCGTCGACGCCGACTTCGAGGAAGTGAAGGACGACAAGAAGAAGTCGGCCTAGCCCCCTGCGGCCTGAAACCGTTCGAAACTAAGCGAGCCCGGCCCTTTGGCCGGGCTCGTCCTTAAACGGACCCATCGAGCAGGTTGACCCACCCGGTTGCGGCAACACTGCAGGGGCTCCACGTACGATGAAGCTTGGCTCACCCTTCCCCCGCGCCAAAAACATCGCTATCTCCAAACTACAGGGCAATCGCCAGTGCACGAGACCGAAGGACCCGCGCTGAACATGGCCAAGCGCGACTACTATGAGACGCTCGGGCTCTCCCGGGGCGCGAGCGAGCAGGAGCTCAAATCCGCCTACCGGCGGCTCGCCAAGGAGCTCCACCCCGACCGCAATCCCGGCGACACGCGCGCCGAGGTCCGCTTCAAGGAGCTGAACGAGGCCTACGAGGTCTTGAAGGATCCGCAGAAGCGCGCGGCCTACGATCATTTCGGCCATGCCGCATTCGAGCACGGCGGTGGCGGCGCCCGCGGCTTCGGCCCCGACTTCGCCTCCTCGATGTCCGACATCTTCGATGACCTGTTCGGCGAGTTCATGGGCGGCCGGCGCGGTGGCGGACGCTCGCGTACGGCGCGCGAGCGCGGCGCCGACCTGCGCTACAATCTCGAGATCACCCTGTCGGAAGCCTACGTCGGCAAGACCGCGCAGATCCGCGTGCCGACCAGCGTTTCCTGTGAAACATGCAGCGGCTCGGGCGCGCGCGCCGGCACCAAGCCGACGACCTGCCCGACCTGCGCCGGCCACGGCAAGGTGCGCGCCAGCCAGGGCTTCTTCACCATCGAGCGCACCTGCCCCAACTGCCAGGGCCGCGGCGAGACCATCGAGGACCCGTGCCAGGCGTGTCACGGCTCGGGCCGCGTCACCAAGGAGCGCACGCTCTCCGTCAACATCCCGCCCGGCGTCGAGGATGGCACGCGCATCCGTCTCGCCGGCGAAGGCGAAGCCGGCCTGCGCGGCGGCCCGGCGGGCGACCTCTACATTTTCCTGTCGATCAAGCCGCACGAGTTCTTCCAGCGCGACGGCGCCGACATCTTCTGCAAGGTGCCGATCGCCATGACCACGGCGGCGCTCGGCGGCCAGATCGAGGTGCCGACGGTCGAAGGCGGCGCGACGCGCATCAAGATCCCGGAGGGCTCGGAGAGCGGCAAGCAGTTCCGCCTCAAGGGCAAGGGCATGCCGGTGCTGCGCTCCAAGGTGAACGGCGACATGTACATCCAGGTCGAGGTGGAGACGCCAAAGAGCCTGACCAAGCGCCAGCGCGAGCTGCTCGAGGAGTTCGAGCGCGAGAGCCACAAGGAGACGAGCCCGGAAAGCGCCGGCTTCTTCGCGCGCGTCAAAGACTTCTTCGAAGGCAAGGGCTCTTGAGGCCTAGTGTGATGATCGAGAAATTCGCCATCGTCAACGGCGAGGTATCGAGCGAATTTCTCGATCTAAATCACACTAGCAAGTCTATGGACTAGTGTCCCTCATGATTCCGAAGTTCGCTCCCGGCCCCAGCAATGAGCTCTGTCGAACTTCGGAATCGGGACACTAGGCGATGACGCACCGGTGAGGCTTCTTTTCGCCGGCTCGTCGCGCGCCGGCTCCTATAACAAGCAGCTGGCGCGGCTCGGCACCATGATCGCCGAGGCCAACGGCATCCCCTCCACCTTCGCCGACCTCGGCGACTACCCCATGCCGATCTACAACGGCGACCTTGAAGCGGTCGAGGGCCAGCCGGAGAACGCCCACAAGTTCAAGGAGCTGATGGCGGCGCACAACGGCATCTTCATCGCCAGCCCCGAGTACAACGCCTCGATCACGCCGCTGCTCAAGAACACGCTCGACTGGGTCAGCCACGTGCGCGAACCCGGAGTGAGCGGCCCCGAGGTGTACAAGACCCGCGTCTTCGCGCTCGGCTCGGCCTCCCCCGGCGGCATGGGCGGCCTGCGCAGCCTGACCACCGTGCGCCAGGTTCTGGAGCTCGGCCTCGGCGCGCTGGTGCTGCCCGACCAGTTCGCGGTGCCCCGCGCCAAGGACGCCTTCGGCGAGGACGGGCACCTCAAGAACAAGGACAGCCAGGAGACACTTCAAGGCGCTGATCCAGAAGCTTGCGCGCGCCGCGCATGTGCTGCATGGGTAGCGCCCAGCCCCCTTCCAGCGCGCTTGCCATCATGACCCACCGACCGCCAAAGACCGCCTGATCGTCGCCCTCGACATGCCGACCGTCGAGGAAGCGCAGCGCCTCGTCGCCGAGCTCGGCAACGCGGTCAACTTCTACAAGGTCGGCCTCGAGTTGCTGTTCGCCGGCGGCCTCGACCTGGCGCGCGCCCTGAAGGCGCAGCGCAAGCACGTCTTCCTCGACATGAAGCTGCTCGACATCGGCAACACGGTCGAGCGCGCCGTAGCCAACGCGACCGAGTTCGGCGTCGACTTCCTCACCGTGCACGGCCACGACCTCAAGACCATGCGCGCGGCCGTGGCGGGACGCGGCTCCAGCAAGCTGAAGCTGCTCGCCGTCACCGTGCTGACCAACCTCACCGCCGACGACCTGCAGCAGCAGGGCTCGTCGCTCAGCCCCGCCGACCTCGTGCTGCGCCGGGCCAAGCTGGCGCGCGAATCCGGCTTCGACGGCGTCATCGCCTCGGGCCAGGAGGCCGCCCGCATCCGCGAGGCGGTCGGCCCCGGCTTCCTCATCGTCACGCCCGGCATCCGCCTTACCGGCAGCGCCACCGACGACCAGGAGCGCGTCACGACGCCGGGCCACGCCATCGCCGCCGGCGCCGACTACATCGTCGTCGGACGCCCGATCACCCAGGCCGACGATCCCAAGCTGATCGCTGAAACCTTTATCAACCACATCCGCGAAGCGGAGACGGCGGCCACCAAGGCCAACTGATAGAAACGACGGGAGGAGTTGAGCCCATGCCCAAGGGATACGTGATCGTCCGCGCCGAGGTGACCAACCCGGAGAAGTGGGCCGAGTACGTCGCCAAATCGAAGGTCGCCCTCGACAAGTTCGGCGGCAAGCCGATCGTGCGCGGCGGCAAGGCGGAGATCGTCGAGGGCGACGGGCTGCCCCGCAACGTCGTGCTCGAGTTCGACAGCTACGAGAAGGCGCACGGCTACGCCTCGTCGCCGGAATACGCCGAGGCCAAGAAGGCGCGGCAGGGCGCCGGCGTGCTCCACATGGTCGTCGTCGAGGGCGTCTAAGCTCCAAGGCACCGCGCTAACGCCGCCGTTTTACCCCCTCACCCGCGAACCCGGCTTGACGCCGGGCTCGCGACCTCTCCCCTGGGAGAGGTGAGCACAGCGATTGCAACATCACCTCTCCCAGGGGGAGAGGTCGTCGCGATATGCGAAGCATGAGCGGCGGGTGAGGGGTTATCTCGCGGAGTAAGTATGCCTCACGTTCCCAAGAGCGATGGACGGCCGCCCTGGCGGGCAACGGTGCTGACGCTGTTCCCGGAGATGTTTCCCGGGCCGCTCGGCATTTCGCTCGTCGGCCAGGCGCTGGAGGCCGGCCTCTGGTCGCTGCGCACCGTGCCCATCCGCGAGTTCGGCCTCGGCCGCCATCGCGCCGTCGACGATACGCCGGCCGGCGGCGGCGCCGGCATGGTGATGCGCGCCGACGTGCTCGCCGCCGCCATCGACCATGCGCGCGCCGAGGAAGCCGAGGCACCGCTGATCTACCTGTCGCCGCGCGGTGAGCCGCTGACGCAGACGCTCGCCTCGGAGCTCGCCGCCGGTCCCGGCGCGCTGCTGCTGGCCGGCCGCTTCGAAGGCGTCGACGAGCGCGTCATCGCCGCGCGCCGCATGCGCGAGGTTTCGATCGGCGACTATGTGCTGTCGGGCGGCGAGCTCGCCGCCATGGTGCTGATCGACGCCTGCGTGCGCCTGTTGCCCGGCGTCATCGGCGCCGAGGGCTCACTGAGCGAGGAAAGCTTCGAGGGCGGCCTCCTCGAGTACCCGCAGTACACCAAGCCGCGCGAGTGGGAGGGCCGCAGCCATCCCGGAGGTGCTGCTGTCGGGCGACCACAAGAAGATCGCCGAATGGCGCCGCGCGCGAGGCCGAGCGCATCACCGCCGAGCGCCGCCCCGACCTCGCGAAGCCGAAGCGCTAGCCGCCGCGCCGATTGAGGAGCCACGCCGACAGCAGCGCGATAGCTAAGATGACGAACTGGTAGAGGGGGCCGTGCAGAACGATCAGCCCCGCCAGGCTTTCCGTGCGGCTGCTGGGGCCCAGGAACGCATCCCAATAGAGCCAGGCGCCAAAGGCGAAGGCGAGGGCAAGTCCGACAACGATGGCGACCCAGGCCCTCGGCGTTGCCGCCAAACGGCTGCCGATCCAATAGGCGAGGGGGAGCGGCGCCGCGACCCAGAGCAGCAGGATGAGCGCCTGGTGCGGCTTGAAGCCGTTGAGCATCAGGAAATAAACCCAGACGCTGAGCAGCATCCAGGCGACCGCCAACAATCTGGCCACATTGACGAGAGGCATGCGGGCTCCCTTTAACTACATCGGCCAGACCGACAAATCGCCGGTGACCATATCGACAAGCCATGTGTTTCCGCTATGACCCGGGCAAATTCCCCAAGGCTTGCCGTTAAGGGGTGCCGGCCTGTCGCCGTGCCTCGACGGTCTATTTTCACGTTAGGTGCCCCATGAACGTTATCCAAGAGCTCGAGCGCGAGCAGATGAACGCCGTCACGGCGAAGCGCGGCGTGCCGGAATTCGGCCCCGGCGACACCGTCAAGGTGATGGTGAAGGTCATCGAGGGCGACAACGTCCGCACCCAGGCCTACGAGGGCGTCGTCATCGGCCGCTCCGGCGCCGGCATCAACGAGAACTTCACGGTCCGCAAGATCTCCTACGGCGAGGGCGTCGAGCGCGTCTTCCCGGTCTACTCGCCCTACATCGCCGAGATCGAAGTCATCCGCCGCGGCAAGGTCCGCCGCGCCAAGCTCTATTACCTGCGCGGCCGCCGCGGTAAGTCGGCCCGCATCGTCGAGCGCTCGGACGCGCGCGCCCGCCGCCTCAACGCCGCATGGAAGGGCTTCAAGAAGCAGAAGGGCGAGCCCGACGATCTCACGCAGATCAAGGGCATCGACGCCGATCTCGCCGGCCGCCTGCGCCAGCTCAACTGCATCAAGCTCGAGCAGATCGCCAACCTGTCCGACGACGACATCGCCAACATCGACGAGACGCTGCAGCTCGAGCGGCCGCATCGAGAAGGACGACTGGGTCGGCCAGGCTCAGAAGCTGGTCGCCGAGGCCTCCGCCGCCGAAGTGCCGGCCGAGGAAGAGGCGAAGGCCTGAAAGCCGGCTCGCGCCGCTACTTCCATCTTTGATTGACGTTGCGGCGCGCTTACCAAGAGCGCGCCGTTCGTTTATTGCGCGCGCGCGCAATTTGCACTACATTTCCAAGGTGCTGGCCCGGATCGGGGCGCTCAGGAACAACACATGTCGAACGTGGAAGTCGGTCGCGCACCCGACCGCGACGGGAAGGTCAGGCGGCACGGCCCGGAGGCCTTCGCGGGCATGCGCAAGGCCGGCCAGCTCGCCGCCGCGGCGCTCGACATGCTCGACCGAGCACGTCAAGCCGGGCGTCACCACCGAGGAGCTCGACGAGCTGGTGCTCGCGTTCGCGCTCGACCACGACGCCTATCCCGCGCCGCTCAACTATCGCGGCTTCCCCAAGTCGATCTGCACCTCGATCAACCACGTCGTCTGCCACGGCATCCCGGGCCCAAGCCGCTGCGCGACGGCGACATCGTCAACATCGACGTGACGCTGATCGTCGACGGCTGGCACGGCGACACGAGCCGCATGTATCCCGTCGGCCATATCTCGCGGCGCGCCGAGCGGCTGATCGCCGTCACCTACGAGGCGCTGCAGCGCGGCATCGCCGAGGTGCGCCCCGGCGCCACCACCGGGCACATCGGCGCCGCCATCCAGGCCTACGCCGAAGCGCGAGCGCTGCTCGATCGTGCGCGACTTCTGCGGCCACGGCCTCGGCCGCGTGTTCCACGACCGGCCCAACATCCTGCACTACGGCGAGCCGGGCGAAGGCGTGACGCTCGAGCCCGGCATGCTGTTCACCATCGAGCCGATGATCAATCTCGGCCGCCCGCACGTGAAAGTGCTGCCCGACGGCTGGACGGCGGTGACGCGCGACCGCGAGCTGTCGGCGCAGTTCGAGCACAGCGTCGGCGTCACCGAGACCGGGTGCGAGGTGTTCACGCACTCGCCCGCCGGGCTCGACTACCCGCGCTTCGATACACACTAGGGCGCGCGAGACGTGCGCCATGCCGGATCGCGACAAGACCGGCGACGGCACGGACGGCAAGCGAGCAGGGCTCCTTTCTCGAAGCGCCGCGTCCCCGACCACTCCGGGCATCGCCAGCGGCTGCGCGAGCGCTTCCGCCAGGGCGGCGCTGACGCCGCTGCCCGACTACGAGCTGCTGGAGCTGGTGCTGTTCCGCGCCCTGCCGCGGCGCGACACCAAGGGCATCGCCAAGCGGCTGCTCGCGCGCTTCGGCTCGTTCGCCGAGGTGGTCAACGCGCCGGAGCCGCGTCTCAAGGAGGTGCAGGGCGTCGGCGATCGCGTCGTCACCGAGCTGAAGCTCGTTCGCGCCGCCGCGCTGCGCCTGATGCGCAGCCGAGATCGTGCAGCGGCCGGCGCTCTCATCGTGGAAGCAGGTGCTCGACTATCTGCGCGCCGCGCAAAGCTATGAGCACCGCGAGCAGTTCCGCATCCTGTTTCTCGACAAGCGCAACCGCCTGATCGCCGACGAGGTGCAGAGGCCAGGGCACCGTCGACCACACGCCGGTCTACGTGCGCGAGGTGGTGAAGCGCGCGCTGGAGTTGTCCGCAACGGCAATCATTCTCGTGCACAACCACCCGTCGGGCGACCCGACGCCGTCGCGCGCCGACATCGACATGACGAAGCAGATCGTCGCGAGCGCGGCCCCCCTGGGCATATCGGTTCACGACCACATTATCGTTGGCCGTGAAGGACATGCGAGCCTCAAGGCCCTGCGCCTCATTTGAGCCCAGCTTCCCTTGCAACAGGCCCCAATGTAATAAGTTGGCCGCACAACGTGCCGCCGGCTTGGCGACATTTGCGACGTTGTGTAACGGGCCCTTTACCCGACCATTGTGGACTACAACGTAACCCGAATTGCCCCTGTTCTGCCCTTCGACTTGACGAGGACCTATGTGCGGCATTGCTGGAATCATCGACCTCACTGGCAAGCGGCAGCCGGACCCGGCGGCCCTGCAGAGCATGGCGGAGGCGCTCTGGCACCGCGGCCCTGACGACGACGGCTTCCTCCTGCGCGCCGGCTTCGGGTTCGCCAACCGCCGCCTCTCCATCGTCGGTCTCGGCGACGGCAAGCAGCCGATCTTCAACGAGGATGGCACCGTCGCCGTCGTCTACAACGGCGAGCTGTTCGACTATCCCGAGCGCAAGGCAGAGCTGCAGGCCAAGGGCCACGTCTTCCGCACCCACACCGATACCGAGATCATCGTCCACCTCTACGAGGAGTACGGCGAGGGCGTCTTCGAGCAGCTGCGCGGCCAGTTCGCCATCGCGCTCGTCGACTTCACCAAGCGCACCATCTTCCTCGCCCGCGACCGCGTCGGCATCTGCCCGCTGCACTGGAGCCGGCAGGGCGACTGGCTGTTCTTCGGCTCCGAGATCAAGGCGCTGCTCGCCTCCGGCTCCGTGCCCGCCGCGACCGACCCGCGCGGCCTCGACCAGCTCTTCACGTTCTTCGCCATGGGCACGCGCCGCACCATGTTCGAAGGCGTGCAGTCGCTGCTGCCCGGGCACTACCTCAAGATCGCCTTCCGCCGCGACGGCAAGCCGACCGAGATCGTCGAGCGCCAGTACTGGGACTTCGATTTCCCCGATGCGGGCGAGCGAGGACAATCCGCAGAACGCCGAGGGGCTCATCGACGAGTTCGAGGCGACGTTCCGCCGGGCCGTCGAGATCCGCCTGCGCGCCGACGTGCCGGTGGTCGGCTACCTCAGCGGCGGCGTCGATTCCGCCTACGTGCTGGCCACCGCCTCGAAGCTGCGCGGCTCGCCGGTGCCGAGCTTCACCATCCAGGTGCCCGGCAAGGGCCTCGACGAGACGAACGACGCGCTGTTCACCGCGCGCGCCATCGGCTGCCGCCCGACCATCCTGCGCAGCGACAGCTCGGTCATCGCCAACACCTATCCGCAGCTCATCGCCTCGGCCGACTGCCCGGTGATCGACACGTCCTGCGCGGCGCTGTGGCGCCTGTCGCAGGAGGTGCACGACCAGGGCTACAAGGTGGCGCTGACGGGCGAAGGCTCGGACGAGGCGTTCGCCGGCTACATCTGGTTCAAGCTGCGCAAGCTCAGCTACTTCATGGACGTCGGCGGCACCCATGCTTCCGACGCGCTCAACCGGCTGTTCCGCCGGCGCATGTCGCCGCACATGAGCATCGCGCAGCTGAAGCGCATCGACGGCATGATGGGCCGCGCGCACGCGCAGACGCTGCTCTATCACCTCGTCTCGCAGTCGCGGGATCGCTACTTCAGCGCCGCCATGAAGGACCGGCTCGGCGACTACGTCGCCTACGAGGACGTGCCGATCGACGCCGAGCGCATGCGCCGCTGGGCTCCGCTCAACCAGTCGCTCTACTACGGCTACAAGGTGCATCTGCCGGGCCTGCTGCTCAACCACAAGGGCGACCGCGTGGCGATGGCCAACAGCGTCGAGACCCGCTACCCGTTCCTCGACGAGAACGTCATCGCGCTCGTTTCCAAGCTGCATCCGCGCTGGAAGCTGCGCGGCTTGACGCGCGACAAGTACCTGCTGCGCCAGGCCGCGGCGCGCCTGCTGCCGAAGGAAGCGGCGTTCCGCAAGAAGGGCATGTTCCGCGCGCCGCTGGCGGAATCCTTCTTCATCAATCCGCCGGACTACGTGCGCCAGCTGATGAGCCCCGAGGCGCTGGCGCGCACCGGCTACTTCGACCCGCAGGCCGTACTGAAGGACTACAACGCCATCGGCAACGGCGAGGCCGACAAGATCAACGTGTTCCTCAAGATGGGCCTCACCGGCGTGCTGTCGACGCAGCTCTGGCACCACCTCTACATGGGCGGCGGCCTGTGCGAGCTGCCCGAGCAGTCGGCGCGCCCGCAGGTCGAGCGCCCGCCCGGAACGCGCCCAGCGCTCGCCCCCGCCGCCGAGTAAGCGCTAACCTGGCACGCAAGCGCGCCGCCGCGGCGTAGCCAATTGGCGGGGCCGAACAAAGGGTGCAGCCGCGCATCGCGCTGGAAGAGGCGCGCAAGCGGGCCTCCTCCGCGCGGAATGGCGCTGGCGAAGCAAGCACCATTTTCTCGTTCGCGACCCAATCCGCATGGCCTGGAAGGTCTGGTTAGGACCTATCGCCGAAGTGCAGAGTGCAACTGGAGACGACGCTCATGAAGATCGTGCTGACGAGTGTTCTGGTCGATGACCAGGAGAAGGCGTTGCGCTTTTATCGCGACATTCTCGGTTTCAAGCTAAAACACGACATTCCGATGGGTGCGCACCGCTGGCTGACGCTTGTGTCAGCCGAAGCACCTGATGGCGTCGAGCTCCTGTTGGAGCCTGATGAGCATCCGGCCGCGAAGCCGTTCAAGGATGCGCTGATCGCTGATGGAATTCCTTGCACATCGTTCGGGGTCGACGATGTACGAAAAGAGCATGACCGGCTGTCAAAGCTGGGGGTCAATTTCACTCAACCGCCAGTCGCGATGGGTCCTGTGACGACCGCAGTCTTCGAGGACACCTGCGGCAACCTTGTGCAGATCGCGCAGCGGCACTGAACATGGGGCGCTTCCCAAGCGGAAGAGAAAGCCTACCGCGAATGATGTTAAAATGGCTGCTTGCCTTTGTCCCGATCGCGATCGCGCTGGAATACCTCGCGCCGCAGAGCCATCTGCTGATTTTTGTCGCGGCAGCGATTGCCATCCTACCACTAGCCGCCTGGCTCGGCCGGGCAACGGAACAGCTGGCCGACCGCTCGGGCGAGGGAGTTGGCGGTCTCCTCAATGCGACTTTCGGCAACGCCGCCGAGCTGATCATCGCACTCGCCGCCCTGCGCGCCGGGCTTCATGATGTGGTGAAGGCCACGATCGTCGGGTCGATCGTGGGAAATATCCTGTTGGTGCTCGGAGCGGCTATGCTTGCCGGCGGCCTGCGCCACCAGGAGCAGCACTTCAACGAATTCTGCTGGGCGCGCCCAAGCCACGATGCTGACGCTAGCGGCAATCGCGCTCGTGATCCCTGCCGCCTACAGCGCCCTGGTGGGAGAGCTCAATCCGGGGGGAGGAAAGGCTCTCAGCATTTCGATTTCGTTGGTGCTCCTCTCCGTCTATGCCGCGTTCCTCCTGTTCTCTCTGTGGACTCACTCTGACTCTTTCCGGGGCGTCGACGCGGCTGAGAACGTCGCACATTCGGATCCCTGGCCGCTTGGGCAGGCGATCGCGGTGCTCGCCGGAGCCACTGTCGCGATCGCATGGCTGAGCGAGATCCTGGTCGGCGCCATTGAGCCAACTGCGCACGAGCTCGGCCTCAGCAATATCTTTGTGGGCGTATTCATTGTCGCCATTCTTGGCAATGCCGCCGAGCATGCCACTGCCATCACGGCAGCATTGAAGAACCGCATGGACCTAAGTCTATCCATTGCCATTGGATCGAGCGTGCAGGTCGCGTTGTTCGTTGCGCCTTTGCTGGTTCTGGCAAGTTTGGTCGTTGGGCCCCACCCTATGGATCTGCTTTTCGGCAAGGGCCTAGTTCTCGCCGTACTGCTGGCCGTTCTCATCACCGGACAGGTCGCTGGCGACGGCCGGTCAAATTGGCTGAAGGGCGTGCAGCTCCTTGCGGTCTACCTGATTTTGGGTCTGGCCTTCTTCCTCATTCCACAGGTCTAGCGATCGTTGGGTGCCTCTCCTGAACTATAGCCCCTAGCATTGTTTTGCGCAGAACCTCGAAGATGACGGCCGTCGACCAACCAAACAGCAGCACTCCATTCATTGCCGTCATCGGCCCAAGCAACCGCCATCGCTCCACCGGAAGAACGTCGCCGTAGCCAAGAGTTGTGTAGTTGACGAAGGCAAAGTACAAGAGATCCGAGTTGGCAGGGGCCGCATCAACAAGTCCGTAGGCCAGCGACCAAACGATGACCTCAAGCGTGTGTGCGGCCATCAAGACGGAAACCGTTGCAACCATCACAGCAATCAACAACAGGTTCGGCCGCGACGCAGTTCTAGCGACCGTCGCTTGCGATGCCCGGACCACCGCTGTCATGACCAAAGCATGGATCACGATGTTGCAGATGCTAATGACACCGCCCATCATGAATTGGCGAACCATGGCGTCATTCCTCCCTCGGGGCTCTGCATATAAAGACGACCGGATACGAACCGCTCGCTCAGCCAAATCAATCCATGTCCAGAAGCGACAATGAGCACGGCTGCCTACGAACCTCAACGCGTTGCAGGACCGGTTATGGCCCATAGCGCTCGTCCTTTGGGTCCGCTCGATGGCTGCAAAAAACTTGTCCCCGCCCCCTCGCACCTCCCCATGCTGCCTCGCATCCCTGCCCGTCAGAGGGACGCATCAGCTGAGCGTCTGACGCGGGGCAGGTCCGCTGCTGTTGACCCAAAGGCGAAGTCGGCTCTACAGGGCGCTCATCGGTTTGCTCCGCCACTTCATCTCGGTCGGCGTCCGAACGAGACCAAGTTCCGGCGCATTATCCGGCGGTAGCCACCAAGGTCTTCTTCATCCATGGCGAACCTCCGCGATCCGTCGAGACTTGCTCTCGGATTGGCCCCCAACCCGATGACGGTGCCCAAGCCGGCATACAAATAGTGATCGCCGAATGCCTGCTGAACCGCCGCGAACGCCGGTTCACCCGTGCAATGCCCGGGAGCCACCCACGCCACACGATAGGTATCGCGCAGCACCGTAACGATCTTGGCGATATCGGCGTCCTGCGCCACGACCAAGTGCAGCCCACCGGCGATCAGGTGGATGCGCTTGTTGATTACCGTTGCTGCTTCCACGATCTTATCGATGCCGGGATGCGAACATCCGACCACGAGGACGATGCCTTCCGGGGTGTCGATCGCCAGTGAAAGTTCTTTCAGCTCCAGTGTGCCGGGCTTGTCCGAGATGAGCGCGATGAGGTGGACGCCCGGCGCGATCTCAGTCGTCTTGTCGATCAACTCGAAGTTGGCACCTGGCCAAGCGGTGCCGAACTTCATGACTTCGGGCGGCGAGCCGTCGAAGTAGCGCATCTCCGCTGGCAGGGCTTCAGCCTTGCGATAGAAGCTCGAAGGCAGCGACGAGCCGTAGATGCCAAAGCTCTCCTTGGGAGCGTAAATCTTGACCTTGGGGTTGACGGCCAGGACATGCGACAAGCCGCCCATGTGGTCGCTGTGACGGTGCGACATGACGACGAAGTCGATGGTCGCCAGGTCCACGCCTTTGGCTTGCGCGTTGTTGGCGAAGATGACCGGATCGTTGCCCGTATCGAACAGGATGCGCTTGCCACCGGCTTCGACCAAGGCCGAATAGCCCCAGTCCTTTTGCATGTCGCTGGCTTTGCCGAAGGCATCATAGAGGACGGTGAGCCGCGGCTTCATGGCGTCGGCCGTCGCAAGTTGGATTTTAGGTTGGGGGGCAGCATGGGCCCAGGCGCTCATCGCCAACGCCGAGATGGCCGCAGCGGTGAATCTAAGCAGAGCCGATCATGGGGCCCGCCTCCGCTAATCCGGCGCTGATCCTATCAGATCCGAGACACTCCGTTGATCCCGGGTGGCCACTCTTGCGTTCACCCTTTTCCTTCACCGCCTAGACGTGGCGAAGTGGGCTTCCACGTGTTCAGTGAGATGGATCCTGGGGAGTCATGCTGAAAGCATGCCTCCGGCATAGCCCCGGGATGACAAGCTTTGGTCCCCGCCAGCTACCCTTTCCGGTCGCGCATGGCGAGGGTGCGCAGGCGCAGCGCGTTGAGCTTGATGAAGCCGGCGGCGTCCTTCTGGTCGTAGGCGCCCTTGTCGTCCTCGAAGGTGACGAGCGTCGAGGAGTAGAGCGACTTGCGCGCTCTCGCGGCCGATGACCGTGACGTTGCCCTTGTAGAGCTTCAAACGCACCTCGCCCTCGACGTGCTCCTGGCTCTTGTCGATCAGCGCCTGCAGCATCTCGCGCTCGGGCGAGAACCAGAACCCGTAGTAGATGAGCTCGGCGTAGCGCGGCATCAGCTCGTCTTTGAGGTGCATGGCGCCGCGGTCGAGCGTGATGGATTCCATCGCCCGGTGCGCGGCCAGCAGGATGGTGCCGCCGGGCGTCTCGTAGACGCCGCGCGACTTCATGCCGACGAAGCGGTTCTCGACGAGGTCGAGGCGGCCGATGCCGTTGTCGCGGCCGTAGTCGTTGAGCGTCGCCAGCAGATTGGCGGGGCTCAGCGGATTGCCGTTGACGGAGACGGCGTCGCCCTTCTTGAAGCCGACGGTGATGACCGTCGCCTTGTCGGGCGCTTCCTCCGGCGAGATGGTGCGCTGATAGACGTAGGGCGGCGGCTCGACCGCCGGATCCTCCAGCACCTTGCCCTCGGAGGACGAGTGCAAGAGGTTCGCATCGACCGAGAACGGCGCCTCGCCGCGCTTGTCCTTGGCGATGGGGATCTGGTTCTTCTCGGCGAAGGCGATGAGGTCCTCGCGGCTCTTGAACTCCCAGTCGCGCCACGGCGCGATGATCTTGATGCCCGGCTCCAGCGCGTAATACGAAAGCTCGAAGCGCACCTGATCGTTGCCCTTGCCGGTAGCGCCATGACACACGGCGTCGGCGCCGGTGGCGCGCGCGATGTCGATCTGCTTCTTGGCGATCAGCGGCCGCGCAATCGAGGTGCCGAGCAGGTAGACGCCCTCGTACAGCGCGTTGGCGCGGAACATCGGGAACACGTAGTCGCGCACGAATTCTTCGCGCAGGTCCTCGATGTAGATGTTCTGCGGCTTGATGCCGAGCATCAGCGCTTTCTCGCGCGCCGGCTCGATCTCGCCGCCCTGGCCGAGGTCGGCGGTGAAGGTGACCACCTCGGCGCCGTAGGTCTGCTGCAGCCACTTGAGGATGATCGAGGTATCGAGGCCGCCGGAGTAGGCGAGCACGACCTTTTTGATCGGCTTGGGCTTGGAGGTCATGAGGGCTCTTCTGGCGAAAGGCGAGAAATTCGTACGGCGGCGCACTATAGGGATCGGCGACCTACCCGCAAGCGCGGGCCGGCCCGTCCTCGGGGCGGGCTATCGGTCCGCGTGATGAATGCCGTTTAATGTCGTTACAACCTGTGGTAAGATGGCAGCGCGGGGTACACGGGCTGGGAGTTCTGTTTTCATGCGTAGCTATTTCTGGCGCGGCCCCGCGTTCGCCGCCGCCATCTCGATCGCCTTTGCCGCCACGGCCATGGCCGCCGAGGACAAGAAGGCCGAAAAGAAAAGCGAGAAGAAACCGCCGTCGGTCTGCGTCGGCCTCGACACCAACGCGTGCGGCACCAAGGCCGAGTGCTATTGGAAGCAGCAGATCACGACCAAGCGGGCAAGACGCGCAAGGCGCACTGCCGCCTGAAGCCACATCAGCAGATGGCCAAGAAAGCTACCTGAGCGATCAGCGAACTGCGCTTAGTCAGCTACGTGCGCGTGTCAGGACATGCGCAGCGCGGTGAACATGGTGCCGACGTTCAGCGGCACCATGGCCATCAGCGTCAGCATTTCCGTCGGCGGCCAGGTGCCGAGCGATGACGCGTGGCCGCCTTCGGTCTGATAGCTGGCGAACACCTTCTTGATCGATTGGGTCGCCGCGTCGGCGGCATCGAGCACGGCCGCGTTGGCCTCCGCCGTCGGCCAGGCGACCGCGTGCGGCACGCCCGACGACATCATCATGAAGGCCATCGGCCAGGCCGAGGTCGGCGCCGCAAAGGGGAACATCGTCAGCCACGCCGCCATGGGATTGGCGGGGCCGGCGAGCGGGCGGACCGGCGTGGCACTCATCGCGCTCAGCGCGCTCGCTCATCGCGTTGGCGAACGCCGACATGGCCTCCCACGGATTGGTCGGCAGCGTTACCGGTGCGGGCGCGGGCGCGCGGCGGCGGCGGCAGCATCCAGGCGAACGGATTGAACAGCGGCGTCGCGGGGTCGGCAGGCGTCGGCGCCATGGGCACCGGCCAGTTCCACAGCTGGGATGCCGGCTGGGGCTTCGGCGGGGCCGGCGCCTGCAACACGCCCGACCAGAAATTCAGCACCTGCTCGGCCATGGCCGCGTAGGCGGCGGTGCTGGCGGCCGAATAGCCGAAGGCGGCATCGGCGCAGCGGCGGGCGAAACGTTGCTGAAGGTCCGGATCGAGCATGCGGCGAGCCTTCTCCTTGCCCCCGCAAGCACTATCGCGAAAACTAAACTGATTGCTGCGCCGCAACAACACAATTGCGCGTGAGAGCGTTGTTTATCCCGACGAGGATTACGTCGCCTGCGCCACCGGCCCGGGCTCGGCCGGAGGGGCGGCGGCCGGAGGCGGCGGAACATCGCCGCGCTTGCCGCCCGCGCGGCGCCCGGCGACGAGCCAGTAGGCGAGGCCGCTCAGCACGCCGACGGCGATAAAGGCGCCCAGCGCGTAGTCGTTGAAGATCGACGGCTGCCCGGGCACCTCGTCAGCGTACTCGGCCGCGAAGCCGCCCAGCGCGATGGCGATGCCGACCAGCACGTAATAGATCCACGAGCGCACGCGCGACAGCTCGGCGATGCCGATGGCGATGATGGCGAACGGCAAGGCGAAGATCGCCGAGTGCGTGGCGGCGAGCAGCGACAGGACGCCGGCGTTGCCGAGCCTCTCGGTCTGCGCCTCGGCCGGCAGGGCGGCGATGTCGGCCGGGGTGACGACGAAGGCGACGGTCACCACGCCGGCGACGAGGCAGGCGACGATGAAGCCGAAAAGGACGCGCAGCAGCGTGATCATGGGCCCACTCGCTCGGGTTCACCTGCCGCCGAGCTTACAGGCCCTAAGTTCCCTATCTCAATGAAAAACGCCGCTTCTGCCTAACGCGGCCGCCAGCGAGCGGCTCAAGCGTTGCGCGCCGGCGATCAGCCAATAGACGAAGCCGCCGGCAAACCCCGCCGTGGCGAAGACCTGCCACACCAGCGCGTCGGGCGTGGCAATGGCGCCCCCCTGGCCATAGCGGGCGAGCAGGGGAATGGCGGCCAGCGCGATGCCGCCGCCGACGACGTAGTAGGCCAGCGAGCGGATGCGGGCGATCTCGCCGATGATGACCATGAGCAGCGTCGGAATGATCGTCAGGCTGGCGAGCAGAACGACGCCGTGGTTCAGCATGGCGAAGATGGTTTCGGCGTCCTCGTTGCCGATCGGATTGACGTGCAGGAAGGAGGTGATGCGCTCGAGGCCCAGCGTCACCAGCACGAACAGTACGGCGGCCGCCGCCAGCAGCAGCGCGAACGGGATGACGATGAGGATGCGGCCGGTGGTCTTCCAGAACACGGCTAGTGCCCCAATTCCGAAGTTCGCCAGAGCTTGCTGCTGGAGTCCGGAGCGAACTTCGGAATCATAAGGGGCACTAGAAATCATTGATTTGCCAGCGTGATTCAGATCGAGAAATTCGCCCGACACCTCGCAGCCGATGATAGCGAATTTCTCGATCATCACGCTAGGTCAGGCCCCGCTGCCGCTCGAAGCCGCATCGATCGGCACGGCGCGGTCGCTGGCGCGCTGCTTGACGCTCGCCGAGCGAAGCTGCCCGCACGCGGCATAGATGTCGCGTCCGCGCGGCGTGCGCACCGGGCTGGCGTATCCGGCCTTGTTCACGACCTCGGCGAAGCGCTCGATCTGCTCCCAGTCGGAGCATTCGTACGGCGCGCCCGGCCACGGGTTGAACGGAATGAGATTGATCTTGGCGGGGATGCCGGCCAGCAGCCGCACCAGCTCGCGCGCCTCCGCCAGGCTGTCGTTGACGCCCTTCAGCATGACGTATTCGAACGTGATGCGCCGCGCATTGGACAGCGCCGGGTAGTTGCGGCACGCATCGAGCAGCGCGGCGATCGGATACTTGCGATTGATCGGCACCAATTCGTCGCGCAGCTCATCGCGCACCGCATGCAGCGAAATGGCCAGCATTGTGCCGGTTTCGGCGCCCCAGCGGGCGATCTCCGGCACGATGCCGGAGGTCGACAGCGTGATGCGCCGCTTGGATACGGATAGTCCCTCGCCGTCGGCGGCCATCTCCATCGCCGCCTTGACGTTGTCGAAGTTGTACAGCGGCTCGCCCATGCCCATGAGCACGATATTGGTGATCTTGCGATCCGACGACGGCAGCAGGCGCCCGTCGCCCGGCGGCTCCGCGTCCGGCCAGTCGCCGATGCGGTCGCGCGCCAGCAGGATCTGCCCGACGATCTCCTGGGCCGTGAGGTTGCGCACGAGGCGCTGCGTGCCCGTATGGCAGAACGTGCAATTCAGCGTGCAGCCGACCTGGCTCGATATGCACAGAGTGCCGCGCTCGGCCTCGGGAATATAAACCGTCTCGATTTCGGGCGGCTTGCCGTCACGTCCCTGCGAAGCGAGCCGCAGCAGCCATTTGCGCGTGCCGTCGATCGACACCTGCTCGTTGACGATCTCGGGCCGCGCCAGCGAATAGCGCTGGCTGAGCGCCGCGCGCAGCTCCTTGGCCACATCGGTCATGGCGTCAAAGTTCGGCACGCCGCGCACGTACAGCCAGCTGTACAGCTGGTTGACGCGCATGCGCAGCTGCTTGTCCGGCACCCCGGCGCTGGCCAGCGCCGTGCGCAGCCCCTCGCGGCCGAGGCCGGCGAGAGACGGCTTTTCAGCGACTAGAGCAACGTCTGCAGCGGCAGGAGGCGTATCGAGTGCGAGAACCATGGGCATCCGGGTGAAGGCGATGGCCTTTATCTAGCGTCTCTGCCGCGCCCCTGAAAGACGGCAAATCCCCAGACCCGGGGGTCTGGGGATCGCAATAAGAGGACTTCCAGGTTTGGAGCGGGACGATCGTCCCTAGGGCCGGCTCAGGCGGCCGGTACCCAGCGGCCTGCAACGAAGCCGAATGCCACCGCGTCGGGGTGCAGTCTGGCAGACTGCCGCAGTTCGTCGGCTTCCTTCACATCCGCATCACGGAGTACCTGGGGGCGGGCTGCTTCGACCGTGTCGTGAAACCCGCTGAGAAGGATTACCCTTTTTCCGCGGACCTCGATCTTCGGGCATGCCATGCGTCACCTCCTTCGCAGGAGATCAGCGCTACGGAAAGGCGGTTCGGGGGAGCTAAATCACTGCCACTTCGGCAGATACCCGCAGCCAATACTGATCACCTACAACAATCACTATACGTGACTTGTGTGACACACGAAATAACTTTCCATTGCATAGTCGTAAGGAAATTGTTGACAAAATTGAAGACATGCTGCGCTGCGAAGGGCGTCATTTCCCGAGCGGGACGTTGAGCTGCAAGCGACCCATCCAGTTTTCCGGCGTCGTCGTTGTGCCGCTCTCCACGCCGCCCGTCGCCTGCAGGCTCGAGCCGTCCTTCACGCCGTAGGCAACGCCCGCTTCCGCCTTCAATTGCACATCTGTGGGCCGCGCCGACGGCACGGCCGGATTGAGTGCTTGCAGATCATCGAAGCCGACGAACGCGCCGACCGCCGCGCGCGGCTCGATGAAGGTCACGTCATCGACGGCAAAGCGCTTCGAAACCTCGGGTAGCACTTCGACCTTGCCGGTGCCGGCGGCGCGCGTCTCTCCGGAAGCCGCATCGCGCACCGCATCCTCGACGTAGACGAGCCCGACGCTGGGCGCGACGTTCCAGCCGCCGAACTCGCGCGTGCCGGTGAGCTTGCCGCGCACAAGACGGCGTGCGGTGAGGCTGTCGTCGATCTCGGGGCTCGCGACCGCATTCTCGGTTTCGCCCCACGCCGCGCGTCCGTCGAACGTCACGCCCGAGCCGAGCTTGGCGCTCATGTACGGCCCGGCCATCCAACCCTTGGCCGCCATTTCCGGCGCGTCGTACTTGGAGCTTTCGACGCCGCGATCGAGCTGCGCCAGCGCTCCAAACATGATGTCGGGGCCGACCATGGAGCGCGTGCCGAGATAAAGAACGCCCAGATTGCCGTCGCTCGTGCCCGTATCGAGGCTGGTCGAGGCATAGTTCTGCATGCGCCCCTGCAGCCAGAAATCGACGATACCCGGCTCCACGACCTTGTTGCCGTTCGTCGCCGCGGTGATCTCCGAAACGCTGACCGAGAACTCGACGTCCTTCGGCCGGCCGTCATCGTCGACGGCAATCGTGCTCGACAGCGGCTTGCCGGAATTGGCAATCGGCGTCGCCGCACGATCGATGCGCAGGCGATCGGGATCGCGCTCGTTGAGCAGCGCCTTGCGGCGCTCGAGGAAGGCAGCGTTGGCGGCCTCGGTGTACGCCGGCGCGCAGGAGACGCTGACGCTTCCTGCCGCTCCACCGGCGGCCGCGAACTGGAACACGTAGGAGGAGGCGGCGGGCGCCTTGAAGGTCGTCGCCGCAGCCGACGTACCACCGATCAGCGTCGCGGGAGCGCCAGCGCCGCTGACCAGCGCGACGGATGCACCGCGTGCCGCGAAGCTGAGCAAGTCACCTGCATCGAGAGCTATCTGGCGCGCGACGGGCGCGCTCGCCGCGAGATCGGCGTTGAGCGAACCGCGATTGACCGCCGCGCAGCCGCCGCTGGGCGCGGCCACTGCGGGACCGGCGCACAGGAGTGACGCAGCGATCCCCATCGCAGCAATCGGCCCGCATCGTGCCGGATCAATATTTCGGCTTTCCATATCGATTGCCCCGCTACGCAACTAACGCAATTCGAACGCCTTGCTGCAGTGCAAAATCGACAGAAGTATGGACGCGGCGTCAAGCTCTTAGCTGGTCTGCGGTAGCTGCATGGCAGACGCCGCGGGCGGCAGCTGCGCAACCATCGTGGCGGCGATCTCGCGCGCGCCCTGCACGACGACGCTTGCCCCGTAGTTGGAGAGATATGCCGCCTCGGTGTCGGAATGCGCGTGCGCCACGATGAAGAGGGCGCGGTTGGCGGCGCGCGCCTGAGCAACGATCTGTCCCGCCTCGAAGGCTTCCGGCACGGCGACGAGCAAAGCGCGCGCGTGCGGGAGATTGGCGGCGACGAGCGCCGCGGGCGCGCTGCCGGCGACGGCCTCGATGCCGCGCGCCTTGAGCCTCGCGACGATTTCGTCCTTCTCGTCGATGACGAACAACGGCACGCCGGCGCTCGACAAAGCCTCGCCGATCCAGTGACCGATGCTGCCGTAGCCGACGAGGACCGTGTGGCCCTGCTGGCTCGTCACCTCGATCTCAGTTTCGCTGGCGGGCTTGCGCTCTTGCGGCGGCGCTGCAGCAGCGACAACCGCCGCGCCGTCGCGCGCATCGAGCCACGGGCGCAGCCGGTCGAGCGCCATGAACAGCAGCGGATTGAGCAGGATCGAGATGATGGCGCCGGCAAGGACCAGCTCGCGGCCGAGCTGCGGCATGAGGCCGAGCGACACGCCGAGGCCCGCAAGAATGAACGAGAACTCGCCGATCTGCGCCAAGCTGACGGCAATGGTGGCGGCGGTGCCGAGTGGGCGCCCGAACAACTGCACGATGGCGAGTGCGGCGACCGACTTGGCGATGATGATGATGGCGACCGTAGCCAGCACGGGCAGGGGGTCGCGAACGAGGATCGCCGGGTCGAACAGCATGCCGACGGAGATGAAGAACAGCACCGCGAAGGCGTCGCGCAGCGGCAGCGTCTCCGACGCCGCCTGCTGGCTGAGCGCCGACTCGCTCAAGATCATGCCGGCGAAGAAGGCGCCGAGGGCAAACGAAACGCCGAAGAGCTGCGCCGCACCGTAGGCGGCGCCGAGCGCGATGCTCAGCACGGCGAGGCGGAACAGCTCGCGCGAGCCGCTGTGCGCGACGTAGTGCAGGATCCACGGGATCACCCGGCGTCCGACGACAAGCATGACGACGACAAAGGCGCCGACCTTGGCGATCGTTAGCGCCACGGTACCGGCGATCTCCGCAATCTCGAAGCCGGAGCTCGCGGCATCCTGGAGGCTGCCGTTCAAGAGCGGCACGAGTGGCGGCAGCAGCACCAGCGTCAGCACCATGACGAGGTCTTCGACGATCAGCCACCCGACGGCGATGCGCCCGCGCTCGGTGTTGATGATGCGGCGCTCTTGCAGCGCGCGCAGCAGCACCACCGTGCTCGCCACCGACAGCGCGAGACCAAAAGTGATGCCGGCGCCGAGCGGCCAGCCGAGCCAGCTGCCGAGCCCGACGCCGAACATCGTCGCCACGGCGATCTGCACGATGGCGCCGGGGACGGCGATGGAGCGCACCGACCACAGCTCCTTGAGAGAGAAGTGCAGCCCGACGCCGAACATCAGCAGGATGACGCCGATCTCAGCCAGCTCGCTGGCCAGCGACTGATCGGCGACGAAGCCGGGCGTATAGGGGCCGAGCGCTACGCCGGCGAGGAGGTAGCCGACGAGCGGGGATACGCGGATGCGTTGGGCGATGGCGCCGAAGACGAAGGCGAGGCAGAGCCCCACGACGATGGTAGCGATGAGCGGGGTGTCGTGCGGCATTCCTCGGGGCGGCCTCATGCAAGGTTGAGGCGCCATAGTAAGGACGGATGCAGAAAATGCACCCCACAACTGCCACGACCGCATGCATGAGTGCGCGCGCGGCGCGTTACTTAACGCGCCGCAGCGTCCGTCGCCGGCGTTTTGTTGAGCACGGTGCGGAAGCCGATATGGCTGGTGCCGAGGTCGACCTCCTGCGGCTGACGCGCGCTGGCGCGATAGCGTCCGCAGAAGTTGCCCGAGCACAGATACGAGCCGCCCTTGATGACCTTCGTCGGCGTTGCTCCAGGCGCCAACCGCACCTGCATGAGGTTAGGCCCCATGGGATTGTCCGACGGGGTCCGCGCGTGGCCAGCGGCGTACCAGTCGCTCGTCCACTCCCAGACGTTGCCGATCATGTCGTAGAGACCGAAGCCGTTGGGCTTGAAGCAGGCGACCGGCGCGGCGCCCGCATAGCCGTCGTCGGCGGTGTTGTAGACCGGGAAGACGCCCTGCCAGGTGTTGGCCGCGGTCTTGCCTTCAGCGTCGAAGGCGCCGTTCTCAACGGTGCCGTCCTCGCGACCGCCGCGCGCCGCGTACTCCCACTGCGCCTCGGTCGGCAGATCGCGTCCGAGCCAGCGCGCATAGGCCCGCGCATCGTCGTAGGCGATGTGCACGACGGCCGGTTCTCGCGTCCCGCGATCGACGAGTCGGGCCCCTCCGGCTCGCGCCAGCTTGCGCCCTTCACGTACCGCCACCAGCGGCTGACGTCGCCGCCTTTAACCGGCTGCACAAAGCACGACCGAGCCGGGACCGCTCACATCTTCGGGCAGACCCTTCGACGTATCCGGCCCGCGCTCGGCCAACGTGACGTAGCCCGTCGCGGCGACGAAGCGCGCGAACTGCGCGTTCGTCACCTCATGCCGGTCGATATTGAAGCCGTCGACGCGCACGATGTGCGTCGAGCTTTCCTCGGGCATCTGCCGGTCCGACCCCATAGCGAACGCCCCGCCCGGGACGAACACCATGCCGGCCGTCTCGCCGCCGCCCTCGGGCAACCCGGAGTAGTCCGCGCAGCGCTTGTCCATCGGCGCGGCGGCTGCCGCCCCGACGAACAAGCAAACGCACGCAGCACTCAAAGTTCCAATCCGCATGGCGGTCTCCTTACGGCGTCGGGCGCCCGACGCCGTTCTTCTCCATCTGCTCTTTCTTCATCTCCTGGATCTTCGGCAGGAGGTCGTAGATGGGCGGATTGTTGGACAGGAAGCCGATCTTGAACTGCGGCGGATACTTGATCAGCTCCTTCATGTACCAACCTGACGCCGCCATGATCGGCACGCCCATCGGGATGTGGCGGATGCCGACGCTCACATCCTCCTTCGGGTTGGTGTAGAGGTTGAAGAAGATGCCGCCGCCGCTGTCGGTGAAGATCGAACCGCTGAAGCCGCCCCAGTCGCCCTTCTGCACGACGCCGTTCTCGATCTCGGCCGTCACCACGCCCTTGAACTCGTCGATGCGCATTGCAGAGTAGTATTGGTTGAGCGTGTACGGGCGGCTGCGCCGCGCCGAGAGGCCGCCGTCGGCGACGAGGAACGCCGCCTGATCGACGCCGTCGATGTAGGTTGTCCTTGGGAAACAGCTTGGCGAGTTCGGCTCCCGGCACGCCGGCCAGCGACAGCGCCGTCGGCAGCATGTCGGCGAGATCGAACAGGCCGTCCGATTTGCGCGGCTCGATCATGCCCTTCCAGTAGGCGAACGTCGGCACGCGCACGCCACCTTCCCAGCTCGATCCCTTGCAGCCGCGGAACGGCGTGCGGCCGTGCGGCGGGATCTCGCACTCGGGACCGTTGTCGGAGGTGAGAATGATCAGCGTGTTCTCGAGCTCGCCGATGTCCTCCAGCTTCCGCACCAGCCTGCCGAGCGTGTAGTCCATTTGGACCATGCAGTCGCCGTAAACGGTGCGCGACAGCGAGTGGCCCGCCCACTCGTCGGACGGATAGTTGTCGAAGTGGCACCCGCGCGTCGCGTGATAGAGGAAGAACGGCTGCTTGGAGCCCTGCATCTTCTGCAGGAAGTCCGTGCTCACCTCCAGCCAGTGCTTGTCGAGCTCCTTGGTGTAGTTGAGCTCAATCAGCTTGCCGTTCTCGCATTTCGTCTTGTCGCCGGGCGTGCAATGCACCTTGTAGTGATTGAACGCGTCCTGCTCGAGCATCTTGAAACGCTCGGGCGACAGCGCGACCTCCGGGTTGAAGTAGACGTCGCGCCATTCGGTGTACATGTCGGAGACGCCGAGGAAGCCGATGAAGTCGTCGTAGCCGACGTTCTGCGGCAGCGAGCCCTGGTTCTCGCCCATGTGCCACTTGCCGACGCCCTGCGTGATGTAGCCCTGCTGCTTCAGGAGCAGCGGCATGGTGATGGCGCCGTCGAGGCCGCCCGGCTTCGCCGTACATGGGCGGACGCAGGATGCCGTGATGCAGCGGGTTCTGCCCGGTATGGATGGTGGCGCGCGTCGGCGAGCACGACGGCGTCGAATAGGCCGAGGTGAGCACCAGCCCCTCGTTGGCGAGCTTGTCCATCACCGGCGTCGGATTGCCGACCGCGGTGCCGCCGCCGTTGAAGCCGGGGTCCATCCAGCCGACGTCATCCATCAGGAACAGGAGGATGTTCGGCTTCTTGCCGGTCTTCGCCTGTAGCGCCGCCAGTTTCTCGCGCGCCGCCTTGTCCTGCTCGGGATGCAGCACGACCGGATACATGTTGTCGGCCGGCTTCACGTCCTGCAGGTGGATGTACTGCTCGGCGTGGCTGAAGCCACGGGCCGTCGTCGGGCCGGTCGTAGCGCCACGGATGTTTTGGGGTGTTTCCTGGGCAAAAGCGGAAGATGCCGCGATCGCCAGCGCTGCGGTCAGCAAGGCGCGGGTAAGCTACGGCTTCATGAGCGAAGCTCCAATAGGACGGGGGCACTGGGGGACGCGGATACGATCGGCAGCGCGTTGCGTCGCGCTGCCCACATTTGGACGCCCAGGCACCCTAAGCCAGACATGCTTAAGAGGTTGTATCCGGGCTGTGCCTCAATCGGACGATCGCGGTTGGGCGCCGCTCGGCGGCATGCTAAGCCAGCACCCAATAATTCCGCGTGGGGGAGATGCCCGGATGTCATTGCAAAACAAAGTCGTTGCCGTCGCCGCCTGTTTCGCCGTCGCAGCCTTCGGCTGGCAGAGCGCCACCGCCGCCGACTTCACCTTCAACGAAAAGACGAACGCCGACCTCGCAAAGAAGCTGAAGATCCCCGTCTATTTCGCCGTGCCGAAGAGCACCTGGGCGAAGCTCCCCGACATCAAGACCACCGACAAGCTGGTCGAGTTCAAGCACCCCGACGGCATCAAGGCGAAGGGCGACGTCGGCCTGCGCCTCGTCGTCGCCAAGCGCTCCGGTCTTTCCGCGCGCCTGGGCAAGAGCGGGCTGCTGCAGACCGGCGACATCATGCTGACGTTCCGCTCGGAGTGGGGCGGCGCCGGCGCCTATCCGAACATCCAGATGGGCATCTCGCACACGGGCTTTGCCTACATCGACAAGAACGGCAACCTGCGCAATCTCGACAACCCGATGGACGGCGAATACGTCGGCCCCGGCAACCTGACGAGCGAGCACTACCGCACGCTCAACTTCCTGCACATCATCCGCCCGCGCAATCTGACCGACGCGCAGAAGGCCAACCTGCTCGCCTGGGCGACGAAGCTCAACGCCAGCGCCGGCAAGGTCTATCCGAGCCAGATCAGCTTCAACCAGGACTACCAGAAGCCGAAGTATCAGTCGGGGGGAATGTCGTTCGTCAAGGACGTTCGGCGCCGATCGCGCTCGGCCAAGGTCATCCTCGGCAAGCCGCTCGACATGTACTGCTCGGAGTTCGTGTTCTCGCTGCTGTCGCTGCGCAACTGCGATCCAGTGAAGGATGCCGCGGCATTCAAGGGCAGCCGCGTACCGTCCTGCGTCAAGGAGCCGATGGAGCCGATGAAGGCGACGGGCAACGTCCTGCCGCTGCACGGCCGCAACTCGTATTCCGGCCTCGCCGATGGCCCGCTGCTCGTCCTCGACCAGATGGAGCTGGCTGACGACGTGCGCAAGCCGCTCATCGACAGCATCTTCACCGAGAACCCGGCGGGCCTCGCGAAGATGTCGGTCGGCCATCGCACGGTCGCCGAGCAGATGCAGCCGCAGTTCGCCAAGCTGAAGGGCTACTACGTCGGCATGACCGGCCGCATGTGGCAGAACTGGCGTGCGCGTCTCGTCGGCACCGGCTTCAACTGGGCCGGCATCCCTGAGAACTACTCGCCGACCTCCTTCCTCATCAACACGCTGCTGCCGCGCCAACAACAACAACCGCACCATGGACTACGTGGCGACGGTGTTCATCGAGTAGGCAGCCCGGGTCGAAGCGGCGAAACCATGGACATCGATCGCCGGCAGTTCGTGCAGGGGGCGCTCGCCGCCTCCTGCGCGCTGGCGCGCTCGCGCCTACGCCGAGGACGCGCGCGGCGTCTACATCGGCGACATGCACTCGCCACCTGTTCTTCTTCGGCATGGGCAACATCGCCGGCGAAGAGCCCGCTCGGACCGGCGATGGCGGCCGGCAACGCGACGCTCGTCGCCTGGTCGCTGGTCGGCGACGTGCCGTGGCTGCGCATCACCTCGCAAGGGCATCAAGCAAAAAGGCCTGCCCAAGCCCGGCGAAGCAAGCGCGTGGTTCGAAGACGACCTCACGCGCATCAAGCAGCACATCGCCGAGCAGAACCTGAAGATCGCGCTGACGCCCGAGGACGTCGACCGCGCAGTGGCAGGCGAGCCGCATGTCGTACTCACGGTCGAAGGCGCGACCTTCGTCGAGGACGATCCTAAACCGCTGCAGCGCGCCTACGAGCTCGGCGTGCGCAGCGTGCAGCTCGTGCACTACATCGAGAACCCGCTCGGCGACTTCCAGACCGAAGCGCCGCAGCACGACGGCCTCACCGAGCTGGGCCTTAAGGTCGTGCAGGAATGCAATCGCCTCGGCATCCTCGTCGATCTCGCCCACTGCACCGACACGGCCGTGCGCCAGGCGCTGGAAACGTCGACGCAGCCCGTCGTGTGGTCGCACAGCTCGGTGACGCGCACGCGCACGCCGAGCTGGAAGATGCCGGTCTGGCAGGCGCGCCAGCTTTCGTTCGATACGGCAAAGCTCATCGCCGACAAGGGCGGCGTCATCGGTCTGTGGCCGATGCGCTCGGACGTCGGCGCGACGCCGGAAGCCTATGCACAGCGGCTGTGGGAGCTGGCCGAGTGGCTCGGCGACGATCACGCCGGCTTCGGCACCGACATGAACGCGATCTCGCGACCGGCAATCGCCAGCTACGCCGATCTGCAGCGCGTCATCCGCTATTGGCAGAAGGCGGGCTTCCCGGCGGAAAGCATCCAGAAGCTCGCCATCGGCAACTACGCCCGCGTCTTGAAGACCGCCATGACGGCTCGCCAGGCTTAGCCCCACACACTGTCATCCCGGAAGCCGGAGCGTCGATGGAGGCTATCCGGGACCCAGCGTAAGATAGCGTCGCAGACTCGTTCAGATATTGCGATAGGCGAGCATTCGCTGGATCCTGCTCTGCGCTCGCTCCGCTCGCGCGGCAGGGATGACCAGGCGAGTGCTACGCAGCGACTAAAGGATGAACTTGGAGAGGTCGGCGTTCTTGACGAGATCGCCGATGCGCGCGCTGACGTAGGCCGCATCGATGGTCACGGCATGGCCGCCGCGGTCGGACGCTTCGAACGAGATCTCGTCGAGCACGCGCTCCATCACCGTCTGCAGCCGCCGCGCCCCGATGTTCTCGACCGTCGAATTCACCTGCACGGCCGCATCGGCCATCGCGTCGATGGAATCGTCGGTGAAGTTCAGCGTCAGGCCCTCCGTCGCCATCAGCGCCACGTACTGCTTGATGAGGCTCGCCTCCGGCTCGGTGAGGATGCGGCGCAGGTCCTCGCGCGTCAGCGGCTTGAAGCTCCACGCGGATCGGCAGACGCCCCTGCAGCTCCGGCAACAGGTCGGACGGCTTGGCCACGTGGAAGGCGCCCGAGGCGATGAACAGCACGTGGTCGGTCTTCACCGGCCCGTGCTTGGTGGAGATCGTCGTGCCTTCGATCAGCGGCAGCAGGTCGCGCTGCACGCCCTCGCGCGAAACGTCGCCGCCGATGCGCCCGACGTCGGAGCGCGAGCAGATCTTGTCGATCTCGTCGAGAAACACGATGCCGTTGTTCTCGACCGCATGGATCGCCTCGCCGACGATCGCGTCGCCGTCGATCAGCTTGTCGCTTTCCTCGGCGATGAGCACGTCGTGGCTGTCCTCCACGGTGACGCGACGCGGCTTGGTGCGCTGGCCGAACGCCTTGCCGAGCATGTCGCCGATGTTGATCGCCCCGATGGAGGCGCCTGGCGCGCCGGGAATGTCGAACATCGGCAAGCCGGCGCCGGGCATGTCGGAGACCTGGATCTCGATCTCCTTGTCGTTGAGCTCGCCGGTGCGCAGACGCTTGCGGAACGATTCGCGCGTCGTCGGCGACGACCCCGGCCCGACCAGCGCGTCGAGCACGCGTTCCTCGGCGTTCTTTTCCGCCTGCGCGCGCACGTCCTTGCGCTTGGCGTCCTTCACCAGCGCCAGCGCCACCTCGACGAGGTCGCGGATGATGCTGTCGACGTCGCGGCCGACGTAGCCGACCTCGGTGAACTTCGTCGCCTCGACCTTGATGAAGGGCGCCCCCGCGAGCTTGGCCAGACGGCGCGAGATCTCCGTCTTGCCGACACCGGTCGGCCCGATCATCAGGATGTTCTTGGGCAGCACCTCTTCCTTGAGGTCGCCCTGCAGCTGCTGACGGCGCCAGCGGTTGCGCAGCGCGATGGCGACGGCGCGCTTGGCGTCGCCCTGGCCGACGATGTAGCGGTCGAGCTCGGAGACGATCTCGCGGGGAGAGAAGTGGTCATCGATCGAAGATGCCTTTACTGCACTGAACCGACGGGCCGTCTCAACGGCTGGACGGCAGGCTTTCGATTACCAGGTTGTCGTTGGTGTAGACGCAGATCTCGGCGGCGATCGCCATCGCCTTGCGCGCGATCGCCTCGGCGTCGAGCGGCTGATCGAGCAGAGCGCGGGCCGCGGCGAGCGCATAGTTGCCGCCCGAGCCGATGCCCATGACGTGCTGCTCCGGCTCGAGCACGTCGCCCGTGCCGGTGAGCACGAGCGTCGTCTCGGCGTCGGCGACGAGCATCATCGCCTCCAGCCGGCGCAGGTAGCGGTCGGTGCGCCAGTCCTTGGCCAGCTCCACGCAGGCGCGCGTCAGCTGCCCGGGGTACTGCTCGAGCTTGCCTTCCAGCCGCTCGAACAGCGTGAAGGCGTCGGCCGTCGCCCCGGCGAAGCCGCCGATGACGCCGCCCTTGCCGAGGGTGCGCACCTTGCGCGCATTGGCCTTGATGATGGTGGCGCCGAGGCTGACCTGGCCGTCGCCGGCGATGACCACACGACCATTTTTACGAATGGTCAGTATGGTCGTGGCGTGCCAGGAGCGCGGCTCGTCCGCGTGAGGGCCAGAACTTTGCATTGCATTAGCATCCAGGCTGCGGATAAGGCGGCGGGTTGCTGGGCCCGCGAGCCGCGAAGGGCGGCTCTGGAACGGCAGGGCTCAAGCTGATAAACGCTCGGTTCCGGCGAGGCAAGCTAAGCCTAAGAGGGCTCAATTGAAGCGGCAGGCGACCATTTCCCGCAAGACCAAGGAGACCGAGATCACGGCCACCGTCGATCTCGACGGCTCCGGCGTGTTCGACATTGAGACCGGGATCGGCTTCCTCGATCACATGTTGGAGCAGCTCGCCCGCCATTCAATGATCGACATCACCCTGAAGGCCAAGGGCGACCTGCACATCGACTTCCACCACACGGCCGAGGACACCGGCATCGTGCTGGGCCAGGCCGTCGCCAAGGCGCTCGGCGACAAGAAGGGCATCACCCGCTACGCCGACGTGCACCTGCCGATGGACGACACGCTGACGCGCGTCGCCATCGACGTCTCCGGCCGGCCGTACCTCGTCTGGAAGGTCGAGTTTTCCAAGCCCAAGGTGGGCGAGATGGACACCGAGCTGTTCCGCGAGTGGTTCCAGGCCTTCGCGCAGAACGCCGGCATCACGCTGCACGTCGAAAACCTCTACGGCGAGAACAACCACCACATCGCCGAGACTTGCTATAAGGGCCTCGCGCGCGCCCTGCGCAAGGCCGACCGAGGCCGATGCGCGCCAGGCCGGCCGCGTGCCCTCGACCAAAGGCACGCTCGTGTGATTGATCGAGATTTTCGCTATCATCAGCGGCGAGGTTTCGAGCGAATATCTCGATCTGAATCACACTAGCATGCCTTTGCTTCTAGTGTCCCTTTGATTCCGAAGCTCGCTCCCCACCCGGCAGCAAGCTGTGGCGAGCTTCGGGATCGGGACACTAGCCGGCTGATCTGTCACTTCGGTTGCGAGGACCGGCGTTGGTCATCTTCACCGTGCATGAGCCGCCGAACGGACCGGCCAATCGTCTCGACAGCGCCGAGCGGCTCGTCTTCGTCAAAGACGGCTTCTCGTGGCTGGCCGCAGCTGTGCCGCCGCTGTGGCTGCTGGCAAGCGCATGTGGCTCGAGTTCGCCATCTACGTCGGCGCCACGGGCCTGCTGGTCTGGCTGCTGACGACGGCCGGCGCGACCAACGTCAGCAACGCCCTGCTGCTCATCGTGCAGATCGTGTTCGGCTTCGAGGCCGGCGCGCTTTACAGCGCCGCGCTGGAGCGGCGCGGCTGGCGTCTCGTCGGCACCGTAGCGGGGCGCAACCGCGAGGACTGCGAGCGCCGCTTCCTCGAGGTCTGGCTACCGACGCACACCGATATCCCGCCGACCGTCGGCCCAGATCCGCTGGCACCTGCGCACGCCGATGCCTCCTGGTCGCAAACGGCCATCGCGCGGGCCAAGGACGCTGTCGCGCGCGGGCGCCGCATGTGGGCGCGAGCGTGAGCCCAATGCAGCGCGTCGCCATCATCGACTACGGCTCGGGCAACCTCCACTCCGCCGCCAAGGCCTTCGAGCGCGCGGCGCGCGAAAGCGAGGCCGACGCCGAGATCACCGTCACCGCCGATCCCGACATCGTCGCCGCCGCCGACCGCATCGTGCTGCCGGGCGTCGGCGCCTTCGCCGACTGCAAGCGCGGCCTCGAGGCCGTTCCCGGCATGCGCGACGCGCTCGAAGACACGGTGCGCGTCAAAGGCCGGCCGTTCCTCGGCATCTGCGTCGGCATGCAGCTCATGGCGACGCGCGGGCTGGAGTTCGAGGTGACCGACGGGCTCGACTGGATCGCCGGCGAGGTGCGCGCCATCGAGCCGAACGACCCGCAGCTCAAGATCCCGCACATGGGCTGGAACACGCTGCAGGTCGGCGCCCCGCACGCGCTGCTCGCGGGCATCCCCACCGGTCCCGACGGCCTGCACGCCTACTTCGTGCACTCGTTCCACTTCGTGCCGGACGAGCGCTCGGCGATCGTCGCCGAGACCGACTACGGCGGCCCGGTCACGGCCTTTATCGCCAAGGACAACGTGGCCGGCACGCAGTTCCACCCCGAGAAGAGCCAGACGCTCGGCCTCAAGCTGATCGCCAACTTCCTCAAGTGGCGGCCTTAGCCCGACTGCCCCCCAAAACAAACGGGGCCCGATCTGCGGATCGGGCCCCGACACTTTACGCATACCGAGAGAGAGAACTCAGCAGGCTTCGGCGAGAGGCAACGGGAGTTCCTGTTGGTCGTCGGTGAACTGGGCGGGCATCGGGAAGGCGATGACGTTCGTATCCTCACCCGCCACGATCCCGGCGCGCCGCTGGCGGAACCAGCGCAGCGCCGTGTTGGTCAGCACCGCCTCGTCCTTGCGTCGCCTGGATCAGCAGGCCGTCGTCGGGGTCGAGCATGGCCGCGCAGCTGCGCTTCGATCTGCTCCTCGCGCGCGTCGGTGCGCACGTACCAGGTCTGCTCCAGAGGGCGGGCCCATGACTGCCCGATCGCCATGATCTGCTGCGCGAGGATGTGCTTGTTACGGTGTGGCTGGGCCAGGTCGTAGGAGATGATGAGGGTGCGCATGGCGGGGTCTCTCTCTGGCTGTGGCTTCACGGGGGAGAGACGCGATACTGGCCCCGGATTGCGCTGCATTTGCGGCTTGAACGTAAGGAGAACATCGCACGAATCAGGCGCTTTGTCTAGCGTTTGTTCTCATCCCGTTCCGGCATGTTCTGGGGTCGCTGCAACTACCCGAACAGCGGTAATTGGTCCGGGTGGGGCGCCCGGACGTGCCGCTGATGGGGTCCGAAATCGACCCGGTCGAGCAGCGAGGGATAGCGGCCTCGAACACCTCCAGAGCCTTGGAGCGCGCTTCGGGAAAGCGGACCCCCTCCCAGATCTCATAGAGGCGCCGCGGGTCGCAGCCGTAACGCCGGACAAGGTCCTTGCGGCGGATGCGCAGCCAGCGCGCGATCCAGATGTCGACGGCGTCCGCCTCGGTCAAGGGACGGCGGGCAATCGCCTGCGGAACAGTCTCTAAGAACGCTATGGCCATGATGGCTGCACTATATTGGGCGGCCTTGACTTATCCGGCCGCTAAACCTCTATCGCCGACAATAACAGCGAACTGATGGCTATGGTTGCGGCCATGTTCGTCGCAGCCCGCGAACCGAGATATCGCCAGTGATCCTCTTCCCCGCCATCGACCTCAAAGACGGCAAGTGCGTGCGCCTCAAGCTCGGCGAGATGGACGCCGCGACCGTGTTCAACGACGACCCGGCGGCGCAGGCGCGCACGTTCCAGGACCAGGGCTTCCCGTACCTGCACATCGTCGACCTCAACGGCGCCTTCGCCGGCAAGCCGATGAACTCCGATGCGGTCGACGCCATCCTCGAGGCCATCACCATCCCGGCGCAGCTCGGCGGCGGCATCCGCGACATGGAGACCATCGAGACGTGGCTCGACAGCGGCATCGCCCGCGTCATCCTCGGCACCGTCGCCGTGCGCGACCCCGCGCTCGTGCGCCGCGCCTGCGTCGAGTACCCCGGCCGCATCGCCGTCGGCATCGACGCCAAAGGCGGCAAAGTCGCGGTCGAAGGCTGGGCGGAGACCTCGGAGCTGTCGGCGGAGGAGCTGGCCAAGCGTTTCGAGGACGCCGGCGTTGCCGCCATCATCTACACCGACATCGAGCGCGACGGCGTTCTGAAGGGCCTCAACCTCGAGGCGACGGCGGCGCTGGCGCGGGCAACGAGCATTCCCGTCATCGCGTCGGGCGGCCTCGCCTCCATCGACGACGTCAAGGCGCTTGCTGCAGCCCGAGTATGCTATGCTTGAGGGCGCCATCACGGGCCGCGCGCTCTACGACGGCCGCCTCGACGCCAAGGAAGCCCTTGCCCTCATCGCCGGCGCCTGAGGCAAAACATGCTGAAAACCCGCATCATCCCCTGCCTCGACGTGAAGGACGGCCGCGTCGTCAAGGGCGTCAACTTCGTCGACCTCATCGACGCCGGCGATCCTGTCGAAGCCGCGGCGGCCTACGATGCCGCCGGCGCCGACGAGCTGTGCTTCCTCGACATCACGGCGAGCCACGAGAACCGCGACAACATCTTCGACATCGTCGAGCGCACGGCCGAGCGCTGCTTCATGCCGCTGACCGTCGGCGGCGGCGTGCGCACCATCGAGGACATCGGCCGCTTGCTGAACGCCGGCGCCGACAAGGTGTCGATCAACACCGCGGCGGTGAAGAACCGGCAGTTCGTCAAGGAGGCGGCCGAGAAGTTCGGCGCCCAGTGCATCGTCGTCGCCATCGACGCCAAGCGCGTGTCGCAGCCGGGCGAGCCGCTCCGCTGGGAGATCTTCACGCACGGCGGGCGCAATCCGACGGGCATCGATGCCATCCAATTCGCCAAGGATGTCGCCGCGCTCGGCGCTGGGGAGATACTGCTCACCTCGATGGACCGCGACGGCACCAAGGCCGGATTCGACCTCGAGCTGACGCGCGCCGTCGCCGATGCCGTGACCATTCCGGTCATCGCCTCGGGCGGCGTCGGCAATCTCGATCATCTCGTCGACGGCATCACGAAAGGTCACGCCAGCGCTGTGCTGGCGGCGTCGATCTTCCACTTCGGGACGTATTCCATCGGCGAGGCGAAGCAGCACATGGCCGACGCCGGAGTCGCCGTACGCCCCGCCGGCTGACCGCTCGCCTCAAGCGGCGCACGAGTGCCGCTGCACGCACTCCGACAGCACCGCATCGAGCTCGCCGACCGGAACCGGCCGGCCGATGAAGTAGCCCTGCGCCTTGTTGCAGCCCGCGCGCGTCACCGTCTTCAGCTCATCGAGCGTCTCGACACCCTCGGCGACCGTACCCATGCCGAGCGTCTCCGCCAGCGTGGCGACAGCTCTGACGATGGCCGCGTTGTCCTGGCTGCCGGGCATCTCGCGCACCAACGTGCGATCGATTTTCACACGCTTGAATGGGAACGACCGTAGCGAGCTCAGCGAGCCCGAGTCCTTGCCGAAGTTGTCGAGCGTGATCCCAACGCCGAGGCGGCGCAGCTCTTCGAGCGTGCAACGCATCTTGCCTTTGTCGCGCTCGAGCAGGGCCTCGCTGATCTCGAGCTCCAGGCGCGATGCAGGAAGACCGGCATCGGCCAGCGCCTTCTGCACGACGCTCGTCAGATCGCCGCTCTCGAACTGCAGCAGCGACAGGTTGACCGTGACGGTCAGCTCGTCGGCCCAACGCGTCGCGTCGCGACACGCCTGACCGAGCACCCAGCGGCCGATGTCGATGATGGCGCCGGTCTTTTCCGCGAGCGGCAGGAACCCAGCCGCAGGGATCAATCCGTTGTGCGGATGGCGCCAGCGCAACAGCGCTTCGCAGCTTGCAACGTGATGCGTGCGAAGGCTGAGGATCGGCTGATAGTGCAGCTCGAACTGATCGCGGCCGAGGGCAGAATGGATCTCGTTCTCGAGGCGGCGTTGCGCGTCGGCGTGGCGCCCGCAGCCGCGGCGGTAGAGCTCGAAACCGCGGCGCCCCGCCGATTTGACGTTGTAGAGCGCTACGTCGGCGTTCTTCAGGAGCTCGTCGGCGGTGCGGCCGTGCGCCGGCGCGCGCACGATGCCGAGGCTGGCGCTGATGGTGATCGGATGGCCCAGGATGTTGTAGGGCTTGGAGATCGAGGCGAGCACGCGCTTTGCCAAACGCTCGCACTGTTCGGTGCGCACCGCTCCCGTCTGGATGATGGCGAATTCGTCGCCGCCGAGACGCGCCAGGAAATCGGTCTTGCGAATGCTGGTGCGCAGGCGCTGCGCGACGGCTTTCAGCAGCGCATCGCCGATCGGGTGACCATAGGTGTCGTTGACCTCTTTGAACTCGTCGAGGTCGAGCCAGTGCAGCGCCAGCGAGCAGCCCTTGCCGAGTGCCTTCAGCGCGTGCTCGAAGGTCTCACGGAAATGGAAGCGGTTGGCGACACCGGTTAGCGGATCGTGGTGCGCGAGCCACTTGATCTTCTCTTCCGTGCGACGTTTCTCGGTGATGTCCTCTTGAATGTCGACCCAGCCGCCGTCGGCGAGGGGCTGGTACGTCACGAGGAGGGTGCGCCCACAGCGCAGATGCTGAATCTGCGAGAACGAGCGGCCCTCGGCGAGCTTGGCGATATGCTCGTCGAGCCACTTGGAGAATTTGGCCTCTTCGATCGTGCCCTCGCGGCCGGTTTCCTGATGCACGTGGTAGCGGACGATGTCCGTCAGCGGCGTGCCCGGACAGGTCAGCTCCTCGGGCAGCGAATACATCTGCCGATAGCTCTTGTTGCAGACGATGAGGCGCTGCTCTGCGTCGAACATGGACAGCCCGCGCACCATGTTATTGAGCGCGACTTCGAACCATGTGTTGAGCTGCTCCAGCGATCGCTTCTGTTCCAGAAGCAGGTCCGCCTCGACCACGTCGACCGTGAGATCGGCAGGATCGGACACGCACGCTTCGCCTCGTGCCTTCCGGTTGGCGCGATCGGAGTCGCGATCATTGCACATCAAAGGTAGCACCCCTCCACAACACAAACGTCTGTGGCCCATCGATGCGGACGATACTCAGCATCCGTATTCGGTGGCTTAAGTCGTTGCGAGGCGTTTCGCGCAAATCCAAGCCTGCGCGGTAATATGTGTGGCGGCACGCGCCTCAAGAATTCCAAGAAAGACGGGTTTAGGTTGGCCTGGGCCAAATCAAACGTTAAGGGCGCGAAATTCCGCCATCGTTTGTAGAAATCACGATTTATGTCGTCCCCCTTACCTCACTCAGTTCACGGCGTTTTTGCCTCGAAAAGGCAGAGGTCACGGATGAGGCACCGCGGGCATTCCGGCCTGCGTGCCTTGCACACGTAGCGTCCATGCAGGATGAGCCAGTGATGCGCGTGCGTCCCGTACTTGGCGGGCACGACACGCAGCAAATCCTCCTCCACCTCCAGCGGCGTGCGTCCGCTCGACAGCCCGGTGCGGTTCGCCACGCGGAAAACGTGCGTGTCGACAGCCATGGTCGGCTCGCCGAAGGCAACGTTCAAAACGACATTCGCCGTCTTGCGGCCGACCCCCGGCAACGCCTCGAGCGCGTCGCGATCGCGCGGGACGTCGCCGCCGTGATTGGCAATGAGTTGCCGCGATAGCTCGATCACGTTGCGCGCCTTGTTGCGGTAAAGACCGATCGTCTTGATGAAGCCGCGCACGCTGTCTTCGCCGAGCCTGCACCATTTTCTCCGGCGTGTCGGCGATCTTGAAAAGAGCGCGGGTCGCCTTGTTCACGCTGGCATCCGTCGCCTGCGCGGACAGCACCACGGCTACGAGAAGCGTGAACGGATTGACGTACTCGAGCTCGCTCTTGGGGTCCGGGTCGGCCGCCTCGAAGCGCCGGAACATCTCTTCGATGGCCGGCTTGCCGAGCCTTGTTCGCCGCTTGCTGCCGCGCCGCCGGCAGGCTGCCTTCGGCGGCGGGCGCTTGCCGAGGCTCCGCTTTGCCTTAGTGGCGACCCGATCGAGGCTCTTCATTTCGGCGGTCCCCCGCGATAAGCTTGCCACATGAGCGATGATTCCGGCCCAGAACAAGCGCCAATCGAGCCGCGCGCCAAGATCGCGCCGGGCGACGCACCGGAAAAGCGCGAAGCCTTCCGCGCGGTCCTCTATCCGCACCGATCGCTCGGACCGACCGGCTTCTTGATCCTCATGTCGGCGATCGGCGGCGTCAGCTTCGTCACCGGCATGGCGTTCCTGCTCAAAGGCGCCTGGCCGGTGCTCGGCTTCTTCGGCCTCGACGTGGCGCTGATCTATGCCGCGTTCAAGCTCAACTACCGCTCGGGGCGCCTTTACGAGACGGTCGAGCTGACGCCGGAGACGCTGACCATCACGCGCGTACATCCGTCGGGCAAGCAGGAGAGCTTCGACTTCAATCCCTATTGGGTGCGCGTGCGCCTCGCCGAGGGCCCGCAGGGCCGCACCGATTTGCGGCTCGCCTCGCACGGCCGCGAATTCTCTTTCGCCCGCTTCCTTACCGACGACGAGCGCCGCGACCTATCCAGTGCCCTTGCGGGCGCGCTTGCGCAGGCTCGCACCGCGCACCCCTGATCCGCCGCGCGAAATCGGCGGCATTTGATTGAATTTCGCTTCAATCATTCGCGCCCGCCCGAGCGTGAAAACAACCCCGCGCAGGTAACCTTAAGACAGCCGGGGAAACCCGGCATGAGCTTATGGCGTCGGAGGGGAGTCATGCGTCGTTGCGTCGTTTGCGCTTTGCTCGTCGGGGCCGCCCTGACGACGGGCGTCCATTCTGCGGAAGCCGGCCGGTCGTATCGCGCGCAGCGACTGCAAGCCCTACAACGGGCCGTTCGGCTTCTACGGCAACATCTGGTGCGAGCCGAGCGAAGCATCGTACCTGCGCAATCTCGGTGGCGCGTGGCCGCAGAAGACCCCGAAGAAGCTGCGCTATCCTAAGCCTTCGCCGAACTACGAGTGGTAAGACCAGCTTGATGCATTGCAGGAGCCCGCACCCGCTGCGGGCTCTTTGCTATTGGAAGCGGCCGCCGCGCTGCAGGACTTCGATCTTGTAGCCGTCGGGGTCCTCGATGAAGAAGAATTTCCCGAACGGTTTGCCCTCGTGCGTCATCTGCTTGATGTCCTTCGGCGCCAGGCCGACCGACAAGAGCCGCGCGTGCTCGGCGGCGAGATCTTCAACGACAAAGGCGAAGTGCCCGTAGCCGTCGCCCAGCGCATAAGGCTCGGCGCGGCCCTTGTTCACCGTGAGCTCCAGCTCGAACGGCGACTCCTTCCCGCGCATGTAGATCAGCGTGAAGTCGGGAAAATCGACGCGATCGGCGATCTCGAGGCCGAACGCCTTGCGATAGAAATCGACGGAACGTGCCTCTTCCTTGACTCGCACCATCATGTGGATCGGCTTGGCCATGCGCTTCCTCCGATATGTTGTGTGATTTTTCGCCAGCTGACCTAGCCGTGCGCGAATGTCAGATCGGCCGGCGAGATCAGCACGCTGAACCGCTGGCACCAGATCACCACGCTCGGATATTTCTCAAGTTCGACGCCCGCCGGAATGGCGTACTTCTGGCTGCCCTTGAAACTGCGCAGCTTGCCTAGGTCGACGAACATCGTGCCCGGCACGTCGCCGGTGCTGCGTACGTTCGCCTTGGGCACCAGATACACGTGGAAGTCGGGGCCCGGTCCGACCTCGAAGTCAGAGTTCAGGAACACCGAGCCTTCGTAGACCGTCACATGGCCTCCCCCATAGTGGATGGGATCGCTTGGATTGGCATGAATGAAGGTGCCCTTAGCAACAACCCGCGTGCTCTCCTCGGCCGTGAGCCGCTCGGTCGCGGGCGGCGGCGGGAAGACATAGGGAAACAGAAAAAATCCCAGCGCCGTACCGGCCGCCACTCCAAGTATGCCTCCGCTCAGGAATATTGCGATCGACCGCCACATGCCGCAGTCATCCTATCGGCGGATCAGAGCCAAGGTCGAGCCGTCGCCGTCGTCGCCTCGAAATTCTCGATCGACTGCTTCTTCTCCAGCGTCAGCCCGATGCTGTCGAGGCCGTTGAGCAGACAGTGCTTGCGGAACGGATCGATGTCGAACTTGATGACGCCGCCGTCCGGGCCGCGGATCTCCTGCGTTTCGAGATCGACGGTGAGCGTCGCGTTGGCGCCGCGGCTCGCGTCGTCCATCAGCTTGTCGACTTCCGACTGCGGCAGCTTGATCGGCAAAATGCCGTTCTGGAAGCAGTTGTTGTAGAAGATGTCGGCGAAGTCCGGCGCGATGATGCAGCGGATGCCGAAGTCGAGCAGCGACCATGGCGCGTGCTCGCGCGAAGACCCGCAGCCGAAGTTCTCGCCGGTGACGAGGATCGTCGCCTTGCGATAGGCCGGCTGATTGAGAACGAAATCGGCGACCTCGTTGCCGGCTTCGTCGTAGCGCATCTCGTAGAACAGGCTCTTGCCGAGCCCGGTGCGCTTGATCGTCTTCAGAAACTGCTTGGGGATGATCATGTCGGTGTCGACGTTGCGTATGGGCAGCGGGGCCGCGACGCCGGTGAGGGTTGTGAACTTGTCCATGGCTTCGCTCTTCAGCGCCTTTCACGTTCGGAGACCGTCGGCGAGCGCTCGGAAATAGCCCTCGGCCGAGGCCAGGCGGTCTATGTGGGTAGGCTTGCGGCCGGCAACCACGTTTTTGTGCAGCTCCCCCGGCCAAAGCAGCTCTAGCCGCCTTTTAACCCCTGTGAGCTTGCGCCCGTCAAGGTGATGCTCCAGGGCGTCGACCATCGTCTCGATGTAGCCGCTGATGCGGCCGAGCTCGCGGACCGCCCGCTCGCGCGCGCCGCGGTCGCCCGGCGCCGCCTCCAGATGGCGCAGGGCCTCGCCGGCCCGTTCGAGCGTCGCGGCGATCTTTTCGGCATAGCCGGCGACCCGCGCGCGGCGTGCTTCGTCGAGGACGGCGAGCGAGCTGAGCCAGCAGTGCACCGTCTCGGCGATGGAGAGAAGGCAGCGGGCGTAGTCGGCGATCGGCAAGGGGGTGCGGGGCTCCAGACGGCGCCTCGATCATAGGTGCGCCCCCCTGGGCGGGGATTTCGCGTTTCTTCGGCTGATGGGCACCGCTCCGGCCAATCGTCCACCTTTTCTTAACCAAAAATCTTCACCCTCCTGCTCAACGCCAATGGCTACCCATTTCGTGCTGCGGAGATGCGTATGTACCGAGTTCTCGTTGCGACCCTTTTGGCTGCCGTCGCCGTCCTGGTGACCGGCTGCACCGGCTCCCTCCGCCTCGGGAGCAGCGTCCAAGTGGTCGAGGCCGCAAGCTCAACTGCCAACGCCTAAGCTATGGTCGCGCCGATGACTGCGCGCGCCTAGGACGCTGAAACGCGGGAGCTCACGACAGGCTGCTTCCTGTAGACGCCGCACTGCGCCGCCGCTATTGGCTGCGGGCTGCACGTTGCGCCAGGAAGCGTCGCTTCAGAGCTCGACCCATGACTTCGCAATCCGGGACTTCGCCATCCGGCCTCGCGGCGCTTGCCAACGGCGCCGTTCTTTCGCCTTTCACGCAGTTGCGCAGGCTGCTTGGAGCCGCTCCTGCAGGGCATGCCAAGCCCGATCGATCTGACGATCGGCGAGCCGCGCGAGGCGATGCCGGCGTTCGTCACGGAGAAGCTCCTCGAAGCGGCGTCGAGCTATGCGCATTACCCGCCGATCCGCGGCACTGCGGAGCTGCGCGGGGCGATTTCCGCGTGGTCCGGCCGGCGCTACGGCGCGTCCGCCACGCTCGACCCCGACCGCGAAGTTTTGCCGATAAATGGCTCGCGCGAAGGCCTTTTTCTGGCCGCGCTCCCCGCCGCCGGACGCAAGCAGGTGCGCGGCCGGCCGGCGATCCTGATGTGCAATCCGTACTACAGCGCCTACATCGGCGGCGCGCTGGCGGCCAACGCCGAGCCCGTCTACCTCAACGCGACGCAGGCGACCGGCCACCTTCCCGATCTCGACGCGCTCGCCACCGACAAGGCGCTGCTCGAGCGCACCGTGGCGCTCTACCTGTGTTCGCCGGCGAACCCGCAGGGCGCCGTGGCGAGCCCCGCCTACATCGCCCGCGCGCTGGAGCTCGCGCGCACCTACGACTTCCTGCTGCTCTTCGACGAGTGCTATTCGGAGCTCTACACGGCCGAGCCGCCCACCGGCGCCCTGCAGGTCGCGGCCGCAACGCCCGAGCGCTTCGCCAATCTCGTCGTGTTCAACTCGCTGTCGAAGCGTTCGAACTTGCCTGGCCTACGCTCCGGCTTCTGCGCCGGCGACCAACGCTTCATCGAGACCTTCGCCGAGATCCGCAACATGGTCGCCCCGCAGGTGCCGGGGCCGACGCAGCACGTGTCCGCCGCCGTGTGGGCGGACGAGGCGCACGTCGAAGCCAACCGCGAGGCCTACCGGCGCAAATTCGAGGTCTGCGACCGCGTTCTCGGCAGCAAATACGGTTACCGCCGGCCGGCCGGCGGGTTCTTCCTCTGGCTCGATGTAAGCAAGTTTGGTGGCGCCGCTCAGGCAACAGTAACCTTATGGCAACGCGCAGGTGTCAAGGTTCTACCCGGTGCCTTCCTGGCTCAAGCCGGACGCGATGGGACCAATCCGGGTGCGAACTACGTGCGCCTGGCTTTGGTCCGCGACCCAGCGACGGTCGGTGAGGCACTCGAACGATTAGTAATAGTACTTGCGTAACAGAGTACGTTCGAGATGCCGCTCAAGTCTCATGACCCGAGACGCCTGCTTCCGTCTGCGATGGAAGAGAGGCTGATTGGATGGTCGATCCGCGCCGGAGGGCTCGCGCTCCTGGCAAGCGTCGCCGCCGCTTGGGCTAGCCTTCTCACCTGGTCGCAATCCGACCCCAGCCTCACGCATGCTGCCGACGGCGCGGCCACCAACGCGCTTGGCTCGCCCGGCGCCATCTTCGCCGACGTCGTGCTCAACACCCTCGGCTTCGCCGGCGTCTTCCTGCTGCTCGCCCCCATGTTCTGGGGGCTCGAGCTGATGCTTGCCGAGCGCGTCTGCACCAATCGCAAGAAGACCAGTCTCTTCCCGCTCGCCGTGCTGCTGCTCGCCGGCGGGTTCGCGGCGCTGCCGCTGTCAGCCGGCTGGCCGTTCGGACACAGCTTCGGCGGCATCGTCGGCGACTGGGTCTACTAAGCTCACCGCAACGTTCTTGGACCTTGTCGGCGCCGAGCGCGCCATGCCGCTCGCCGGTCTTGCCTATTTCCTCGGGGGTTTTGCCCTGCTGGGCTACAGCGTCGGCCTCGAGCGCGACGACCTCAACCGCCTCATCGATCGCAGCCGCGCGCCTGTCGCGTCGCCGCGGCGCGCTGGTTCCGGATTGGCTGGGCCAGTACTTCGCCAAGGCCGCCGTGGCGTTCGAGCCCGCCGCCGCCGCACGCGAACCGCAGCGCCCGCGCTACGCCACCGACGCCGATGCATCGTACGGCTCGCGCCGCGAACCATTCCTTCCCGGGCCGGCCGCGTTCGAGCGTCCGAACCACGTTGTTCAAGCCGCGTTTGCGCAGGCCATCGCCGCCCGCAAGGGTGCGGCAGCCGCCGCCCACCATGACGACATCCCCGACGGCCGCGACGCCGACTTCGACGACAGCACCGACGCCGAAAGCCGCGCCATCGCCCGGCGTTTCGCGCCGGCCAACGTCGAGCGCCCGCCCGCCGAGCCGCAGGTCATCGAGACGCCGATCGACAGAGCCGGCACCCGCAACAAAAGCCGAAGCGCGGCAGCCTGTTCGCCGGCCTCGCGCAGGTGCGCGCCGTCGGCGCCTACCGCCCGCCGTCGCTCAATCTGCTGCGCCGCCCGGCCGCGCCCAAGTCCGGCCCGACCTTCACGCAGGCGGTGCTGCGCGGAACCGCGCGCCTGCTCGAAGAGGTGCTCGCCGATTTCTCCATCAAGGGCGAAGTGCGCGAGATCAAGCCCGGCCCCGTCGTCACGCTGTTCGAGCTCGAGCCCGCACGCGGCACCAAGTCATCGCGCGTCGTCGCGCTCGCCGAGGACATCGCGCGCTCGCTGAGCGTCACCTCGGCGCGCGCCGCCATCGTGCCCGGCCGCAACGTCATCGGCATCGAGCTGCCGAACGTGCGCCGCGAGACGGTCTACCTGCGCGACATCTTCGAAGCCGATGCCTTCCGCTCCACCGACGCCGCGCTGCCGATGGCGCTCGGCAAGTCGATCGGCGGCGAGCCGATCGTCGCCGACCTCGCGCGCATGCCGCACCTGCTCGTCGCCGGCACCACCGGCTCGGGCAAGTCGGTCGGCATCAACGCCATGATCCTGTCGCTGCTCTACCGGCGCTCGCCGGAAGACTGCCGCCTCCTGATGATCGACCCGAAGATGCTCGAGCTGTCGGTCTACAACGGCATCCCGCATCTGCTGACGCCGGTCGTCACCGATCCGCACAAGGCCGTCGCGGCGCTCAACTGGGCCGTTGCCGAGATGGAAGAGCGCTACAAGCGCATGGCGGCGCTTTCGGTGCGCAACATCGAAGCCTTCAACGCGCGCGTGCGCAAGGCGCAGAGCCGCGGCGAGCATCTTGCGCGCACCGTGCAGACCGGCTTCGACGACCGCACCGGCGAAGCCGTCTACGAGCAGCAGGAGATGCCGGCCGAGACGATGCCGTACATCGTCGTCGTCGTCGACGAGTTCGCCGACCTGATGATCGTCGCCGGCAAGGAGATCGAAGCCGCCGTGCAGCGGCTGGCGCAGATGGCGCGCGCCGCCGGCATCCACCTCATCATGGCGACGCAGCGCCCGTCGGTCGACATCGTCACCGGCACCATCAAGGCGAACTTCCCGGCGCGCATCAGCTTCAAGGTCGCCTCGAAGATCGACAGCCGCACCATCCTCAACGAGCAGGGCGCCGAGCAGCTCCTCGGCCAGGGCGACATGCTCTATTCGCTCGGCATGGGACAGATCATTCGCGCGCACGGGCCGTTCGTCTCCGACGAGGAGGTCGAGCGCATCGCCGAAGCGCTGCGCCGCCAGGGCATCGCCCAGCTACGTCGACGGCATCACCGACACGCCGCCGGCGTCCGACGCGCCCGGCGCGGACGCGCGCGCCGCCAGCGAGGACGACCTCTACGACATGGCCGTCGCCATCGTGCTGCGCGACCGCAAGGCGTCGACCAGCTACATCCAGCGCCGCCTGTCGATCGGCTACAACCGCGCCGCCGACCTCATCGAGCGCATGGAGACCGAAGGCCTGATCGGAGCCGCCAACAGCACCGGCAGGCGCGAGATCCTCATCACCGGCCGCGATGGCGGCGGGCGCCCGCGCCGCCGCCGGCTGACGCCGCTTCGCGATAGCCGTATAGGCAACCGCCCACATCTAGACGTATTGTTCGGCGAAGAGCGCTAGCTGGGAGTTCCCGCGCGCACGGGGATATTCTATCTAAGGCTGAAATTCGGGACGATTCGGGAGACGTCGGGGGCCCATGCGGGAGCTGAGAGCAATCGCGATTGCGGCGATGGCATCTTTGGCCTGTTGCTGCCGCCGGTCGGCGCCATGGGCGAGGAAAAGCCCCTCAACGTGCCGGCTCCGACAGCCCGCCACCCCCCCAGCACCCGCTGCCAGCGCAACCGGCGCGACCCGCCTGCTGACCGGCTGCCGGCGTCCGCGCTCGGCGTGGAGCGCCCAGGTCGCTCCGGCCAAGGCCGGCGAAGGCATCACGCTCGATGCGCGCCAGACCGAGCTGGTGCACAAGGTTTCCGGCTATTTCAGCGATCTCAACACGTTGCAGGGCAACTTCGTGCAGACGAGCGCCGACAACAAGCGCATGAAGGGCAAGTTCTACGTCAAGCGCCCGGGTCGCTTCCGCTTCGACTACGCGCGTCCCTCGCGCCAGATCGTCGTCTCCGACGGCCACTACCTCGCCATCCAGGATCTCGACCTCAACAACGAGGATCGCGTGGCGCTGGACGATACGCCGTTCCGGCTGCTGCTGCGCACGGATGTCGACCTCGTGCGCGACGCCCGCATCATGGAAGTGCAGGAATCGGAAGACCTTCTGGTCGTCGGGCTGGTCGACAAGAACCCCGACACCCCCGGCCAGATCAAGCTGTTCATGTCAACCAAGCCAGCGCTTGAGCTGAAGGAGTGGGTGACCAAGGACGCCCAGGGCCTCGATACCCGGGTGCAGGTCTCCGACCTCACCAAGGCCGCCGAACTCGACGGCGAGCTGTTCACGATCAAGGCCGTCGGCAGGCCCATGGGGACGCCCTGAACGACGCCCACTGTGGCTGTTCGGACTCTAGGCAATAGCGGGCTGGGGAAAACCCCTGCCGGGCTTGGTAACATTTTTGTGATACCCGGACCCCGGCTCTATTGAACTCCAGCCCTTTGCGCTTAACTCAAGCTAGTCAGGTGGTGTCACCCTGTATCGGTAGTGCCCCCCGTCTAGCCGAAAGACATCACCTGGGGTGTCGGCTTCCCTCCCGACACCACGCGCGAAAGCGCTCTCGACGCCCAACCCCTCCCCCCGGGGTTGGGCGTTTTTTCTTGCCCAGAACCGATTTCGTTCAGCTCGTCAATGCGTTGGCGCCGGCAGGGCACCGCTGCGGCCGCCGCTGCCTTCGGCGCGGCGTTAGCCGCTGCCTTGGCGCGCCGCCTCGGCGCCTCCTGCCCAAGCAGGGTATCGACCCGGCGCAGCTCGTCGGCGAACTGCGTGAGCCTTTTGGCGAGGTTCTGCACCAGCCGGTCGGCCAGGCTCGGATCCGCGAGCATCTGCTCCTGCATGGCGTCGCGAGTGATGTGCACGGCCCGCACGGCCGTGCGCGCCACGACCGTCGAGCCATGGGTGGTTTCGACCAGCATGGCGGCCTCGCCCAGCAGCGAGCCGACCGCCACCGGCTCGGAGCGCGCGGCGAGCTCGGGCCCGCTGACGCGCGCCGCAGTGCCGGCGACGATCAGAACCGCCGCCTCGGCGAGCGCGTTCTCCTCGATGATCACGGCGCCGGGGTTGTAGGCGACGCGCTCGGCGCGGCGCGCGATGGCGGCGATCTGCAGCGGGCTGAGGCCGCGAAACAGCGGCAGCACCGCCAGATGTCCTGCAAAGAGATCCAATGGCGTCCGTTCGTGTTGTTTGCACAGCTGAACGCAGGACTTGCCACCACGCAGTCCACAGCGCCGTCGGCGCGCTGAACCAACCTAACGCGCGGCAACTTCGGATGATTCGCGGCAAGCGGCTATGACCGGTGCACAACACGTGCGCGTGCGTATCCACACGACGGTCCACACGGGCTGTTGAAAACGTCTCAGGGAACGAGACGATAGCCGCCCGTCTCGGTGACGAGCAGCTCGGCGCTCGAAGGATCCTTCTCGATCTTCTGCCGCAGCCGATAAATGTGCGTTTCGAGCGTGTGCGTCGTCACGCCGGCGTTGTAGCCCCACACCTCGTGCAGCAGCGTATCGCGCGACACGACCTTGTCGCCGGAGCGATAGAGATACTTGAGGATCGAAGTTTCCTTCTCGGTCAGCCGGATCTTGGTGCCCTTGTCGTTGATGAGCAGCTTGGAGGCCGGCTTGAACGTGTACGGCCCGATGGCGAAGACGGCGTCCTCGCTCTGCTCGTGCTGGCGCAGCTGCGCGCGGATGCGGGCCAGCAGCACGGCGAACTTGAACGGCTTGGTGATGTAGTCGTTGGCGCCGGCATCGAGGCCGAGGATTTGATCGGCGTCGGAAACGTTGCCCGTCAGCATGACGATCGGCGTCTTGAAGCCGGACTTGCGCAACAGGCGAACCGCCTCGCGTCCATCCATGTCGGGCAGCGACACGTCGAAAACGACGAGGTCGTAGTGATCCGATTTGGCGAGCTCCATGCCCTTCGACGCGGTGCCGGCCGTCAGCACCTCGAACTCATCGTGCAGGATGAGCTGGTCTTTCAGGGTCTCGCGCAGCTCCTCGTCATCGTCGACGATAAGAATGCGGCGGGCAGTGCTCATATTCGTTTTGCTCCGGCACGGACATGGCCAGTGGCCCGCAAATTCCTTGGCCGGGGCCCCTGTCGGCTTTATCTGACGGATGCGAATAGCACGCGCGCCGGGAAGCTCCAATGAAGACGCATAGCTGCATTCCACAGGCGGCCCCTAAAATCGTCGTGAGGAGCCTCTCGGCCCATTCCCCGCGGGGCGTGCTGACCTATGGCAGCCTGCAGCTTTCCGTGCGCCCTGGGCCGTAGCGGGCGGCGGGCCGGCAAGCGGGAGGGCGACGGCGCGACGCCGATCGGCGCTTTCGCCCTGCGGCAGGCGTTCTATCGGCCGGACCGGCTGCTGCGGCCGCGCACGCGGCTGCCGATGTCGCCGATCCGCGCCGTCCGACGGCTGGTGCGATGCGCCGCAAGATCGCAACTACAACCGTCCGGTCCAGCATCCCTATCCGGCCAGCGCCGAGCAGCATGTGGCGGCACGGACGGGCTCTACGATCTCGTCGTGGTGATGGGCTACAACGACCGCCCGCGCATCAGCGGGCGCGGCAGCGCCGTGTTCATGCACGTCGCCGGCGCCGGCATTGAAACCGACCGAGGGATGCATCGCGCTGGCGCGGCCGCACCTTCTCCGGCTGCTGCAGGCCGTCCGTCCGCGACACCGTCGTCAGCAGTCCGCGGCTTGACGCGGGCGAACGATCGCGCAAAAAAAACGGCCCGAAATGCCGAAGCACCGGGCCGAGTTTAGAGCACGCCTAGGGGAAGGCGCACGCTCGGGAGACGTTCGCGGGCCGCGGACCGGATGAACCGGCCCGCGACCCGCAGTAGTGACTTACTGAACGGACTCGCCGTGCAGCGCGACGTCGAGGCCTTCGACCTCGGCAGCCTCGCTGACGCGAATGCCGATCGTGAACTTCAGGACCATCAGGATGACGAAGGTGGCGAGGCCGCTCCACGCGACGGTCGCGAGCACGCCGTACACCTGGATCGGCACCTGAGCGAAGTTGCCCTCGAGCAGACCGGCCTTGCCGCCGAAAGCCTCCACCGCGAACACGCCCGTCAGGATGGCACCGATGATGCCGCCGATGGCGTGAACGCCGAAGACGTCGAGGCTGTCGTCATAGCCCAGCATCTTCTTGAGGCCCGTCGACGCAGATGTAGCAGCCGACGCCGGCAGCCGCGCCGATGACCAGCGCGCCCTTGGGATCGACGAAGCCGCAAGCCGGCGTGATGGCGACGAGACCGGCGATCGCGCCCGAGGCGATGCCGAGCAGGCTCGGCTTACCGTGGACGAGCCACTCGGAGAACATCCAAGCGAGCGCCGCCATGGCAGTGGCGATCTGCGTCGTGGCCATGGCCACGCCGGCAGTGCCGTTGGCAGCAACAGCCGAGCCGGCGTTGAAGCCGAACCAGCCGACCCACAGCAGCGAGGCGCCGATGAGCGTCAGGACGAGGTTGAACGGCGCCATGCTCTCGGTGCCGTAGCCGGTGCGACGTCCGAGGACGAGGCAGGCCACGAGACCGGCGATGCCGGCGTTGATGTGAACGACCGTGCCGCCGGCGAAGTCGAGAACGCCGTCGCCGCCGAGGAAGCCGCCGCCCCACACCCAGTGGCAGACCGGGACGTAGACGAGGAACAGCCAGACGGCCATGAAGATCAGGAGCGCCGAGAACTTCATGCGGTCGACGATCGAGCCGATGATCAGCGCCGGAGTGATGATGGCGAAGGTCATCTGGAAGGTCATGAAGACCAGCTCAGGGATAGTGCCCGTCAGGCTGTCCTTGCCGACGCCGGCAAGGAGAGCCTTGCTCGAGACCGCCGATGTAGGGCTGGTACTTCGCTCGCTTCGTCGGTGAAGGCGAGCGAGTAGCCGGCCGACCATCCAGAGGACGGACAGAAGGCAGATCGTGGCGAACGTCGCCATCAGCACCGACAGCACGTTCTTCTTGCGCACCATGCCGCCGTAGAACAGCGCCAGGCCGGGAATCGCCATCATCAGAACGAGAGCGGTGGATGCCAGCATCCACGCCGTGTCGCCCGAGTTCAGCGTCGGTGCCGGTGCCGCGTCCTGCGCCAAGCTGGGCAGTGCGGATCCGGCAGTAGAGTGCAGCGGCCGCACAAGCGGACGCTGCCAGTCTTTTTAGTCCGTTGAAGTTCATCTCAAACTCCCCTTCCCTTCCAGTAGTACTTGGACCTCGCCCTTCCGGACCAAGCCCGCTTAAAGCGCGTTGTCGTCTGCCTCGCCGGTTCGGATGCGAACCGTATGCTCGATGGGAGAGACGAAGATCTTGCCGTCGCCGATCTGGCCGGTCTTGGCGGCGCGCTGGATGGCTTCCAGCGCCTTGTCGACCTGAGCCGACGGGACGACGACCTCCACCTTGATCTTCGGAAGAAAGCTCACGGCGTACTCGGCGCCGCGATAGATCTCGGTGTGCCCCTTCTGTCGTCCGTAGCCCTTTAACTTCCGTGACCGTCATTCCCTGCAGGCCGAGATCGGTCAGCGCGGTGCGGACCTCCTCGAGCTTGAAGGGTTTGATGATTGCCGTGATCAACTTCATGCGGTCCCTCTCTCCCCGTGACGCATCCGCCGATAAGGCAGCGGACAATTCGCCGTCGTTTTCTGGCTCCGACTCCCTGGGCAGGTCGCAAGCGCCGTGTAGGACGGAGTCAAGACCCGTGCCAATCTGGCGATGCCTAGGCAACCATTTGGATTCGCTGAAGAAATGCTGCCATGAAATTCAGGCGGCCCGCTGAAATAGGCGGCCGCAACTGCCTATCGATTGCGCAATTGATGGCGGCGTGCCCATCAATTGGGCACGAATTCCGAGCGCCGCTGCCGCATCAGGCCCTCTTGGACGACCGAGGCGATCAACGTCCCGTCGCGCGCTGAAGATGCTGCCGCGGCAGAAGCCGCGCGCTCCGTAGGCATTGGGGCTGTCCTGCACATAGAGCAGCCACTCGTCGGCGCGGAACGGCCGGTGGTACCAGAGCGCGTGGTCGAGGCTGGCGAGCTGCACGTCGGCGTCGAACAGCAGCTTGCCGTGAGCGATCAGCGCCGTGTCGAGCAGCGTGAAGTCGGATGCATAGGCAAGCACGGCCTGGTGCACGGCCGGATCGTCGGGCAGGCGCCCGTTGGCCCTGATCCAGATGTGCTGCAGCGGGGTCTTCTTGTCGCGCGTGAGGTAGCGCGACACGTCGACGACGCGCATGTCGATCGGCCGCTCGCGGCTCCAGTAGCTGCGCATGCTCTGCGGCAGCGCGTCGATCAGCTGGCCGATGATGTCCTTGGGGTTCGGCAGGTCCTCGGGCGGCCGGCACGTCGGGCATCGGCGAACTGATGGTCGAAGCCGGGCTCGGCCTTGTGGAACGAGCAGCTCATCGAGAAGATCGGCCGGCCGTGCTGGATCGCCTTGACGCGGCGCGTGGTGAAGCTGCCGCCGTCGCGGATGCGCTCGACGTCGTAGACGATGGGCCGCGAGGGATCGCCGGCCAGCAGGAAGTAGCCGTGCAGCGAGTGCACCGGGCGGCTCGGGTCCACCGTGCGCGCCGCCGCCATCAGCGCCTGGCCCAGCACCTGGCCGCCGAAGACCCGCTGCCAGCCTTCGTTGCCGCGGGCGCCGCGGAACAGGTTGTCCTCCAGCGGCTCGAGGTCGAGGGTGGCAAGGAGCGCGTCGAGCGCGCACCTGCGGCGCGGCATTCGTCGGTGGACATGGGGCCTCGCGGGGTGGGTGGAAGGCTAGGGGACGGCTGGCATAGGTTAGAGGCCGGCTCGGCACTCTCAGCATTGGAACTTAACGCAGATGACCGGACGCGACATGCCGCAAGAGGCCGCCCGCTTCGATGTCGCAATCTCCGGCGCGAGCTTCGCCGGCCTCGCCCTGGCGTGCGCGCTGAGCGATGCGCTCGGGCCCGAGCTTCAAGATCGCGCTCATCGATCGCGTCGCCAACGTCGCCCGCGCGGCCCGACGCGCGCGCCTTCGCGCTGTCGGCGGCGTCCAAGCACCTCCTGGAGGCGATCGGCGTGTGGGCGGCCATCGCCGCAGCACGCGCAGCCGGTCACCGGCATCGACATCACCGAACTCGAGCCTCGACGCGGGCGTGCGCCCCGTGCTGCTGACCTATGACAACACGCACGGACGCGGGCGAGCCGGCGACGTACATCGTGCCGGTCGGCCCGCTCACCGCCGCGCTGCGGGCCAAGGCCGAAGACTTGCTCCGTCCATCACCATGCTGGCGCCGGCCGAGGCGACGGGCCTCACCGCCGATGAGACGCGGCGCGCGCGTTGCGCTCGCCGACGGGCGCACAGATCACCGCCTCGCTCGTCGTCGCCGCCGACGGCCGCAAGTCGCCGCTGCGCGATGCCGCCGGCATCAAGGTCATCGGCTGGAGCTACGCGCAGACCGGCATCGTCACGACCGTCCGCCACGACCGCCCGCACGGCGGCCGCGCCGTGCAGCACTTCCTGCCCGCCGGCCCGTTCGCCATCCTGCCGCTGACCGGCAACCGCGCCTGCATCACCTGGACGGAGGACGCGCGCGAGGCGGCGCGCATCCTGGCGCTCGACGACGCGGGCTTTCTCGCCGAGGTCGAGAAGCGCTTCGGCGGCAAGCTCGGCGCCATCGCGCTCGACGGCCCGCGCCAATCGTGGCCGCTGGAGCTGCATCTTGCCCGCCGCTATGTCGGCCCGCGCTTCGCGCTGGTCGGCGACGCGGCGCACGGCGTGCATCCGCTGGCGGGGCAGGGACTGAACCTGGCGTTCCGCGACGTCGCCGCGCTGGTCGAGGTCGTCGTCGACAGCGGTGCGGCTCGGCTTCGACGCCGGCGACGCGCAGGCGCTGACCCGCTACGAGCGCTGGCGGCGCTTCGATTCGGCCGTATCGGCGGCGACGTTCGACGGCATCAACCGGCTGTTTGCCAGCGATGCGACGCTGCTGCGCTCGGCGCGCGAGGTCGGCCTCGGCGTCGTCGATCGCATTCCGGCGCTGAAGCGCTTCTTCGTCAGCGAGGCGGCCGGGCTGACCGGCGACCTGCCGCGCCTGCTGAAGGGCGAAGCCGGTCTAGCCGGCCTCGTCCTCAGCATCGGTCGCCGTCATCGTCGCGGCGTCGGACGCCGGCATGACCACGACGACGCGTCCCGCCGCAACGTCGACGACCGGCACGAACGCGTCGGTGAACGGGATGAGCTCGGTGACGCTCTGGCCCTCGAGGCGCACCTCGAGCAGATCGCCGGCGCCGTAGTTCTGCACCGCGACGACGGCCCCGATGCGGTTCGCCGGCTTCGTTGTCGGCGCGCAGGCCGGCGAGGTCGGCGTAGTAGAACTCGCCCTCCGCCGTCTCGGGCAGCCGCTCGCGCGAGCGCATAGAGCGCCGTGCCGCTTGCAGCGCCTCGGCCCCGTTTCGGTCGGCGACGCCGGCGACGCGCGCGACGACACCCTTCGGCGTCACGCGCACGACCTTGATGTCGAGCTGCTTGCGTGCCGTCCTCGGACGATAGCGGACCGTAGGCGCCGATGTCGCCCGGCTCGCCGGCATAGCTGTCGATGACCACGTCGCCGCGGATGCCGTGCGCGCGCGACGATACGGCCGAGAAGAATGCGCTGAGCCTTTTCGGTCATCGCCAGCCGTCGATCCGCGATCGCTAGTTGGGAAGCGGCCCGAGATACCTGATCTGCACGCCGACCGGAGCGCCGGCAATCTGGATGAAGGCGGTCGTCTCCGCCGACGTGCCGGCGAAGGCGCCGACGATATCCAGGGTGGCGCCGGACGGCCCAGCGGAAAAGCCGGTGACCAGCACGCCGTCGGCCGGGACGTCGAGCCGCAGCCGCACCTTGTTGAGCTGCCGCGCCGGGTCGAACTCGTAGGTGCCGGTGAAAACCGCGCCCAAGGGGTCGGAGCCCAGCACCTTGCCCTCGCGCAGCACCGCAAGGCCGCTGCCGTCGCTCGGCTTCGCCGTCGTGCGAAGCAGCAAAGCGCAAGCCGTAGATCCCGTCTTCGAGCATCCGATGTCCCCCTCAGGCGAGGCGCGAGCATCGCGGCCTCGCACGAGGAGGATCATTGACACGGCAGGATTGAACGGCCGGTTAGCGGCACGCGCCGATTGCGGCCTTACTCGGCCGGCTCGGCGGGAGCGGCAGCAGCGGCGGCGGCAGCCTCGGCGGCCTTCTTCGCCTTCTCGGCCTGGGCCGCCTCGCGCTCCAGGCGCTTCTTCTTCGGCTTCGACTTCTCGGGGTTGTTCGAGGCCGTGCGCTTCATCAGGCCGGCGGCGTCGAGCAGGCGCGCGACGCGGTCGGTCGGCTGGGCGCCGACGCCGAGCCAATACTTGCAGCGCTCGAGCTCGAGCTTCACGCGCGTCTCGTCGTCCTTCTTGAGCATCGGATTGAAGGTGCCGATCTGCTCGATGTAGCGACCGTCGCGGGGCGAGGCCGTGTTGGCGACGACGACGTAGTAGTACGGGCGCTTCTTGGCGCCGCCGCGCGACAGGCGGATCTTCACGGACATTGCACTACTTCCTTCATTCAGTGGTTGATCGAGAGCTACTTCTTCTTTCCCGGCAAGCCGGGGAATTTCGGCAGGCCACCGCCCAAGCCGGGCAGCCCGGCGCCGAGGCCCGGAAGCTTCGGCATCATGCCGCCTCCGAGACCAGGCATGCCTTTGTCGGCAGCCCTGGGCAATGCGTCCTTCAGTTCTTGCGGCAGTTGCTCGAGCGCCTTGGGATCGAGCTTCGACAAGCTCGTCCTGCATCGCCGCCATCTCGGCTTCGCTCGGCGCCGCGCCGCGTCCGCCGCCGCCGACGAGCTTGTTGAGCATGCCCTTGTTGCGGCCCAGCGACTTCATCATGTCCGCCATCTGGCGGTGCATCTTGACGAGGCGGTTGATCTCCTCGACCTTGGTGCCGGAGCCGGCCGCGATGCGGCGCTTGCGGCGCGCGTCGAGCACCTTCGGGTTGCGCCGCTCGTGCGGCGTCATCGAGGTGATGATGGCGTGCTGGCGCTTGAGGATGCCGTCGTCGAGGTTGGCGTCGGCGATCTGCGACTTGATCTTGCCCATGCCGGGCATCATGCCGAGCACGCCCGACATGCCGCCGATGCGCTGCATCTGCTTCAGCTGCTCGGCCATGTCGTCGAGATCGAAGACGCCCTTCTTCATCTTCTCGGCGATCTTCGTGCGCCTTCTCGACGTCGATCGTCTGCGCCGCCTTCTCGACGAGGCTGACGACGTCGCCCATGCCGAGGATGCGCGAGGCGACGCGGGCCGGATGGAAATCCTCCAGCGCGTCCCACTTCTCGCCGACGCCGAGCAGCTTGATCGGCTTGCCGGTGACGGCGCGCATCGACAGCGCGGCGCCGCCGCGCGCATCGCCGTCGGCGCGCGTCAGCACGATGCCGGTGATGCCGACGCGCTCGTCGAACGCCTTGGCGACGTTGACGGCGTCCTGGCCGGTGAGGCTGTCGGCGACGAGCAGCGTCTCGTGCGGGCGCGCGATGTCGCGGACCTCGACCGATCTCGCGCCATCAGCTCTTCGTCGATGTGGATGCGGCCGGCCGTATCGAGCAGCACGACGTCGTAGCCGCCGAGCCGCGCAGCATCGAGCGCGCGCTTGGCGATCTGCTGCGGCGTCTGGCCGGCGACGATCGGCAGCGTGTCGACGCCGGTCTGCTCGCCGAGCACGCGCAGCTGCTCCTGCGCCGCCGGGCGCCGCGTGTCGAGCGACGCCATCAGCACTTTCTTCTTGTCGCGGTCGGTGAGCCGCTTGGCGATCTTCGCCGTGGTCGTCGTCTTGCCGGAGCCCTGCAGGCCGACCATCATCATGGCGACGGGCGGGGCGGCATGCAGGTCGATGGTGGCGCCGTCCGAGCCGAGCATGGCGACAAGCTCGTCGTTGACGATCTTGATGACCATCTGGCCTGGCGTGATCGAGCGCAGGACCTCCTGGCCGATCGCCTTGGCCTTCACCTTGTCGATGAAGTCGCGCACGACATCGAGCGCCACGTCGGCCTCGAGCAGGGCACGGCGCACCTCGCGCATCGCCTCGCCGACGTCGCTCTCGGTGAGCGCGCCGCGACGCGTCAGCTTGTCGAGAATGCCGGACAGGCGATCTGACAGCGATTGGAACATTCTCGTCCTTCACCCGCGCGGATCGATCCGCATGCGCAAAACGAAATTCGCACCCGCGGGCGCAACGCGCTGGCGGGTGTTGACCTCCCGGCCTCACGCGTCAGCGCGGGCAGGGCGGCGGCTCTGAGGTCAGGGCCGTCGTGATTGGCGCGGACAATGCCCCGGGGCGGCTGGACGTGTCAACCCGGGTTGCGGCTCCGCTAGCTGCGGGCCTCGGCGCGCGCCCGGGCGATCATCCGGGCCCGCGGCGCTCCTGGCGGCGCCATTGGCGGACGATTTTGGAGACCCGGCGCAGCGTCCGGCGCTCGGGGGTGTCAGGCAGATGCAGCCGCCGGCAGTGGCACGGCCGCGGCGTGATGAGGGAGAGCTGCAGCAGCCGGCGGCTCGACCGCGAGAGGGGGACGTCGGGTTGGTCGGTCATGGCCATGCCCTGGGAATTGCGCTCAAGGATGGCCGAGGGGTCTTCGGCATCCGATTATCCTCAAGTCGCCGACATTCGTCCGGAGTTCCCATGCTTCTCTACCTCGGCGGCTTCACTTCAGTCAGCAGGCACGACGCGCAGCACCTCGCCGGTGTCATCGGTCGAGCAGCCACAAGGCGCCGTCGGGACCCGAGCGCACGTCGCGGATGCGCTTGCCCTCGTCCATCAGCAGCTCCTCGTGCGCGACGACCTCGTCGCCGTCGAACACGAGGCGCTCGACGCGCGTGCCCGCGAGGCCGCCGACGAAGGCATTGCCCTTCCAATCGGGAAACAGGTCGCCCGTGTAGAAGGCGAGCCCGGACGTCGCGATCGACGGCACCCAATAGTAGACCGCCGGCTCCATGCCTTCCTTTGCGCTGCCCTCGCCGATCTTGGCGCCGCTGTAGTCGATGCCGTAGGTGATGATCGGCCAGCCGTAGTTCTTGCCGGCCTCGGGATGGTTCAGCTCGTCGCCGCCCTGCGCGCCGTGCTCGACCGTCCAGAGCTGTGCCGGTCTCGGGCCGCAGCGCCGCGCCCTGCACGTTGCGATGGCCGATCGACCAGACCTCCGGCGCCCAGCCTGGCAGCTTCGGATTGTCGGCCGGGGATCGAGCCGTCGGCATTGATGCGGATGATCTTGCCGATGTCGTTGGCCGGGTTCTGCGCTTCGGTCGCGCAGCTGGTTGCGCTCGCCGGTGGTGATGAACAGCGTGCCGTCCTTCGCCCACACGAGGCGCGAGCCGAAATGGTGTCCGCTCTTGGCGGCCGGCTCCTGACGGAAGATCACCTTCACGTCCTCGAGGCGCGCGCCGTCGCCCTCGAACACGAGCTTGGCGCGCGCGACGCTGGTGCCGTTCTTGCCGCTCGCCGCGCGGCTCGCCATACGAGAGATAGATGATGCCGCTGGTGGCGAAGTCGGGCGCCAGCAGAACGTCGAGCAGGCCGCCCTGGCCGACGGCGGCGACCTCCGGCAGGCCCTGCAGAATCGGCAGGTGAAAGCTTGCCGTCCTTGGAGATGAGGCGCATGCGCCCCAGGCGCTCGGTGACCAGCAGCCGGCCGTCGGGCAGGAACTGCATGCCCCAGGGATGGTCGAGGCCCTGGGCGAAGGTCTCGACCTTGATTTTGCTGGGCTTCGCCGGCGGCGGGAGCATTGGTAATGACGGCGGCTGCCGGCGCCGCTCCCGCGCCAGCAAACAATGCCGCGAGCGCAAATTGCGAGGCTGCGTAGGCTGCTTGCTCGTCATCCGGCGCGTCTCCGCTCGATTGTCTTTTTGAGCCTTCGGGCCATATATGGGCTCATGACGGACGCCGCCAGCATCCCCTTCCGCAAAATGAACGGCCTCGGCAACGATTTCGTCGTGCTCGACGCGCGCGCGCGACCGATCAAGCTCGGCGCCGCGGAGGCGCAGCGCATCGGCGATCGCACCAAGGGCGTCGGCTGCGATCAAGTGATTGTCATGGAGCCGTCACAGAAGGCCGGACGTCTTCATGCGCATCTTCAATGCGGACGGCTCGGAGGTCGGCGCCTGCGGCAATGCCACGCGCTGCATCGCGCTCATCGCCGCCGAGGAGACCGGCCGCTCCGACGTGAGCGTCGAGACGAAGGCGCGGGCTGCTCGACGGCGAACGTCGATGGCGCCGACCGCATCACCATCGACATGGGCAAGCCGCGCTTTGCCTGGGACGAGATCCCGCTCGCCGAGCCGTTCCACGACACGACCGGCATCGAGCTGCAGATCGGCCCCATCGATGCGCCGGTCCTGCACACCCCGTCCGTGGTCAACGTCGGCAATCCGCACGCCATTTTCTGGGTCGACGACGTCCAGGCCTACGATCTGGCGCGTTTCGGCCCGCTGCTCGAGAACCATCCCATCTTTCCCGAGCGGGCCAACATCTCGCTGGCGCAGGTCACCTCCCGCGACGGCCTGCGGCTGCGCACCTGGGAACGGGGCGCCGGGCTCACCAAGGCCTGCGGCACGGCCGCCTGCGCCGCCGCCGTTGCGGCGGCGCGCAAAGGCCTGACCGACCGCCAGGTTACCGTCGAGCTCCCCGGCGGGGTGCTTTTCATCGATTGGACCAAGGACGACCGCATATTGATGTGCGGGCCGGCCGAACTCGAGTTTGAGGGCACGCTGGCGCCGGATACTCTGTCGCGCGCCCCTGTCTAGCGAACGACAAAGTTGTCCAGTATGACCGCCCTACAATTAACCGGCCGGATATCCCGTTTGCGCCAGGCTCCCAACGCGCGGATCGGCTCGCCTTCGTATCGCGTAACCGCCGCCGCCAAGGTCTCCTGAGCAGCATGGCCGAACCTCGCATCATAACGCTCGGCTGCCGGCTCAACGCCTACGAGTCCGAGGTGATGCGCGCGCACGCCGCAGCGGCCGGCCTCGACGACACGCGATCATCGTCAACACGTGCGCCGTCACCGCGGAAGCCGTGCGCCAGGCGACGCAGACCATCCGCAGGCTGCGCCGCGAGAACCCGGCGGCGCGCATCATCGTCACGGGCTGCGCCGCGCAGATCGAGCCGCGAGCGCTTCGCAGCGCTGAGCGAGGTCGATCACGTCGTCGGCAACGCCGAGAAGATGCAGCGCGGAGACGTTCGCCGCACTTTCGACCGCCGGCTCCGAGCGCGTGCAGGTCGACGACATCATGAGCGTGCGCGAGACCGCCGGGCATCTCATCGACGGCTTCGGCTCGCGCACGCGCGCCTACGTGCAGATCCAGAACGGCTGCGATCACCGCTGCACGTTCTGCATCATTCCGTTCGGGCGCGGACCGTCGCGCTCGGTGCCGGCCGGCGAGGTCGTGGCGCAGGTTCGCCGCGCTCGTCGAGCGCGGCTGCCGCGAGGTCGTGCTGACCGGCGTCGACATCACGTCCTACGGCGCCGATCTTCCCGGCACGCCGACGCTCGGCGCGCTCGTGCGCCAGATCCTGAAGCTCGTCCCCGAGCTGGAGCGCCTGCGCCTGTCATCCATCGACCAGGTCGAGGCCGACGAGCATCTGCTGCGCGCCATCGCCGAAGAGGAGCGCCTGATGCCGCATCTGCATCTGTCGATGCAGGCCGGCGACGACATGATCCTGAAGCGCATGAAGCGCCGCCACAGCCGCGCCGACGCGATGACGTTCTGCGCCGACGGTCTGCGGCATGCGGCCCGACATCGTATTCGGCGCCGATCTGATCGCCGGCTTCCCGACCGAGACCGACGACGATGTTCGCGAACTCGCTGAGCGTCGTCGACGACTGCAACCTCACCTACCTGCACGTGTTCCCGTTCTCGCCGCGCCAGGGCACGCCGGCGGCGCGCATGCCGCAGGTGCGCGCGCCGTCGTCAAGGAACGCGCCGCGCAGCTGCGCGCCAAGGGCGCAGCGGCGCTTGACGCGCTTCCTCGACGGCCAGGCGGGCGACGAGGTCGAGCTGCTGATCGAGACAGGCGGCATCGGCCGCACGCGGCAGTTCGCCGAGATGCGCGTTGCCCGCAGCGGTTCGCCGCAGGCGCTCTGGTACGCGCGCGCGTCAGCGGCCATGACGGCGCCGCGTCTCTCCGGCGAGGTGTGGCGTGAGCGAGACAAGGGCGGCCTTCAGCCGGCTTTGGGGCGGCAAGAGCGACGCCGAGCCGGCCGCGGGCCGCAGAGTTGGCGCGATGCGACCGGCGCGCCGCATCGGAGCCGGCGGCGAGAAGCGCCCGCCAAAGCCGCCGGCTGGTTCGGGCGGCTGAAGCAGGGCCTCGGCAAGACGTCGGCGAAGCTCTCCGACGGCATCACCGGCATCTTCACCAAGACGCAAGCTCGAGGCGGCGACGCTCGACGATCTCGAAGACCTGCTCATCGAGGCCGACCTCGGCGTCGGCACGGCCGAGCGCATCATCACGACGCTGCGCAAGGGCCGCTTCGACAAGGACATCAGCGCCGACGACGTGCGCTCGGTGCTCAAGAGCCGAAGTCGAGCGCGTGCTGGCGCCGGTCGCCAAGCCGCTCGTCATCGATCGGCGCACACAAGCCGCACGTCATTCTCGTTGTCGGCGTCAACGGCACCGGCAAGACGACGACCATCGGCAAGCTCGCCGCACAGCTTCACGGCGACGGCAAGAAGGTGATGCTCGCCGCCGGCGACACGTTCCGCGCCGCCGCCATCGATCAGCTCGGCATCTGGGGCGAGCGCACCGGCTCGACCGTCGTCGCCGGCGCCGCAGGCGCCGACGCCGCCGGCCTCGTCTATGACGCGCTGGCGCAGGCGCGCGAAGCAGGGCATCGACGTCCTGCTCGTCGACACCGCCGGCCGCCTGCAGAACAAGGAAGGCCTGATGGAGGAGCTGGCGAAGATCGTGCGCGTCCTGCGCAAGCTCGACCCGACCGCCCCGCACGACGTGCTGCTCGTGCTCGACGCCACCACCGGGCAGAACGCGCTGTCGCAGGTCGACGTCTTCCGCGAGCGCGCCGGCGTCACCGGCCTCGTCATGACCAAGCTCGACGGAACGGCGCGCGGCGGCATCCTCGTCGCCATATCGGCCAAGCACGCGCTCCCCGTGCACGCCATCGGGGTCGGCGAAGGGGTCGACGACCTGCAGCCATTCGACGCGGGCGAGTTCGCCCAGGCAATCGCGGGAGCTAGCTAACGCAACGTCGCAACATAAATACGCGAGCTAACGAAGAAATCTTAAGACAGAAGGGTGATCTCCGGCACATGAGCGCGCTCAAGCGATTGATGCCTTTCAACGCCGAGCAGACCGTGAACATCCTCAGCGAGTTCGGGCCGCTGGTGTTGATGTTCATCGTCAATGCCATGTACGGCATCGCCGCCGGCACCTGGGCGCTGATCATTTCCACGGTCGTCGCCATCGTCGCGATGTTGATCGTGCTGCGCCGCCTGCCGATCTTCCCGCTCATCGCCTCGATCGTTACCGTTGTGTTCGGCGGCCTGACCATCATCACCCACGACCCGATGTGGGTGCAGATCAAGGTCACCATCTTCAACGCGCTGTTCGCCGCGTTCCTCTTCGGCGGACTCTAGCTCAACCGCAACTTCTTCAAGTACGTCTTCGAGAAGACCTTCCACTACACCGAGGAAGGCTGGGACAAGTTCACCTGGAACTTCGCCTGGTTCTTCGTCTTCACGGCGTTCGCCAACGAGGCCGTGCGCCTGACCTTCAAGGACGAGCACGTCTATGACATCTCTCGGCCTACAGATGGACGGCGTCGGCATCTGGATCGCTGTTCAAGGTCGCGCTGATCATGCCGCTGTCGGGGCTCTACGCCTACTATCTGACGCGCCTATGCAGCGCTACCGCATCCCGGACGAGAAGGTGCCGATCAAGGTGGGTACCGCGAACGTTGCGATCGTGCACGCGCCGGAGGCGGCGAGCCTCGCGCGTCCGGCCGCAAGCGCAGCCGAGCGTGTCTCGCCGGGGCGAAGACTAGCGAGCGCGAAGCCAAGCTTGGATAGTTGCGGGCGATACCGCCGACGATGAGTGTTTAGGGGAGCGAGACGGACATGGCCGACGAGGCAACCAACAAACCGCAAGAAACGACGTCGGCGACGCAGTCGCAGATCCTCAAGCTCGCCGTCGAAGTGGGACCGCTCGTCGTTTTCTTCATCGTCAACGCGCGCGCCGGCATCTTCTGGGGCACCGGCATCTTCATGGTGGCGACGATCGCCTCGCTCATCGCCTCGCGCTTCATGTTCGGACGCATTCCGGTGATGCCGCTCATCTCCGGCGCTTGCGTCGTCGTGTTCGGCGGCCTGACGCTGTGGCTGCATGACGACCACTTCATCAAGATCAAGCCGACGATCGTGAATGCGCTGTTCGCGGGCGCGCTGTTCGCCGGGCTGCTCGTGGGCCACTCGCTGCTGAAGGTGGTGTTCGGCGAGGTGTTCCGCCTCAACGAGGATGGCTGGCGCAAGCTGACGTTGCGCTGGGCGTGCTTTTTCACCTTCCTCGCCGTGCTCAACGAGGTCGTCTGGCGCACGGTCTCGACGGACACGTGGGTGAGTTTCAAAGTATTCGCCATCATGCCGCTGACGATGGTGTTCGCATTGGCGCAGATTGGCTTGCTCAAGGCGCATGAGATTCCGGCGGACTAACCCTATCGCCCGTCGGACTATCCTTATGCAGACCTTCTGCCGTCGAAGTAATCCGCTGAATTATCTTGCGACTTGTTCGCAGAACACCAGTTCTTTTGCTCTAGACGAACACTCAAATCTGGTATTTTCTCCGAACCGGACCGCAACCTATTCCACACAGGCAAAGGTGGGCATGGGGGGTCGAAGCGTCGCTGACCAGCGACGTTTCGAAGCATGCTCGCCTTTCGACCAAAGCAATCATGACACGTCACAGGGCACGCGAAATGGCCGGTCGGAAGACTGGAGCGATCCCCGATTCACTTGCTGCATCGGGCCGGTCAATGCGCCAGCGACATCTTCCAAGGCGAGATGGGGACGGGGGATCTGACGCCGCGCCAGTACGCGGTTCTGGTCGCCGTCTCGCAGAACGAGGGCGTCAGCCAGACGCATCTCGTCGACAAGACCGGCGTCGATCGCTCGACGCTCGCCGACATCGTGCGGCGCATGCTCAAGAAGGGGCTGCTGCAGCGCCGGCGCACCAAAGAGGATGCGCGCGCCTATGCGGTGAAGCTCACCGACGAGGGCTGGAAAGTCCTCAAGGCCGCCGATCCGCTGGCCAAGAAGGTCGACGACAAGATCCTGGCGTGCTTCCCGGCCAGCAGCGCGAGCGCTTCCTGCAGGATCTCAATCTGATCGTCAAAGCGCTCGGCAAGCTGCAGGCAGCCGACGGCGCCGCCAAGGCCGCCGAATAGCCTCAGCCGAGCACTGCAAGTCGCCGTAGCGACGCCGCCTTGTCAGGCGGCGTTCGGGTATCAGCTTGCGGTTGATGATCGTCTCGGCGATCTGCACGGTATTGAGCGCCGCGCCCTTCAAGCAGGTTGTCGGAGACGATCCACAGCGACAGCCCGTTCTCGACCGTCGCGTCCTCGCGGATGCGCGACACGTAGGTGGCGAACTCGCCCGCCGCCTCGACCGGCGTCACGTAGCCGCCGGGCTCGCGCTTGTCGACCACCATGACGCCCGGCGCCTCGCGCAGGATCTCGCGCGCCTCCTCCGGGCTGATCGGCTTTTCGAACTCGATGGTGACCGCTTCGGAATGGCCGACGAACACCGGCACGCGCACGCAGGTCGCGGTCAGCTTGATCTTCGGGTCGAGGATCTTCTTGGTCTCGGCCATCATCTTCCATTCCTCTTTCGTGTAGCCGTCCTCCATGAAGACGTCGATGTGAGGAATGACGTTGAAGGCGATCTGCTTGGGGAACTTCTTCGGCTCGACCTCGCTGCCGGGCACGTACTTGCCCTTCGTCTGCGCCCACAGCTCGTCCATGGCTTCCTTGCCGGCGCCGGAGACGGACTGATAGGTCGAGACGACGACGCGCTTGATCGTCGCTGCGTCGTGCAGCGGCTTCAGCACGACGACCAGCTGCGCGGTCGAGCAGTTCGGGTTGGCGATGATGTTCTTCTTGGTGTAGCCCGCCACCGCGTCGGCATTCACCTCCGGCACGATCAGCGGCACGTCGTGGTCGTAGCGCCAGCACGACGAGTTATCGATGACGATGCAGCCCTTGGCGCCGATGCGCGGCGACCATTCCTTGGACACCGCCGAGCCGGCCGACATCAGGCAGAAGTCGGCCTTGGAGAAATCGAACTGCTCGAGATCCTGGCACTTGAGCGTCTGGTCGCCGAACGACACCTCGACGCCGAGCGAGCGGCGCGAGGCGATGGCGAACACTTCGTCCGCCGGAAACTCGCGCTCGGCGAGCACGTTCAGCATTTCGCGGCCCACGTTCCCCGTGGCGCCGACGACGGCGACCTTATAGCCCATTCGTCAGACCCGATTTCCCAATAGCCAGCGGCACATGCCGCGTCATGCGGGCTCACTTACGCGCGGTCGCCGCCCCGCGCAAGGGGTGTCGCTCAACCTCCGCTCAAGACAGTGGCCGCCGCTCAGGCGGCGAGCTTGCGCAGCTCGTCGAGGATCGCCCCGCCCATCTCGGCGGTGCCGACCTTCTGCATGCCCGGCTGCATGATGTCGCCGGTGCGCAGCCCCGCGGCCAGGACGCCGGCGATGGCCTTGTCGAGCAGGTCGGCTTCTTTGCCCATGTCGAAGGAATAGCGCAGCGCCATGCCGAACGAGGCGATGGTGGCGATCGGATTGGCGAGGCCCTTGCCGGCGATGTCGGGCGCCGAGCCGTGCACCGGCTCGTAGAGCGCCTTGCGCTTGCCGGTCTTGGCGTCGGGCGCGCCGAGCGAAGCCGACGGCAGCATGCCGAGCGACCCGGTCGCCATGGCCGCCTCGTCGGACAGCACGTCGCCGAACAGGTTGTCGGTGACGATGACGTCGAACTGCTTGGGGTTGCGCACGAGCTGCATGGCGCAGTTGTCGGCGAGGATGTGCTCGAGCTTCACGTCCGGCGCGTACGACTTGTGCGTCGCCGTGACGACCTCGTTCCACAGGACGCCGGTGCGCATGACGTTGCGCTTCTCGGCCGAGTGCACCTTGTTGCCGCGCTTGCGGGCGAGGTCGAAGGCGACCTTGGCGATGCGCTCGATCTCCGAGGTCGTGTAGACCTGCGTGTCGACGGCGCGCTTCTCGCCGTTCTCGAGCGTGACGATCTCCTTCGGCTCGCCGAAGTACACGCCGCCCGTCAGCTCGCGCACGATCATGATGTCGAGGCCCTCGACCAGCTCGCGCTTCAGCGAGGAGGCGTCGGCGAGCGCCGGGTAGCAGATGGCCGGGCGCAGGTTGGCGAACAGGCCGAGGTCCTTGCGCAGCCGCAGGAGACCCGCTTCGGGCCGCACCGCATAGGGAACGCCGTCCCACTTCGGACCGCCTACGGCGCCGAAGATGACCGCGTCCGCCTTCTGCGCCTTCTGCATGGCAGCGTCCGTGATCGCCACCCCATGCTTGTCGTAAGCCGCGCCGCCGACGAGGTCGGTGTCGGTGGCGAACTTGGCGCTGCCGCCCTTGTTGAAGAAGCCGACGATGCGCTCGACCTCGGCGATGGTTTCGACGCCGATGCCGTCGCCGGGCAGCAGGAGCAAGTTGTACGTGGTCATGCGATGACGGGCCTGGAGAGAGGGTGGGAGGAAAAGCGCCGTAGTGCTAGCCGCTTGCCATTTCGGCGGCAAGGGGAGGGCAGCTCAGACGAGGGGCGCCCCGAAGAACAGAAAGAAGCCGTTGAGGGTCGAGGCTATGCCGAGCGCAGCCATGAGGCCGCTCAGCACCAGAAGACTCGTCCCGCCGGTGATGATGGCGATCGAAGCCAGCACGATGGCGACCTGCAGCAGCGCCTGGCCATAGTCGAAGAACGGATCCTTGAGCATGGCGCGGTCGCGTTGCACCTCGAGCGCCTTGCCCTTCGCTCGCAACTCGTCGATGCCCTCTCCAGTCTCGGGCTCCGACGTAAAGCGCGCCTCATCCTTGCGATAGCTTAGCGATCTTGTCGTCGATCATCGCGCGTGCGGCTTCCGGCAGCGCTGGCTGGCTCGCAAGCAGCACCTCGAACTCGCCGATCTGCAGCCGCAGCTCGTGGCGGCGGATGTTCTTGGCTTGGAAGAACGCCCAGGTGTTGGACGCTTCGATGTTGCGGGCGGTGGCGTCCTTCATGGCGTTGCCGCCGCCGACGCCGCAGACGGCGAGCAGCACGGCGAGGATGCCGATGTAGACGGCGATCAGCCGGTCGCGGTGCGTCTTGTCGCTGTCGATCGCTTCGACCAGATCCTTGAACGCCATCGACAGCTACCTCAGACGATATCTTCCGGATGCGGCATCGATGCTGCGCGCCGGCAGCAGGTCGCTTCTATCGGTCGGAATCCCGTTGGAGCCGAGCTGATAGACGATCGGCGCGCCGGTCGCCAGCTCGCGATTGAGGATCTCCTCGCCGCTCAGGCCTTCGAGGTTCATGATCAGCGCGCGCAGCGAATTGCCGTGGGCGACGAGCAGCACCTTCTTACCGGCCTGCAGATCCGGCCAGACGCGCGACTTGTAGTAGGGCATCACGCGCTCTTCCGTGTCCTTGAGGCTCTCGCCGCCGGGCGGAGGAATGTCATAGCTGCGGCGCCAGACCTCGACCTGCTCCTCGCCCCAGCGTTCGCGCGCCTCGTCCTTGTTGAGACCGCACAGGTCGCCGTAGTGACGCTCGTTGAGGGCTTCGTCGAAGTGAATGGGAATTTTCGACTGACCGAGCTCCGACAGAATGATATCGAGCGTGCGCTGTGCGCGCTTTAACTGGCTCGAGTAGGCGACGTCGAACGAGATGCCTTTGGTCCGCAGCATGCGCGCGGCGACGAGGGCCTCGATGAGGCCCTTCTCGGTGAGGTCCGGATTGCACCAACCGGTGAACAGATTGCGCCGGTTCCACTCGCTCTCGCCGTGCCGCACCAGCACGAGCGTGTGATTGCGTTGGTCGTTCGGCGCTACGGGACGGATTTCCAAGTTCACAGCCCCAGCACGTCGGTCATCGAGTAAAGGCCCGGTGCCTTGCCGTGGCCCCACTGCAGCGCCTTCACGGCGCCGCGCGCGAACACCGACCTGTCACTCGCAACATGGGCGAGCTCGATCCGCTCGCCGACGCCGGCGAAGATGACCTTGTGCTCGCCGACAACGCTGCCGCCGCGCAACGTCGCGAAGCCGATGTCACCGCGGCGGCGCGGGCCGGTGACGCCGTCGCGAACCTTGACCGAGCGCTGCGCGAGATCGATGGCGCGCCCTTCGGCGGCGGCGGCGGCAAGCATCAGCGCGGTGCCCGACGGCGCGTCGACCTTGTCCCGGTGGTGCATCTCCACGATCTCGATGTCGAAGTCCTCGTCCAGCGCCTCGGCGACGCGGCGGGTGAGCGCCACGAGCAGGTTCACGCCGAGGCTCATGTTGCCGGCTTTGATGATGGGAGCGTGGCGGGCAGCCGCGGCAATCTGCGCTTCGTCGGCTGCGGTTAACCCCGTGGTGCCGATGACATGCACGGCGCGCGCGTTGGCCGCGAGCCCGGCGAACTCGACGGTCGCCTTGGGCGATGTGAAGTCGAGGATGCCCTCGCAGCGGGAGATGACGTCGAGTGCGTCGGTGGTGACCGCAACGCCGAGCGGCCCGATGCCGGCCACAGTGCCCACGTCCGAGCCGATTGCCGGTGAACCCTCCCTCTCGATTCCGCCGACGATGCTGCAGCCGGCTGCCTGCGCCGCGCGCACGAGCTCCTGGCCCATGCGTCCCGCAACGCCCATTACGGCGACTTTCATCAGGGAACCTCGACGTCGAACGAAGGAAGTGCGCCGCGATATAGCAACACACGGGGCGAAGAGGGAAGGCTAGGCCGGCGTTTCGAGCCTCTGTTGCACCGCAAAGCCTTGAACTGTGCGAGACGAGGAGCGATTCCGGACGCGCTTGCTGGGGGTGTTTCTTGAAGAGCGGAGCGCCTGCGTCAAGCGGTGGGTTGTCTCACCGCCGGCCGCGTTGCCGGATCAGTCCCAGGCGAAGGCGACTTTCTTCAGCTTGATGCGCCCGAAGCGCTCGAAGCCCATTCCGACCGGACGCCCACCCCGGCGCCAGTAGAAGTCGGACGCCGTGGCATTGTCGGCCAGCGCCCAGACGATCAGCCCGCACAGCTGACGGCCGTCGAGGTGATAGCGGCAGGCCTCGAACAGGCGCTCGCCGAAGCCAAGGCCCTGATAGGTCGGAGCGACATAAAGCTCGTAGATCTCGCCCTCGTACTCGCCGCGCACGCGCGCCGCGCCGAGCGTGGCGTAGCCGGCAACGACGCCGGAGACCTGCAGCACCAGAAGCTCGCCGCCCGACTTGATGGTCGTGCCCCACCAATCCGGCGTGCCGCTGGCGGATCATGCTGTCGAGGTGGAGGTGCGGGATGATGCCGAGATACGCATTGCTCCAGCTATTGCGGAATACTTCGCTCAACGCCGGCGCGTCGGCAGGCGCGCCGGGGCGGATCTCGCAATGTGAACTCTCACCCAGCATACGCAGTCTTTTTTGCGATCGGTACGGGTAGCTTACAGCCTTCCCATCATCGTGCGAAACAGTTTGCTGAAAGTAGGGCCAGCAAAAATAAAGGGGCCGCGGATCGGATCCGTGGCCCCCAAATTGCGTGTGCGCGAGAACTATCGGGAAGGGGAGGTCAGCCGACCTTCTTGAACTGCTCGAAGGTCTTGGTGGCAGCCGAATTCATGCTCTCGAGCGTCTGTCGGCTGATCTTGCTCGACAGCTCGAAGAACTCCTTCGTCTGCGAGCTGGCGGTGGCGAGCTGCTGCTTGAAGAAGTCGGCCTGCAGACGAGCGACCTCGGGCAGGGTCTTGGCGCGGGCCATGGCCTCGGCGGCGTCGAAGGCCGCCTCGGCGTTGACCGTCGCGGCGTGGATGAACTTCTCGCTGAAGGATCTTCGCGCCGGCCTGGGCGGCGAGCACGATCTCCTCGACGGCCTTCACGCTGTCCTGGGCGGCGGCGTTGATCTTGGTGTAGGCGTCACGGGTCTTGGCGACGCTCTCTTCGGCAAAAGCCTGGACGTTCTCGGGAATGCGGGCTTCCTTCGCAGCGGCCAGCATGTCTTGTGCCTGGCGGGTGAACTGGTCGTTCATTCGTGTCTCCCTAATCGGTTTGCGGCTGCCCTACGTAGCGCGGGCAGCTCATGAACGGCGGGTACGAGTTGCATTAGCTCCGAAGAGCATTACCGAGAGCTATAGTAGCAGATCTTTTGTGCGGTGCAACATAAATTATATTGCGACGCACCATACCGCTCCGGGTCCCATCGCGTACGGGCGAAACGCTTGCCGCCGCCGTGGGTTGCAAGTCTATCTAGGTCAATGCCGGCAAATCTATCGCGGTAGCCCATGGCGGAGCGGTCGAACAGAATGTCGGAGGGGCGCAGCGGCCGGGCGAGCGCCAGGCCCTCCAGCGATCGGCAGCGCGACAGCGCGACGTACGCCTGGCCGTGCGCGAACGTGCCGCGCCCAAGGTCGATGTAGACCTTGTCGAGCGTCAGCCCTTGCGACTTGTGAATGGTCAGCGCCCAGGCGAGGCGCAGCGGGAACTGGCGGAACGTGCCGGTGACGTTCTCGACGATCTTCTCCGACGCCTGGTCGTAGGCATAGCGGCGCGCCTCCCATGACACCGGCTCGATCTCGTGCGTCTTGCCGTCGAGCTCGATCCACACGCGCTTGTCTTCCAGGCGCGCGATGCGGGCGATGGTGCCGTTGACCCAGCGCCGGTCCGGGTCGTTGCGCAGCAGGATCACCTTGGCGCCTTGCTTCAGCAGCAGCGACGCGTCCGTCGGATGGGCAGCGTCGGAGTATTCGCCGGTGATGCCGGCCTCGTAGGTACGCTCCGCCGTCGGGAGCGCATCGAGGTAGGCCATGTTGATGCGCTGCGCGGCGGCGTTGGTCGGCGTCAGGATGACGAACGAGTCGCCTTCGCCAAGCGTGCGGATCGGATGCGTGCGCTCGTTGAGCACGGTCAGATCCTCCTCCGTCGCATCGCCGTCGCGAATGCGATTGAGAACGCGCGAGGAACGTCTCGTCGCTCTGCCGGAACACCTGATCCAGCTCGAGCAGCGACACCCCGGCGCCTTCGGAGAGCGTCGGCACCTGGAAGAAGAACGGCCCGCCGAACTCGTTTTCGAGGTGCTCGGCAACTGTCGCCCTGGACGACCGGCGGCAGCTGATGCAGGTCGCCGAACAGCAACAGGCGCACGCCGCCGAATGCCTCGCGCGGGCGTCCGCGATTGATGCGCAGCGACTGGTCGATCGCCCACATGAGATCGGAGCGCACCATCGACACCTCGTCGATGATGATCAGCTTCAACTTGCGCATCAGACGGCCGTTGCGGCTGCGCCTGATGTCGTCGGAGCGGATGAGACGCGGCGGAAAGCCGAAGAACGAGTGGATCGTCTGGCCGCCGACGTTGACCGCGGCGAGGCCGGTCGGCGCCAGCACCACCGCCTCGTCGACGATGTGGTCGCGCAAGCGTGCGCAGCAGCGTCGATTTGCCGGTGCCGGCGCGCCCGGTGACGAACAGGTGACCCTCGTCGTTGCGAACGAAATCGACCGCGCTCAGGAACTCCGGCGGCGGAGTCACGCCGGCCGGCCAGGAGACCGGCGCAACGTCGGTAGAATCTCGCAATTGGGGAAACTTGTTGCTCGCCACGTCGCCTCGCTGCCCTTCGCACGTGCTTAGCAGGCCAGACGCGGCGCGTGAAAACGATTGCGCCGGCCGATCTGCATCGGCCGGCGCTACGATGTTGCGAATGCGCCGTGGGGCCTCGCGTCAGTCGCGCGTGATCGAGATGATTTTGAAGCTGCCGTCGAGCTTGACGTCGTACTGGTTGCCGTCCTTGCACTTCACGTCGTCGGCCTCGAACATGCCCGAAGCTTCGGTCTCTTTCTCGAAAGTGCCGCCCTCGCAGCCCCAATCGGAAAGCGTCTGCTTGATCTTTCCCGCCTCGTCGTCGGCCGGCTTGGAGTCGGCGAACGCTGCGCCGCTGACGAGCGTCAGGCGAGCGGCGATGCACGCAAGCTTATTCATTTGGAACTCCTCCTCAAAATGAAGTGCCATGCTAACGGGCAACGCTATAACACACTCATTTTGCGGCGCACAATGAAAGTGCTATGCGACGTCGCGCTCGCGGGCGCGCTCCATCCGCTTGCGCTCGTTCGGATCGAGCCAACGCTTGCGCAGGCGGATCGACTTCGGGCGTCACCTCGACCAGCTCGTCGTCGGTGATGTAGCTCATCGCCTTTTCCAGGGTGAGCTTCATCGGCGGCGTCAGCAGCACGTTCTCGTCCTTGCCGGAGGCGCGCACGTTCGTCAGCTTTTTGCCTTTGACGACATTGACTTCGAGGTCGTTGTCGCGCGTGTGCTCGCCGACGATCATGCCCTCGTAGACGCGCGTCTGGGCGCCGATCATGAATGGGCCGCGATCCTGCAGATTGAAGATCGCGTACGCCGCCGCCTCGCCCTCTGCGTTCGAGATCAGCACGCCGGTACGGCGCGCGGCGATCTCGCCCTTGAAGGGCGCGTAGTCGTGGAAAAGCTTGTTCATAACTGCGGTGCCGCGCGTGTCGGACAACAGCTCGCTCTGGTAGCCGAGCAGGCCGCGCGTCGGCACGTGGAACACCATGCGCTGGCGTCCGCCGCCCGAGGGCCGCATCTCGAGCAGCTCGCCCTTGCGCTCGGCAAGCTTCTGCACGACGACGCCGGTGAAGCCCTCGTCGACGTCGATGATGACCTCTTCGATCGGCTCCAGCCTGGCGCCGTCCGCGTCCGTCTTGAAGACGACCTTCGGCCGCGAGACCGTCAGCTCGAAGCCCTCGCGGCGCATGTTCTCGATGAGAATGCCGAGCTGCAACTCGCCGCGACCGGCAACGTCGAAGGCGTCCTTGTCCTCTGAGATGGTGACCTTGATCGCGATGTTGCGCTCCGCCTCCTTCATCAGGCGGTCGTGGATCACGCGGCTCTGCACCTTGTCGCCTTCCTGGCCGGCGAAAGGTCCGTCGTTGATGCGGAAGGTCATCGACAGCGTCGGCGGGTCGACGGGCTGCGCAGGCAGCGGCGCCTCGACCGAAGGATCGCACAGCGTGTCGGCGACGGTCGCCTCGCTCATGCCGGCGACGGCGACGATCTCGCCCGCCTCGGCCTGATCGACCGGCACGCGCTCCAGGCCGCGGAAGGCGAGAACCTTTTGCACGCGGAAATTCTCGACGACTTCACCGTCGCGATTGAGCGCCTTCAACGGCTGCCCGGCCTTGATCACGCCCGAAGTGATGCGGCCCGTGAGAATGCGCCCGAGGAACGGATCGGCTTCGAGCGTCGTCGCCAGCATCCGCAGCGCGCCCGGTCTCGAGGCTCGGCGGCGGCACGTGCGCCAGCACCAGGTCGAACATCGGCGCCAGGCTCTCCTGCGGACCCGCAGGATCGAGCGCCATCCAGCCGTTGCGGCCCGAGCCGTAGAGAACCGGGAAGTCGAGCTGCTCGTCGGTGGCGTCGAGATTGGCGAACAGGTCGAAGATCTCGTTCAGCACGTCGAGATGCCGCTCGTCCGGGCGGTCGATCTTGTTGATCGCCGACGATGGGGCGCAGGCCGCGCTTCAGCGCCTTGGAGACGACGAACTTCGTCTGCGGCAGCGGGCCCTCGGAGGCGTCGACCAGCACCACGACGCCGTCGACCATGTTCAGGATGCGCTCGACCTCGCCGCCGAAATCGGCGTGGCCGGGCGTGTCGACGATGTTGATGCGCGTGTCCTTCCAGACGACGGACGTGCACTTGGCGAGAATGGTGATGCCGCGCTCGCGCTCCAGGTCGTTGGAATCCATCGCGCGCTCAGCAACGCGCTGGCCCTCGCGGAACGAGCCGGATTGCTTGAGCAGTTCGTCGACGAGCGTGGTCTTGCCATGGTCGACGTGGGCGATAATCGCGATGTTTCTGAGCTTCATCAGTCACTTTGTGCGGTGCAAAAGATGCGCGGACCTAGCACATAACCTTTAAAACAGATAGGGGCCCCACCGCCGCTGGTCATTAAGCAGGCAACTAGCCGACCTGCTCCTTGCCATGGAGCGCCCACAGCAGTGCCTGGATCTCGGCTTGGCGAGGGGCGGGATCGCGCTCGTAGTTGCCTAACTGGGCCACTTCCATTTTGAGCGCTCGAGACGACCCGGCTGTCGCGCTTCGCGCGCCCAGCCGACCTCTCCCTATGGGAAAGGTCAAGTTGCCCCGCGCCGCTAACCTCTCCCATGGGGAGAGGTCGGAAGCGAATGCAATGAGCTTCCGAAGTGAGGGGATGAAACGCTTCCGGGCAACAGCTACACGTGGCGGTGCATGGCCGACTGCGAGCGCGTGTCGCGCATCAGCGCGTAGACCATCAGCGAGACGAAAATGCACGCCGTGACGTACCAGTAGAAGGCGTGCTCATAGCCGATGTTCTTCAGATAGAGCGCGACGTACTCGGCCGTGCCGCCGAACAACGCCACCGTGATGGCATAGGGAAAGCCGACGCCCATGGCGCGCACGCTGGTGGGAAACAGCTCGGCTTTCACCACCGCGTTGATCGCCGTGTAGCCGCTGACGATGACGAGCGCGCCCATGATCAGGAAGAACGCGGTCCAGGCACTTGTCGCGTTCTGCAGAGTGGTGAGGATCGGCACCGTGAGCAGGGTGCCGAGCACGCCGAATGTCAGCAGCACCGGTCGCCGGCCGACGATGTCGGAGAACGCGCCGACCACCGGCTGCAGGCACATGTAGAGAAACAGCGTACCCGCCGCGATGACGGTGGAGGTGTCCTTCGACAGCCCAACCGAGTTGACGAGGAACTTCTGCATGTAGGTCGTGTAGGTGTAGAAGGCGACCGTGCCTCCCAGCGTCAGGCCGACGACGATCGCCACCTCGCGCGGGTGCTGCATCAGCCCTCGCAACGGGCTCGACCGCTAGCGCCCAGCGCGCGCGCCTCGATGAACGCGTCGCTCTCGTGCATGTCGCGCCGCATGAAGTAGACGACGACGGCGAGACCGGCGCCGATGAAGAAGGGTATGCGCCAGCCCCACGCATCGAGTTGCTCCGGCGTCAGCAGCAGCTTCTGCAGGAACAGCAGCACCAGCATGGCGAGCAGCTGGCCGCCGATCAGCGTCACGTACTGGAAGCTCGAATAGAAGCCGCGGTGCTCCGGATGCGCCACCTCGCTCAGATACGTGGCGCTGGTGCCGTACTCGCCGCCGAGGCTCAGGCCCTGCACGAGGCGCGCGAACAGCAGCACGAACGGCGCCGCGAGGCCGATGGTCGCGTAGGTCGGCGTCACCGCGATGATGAGCGAGCCGGCGCACATCATCAGCACCGACACGCGTCAGCGCCAGGCGCCGCCCGTGCCGATCGGCGACGTGACCGAACAGCCAGCCCCCGAACGGGCCGCATCAGGAAGCCGACGGCGAAGATCGCCGCCGCGTTGAGGAGCTGCGCGGTCTGGCTCTCGGACGGGAAAGAACGCCTTGGCGAAGTACAGCGCGAACGCCGAGTAGGCGTAGAAGTCGAACCACTCGACGAGATTGCCGGCCGAGCCGATGAAGATCGCCTTCAGGCGTCGCGCCGTGTCGGCAAGGCTCGTCTCGGGCGGCGCATCCGAGGAAGTGCCGCCCGTCCGCTTGTGCATCTTCGCCGGTCCTTCGAATTGCTGGCTTAGGCGCGCTTCAGCATCGAGCGCAGCTCTTCGAGCCGCTGCTTCGTCTGCATGTCGATTGCGTCCTTGATCGACAGCATCTGCTTCTCGATGACCGAGCTGAGATCGCCCGCCATGCTCTCGCGCGCCGTCGCGTTCATCGACGCCGAGCGCCTCGCGGATGTGCGCCAGTCCGAGGTCGCGCTCGATGTGCTCGCCCAGCTTTTCGAGGAACTCGCGGGCGAAGTTCGGCACCTCGAGGCGCGCCATGGCGGCGAGCGCGCGCCGGCGCACGGCCGTGTCGGGATGCGTCAGCGCCGAGCGCATCAGGTGGCTGTTGAGCGTCGTCGGCACGCGCACGAGGCGCTTCTTCACGCTGTCCGGGCTGACGGTGCCGTTCTCCAGCGCATGCGCCATCGACAGCTGATGGCTCCATTGCTGTCAGGCGCAGCAGCAGCGCGCGCACGACAATGATCGAGAGCGTCACGACGATGATCAGCCGCACGGCGTTGCCGGTCCAGCCGTTGTAGACGATCTGCGCGCTGATGTTGTCGGAGAGATTGACGAGGTTGGCCCACGCGTTGAGCACCGAGGTGACGATCGGCACCTCGTTGAGCACGCAGGCGAGGTACTCGCCGTATTCGCTGATTGAGCGTCGGCCGGTTGCGCAGGATCTGCGCCAGACCCGTATGCTCGACGGTCTGGATGAGGGCCGCGAGCCCGAGCACGTAGAAGGCCGTCGACGACGCGAGGATCGGCACGTTGTTGACGGCATCGAGCGCCGAGAACGTCATCTTGTCGGCGGCCATCGAGCCTTCCATGACGCGCTTTTCCTCGTACATGATGCGCAGGCTGCAGGCGATGATGAGGATGTGCACGAGGAGGAAGGCGGCTCAGCGTCCAGAACAGCGGCTGCGTGGTGAGGCCGTCGACCGCGGCATAGAGCAGGGCGCCATTGGCGGCGAGCCACAGCGCGACCTTCCAGAAGGCCACGTGGCCGGTCTGCGGATCGGGCCGGAAGAACAAGTTGAGCAGGCCGATGAGCGGCCAGCATGCGCGTGGTCCAGGCGCGTCCAGCGCCCCGAACACCCTGGTCGTCACCTTTTCCTGTCCCGTCGACATGACGCGCACCCTGTCCCTTGGCTCCCCAGCGCGAGGCTACCGTAGCACGCCGACGGCGGGACAACATGTGGCACCGCTCGCCAGCTTTAACGGCGCCTCGCGAAACGGCGGCGATCTGCCCCCAACCTGCTGGCCCGCCCGCATTGACCTCAGGCCTTGCAGAGGTCTAAGTGCAGCCCAATCTATGGGCCCTCGGACGCGCATTTGCGGGCCGGGCAGGAGGGTACAATGGCCAAGTCGCGGCACGTCAAGCTGCTGATCTTAGGGTCCGGACCGGCAGGGTACACGGCGGCCATCTACGCCGCGCGCGCCATGCTGAAGCCGCTGCTGATCGAAGGCTCGCAGCCGGGCGGCCAGATGACCATCACCACCGACGTCGAAAACTATCCGGGTTTCGCCGACGTGATCCAGGGCCCCTGGCTCATGGAGCAGATGCGCGCCCAGGCCGAGCACGTCGGCACCGAGATCGTCATGGACCAGATCGCCAAGGTCGATCTCAAGAAGCGCCCGTTCGTGCTCAAGGGCGAGTCCGGCGATACCTATACCTGCGACGCGCTGATCATCTGCACCGGCGCACAGGCGCGCTGGCTCGGCATTCCGTCGGAGGAGATGTTCAAGGGCCACGGCGTCTCGGCGTGCGCCACCTGCGACGGCTTCTTCTACAAGGGCAAGGAGGTCGTGGTCGTCGGCGGCGGCAACACCGCGGTCGAGGAGGCGATCTTCCTGACGAACTTCGCCAAGCGCGTCACCGTCGTGCACCGGCGCGACCACTTCCGCGCCGAGAAGATCCTGCAGGACCGCCTGTTCAAGAACCCGAAGATCGAGGTGATCTGGGATCACGCGGTCGAGGAGATCGTCGGCACGGAGAACCCGAAGTCGGTCACCGGCGTGAAGCTCAAGAATACCAAGACCGGCGCCATCACCGAGCGCGCGGCCGACGGCGTGTTCATCGCCATCGGACACGTGCCGGCGACGCAGCTGTTCAAGGGCCAGCTCGAGATGACGCACTCCGGCTATCTGCAGACGCGTCCGGATTCGACCGCGACGGCGGTCCCCGGCGTCTACGCGGCCGGCGACGTCAAGGACGAGGTCTATCGCCAGGCGGTGACGGCGGCGGCCATGGGCTGCATGGCGGCGCTCGAAGCGGAGCGCTACTTCGCGACGCTGGAGATCGAGGCCGAGTCCGAAGCCGCGGAGTAGACCGCGCCCTGGTGCCTGGCCGGTCATCAGAATGCCGTGAGGTGGTAGGAAACCTGCGCCGTCACTAATACAGCCTGCCGAAAACCAGTCACACGAACCGATATGGGGGGACTTCAATGAATTTCTGGAAGTGCGCCTGCGTGGCCGTTTGCCTTGCGCTTTCAATGTCTGCCGTACGCGCGGAGGACGGACCTGCGCCCGGCCACGATGGTGCAGCGGATTGCGCCGCGAAGAACGGTCTCTATGACGCGAGCACGGGTCAGTGCGCGGAGCCGAGCCAGGACTCGCCATCGGGTGATCTCGTCGTCGGCCCGATGATGAAGGTACTTGGCGAGGAAGCCCAGAAGGAGCTTGGAGGGGACGTCGCTCCGGCGCCCGGTCAATAACGGCAGAATAAGAGGCGTGCGGGGTTGCCGCGCGCCGCCTGCCACCTACTGCACTTTGTAGGCGACGAGCTTGTCGTCCAGCATCATCGGGATCAGCAGCAGGCCTGTCTCCGGCACGTAGCCGATGTCGGCGCTGCCCTGATCGAGGTCGAGCAGCTGCGTCGCCTTGCCCTTGCGGTCGATGCGGTAGAGAGCGCCCGCCACCCAGTCGGTGACGAGGAAGTCGTCGCCGATCGGCTCGATGCCATCCAAATTGCCGACCGGCGTGCCGTCGCCGAGATCGCTGATCTTTTTGTCGGCGAGCGAAACCTCGACGAGGTTGGACGGCGCCGACGATTGCGCCGACGTGCCCGGCGCGCCCCAGGCGGCAATGATCAGCTTGTCGCCCGAGACGTGCAAGCCGTTGGGGAACTTCAGAGCCGGGTCCTCGATCCACTTCTCGAACTTGCCGCCGGCGAGGCGCCAAATGGTGCTGGTGTTCGAGTTGGAGACATAGACGTTGCCCTGCGCGTCGGCGGCGACGTCGTTGAGGAATTGCGAGCCCTGGCGCGTCGTACTTTGCCAGCGACCTTGCCGGTCTTGGGATCGATCTCGACCAGCTTGTCGATGTCGGCCGTGTAGAGCTTGCCGCCGGCCAGGGCGAGGCCCTTGGGCGCGTCGAGGCCCTTTGCCCATTCGAGCGCGATGATCTTGCCGTCGGCGAGCGATACCTTGGAGATGAAGCCGTTGCCGTCCTTGTCGGTCGGCTTGCCGGCGACGTTGCTCACGTAGGCGAAGCCTTCCGCCGGAACGGGCAGCGCCGACTTCGGCGTCTTGAGCCCGGTCGTCTCCCAAAGCACGACGGGCTGCTGCGTGCTGCGCCGGCGAAGGCCGCACCCGCGACAATCAATACCGCTGCCATACCGATAGACTTCATCCCGAACCTCCTTGAAGCACCGTTGCTTGAGTTGCAGCTGCTTATATGGGGCTGCGCTGGCGCGGTCACCCTATTCAGGCCGCGAGCGCTGGTTTAAGTTGCACCGCAACAAAGCCGAAGTCGTCTTGATTAGACCATGCCTCCGCGGATACGCTTCGCAGGGGCGGTGTCGCTCCTGGCTCGGCGTTGTGGCGCGGGGTCCGATCCATGGACTGGGACAAGCTCAGGATCTTTCACGCGGCCGCTGAAGCGGGGAGCTTCACGCATGCCGGCGATCGCCTGCACATGAGCCAGTCGGCCGTGAGCCGTCAAGTTTCGGCGCTGGAACGCGATCTGAAGGTCACGCTGTTCCATCGGCATGCGCGCGGGCTCGTGCTCACCGAGCAGGGCGAGCTGCTGCACCGCACGACCTCCGACGTGATCAACAAGCTGCACACGGCCGAGACGCTGCTCTCCGACACGACGTCGAAGCCGTCCGGCGAGCTGCGCATCACGGCGCCCGTCGGCTTCGGCACGATCTGGCTGACGCAGCGTCTGCGCGAGTTCCAGGATCTCTATCCTGAGATCCGCATCGAGCTGCATCTCAACGACGACCAGGTCGATATCGGCATGCGCGCCGCCGACGTCGCCATCTGGACGCGCGAGCCGCCGCATTCCGACCTCATCCGCCGCATGCTGTTCACGAGCCGCGTGCGCGCCTTCGCGTCGACCCAGTACGTGCGCCGCTTCGGGGCGCCGAAGACGCTCGAGGAGCTCGAGGGCCACTGCATCGTCTCCTACAGCGGCCAGCCGGCCCAGCACCTCACCGCCATCACCTGGATCGAGACGGCGGGGCGCAACGGCAAGGGTCCGCGCGAGCCCGCCTTCCGCGCCAACAGCGTCGTCGCGCTGCGCTACGCCATTCGCGCCGGCATCGGCATCGGCATGATCCCCGACTACATGACCGACAACGAGGCCGACCTCGTGCCGGTGCTGACCGAGATCGACCCGCCGACGCTGCCCATCCTGTTCGTCTACCCGGAGGAGCTCAAGTCCTCCAAGAAGGTGCAGGTGCTGCGCGACTTCCTCGTCGCCCAGGCCCGCCAGTGGAAGTTCTGAACGGCCCGGCTCGTGCCGATCCGAAACGCCGCAGCGGCCGGGAATTGCAGCCGGCGCGGCGAGACGCTATCTAACGGGCACGGTTTCTTGAGCATCGGCGGCTAAGAAGCACCCATATCCACCTTCGCACCCGGGCACCGGCCCGAGGCGCGAGGGGTGGATTTCCGCGCGGCGCCGGCTGCCATTCGCAGCCCATCTGAGACGAGACACGGCATGGCCAAGACACTCTACGACAAGATCTTCGACGATCACGTGGTCGAGCGCCAGGACGACGGCACGTGCCTCCTCTACATCGACCGCCATCTCGTGCACGAGGTGACGAGCCCGCAGGCGTTCGAAGGCCTGCGCATGTCGGGCCGCAAGGTGCGCGCGCCGGAGAAGACGCTCGCCGTCGTCGACCACAACGTGCCGACCTCCGACCGCACCAAGGGCATCGACGACGACGACAGCCGCATCCAGGTCGAGACGCTCGCCACCAACGCGCGCGACTTCGGCGTCGAGTACTTCAACGAGCTCGACAAGCGGCAGGGCATCGTCCACGTCGTCGGCCCCGAGCAGGGCTTCACGCTGCCCGGCACGACCATCGTCTGCGGCGACAGCCACACCTCGACGCACGGCGCCTTCGGCGCGCTGGCGCACGGCATCGGCACCTCCGAGGTCGAGCACGTGCTCGCCACGCAGACGCTGATCCAGCGCAAAGCCAAGAACATGCGCATCAGCGTCGACGGCGCGCTGCCCAAGGGCGTCACCGCCAAGGACATCATCCTCGCCATCATCGGCGAGATCGGCACCGCCGGCGGCACCGGCCACGTCATCGAATATGCGGGCGAAGCCATCCGCGCGCTGTCGATGGAAGGCCGCATGACGGTCTGCAACATGTCGATCGAGGGCGGCGCCCGCGCCGGCATGATCGCGCCCGACGAGAAGACCTACGACTTCATCAAGGGCCGCCCGAAGGCGCCCAAGGGCGGCGCGTGGGACATCGCCATGCGCTACTGGGAGACGCTGCACTCCGACGAGGGCGCGTACTTCGACGAGGAGATCAAGCTCGACGCGGCCAAGCTGCCGCCGATCGTCACCTGGGGCACCAGCCCCGAGGACGTCGTCGTCGATCACCGGCGTCGTGCCCGATCCGGCCAAGGTCGAGAACGAGAACAAGCGCGCCTCGATGCAGCGCGCGCTCGACTACATGGGCCTCAAGCCCGGAACCAAGATGACCGACGTCCCGCTCGACGTCGTGTGGATCGGCTCGTGCACCAACGGCCGCATCGAGGATCTGCGCGCCGTCGCCAAGATCGTCAACGGCAAGAAGATCTCCGAGCGCCTCGCCTACGCGATGATCGTGCCGGGCTCCGGCCTCGTCAAAGCGCAGGCGGAAGCCGAAGGCCTCGACAAGATCTTCAAGGACGCGGGCTTCGAGTGGCGCGAGCCGGGCTGCTCGATGTGCCTCGGCATGAACCCCGACCAGCTGAAGCCGCAGCAGCGCTGCGCCTCGACCTCGAACCGCAACTTCGAGGGCCGCCAGGGCCGCCTCGGGCGCACGCACCTGCTGTCGCCGATCATGGCGGCCGCCGCGGCCATCGAAGGCCACTTCGTCGACATCCGCAGCTGGGGCGGCGAACGCTAGCGATCCTCGGCAGGTCCCACCAGGGCCTGCCGCCCTCGTGCCAGGCGTCGGCGCGCGAGGCGCCGAAGTCCTTGAGCGCCTTGTCGCCGAGCTGCAGCAGCGCGCGGCGCTGGCGGGCCACTTCGCTGGCCCGGGCGAGGAACGTGAAGAGCCGTGCAACAGTGCCGGCCGTTGCGCCGCGGGTTGCGGCCTTTTCGCCGCTCTTCAACTTGCAATGTGGTCGCCATAGCCGCTCTCCGAGGTTCGTTCGGAGAGGTATGTAGGTGCGGCCCTTCCATAAGAACATCGAATGTTTATTATGTAATGCATTAAGGTTCGTTATGATTGACACGCGTGCGGACGGGTAGGTCGGCCATGTCACGAAACATCGATGTCGGGCTGTTGCGGGCCTTCGTGGCGGTCGCCGAGACCGGCAGCGTCACCCGCGCGGCGCACCTTCTGAACCTCACGCAAGCCGCCGTCAGCCAGCAGTTGAAGCGGCTCGAGGAGCTGTTCGGCGTCGAGCTGTTCGACCGCACCAATCGCACGCTGCGCACGACGGCGGCGGGTGAGCGGCTGCTGTCGCACGCGCAGACGATGATGACCGATGAACGACGCGCTGTGGGGCCTGATGAGCAAGCCGCACTACGAGGGCGAGGTGCGCGTCGGCGTCCCGCACGATGTCGTCGAGCCCAACATCCCGCCGGTGCTGCAAGCGCTTCGACCGCGCCTGGCCGCGCGTGCAGGTCACGCTCACGTCGGGGATCACGGTCGATCTCCTCGCCGCGCTCGACCGCGGCGAGCTCGACGTCGCCCTGGCGACCGAGCGCAACGTCCCCGAGGATGCCGAGCTGCTGCTGCGCGATCCGCTGGTCTGGGTCGGCGCGCGCGGCGGGCAGGCGCATCTGCGCGAGCCGCTGCCGGTCTCGTTCGGCAGCCCCAACTGCGCGTTCAGGGCTTCGGCCATCGCGGCGCTGGCCACCAAGGGGCGCGACTGGCGTCCGATGTGCGAAGCCAGCGCGCTCGACGCGCTCAAGGCGACGCTCTACGCCGACATCGCCATCGCGCCGATGCTGCTGTCGGCGGTGCCGACGGGTCTGACGGTTCTGGAAGCGGCGGACGGCCTCCCGGCGCTGCCGCCCGTTCTGCATCAACATGCATTTGCGCCGCGTCGGCGCCTCGGCGGTGGCGGAGGAGTTCGCCTCGTTCGTGCGCCAGGAGTTCGCCTCCCGTTACGGCGAGCGGCGCCAGGCCGCCGCGGCCGCGGCGGAGCAAAAAGTGCTGGAGCGCTCATGAGCCGCTCGCTGGTGCAGAAGCAGTTCGGGGCGGCCGCCGCCGACTATGCCGCCTCGGCCGTGCACGCCAGCGGACCGAGCCTTGGCCGCCTCGTCGCGCTCGTTTCGCCCGCAGCCCGATTGGCATGTGCTCGACGTGGCGACCGGCGCCGGCCACACGGCGCTCGCCTTCGCGCCGCTCGTCGCCCGCGTCGTCGCCTCCGACATCACCGGCGAAATGCTGCGCGCAGGCCGCCAAGCTCGCCGCGGCGCGCGGGCTCACCAATGTCGAGACGGCGCACGCCGAAGCCGGCAATCTGCCGTTTCCCGACGCAAGCTTCGATCTCGTCACCTGCCGCCTCGCCGCGCACCACTTCCCCGACCCGGCCGCCTTCGTCGCCGCGGCCTGGCGCGTTCTGAAGCCGGGCGGCACGTTCGCGCTCGTCGACAACGTCGGCCCCGATGCGACGCGCATGCCCGATGCGATCGGCCGCCGAAGCTGCGCGATGCCGACACGCTGTACAATACCTACGAGGAGCTGCGCGACCCGAGCCATGTGCGCGCCTTGGGCCTCGACGATTGGCTGGGACTGCTCGGCGACGCCGGCTTCACCGACGTGCGCCACGAGCAGCTCGACCAGGACATCGCCTTCAAGCCGTGGACCGAGCGCATGCGCTGCAGCCCGGAGACCGTCGAGCGGCTCGAGTCACCTGCTCGACAACGATCTGCTGCGCGCCTTCCTGCGACCCGCGCGAGGAGCGGGCGAGCGCGTCTTCACGCTGCAGGAAGCCATCATCGTCGCGCGCAAGCCGGGAAGCCATGACCAACATCACCGACTGGCAGCGCATCACCGCCCCCGAGCTCACCGATTTCGAGGACATGGCCGAGGCCGCCTGGGCGCGCCTGCCCGAAGAATTCCGCGCCAAGGCCGGCGATGTGCTCATCCGCGTCGAAGACTATCCGACCGACGAGGTGCTCGACGCCCTCGGCATCGACGACCCGCTCGACCTGCTCGGCCTCTATCACGGCGTCAGCCTCGACAAGAAAAGCCTGCTCCGACCTGCCGCTGCAGCCGGACATGGTGTTTCTCTATCGCCGGCCGATGCTCGACGAATGGGCCGAATCCGGCGTAACGCTGGGCGACCTCATCACCCACGTGCTGGTGCACGAGATCGGCCACCATTTCGGCCTTTCCGACGACGACATGGAGCGCATCGAGGCGGCGGCGGGCGACTGATCCGGGCGCCCGCAAATCGCTGCACAGACTTTCACGATGCGTCCGGCGCTGGCGCTTGTAACGGGCGCTAAACGACGCCATGGTAGGACTCGGGAAGTGGACGGGGATTCCAAGAGTTCGCCGATGATCATCCGCCGCGGCTCGCGCCGCTTGGCCTGGGGCCTGATCGCACTTTTGGCGTTGCCGCCTCCGGCGTTGGCGCAGGACCCGAAGTCGCCGACGCGGAGGAGTACGTCGCCCACGCCGGCGGCGAGGTGACGATCATCCCGGCGGGCGAATTCAAGCTCGACGGCATCAAGCTCTACTGCGGCACGCGCCCGACCGTCATCGACAATAACCTCGATGATTACGGCGCCGCCTATCCCGGCTTCCTGATCATGAACATGCGGCTGCTGTCGCGCGTCACGACCCCGGTGAAGCTGTGGATCTACTCGCACGAATGCGGCCACCAGTTCCGCGGGCCGGACGAGGAGACCGCCGACTGCTTCGCCGTGCAGCGCGGCCGCCGCCAGGGCTGGCTGTCGCCGGGCGGGGTCGAGGAGATCTGCCAGTTCATCGCGCCGGCCAAGGGCGATGCCATGCATTTCTCCGGCTCGCACCGCTGCGATTACATGCGCCAGTGCTTCACCGAATACGGCATCCGGTGATCGCTTCCGAAGGGTCAAAAAAGAGCCGCCTACTTCCTCTGAGGCGCTTATGCAAAGCTTTCAACTCATTCTCCGTCAAGCTCGCGATGCAGTCTGCTGCCACTCGCGCATCGGAGGCCTCTTGTGGGCTCCTCATCAGTAATCCATTCGCGGCGGCACACTCTTCAACTTGGCCCCTTCGCACGGGTAAGACCATTATATCAGCGGCAATATCCCTGTACGTCTCGGCCACGATTCGACGTTGCCCACATTGTTGCGCCCCGATGGTGGTGCCGTCGATCATGTAGCTGCGAGTAATCTCTTTCAGTAGCCGGATTTGAGCTGCGGCTGCCCCGGATGCTGTCTCCAGTTGCGCGAACTCCCAGCTCAATTCTCGACCCATCTCTAAGACACAACGAATATTAAGCTGACTCATTCCGCAGACTTACGCGCTGATCCCATGTGCCTTCCCTCGGCTCCTGATAGAGCGGTGGAAAAGTGCGAACCAAGTTCAAGCCTCCTCGCCTGCTTGTACTAGGCGTTCCTTCGCATGCGTTGCGTCGCCGTGCGCACACCGAAGCGCGTCTTGAGCGTCGCCGCCACGACTCTCGGTGCGTCACGGTATATACCTTAGAGGAATCCATGGAACAGCTCTAATGCGATGGAAGTCCTCTACGTCTGCCCCCGGATAAGCGATGTCTTCCGCGTAATCCATGATCGCCGCCTCAATGGTTGCCGCGCCTCGTCGCGTGGTGCGCTCTTGCGCATCAAAATCGGACCCTTCAACTTATGACCCAAACTTTGGATTCCCTAGGGCGATGCCGCTGCGTGTGACCACGTGTATTTGATACTAGCCGCTAGCACCGCGCGCGTTAGATCAAGCGCGTGACGCTGCGACGCAGCGAGAGCTATCTTGGTGAGCAGCGGAAGCTTTGAGGATTGCCCTCGCAACTCTCTTCGTCGCCACCTCTCTTAACAAGACCGTCGAGCAGCTTCTCGCCAAGTGTCCAAAGCGATGGCCTCGTCGTGAGCTCCACCAGCAGCTTCCTCGAGCTCAACATCTCGAATCACGCCAACATCAGCAACGCGGCTGCCTGCGTCTCGACCAATACTCGGCCAGTCGCCTGCCCAGCTGGCGACCTTCGTCGGGCGTTGTCGTATGTGGCTCATTGCTCAACGCTAACGACTGACTACGCCAAGCCTTCAATGTGACGAGCTGTCGAACGGTCCCGTCTCTTGAACAACGCTCTTCTGATCCAGCGTTGGCCCCGATGAGACGTCGCCTCCGTTCTCCAGCGGCTCCGCACCAAATCACTTGCAGTGAAACGAGGTACGAAGTGTCCCTTGCGCAATGACACGAGAGATTAACTTTGTCACCTGCGCGCCAGATCGCTCAACGACCTACGTCTCCCCGACATGGTTGCCATGTGCCCGATCGGTAACATTCGGTTCCCACGATAGCGTCAAAGTCCCCGATCGGGTACATCCGAGCGCGCAGTGCATAATCACTGAAATGTTCCCGAGCGGGCACTTTGGGGCTTGACCAGGGGCCGCGGAATCCATATGTTCCCGATCGGGAACATTCCGCCCTGAAAGTCACTGCTTCACAAAAAAGTTCCCGATCGGGAACTTTTAAGTTCGGTCTCATCTATTCCTCGTATAAGTTCCCGATCGGGAACTTGGGAGAATCAGATGGTCGACCGCCCCGCCTCTGAACTTGAAAACTCAGCACGCACCTACGCTCAGCAGTTTGGAGCAATGGTCCGCGAGCACCGCGAGGCCCTGAAGATGCGCCAGGACGATCTGGCGTTGGCCACGGGCGTGGGTCGCCGCTTCATCCTCGAGCTCGAGGCCGGCAAGCCGAGCTGTCAGCTTGGGCGCGCACTGGTCGTGGCGGCCGCCGTCGGCCTGAGGACCTTCGATTTAATGTCGGCCAACAACGACGCCGACAACGCGCTGCTGCCCGATCTCGCCGACGACCTGCCTGAGGACGACGGCCGTGTCTGAGCTCCCCGTCTATTACGAGAGCCGCACAGTCGGCACCATCGAGGTGCACGCCGAAGGTCCGAGCTTCACCTACGCGCCAGAATGGCTGCGCACGCGCAGCGCCTTCCCGCTGTCGCTGCTGATGCCGCTGTCGCCGCGCCGTGTGCCGCCGCGATTGTTCCTGCCGTGGGCGGCTAACCTCCTCCCGGAATCGACGCAGCTGCGCGCCATCGGCCTGCAACTTGGCGCCGCGCCCGAGGACGTCATCGGCATTCTCGCCGAGCTCGGCCGCGACACGGCCGGCGCGCTGTCGATCGGCAAGCCGGGGACGACCAACACCGCCGACTGGCGGCCCATACCCAACGCGCGAGCGCTGGAGCGCATCCTCGAGGAGCTGCCGAGCAAACCGTTTCTGGTCGGCGAGGACGGCGTGTCGATGTCGCTGGCCGGCGTGCAGACGAAGCTCGGCGTCGCCATCGACGACAAAAGCCGCATCTGCGTGCCGATCAACGGCGCGCCGTCGACGTGGATCTTGAAGCCGGACTCGGAGCGTCTTTTCGGCGGCGTGCAGAACGAGGCGCTGTGCCTCGCGCTGGCGAAACGCCTCGGCCTCAACGCGCCGGAGGTGACGACCGGCAACGCGGGCAAGCGCACCTATCTCATGGTGAAGCGCTACGACCGCGTCGAGCAGGCGGGGCGCTGGCGCCGCCTGCACCAGGAGGATTTCTGCCAGGCGCTCGGCAAGCCGCCGTCGGCGAAATACGAATCGAACCAGACCGGCATCCCCGGCCCGACGCTGGCCGAGATGTTTGCCGTGACGCGCAACGCCATGCAGGCGCCGGACGTGGTCAACCTGCTCGACTACGTCATCTTCAACGTGCTCGCCTGTAACACCGACGCGCACGCCAAGAACTACTCGCTGATGATCTCCGGTCGGGGCTTCAAGCTGGCGCCGATCTACGACGTGATGTGCGCGCTGGCGTGGGAGCACGTGACGCGCAACATGGCGCAGAAGATCGCCGGCAAGAACCGCGGCGAGCACCTGAAGCGGCGCCACTGGCAGCGCTTCGCCGCCGACGTCGGCCTCAACGCGCCGCGCCTCATCGCGCGTGTCGAGACGCTGGCCAAGGCGACGCTAGTCGAAACGCGCAATGCGGCAGCCGACGTCGCCGCCATGCCGGCCGGCGCGCATCCGCTGATGAGCCAGGTGACGGAAGCCATCGAGGGGCGCGCGCGGGCGCTGCTGTCCGGCCTCACCGAGGACGAGCCGGCGGAGCAACCGCCGCCGCGCAAGGCCACAACCAAGCCAGCCCGCAAATCCACGAAGGCCGCGCGCGCGACTTGAGGCCTATTTCACGACGGCGTAGCCGCCGCACTACAGCCGAGGCGGCTGCGCCTGTTATGATTCGCACGTCCGAATCATTGCGGGATTGCGATGCAGGATCATTGCCCGTTGGTCATCATTCGCTGGCAGGACAGCGCCCAGCCCATTCCGTCCTGGCGGCACCTTTCGCAACTGCCGGCGACGCGCGCCATCGAATGCGCAACCGTAGGCTGGCTCCTGAAGGACGATGCCGACGTCAAGGTGCTCTGCCAGAGCGTGGGGGATCTCGACAACCCGCTTAACGCACAAGCGAGCGGGATCATGACGATACCCGCTCGCTGCGTGATTTCAATCGAACGTCTGACGGAAGACGGAGTTATCTCTTCGCTTGGTTCTGCTGCTGCCCCTGAGGCTGCTGGTTCCTCTGCTGGCCTTGCGCCTGATTTGGAGACTGATTTAGCGCCGAGGCTGCGAGGGTCTGAATCTCTTCCGGTGTAAGAGACTTCGGGTTCTGCAACGCTTTGGAAGCGATGGCTGCAACGCGCTGAGACGTTTTCTCATCCGACATGACTTACCTCACTGTCGCTGAATAACTGTCTGACTACGTCATACAACAAGACGGTCGTATCACGCGGCAGTCAGCGGCTATCGTGCAAACAACGAGGCATGCGGAAGTTATCCACTGATCATATGGGTTATCCACGCTGCGGCCCGCGTCCTACCGCCGCCGCTTCATGCGGCGGCCGCGCGGATGCCTGTCAATGAAGGGCTGCGGCCTTGATGGGCCGCGGGCCGGGTGCCTCACGAGCCGAAGGTGCGCACGTCCTCTTCCGGATTGGCCCTGATCTTGTGGATCGATAGGTCGGCGCCGCGAAGCTCCTCGTCCGCCGTGAGCCGAATGCCGACGGTCGCCTTCAGCACGCCGTAGACGCCGAGCCCGACCGCAAGGCCGAATGCCGCGCCGGCCAGCGAGCCGACGAGCTGCGAGGCGAACGTCACGCCGCCGGCGCCGCCGAGCACCGTCAGCCCGAAGATGCCGCAGGCGATGCCGCCCCATAGGCCGCACAATCCGTGCAGCGCCCACACGCCGAGCACGTCGTCGATCTTCCAGCGGTTGGTCGAGACCTGGAACATCTGCACGAAGATGGCGCCGGCAACGCCGCCGACGACCAGCGATCCGAGCGGATGCATCACGTCGGAGCCCGCGCACACGGCGACGAGACCGGCGAGCGCGCCGTTGTGGACGAAGCCCGGGTCATTGTCGCCGACGATGTACGCCACGATGATGCCGCCGCTCATGGCCATCAGCGAGTTGATGGCGACGAGTCCCGACACGGCTTCGAGCCGCTGCGCGCTCATCACGTTGAAGCCGAACCAGCCGATGCACAGCAGCCAGGAGCCCATGGCGAGCCACGGGATCGACGACGGCGCCGAAGCCATGGCGCGTCCCTCGTAGCGGCCGATCCGCGGCCCGAGCAACAGCACGGCACCGAGCGCTGCCCAGCCGCCGAACGCATGCACCACGATAGAGCCGGCGAAATCCTTGAACGGCGCACCGAGCACCTCTTTGAAGAAGCTCTCCTGCAGGCCGAAGTTGCCGTTCCAGTAGACGCCTTCGAGCAGCGGATAGAACAGCCCGACCAGTGCAGCCGTCGCTACTACCTGCGGCCCGAACTTCGCGCGCTCGGCAATGCCGCCGGAGACGATCGCCGGCACGGCGGCGGCGAAGGTGCACAGGAAGAAGAAGCGGACGAGCGTATAGCCCTGCGCCTCGTAGCCGGGCGCTCCGCCGGCGATCACAGATGCGCTTTCAAAGAAGCCGACGCCGTAGGCGATGGTGTAGCCGATCAGGAAATAGACGACGGTCGAGACGGCGAAATCGACGAGGATTTTGACGAGCGCATTGACCTGGTTCTTGTGGCGCACCGTGCCGGTTTCGAGAAACGCGAACCCCCCGTGCATGGCGAACACGAGAATGGCGCCCATCAAAAGGAAAAAGACATCTGCTCCTTGCATTGCCGTCCCCCGTCCCCGTGACTGGTTTTTGCCCAGTCGTTTTCGCTTATTCGGTGGGCATTTTGCCCAATCGAAGTGCGTTCTGGCTAGAAAAGCCGCAAGTCAGAGCCGCAGTCAACGGCTCCGTTGACGGCTCAACAGGGGGTGAGTGAGGTCGGCATCCGCGCGACAACGGCCACCGCGGCGCAGCAATTTGCGCGCGGGCCCGGTTCGCGGAGGGTCGGGAAGTAGCGCGACCCGTCAGCGGACGCGGCGCGGATTCTTGTAGAGCTCGGCTTCTTGCGCATCGAGCGCCGGCTTGATCTTGCCGCGCCCGACGTCCTTCCACAGCCGCCTCATATGGCGGCGGCTGTCGGCGTTGAAGATCTGCAGGGCACTGAACAGCTGCAACACGGTGATCAGGCGACGATCGGCGTGCTCGACGCGCACCTTGCCCTTCCACTTGCCGCCGATGGAAAACACCTTGCCGTCGAGGTGGCCGACGTTCTTGCCCTGCTGGTCGTAGACCGTGTAGTCGCCGCCCAGATTGATGAGATCGCGCTTGATCCGGTAGAATTGCGGCTTGCCCTCGCCGTCGACGATGAAGAAACCGAAATTCTCCGGCAGCAGAGGCCACTTGTTGGCCGAGCGCTCCAGATAGACGATGAAGTTATCCTCGTCCGTATTGACCGAATAGGTCATCACCGGCATGCCGCGCGAGGCGATGGTCTGCTGCAGCGACCGCCCGATCATCAGATCCATCGTGGCGCGCCAATTCAGCGATTCATTGAACAGCTTGAAGACGAGGCGCTTGTCCTTGTTCTCGGCTTTCTCCCACAGGTCCTCGCGGTAGCCGATGAGACCGGTGCGCTCGCCGCCTTCGATCACCTCGGCGAAGATGTCCATGTCGGAGGTGAACTGGCGCGACTTGGCGCGGTTGCGCGTGCGCTTGTAGAGGCCGAACTCCGTGAAATTGAAGTCGGTGATCCAGACGTCGACGATGAAGTGGTAGTAGCCGTTCTTGACCGCCTTGGCGGCGATCGCCTTCGACACGCCGGGGACTTTCGTCACCTCGCCGCGCGCATCATTGGCTGCGTCGCTTGCTGCGGCATCGGCCCTGGCGCTAACTCGAGCTGCGGCTGCGGTCATTTGGTGGCCTCCCGCTTCATGCGAATCAATGAAGCTGAAGCCTAGCATCCAGCAGCGCACGGACAAGCCGAGGACGGCGAAATCCCGTTGGAAAACTTCAGGGATTGGAGCGCTTGCCGAAAATGGCGCTGCCGACACGCACGTGCGTGGCGCCAAATTGCACCGCCGTCTCGTAGTCATCGCTCATGCCCATGCTGAGCTGGCGGAATCCGTTCTCGGCGGCGAGCTTTTCGAGGAAGGCAAAGTGCACAGCCGGCTCCTCTTCGAGCGGCGGGATGCACATCAGCCCGGCGATTTCGAGCGCCAGCTCGTCCCGGCATAGCGCGACGAGCGCCGGCAATTCGGCCGGGACTACGCCGGCCTTCTGCGGCTCCTCCCCGGTGTTGACCTGAATGAACAGCTCGAGCCGCTTGCCTTGCTTTGCCATTTCCTCGGCAATGGCGCGGGCGATCTTCGGCCGGTCGATCGAGTGGATGGCGTCGAACAGCTCCACGGCCTCCTTCGCCTTGTTCGACTGCAGCGGGCCGATGAGGTGCAGCTTGAGGTCGGGAAACTGCGCTTTCAGCTCCGGCCACTTGCCCTTGGCCTCCTGCACGCGGTTCTCGCCGAAAAGGCGATGGCCGGCCTGCAACACCGGCAGAATATCCGGCGCGCCGAAGGTCTTTGAAACGGCGATCAGCTTGACCTCGGCCGGGTCGCGGTGGGCAGCCCTCGCCGCCGCGGCGATTTTCGCCTGCGCCTCGGCGAGACGCTGCGCCGAACCACCCGCCGTTTCAGCCTCTGCTGTCATCCAACCGCCTTGACCCGCATGGTGCTTTAAGGCTCATTACGCCGCTCAAAGCCTCTAAATCCCGAAAGTTCGACGCCGTATGGCCAATCAAAGCTACGACGCGCCCGCACGCGAGAAGCACTGGCAGGAAGTCTGGGAAAAGGACGACATCTTCCGCGCCTCCAACAAGGACGAGCGCCCGAAGTGCTACGTCCTCGAGATGTTTCCCTATCCGTCCGGGCGCATCCACGTCGGCCACTCGCGCAACTACACCATGGGCGACGTGTTCGCACGCTACAAGCGCGCCAAGGGCTTCAACGTGCTGCACCCGATGGGCTGGGACGCCTTCGGCATGCCGGCCGAGAACGCCGCCATGGAGCGCAAGGTGCACCCGGCGGAGTGGACCTACCAGAACATCGACACCATGCGCCGGCAGCTCAAGTCGATGGGGTTGTCGCTCGACTGGTCGCGCGAGTTCGCCACCTGCTCGCCGGACTACTACCGGCACCAGCAGAAGCTCTTCCTCGACATGCTGAAGAAGGGCCTCGCCTACCGCAAATCGTCGAAGGTCAACTGGGATCCGGTCGACCACACCGTGCTCGCCAACGAGCAGGTGATCGACGGCCGCGGCTGGCGCTCCGGCGCGCTCGTCGAGCAGCGCGAGCTGACCCAGTGGTTCTTCAAGATCACCGACTATGCCGACGAGCTGCTCGAGGCGCTGCAGGCGCTCGACAAGTGGCCGGAGAAGGTGCGCCTGATGCAGGCGAACTGGATCGGCCGCTCCGAAGGCCTGCTGGTCCGCTTCGCGCTCGACAAGAAGACGGCGCCCAAAGGCGAGACCGAGATCGAGGTCTACACGACGCGCCCCGACACGCTGTTCGGCGCGGCGTTCGTCGCGCTCGCTCCCGACCATCCGCTCGCCAAGGCGGCGGCCGAGAACAATCCCGAGCTCGCGGCATTCTGCGAGGAATGCCGCCACATGGGCACCTCCGTCGCCGAGCTGGAGACGGCCGAGAAGCAGGGCTTCGACACCGGCATCCGCGCCGTGCATCCGTTCGACAAGAACTGGACGCTGCCCGTCTACGTCGCCAACTTCATCCTGATGGACTACGGCACGGGCGCCATCTTCGGCTGCCCTTCCGGCGACCAGCGCGACCTCGATTTCGCCCGCAAGTACGATCTGCCGTTCAGGCCGGTGATCCTGCCGCCGGGCGAAGACGCCGCGACCTTCGCCATCAAGGACAAGGCCTTCGACGGCGACGGCACGATGATCAATTCGTCGTTCCTCGACGGGCTCGGCACCAAAGAGGCCTTCGAGGAAACGGCGAACCGCCTGGAAAAGGCCAAGCTCGCCAAGAAGCCGGTCGGCGCGCGCAAGGTGAACTACCGCCTGCGCGACTGGGGCATCTCGCGTCAGCGCTACTGGGGCTGCCCGATCCCGGTCATCCATTGCGAGAAGTGCGGCACCGTTCCCGTGCCCGACGAGGATCTGCCCGTCGAGCTGCCGACGGACGCCACCTTCGACAAGCCGGGCAATCCGCTCGACCGGCATCCGACGTGGAAGTACGTCAAGTGCCCGAGCTGCGGCGGCGAGGCGCGCGCGCGAGACCGACACCATGGACACCTTCGTCGACAGCTCGTGGTACTTCGTGCGCTTCACCGGACCGCACGCCAAGACGCCGGTCGACAAGGAGGCGGCGGCCTACTGGCTGCCGGTCGATCAGTACATCGGCGGCATCGAGCACGCGATCCTGCACTTGCTCTATTCGCGCTTCTTCACGCGCGCCATGTGCGACACCGGCCACCTGAAGCTGACGCAGAACGTGCGCGAGCCGTTCAGCGCGCTGTTCACGCAGGGCATGGTCACGCACGAGACCTACAAGTCGCGCCACGGCGGCTGGCTGCAGCCGAACCAGGTGCGCGTCGAAGGCGAGGGCGCATCGCGCCGCGCCGTCGAGATCGCCACCGGCGAGCCGGCCGTCGATCGGCTCGGTCGAGAAGATGTCGAAGTCGCGCAAGAACACCGTCGACCTCGACGACTTCGTCAACCGCTACGGCGCCGACGTGGCGCGCTGGTTCGTGCTCTCCGACAGCCCGCCGGAGCGCGACGTCATCTACACCGACGTCGGCGTCGACGGGGCCCGCCGCTTCGTGCAGCGCATCTGGCGCCTGGTCGACCAGGGCGCCGACACCGCGGCAGCCAAGGGAACGGCCAAGCCGGCCTCGTTCGGGCCCGAGGCGACCGCCCTGCGCCGCGCCTCGCACAAGGCGCTCGACCAGGTCGCCCGCTCGATCGAGAGCCTGCGCTTCAACGTGGCCGTGGCCCAGGTCTACGAGTTCGCAAATGTTCTCGGCTCCGCCCTGGGGAAAGCGGGGGAAGATTTCGCCTGGGCGCAGCGCGAAGCCCTCGAGTTCATGGTGCAGATGATCGGCCCGATGATGCCGCATTTGGCCGAGGAATGCTGGGCGCGGCTCGGATACAACACACTGCTCGCCAATCAGGCCTGGCCCGAGGCCGATCCGGCCTTGCTCGTTGACGATATGATCACCATTGCCGTACAGGTGAATGGCAAGCGACGGGACGAACTAACCATTGCCCGGACGGCAGAATCTGGGGAAATCGAGGCGGCAGCACTGAGGCTTGAGCCGGTGCAGCGGGCGCTCGAGGGCCGGCCGGTCAAGAAGGTCATCGTCGTGCCGCAGAGGATTGTGAATGTCGTCGGGTGAGGGCGAAACACAGGGGGCGGGCGATGTTTGCTAGCCGCCAAGGTTTGATCCGGGTTGCGTTCGCGTGTGCTGCGGCATCCATGCTCGTGGCCGGCTGCGGCAATTCCGGCTTCCGCCCGATGTATGCCTCCAGCGCCATCGGCGGCTCCGACGTCAATCAAAAGCTCGCCGAGCTCGAGATCGCGCCCATCCCGGGCCGCGTCGGTCAGCGCCTGCGCAATGAGCTGATCTATCAGTCGACCGGCGGCGGCCTCGCGGCCCAGCCGGTCTATCGCCTGGAGATCGTCATCCGCGAGTCGATCACGCCGACCCTGGTGCAGATCGACGGCAACTCCAGCGGCAGCGTCTACAATCTCAACACCAGCTTCCGCCTGGTGCGCCTCGCCGATCGCTCGGTCGCGCTCACCGGCGAGAGCAACGGCCGCATCGCCTTCCAGCGCTTCGATAGCGTGTTCGCCAACGTGCGCGCCCGCCAGGAAGCGGAGAACCGCGCGGCCAAGACCGTCGGCGACGAGCTCAAGTCGCGCCTCGCCGCCTATCTTTCCGGCGCCGCCTGAGCGCCCGTCGACTGACGCTCCGCCATTGTCATTGGCTCTGACCGGCGCGCACCCATGGTTGCCATCAAGGCCCATCAAGCCCAGTCGTACCTGAACCCGCCGGGACCCAAGGCTCCCGCGGTGCTGTTCTACGGCACCGACGCCGGCCTGATCTCCGAGCGCGCCACGAAGCTCGCCGCGCTCATCGCCGCGCGCGACAGCGGCGAGATCATCCGCCTCGACGACGCCGACCTCGACAACGATCCGGATCGCCTCGCCGTCGAGCTGCAGACCATCCCGATGTTCGGCGGCTCCAAGGTCGTGCGCGCCACGGCCGGGCGGCGCATCACCGCCGCGGCGCTGCAGCCGCTGCTCGACGGCGGCACGCTGGCGGCGACGCTGATCGTCGAGGCCGGCAACCTGAAGCCCACCGACGCCATGCGCGCGCTGTTCGAGAAGTCGGCGCAGGCCGCCGCCGTTGCCTGCTACGCCGATGAGGCGCGCGACATCGAGGGTCTCATCGGCGAAACGCTGAAGGCGCACGGCCTTGCCATCACGTCCGACGCGCGCGAGATGCTCGTCGCCCGCATGGGCGCCGACCGCGTCATGTCGCGCGGCGAGATCGAGAAGCTGGCGCTGTACGCGGCCGGCAAGACCGAGATCGATGCCGCGGACGTCGAGGCGATCGTCGGCGATGCCTCCGAGCTCGCCATCGACCGCACGCTCAATGCCGCCGCGTCCGGCGACGCCGCCCGCGCCGTCACCGAGTTCGCCCGCGCCGTTGCCGCCGGCGAGAGCCCGCAAGGCATCATCATCGCCCTGCAGCGCTACCTGCAGCGGCTGCATCGCATCCGCACCGATCTCGATGCCGGCGCCTCGTTCGAGGACGTCATCCGCCAGCAGCGCCCGCCCGTCCATTTCAAGCAAAAGGACGCCATCGGCCTGCAGTGCCGCATGTGGTCGTCGCCGCGGCTCGCCCAGGCCTTGGCGCGCACCGCGGAGGCGGCCAAGGCGGCGCGCCTTACGTCGTCGCTTGGAAGAGGCCATCACCGAGGAGCTGCTGATCGCGCTGGCCGGCGCGGCGCGCCCCACCGCCGGCCGGGCGTGAATTAACCGCGCCGGGACGCGCTTTTCGGCCCGCGCGGCCGCCCGCTTGTCGGCGCCGCCGCCGTCACTATAGTGCGCGCCGATCCTGACATGGGGGCTTCATGCAAGAGACGCGCTACGACGTTGTCGGCATCGGCAATGCGATCGTCGACATCATCGGACGCTGCGACGACGGGTTCCTGTCGAAGCACGACCTCGCCAAGGGCTTCATGCGCCTCATCGATGCGCAGGAGGCCGACCGGCTGTACGGATTCATGGGCCCGTCCATCGAGCGCTCCGGCGGCTCGGCCGCCAACACCATCGCCGGGCTCGCCTCGTTCGGCGGCAAGGGCGCCTTCATCGGACGCGTCGCCGACGACCAGTTCGGCAAGGTGTTCTGGCACGACATCCGCGCCTCCGGCGTCACCTTCGAGACGCCGCCCGCGACCAGCGGCCTGCCGACCGCCGCATGCCTCATCCTCGTGACGCCGGACGGCGAGCGCACGATGAACACCTTCCTCGGCGCCAGCACCGAGCTCGGAGCCGGCGAGGTCGACGCCGGCATGATCGCCGCCGCCAAGGTCACGTACCTGGAGGGCTACCTGTTCGATAAGCCCGAGGCCAAGGAAGCGTTTCACGCCGCCGCCGCCATCGCCGCCAAGGCGGGCCGCAAGACGGCGCTGTCGCTATCCGACGCCTTCTGCGTCGACCGCCACCGCGCCGACTTCCGCAAGCTCGTCAAAAGCGAAATCGACATCCTGTTCGCCAACGAAAAGGAGATCACCGCGCTCTACGAAGTGAACAGCTTCGACGAAGCGGTGGCGGCCGTGCGCGGCGAATGCGAGATCGCCGTGCTGACGCGCTCGGAAGCTGGCTCGCTGATCGTCACCGCGAACGAGACGGTGCATGTGCGCCCCACCCACGTCGACAAGGTCGTCGACGCGACCGGCGCCGGCGATCTCTATGCCGCCGGATTCCTGTTCGGCTTGACGCGCAACCTGAAGCTCGCCGACTGCGGACGCCTCGGCAGCCTCGCCGCGGCGGAGGTCATCAGCCATATCGGCGCGCGCCCCGAACGCCCGCTATCTGCCGTCGCGCAGCAGGAAGGCCTTATTGCCGGCGCCTCGCCGCGCTGATCAAGATCGCGTGCTAGATACAATCAACGGATGCATTTGCGCCACAATAACCGCCGATTGCGCAAGCTCGCTGCTACAAGACATTTATTCTCCCTGGCAACGCTCTGACGCACCAACATAATCCCCATAGCGATTCGAGCCGATTACGCAGGTCATGGGGACCGATTGCATGCTGACCACGAACGCGCGTTACGGGCGTCCGAAAGGTAGCGGCGTAGACGACAGCCGGCAGCTGGAGAGCCTTGCGGCGCTTCTCGCCGCCAATCCGGCACTGAAGCCCACCACCGCCATCCGCTCGCTCGGCGTCGAGGATCCGTCCGTCATCCGCCGGCTGCGCGACAAGTTCCGCATGGATCAGGCGCGCCTGATGGCGGACGCCCGCCGCAGCTCGCGCGCCAACGGACGCCCCCTTGCACGCCCTGGCCCGATCCAGCCAACCTCGCGTCGGCCGCTCGCCAGCGTGCGCACCCATATCCCGGCAGCGCCGATGGCGATGCCGCAAGAGACTGTCGCCGTCGAAGCCGCCCATGCGTTGCCGCATCCGCCGCTGCTCGCAATCTGGTGTGATCTTGGGCTTTGGGCGGTCAGTACGGCGATAGAGCAGCAAACGGTGCTGACCCAGCACTGGCTGCAACTACCAGCGATCGAGATCGCCATGCGAGGTCAGCTCGCCATCGGCGCTTTCGTCGTCGCGGCATGCACGCCGCGAAAACCGCAGAAGCCGCGCATTCATTGAGCGGCACTCCCTGCACTAAACCTAGAGCTAGAGCGCGTTACTTGTCGGACCGCCTCCCCAGGCGGTCCTTTTTTTGTGTCTGCTCGGCCGTGCTTCTTATCGGAAAACCGGCCTCAACTTTCCGGAAGCACCTACAGCTTGCGCAGCGCCACGGACTCGACGTGGTGGTCGGCCTCCTTGCGCAGGATCAGGCTGCGCGCGCTGCCGCGTCGGCAGGATGTTCTCTTCCAGGTTCTTCAGGTTGATGGTGCGCCAGATCTCCAGCGCGCGCGCTTGCGCGCTGCTTCCGGCGACAGGCTGGCGTACTGGTGGAAGTAGGCGGCCGGATCGCGGAACGCAGTGGTGCGCAGGCGCATGAAGCGCGTCACGTACCACTCCTCGATCACTGCCGGATCGGCATCGAGATAGATCGAGAAATCGAAGAAGTCCGACACGAACGGGATGGCCTCGCCACCGCGCGGCATGCGCGCCGGCTGCAGCACGTTGAGGCCCTCGACGATGAGGATGTCGGGGCTCTCGACGACCGCCTTCTGGCCGGGCAGGATGTCGTAGTGGAAGTGCGAGTAGACCGGCGCCTCGACGCGTTTCATGCCCGACTTCACGTCTGGCGAGAAAGTTCAGCAGCCGCGCGGTGTCGAAGCTTTCGGGAAAGCCCTTGCGGTCCATGATCGCCGCGCGCTCGAGCTCGGCGTTGGGCCACAGAAAGCCGTCGGTCGTGATCAGGTCGACGCGCGGATGGTCCGGCCAGCGCGCCAGCAGCGCCTTCAGCACGCGGGCCGTGGTGCTCTTGCCCACCGCCACCGAGCCGCCGACGCCGATGATGAACGGCACCTTGCCGTCGCGTGCGGCCGAGAAACTTCGATGACACCGAATGCAGCTGCTGCGCCGCCGCCACGTAGAGATTGAGCAGGCGCGACATCGGCAGATAGATCTGCTCGACCTCGTCCACCGACAGCTCCTCGATGAGGCCCGAGAGCTGCTCGAGCTCGCTCTCACTTCAGCGTCATCGGCGTGTCGGCGCGCAGCCGCGCCCACTCATCGCGCTGGAAGACGCGATAGGGCGAAAACTGCAGGTTGGCGCGGATACGACATTGCGGTCATCGCCGGCAGCCGGAATTCTTGTTGTTATATCAGCCGCTTGCCGCGCTCGGCCTTTTCTTTCAGGCCCGAGACGCCGCTCCGCTCGTCGAGCACGGCCAGCACGTCGTCGATGGCGACGCCGCGGCTCTCCAGCAGCACGAGCAGATGATAGAGCAGATCGGCGGCCTCCGCCTTCAGCTGTTCGTCGCTCTCGCGCGACGCCGGCTATGACGGTCTCGATCGCCTCCTCGCCGAGCTTCTTGGCGCAGCGCTCCGGGCCGGCGTCGAGCAGCTGGCGCGTGTAGGAGCTATCGCGCGCGCCGCCGCCCGGCGCGCCTTGATGGTCGCCGCAAGTTGCACCAGCACGTCGTCGCTCATGGGACGATCCTCAACGGACGTCATAGGGCTTGATCGCGTCCGCGCAGATGCAGCAACTGCAGAGCCCCGCGTCAAGCGCGGCAGGCTGGATAGCGCATCAGCTCGCCCGCCCGAGGCGCTCGGCGGATGTAGTCGAGCTGATCGAAGTTGCCGATACTTGATCATCAGCTTGCCGCTCTCGCCGGAGCCGCGCTTGATCTCGACCTTGAGGCCCAGAACGTCCGGCCAGCTCCTTCTCGAAGGCCCGGGTGTCGGGGTCCTTGTCGCGCGGCGTGCGCGACGTCGAGCTGCCGCGCGCCGACGTCGCCGCCCTGCACCAGCGCCTCGACCTCGCGCACGTTGAGACTCGTCGTCGACGATGCGCTGCGCCAGCCCCTCGGCATCGTCGCGGCCGATCAGCGCGCGCGCGTGCCCGGCCGTGAGCTGGCCGTCCTGCACCATGGTCTGCACGCCGTCCGGCAGCTTCAACAGGCGCAGCGTGTTGGCGACGTGGCTGCGGCTCTTGCCGATGATCTCGGACAGCTGCTCCTGGCTGTAGTCGAAGCGCTCGATCAGCTCGCGATAGCCCGCCGCCTCTTCGATGGCGTTGAGGTCGGCGCGCTGCACGTTCTCGATGATGGCGAGCTCGAGGACCTCCTTGTCGTCGAGCTCGCGCACGATGACCGGCACCGTGTGCAGCCCGGCCTTCTGCGCCGCGCGCCAGCGGCGCTCGCCGGCGACGATCTCGTAGCCGCCCTGCCGGCTCGGGCCGCACGATGATCGGCTGCACGAGGCCCTTCGAGCGGATCGATTCGGCGAGCTCGGCCAGCTCCTCGTCGCGGAAATCCTTGCGCGGATTGAGCTTGCTCGGGCGCGCATCTGGTCGATCGCCACCATGCGCTGCTCGCCCTCGGGCGGCAGCTGCGGCCGACCGGCCCGGCGCGCGGCTCCCCGATCAGCGAGGCAAGTCCGCGGCCGAGGCGGCTCTTCTGCAGTGGCGTGCATGTTCATGCGTTCCTGTCTCTCGTGAGGTCGCTGCGCGCGAGCTGCCGTTCGACTTAGGCGGCCTTGTTGCGCCGCTCGCGCTCGATGATCTCGGTCGCGAGCCTGATGTAGGCCTGGCTGCCCGGGCACTCGTAGTCGTAGAGCAGGATCGGCTTGCCGTGCGACGGCGCCTCGGCCACGCGCGTGTTGCGCGGGATCATCGTCTCGTAGACCTTCGGCCCGAAGAAGGCGCGCACTTCGTCGGCCACTTCGTTCGACAGCGACGTGCGCGCATCGTGCATGGTCAGCACCACGCCCTGGATTTCCAGCGCGCGGATTGAGCGTCGCCCGGATCTGGTCGATCGTTCCTTGAGCTGCGAGATGCCTTCCAGCGCGAAGAACTCGCACTGCACCGGCACCAGCACGGCGTTCGCCGCCGCCATCGCGTTCAGCGTCAGCAGGTTCAGCGACGGCGGGCAGTCGATCAGCACGTAGTTGAACGGCTTGATCGGCCGGCGCGAGCGCTGCTCTGGCGACCAGCGCCGCCACCGCGTCGCGCAGCCGGAACGGCCGGTTGGCATCGGTCAGCAGATCGGTCTCGAGGCCGACGAGATCCGATGTTCGCCGGCACGACGAAGAGGCCGGGCACGGCCGTCGGCAGCGCGGCCTTCGAGCAGGCTGGCGCCGCCGGTCAGCACGTCGAACGTCGTCTTCGGCCGCGCTCTCGAGCGGCAATGCCGAGCCCGGTCGAGGCGTTGCCCTGCGGGTCGAGATCGATGATCAGCACCCGCTCGCCGACCGCGGCCAGCGCCGTGCCGAGATTGATTGCCGTCGTCGTCTTGCCGACGCCGCCCTTCTGATTGGCGATCGCCAGTGTGCGGGTCTCCGCGCGCCTCGTCGCGCTCATGCCGGCCACGGTTCAGCTCCTCCGTCTTGGCTCTCAGCGCACGGACTACGACGATCTCGGCCGCTCGCGTCGGTCAGGCTCGGCACGCAGTTCGCCGTCGAACGCCCACCGCGCGCTGCGCCGCGTCGACCTCGGTCTCGGCCTCGCGGCCCTTCGAGGAACAAGCCCGACCGTGTTGACGCGAGAAGACCGGGCGCACGCCAGCTCCAGCAAGCGCGGCAAGCGGCGCCAACGCACGCGCGGTAATCACGTCGACCGCGCCAAGCTTAGACTTGAGTCGCGAAGTTTTCGATTCGCTCGCGGGCGATGTCCACAGGCACTCCAGTGTGCCGCGCCACCTCGCGCGAGGAAGGCGGCCTTGCGCGTGTCGCTTTCGACGAGCGTCGACTTGCGCCCCGTCGCGGCCGGCCAGCATGATCGCCAGCGACCAGGCCCGGGAAATCCGGCGCCGGAGCCGAGATCGAGCCAGCGCTTGGCGTCGGGCGGCGCCAGGCGCGAGGAGCTGGGCGCTATCGGCGAAATGGCGCGTGCCAGACGTCGGCGAGCGTGCTGGGCGCGACCAGATTGATCGGTCTTCTGCCACTGCCCGAGCAGGGCCTCGTAAGTCCAAGCCTATCAAGCGTTTCACGTGAAACGTCGAAGGCGGCGGCGAAGTCCGGCCGGCGATTGCGGATTCCGGCCGTGGCGGCGCGACCGCATCAGGCCGACTTCCGCGGCGGGCGCCGCCTTGAGGTGCGCCAGCAGCAGCAGCAGCGCCGCCGGCGTCATGCCGTCGATGCGGGCGGCCTGGGCGAGCGTCGCCGGGCGATGCCGGCCGAGCTTCTGGCGCACCTCGGTCGACAGGCCGGGCAGGGCGTCGAAGTCGAAGCCGGCCGGGATGCGCGAGGGCCTCGTCCTTGCGCAGGGCCGCGACGTCCAGCTCCTGCCGGTCGACGTAGGAGGCGTAGCGGGCGTCGATTGCCACCTGAGCTGGCCATGGCCGGCGCGATCCGCGCCGATCTCGCGGCCAGATGGCCGCGAGCCGCGCGATATCGACGCCGGGATAGCGACAGCAGCTCGAAGGCCGAGCGCCGGCGGCCGTCGCGGTTGACCTCGAGGCCGTGGCGGCCGGCCTCGGTCGGCGTCAGGGACAGCTCCATGCAGCATCGCGGCGGCGTCCGCAAGGGCCGCGGCCTTGGCGTCATAGGCAACTCGCCGCTGCAGCGCCAACACAGCCGAGTCCGACGCCCAGCGGCGTCAGCCGCTGATCGGCGTTGTCGGCGCGCAGGCGCAGGCGGTACTCGGCGCGCGACGTGAACATGCGGTAGGGCTCGGTCACGCCGCGCGTGACGAGATCGTCGATCATGACGCCGAGATAGCCGTCGGCGCGCGAGACGACGAACGTCTCGCGCGCGCCGCCCGCGCCAGCAACGCCGCGTTGATGCCGGCGGCAAGGCCCTGCGCGCGCCGCCTCCTCATAGCCCGTGGTGCCGTTGATCTGGCCGGCCAGGAACAGCCCCGGCAAACGCTTCACCTCAAGCGTCGGGCTCAGCTCGCGCGGATCGACGTAGTCGTACTCGATGGCGTAGCCGGGCCGCTTGATGACCGCCTGCTCCAGCCCCGGCATGCGTGCGGATGAAGGCCTCCTGCACGTCGGCGGGCAGCGAGGTCGAGATGCCGTTGGGGTAGACGGTGTCGTCGTCGAGCCCTTCCGGCTCGAGGAAGACCTGGTGCGTCTCGCGGTCCGGCGAAGCGCACGACCTTGTCCTCGATCGACGGGCAGTAGCGCGGGCCGATCGCAGGCGATCTGGCCGGAATACATGGCCGAGCGGCCGAGATTTGCGCGGATGATGGCGTGCGTCGCCTCGGTCGTGCGCGTGATGCCGCAGGCGATCTGCGGCGTCTCGATCCGCTCGGTCAGGAACGAGAACGGCACCGGCGGGTCGTCGCCCGGCTGCATCTCGAGGCTGTCCCAGTCGATGGACGGCCGTCGAAAGCCGGGCCGGCGTGCCGGTCTTCAGCCGCCCGAGTTGCAGGCCCAAGCCCATAGAGCCGCTCGGACAGCTTGAGCGCCGGGGCTTCGCCGGAGCGGCCGGCGGGGATCTGCTGCTCGCCCATATGGATGAGGCCGTTGAGGAAGGTGCCGGTGGTCAGCACCACGGCGCCGGCCGCCAGACGGCCGGCCATCGCCGGTGACGACGCCGCACGACACGGCCGTCGCTCGACGATCAGGTCCTCGACGCCGCCTTCGACGACCTCGAGATTGGCCGTGGCGCGGATCGCCGCCTGCATGGCCTGGCGGTAGAGCTTGCGGTCGGCCTGGGCGCGCGGGCCCTGCACGGCCGGCCCCTTGGAGCGGTTGAGCAGCCGGAACTGGATGCCGGCGGCGTCGGCCACGCGGCCCATCAGGCCGTCCAGCGCATCGATCTCGCGCACCAGATGGCCCTTGCCGAGCCCGCCGATGGCCGGATTGCAGGACATCTCGCCGATCGTGGCGAAGGTATGCGTGACGAGGGCCGTGCGCGCGCCCATGCGCGCCGCCGCTGCCGCGGCTTCGCAGCCGGCATGGCCGCCGCCCACGACGATCACGTCGAACTTAGATTCGGACATAGAGGGCAAATCCGGGGTTTCGGCCGGACCCTATCCGCACCGAGCGCCCAAATCAAAGGGCCCCGACAAGGTAAACAACTGGTTTCACGTGAAACATCGCCAGCAGGTGGGACCGCTCACTTGTCATCCCGGCATTCATTGCCGGGATCCATCTCACAGCAGCGACAGAGCGCGCCGATCATTGGATCCCGGGGGTCATGCTGAAAGCATGCCTCCGGCATCGCCCCGGGATGACAGGGGGAGTTATTTGCCGATGCAGAAGCGGGCGAAGATCTCCCCCAGCACGTCCTCGACGTCGACCCGGCCGGTGATGCGGCCCAGCGCTTGCGCGGCAATGCGCAGATCCTCGGCACGCAGTTCATGCTCGCTGCGAATCGAGGTACATGAACTGTTCAAGCGCGTTCATGCACCTGTTTAGTTGCTGCCTGTACCGCTCACGGGTGATAGCCGGCGAGGACAAGTCGCCGACCCGATCTCGCGCCAGCGCCGCCACTTGGCGGACGAGCTCCGCAAGCCCTGCGCCCGTCTTGGCCGATACGCCCAACATCTCGGCCGCCGGGCGCGCACCGGGGATGTCTATTTTTGTTGCCAGAGGCAGGAAAAACTTGTCCCCGCGCGCCGAAACGTCGGGCGGCGGCGCGATGGGCGGTGCCGCGGCATCGCTCAGCCACAGCACGAGATCGGCCTCGCGGGCGTGCGCGAGCGTGCGGCGGATGCCCTCTCGCTCGATGGCGCCTTGCGGCTCGCGAATGCCGGCCGTGTCCGTCACGATGACCGGCAGCCCGTCGAGATCGAGGCGCACCTCGATGGCGTCGCGCGTCGTGCCGGCCTCTTCCGAGACGATGGCCGCCTCGCGCCGCGCGAGCGCGTTGAGCAGGCTCGACTTGCCGGCGTTGGGAGGCCCGGCAAGCACGACGCGAAACCCATCGCGCAGGATCTCGCCGCGGTTGCCGTCGTCGAGGTGCGCAGCGATGGCGGCTCGCAGCTCACCGACCATCTTGCGCGCCGTCGCGAACGCGTCGCTCGCGACGTCAGCCTCGTCGCTGAAATCGATGGCCGCCTCGACCAGGGCGCTGGCCCGAATGAGATCGTTGCGCCAGCCTTCGTAAAGCTCCGACAGCGCCCCGCACATCTGCGCCAGCGCCTGGCGTCGTTGTGCCTCCGTCTCGGCATCGATGAGATCGGCGAGGCCTTCGACCTGCGCCAGATCCAATTTGCCGTTGTTGAAGGCACGGCGGGCGAACTCGCCGGGCTCGGCGAGACGGCATCCGGGCTGCCGGCCCAGGGTCGCGAGCACGCTTTTGACGATGGCCGGACCGCCGTGCAGGTGGAGCTCGGCCATGTCCTCGCCGGTTTCGGTGCGCGGCGCGGCGAACCACAGCACCAGCCCCTCATCGAGGGTCTCGCCCGTCTGCGGATCGCGGATGCGGCGCAGCGCGGCGAGGCGCTTCTTCGGCCGCGGCGGGGCCAGCGCATCGATGACATCACCCGCTTTGGATCCCGACACGCGCACGACGGCCACGCCGGCCCGGCCCGGAGCGGTCGACAACGCGAAGATGGTGGGGGCGTCAGCCATGGCCCGAACCAGACCGCCGGCAAGCTGACGCATTCTCTCTCCCTCCCCCTCGATGGGGGAGGGTCGGGGTGGGGGTGGTGCAGCACGTCTCATGCTTATGGACACCCCCCTCCCTGACCCTCCCCCGCAAGGGGGGAGGGAACAGTGTTGGGTGCGTCGCGCGATCGGCCGGGGCGCTCGACAGCGCAAAAATCGTCGGTGTTTCAGCCATGCATTTCGACTAGCCGCAGCGGGGTTAAGACCCCATGTTAGCGCGGTACTCCAAATCAGAGACCGACATGAGCGAGAACCGTCTCGGCAAGGAGACGAGCCCCTATCTCCTGCAGCACAAGAACAACCCCGTCCACTGGTGGGCATGGGGACCGGAGGCGCTGGCCGAAGCCAAGCGCAGCGGCAAGCCGATCTTGCTGTCGGTCGGCTACGCGGCCTGCCACTGGTGCCATGTGATGGCGCACGAGAGCTTCGAGGACGATGCGACGGCGGCCGTCATGAACGAGCTGTTCGTGAACATCAAGGTCGACCGCGAGGAGCGTCCCGATATCGACGCCATCTACATGGGCGCGCTGCATGCCTTGGGCGAGCAGGGCGGCTGGCCGCTGACCATGTTCCTCGACAGCGAGGCGCGGCCGGTGTGGGGCGGCACGTACTTCCCGAAGGATTTCCGCTTCGGGCGGCCGGCATTCGTCGATGTCCTGAAGCGCATAGCGACGGTATTTCGCGAGGAGCCGGAGAAGGTCGCCGAGAATGCGCAGGCGCTGACCGAGGCTTTGGCGCAGCCGCAGCGGGCCTCCACCGCTCCGACGATCGACGATCGGCTGCTCAAGGATCTCACGACGCGCATGGTGCCGGCGACCGATCCGGTGCATGGCGGCATGCAGGGCGCGCCGAAGTTTCCGCAGTGGAGCTTCTTCTGGCTGCTCTGGCGCGGCGGCATCCGCTACGGCCACGAGCCGGCCCGCGCCGCAGTCGTGCTCACGCTCGACAACATCTGCCAGGGCGGCATCTACGATCACCTCGGCGGAGGCTTCGCGCGCTATTCGGTCGACGAGCGCTGGCTGGCCCCGCACTTCGAGAAGATGCTCTACGACAACGCGCTGCTGATCGAGCTGATGACCGAGGTCTATCGCGAGACGGGCTCGCCGCTGTACAGAGCGCGCATCGCCGAGACGGTCGCCTGGCTCGAGCGCGAGATGATCGCCGACGGCGGTGGCTTTGCCGCGTCGCTCGATGCCGATAGCGAGGGCGAGGAAGGCAAGTTCTACGTTTGGACGCTGGACGATGTCCTGCGCGTGCTGGGCGAGGAGGACGGCCGCTATTTCGCGGAGATCTACGACGTCACCGCCGACGGCAACTGGGAAGGCCACAACATCCTCAACCGGCTCGGCCGGCTGCAGCTCCGCTCGGATGCGGAGGAGGCGCGGCTCGCCGAGCTGCGCGCCAAGCTGCTCGCCGAGCGCGGCAAGCGCGTGCGCCCCGGCTGGGACGACAAGGTGCTGGCCGACTGGAACGGGCTGATGATCGCCGCACTAGCGCGCGCATCGGTCGTGTTCGAAAAACCCGAGTGGCTCGAGCTCGCCAAGCGCGCATTCGATTTCGTCGCCACGCGCATGAGTGAGAACGGCCGCCTTCTACACGCCTACCGCCACGGCAAGGCCAAGGCACCGGCAACGGCGAGCGATTACGCCAACATGATCTGGGCGGCCCTGCGCCTCAACGAGGCGACGAACGAGCAGCGCTATTTCGATCAGGCGGTGGCGTGGGTCGACGTGCTCGACAAGCACTATTGGGTCGAAGGCGAAGGCGGATATGCAACCTCTGCCGACGATACGCGCGACGTGATCGTCCGCCTGCGGCCCGGCAGCGACGACGCAGCTCCCAACGCCAACGGCATCATGCTGGCCAACCTGGTGGCGCTTGGCACGCTGTCCGGGGAGGCGGCGGTACATGGACCGAGCCGCAGCGCTGCTCGCCGCGTTTGCCGGCGCGTTGGGGCGTAATGTTGTCGCACACACAGGGCTCCTGGCGAGCACATTCGACCTGCTTTCTCCGCAGCAAGTCATCGTTACCGGACAACATCTCGAGGGAGGCGAGAATCTGATCAAGGTCATCAGAAGTATTTCTTTGCCCGGCGCATTGCAGTACGCTTTGGATGACACGTCGAATGGTGCCGCGTTACCGGGCCTTCGCGACAAGAACGCTGTTAACCGGCGCGCGACAGCTTATGTGTGCATTGGACCCCAATGCTCACCGTCTCTGACCGAGCCTTCCGAGCTTGCCAAGACGCTGAAAGCGCAACGAAGTTTGTGACAAGAACCACCGTAACTGTGAGGCGCCTTCCTCGAACGGGTTTTGCTCACCGCGCGTTGTCAGCGGCGGGGTTGAGTTCCTAGTTAACCTGCTCAGGGATGTCAGAGTCGCCACTCTCGCGACGCCTCGATTCGGAGACCGCTTGATGCCAGCAGTACGTGCGATCGTGCGCTACGGCTACGCACCTTTCATGATGCTGGGCTTGACCGGCGTGGCCTACTGGGTGGTGTCGGATCTGGTCGTCGCCCGCGGCAATCCCTGGGCCTACCTGTGGCTCGCGCCGCTCTTAGCACTTGCCTACGCAACTGCCTTCGCGGCCGAGCGCACCGCGCCCTTCTTCGACGAGTGGAACGACCACGACGCGCACGGCGACACACCGTCGAACTTCCTGCACATCCTCGTCTACGAGATGCAGAGCATCAACGGCGTGCTGCTCATTCCGCTCATTGTCTGGCTGTTCCCCTTCCAGGGGTTGTGGCCGACCGAATGGCCGCTGTGGGGCCAGCTGCTGATCGCGTTCGTCATCGCCGACTTCGCCTTCATGATGATGCACTACCTCAGCCATCGGTTCGCGCCGCTGTGGCGGCTGCACGCCGTGCATCATGGTGTCGGGCGCCTCTACGGCATGAACGGCGTGCTGCGCCATCCGGTGCACCAGATTATCGACATGATCATCGGCACCGCGCCGCTGGTCATCATGGGCATGCCCGTCCCCGTCGCGGTGCTGCTCGGCTTCCTCATCTCGATGACGCTGATCGTGCAGCACTCGAACGTCGATGCGCGTCTCGGGCCGCTGCAGGGGCACCTGTCGATCGGACGCATCCATCACCTGCATCACGTCAACTGGGGCACCGAGGGCGACTGCAACTTCGGCCTGCTCTTGACGGTGTGGGACAAACTGATGGGCACCTACAAGGACAAGCCGTCGCGCAAGATCACCGCCGCCGACTTGGGCATCGACGAGATCCCGAACTTCCCCAAGAGTTACGTCGAGCAGTTCTTCCTGCCGCTGCACTACAAGCCCGGCGAGGGAGAACCAGAGCGCTATCGCAAGCAAGCCGCCGAGCCGGCGCCTGCAACGCCCGCGCAAGAAGCCCGCCGCATCGTCGACGCCGCGGAGTAGTTCCCTTCAAAGCCGTGGTCAATTCACCTCTCCCATGGGGAGAGGTCGACGCGAAAAGTGGCTAGCCCGCCTCACCAGACCCGTCATGGCCGCGCAGGCGGCGCGAAGTCGTGTTAACTTCACCTCTCCCATGGGGAGAGGTCGGTCGCGAAAGTGGCTAGCCCGCCTCACCAGACCCGTCATGGCCGCGGAGGCGGCCATCCACGCAAGCAGCCTCGCGCGCTAGCGGAACATTTGTCGCGCGCGGTCCGCCGGACCCTCGGAGAGTTCGCCACTGGTGGGATTGAAGAGGTTCACCCACTCCGGATTCATGCTCTCGATAAGACGCACTTTCCAGGCTCGCTTCCACTTCTTGAGCTGGCTTTCGCGGCGGATCGCAGCCTCGAAGTCGTCATGGAACTCGTAGTAGACGAGTAGCTTCACGCCGTAGCGTTTGGTGAAACCGACGATGAGCTCCTGAGAGTGTTCGGCCATCCGGCCCTCAAGTTCGCCGGTGACACCGACATAAAGCACGCCATTGCGTTTGCTTGCAGCAATATAGACGCACGGCTCTTTCATACGCCACGTCCAGGAATGTCGATCATCATAGTCCTTGAGTGATACAGCGTCGGCAAGCTGGCGTGGATGGCCGCCTGCGCGGCCATGACGATATAAAGCGATGCGCAAAGCAAAAAAGGGCCGCGGTGAAGCGGCCCTTTCGCATTCGGAGATCGCAGTGCTCGGCTAGGTGTTCATCGACGAGAAGAACTCGCCGTTGGTCTTGGTCGAGCGCAGCTTGTCGATGAGGAACTCGATGCCGTCCATGGTGCCCATCGGGTTGAGGATGCGGCGCAGCACGTAGACCTTCTTGAGCTGATCCTTGGGAACCAGCAGGTCCTCTTTGCGCGTGCCCGAGCGCGACACGTCGATGGCCGGGAAGACGCGCTTGTCGGAGACCTTGCGGTCGAGAATGATTTCCGAGTTACCGGTGCCCTTGAACTCTTCGAAGATCACCTCGTCCATGCGCGAGCCGGTATCGATCAGCGCCGTGGCGATGATGGTCAGCGAGCCGCCTTCCTCGATGTTGCGCGCGGCGCCGAAGAAGCGCTTCGGCCGCTGCAAGGCGTTCGAAGTCGACGCCGCCGGTCAGCACCTTGCCGGAGGACGGCACGACGGTGTTGTAGGCGCGGCCGAGGCGCGTGATGGAATCGAGCAGGATCACCACGTCGCGCTTGTGCTCGACGAGGCGCTTGGCCTTCTCGATCACCATCTCGGAGACCTGCACGTGGCGCGAGGGCGGCTCGTCGAAGGTCGAGGAGATGACCTCGCCCTTCACCGAGCGCTGCATGTCGGTGACCTCCTCCGGCCGCTCGTCGATGAGCAGCACGATGAGGTAGCACTCCGGGTGATTGGCGGTGATCGAGTGGGCGATGTTCTGCAAGCAGCACCGTCTTGCCGGTGCGCGGCGGCGCGACGATGAGGCCGCGCTGGCCCTTGCCGAGCGGCGACGACGATGTCGATGACGCGCGGCGGAGAGATCCTTGACGGTCGGATCCTCGGTCTCGAGCTTGAGCCACTGCGTGGGATAGAGCGGCGTCAGGTTGTCGAAGTGGATCTTGTGCTTCGTCGCCTCGGGGTCTTCGAAGTTGATCTTGCTGACCTTGAGCAGGGCGAAGTAGCGCTCGCCATCCTTGGGGCTGCGGATCTGGCCTTCGACCGTGTCGCCGGAGCGCAGCGCGAAGCGGCGGATCTGCGAGGGCGAGACGTAGATGTCGTCGGGGCCCGGCAGATAGTTGGCATCGGGCGAGCGCAGGAAGCCGAAGCCGTCCTGCAGCACCTCGACGACGCCGGTGCCGGTGATTTCGATCTCTTTGGCGGCGAGCTGCTTCAGCGTCGCGAACATCAGCTCCTGCTTGCGCATGGTGCTGGCGTTCTCGACGCCGGTCTCCTCCGCGAAGCTCAGCATCTCCGTAGGAGACTTGAGCTTCAGGTCTTCGAGCTTCATTTCCGTCATTGAACGCTCCGGGAGGCCACGGCGGTTGAGGCGGGAAGATTGAGTGCCGGGCAGGAAGGTGGGGGATTTCGAAGAATCGTGGCCAACGCCACGGGCGGTCGGCCTTGCCCTTTGAGACGGGGCATTGGCGACCAACTCATAGGCCTGAGCGGCCCGAGTTCGATGCGGATTTCAACCCATGTATACCAGATGGAAAAGAAAGAGAAAAGCGGCTCTTGTACGATTTCGCGTCAGAAGGGTTTCAGGACCACAAGGAGCACGATGGCGATCAGGAACAGCGTCGGGACCTCGTTGGCGATGCGATAGAACTTCGCCGGCCGTGTGTTGCGGTCGGCGGCAAAGTCGCGCGTCCAACGGCTGAGGGCACCCTGGAAGCCCGAGAGCAGGAAGACGAGGGCCAACTTGGCGTGGAGCCACCCGTCGGAAAAGACCCCCTCCCAATAGGCCAGCGACAGCCCCGTCAGCCAAACGATGGCCATCGCCGGGGTCATGATGGCGGTCAGGAGGCGGTGCTCCATGACCTTGAAGGTCTCCGACAACTCGGAGCCGGGCTTGGCGTCGGCGTGATAGACGAACAGGCGCGGCAGGTAGAACAACCCGGCGAACCAGGCAACGACGGCCATGATGTGGAAGGCTTTCAGCCACAGCATGGATCAGGCGCCTTTGCTGCGGACGAGCTCAACGAGGCGGGCGACGTTCTCCGGCGGGGTGTGCGGGACGATACCGTGGCCCAGATTGAAGATGAACGGCGCGCCGCGCATCATTTGCAGCGTTTCACGCACGCGCGCGTCGAGTTGCGGGCCGCCGGCGGCGAGCAACAACGGGTCGAGGTTGCCCTGCACGGCAACGCGGCCGCGATCGACTAGCGCGCGCATCTCGCGCAATGGCGTCGCCGTATCGCATCCCAGTCCCTCGACCCCCGTATGGCGCATGTAGCGTTCGGCATTGGCGCCGGCCCCGCGCGGAAAGCCGATGATCGGCGTGCCGGGATGGCGATGCTTCAGCTCTGCTACGATTCGGCGCGTCGGCGCCACCACCCAGGTGTCGAACTCCCGCTCGGGGAGATTGCCGGCCCAGCTGTCGAAGATCTGCAGCACGTCGGCGCCAGCGCGCACCTGGCCGTCGAGGTATTCGACCGAGGCTTCGGTGACGATGCCGATGAGGCGCGCAAACGTTTCCGGGTCGCGATAGGCGAGCGTGCGCGCGGCGGCCTGATCCGAGGAGCCCTCGCCGCCGACCATGTAGGTCGCAACCGTCCACGGCGCGCCGCAGAAGCCGATCAGCGCAGTCTCGCGCGGCAGATCCTGGCGCAGGCGCGCGACAGTTTCGTAGATGCGGCCGAACTTTTCGCCGGTTGAGGCGGGGTTGAGGCGGGACAGCTCGGCGGCCGAGCCGATGGCATCGAGGCGCGGGCCTTCGCCCTCGACGAAGCGCACGCCTTGGCCGAGCGCGTCCGGCACGACGAGGATGTCGGAGAACAGGATCGCCGCGTCGAAGCCGTAGCGGCGGATCGGCTGCAGCGTCACCTCGGCGGCCAGCGCCGGCGTGTAGCACAGCTCGAGGAAGCCGCCGACGCTCGAGCGCACCTGCCGGTATTCGGGCAGGTAGCGCCCTGCCTGGCGCATCAGCCACATCGGCGGCGGCGACAGCGCCTCGCCGGCGAGCACGCTGACGAGCTTCTGCTTGACGCTCGACGCTGGGACAGGTTGTGCCGGGGAACGCATCTGCTCTTAAACCAATCTAAAATCTAGACTCTTATTGCTCTTACTCTTAGGGCCGTGGGTTCTGAGGATTAGCGCGTTGTCCTAGCCTAATCCTAGGGTCGCGCACAGGGGCAGGACGCAGCGGCCCGATATGGTGGTGTGCCATGGCGCCGAGCCACTAGCGCCGGCGAAGCCGTCGCCGATCAACGCGCTAGCGGCCGGTGTGCGGCTGCAACCGGCGGGCCTTGGCTGTTGATTGCCGCTGGACTAGCGCCGCGGAAGGTACCAATCCTCAAGACGCGGCCGCTATCAGTTTAAACTGTGCCAGCGGGCGCCAGTGTGCGCGGTTTGGTGGATGAGGTTACACGGTGGCTGCAAGTCGGGACCGCGTTGCATCGCCCCTCTGGATAACCGGGTCAGTTTTCAACAAGCCGTCCCGCTGGAATCACTAGGGCATGACAAGCGGCCTGCCGAGCTTCTTTCACCTGCATCTCGTGTCGGACTCGACCGGCGAGACGCTGACGACGATCGCCAAGGCGGCGTCGGTGCAATACGCCCTGGTGCGGCCGATCGAGCACGTGCATCCGCTGGTGCGCACCGCCCGGCAGTTGAAGCGCGTCCTGCAGGAGATCGAGCAGACGCCGGGCATCGTGCTCTACACCATCACCAATCGCGAGCTCTCCGAGGAGCTGGAGCGGCGCTGCGTCGAGCTGAAGATCCCGTGCCTCGCCGTGCTGCAGCCCATCATGCAAGTGCTGGAAAGCTATCTCGGTGCGCCGCGCACCCCGACGGTCGCGGGCCAGCATGTGCTCGACGCCGACTACTTCCGGCGCATCGATGCCTTGAACTTCACCATGGCGCACGACGACGGGCATCTGCCCGAGGATCTCAACGACGCCGACATCATCGTGCTCGGCATCTCGCGCACGTCGAAGACGCCGACCAGCATCTATCTCGCGCAGCGCGGATATAAGACGGCGAACCTGCCCCTGGTGCCGTCGCTGCCACTGCCCGAACGGCTGACGAAGCCACACAAGGCGTTCGTCGTTTGCCTGATCGCCAGCCCGGATCGTATCGCCGAGGTGCGCCGGCACCGCGCCATGATGCTCGCCGATCGCAACCTCGGCGACTACGTCGACCGCGATCGCATCGCGGCCGAGATCGCCTACTCGCGCAGGATCTGCGCGCAGCACGAGTGGCCGGTCATCGACGTCACGCGGCGCTCGGTGGAAGAATCGGCGGCGACGATCCTGAAGCTCCTGCACGATCGCGATGCGGGAAAGGAAGAGGTGCAGGATGTCAGCGACGGCTAGCGCGCACGAGATCGTGCTGGCGTCGGGCAGCCGCGCACGGCGCGAGATGTTGGCGGCGGCCGGCATTCACTTCACGGTACAGGCGGCGGACGTCGACGAGCCGGCAATCCGCGCGCGCCTGCTGAAGGCAGACGCGAGCGTCGAGCCAAAGCGTATCGCCGCAGTGCTGGCGGCGGCGAAGGCCGAGGACGTAAGCGGCAAGATCCGCGGCTCGCTGATCATCGGCGCCGATCAGGTGCTCGCCTTGGGCGATGAGCTGTTGAGCAAGGCGCCGAACGCCGAGGCGGCGCGCGAAGCTTTGCGCAAGCTGCGCGGACGTACGCACGAGCTGCACTCCGCGGTCGCCCTCGCCGAAAAGGGCAAAGTGACGTGGGCGCATGTCGCAACGGCCCGCCTCACGATGCGCGATTTCTCCGACGCTTTCCTCGACGATTACCTGCTGCGCGCCGGCGATCGCGTCGGCCAGTCGGTCGGCGCCTACGAGCTCGAAGGCCTCGGCGTGCAGCTCTTCGATCGCATCGAAGGCGACTACTTCACCATTCTCGGGCTGCCACTGCTGCCGGTGCTGGCCGAGCTGCGCGTGCGGGGAATCATCGCGAAATGAAGCGCGCCTGCGTCATCGGCTGGCCGGTCGAGCATTCGCGCTCGCCGCTGATCCACGGCTACTGGCTGAAGCAGTACGGCATCGACGGCACGTATACGAAGGAAGCGGTGCGGCCGGAGGAAGTGGCGGGCTTTCTGCGTTCGCTCGCCGCGCAAGGTCTCGTCGGCTGCAACGTGACGGTACCGCACAAGGAGGCCGCCTACGCACTTGCCGACGAGCGCGACGCGTCGGCGCGCGCGGTGCAGTCGGCGAATACGCTGTGGATCGAAGGTGGAAAACTGCACGCGGCGAACACCGATACCTACGGCTACATGACCTATCTCGATCACAAGGTGCCCGACTGGAAAGCCCACGATGGGCCGGTGTGTGTGCTGGGTGCCGGCGGCGCTGCGCGAGCGGTCGTCTACGGGTTTCTCGATGCCGGCATTGGTGAGGTGCGCGTTTTCAACAGGACGCGGTCGCGCGCCGAGCAACTCGCCGAGGAGTTTGGGCCGCGCGTCAAAGTGTTCGACTGGGACAACCGCAGCGACGGTGCGCGCGACGCCTGCGTGCTGGTCAACACCACGGTGGCGGGCCTCAAGGGCGCCGGTACGCTGGGCATGGATTTCGTCGGCTTCAACGAAGACTGCGTCGTCTCCGACATCGTCTACGTGCCGGTGGAGACGGAACTCCTGGCGCAGGCGCGCACACACGGGCTGCGCACTGTGGATGGCCTGGGCATGCTGCTGCATCAAGCTGTGCCCGGCTTCGAAAAGTGGTTCGGCGTGCGTCCCCAGGTAACCGACGAGTTGCGCGACATGCTCGTTGCCGACATCGAGGGCCGCACATGCTGATTGTCGGGCTCACGGGCTCGATCGGCATGGGAAAATCCACAGCGGCTGCACACCTGCATGCGCGCGGGCTGCCGGTGTTCGACGCCGACGCGGAAGTGCATCGCCTCTACGCCGGTGGAAAAGCGGTGGAGCTCGTCGAGCGTGCATTCCCGGGCACGACGACCGACGGCGCAATAGACCGCGCCAAGTTGAGCGCGGCGCTGCTGGCGCATCCGCAACGCTTTCGCGAGCTGGAGGCGATCGTGCATCCGCTGGTGCGCGACGCCGAGCGTGCGTTCCTGCGCGATGAGGCAAAACGCGGTGCGAAGATCGCCGTGCTGGAAATTCCGTTGTTGTTCGAGACCGGCGCCGACAAGCTGGTCGACGTTAGTATCGTCGTCAGTGCGCCTGCTGAGGTGCAGCGCCAGCGGCTTCTGAAGCGGGCGGGGGTGTCCGCGGAGAAGCTCGAAAAACTGCTCGGCAGGCAGTTGCCGGATGCCGAGAAGCGCCAGCGGGCCGATTTCGTTGTGGACACGAGTGTCGACGTCGAGGCGAGCCAGGCCGCGCTCGATGCGATAATCGCCGAGTTGCGTGGGCGCCGCGGCGAAGCCTACGCGCGCTACTGGGCTCCTTGACCCGCTCCCTCGAATCTAGGGGAGTGGGGGTATGCGCGAAATCATTCTCGATACCGAGACGACCGGCCTCAATCCGCAGGGCGGCGACCGGCTGATCGAGATCGGGTGCATCGAGCTGGTCAATCGCATCCCCTCGGGGCGCGAATTCCATCGTTTCATCAATCCGGAACGTGACGTGCCGGCCGAGGCGGAGGCCGTGCACGGCCTGTCGACCGCCTTCCTCAAGGACAAGCCGCTGTTCGCCGAGGTTGCCGGCGAGTTCCTCGAATTCATCGGCGGCGATGCGATCGTCATTCACAATGCGGCGTTCGACGTCGGCTTTCTGAACTTCGAGCTGGGACGGCTGTCGCTCGGCGCGATCACCATGGACCGCGTGACGTGCACGCTGCAGCTGGCGCGGCGGCGGCATCCGGCGGGACCCAACAGCCTCGATGCGCTTTGCAAGCGCTACGGCATCGACAATTCCACACGCACCAAGCACGGCGCCCTCGTCGATTCACTGCTGCTGGCCGAGGTCTACATCGAGCTGCTGGGCGTGCGGCAGGCGGCCTTTGTCGGTCTTGCCATGGATGCGGCGACGCCGCTCGGCGCCGAGCTCGCACCGCTGCAGCGTGGTAATGCCGGGCAGCGTCCGGCGCCGCTTCCCTCGCGGCTGTCGCCGGAAATGGAGGCCGCGCACGCGGCATTCGTCGAGACGCTGGGTGAGAAGGCGCTGTGGCGCCGCTTCTTTGCGACCACCTGAGGTCGTAGTCAGGGCGCGCATATTCCCCGTCATCCCGCTGAAGAGCGGGATCCACGCCAGCTTCAACAAGCTCTCTTGGCGCAGAACGGCAGCACGGCCGCCGCTCGCACAAACTTTTCACAGTCGTGATCGTGGAGACTTGCGTGGATCCCGGCCGTCCATGCGAAGCATGGCTCCGCCATGACGCCGGGATGACGGTAAGTTGGTGCACCGAGGCGCAGTTGCCTAACGGCCGCCTAGTTCTTCTTCGCTTCGGCCTTGGAGCGCAGCTCTTGCTGGCGGCGCACAAACAGCGACGCAAAATCGAACGGATCGAGGAGCAGCGGCGGGAAGCCGCCTTCGCGCGTCAGGTCGGCGGCGATGCGGCGCACGAACGGGAACAGGATCGACGGGCAGTTGACGAGCAGGAAGGGCTCGAGCGCCGCTTCGGGAATGTTCTCGATCTTGAACAGGCCGGCGTAGACGAGCTCCAGCTGATAGATCTCGCCGTGCTTGTTGGTCGCCTGCGCGTTGAAGTCGATGGCGCTCTCATAGAGAGACGGCCCGACCGCCTTGGCGCCGACGTTGATCGACAGCTGCAGGTTCGGCTGGTCGCCCGGCTCCTTGAGCAGCTTTTCGATGTTCGGATTCTCGAACGACAGATCCTTGATGTACTGGGCGACGACCTTCACCTGCACGGGCGGGGGCATCGTCTGCGCGCCATCGTCGGGCTTGGTGGGCTTTCCGTTGCCGTTGCCGGTGCTGGCCATCGAAGGAGTTCCGTAGGAAGGGTTGCGCGATCGAGGCGGCTAGCTAACACGCGGCCCCCGGCTGCGACAATGTCGGTGCGTAGCATGAGCGGCGGGTGAGGGGTTGAGCCCGTTGCAAATTCAGCAGCTGCCTAAGGCTTCGTATCGTCGTCGTCGAGGCGCTCGTAGGTACCCTCGATGACGATCGGACGCGGCGGCTCGGATGGGCGGTTGGGGGAGGCTGCGCGCTCGTCGATGCGGCGGCGCCCGGCGATGCCCGGCAGCATGGCGCCGAGAATGAGGTTGCGCAGCGGCGGCACGAGAAGGGCGACGCCGAGGGCATCGGTGATGAAGCCCGGCACGATCAGCAAGCAGCCGGCGACGATCTTCGCATAGCTGTCGACGATGGAGGTGACGGCGAAGCGCCCCTGGTTCATGGCGTCGAACATGCGCCCGACCATGGACAGGCCCTGCTGTCGAATGACGATCATTCCGGCGGCCGCGGACAGCACGAGCAGGCCCAGCGTCGGCCAGAAACCGATCGCCTGGCCGACCTGGATCAGCACCGCTATTTCGAGCAGCGGTAACCCGAGGAAGACCAGCATCAGGAGGAGGCGCAAGGACGACATCATTGGCGACTATTCACCTCCCGCTAGCAGGTTGTTCAGCATGGCGAAGCATCCTGGGCGCAAAAGGGACGCGCCCACGCAATCGGGTTGGCATTGCGGCTTTTGTGCCTTACCTTGCAGGGAGCGACCATCTTAACCCCTTGATGGCGGATCGGATCAGAGGCCCTATCGCTCCCTGGACTTGGGCCCGGCTTACGGCGCGATCATATATAGCTGTCGTATCCAGTCACGCTGTTGATGCCAGGAAGGCTGCCGCCCATGGAGAACATTAATCTCCTCACCCTTATCTCGCTCATCGTCGCGGTGGTCGTGATCTTGAAGCTGAGAAGCGTCCTCGGACGCCGCACGGGTGACGAGGAAGCGCGCGTCGAGCGCTATCGCACCGAGCGGGCTCAGCAGGGGACGCCGGCCGCGCCGGCCGACAACGTTGTCGCCATGCCGCGCCGCGAGCGCGATTCCGCCGCGACCGCCCCCGCCGCCGAAGTGGACGCAGGCCGACGCCGAGGAGCGCATCAAGACCTATCCGAGCGTCGAGGCAGGTGCGCGCAACGGCCTTATCGACATCGCCAGGCTCGACCCCGCATTCGATCCGGACACGTTCATCCGCGGCGCCAAGCAGGCGTACGAGATGATCGTCACGGCCTTCGCCGAGGGCAACCGCAAGCTTCTGAAGGATCTGCTCAGCCGCGACGTGTACGAGGGCTTCACGCGCGCCATCGCCGATCGCGAGGGCCGCGACGAGCAGGTCGACCAGAGCTTCGTCGGCATCGACAAGGCCGACATTCTCGAATCGGAAGTGAAGAGCGGCATCGCGTCGATTACGGTCCGCTTCGTCAGCCAGCTCATCTCGGCAACGCGCGACAAGGCGGGCGCCATCATCAATGGCGATTCGCAGCGCATCAAGGAAGTGACGGACATCTGGACGTTCAGCCGCGACATCTCGTCGGCGAAGACGCGTGCCAATCCGAACTGGCGCCTCATCGCCACGCAGTCGCCGGCTTAAACGTACGTACGCTCACGGGGGATGTGGGGCCGCGCGGAAAGCGGCCGGTGGGCCGGGTAACGAGGGGACGTCGCACGCGACCATGGCAGGTGCTCGCGCCCTGGCTGCTGTGAGATGGACGGCGACGGCCTCGGCCGTGGCCGCCATAACCTTCGTCGCGAGCGGCTCGCTTGCCGCGCCGCCCGAGAAGCCCCAGTCACCGCCCGCTCCTGCACAGCCCGCCCCCGCACAACCAGCCATGAGCCAAGACGAAAAGCCGAAGACGCCCGAGGCCAAGCCTGCCGCGGCGCCGCCGCAGCAGCCCGAAGCCAAGCTGGAACGCGTGACGTTCGCCGATCTGCCCGGCTGGGAGCGCGACGATCACCTCGCCGCATTCAAGACCTTCCTCAAGTCGTGCGACGGCGTCATCAAAGCGGCGAGCAAACCCGTCGCCAAGGCAGCCTCGCAATGCAAGGTTTCGATTGACGATCTGGCCGCAGCCTGTCGCGCCGCGCAGGGCGTGACGTCGCCCACAAAGGCATCTGCGAAAGCATTCTTCGAAACGCAGTTCGTGCCGCACCGCGTGGCGCAGGTGAACCCCAAGGGGCTTCTGACCGGCTACTACGAGCCGGTGCTGGAAGGCTCGCGCACGGCGCAGGGCAAGTTCCAGACGCCGGTCTACAGGCGCCCGCCCGATCTCGTGAACGTTGTTGCCGAGCAGGATCGCGCCTCCAAGCCCGAGGGCTACACGCACCTGCGCAAGACGGCTGCCGGCGACGTGCCGTTTCCAACGCGCGCCGAGATCGAGCAGGGCGCGCTGGCCGGCAAGGGGCTGGAGCTGTTGTACCTCGAGGACCCGGTGGAAGTGTTCTTCATGCACATCCAGGGCTCGGGGCGCATCCATCTCACCGACGGCACCACGGTGCGCATCAACTACGACGGCAAGAACGGCCATCCGTACAAGTCGATCGGCCGCTACCTGATCGACCAGGGGCTGCTCAACGCCAACCGGGTGTCGATGGCGGCGCTGGGCAAGTGGCTGCGGGCAGACAAGGCGCGCGGCCAGCAGGTGATGTGGCAGAACCAGTCGTTCATCTTCTTCCGCGAGCTCGACAACGACAGCGAAGGGCCGATGGGTGCCATGTCGGTGGCGCTGACCCCCGAGCGCAGCCTCGCCGTCGACACGGGTTACCACACGCTCGGTACGCCGCTGTATGTCAGCGCGCCGGAACTTGGCCATGCAACGAAGAAGGGCGGCTTTAATCGTTTGATGGTGGCGCAGGACGTAGGCTCGGCGATCAAAGGGCCGGAGCGTGGCGACATCTACTTCGGCTCCGGCGACAAGGCCGGCAAGCTCGCGGGCGTGACCAGGCATGCGGGGAATTTCTTCGTACTGCTGCCCACCTCGGCGCAATCGGCTGAACAAGGACTGAGGTTCGGCGAGCGCTTGCCATGGCAGACGACCGTGAAGAGCGAGGGCGGCCTCTGAAGCCGCCGCCGGGCAAGCGACCCGGCGCGCGGCTATCGCAGGAGGAGCGCGCGCTGTGGGAGCACACGGCACGCAGCCTCGAACCCATCAAAGGCAAGAAGCAGCGCGTGCATGCGGCGCTCGAGGAGGCTGGCGAGCCGACCCCGAGTAAGCGCGAGACCGCCAAGCCTGCGGCGCAGAAGAAACCGCCGGCTGCTGCGCCCGCCCCGCCTCCGCGCGTCACGATAACGCCCGCGCTGCCGGCGCCGGCCCCCATCGCGCTCGAGCGGCGCAAGGCACGCAAGCTCAGCTCCGGCCGTATCGAGATCGACGGCCGCATCGATTTGCACGGCATGCGCCAGGGCGAAGCGCACGACGCGCTGCGCCGCTTCCTCAAACGCTCCTATGCCGAGGGCAAACGCTGGGTGCTGGTGATCACCGGCAAAGGCGCGCCGGCGCGTACGGCGCAAGACGAGCGGCTGGAGCGCGAGGGCATCGAGCGCGGCGTGCTAAGACGCAACGTGCCGCGCTGGCTGGCCGAGCCGGAGGTCGCCGGCATTGTCATCGGCTTTACGACGGCCGCCATCCGCCACGGCGGCGAGGGCGCGCTTTACGTGCACCTGCGCAAGCGCGGACGCCCCGGACGAGCCGACTGAGTAGCGCTTGCAGTTTTGCGTTGGCTCATGGCTGGAGGTTCTGTCATCCCGGCACTTGTTGCCGGGATCCATGGTGCGGCCAGGCTCCGGAGTGAAGTTATGGCTGGATCCCGGGGACGAGCCCCGGGATGACATCTGCGGCCGCCCTCGCCAATTAATTCGACATGGGCTCAGCCATGACGCGGCCATGACGTTCGATTATGCGAGTGACAGCCGCTACGGGCAGGCGGCGGCGAGCTTATCGAGCGCCGTCGAGAGGCCGGACAGCGAATAGGTGTCGGTGGTCGCCGTGCCGCGCGCCGAGGTGGCTTTGACGAACGCGTTCGAGCCCTTCTTCAGAGCTTCGACCAGCTTCAGCTCCTCGGTGGGGTCGGAGACGAAGCCGCGCTCGCCCTTGATGAACAGCTTGAAGGTATCGGTGCCGACGGTGACCGACATGTCGGCGTCGGGCTTCACCGGATAGCCGACCTTGATTGACGGCTCCGTCTTCACGCCGTCCTTCGGCCAGGCCGAGATGTAGAAGAAGATCGGCCCGCGGTTAGCGCCGAGCGGCTCGACCGCCTGCGGCTGGGCGGCGATGAAGCACACCGCCTTGGGCGTCGCCGTGTCGGCGTAGAGGCTCCATGACGCCTTGCTTCTCGACGAGGTCGACGGTCTGCGCGGCGGCGGCGCCGGCGAGCGCGAAAGTCGTAATGGCAATTGCGGCGATACCCGTTGTTTGCATGAGCTCCCCTCCCCAGAAAGAGCGTGGTTTCGGTAAGCATATGCACCCTTCCGGGCGGCTGTCATCCATCCCGGCCGATCTTACCCCCGGATCTTGCCCGCCCGGCTGCGGCGGGATCTGGCCCACCCTCGCGCATCGGGCGGTCGGCAAAGCGGGCGAGCGACCGCGTCCGGTCGTACATCACGATGGCGCCGGCCATGGCGACATTGACGCAAAAGCTGGTCGGGATGCGCACCACGTAGTCACAGCGCGCCAACAGTTTTTCTGACAGCGAGCCCTGCTCCGGGCCGAGCACGTAGGCGGCCCGTAACGGGTGCCGGAAGCTTGGAAGATCGATAGCGTTGTCAAGGAGTTCTATGCCGACCAGCTTGCAGCCCTGGGGCAGCGCCATGTCGTCCAGCGTGGCCCAGTTGTAGTGCGGCAGGTGCAGCTGGCTCTTGGAGGTGTCGGCGTAGGCTTCGAGCGCCCGGTAGGTGGCGCCGACGGTGAAGGTGAAGCTCGCCCCGAACCCGTGCGCCGAGCGCATCAAGTTGCCGAGGTTCAAGGATTTCGACATGCGCTCGGCGCCGATGGCGAAGTAGCCTCGGGCGGAGGGCGGCCAGTTGGCGACGGGCATGTCGGTCATCGGTCAACTTCGCTTGCGCCGGCTTGCGGCAGGCAACGGGGCGTGGTGGAAGGGCCGTTGGCGCTCAAAATACTCTGTCGGCGGGAGGTTTTACATGAAAGCTGCGCTTTGCAAGAGCCTCGACGGGCCGGCGGGCCTTGTGGTCGAGGACATTGCGGTGCCGCAGCCGGGGCCGGGCGAGGCGCTGATCGCGGTGAAGGCGGCGGCGCTCAACTTCTTCGACACGCTGATCACGCGCGGCAAGTACCAGGCAAAGCCGGAGCTGCCGTTCTCGCCGGCGGGCGAGGTGGCGGGCGTGGTCGAGGCGCTGGGCCCCGGCGTCGGCGGCGTGAAGATCGGCGACCGGGTCATGGTCAACCTCGGCTGGGGCGGAGCGCGCGAGAAGGTCATCGCCGAGGCGGCTGCGCTGGTAGCCATCCCTGACGGTGTGAGCGACGCAATCGCCGCCGGCGTTTCGGTGACCTACGGGACGGCGATCCACGGCCTCAAGGATCGCGGGCGCCTCAAGGCGGGCGAGACGGTGGCGGTGCTCGGCGCGGCGGGCGGCGCCGGGTTAGCGGCGGTGGAGATCGCCAAGCTGATGGGCGCACGCGTCATCGCCGTTGCATCATCGCCGGAGAAACTCGCCGTTTGCCTCGAGCACGGCGCCGACGAGGCGGTGAACTATGCGAGCGCCGATTTGAAAGAAGGCTTGCGCGCGTTGACCGGCGGCAACGGCGTCGATGTCGTCTACGACTGCGTCGGCGGCGAATTCTTCGGAGGCGGCGCTGCGCGCGATGGCGTGGAATGGGCGCTTTCTCGTCGTCGGATTTGCCTCGGGCGACATCCCGAAAATTCCACTGAACCTGCTGCTGCTGAAGGGCTGCGACGCCATCGGCGTGTTCTGGGGCGAAGCGGTGAAGCGCGACCCGGCCGGGCATCGCGCCAACATGCGCCAGGTGCTGGAATGGGTGGCGCAGGGGCGGCTGCATCCGCGCATCCACGCCACCTATCCGCTGGCCGAGATCCGCGAAGCGCTCTCCGTGATCGAGCGGCGCGAAGCCGTCGGCAAGGTCGTGCTGACGCTGTAATTCGCAAGAATCGGCACTGGCGTTAGAACATTGTTTGCCATGTTGCGGCGATGCTGCGCGCTCAGGTTCAGGTGCGAGCGTCAGTGTGCCGATGCGTCTTTCTCGTCCAGTTCTGCTCATGCTCGGCGCCGTCGTGGCGCTGACATCGGGCTTCGAGCCGGCCACGGCAGAAGGCTTCTTCCAGAAGCTGTTCGGCTGGGGCTCCTCGCGCCGCTCCGAGCGCATCCCGCCGCCGACCTTCAATTTCGGCTATGGCGGACAGCGCTTCGACTACGGCCAAGGATACGGTCAGGGCTACGGCGATGGCGGCTGGCCGCAGGATTACAGCAGATACCGGACGCTGTGCGTGCGCACCTGCGACGGATTCTATTTCCCTATGGGCGACAACGTCGGGCGCGAGCGGCTCTATCACGATGCGCGCGCCTGTGAGGCGCGCTGCGACGGCGAGGCCAAGCTGTTCTACTACCCGACCAACGGCGGCAGCGTAGAGACGATGGTCGACATGGCCGGGCGCCCGTATGCGCAACTGCCGACGGCGTTCCTCTATCGCAAGACGCTGGTACAGGGCTGCACGTGCAAACCGGCGCCGTGGTCGGCGGAATCCGCCGCGCGGCATCAGGGCTACAAGGACGAGGCGGCGGCGCTGGCGGAAATGCGCGGCGGCCAGCGCTACGCCGGGCAGGCGAACGCCGGCGGCGGTTGGCAGGGCGACGGCGACGGCGAGATCGAGGCCTACCTGCAGCGCGAGCACGACGGCCCGCAGCAGACGCCCTGGAACGGCGGCGTCCGGCGGTATTGAACCCAAATGGCTACTTAAGTGTCATCCCGGGGCTCGTCCCCGGGATCCATCCATCGGCGAACTCAACCCAAGCCTCGTGCTGGATCCCGGCAACAAGTGCCGGGATGACGCTGAAAGGGTGAAAGCTCGAACGAGCCTGTGAGGCCTACCAGCGGCCGTCGATGTCCTGGTAGTCGGCGAACTCGCCGCCGCGCAGGGGGAATATTTCCTCGACCGCGTAGGGTCCGCCGCCGGTCTTCGGCTTGGCCGAGAACAGCACGAAGCGCGAGACGAAATACGCCCGCGAGCGAAAGGCGCCGATCCGCTGCAGCACGCGCGCGATCTCGTCGGGCTGGCGTACTTGATGCGCGCGATCGTGACGTGCGGCTTGAACGGACGTCCGTCGGGCGGCAGCCCGGCGGCGCGCGCGGCACGGTCGTTGGCGCGTGCCAGGGCCTCGAGTGCCGATGAGGCTTCGACGCCGGCCCAGATCGAGCGCGGCTCGTTGCCGCCGAAAGTGCCGAGACCTGCAAGGCGCAACTCGAAGGCATCGATCTCGATCGAAGCCAGGCGTTCGGCGAACTCGGCGGCTTGCGGCTTGTCGATATCGCCGACGAAACGCAGCGTCAGGTGCAAGTTGTCGGGCTCGGTCCAGCGGCCACCCGGCAGCGGCACCTTGAGGCGCGCGATCTCCTCGCGCAGCTCGGCAGGTATTTCAAGGCCCGTGAACAGGCGAGGCATGGGGCAGTGCTTTCAGCTCTTCGAAGCGGCCGTGCGTTGCGCCTCGGCCTTGGCGATCAGCTCTTCAACTTGAGGCAGGATCGCCTTCACGATGGCAGCGACACCCTTGGGGTTCGGATGAATGCCGTCTTGCTGGTTGAGCTTGGCATCGAAGACCACGCCGTCGAGGAAGAACGGATAGAAGATGAGGCCGTGCTCTTTGGCCAGATCGGGAAAGATGGCATCGAAGTCCTCGGCGTAGTTGTCGCCCCAGTTGGTCGGCGCGCGCATGCCGGTGAGCAGCACGGGAAGCCGCCGCTCATTCAGCTTCGCCAGGATCTTCTGCATGTTGTCGCGCGTCACCTTCGGGTCGATGCCGCGCAGCGCGTCGTTGGCGCCGAACTCGACGATGACGGCGTCGGCATCATCGCCGATGGCCCAGGCGAGGCGCGCGAGGCCCGCGGCGCTGGTGTCGCCCGAGACGCCGGCGTTGGCGACGATGACGTTGTGGCCGCGCGCCTTCAGCTCCTTCTGCAGCTGCGCTGGGAACGACTGGCTCGGGCGCACGCCGTAGCCTGCCGAGAGGCTATCGCCGAAAGCGACGATGCGGATGGGTTTCGCCGTTTCGGCCAAGGTGCTCGTAAAAGTGGCACTTGTGAATGTGGCGGATGCCAAAAGCAGAAAGCCCGCCAGCACGTTGACGAGGGCCGTTGCGGACACCACTTGTGGCAAGGCCAACACGTTGCGTCTTCCAAACATCGGCTTCATGCTTCCCTCAGCAGGTAGAGATGGCCCTAGTGTGATGATCGAGAAATTCGCCACCAATGTAGGCGAGGCGTCGAGCGAATTTCTCGATCTAAATCACACTAGGAAGTCTGTGTTTCTAGTGTCCCTTTGCTTTCGAAGCTCGCTTCTGAACCGAGCCGCGACCTCCGGCGAGCTTCGAAAGCGGGACACTAGGACGTAAAGGCGCCGTCAAGTTGAGACAAGTGTCCCCTGAGCAGCCCCAAAGCAGAGCACATCGTGACCAAGCCGATTGTCGTTATGAAGAACGTGCGCCTCACCCTGACCAGCCGCGCAGGGCCGGTGAGTATCCTGCGCGATGTGGACCTCGAAGCGCGCGAGGGCCAGTCGCTGGCCATTGTCGGGCCGTCGGGCTCGGGCAAGACGTCGCTGTTGATGGTGATGGCGGGCCTCGAGCGAACGACGGGCGGCAAGGTGCAGGTCGCCGGGCATGATCTCGCGGCCTTGAGCGAGGACGAGCTGGCGCTGATGCGCGGCGCCGAGATCGGCATCGTGTTCCAATCTTTCCACCTCGTGCCGACGATGACGGCGCTGGAGAACGTGGCGCTGCCGCTGGAATTTGCCGGCACCGCGGATGCGTTCGCGACGGCGCGCGAGCTGTTGCAGGAAGTCGGGCTTGAGCCATCGCGTCGATCATTTCCCTGCGCAGCTTTCGGGCGGCGAGCAGCAGCGCGTCGCCATCGCGCGCGCCCTCAGCCGGCGGCCGAAGCTCATTCTCGCCGACGAGCCGACGGGCAATCTCGACCGCAAAACCGGCGGACATGTGATCGACCTGTTGTTCGGATTGCAGCGGCGGCGCGAGGCGACGCTGATCCTCGTCACGCACGACGAGCGCCTGGCCGGGGCATGCGACCGCACGATCCGCATGGCAGACGGACGCGTCGAGAGTGAAACGGAGGCGCTCGTCTCGTGACGGCGACGGACGCGCTCAAGGCAGTGCCGCGCGGCGGCGAACGGCGGCTGCCGCTGCTGCTCGGCATTGCCGCGCGCGAATTGCGCTCGGGGCTGTCGGGCTTTCGCATTTTCATCGCCTGCGTGGCGCTCGGCGTCATGGTCATCACCGGCGTCGGCGCGGTGTCGGACGCGCTGCGCGCCGGCTTCGAGCGGCAGGGCGAAGCCATCCTCGGCGGCGACGCCACGCTGGCCCGCACGCACGTACGGGCGGTGGGGGACGAGCGCGCGGTCATCGATGCCTTCGGGCGCGTCAGCGAGGCCGCCACCATGCGCACCATGGCGCGGCGGCCGGACGGCTCCGACCAGGCGCTGGCCGAGCTGAAGGCGGTCGATGCGGCGTATCCGCTGGTCGGCATGGTGGAGGTCGAAGGCGGCAGGCCCTTGCAGGAGGTGCTGCGCGACGGCGCAGTTGTCGACCCGGCGCTGCTCGAGCGCCTCAAGCTGAAGGTAGGCGATGAGATCGGCCTCGGCTCCGAGAAAGTGAAGATCGCCGGCGTGCTCAAGTCGGAGCCGGACGGCATCACCGATCGGCTCACGTACGGCCCGCGCATCCTGATTTCGCAGGCAACGCTCGACAAGTCGGAGCTGATCAAGCCGGGCACGCTGGTGCGCTGGCGCTATGCGCTGAAAACGAGCGACGTCGCGGCCAGCGAGGCGGAGCTCGTGTCGCTGCGGCAGAAGATCGAAGCGGAGCTCCCCGAGGCCGGCTTCACGATCGCCGACCGGCGCGATCCCTCCCCGCAGGTCAGCCGCACGCTGGAGCGGCTGCGCCAGTTCCTGACCCTCATCGGGTTGACGGCGCTGCTGGTCGGCGGCGTCGGCATCGCCAATGCGGTGGCGACGTTCATCGACAAGCGTCGCAAGGTGATCGCCACGATGAAGAGCATCGGCGCAACCAGCCGCATGGTGCTCGGCATTTTCCTCGCCGAGGTGCTGGCCGTGGCGGCGATGGGCGTCGTGCTCGGCCTCGTGATCGGAGCGCTGGCGCCGCTCGTGCTCAACGCGCTGTTCGGCGACATGCTGCCGATCCAGGCGGAGATGACCGTGACGCCACTGAGCGTCGTCACGGCGCTCGTCTATGGTTTCGGCGTCGCGCTGCTGTTCACGCTGTGGCCGCTGGGGCGTGTCGAACGCATCAGCGCCAGCATGCTGTTCCGCGACGAGGTGGCGCCGGAGCGTACGCTGCCGCGTACGTGGGTCATCCTCGCGACGCTCGGCGTCGCAGCAGCGCTCGTCGCCTTTGCGATGCTGACCTCGGATTCAAAGAGCATCGCCATCTACTTCTGCGTCGGTCTCGTCGTTGTGTTCGCTGTGTTCTACGGGCTCGGCACGATGGTGACCTGGACGGCACGGCGGCTGCCGCGGCCGCGCATACCGGAGCTGTCGCTGGCGCTCGGCAATCTCGGTGCGCCCGGCGGTCTGACGCGCTCGGTCGTGCTGTCGCTTGGCGCTGGATTGTCGCTGCTCGTCGCCGTGGCGCTGGCAGATGCTTCGTTGGTGCGCGAGCTGCAGGAGCGGTTGCCGACGAACTCGCCCGACTACTTCGTGCTCGACGTGCCGAAGGAGGACTACGACGCGATGAGCGCGCTGATCCAGCGGCAGGTACCGGGCGCCGTGCTCGAGGAAGCGCCGATGCTGCGCGGACGGCTCGTGCGCCTCAACGACGTGCCGGTGGAGGACGTCAAGGCGCCGCCCGAGGCGCAGTGGGTGCTCAACGGCGACCGCGGACTTTCCTATTCGGACGACGTGCCGCGCGGCTCGCGCGTCATTGCCGGCGACTGGTGGCCGAAGGACTACGACGGCGAGCCGCTCGTTTCCTTCGAAGCCGACCTTGCCGGCAAGCTCGGGCTCAAGATCGGCGACAAGGTCACGGTCAACGTGCTGGGGCGCAACGTGACGGCGACCATCGCCAACCTGCGCGAGGTGAAGTGGGAGAGCCTCGCCATCAATTTCGTCATGCTGTTTTCGCCCAACACCCTGGCCGGCGCGCCGCACAATCTCCTGGTGACGATCGCGCTGCCGCAGGGTACGCCGCTCAGCACCGAGGGCCAGGCGATGCGCGCGCTCGGCCAGACCTATCCGTCGATCACCGCCATTCGCGTCAAGGACGTGCTGGCGACGTTCAACACGGTGTTCGCGAAGGTGATGACGGCGGTGCGCGCGGCCGGCAGCGTCACGCTGCTCGCGGGCGCGCTGGTCCTGGCGGGGGCGCTGGCGACGGCGCAGCGCCGGCGCATCCTCGAGGCGGTTATCCTTAAGACGCTCGGCGCGACGCGCCGCCGCATCCTGACGTCGCATTTCCTCGAATACCTGCTCCTGTCGGCGGTGACGGCGCTGTTCGCCGCGGTGCTCGGCACGCTCGCGGCCGCGATCGTCGTCACGCAACTGATGCACATCTCCTTCAGCTTCTCGGTGGGCGCCGTGGCGCTGGCTCTGGGCCTGTCGATGGGGCTGGTGTTCCTGTTCGGGGGTGCGGGCACCTGGGCGGTGCTGCGGGCGCCCGCCGTGCCCTACCTGCGCTCCGAGTAAAGGATTGATGAAATTGCAGGCTTTCCGGGCTAGATAAAATCTTCGTCAGGAAGAAACTAGGCGGCTGGACGCCTTGAAAGCGACCCGCCGGCAGAGCATATTTCCTCACGTGATTTGGCAGCTTCCGCCGAACCAAAAGGATCTAGGGATAGACATATGGCTCAGCTCGACAACAGGTACGCACAATCCGGCTACCCGGCCCGCTCAGGCGCCGCGGTAGACGAGGGCCTGCGCTCCTACATGCTCGGCGTTTACAACTACATGGCCGCCGGCGTGGCTCTGACGGGCGTCACGGCCTACCTCACCAGCATGATGGCTGTCGGCGCCGACGGCCAGCTCACGCAATTCGGAGCGATGCTTTACAACTCGCCCCTGAAGTGGGTCGTCATGCTCGCCCCGCTCGGTTTCGTCCTCTACCTTTCTTTCCGCGTCGAGCAGATGAGCGTCGGCGCCGCGCAGATCGCCTTCTGGCTGTTCGCAGCCGTTATGGGCGTGTCGCTGTCGTCGATCTTCCTGGTCTTCACCGGCCAGTCGATCGCGCAGATCTTCTTCGTGACCGCCGCCACGTTCGGCGCGCTCAGCCTCTGGGGCTACACGACGAAGCGCGACATCTCCGGCTGGGGCTCCTTCCTGTTCATGGGCCTCATCGGCATCATCCTCGCCTCGATCGTCAATATCTTCCTGCAGTCGAGCGGCCTGCAGTTCGCCGTCTCGGTGATCGGCGTGCTCGTGTTCGCGGGCCTCACCGCCTACGACACGCAGCGCATCAAGGACGGCTACACGATGGTCGCCGGCGACGCGGTGGCGATGGGCAAGAGCGCTATCATGGGCGCCCTCAGCCTGTACCTCGACTTCATCAACATGTTCATGATGCTGCTCAACCTGTTCGGCAACCGCGAGTAGGCCGAACCCCCTGAGCTTGAAACAGCGAGAGCCCCGGAGCGATCCGGGGCTCTTTGCTATTTGCGGCGCTGTAACCCCTCACCCGGAAGCTCATTGCATTCGCTTCCGACCATCTCCCGTCCATGCGTCAGCATGGCTCCGCCATGACGGGAGAGGTGGACGTAGTCTCAGACCGAATTGGTGCGTCCAACTTAACCTGCTCCGCGGCGGAGAGCGTCGGCTGGACGCGCGGCGCGCGACAGCCGGGTGAGGGGCTAGGCCTCGGCCCTTGGAACGCTACGCGCCGACGAGGCGCGGGCGGCCTTCGAGCACGGTCAGGACGCGCACAAGATCGTGGCCGCGCTTCAAAATGAGCCCTGCCGGCGCCATGACGCTATAGGCGCCCTGCTTGCGCGCCAGCCTCGGTGCCTTCTCGATGCGGAAGAGCGGTACTTCGCTGGCGCGGCGGAAGACGGAGAACACGGCCTTGTCGCGCCCGATGTCGATCGCATAATCGCGCCATTCGCCCGCGGCGACCTTGCGGCCGTAGACGGCGAGGATGGCGCTCAATTCCTGACGATCGAATGTGGTGCAGCGCCAGGCTTCGGGAGCTTGGCACGATGCGGCCTGATGACCGCGAAAGTTGCCCGCCGTGCTGCGGGCTGAAAGTTATCGGTTCGGATTCGCTCAACGGCGCCTCCCTGTCGCGATACCTTCATGATCGCGCTGGACGCCGCCGATTTCAAGGGCCTGCAGACTGCACTCGTTTAGCGCATATGCATCACGTGCGCGCAAACGGCGCGGGCGCGGCACGGAAATTCCCCTACATGGTCAAATTCGCGACCACCCCTCGACAATGATCCGCCCCAAACGGCTGCGAGAGTGACAATCGTTGCCTCTAGACCCGGTCCGGCGGAGTAGCTCGGACTCTCAGCCCCCCAGCCCCCCGGGCAGCTTCGAGGATCGGGTTTTTAGGCAGCTTCCAGTCGCTTATTACTCTCCCCAAGTCGTCATGGGCCGGTTCCCCGCCGGCCCAATTTTTTTGTCTTGTTGCGCATGGATGAGCATCATGGCGAAGCGTCATGGCGAAGCCATGCTCGCACGACCTGCGCATCTGGACCTCCGCATGGACCTGCGCATGGACGCCATGCAGTATCTGGACGGTTGCGCGCCGACGCGTACCTTTGCATAACCGCGCGCCGACTGAATCGCGCTGCCACCTGCGCTGCAATGGAGCGAGCGAGTGACGAAGAACGCCAGCAAAGGCAAATCGAAGAGCGCGTCGCGCAGCACAGTTGCAGCGCGGGTGACCAAGGCGCGCTCGCGCGCTCCGGCACGCGTCAAGCCGGGCAATCCGCTGTTGTCGCGCTGGAACGCGGCGTTCGGATTACCGCCATTCAGGAAGATCGAGCCGGCACACTTCAAGGCGGCGTTTGCCGCAGCGTTGAAGGAGCACAAGGGGGAGATCGCGCGCATCGCCGGCGAGACGGCACGGCCGACGTTCGCCAACACGATCGTCGCTCTGGAGAAGAGCGGGCGCCTGCTCGATAAGGTCGCCGCGGTCTTCTACAACCTCGCCGGCGCGCACACCAACGAGGCGCTGCAGGCAATTGAGCGCGACATGGCGCCCAAGCTCGCCGCGCACGAGACGGCGATCATGCTCAACGGCAAGCTGTTCCGCCGCGTCGAAGATCTCTATCAGCGCCGCGACGAGCTTTCCCTCACCGACGAGCAGCGGCGCGTGCTGGAGCTGCGCTACAAGTGGCTGATCCGGGCCGGCGCCAAGTTGGCGCCAAAGCAGAAGGCGCGGGTGGCCGAGATCAATCAGCGGCTGGCGACGCTGGCGACGCAGTTTTCGCAAAACGTACTGAAGGATGAGCAGTCCTGGCGCCTGGTTCTCGCGGCGCACGACCTCGACGGTCTGCCTCAATCCTTGCGCGACGCCGCCGGCCGCGCAGCCGCCGACCTTGGCCTCGAGGGCAAGTACGTCATCACGCTGTCGCGCTCGAGCATCGAGCCGTTCCTGCAGTTTTCCGCGCGCCGCGATCTGCGCGAGGAGGCGTTCAACGCCTGGATCAAGCGCGGCGAGATGGGCAGCGAGACCGACAACCGGGCCATCACCGCCGAGATCATCGCGCTACGCGCCGAGTTCGCCGCACTGCTCGGCTTCAAGACCTACGCCGAGTACAGCCTCGAAGAGACGATGGCCAAGACGCCGGCCAGCGTGCGGGGGCTGCTGTCGGCCGTGTGGGAGCCGGCCGTCAAGCGCGCCGCCGGCGAGCGCGAGGCGTTGCAGCAACGGGCGCAGGAGGAAGGCGGCAACTTCGCCATCGCGCCGTGGGACTGGCGCTACTATGCGGAGAAGGAGCGCAAGGCGCTCTACGATGTCGACGAGGCCTCGACGCGTCCGTACCTCACTCTGGACAACGTGATCGCCGCGGCGTTCGAGACGTCAACGCGCCTGTTCGGGCTGCGCTTCAAGGAGCTGCCTGACGCGCCCCGCTATCATGAGGACGTGCGCGTGTGGGAGGTGACCGACAAGCGCGGCGCCCACGTCGGTCTGTTCCTCGGCGATTACTTTGCGCGGCCCTCGAAGCGCTCCGGCGCCTGGATGTCGTCGTTCCGCTCGCAGTCGAAGGTGGCGGGCGAGGTGAGCCCGATCATCGTCAACGTGATGAACTTTGCCAAGGGCGAGGAGGGCCAGCCGAGCCTTCTGTCGCTCGATGACGCGCGCACGCTATTCCACGAGTTCGGGCACGGCCTGCACGGGCTGTTGTCGGACGTGACGTATCCGTCGATCTCCGGCACGGCGGTGACGCGCGATTTCGTCGAGCTGCCCTCGCAGCTCTACGAGCATTGGCTGATGGTGCCGGAGGTGCTGGAGAAGTTCGCCGTGCACCACGAGACCGGCAAGCCGATGCCGCCAAAGCTCCTGTCGCGCATCAAGAAGGCGCGCAACTTCAATCAGGGCTTCTCGACCATCGAGTATCTGGCGTCAGCGTTCGTCGACATGGAGCTGCACGCGTGCGAGGGGGACGAAGAAATCGACGTCGGCGCCTTCGAGCGCGACACGCTCAATCGCCTCGGCATGCCGCGCGAGATCGTCATGCGCCATCGCATCCCGCACTTCCTGCACATCATGGGCGGCTACGCGGCGGGGTATTACAGCTACCTGTGGTCGGAGGTGATGGACGCCGACGCGTTCGCGGCCTTCGAGGAGACGGGCAATCCGTTCGACGCCGCGACGGCGAAGAAGCTGCACAAGTTCATCTACTCGGGCGGCAACGGGCGCGATCCTCTCGAAGCCTACGTCGCCTTCCGCGGGCGCCCGCCGGAGATCGCCGGCCTGCTCAAGAAGCGCGGGTTAGCGGGTTAACGCAGCCCGCAACATCGTCATGGCCGCGCAGGCGGCCATCCACGCCAGGTCTCCGGCGAGCTCTTCTGGGAGAAGTGAGCGTCCGACGCGCGCTGGCGCAGTCGGACGTTACCTCTCCCGAGAGAGCTCGCTGGAGACTGGCGTGATGGCCGCCTGCGCGGCCATGACGGCCTGAGAGGCTGCAGCCGCCTACCAGAGGCCGGTCCAGGCGGCGCCGATGATGGGGCCGGCCTTGCCCTCCTGCAGCAGGAGGATGGCGGCCTCGGTCTCCGGGCGCATCACGGCGGTGCGGGCGAGCTGCAGGCTCATCGCCTTGCCGTTCCACGTGCCGACGGGAAGCATCTCGCGCACGATGTTGGTGAAGGTGAGCGTCTTGCCCTCATTGTCGCCGCGCTGCACGGGGACCTGCGCTGCCTTCTGCACGACGGCGAACCAGATCGTCGCTTCCTTGTAGTTGAACCCCGGGGGCGCGTCGCCTGCCTCGATCTTGATCGAGTTGCGCTCGTGCCAGAAGCGGATCGGCACACGCCCGCCCTTCAGGGCCTCGTCCGAAACCTTGATCGCCTCTTCGATGGCGGCCGGGTCGCTGCCGTTGACGCCGATCATGCCGTTGACGACGACCTGCGGCGTGTAGATGGCGCCGTCGCCGCGCGCCTTGGCGTAGGCTTTTTGCCGCTCGCTGTTCTTGTCGGAGGCGAGCGTGTCCTTCCAGCCGAGATAGTCCCAGATGTCGACGGGCAGCGTGATGGCGATGATATCCGGCCGCCCGGCAAATTTGGCCAGGACCGTGTCGGCTGGCGGGCAGGTGTCGCAACCCTGGCTGGTGAACAGCTCGAGGACGTTCTTCGGCGGTCCGAACGATGGGTTGATGCCGGGAGCGTCCTGCGTCAGCGCGCTGGAAGCCGGTACGAGAAGTGCGATCGTCAGTGCAAAGAGGGGAGCCAGCCGCATGCGTGTAAAATACACCGAAAGGGGACGCCCCATAAGACTAGTGAGCGCGGTGTAACGCTACAACAGAACTCACGAAAGATTGTCCCCTCGAACTGTTACTTACCGAGCGCCTGAATTTACCTCTCCCAGGGGGAGAGGTCGCGAGACGGCGTCGCCGTTGAGCGGGTGAGGGGGTACATCGGCCCGCAATCGGACGAACCCCTCACCCGGAAGCTCATTCACATTCGCTTCCGAGCTCTCCCGTCATGGCGCAGCCATGCTCCGCATGGACGGGAGAGGTGGAGTTGGTGAGCGGCCTTCATTTGGACGAGCGCCCCGCATCCGGGAGCGTGACTAGGCGGCCGCCAGGTTGCGGAGGACGTAGTGCAGAATGCCGCCGTTTTTGAAGTATTCGAGCTCGTCGAGGGTGTCGATGCGGCAGCGGATGGGCACCTTGCGCACCGTGCCGTCGGCGGCGGTGATCTCGGCGGTCATCATCTGGCGCGGCTGAATGTTGGTTAGCCCCGGGATGTTTACCACCTCGTCGCCCTTGAGGCCGAGCGACTGCCAGCTCGTGCCTTCCTCGAACACGTACGGCACGATGCCCATGCCGACGAGGTTCGAGCGGTGGATGCGCTCGAAAGATTGGGCGATGACGGCGCGCACGCCGAGCAGGCTCGTGCCTTTGGCCGCCCAGTCGCGCGATGAGCCGTTGCCGTATTCGATGCCGGCGAAGACGACGAGCGGCACGCGCTCTGACTTGTAGCGCATGGCGGCTTCGAAAATCGACATCGCCTCGCCGGAGGGATAGTGCACCGTGAGGCCGCCCTCCTTGACGTTGCCGGCGGCGTCGCGCGCCATGAAGTTCTTGATGCGGATGTTGGCGAAGGTGCCGCGCATCATCACTTCGTGGTTGCCGCGCCGCGTGCCGTACTGGTTGAAGTCAGCGACGGCCACGTTGTGTTCCAAGCAGATATGCGCCGGCGGGCGAGGACGGCTTGATGGAGCCGGCCGGCGAGATGTGGTCGGTGGTGATCTTGTCGCCGAACAGCCCGAGGATGCGCGCGCCGGAGATGTCGGTGATGGCGGTCGGGCGCTGGTTGATGCCCTCGAAGTAGGGCGGGTTGCGCACGTAGGTGGATGCGTCGTCCCACGTGTAGGTCTCACCGCCGGCCGTATCGATCGCCCGCCAGCTCGCGTCGCCGTTGAACACGTCGGCGTAGCGATCGAGAAACAGCTCGCGGGTGATGTTTTCGGCGATGAACTTCTGGATCTCGGTCGAGGTCGGCCAGATGTCCTTCAGGTAGACGAGCTGACCGTCCTTCCCCGTTCCGATGGGCTCCGTGGAGAGATCCTTCTGCACCGTGCCGGCGAGCGCGTAAGCGACGACCAGCGGGGGCGAGGCGAGGTAGTTGGCCTGCACGTCGGGGCTGACGCGGCCTTCGAAGTTGCGGTTGCCGGACAGCACGGCGGCGGCGACGACGCCGTTTTCGTTGATGGCGGCGGAGATCTCCGGCGCCAAGGGCCCGGAGTTACCGATGCAGGTGGTGCAGCCGAAGCCGACGAGATTGAAGCCGAGCTTGTCGAGGTCGGTCTGCAGTCCGGCCTTGTCGAGATAAGCGGAGACGACCTGCGATCCAGGCGCCAGCGAGGTCTTCACCCACGGCTTCGACTTGAGGCCCTTCTCGACCGCCTTGCGCGCGAGCAGGCCGGCAGCGATGAGCACGCTCGGGTTCGAGGTATTGGTGCAGCTCGTTATGGCGGCGATGACGACGTCGCCGTGGCCGATGTCGAAGTCACGGTCCTTGACCGGCACGCGCTCGGTGAGCTCGCCCGGCTTCTTGTATTCGGTCTCCAGCGCCTTGGCGAAGCCGGTGGCGACGTCGGTGAGCGCGACGCGTCCCTCGGGGCGCTTCGGGCCGGCCATCGAGGGGACGACCGTTGCCAAGGTCGAGCTCGAGCGTGTCGGTGAACACCGGATCGGGCGAGCCGTTGACGCGGAACATGCCTTGCGCCTTGGCGTAGGCCTCGACGAGCGCGATGCGGCTCTGCTCGCGTCCCGAGATGGCGAGATAGTTCAGCGTCTCGTGATCGATCGGGAAGAAGCCGCACGTGGCGCCGTACTCGGGCGCCATGTTGGCGATGGTGGCGCGGTCGGCGAGCGGCATGGAATCGAGGCCGGGGCCGTAGAACTCGACGAACTTGCCGACGACGCCCTTCTTGCGCAGCATCTGGGTGACGGTGAGCACGAGGTCGGTCGCGGTGACGCCCTCGGTCAGCTTGCCGGTCAGCTTGAAGCCGATGACCTCCGGCAACAGCATCGACTGCGCCTGGCCGAGCATGGCGGCTTCCGCCTCGATGCCGCCGACGCCCCAGCCGAGCACGGCGAGACCGTTGACCATGGTGGTGTGGCTGTCGGTGCCGACGAGCGTGTCCGGGTAGGCGAGGATGGTGCCGTCCGGGTACGTGCGCGTCCACACGGTCTGCGCCAGGAACTCGAGGTTGACCTGATGGCAAATGCCGGTGCCGGGCGGCACGACGCGGAAGTTGTCGAAGGCGCCCTGGCCCCACTTCAAGAAGTTGTAGCGCTCGGCATTGCGCTGATATTCGAGCTCGACGTTGTGGCCGAAGGCCTGCGGCGAGCCGAAGTCGTCGACGATCACCGAGTGATCGATGACGAGGTCGACGGGGACCAGCGGGTTGATCATCTGCGGATCGCCGCCGAGGTGCTTCATGCCATCGCGCATGGCCGCGAGGTCGACGACGGCGGGAACGCCGGTGAAGTCCTGCATCAGCACGCGGGCGGGGCGGAAGCCGATCTCCTTGCCGGCCTTGCCCTTGTCGGTCAGCCAGGCGGCAACGTTTTCAATGTCGGCCTTGGTGACGGTGCGGCCGTCCTCGTGGCGCAGCAGGTTCTCGAGCAGCACCATCATCGAGAAGGGCAGCTTGGAGATGCCCGCAAGTCCGTTCTTCTCGGCCTCGGGCAGGGAGTAATAGGTGTAAGTCTTGCCGCCGGCGGAGAGCGTCTTGCGACACTTGAAGCTGTCCAGCGACACCGGCTGCGCGTCCTTCAAAATAGTCTCCTTGCTCGGCCTGCGACGACCGTAACTCCTCAAATCGTCAACCCTGCCGTAAGGTCGGCCGGGGACGGCGTGCATTTAAGCTGGTAAGCTGGCGGCCTCGGAAGCGTGCTCCTCACGAAGGTGCCGTCCGGCCCGCCAGCCCAGCCCAGCCCACTTCCGCACCCATCTTGCGGGATTTTCCCACCAGTTCGCTAGCGCATTCTGCCACACGGATGATGAAGAGCCGTGCAGCTCGTTGCTGAAAATCTGGTCTTGGAGCGCGGCGGCCGCAATGTGGTGGATGGTCTGTCGTTCCGTCTCGACGGCGGCGCGGCGCTCGTTCTCACCGGGCCGAATGGCTCGGGCAAATCGACGCTTTTGCGCGCTTTGGCGGGATATCTGCGCCCGTCGGCCGGCAGTGTGCGGATGATCGGGGTGGGCGAGGATCGCGAGGTGGCCGAGGTGTGCCACTTTGTCGGGCACCTCGACGGGATCAAGACGCACCTGACGGCGGCGGAAAACCTCGCCTTCTGGGCGATCTATCTCGCCGGGCCGGCCGATGCGGCGATCGGCGTTCCCGAGCGGGTCGAGGCGGCGTTGCAGCGTTTCGCGCTCGATGCGCTGGCCGACATTCCCGCCGGATACCTGTCGGCGGGGCAGAAGCGGCGGCTGGCGCTGGCGCGGCTGGCGGTGGCGGCGCGGCCGCTTTGGCTACTGGACGAGCCGACCGTGTCGCTCGATGCGGCTTCCGGCGAAGTCCTGGTCGCGGCGATCAATGCGCACCTGAAAAGCGGTGGTATGGCGGCGATCGCCACGCACGTGCCGATGGCGCTCGAGCCGGTCCAATCGATCCGGCTTGGACATGTCGAGCGTGCGGGGGCGCAGGCATGAGCGCCTTCCTCGCTCTCCTGAAGCGCGATTTGCGTCTCGCCGTACGCCAGGGCGGCGCGCTCGGCACCGCGCTCGGCTTCTACATGCTGGTGGTGACGCTGCTGCCGCTCGGGCTCGGCGCCGATCTCAATCTTTTGTCGCGCATCGCGCCGGGCGTCTTATGGATCGCCTTGCTGCTGGCGGCGCTGCTGTCGCTCGGGCGCGTATTCTCCAGCGACTACGAGGACGGCTCGCTCGACGTCCTGGCGACGGGGTCGCTGCCCATGGAGCTCGTCGTCAGCGCCAAGGCGCTGGCGCATTGGATTTCGACGGGCATCCCGCTGGCGCTGATGGCGCCGGTGCTGGGGCTTCTGCTCAACCTCGATATCGGCGCCTACCCGCTGCTGGTCGCCACCATGCTGGTCGGCACGCCGGCCGTCAGCTTCATCGGTGCGGTGGGCGCGGCGCTGACGCTGACGGGCCTATCGCGGCGGTCTCCTGATCGCGCTGCTGGTCCTGCCGCTTTACGTGCCGACGCTGGTTTTCGGCATGGCGGCGATCAACGGCCTGCTCGGCGGGACGGGAACGGGGAGCGCCTTCCTTATTCTTACCGCACTTTCACTAGCTTCTCTCGTACTTTGCCCATTGGCTGCGGCGGCGGCCCTGCGCGTTCAGATGCAGTAAACAATCGAGCGGCTCAACTCAGTCTGGGGCTCAATTGCACTGGCGGCCCCCCTAGCTTAGATCATCTCCAATGCAGACCCTGACCCAGCGCCTGGCCAATCCCACCCGCTTCATGGAGCTTTCGGCTCAGCTGCTGCCGTGGATTTCCGGCGCGGCCGCGGTCATCATCGCCTACGGCCTGTACTTGAGTTTCTTTGTGGCGCCGCCCGACAGTCTGCAGGGCGAGACGGCGCGCATCATGTACGTGCACGTGCCGTCGGCTTGGCTGTCGATGTCGGTGTATGCGCTGATCGCCGTTTCCGCTTTCGGGCTGCTGGTGTTCCGGCATCCGCTGGCCGACGTTTCGGCCAAGGCGGCCGCCCCGCTCGGCGCGGCGTTCACGTTCCTGGCGCTGGTGACGGGCTCGCTGTGGGGCCGGCCGACCTGGGGCACTTACTGGGTGTGGGACGCGCGGCTGACGTCGGTGCTGATCCTGTTCTTCCTCTACCTCGGGCTGATGGCGCTGCGTTCCTCGATCGAGGACGAGTCGCTGGCGAGCAAGCTCACCGCCATCCTCGCCCTCGTCGGCATCGTCATGCTGCCGATCATCAAGTTCTCGGTGGAGTTCGGCAACACGCTGCACCAGCCGGCGAGCGTCATCCGTGCCGGCGGCCCGACGATCGATGCCGCGCTGCTGACGCCGCTCCTGGTGATGGCGGTCGGCTTCACGCTGATGTTCGTCGCCATGCATTTGAAGGCGATGCGCAACGAGATCCTGCGGCGGCGCGTGAAGGCGCTGCAGCTTGCCGAGGTCGAGCGGGCGCAAGCGGGCCAACTGGCGGCGGCGGAGTAGGCGCATGGATCTGGGTATAGATTTGGGGCCGCACGCGAGCTTTATCTGGTCGGCCTACGGCATGGTCGTGCTGGTGATCGGCGCGCTCATCGCTTGGCTTGTGCTCGACGGGCGCGAGCAGGAGCGGCGGCTGGCCGCGTTCGCCGCGCGTGGCGTCAAGCGCCGTTCGACCACGCGCTCCTGACACCGAGGATCAATCGACATGCAGCCGGGAGCCGACGGCGCGCCGTCCGCACGCAAGAGCAACCTCGGCTGGGTGATCGCCCCGCTGCTCATCTTCGCCGCGCTGGTCGCCGTGTTCGCCTTCGCCCTTAAAACCGGCGATCCCTCGAAGCTGCCCTCGGCGCTGATCGGCAAACCGGCCCCGGCGACGCAGTTCGCGGCCCTCGAAGGTCTGGTCGATGCCGGCAAGCCGGTGCCGGGCTTCTCCAGCACCGAGCTGGCCAACGGCAAAGTCAGCGTCGTCAACTTCTGGGCGTCGTGGTGCGTGCCGTGCGCCGACGAGCAGCCGCTGCTCGTCGAGCTGCAGAAGCGCACCGGCATCGCCCTCTACGGGGTCAACTACAAGGACGATGCGGCGTCGGCGCGCCGCTTTCTCGGACGCTACGGCAATCCGTTCACGGCGGTCGGTACCGACGACAACGGCCGTGCCGCCATCGAGTGGGGCGTCTACGGCATGCCCGAGACGTTCGTCGTCAATGGCAAGGGCGAAATCGAGTTCAAGCACGTCGGGCCGATTTCGCCCCAGAGCATGGAGCAGCGGATGATGCCGGCCATCGCGCGGGCCAAGTCTGCCGCCGGCACCCCCACCTCGCCTTAGACCTGATCAAAGGGCCGCTACGCGGCCCCGCTGTTTCCGTCATGGCCGCGCAGGCGGCCATCCCCGCAAATCTACGCAGGCGCTACTTTGGAAGCAATGCGAGCGAGCGGCGCTCTTGCGTCTAGCTTTCACTAGAAGCATTTCCTGAAGCTGGCGTAGATGGCCGCCTGCGCGGCCATGACGATTTAGTGCGACCCGGGAGCGGGTCAGAGCGGGAAGAACTCGTTGCGGGAGTGGTTGAGCACCGACAGCGTCCCTGAGGCGATGTCGAAGTAGGCGCCGTGCAGCGACAGCCGGCCCTTGTTCTCCGCATCGGTGATGAACGGGAACGTGCGCAGGTTGCGTGATCGCCGTCTTGACGCCTTCCTTCTCCAGCGCCTGCAGCCGCTCGCTGTGCGGGCCGGTCTGATGGGAGGCGAGCACGCGCAGCCGCGCGTCGTCGAGCATCGACATCCAGCGCGAGATGAACTGCGCGTCAGTCTGAATGGCGGCGCTCTGGTCGAGGGCGGCTTTGACGCCGCCGCAGCCGGAGTGGCCCATGACGATCAGGTGCTTGATGCGCAGGTTGAGCACGGCGAACTCGATGGCCGAGCTGACGCCGTGGAACTTGCCGCCCGTCTCGTAGGGCGGCACCAGATTGGCGACGTTGCGCACGACGAACAGCTCGCCCGGCATGGCGCTGAAGATCGTTTCCGGGTCGACGCGGCTGTCGCTGCAGGAGATGACCATCGCCTCGGGCGCCTGCCCGTAGGTGGCCAGCTCCTCGTATTCCTCGGCCTTCGGTAGGAAGTGCCGGTGGTGGAAGCGGCGGAAGCGGTCGGCGAGTTTTTCGGGGAAGCTGCTCATGGCGTGCTCCATGCCCCAGTCTGCGGCCGGAGCGGGAGATGTCAAATCGTCCGGGTTGCCCGGAGGCGGGCGTTCGGCTTAACCGTCAGCCGCATTCCGAATCGGTGCAGCTTGCCCGTCTGCAACTCAAGGTCTATCGTCCCGGCCCGCTGGGGGATAGCTAAAATCGGTTTGCAATCAACGGCCACCGTGCATCCGCCGGAAGGTGAAAACAGCGAGCGGACTCGAGCCCTAAATGAACGCGCAGCCCTTTACGTCGGCGACCTTCGGTCGCGATTTTCTTGCGTCGATCGTCGTCTTCCTCGTGGCGCTGCCGCTGTGCATGGGCATTGCGCTGGCCTCAGGCATGCCCCCGACGGCCGGCATCATCACCGGCATCGTGGGCGGCATCATCGTCGGCACCATCTCGGGTGCGCCGCTGCAGGTCAGCGGACCCGCCGCCGGCCTCTCGGTGCTGGTCTGGCAGCTCGTCGACCAGTTCGGGCTGGAGATGATCGGCGTCATCGTCCTGTTCGCCGGCCTCATCCAGCTCGTCGCCGGCCTGTGTAAGCTCGGCCAGTGGTTCCGCGCCGTATCGCCGGCCGTGATCAACGGCATGCTGGCCGGCATCGGCGTGCTCATTCTCGCTTCGCAGTTCCACGTGATGCTGGACTACAAGCCGATCGGCACCGGTATTCAGAACCTCGTCGGCATCCCCACGTCGCTGATGAACGCCATCACCGAGGGCGGTCCCCACCTCCAGGCGCTGGGCATCGGCGCCCTGACAATCGCGACGATCTTCGGCTGGAATGCGCTCGCCCCGAAAAGCTGGCGCCTGTTCCCGGCGCCGCTGGTGGGCGCCATCGTCGGCATCGGCGCGGCGGCCCTGCTCGGCTTCACCGACATCAAGTACGTCACCGTGCCGGAGAACATCTGGTCGGAAGTCATTCTGCCGACTCCGGAAAAACTTATGCGCATTGCCGAGTGGCCGGTTCTGCTCGGTGCCATCTCCATCGCCTTCATCGCCAGCGCCGAGACGCTGCTGTGCGCCACCGCTGTCGATCAGATGCATAGCGGTCCGCGCACGAAGTACGATCGCGAGCTGACGGCGCAGGGCGTCGGCAACACCATCTGCGGCGCGCTCGGCGTGCTGCCGATGACGGGCGTCATCGTGCGCTCAGGCGCCAACGTGGAAGCCGGTGCCTTGACGCGCGCCTCGGCCATCATGCACGGCCTGTGGCTGTTGCTGTTCGTCAGCGCGCTGCCGTTCACGCTGAAGTACATCCCGCTGTCGGCGCTGGCGGCAATCCTCGTCTTCACCGGCTACAAGCTCGCCTATCCGAAGATCGTGCCGACGCTGCTCAAGTATGGGCGCGGCGAGGTGGTGATCTATTTCGTGACCATCATCATGATCGTGGCGACGAACCTGCTCGAGGGCGTGCTCGTCGGGCTCGGCCTGTCGCTCATCAAGCTGCTCTATGCCTTCTCGCATCTTGAGGTGCGCAAGGTGGAGAATGGGGCGGACAACCGCGTCGATATCTATCTCAAGGGATCGGCGACGCTCATCCGCCTGCCAAAACTGGCAGCCGAGCTCGAGAAGTTGAAGCCTGGCGCGAACGTGCACGTGCACATCAACGAGCTCGACTACATCGATCACGCATGCCTCGACCTGCTGAGCAATTGGGACCGGCAGCATGCAGCAACCGGTGGGTCGCTGACGATCGAGTGGGATGAGCTGTCGAAGAAGTATCACCAGCGGCGCGTGTCCAGCATGAAGGCCGCACGCCGGGCCGCCGCCGCCAAAGCCAGCGCCTAGCTCGCCGCTGCCCGTGGCGTGACGGCGCGCAGGACGAGGTAGCCGGCGAGCGCCGAGGCGAGCGAGCCGAGCAGCACGCCGATGCGGATCTCGGCGGCGCGCGTCGCGTCGGTGAACGCCAGCATGCCGATGAACAGGCTCATCGTGAAGCCGATGCCGCCGAGGATGGCGACGCCGAAAATTTGCGGCCACGTCGCGCCCTCCGGCTTGCTGGCGAGCCGCAGCCAAACAGCGGCGAGCGAGAAGGCGAAGATGCCGACCGGCTTGCCGATCAACAGCCCGAGCGCGATGCCCATCGGAATGGCGCTGGTGACGTGAGCGAGGGTGATGCCGGCGAGCGAGACGCCGGCGTTGGCGAAGGCGAACAGCGGCAGCACGGCGAAGCGAACCCATGGACCGAGTGCCAGCTCGAGCCGCTCGAGCGTGCTCTCCGAATGTCCCGGCGCCGGCGCCAGCGGCACGGCGAGCGCCGTTGCGACGCCGGCGAGCGTTGCGTGCACGCCCGATTCCATGACGCACACCCAGATGAACGTGCCGACGAGCACGTACGGCCAGATCGCCGTGACGCCGCGATGGTTGAGCAGCACCAGCGCGGCGATGCCGACGCCGGCGAGGCCGAGCGCCATGAGCGACAATTCCGAGGTGTAGAAGAGCGCGATGATGATGATGGCACCGAGATCGTCGATGATGGCGAGCGCCAAGAGGAAGATCTTCAGCGGCGCCGGAATGCGCGGGCCGAGCAGCGCCAGCACGCCGACGGCGAAGGCAATGTCAGTGGCGGCGGGAATGGCCCAGCCGCGCAGGGCGCCGGCGTCTCCCCAGTTGATGGCGACGTAGATCAGCGCCGGCACGAGCATGCCGCCGAGCGCGGCGATGACCGGCAGCGACGCCTGCTTGATGGTCGACAGCTCGCCGACCACGAGCTCGCGCTTGATCTCGAGGCCGACGAGGAAAAAGAAGATCGCCATCAACCCGTCGTTGATCCAATGCAGCAAAGATTTGTCGAGGGCGAAGGGCGCAACGCCGATGGGCACATGCGTTTCGAGCAGGGACTCGTAGAGCCCGCCGGCGGCCGAGTTCTGCAGGATGAGGCCGAGAAGCGCCGCGGCGAGCAGCACGATGCCGCCAGCAGCCTCGTGCTCGAGGAAGGCTTTGACGCCGCTGACGCGGGCGCCGTTCGGCTTCTTGCTGGCCATCGCTCGCCCCCTCGCTTCGGCGTCAGACTGGCGCCGTCGGCAACGGGCGCGCATTCGCCCATAAAGCACCCGCGGCGGCGAGCGGCAATTCATCCCGGCCCAGGCTGGCGGCGACGCTGGCTTCGACGGCCGACGCGGCAGCGGCGAGGGCCGCGGTCGGCGCCTCGCCGTTGAGCAGTCGGCCGAGGTAGAGAGCGGCGAGAAGGTCGCCGGTGCCGTGCGGGGCTGACGGCCGGCGCGGCACGAAGCAGGCGGTGCTGTCGTCGCCTTGGACCAGCACGTTGGCGAGGCGGTTGTCGGTGGCCGGGACCGACGTGGCAAGCACGGACGGGACGCCGAGCGCCCAGGCGGCCTGGCGGGCCTCGGGCGGGTCGCTCACGGGTAGGCCGGCGAGCCAGGATAGTTCATAGCGATTGGGTGTGGTCAGGCTGCACAGCGGCAGCAACTCGTCGCGAATGGCAGCAGCCGTCGCGTCTGACAGGTAGAGGCCTTCGTGCTCATCGCCGAATACCGGATCGCACACGTAGAGCGCGCTCGGGCTGGCGCGGCGCAGGCGCTCGACCGCGGACCTGCGCCTCCCCGACGTGCGCCGGGCTCGGCAGATAGCCGGTGATCACCGCCGCGGTGTCGGCCAGCCAGCCGTTGGCTTCGAGTGCGTCGACCATGGCGGCGATCTGCCCGGGCAGCACGGGATCGCCGGCAAAACGCGCGTAGCCCGGATGGTTCGACAGCAGCACCGTCGGTATGACGATCACCTCGTGTCCGAGCCATTGCAGCGCCGGCACGATGACGGCGAGGCCGACCGAGCCGAAGGCGACGTGCGAGGAGAGGGCGAGAATGCGGGCCATGCGGCGACTGTGCCCAACGCCGCGACGCTCGCCAAGCAATGACGCGCGCGAACCTGTGCGCGGACGCCTTGGTATTCGCCGCGACGCGCGTTATTGTGCGCCGCACAAGAGGGAGCCGAGGATGACTCGTCCACGACGCAGCGTGCTCTACATGCCAGGCGCCAACGAGCGGGCCCTGGAAAAGGCCAAGTCGCTTCCCGCCGATGCCCTGATCCTCGACCTCGAAGATTCCGTCGCGCCGGAAGGCAAGGTCGCCGCGCGCAACAACGTTTGCTCGGCGGTGAAGGACGGCGGCTACGGGCGCCGCGAGCTGGTCATCCGCGTCAACGCCATCGAGACGGCCTGGGGCATGGACGACCTACGGGCGGCGGCGAGCGTTGAGCCCGACGCGATCTTGGTGCCCAAGGCCTCGACGCCGGGCGATGTCGTCACCGTGGCCAAGGTGCTGGGTGCCATCAACGCGCCGCCCAAGGTGCGGCTGTGGGCGATGATGGAGACGCCGAGCTCGGTGCTGAATGCGCGCGAGATCGCCGCGCTCGGCTCCGATCCGGAGAACCGCCTCGCCTGCCTCGTCATGGGTACCAATGACCTTCTGAAGGAATTGCGTGCCCGCGCGCTGCACAACCGCATCGCCGTGGTGCCGTGGCTGGCCATGACCATCGTCGCGGCGCGCGCCTATGGGCTCGACATCCTTGATGGCGTCTACAACGACTACCGCGACACGGTGGGTTTCAGCGAGGAATGCGAGCACGGCCGTACCCTCGGCATGGACGGCAAGACGTTGATCCACCCCTCGCAGGTCTCCCCCTGCAACCAGATCTTCTCGCCGACCGAGGAGGAGGTCTCCTGGGCGCGCAAGATCATCGCTGCCTTCGAGGACCCGACCAACGCGCACAAGGGCGTCATCACGCTCGAAGGGCGCATGGTCGAGCGGCTGCACCTCGTCATGGCGCGCCGGACGGTGGCCATCGCCGACGCCATCGACGCCATGAAGCGCACCCAGGAAGAGTGGTTCTGACGGCCCCATCTCGTTACAAGCGGCGATAAGGCTGTCGACAGAGCACGGCTTTTCGGACTAATCGGCTCGCGCCCGCCTTTATCTGAAGTATCTGGCGCGATGAGGAACAGACCGCCCCATGACATCGACCAAGACCAACCCCGGCAACTTCTTCGAGGATTTCCGCTTCGGGCAGGTGATCACCCACGCCACCCCGCGCACGGTGACGGTCGGCGACGTGGCGCTCTATACGAGCCTCTACGGGACGCGCTTTGCGGTGCAGTCGTCCGACGCCTTCGCCAAGGCCATCGGCTACCCGATGGCGCCGCTCGACGACCTGCTGACGTTCCACGTGGTGTTCGGCAAGACGACGCCCGATATCTCGCTCAACGCCATCGCCAATCTCGGCTACGCCAACTGCCGCTTCCTGAAGCCGGTCTATCCCGGCGACACGCTCGCCTCGACGTCCGAGGTGATCGGCCTCAAGGAGAACTCCAACCGCGAGACGGGCACCGTCTACGTGCGCTCCACTGGTCGTAACCAGAACGGCGACGTGGTGCTCGACTACGTGCGCTGGGTGATGGTGAGGAAGCGCGACAAGGACGCGGCAACGCCCGAGGCGATCGTGCCGAACCTGCCGCAGCGGGTCGATCCCAAGGATCTAGGTGCCGCGGTGCCGGCCCTGAACATCGGCGGCTATGACTTCGCGCTGGCCGGCTCGCCGTACCGCTGGGGCGACTACGAGGTGGGCGAAAAGATCGACCACGTCGATGGCATGACGCTGGAGGAGGCCGAGCATCAGATCGCGACACGCCTCTACCAGAACACGGCCAAGGTGCACTTCAACCAGCACACCGAGGCCAAGGGCCGCTTCGGCAAGCGCATCGTCTACGGCGGGGTCATCATCTCGCTCGCCCGCGCGCTGTCGTTCAACGGTCTGAACAACGCCTTCCACCTCGCCGCCATCAACGGCGGGCGCCACGTCTCGCCGTGCTTTGCCGGCGATACCGTCTATGCCTGGTCGGAAGTCCTGGAAAAGGCGGAGCTGCCGGGCCGCTCGGACGTCGGCGCGCTGCGCACGCGGCTCGTTGCCGTGAAGGACAACGACTGCGCCGCCTTCCCCCTCAAGAAGGAGGACGGCCAGTACGCCGACGGCGTCATGCTCGACCTCGACACCTGGGTGCTGCTGCCGCGCTGATCCCGAGCTGCTGCCTCGGATTTCGACCGCGATTGGGGAGTGAGCAGCGCTGGCGCTGTGACGATTGGCGAATTGCCGCCCGCAAGACGGCGCGCTAAAAGGCCAACGGACCGAACCACGAGGCAATCCCATGGCCGGGAGCACCGAGCGGCGGACGCGCGAGCGGCCGCTTTCTCCGCACCTGCAAATCTACCGACTGCAAATCAACATGGTGATGTCGATCGTGCATCGCATCACCGGCGCGGCAATGTACGTCGGCACCGTGCTCATGGCCGGCTGGCTGTTGGCCGCGGCGACGAGCCCCGAGTACTTCGCCTGGTTCAACGACCTATTCGCAAGCTGGCCCGGCATGATCGTGCTGGTGGGCTACTCCTGGGCGCTGATCCACCACGCGCTGGGCGGCATGCGCCATTTCATCTGGGACACCGGCTCCGGCCTCGATATCGCAACGGTCGACCTGCTGTCGTGGAGCACGATCGTGCTGTCGGTGCTGCTGACGGCGGCGCTGTGGCTCTACATCGGCATTGAGCGCGGATGGGTGACGGCATGGCAATGACGACGCCGCTCAAGCGGGCGCGCGGCCTGGGCTCGGCCCACGAAGGCCCCGAGCACTTCATGAAGCAGCGCATCACTGCCGCTGCCAACCTCATTTTATTGTCGTTCGCGGTCGGACTCATCGCCTCGCTGGCCGGTGCCGACCTCGCCACCGTCAAAGCGACGCTGGCGCATCCTGTGGTGGCGATCGCGCTTCTCGCGCTGATCGTATCGGTCACCGTGCACATGCGCATCGGCATGCAGGTGATCGTCGAGGACTACGTGCATGGCGAAGGGCTCAAGATGCTCCTTCTGCTGGGCAACACGTTCTTCGCGGCGGCGATTGCGGCGGTGTCGATCTTCGCCGTGCTGAAATTGAGCTTCGGGGGTTAGTGTGATGATCGAGAAATTCGCCGGCTCTCGCCGCCAAGTTGCGAGCGAATTTCTCGATCTGAATCACACTAGCTATCATACGCTTCTAGTGTCCCTTATGATTCCGAAGTTCGCTCGGGACGCCAGCATCGAGGTTCGGCGAACTTCGGAATTGGGACACTAGTGCGATGGCCGAGAAGAAAAGCGGCGCGGCAAAGACCAACGGCGCGAAGAAGCCTGGCGCGACGACGGTCATCAACGGCCGCGCCTATCCCATCCACGACCACACCTATGACGTCGTCGTCGTGGGCGCCGGCGGCGCCGGTCTGCGTGCCACGTTGGGATGCGCCGAGGCCGGCCTCAAGACGGCATGCGTGACGAAGGTGTTTCCGACGCGCTCGCACACCGTTGCCGCGCAGGGCGGCGTCGCCGCGGCACTCGGCAACATGGGGCCGGACGACTGGCGCTGGCACATGTACGACACGGTGAAGGGCGCCGACTGGCTCGGCGACCAGGACGCGATCGAGTACCTGTGCCGGCATGCGCCCGCCGCCGTGTACGAGCTCGAGCACTACGGGGTTCCCTTCAGCCGCACCGAGGACGGCAAGATCTATCAGCGCCCGTTCGGTGGCATGACGACCGACTACGGTGAGGGCCCGCCGGCGCAGCGCACGTGCGCCGCCGCCGACCGCACCGGCCACGCCATGCTGCACACGCTGTACGGCCAATCGCTGCGTTACTCGGCGGAGTTCTTCATCGAGTACTTCGCGCTCGATCTGCTGATGGATCGGGACGGCGTTTGCCGCGGCATCCTCGCGCTGTCGCTCGACGATGGCTCCATTCATCAGTTCCGCGCCAAGAAGACGATCCTGGCGACGGGGGGCTACGGGCGGGCGTACTTCTCGTGCACCTCGGCGCACACCTGCACCGGCGATGGCAACGCCATGGTGCTGCGCGCCGGACTGCCGCTGCAGGACATGGAGTTCGTGCAGTTCCACCCGACCGGCATCTATGGCGCCGGCGTGCTGATCACCGAGGGCGCGCGCGGCGAGGGCGGCTACATCACCAATGCACAGGGCGAGCGCTTCATGGAACGCTACGCGCCGCATGCGAAGGATCTTGCTTCGCGCGACGTCGTCTCGCGCTCGATGACCATCGAGATCCGCGAAGGGCGCGGGCACGGGCCCGAAGGCGACCACATCCACCTGCACCTCGACCATCTCGATCCGAAGGTCCTGGCGGAGCGCCTGCCCGGCATCACGGAGAGCGCCAAGGTGTTCGCCGGCGTCGACCTGCGCCGCGAGCCCATCCCGGTGTTGCCGACGGTGCATTACAACATGGGCGGCATCCCCACGAACTTCCACGGCGAGGTGCTGACGCTGAAGGACGGCAACCCCGATCACGTCGTGCCGGGCTTGATGGCGATCGGCGAAGCCGCCTGCGTGTCGGTGCACGGCGCCAACCGCCTCGGCAGCAACTCGCTCATCGACCTCGTCGTGTTCGGGCGTGCCGCCGGTCTACGTTGCGCCGAGACGATCGAAGCCGGCGCGGCACATCCGGACCTCGCCTATGACATCACCGAGCGCGCCCTGGCGCGTCTCGACCGCTTCCGCTACGCGGCGGGCGGCACGCCGACGGCCGACCTGCGCCTCAAGATGCAAAAGTCGATGCAGGCGCACTGCGCCGTGTTCCGCGACGGTCCGGTGATGGCCGAGGGCATGCGCCAGATCAGCGAGATCTGGAAGGCGTCCGATGACATCCGCGTCACCGACCGCTCGCTCATCTGGAATTCCGATCTCGTCGAAACGCTGGAATATGACAACCTCATTGCGCAGGCCGCGGTGACGGTGACGGGCGCGCATAACCGTCAGGAGAGCCGCGGGGCGCACGCGCGCGAGGACTTCCCCAAGCGCGACGACGTCAACTGGATGAAGCACACACTCGCCTGGGCCGACTACGGCACCAAGACGGTGCGCCTCGATTATCGTCCGGTGCACACGCACACGATGACCAACGAGGTCAAATACATCGAGCCCAAGGCGCGCGTGTACTGAGATGAGCGCCGCGCGGCTCGGGCCGTCGGTCATTCCCAGCCTGAAGGCGCGCGATCTTCCTGAGACCATTTCCTTCTACGAGCAGCTCGGTTTTCGGCTCAGCGGCAGCACGCATCCCAGTGGCGGCCCTCCACAATGGTGCGCGCTCGTCCGCGACGATGCGCGGCTGCATTTTCACGTGATGGCGTTAGAAGGAGAGCCGTCCGAGCCGGCGCTTTCCGGCACGCTCTACTTCCATGCCGCCGACGTGCGCGCGCTTGCAGAGAATTGGCGCGGCCTCGTAGCGTTCGCATGGGGCCCGGAAGTTATGCCGTACGGCTGGCGCGAGTTCGCCATCCGCGATCCCAACGGCTATACACTCGCATTCTTTGAGGAAACGACCGACCCGCCGGACTGCCCGGCACCATAAGGGCGGCTTTGAGCGGAGCGCGAATGCGTACGGTCCTGATCACTGGAACGTCGGCGGGATTTGGTCTCCTTACGGCAGTCGAGTTGGCGAAACGTGGCTGGCGTGTCATCGCCACGATGCGCAACCTGGAACGCAAGGGCCCGCTCGAAGCGGCACTGGCACAGTCGGGGGCCGCGCACAACGTCGACATCGTGCAGCTTGACGTGACGGACGCAGCGTCAATCGCGAGGGGCGTGGCTGAAACGCTCGCCCTCACCGAAGGCTTTCTCGACGCGGTGGTGCACAACGCCGGCGTAGCGGCGGGAGGTGCGTTCGAAGATATTCCCGAGGCCGAGCTGCGGCGTGTGATCGACACCAACCTGTTCGGCATCATGGCGCTGACGCGCGAGCTGCTGCCGACGTTCCGCAAGCAGCGCTCAGGCCGCATCGTCGTTGTGTCGAGCGAGTCTGGGCTCACCGGCCAGCCCGGCAACTCGATCTATGTCGCATCGAAATGGGCGGTCGAGGGCTGGGCGGAGTTGCTCGCCTTCGAAGTCAGTCAGTTCGGCATCGAGGTGGTCTTGGTCGAGCCGGGGCCGTACATCACCGACATCTGGCAAGCCTCGCCCCGCTACAGTCCTCAGAACAGCGCCTACCGCGCTTACATTCAGTATCTGTTCCGTGCCATCGACGCGCACGTCGCCTCGCGCGGTCGCGATCCGCAAGAGGTGGCTGAGCGCATCGCCCACGTGCTGGAGACGCCGCGGCCGCGCTTCCGCAACCCTGTCGGCCGCCAGGCGCGCATCGTGCATTTTGCGCGCGGGAAATTTCCGACGAGGATGTTGCGGCGCGGATTTGAAGCGTATCTGGGCTTGCGGCGGGTGCGCCTGTAGCTTGATCGCCACGGCAGCTCAAGCACTTGGCTAGACTGGCTGCGGCGGCCTCAAATCGCGCCAGATTCCATGCAAGTATTGTCAGCCTCCATACCGTTCCCGGTAGAGGCGTACGCTCAGCTATCAGGAAACGAACATGGACACGAGATTGTACATGCGGCTGGCCTTCGTGGCGGCCGCTTTTTCAGTTGTGGCAGCCATGCCGGCGGCAGCCGCTGAAGATGATTGCAAAGACAAAGTCACTGCCGAAGGCATACCGGCATCGTTGCGCGACCTAGGCGCGTATCCCAACTCGCTGCTCGCCTGGCGTTCCGCCGTCAAGGACAAGTACGGCGGCGAATACAATTCCTGGCGCTATGCGAAGGATGCGAAGGTCGACTGCACGGAGAAGGCCGGTAAGTGGGTCTGCGTGCGTACTGCCAAGCCGTGCAAGGACTTGCTGAGCCGCGCGATGGGCGGCGCGGGGAAGGCGTTGAAGAAGGATTGCAAGAGCGATTCGCTCAGCTCCTACGGCGCTAAGAAGAAGGCGCAGAAGGACGCGCAATCGGAAGCGCAGACGGGTTGGGAAATCGACGTGCGCAAGAAGCACGGCAAGGAATGGGCTGTATGGGATAACGCCAGCAGCACGGACATCGACTGTCACGACGTCAGCGGCGGCATCCAGTGCATCGCCGTGGGCACGGCCTGCAAGCCGTAAGCGTCATCGCGGTCAGATCGACAAAAAGAAAAGCGGCGACCGAGTACTCGGTCGCCGCCTTTGTGTCAGCTAGCTCAGATCGAGTTAGATGATGTCGATCTCGGCGGGCATGTAGGAGGTGACCTCAAGGCCAACTTCCTGCTCGCGAACGGCCGGCTTGCTCCAAACCTTCATAGTTTCCTCCATTAAAAACTGGCGAACCGCCTGTCCGCCTGTTCCGATAACCAGGAACATAGCAAGTGAGTTCGATAAACAGAAATCGCAATTGCGTGATCTGTATATAAGAAAAACTTATTGCCACGATAAGGCAAGTAGAGGTGGATCCTCTTGCAACGGCCTGCCAGCGGGCGCGGCCGATAGATGCAATTCTAGACAAACGCGATCTTGCGTCTTTGCGGAATTCTCAGCCTAAGCGCGTAGCCTCTTAGCTTCGCCGGAGCTTTTTGCGCCGGGCCGGATTGTTCATAGGGGCCACTTCCATGCACGCTTCGAAATCGCCGCTGTTGGCCGTCGCCGCCGTCGTCGCGCTCGGCTTCCTCAGCGCGCCGGTGCTCGCCGCCGAGACCGCCGCCGACGTCCCCAAGGACTCCTATTACAACGATCCGCTGAGCGCGACCGAGCGCAGCGGCATCGCCGAGGAGGAGAACGTCTCGCCGAACGACGGCCGCGCGTCGGTGCCGAACGCGAAGGACGAGGGCGTCATTCCCGATGCCGCTGACAAGGCCGACCGCAAAGGCGGCGACCGAGACGCAGGAGCAGAACCTCCAGCAGGATGTCAAAGGCGGAGCGAAGCGGAGCGGAGAGAACGAGGCCGACGCCATCCTCGATAAGTCAAAGAAGGACTTCAAGGTCACCAAGCGGGGCCTTGAGGACTGCATGAAGGATTGGGATCCGCAGACGCAGATGAGCAAGGCGGAGTGGAAAGAGAGCTGCCGCACGACGCTCGAGTACTTCCCCGACGGTCAATGAGCTGAACAGCGGCGCGCAGTCATTTGCGCGCCGTTTCGCTATTGCTGACACCATCAAGGAGACGCCGATGCTGCGCCAAGCCGTTGCCACGCTGTGTGCGGGCCTGATGGCCACCTCGCCGGCCCTCGCCTGCACCGATGTCCGCCTCATCGCCGGCGACGGCTCGGCGATGACGGTGCGCACCATGGAGTTCGCCATGGACCTCGACAGCGAGGTGCAGATCATCCCGCGCGGGCAAGAGGTGACCTCTCCGGCACCGAAGGGCAACGGCCTCAAGTGGACGTCGAAGTACGGCTACGTGGCGATGAATGCCTACGACATGCCGGTTGCCACCGACGGTCTCAACGAGAAGGGCCTTGGCTTCGGCGCGCTCTACCTGCCGGGGGAGACGAAGTATCAGGACGTGAAGCCCGGGGATGAAAGCCGCGCGCTTTCCAACGCCAGCTTCGGCGCGTGGGTGCTCGGCAACTTCGCCACAGTCGATGAGGTGCGCGCCGCGCGTCGGCGACGTCGTCGTGTGGGGCGAGATGGTGCCGCAGCTCGGCTCGTTCTCGCCGCTGCACTACTCGGTCCACGACGCCGACGGCAAGAGCATCGTCATCGAGTACGTCGACGGCAAGATGCACGTCTACGACAACACTGTCGGCGTGCTGACCAACTCGCCGACCTACGAGTGGCACATCCAGAACCTGCGCAACTACGTGAACCTGACGGCGGCGAACGCTGCGCCGATCAAGATCGGCAACGTGACGTATGCCGGCACCGGCCAGGGTTCGGGCCTGCACGGCCTGCCGGGCGATCCGACACCCCCGTCGCGCTTCGTCATGGCGGCGGCAACCGCCTATCTCGCCGAACAAGCCGAAGGATGCCGCCGAGGCGCTGATCGTCGCCGAGCACCTCATCAACCGCGTCGATATCCCCAAGGGCTTGGTGCGCGACTACTCGCAAGGCGGCAAGCCGGCCGGCGACTACACGCAGTGGACCACGTTCCGCGACCACGCCAACAAGCTCTACTACTGGAAGACGTACAACGACCCGGGCATGAAGGCGGTCGACCTCAAGACGCTCGACTTCAATCCCGGCCAGCCGACGCGCTACCTTGAGCATCGCCGCCGCCAAGCCGACGGTGCAGATGGTCTCACCGGCGCAGTTTTCCACCGCCACGCAGTAGGAGCTGGCCGCATTGACGGCTGAGCTTGGGATAACCGGGCCCGCGCGACGCGGATCGGCTTTGGCGTCGCCACGTTTGCCTCTACATTCCGAATTACCTTGCGCGGCTCATGGCCTCGAGGGCGAATTTGCGAAGAGGAGGACGCCATGCCGGTATTTCCGAAGCTAGGGCCAATCGCCGTCGTGGCGGTGCTGGTCGCCGCGCTCGCCGCTCCCGCCACCGCCGCCATCAAGTGCCAGGACGGCAGTCAGCTTATCCAGGGCAATTGGATGGCGACGCCGTACTGCCAGGACAAATTGCTGGCCCAGGTGGCGACGCAGCGCGGGTTCACGACGTCATTTGCCGCGATCCGCAACAATCCCAATCACAAGAAAGAGCTCTGCCGCTTCCTGTTCAGCGACATTCGCGTGCAGATGACCTGCCTCGACGCCGGTGTGCCGGAATACTTCGGCGGCGCGCGCTGAGGCCCGGAGCGGGAGCTTCGCGGCTCGAGCAGCTTTTCGGCGTCGTCGAGGATCTGGGCGTGATCGAAGGCGAGGGTCTCGGCCCGCCAGTCGGCGACCCATCCGGCCGAGGCCGCGTCGTCGCCCGCCTGCGGCTCGGCGCGGCCGACGCGGGCGAGGTAGGCAATCGAGCAGGTATGGCCGCGCGGGTCGCGATTTGGGTCGGAGTAGACGCCGATGAGGCGCAGCGCGCCCACCTCTAGCCCCGTTTCCTCTCTCAACTCGCGTCGGCAGGCGTCCTCGACGCGTTCGCCGACGTCGACGAAGCCGCCGGGGAGCGCGTATGAGCCCTTGAACGGATCGTGCTTGCGGCGGATGAGCAGCACATAGCCACGCTCGTCGAACACGACGCAGTCGGTGGTGAGGGCGGGCGTCGCAGGGAACGGCATGGGAGCTCTTTTCGGTGCTGTCGTGCTAGAGGGTTAGAATCGGCCGATCGTCGGGCAACCGCAATACGGGTAAAGGGACAGCTGTACGATGCGGAGCCGTTTCTCGAGGCCGACGGGCGCGCCGAACGCGATGGCGGAAAAGAAACCGGAACGCCGTCCCGAGCCGGTCGACGGCGAGACGCGCCTCGCGCCCGATCCCTTCACCGCCGTGCTGCCGGCGCTCGCCGCGCTCGGCGCCATCGCCTCCATCGCGACGATCAACTGGGCGGCAGCAGGAGCGCACGCCCGATCGCGCTCGGGCCAAGCGCAAGGCGGGCACGGCGCTGCGCGATCTCGAAACCTGCTGCCTCGGCCTGCAGGAGATCTTCCGCCGCTTCCAGCGCAATCCGCGGCTGTTCGCCGGCGAAGGCGCCAAGCCGCCTCGCCGCTGAAGTTCGGCGTGCACGGGCCGCGCGTCGCGACCGATGCCGCGCGGCTGTTCCAGCAACTCATCAACGACGTCGCCTCCATGCTCGTGCTCGCCTCGCAGAATGCCTTCGACGTCATGTCGGCGGTCGAGGATGGCGAGATCGACGCGCCCGAGGAGCTTTTCTTCGGCTTCGGCGAGCAGCAGGAGCGCCTCAACAAGCTCATCCAGGCGCGCGCCACGCTGAAGGCATCCGTCGATACCGGCGCGGAGGTCGCGCAACGTCTCACCGAGCTCGTGCGCGAGCTCAAGAAGCATCGCACCGAATAGGACGAGCGCGGTCGAGTTGCGCGCGTCGGCGGGCGTTGACAGCAGGCATGACGCGCCGCTCATGTGGCTATGACGGCCGCAGCGGTCGCGACAGCCAGGAAAGCCACGCCTCCGATGGTCCAGCTCACGCTCCCGAGGAACTCCAAGGTCAAGACCGGCAAGACCTGGAATGAGCCGGAGCGCCGAGGGCACCTGGAAGGAGTTCCGCATCTACCGCTGGAATCCGGACGACGACGCGCAACCCGCGCGTCGACACCTATTGGGTCGATACCGCGCGCTGCGGGCCGATGGTTCTCGACGCCCTGATCAAGATCAAGAACGAGATCGACGCCGACGCTGACCTTCCGCCGCTCCTGCCGCGAGGGCATCTGCGGCTCGTGCTCCATGAACATCGACGGCACCAATACGCTCGCCTGCCTGCAGGGCTATGACGGACGTCAAAGGCGCCGGTGAAGATCTATCCGCTGCCGCACATGCGCGTGGTGAAGGATCTCGTCCCCGACATGACCAACTTCTACGCGCAGCACCGCCTCATCGAGCCGTGGCTCAAGACCGATACGCCGGCCCCGCCCAAGGAATGGCGCCAATCGCACGCGGACCGCCAGAAGCTCGACGGCCTCTACGAGTGCATCCTGTGTGCCTGCTGCTCCACCTCGTGCCCCAGCTACTGGTGGAACGAGGACCGCTACCTGGGCCCGGCCGCGCTGCTGCAGGCCTTCCGCTGGGTGAACGATTTCCGCGATGAGGCGACCGGCGAGCGCCTCGACACGCTCGAAGACCCGTTCCGCCTCTACCGCTGCCACACGATCCTCAACTGCACCAAGGCCTGCCCCAAGGGGCTCAACCCGGCCAAGGCCATCGCCGAGCTCAAGAAGCTGATGGTCGAGCGGCGCGTTTGACGCTATGTGAGGCGGCCCATTCCCGGTAGTTCTGCTGCACTGCGCAACGGAGAGGCGCCATGCTCGACCACATCGGCTTTCCGGTCACCGACTTCGCCCGCTCGAAGGAATTCTATGCGCGCGCCCTGGCGCCGCTGGGCTTCCGCGTCGTCAAGGAGGTCAACCTCTCCGATGACGGCGAGGACGGCTACGCCGGATTCGGGCCGACCGGCCGCATTTCTGGATCGGGACGGGAAAGCCGCTGCAAGGGCGGCTGCATGTGGCATTCGTCGCCAAAAGCCGGGCCGATGTCCGGGCATTCTATGAGGCGGCGCTGGCGGCAGGGGGCATCGACAACGGCGCGCCGGGGCTGCGCCCGCATTATCACGAGAACTACTACGGGGCCTTCGTGCTCGATCCGGACGGCCACAACATCGAAGCCGTCAATCACCTTCCGGAATAACCCCTTGAATAAATAAAAGAAAGACCGGAGGCGCTTTCCGCTGCCACCGGTCTTAGAAGGGGAAGAAGGTCCGTCTCAAGGCCCTCCACGCAGTCCCGCGGGCGGCTTCCGCCACGCGTCCCGGCTGCTTACGCAGCCCGGCGAGTTTTCTCGAGCGGTCTTGCGAGCCGTCTTGCGAGCGGTCTTGCGCACCGTCTTGCGGACTGCTTTGCGAGCGGTCTTGCGAGCGCCCGTCTTTTTGGCGGCTGCTCTGCGAGCCGGCGCCTTCTTGATCTTGCGTTTCACTGCCATTGTCTTTCTCCCTTGATTCTCTGTTTTGGTAGTTGCTATCTCTCTCTCAGTTCGAATCACTCCGAACAAAAAAATGATGTGCAAGTTCGAAGATTTTGTTGACACCAAATTGCAAATTATCTGCTGCGCATTGTTCGCATTCGAACTAACGTGTGGCGCGAAATCCTCAATTTTCTCATGTTTCGAACGCTCTGCGCGTTCAACTGCATATTAAGCTTCATCTCGCGACATTGGTTTCGCACGCGAAAAAAACACAACGACGCACCGTCAAATCAATCGCGAGCAATGCGTGCGGTGCGTCGCGAGTGGGGTGTCAGGCGGCTTTGACCGACACGACTGTGCAGATCGAGAACGGCCATCATGTAGCCGAAACGATCGTCGACGGCTTCGGCGAGAATGGAAAAGTAATTGGGGCCCTCGGGAACGATCTCGCCGATGACCTCGCCATACTCGAAGCGCAGCTCCGCCTCGTATTTGCGGGCGATTGCGCGCATTTTGCCGTTCTCCGCGAGACAGCTGATGCACAGGTGCTGAACACCGCGGTTGCGCGCGGCTCTGATCACGAGGCCCATCAGCTCGGTGCCGATGCCCTGCTCCTGCAGCGGCCGCTCCACGGAAAAGGCCGCTTCCGCCTCCCGGCCCCAGATGTCGCCGAGCTTCTTGAGTTCGGCCGCTGCGCGCACCTCTTCACCGTCGAAATAGCCGTAAACGATGCCGCCCATGTCGGCCATGCGCGCCGCGTAGTCCTCGATGAAATGCGTCCGATACGCCGTGCGCGAAGCGCATGCGGCGGCTGTTCTTGTCGAGCCGCAATAGGTGGTCGCGGAACTTGTCCGTCTCCGTCGGCCACAGCTTTCTGATGCTGCCGTCCGCAGAATGCTCGCTCGCTCATGACGATGTACCTCCGCATTTGGCCAATCCCATGAGCTCCAATCGCCGGCCTCGGCGTGCGAACCGCCGATGCACACCGCGCGAGCTTTAATCCGTGACAACGAATGTCCTCGTCATGTTGCATTGCACAAATATGATGCTCGTCATGGCGCAATTTCCATTGCAGCAGCCGCGGCTTAGCGGGCGCAAATGCCACGGCAATGCTGGCGTTTTGCGTCGTCGAGTGACATTCCGTCGCGGGATTGCGGCCTGCACCTGCATTTGAAGCCATTGCCGGCCGAGGGGGACGCTAGACGCCGATGACGCAACTTCCCATCGATCGCTTGCGCGCGCAGATCGCCGCCGACGAGCTCGAAGCTGACGCCGCGCAGCTCGAGGTGGCGCAGCGGCTCGATGCGCTGGCGCGCCAGTTGAACGATTGGCGTCCGCGGCGCGGCCGGCTCCACTCGCTGTTGTCGCGCTCCAACGGGCCCGCTCCGCGCGGCCTCTATATCCACGGCGACGTCGGCCGCGGGAAGACGATGCTGATGGACATGTTCTTCGCGTGCGTCGCTTCGCGCCGAAGCAGCGCAGCCACTTTCACGAGTTCATGGCCGACGTGCACGAGCGGATCGGCAAGGCGCGCCGCGAGTGCGAGGGCGATCCCATCCCGCACGTGGCGGCCGGCATTCGCCGAGGAGGCCGGCCTTCTATGCTTCGACGAGCTGCAGGTGACCGACATCGCCGATGCGATGCTCCTCGGACGGCTGTTCAAGCATCTATTCGAGCGCGGCGTCGTCGTGGTCGCGACGTCGAACTCGGCACCCGCGGCGCTCTATGAGACATGGGCTCAACCGGCAGCTTTTCCTGCCCTTCATCGATCTGATCGACGAGCACATGGAATCGTCGCCGAGCTCAAGGCCGCGAAGGATTACCGGCTGGAGAAGCTCGCCGGGCTGCCGCTCTATTTCGCGCCGGCGATGCGCGCGCCACGGCCGAGCTCGACGCGCACTGGGACCGCCTGACCGGCCGGCATCCGGGTGAGGCGGAGACGCTCGAGGTGAAGGGTCGCAGGGTGCGCATGCCGCTCGCCTCGATGGGCATTGCGCGCTTTGACTTCGAGGACCTGTGCGAGCTGCCGCTCGGAACGCGCCGACTACCTGCACATTGCGCATGCCTATCATACGGTGATGATCGACGGCATTCCGGTGATGGCGCGCGACCGGCGGGACGCGGTGCGCCGCTTCATCAACCTGATCGACACGCTCTATGACAACAAGGCTCTGCCTCATCGCCTCGGCCGCGGCCGAGCCCGACGCGCTTTGCCAGGACGATGCTGGCGCCAAGGCATTTGCGCGCACGGCGTCACGCCTCATCGAGATGCGCAGCGAAGCGTACCTGGCTGGCCGCGGGCGACCGCGGCCACAGCGATAGACTGAGGGAAAGCGCCGTCAGCGTCGCTGCAACCCGTCGGTGACGGCGCGCGGTCGGTCGCTACGCCGATGCCGAACGGCCAGCCGCTTTCGCCTTTCACGGGCGGCGCCTCGGGCGGCAGAGCCGCTGCTCCGCTGGCGAAGCGCTGGGCACCCGGACGCGCACCGTAGAGCAGCACGGCGCCCTTCACGTCGCCCGGCTGCAGGCCCGTCTGCTTTTCGTCGTAGCGATACGACATGAGCTGTCCCGCGGCGCCCGGGTGATCGAGGCCGATGGCGTGGCCGATCTCGTGCGCAATGGTGTAGCGCAGGTCGTAGACGCCGAGCCGGCCGTCGAAGCCGATCTTCCACGGCTGCTTCGGGTTGAGGCAGATGAGCGAGCTGGCGATGACCTTCTTGTCCGCCGCCTTGTCAATCGGGCCGGCCTTCAGCGCGACGTTGGTGAAGGCGCGGCCGACCGGCTCGGCCTGCGCGCCGATGAGGATGCCGGCGGAGGCTGGATCAGCGGTCTCGCGGAAGGTGATGTTGGCCACCTTCTCCCACATGCGGAAGGCGGCAGCGACCTCGCTGCGGAACTGGCGGTCGCTGATGTGCGAGGGCTCGTAGGCGCGGGCCGGGGGTAAGCATCGCCGCGCAATTGCGGGCGCCAGGGGTAGATACCGGGCCGGTGGCGAAGCCGTAGGTGACGACGGCACTCTGGCCGAACGTCGGGGTCCGCCATTTGACAGACTGGTTCTCGAGATCGAGCAGGCGGAAGCCAAGAAAGGTCTTGGCGTCCTCGGCGCAGGCAACGCCGCTGCCCAGCAGCGCTAGCCCGGTGGCCAGTCCGGCAAAAAGTGCGGCTCGCAAAACCCCTCCCAACACCCGCGCGCGTGGCGGGCCCATCGCTCCTGTCGACACTCGGTAGGAACCCATACGCCGGCGGTTTCGCACCCCCTCGGTGCGCGTCAAACCGTTCCCGACGTCGGGCTTTCCCTGCTCAGGGGGCTAGTCTAAACCTAGTCTTGACCGAGTTGTGGCGGGCGCGCATCGCTGTGCGACATCGCCGCACAAAACAATTTTTATAGATAAGAGGGAGCTGCACGGGATGGCGCGCACGAAGATCGCCTTGATTGGCGGTGGCATGATCGGTGGAACGCTTGCGCACCTGATCGGGCTGAAAGAACTAGGCGACGCCGTCATTTTTGACATCGCCGAAGGCCTGCCGCAGGGCAAGGCGCTGGATATCGCCCAGTCGGGCTCGGTCGAAGGCTTCGACTGCCTGCTTCGCGGCACCAATGCTTATGCTGATATTGAGGGTGCCGACGTCTGCATCGTCACCGCCGGCGTGCCCCGTAAGCCGGGCATGAGCCGCGACGACCTCATCGGCATTAACATCAAGGTGATGGAGCAGGTCGGCGCCGGCATCAAGAAGTATGCCCCCACCGCCTTCGTCGTCGTCATCACCAACCCGCTAGACGCCATGGTGTGGGCGCTGCAGAAGGCTTCCGGCCTGCCCCGCAACATGGTGGTCGGCATGGCCGGCGTGCTCGATTCGGCCCGCTTCCGCCACTTCCTCGCTTCCGAGCTCGGGATCTCGGTCGAGGATGTCACGGCGTTCGTGCTCGGCGGCCATGGCGACGACATGGTCCCGCTCGTTCGCTACTCGACGGTGGCCGGCATTCCGCTGCCCGACGTCGTGCGCATGGGCTGGATGCGCCAGGAGCGCCTGGACGCGATCGTCGACCGCACGCGCAAGGGCGGCGGCGAGATCGTCGCTCTGCTGAAGACCGGCTCGGCCTACTACGCTCCGGCGTCGTCGGCGCTGGAGATGGTCGACAGCTACCTGAAGGACAAGAAGCGCATCCTGCCGTGCGCCGCTTATCTCAACGGCGAGTACGGCGTGAAGGGGCTCTATGTCGGCGTGCCGGTGATCGTCGGCGCGGGCGGCGCCGAGCGCATCATCGAGATCGACCTCAATGCGGCCGAGCGCAGCATGTTCATCAAGTCGGTCGAGTCGGTGAAGGGTCTCGTCGACGCCTGCACCAAGATCGCCCCGCAGCTCGGCGCCTAGACGTGCAGCGCTTCGGGCGCCACGCCACCAAACAGGAGTGCTGCATGAACATCCACGAGCACCAGGCCAAGGATCTCTTGCGCCAATTCGGCCTCCCGACACCGGACGGCATGGTCGCCTTCTCGGTGCGCGAGGCAGGCGAAGCGGTGCAGCAGCTGCCTGGCCCGTTGTTCGTGGTGAAAGCGCAAATCCACGCTGGCGGCCGCGGCAAAGGCAAGTTCAAGGAAGCAGCGGCCGGCGAAAAGGGCGGCGTGCGCCTCGCCAAGTCGCGCGCCGAGGTGCAGTCGATTGCCGAGCAGATGCTTGGCAATACGCTGGTGACCGCGCAGACCGGCGCCGATGGGCGCACCGTCAACCGCATCTACGTCACCGAGGGGATCGAGATCGACCGCGAGCTTTATCTCTCGGCGCTCGTCGACCGGGCCACCTCGCGCGTCGCCTTCATCGCTAGCGCGGCGGGCGGCATGAACATCGAGCAGGTCGCCCACGAGACGCCGGAGAAGATCATCTCGGTCACCATCGACCCGGCCAGCGGCTATATGCCGTTCCATGGCCGCCGCGTCGCCTTCGCCCTCGGCCTCAAGGGCAAGCAGATCAATGCCTGCATCAAGCTGATCGGCGACCTTTACAACATGGTGCTCGCCAAAGACATGAGCATGCTCGAGATCAATCCGCTGATCGTCACCAAGGACGGCGAGCTGTCCTGCCTCGACGCCAAGATCAGCTTCGATTCCAACGCGCTCTACCGCCACCCGGACATCGTCGCCTTGCGCGATCTGACCGAGGAGGACCCCATGGAGGTCGAGGCCTCGAAGCACGACCTGTCGTACGTCAAGCTCGACGGCACCATCGGCTGCATGGTCAACGGCGCCGGCCTCGCCATGGCGACCATGGACATCATCAAGCTCTACGGCGCCGAGCCGGCGAACTTCCTCGACGTCGGCGGCGGCGCCTCGAAGGAAAAGGTGCAGGCGGCGTTCAAGATCATCCTCTCCGACCCGGCGGTGAAGGGCATCCTCGTCAACATCTTCGGCGGCATCATGCGTTGCGACATCATCGCCGAGGGCGTCGTGGCGGCTGCGCGCGAGATGGCCATCCGCGTGCCGCTGGTCGTGCGCCTGGAAGGCACCAACGTCGAGCTGGGCAAGAAAATCCTTGCCGAGAGCGGGCTGAAGATCACCCCCGCCGACGACCTCGCCGATGCGGCCGCGAAGATCACCGCCGCGGTGAAAGAGGCGGCCTGAGCCGCTACTTGTGCTGCGAAATGCACTCCGCATGGCCGCGGCATCTGGCGCCGCATTTTGCGGCGTCTGCCCATAAGGTGCGTCTTGATGCAGTGCAAAAAAGGCTTCAAGAGTAGGGCGCGGGCGCAGCACTAGGGCTCCGTCGCAGCGGGCGGCGACATGGCTATTCTCGTAGACAAATCAACGAAGGTTATTTGCCAAGGCATCACCGGTGCTCAGGGCACGTTTCACACCAAGCAGGCGAAGGCGTACGGCACCAAGATCGTCGGCGGCGTGACGCCCGGCAAGGGCGGCTCCAAGCACCCCGACGAGGAACTGGCCGACGTGCCGCTGTTCGATACGGTGGCCGAGGCACGCGAGGCGACCGGCGCCGACGCGACATCCATCTACGTGCCCCCGCCGTTCGCCGCCGACGCCATTCTCGAGGCGATCGACGCCGGCTTCCCGTTCATCGTCGCCATCACCGAGGGCATCCCGGTGCTCGACATGGTGAAGGTGAAGCGCGCGCTCGAGGGCTCCGGCTCACGGCTGCTCGGGCCCAACTGCCCCGGCGTGCTGACGCCGAACGAGTGCAAGATCGGCATCATGCCGGGCAACATCTTTCAAGCTGGCCGCGTCGGCATCGTCTCGCGCTCCGGCACGCTGACGTACGAGGCGGTGAAGCAGACGTCCGACGCCGGACTCGGCCAGTCGACCGCCGTCGGCATCGGCGGCGATCCCGTCAAAGGCCTGGAGTTCATCGAGGTTCTCGACCTCTTCCTCGCCGACCCCAAGACCGACTCCATCATCATGATCGGCGAGATCGGCGGGTCCGCCGAAGAGGAAGCCGCCGAGTTCATCAAAGCTGAGGCGCGCAAGGGCCGCTTCAAGCCGATGGCCGGATTTCATCGCCGGTGCCACGGCGCCGGCGGGCCGGCGCATGGGCCACGCTGGTGCCATCATTTCCGGGGGAAAAGGCAAGGCCGAAGACAAGATCGAGGCCATGAAGTCCGCCGGCATCGCCATCGCCTCGAGCCCCGCGGCGCTCGGAACTACGCTCATGGGCGTGCTCAATGGGAAGGCTATGAAACCGCAAACTAAGCATGCCAAACTGGCCAAGTAGGCGTATGCTGCACTGCACACTGGACTTCCCGCCGACCGCGCGGCGCCCGGGCATTTGACCTTCAATCGGCATCGCGCATCATTGACCCGTTGAGATCCCACAATGGCTCGCAAACCGCTCAATGAAGGCTTTCTGCGCACCTCGTTTCTTGGCGCGGCCAATGCCGCCTATGTCGAGGACATGCAGGCCGAGTACGAGCGCAACCCGGGCTCGGTCAGCGACGAGTGGCGGCACTTCTTCGAGAGCCTGAACGAGGAGCGCGGCGGCAGCCGCAACGGCGAGCGCGGCCCCTCGTGGGGCTTGCGTCCGCCGGAACTGCTCGAAAACGGCGATCTCGTCGCGGCGCTGACCGGCGACTACGAGGCGGACGAGCGCACGATCCGCTCAAATCTGCAGGCCAAGTCGCACGCGCTGGGCTACGAGATGACGCCGGCCGCATCGTTGCGGGCGACGCAGGATTCCATCCGCGCGCTGATGCTGATCCGCGCCTATCGCGTCATGGGCCATCTTGCCGCCGATCTCGACCCGCTTGGCCTCGCCGACCGCAAGGTGCACCGCGAGCTGAAGCCCGAGACCTACGGCTTCACCGACGCCGACCTCGACCGGCCGATCTTCATCGACCACGTGTTCGGCCTCGAGACCGCAACCATGCGTCAGATCTTGCGCATCTTGCGGCGTACCTACTGCCGGCACATTGGCGTGCAGTTCATGCACATCACGAGCCCGACGCAGAAGGCGTGGATCCAGGACCGCATCGAGGGCGAGGAAAAAGAGATCCGCTTCACGCCGGAAGGCCGGCGCGCCATCCTCAACAAGCTGATCGAGACGGAGACGTTCGAGAAGTTCTGCGAGGTGAAATACACCGGCACCAAGCGCTTCGGTCTCGACGGCGCCGAGGCGATGGTCCCCGCGCTGGAGCAGATCATCAAGCGCGGCGGCCAGCTCGGCGTCAAAGAGATCATCACGGGCATGGCGCATCGCGGGCGGCTCAACGTGCTCGCCAACGTCATGGCCAAGCCGCACCGGGCGATCTTCCACGAATTCAAAGGCGGCTCGTTCAAGCCGGACGACGTCGAAGGCTCGGGCGACGTCAAGTATCACCTCGGCGCCTCGTCCGATCGCTCCTTCGATGGCAACAACGTGCACTTGTCGCTGACCGCCAACCCCTCGCACCTCGAGATCGTCGATCCGGTGGTGCTGGGCAAGGTGCGCGCCAAGCAGGACCAGCGCGGCTGCGCGGCGGGCGAGCGCACTCCGGTGTTGCCGCTGATCATTCACGGTGACGCGGCGTTCGCCGGCCAGGGCGTCGTCGCCGAGTGCTTCGGCCTGTCGGGTCTCAAGGGTCACCGCACCGGCGGCTCGATCCACTTCATCATCAACAATCAGATCGGCTTCACGACCAACCCGCGCCACTCGCGCTCGTCGCCCTACTGCTCGGACGTCGCGCGCATGATCGAGGCGCCGATCTTTCACGTGAACGGCGACGATCCCGAAGCCGTCGTGCATGTCGCCAAGATCGCCACCGAGTTCCGGCAGAAGTTCCAGAAGCCCGTCGTCATCGACATGTTCTGCTACCGGCGCTACGGCCACAACGAGGCCGACGAGCCGATGTTCACGCAGCCGCTGATGTACAAGGCGATCAAGTCGCATCCGACCGTGATCGACATCTATTCGAAGCGTTTGGCCGAGGAAGGCGTCGTGCCGCTGGAAGAAAGCCAGCGCATGCATTCGAGCTTCCGGGCGCATCTCGAAGAGGAGTTCGCAACGGCCGACGGCTTCCTTCCGAACAAGGCGGACTGGCTCGACGGACGCTGGGCGGGCATGGGCTTTGCCGACGACGATGCGCGTCGCGGCGAGACGGGCGTGCCGATCGACCGGCTGCAGATCATCGGCCGGCGCATCACCAGCATCCCGCCCGACTTCAACGCGCACAAGGTGGTGCGGCGGTTGCTCGAGCGCCGGCGCGAGATGGTCGATAGCGGCCACGGCATCGACTGGGCGATGGCCGAGCAAATGTCGCTCGGTGCGTTGCTCGCCGAAGGCTTCCCGGTGCGGCTGTCGGGGCAGGACAGCGAGCGCGGTACGTTCTCGCAGCGCCATGCGGTGCTCATCGACCAGGAGACCGAGCGGCGCTGGACGCCCTTGAAGCACGTCGCCAACGACCAGGCGCGGTTCGAGGTCATCAACTCGATGCTGTCCGAGGAGGCGGTGCTCGGCTTCGAGTACGGCTACTCGCTCGCCGAGCCGAACGCGCTGGTCATGTGGGAGGCGCAGTTCGGCGACTTCGCCAACGGCGCGCAGGTCGTGTTCGATCAGTTCATCTCATCGGGCGAGCGCAAATGGCTGCGCATGTCGGGTCTCGTGTGCCTGCTGCCGCACGGCTACGAGGGCCAGGGTCCGGAGCATTCCTCGGCGCGGCTCGAGCGCTTTCTGCAATTGTGCGCCGAGGACAACTGGCAGGTGGCGAACGTGACGACGCCCGCCAACTACTTCCACATCCTGCGCCGCCAGCTGCACCGCAAGTTCCGCAAGCCGCTGATCCTGATGACGCCCAAGTCGCTGCTGCGCCACAAGCGCGTGCTGTCGCGCCTCGACGAGATGGGCCCCGGCACGACGTTCCATCGCCTTCTGTGGGACGATGCCGAGCACAAGCCGGACGAGAAGATCAAGCTCGTCCCCGACGAGAGGATCAAACGCGTCGTGCTGTGCAGCGGCAAGGTCTACTACGACCTCTACGATGCGCGCGAAGCTGCCGGCATCGACAACGTCTATCTCTTGCGCGTCGAGCAGCTCTATCCGTTCCCGGCGCGCGCGCTGATGCACGAGCTCGGCCGCTTCACGCACGCGGAGGTCGATCTGGTGCCAGGAGGAGCCCAAGAACATGGGCGCCTGGAGCTTCATCGAGCCGAACCTGACTTGGGTGCTCGAGCGCATCGACGCCAAGCATAGGCGTCCGGTTTACGCCGGGCGACCGGCTTCGGCCTCGACGGCGACGGGTCAATTGTCGAAGCACCTCTACGAGCAGAAGTCGCTGGTCGAGACGGCACTGACGGGTGGAGCGACTAGCTGCGAGCGCTTCGACGATGATCTTCGCGGGGAAGTGAGATTAGAGATGGCGACCGAAATTCGCGTGCCGACCCTGGGCGAGAGCATTACCGAGGCGATCGTCGGCAAGTGGTTCAAGAAATCGGGTGACGCGGTCAACGTCGATGAGCCGCTGGTCGAGCTCGAGACGGATAAGGTGACGGTCGAGGTTCCCGCGCCCGTTTCCGGCGTGCTCGGCGACATCAAGGTCACGGAAGGCCAGACGGTTGCCGTCGGCGCGCTGCTCGGCGCCATCAGCAACGGGGGAGCTGCGATGCCAGCGAAGGCCGAGAAGCCGGCGGCGCCCAAGCCGGCACCTGCACCTGCCGCCGCCAAGCCCGCGCCTGCTCCTGAGAAAGCCGTCAAAGGGGAGATGCCGCCGAGCCCGTCGGCGCGCAAGAAGCTCGCCGAGGCCGGCATCGACGCGCAGGAGGTGGCCGGTTCCGGCAAGCGCGGTCAGATCCTCAAGGAGGACGTGCCCGCGGCAAAACCGCAGGCGCCCGAGCCGGAAACGCCGGCACCGCGCGCGCAGCCGCCAGCCTCATCGCCGCCGATGCGCGGCCTCGCGCCGGTGCCCGTACCGGTGCACCAGTTGCGCGTTCCGTCGGCGCCCAACGATGCGGTGCGCGAGGAGCGCGTGCGCATGACGCGGCTGCGCCAGACCATCGCGCAGCGCCTCAAGGACGCGCAGAACACCGCCGCGATCCTCACGACGTTCAACGACGTCGACATGAGCGCGGTGATGAAGCTGCGCAACGAGTACAAGGCGCTGTTCGAGAAGCGGCATGGCGTGAAGCTCGGCTTCATGGCCTTCTTCGTGAAGGCGTGCCTGCAGGCGCTGAAGGAGATTCCGGCGGTCAACGCCGAGATCGACGGCGACGAGATCGTCTACAAGAACTACTACCACATCGGCGTTGCCGTCGGCACCGATCGCGGCCTCGTCGTGCCGGTGGTACGCGAAGCCGATCGCATGAGCCTCGCCGAAATCGAGACGCAGATCACCGACTTCGGCAAGCGCGCACGCGACGGCAAGCTCGGTATCGAGGACATGCAGGGCGGCACCTTCACCATCACCAACGGCGGCGTCTACGGCTCGCTGATGTCGACGCCGATCCTCAATGCCCCGCAGTCGGGAATTCTCGGCATGCACCGCATCGAGGAGCGGCCGGTGGTGCGCGACGGCCAGGTGGTGGCGCGCCCGATGATGTATCTTGCCTTGAGCTACGACCACCGCATCGTTGACGGCAAGGAAGCGGTGGCCTTTCTTGTTCGCGTCAAAGAATGCCTCGAAGATCCGCAGCGGTTTCTTCTGGAGCTCTGAGCCCTGATGGCGCGGGAGCATGCAGCATGGCGGAGGAAGACATTACTGCGTCGATCGAAGTCTACCTGACGGTAGAGAACGGGCTCGAGGCCATCGCCTTCTATGAGAAGGCGTTCGGCGCCAAGGTTGCCTACAAGGAGCTGACGCCCGACGGCGCCCGCCTGCAGCACGCGACGCTGGCGGCATTCGGCGGCCACTTCATGCTGTCTGACTATTTTCCCGAGTACATTACCGACGTCGCCCCGCGCAGCTCCGACTCGAAGGGCAGCATCGCGGTGCAGATCAACCTGCAGTCGCCGCTCGAGGTGGACGGCGCCATCGCACGCGCGGTCGCGGCAGGCGCCACCGTCACCATGCCGGCGTCCGACACGTTCTGGGTGATGCGCTACGGCCGCGTGCGCGACCCCTATGGTTACGTCTGGGCGTTCGGCGCGCCGCTGCCCCTCGGAATTTGAACGGAGATAAGGCTGTGGCCGCTTTCGATCTGATCGTCATCGGCGCCGGGCCCGGCGGCTATGTGTGCGCCATCCGCGCCAGCCAGCTCGGCATGAAGGTCGCCATGGTCGAGAAGCGCGCAACGTTCGGCGGCACCTGCCTCAACGTCGGCTGCATTCCCTCGAAGGCGATGCTGCATGCCTCCGAGCTTTACGAGGCGGCGGACAGCCACTTCGGTGCCATGGGCATCGACGTGAAGCCGAAGCTGGACCTCGCCAAGATGCTCGCCTTCAAGGACGAGGGCGTGAAGGGCAACACGGACGGCGTCGCTTTCCTGTTGCGCAAGAACAAGGTCGATCATTTCCACGGCTCAGGGCGCATCAAGTCGCCGGGCGTCGTCGAGGTGACGTTCATCAACGGCGAGAAGCAGGACATCGACACGAAGGCGATCGTCATCGCCACGGGGTCGTCGGTCGGCCAGCTGCCGGGCGTCGAGATCGACGAGAAGGCGATCGTGTCGTCCACCGGCGCACTGGAGCTGCCCAAGGTTCCGAAACGGATGCTGGTCATCGGCGCCGGCGTGATCGGGCTGGAGCTCGGCTCGGTGTGGCGGCGGCTCGGCGCCGAGGTGACGGTCATCGAGTATCTCGACCGCGTTCTGCCGGGGACCGATGGCGAGGTGGCGCGGCAGCTGCAGCGCCTCCTGGCGAAGCAGGGCATGACCTTCAAGCTCGGGCACAAGGTGACGGGCGTTGCGAAGAAAGGCGCCGCGCTGAGCGTCACCATCGAGCCGTCGAAGGGCGGCAAGGCTGAGACGCTCGAGACCGACGTCGTGCTCGTCTCCATCGGCCGCGTGCCGTTCACGGAGGGGCTTGGGCTCGCCGAGGCCGGCGTGAAGCTCGACAACCGCGGCCGCGTCATCGTCGATGCGCATTACCAATCGAGCGTGCCGGGCATCTACGCCATCGGTGACGTGATCGACGGCCCGATGCTGGCGCACAAGGCCGAGGACGAGGGCGTCGCCGTCGCCGAGCTGCTCGCCGGACAGGCCGGGCACGTCAACTACGACGTCATTCCCAACGTCGTCTACACGTCGCCGGAGTTGGCGAGCGTCGGCAAGTCGGAAGAGGATTTGAAGGACGCCGGCGTCGCCTACAAGGTCGGCAAGTTCCCGTTCACCGCCAACGGCCGCGCCAAGTCCAACCAAACCACCGATGGCTTCGTAAAGATCATCGCGGATGCGCAGACGGACCGGGTGCTCGGCGTGCACATCCTCGGCACCAACGCGTCCGAGATGATCGCCGAGCCGGCGGTGCTGATGGAGTTCGGCGGCTCGGCCGAGGACCTGGCGCGCACCTGCCACGCGCACCCGACGCTCACCGAGGCGGTGAAGGAAGCCGCGCTCGCCGTCGACAAGCGCGCCATCCACATGTGAGTATCAGCGGGTCCAACCTTCGTATCCGCCTTCAAACGTCATGGCCGCCTGCGCGGCCATGACGGTATACCGCGTGGAGGGTGGCGTTCTATATTACTCGAGCGGGGAGACGCTGTAGCCGGCCTGACGCAGCAGAGTGACGAGCCCCCTGTCGCCCGGCAGATGCAGCGCGCCGACGGCAATGAACACGCCACCCTTGTCGAGCAGCGGCTCGGCGACGGCGCTCATCTTCTCATTGCGCTCGACCAGCAGCTTCTGCTGGAAGCCTGCGAACGCCTGATCGCTGACGCCCGCCTGCTGGGCGAGTGCGATCTGGAACGGCATCGCCGCCGTGATCTTGCGGCCGATATAGAGCTGCACCAGCGTCTCCATGAGGTCGTCGGTGCGGTCGGCGAACTTCAGGCTAGCGCGTAGCATGTCGAGCTGCTGCTGCTCGGGCACGGCGGCGAGCGCTTCGAGTTGCGCCGGAATGGTCTCCAGCCCGACAACCTCCAGCCCGCGCGCCTTGCCGATCTCGGCGATCTTCATGTCGAGGACGCGCGCGCCCTGCTGCACCTTGGTGCGTTCGCAGTCCGAGACCGAGAGGATCATGGTGACGATCCACGGCTTGAACAGCGCCGCGAGATCGACCGGCATGCCGGAGCGGCCGATGATGGATTTGACCGCGTCGTACTCGGCGTTGGACAGCAGGTTGTCGAGGCGGCGGCCGTCGGTGAACATGACGAGCGGGGCCGATTGGGCGATCACCGAGGCGGTGGCGTTCTCCGACAGGTCGGAAACCTCGAGCGCGACCACCTTCGCCTCGTTGAGGGCCGCATTGACGGCGGGCGACAGATTGGTGACGCGCTCGTCGGTGAGGTGAACGGTGCCGAACAGGTAGGACGCCGGGCGCCCTTCCTTCTCGATCTTCCACAGGATGGCGCCGGCATTCTTGGTCACGGCCGACTCCGCCATGATGCGGGTGTAGGTCTGCGGATCCTTGGCGGCCGTCTCGGCCAGCATGTCGATGCCGTGGCACTTGTCGGGGGCGGCGTCCTTCTCGGCGGCGCTGGCGCCGGCTTGCGGAAGGGCGGCGATGGCCAGAGCGGCGATGGTTAAAAGCAGACGGAAACGCATGCGACTTCTCAACTCCAGTGCGCGCGGGGAACTGCCCCGCCTTTTAACGGCGACCGGCGGAAAAAAAGCGGCAAAATTACGTCAAGGTTTCTGGGAGTTTTGCTAAGCGATTGATTTCGCGGGGCGCCCTAGGAACGCGGATGGGCTGCGTCATATACGGCCAGCAGCCGATCGCGGTCGACCTCGGTGTAGGCCTGCGTGGTCGACAGGGAGGCGTGGCCGAGCAGCTCCTGGATCTGCCGCAGGTCGCCGCCGGCCGACAGGAGGTGCGTTGCGAACGAGTGGCGCAAAGCGTGCGGCGTGGCCGTCGCCGGCAAGTCGAGAGCCTCGCGCAGGCGCTCCATGGCAAGCTGGATGAGGCGCGGGGACAGCGGGCCGCCCTTGGCACCGCGGAACAACGCCTCGTCCGGATCAAGCGGATACGGGCAGAGCTTCACGTAGCGGGCGACCGCCTCGCGCACGACCGGTAGCACCGGCACCAGCCGCTCCTTGCCGCCCTTGCCCTTGATGCGCAGCACGTCGCGATCCGGCGTCGGCGCGTCCTTCGCCAGGATGCTCAGCGCTTCGGCGATGCGCAGGCCGGAGCCGTAGAGCAGCAGCAGCACGGCGGCATCGCGCGCGAGGACCCAGTCGAGCTCGGCGCCAGGGCCCGGATCGACGACGCCCGCCGCCTTGCCGACGGTCAGCGGCTTGGGCACCGAATGCGGCACCTTGGGCATGGCGAGCTGCAGAATGGCGCGGTTCTCGACGAGGTTCTGCGCCTCGAGCCAGCGGAACAGCTGGCGCAACGCCGATAGGGACCTGGCCAGCGAGCGACTGACGGCGCCGGCACGGCGGCGCGCGGCGAGGAAACCGCGGAAGGTCTTGAGGTCGAGCCTGGCCAAGTCGGCGAGGCAGGGCGGATAGCCGAGCTGGCCCGCGATGAAGCCGAGGAACTGGCGGACGTCGCGCGCGTAGGCTTCGAGCGTCTTGTCGGCGTGGCCGCGCTCGTGGCGCAGGTGCGTGAGCCAAGCGGTGACGGCGCGCTCCAAGTCGGCGCTCAGCGGCAGCTCGAGTTCGGCGGCTTCATCCAGCATCGGACCCAGTGCGCCTTCCTGCAATTCAGTGCCCCCTCACCCGCCGCTTATGCTGCGCATTTCGCGTCGACCTCTCCCCACCGGGGAGAGGTTAGGTGAAGGAGCCCAGCCCCACCTCTCCCTGAGGGAGAGGTCGGAAGCGAATGAAATGAGCTTCCGGGTGAGGGGTTACGGGGTGCGAAAGTCAACCAGCGTCGCCAGAAGCTATCCGATTCGATGCCGCAAGCCGTTAATCCGCGTCGTTGGGTTCGTGCCGCGTCGGGGCGGAGCGCAACCGCAATTCGAGCGCGTCGATGCGGTCGAGCAGCTGCAACGCGAGCGCCACGCCCGGCAGATTGACGCCGAGGTCGTTCTGTAGCCGGCGGGCTTTCTCGACGCGCACTACCGTTGTGGCGGCAAAGCGCCATTGCGGGCCACCCGGCTTACAATATCGGGGCCGCGCGGCTCGATGACGCCTTCCTCGACCAGCTCCATGACCCATTCGGCGTGCACGCGGCAGGCGCGCGAAAGGTCGGCGAGGGTGATCTCCTCGGCTTCATCGAGGATGACGACGGATTGCGTGGGGTTTGCTGGCATCGCTCTACACTCCCATGCCGGCGCGCGGGTTGAATGGCAGCTCGCGCTCCATCTGCTGGTAGATTTCCTTCGCCTTGTCCGTATTCGCCGGCGGCAGCTCGATTTTCAGCACGGCGTGCATGTCGCCCGGCGGGGTGCCGGGGATGCCCTTGCCCTTAAGGCGCATGGTGCGGCTCTTGGTGGTGTTCGGCGGGATCTTGAGCATCACCGCGCCTTCCGGTGTCGGGGCTTTGACGCTGGCGCCGAGTGCCGCTTCCCACGGCGTCACGGGGAGGTCGAGATAGACGTCCTTGCCTTCGACCTTGAACAGCGGGTTGGGGGCGAATGCCACCTCGAGATAGAGATCGCCGGGCTGCCCCTTGCCGATGCCGGGCGAGCCCTGACCGGCGAGGCGGATGTGCTGGCCTTCGCGCACGCCCTTCGGAATGGTGACGTTGAGCGTGCGGTCCTTGACCAACACGTGGCCCGTGTCGTCGACCTCGGGCACGCGCAACGTGATCGAGCGCTTGGCGCCGGTGTAGGCGTCGCGCAGGTCGATGACGACCTTGGCATGGTGGTCCTCGCCCTGGGCGTGAAACTCGCGCCGGCCCGAGAAGCCGCCTCTGCCGCCTCGCCCGCCGCCGCCGCGCTGGCCGAACAGACCTTCGAAGAAGTCGCTGAACTGCGCTGAGTCGGCGTTGGTGTAGCCGCCGCCCGAAAACTCGAAGCCCTGGTCCCAATTCGGCGGTGGACGGAAATCCTGCCCCTGCTTCCAGTTGGCGCCGAGCTCGTTGTAAGCCGCGCGCTTCTCGGGGTCTTTGAGAACCTCGTAGGCTTCGCCGGCGTCCTTGAACTTGGCCTCGGCGCCCGCTTCCTTGTTCACGTCAGGATGATAGGTGCGCGCGAGCTTGCGATAGGCGCGCTTGATATCGTCCTGCGTGGCGTCCCGCTCGACACCGAGGATCTTGTAGTAGTCCTTATATTCCATGGGGCAACGCGTCCCTCGGGGGATGGGCTGCGGAGCTTCGCAGCTGCGCCACCATAGCGGGCGGCTCTCGATCCCCGGTTAATCTGTGGTATCGGCAAGGAATATTGTCGCTGCCGCGCGCCGGTCAATGGCGGGGCGCAAAGTGCCGCCGTCGCCGCGGCCACCACCGCCTTGGGCTCGCCGCCGCGCCCGCCTAGGCTCACCGTTCGATTCGCCTTTCGTACCGCTTGAGGTCGTGGCCGCCGATGCACAGCCTGTTCGAGCCGCTGGAGAGCGAAGCGCGCGCCGGGACGGTGCTGGCGCCGGTCGTGCTCGCCGTCGCGCTCGACCAGACCTACGACTACATCGTGCCTGACGGCATCGACATCGAGCCCGGCTGCTTCGTGCTGGTGCCGTTCGGTCCGCAGAGCCGCATCGGCGTCGTGTGGGACAAATCAGTTTGTGGGCCGGTCGGCGAATCCGGCAAGCCTGTCGACCGCAAAAAGCTGAAGACCATCACCGCGCGTCTCGACGTGCCGCCCCTGCCGGCCATCACGCTGCGTTTTGCCGAATGGATCGCGCGCTACACGCTGGCGCCGCTCGGCATGACGGTGCGCATGATGATGAGCGCCCGCGCCGTGTTCGAGCCAACAAAGCCGCGTTTCGGCGTGACGCTGGTCGAAGGCGCGCCGGAGCCGCCGCGCATGACGCCGGCGCGCCGGCGGGCGCTGGAGATCGCCGCCGACGGGGCGATCCGCGCCAAGGCGGCGCTGGCGCTTGCGGCTGGGTGTTCCTCGGGTGTCGTCGACGGTCTCGTCGCTTCCGGCAATCTCGTCGAGGTGGCGATACCCGATAAGCGCCCGCCGCTGCCCGATCCGCATTATCGCGCCACGGAGTTTGAAGCCGCGCAGGCAGCCGCAGTGCATGCACTGCGCTCCGCGGTCGATGGCGGCAACTTCTCGACGACACTACTCGACGGCGTCACTGGCTCCGGTAAGACGGAGGTCTACTTCGAGGCGGTGGCGCGCACGCTGGAGCGCGGGCAGCAGGCGGCGATCATGCTGCCGGAAATCGCCCTCACCGATCAGTTCATGCGCCGCTTCGAGGCGCGCTTCGGCTGCCAGCCGGTCGAATGGCACTCGGCGCTATCGGGCCCGGAGCGCGGTCGCGTATGGAAACAGGCGGCGACCGGCGAAGCGCGCGTCGTCGTCGGGGCGCGTTCGGCGCTGTTCCTGCCGTTTTCGGATCTCGGCCTCATCGTCGTCGACGAGGAGCACGACTCTGGCTTCAAGCAGGACGACCGTGTGCACTACCAGGCGCGCGACATGGCCGTGGTGCGCGGCAATCTCGGCGGTTTCCCGGTGGTCCTCGCCTCGGCGACGCCGTCGATCGAAACGCACGTCAACGCGCGCACTGGGCGCTACCGCCACGTCATCCTCCCGGGGCGCTTCTCGGGCGCTTCGCTGCCCGACGTCACCGCCATCGATTTGCGCCAAACCCCGCCGGACAAGGGGAGGTGGCTGGCCCCGCCGCTCGTCGAGGCGGTGGCCAAGACGCTGGGCGACGGCCAGCAGACGCTGTTGTTCCTCAACCGCCGGGGCTACGCGCCGCTGACGCTGTGCCGTTCGTGCGGACATCGCATCGAATGCCCGCAGTGCACGGCCTGGCTGGTCGAGCACCGCTTCCGCGGCAAGCTGCATTGCCACCACTGCGGATTTTCCATCCCGCTGCCGGAGAAGTGCCCCAAGTGCGCCGAGCCGGGCTCGCTCGTTGCCTGCGGGCCAGGCGTCGAGCGCGTCGCCGAGGAGGTGGCGGAGCGCTTCCCGGAGGCGCGCGTCGCGCTGCTGTCGTCCGATCTCGTGCCCGGCTTGACCGAGATGCGCGACATGATCCGCTCCATCGAGGCAGGCGGCATCGACATCGTCATCGGCACGCAAATGGTCGCCAAAGGGCACCACTTCCCCAATCTGGCGACGGTCGGCATCGTCGACGGCGACCTGGGGTTGGCACAGGGGGCAGATCCCCGCGCCGGGGAACGCACCTTCCAACTTCTGCATCAGGTGACCGGCCGCGCCGGCCGCGCGCTGGCTCTGGGGCGCGGCTACGTGCAGACGCACATGCCCGATCACCCGGTGATGGAGGCCATTATTTCAGGCGACCGCGAGGCCTTCCTCGAGCGGGAGATCGCCAACCGCCGCAAGGGCCTGCTGCCGCCGTACGGCCGGCTCGTCGCGCTGGTCGTCGCGGCGCGCGACAAGGAGACGGCGCAGCTCGTCGCCCGCGACATCGCCCATCGGGCGCCGCGGTCGGAGAAGATCGAGGTGTTGGGACCGGCCGAGGCGCCCTTGGCCGTCATCCGCGGGCGGCATCGCTGGCGTTTGTTGGTCAAAGCGCCGCGCGAGATCGACGTGCAGGCCTACCTGCGCGCTTGGCTGAACGAGTTGCCGCCACTCAAGGGCGACCTGAAGCTCACCGTCGACATCGACCCCTACAGCTTTCTGTAGGGCACCGAATGTCATCCCGGGGCATGCCGGAGGCATGCTTCCAGCATAACTTCCCGGGATCCAACTATCCGCGCGCTCAGGCCGTGCTTCGAGCTGGATCCCGGCAACAAGTGCCGGAATGACAGTCAAGGGGCGTGTGTCGACTCGTAAATGGGTTGGATCCGGCTCACCGCCCGCCACGAAAACGTCATGGCCGCGCAGGCGGCCATCCACGCAAGTCTCCGCTAGAACTCCGGAAGTAGTGGGGCTGCGACCCAGCCGCACGCGAGCGCGACCTCTCGACAAGAGCGCTTGCTGAAGCTGGCGTGGATGGCCGCCTGCGCGGCCATGACGGAAGTGGGGAAGCTTGGGTGGAGCTAGCCGGCGCGGATCTAAACCCAAAAATAAAATGGGCCGGACCTGGGGGGAAGGTCCGGCCCGGACTGGCGCGAGGGTGGGAGCGCTCAGCCATTATTCCGTGCGTTCTGCCGAAGGCGTGCGGGGTGAGCACGCGCGGCACTGCCGCAGCGGACGCAGGGGGTTAGCGGCGCGAAGCCTCCGAAGCGATGATGCCGAGCATCAGGGCGGCGGCGCCGATGGCGATGTACTTGCCGGTGTTGTTCTTCTTCTTGTGGCGGGCGTAGTAGCGGTCGCGACCGCCGCGGTAACCGTCGTCGCGCCAGCCGCGATCGTCGTGGCGGTCGTAATGGCGCGAGTAGTGACGGCCGCCGTCGTAGCCGTCACCGCGATAGCCGCCGGCGTTGGCCGACGTGGTTACGGTGCCGAGGCTCGCCGCAGCGAGCGCGATGGCAGTGGTGATCGAGGTCAGCTTACGCGAAATGGTCATTTGTCTTCCCCTTAGCCCGGTCTTTCAGTGCGTTCTGCCGGTTGCCTCACCGGCGATGAGGGGCATTCAATACTTCTTGGGCTGAACCCGTTCTGAAGGGGACGTGCAGCTTCCGTTCATCTTGAAAAACAGCCCGGAGCCCGCTGTATGCGGCATTCCGGCGCCTACCTGTTGAAGCCCCGTTGAAGCCCTGCGCGGTGCATGTTAGAGAACCGGCGCACTATCAGGGGTGGCGGGGCAGCTAGGCTCACGGCCGCGCTTCGTGCGAACGAATTTCCTCAAAGCGGGGGAGGGTGCGGGCAAGCCAATCTTGCCCGGAGCCCCCGTCTTGGCCGCCGGCGAGAGCATTTGAAGTGGCAACGGACAATCAAGTGACTTCGGGTGTTTCGGGGCGCTACGCTTCGGCGCTTTTCGATCTCGCCCGGGAGCAGAACGAGCTCGACAAGGTCGATCAGGACCTCGGCAAATTCCAGGCGATGCTCGATCAGAGCCCTGACCTCAACCGGCTGGTGAAAAGCCCGGCGTTTGCCGCCGAGGAGCAGGAGCGCGCCCTCGGCGCCGTCATGGACTGGGCGGCCATCGGCGCCACGACCGGCAACTTCCTCAAGGTGGTGACGCGCAATCGGCGTCTGTTCGCTGCCGAGGACATGATCAAGGGTTTTCGCCAGCAGCTCGCGCTTCACCGCGGCGAGATGGTGGCTGAAGTGCAGTCGGCGACGCCGCTCAACGACGCGCAGCTCGCCGCGCTGAAATCGACGCTCAAGGCGTCCTACGGCAAGGACGTGCGGCTCAACACCAAGGTCGACCCCTCGCTGCTCGGCGGCCTGGTGGTCAAGGTCGGCAGCCGCATGTTCGATTCCTCGCTGCGGACGAAACTGATGAACCTGAAAGTCGTGCTGAAGGGTACCGGCTGATCGAGCGACCGGCCGCGGGCTATCCTGCGGCCGTTTTTGCGAGAGGCCGGTCGGCGCCAGGTGCGCCCCGCACGAACGACGAAGCGCTGTAAGGGAAGAGGCAAGTATGGAAATCCGGGCCGCAGAGATCTCCTCGATCCTCAAGGACCAGATCAAGAATTTCGGCAAGGAAGCCGAGGTCTCCGAAATCGGCCAGGTGCTGTCGGTGGGCGACGGCATCGCCCGCGTCTACGGTCTCGACAACGTCCAGGCGGGCGAGATGGTCGAGTTTCCGGGCGGCATCCGCGGCATGGCGCTCAATCTCGAAGCCGACAACGTCGGCTGCGTGATCTTCGGCGACGACCGCGGCATCAAGGAAGGCGACACCGTCAAGCGTACGGGCGCCATCGTCGAGGTCCCCGTCGGTAAGGGTCTGCTCGGCCGCGTCGTCGACGCGCTCGGCAATCCGATCGATGGCAAGGGCCCCATCAAGTCCGACAAGCGCATGCGCGTCGACGTCAAGGCGCCGGGCATCCTGCCGCGCAAGTCGGTGCACGAGCCGATGGCAACCGGCCTCAAGGCGGTGGACGCCCTGATCCCCATCGGCCGCGGCCAGCGCGAGCTGATCATCGGCGACCGCCAGACCGGCAAGACCGCGATCATTCTCGACACCATCCTCAATCAGAAGTCGATCAACGCCAGCGGCGACGAGAAGGCCAAGCTCTATTGCGTGTACGTGGCCGTCGGCCAGAAGCGCTCGACCGTCGCCCAGTTCGTCAAGGTTCTGGAGGAGAACGGCGCGCTCGAATATTCGATCGTTGTCGCCGCGACGGCGTCGGAGCCGGCTCCGCTGCAGTACCTCGCCCCGTTCACCGGCTGCACCATGGGCGAATACTTCCGCGACAACGGCATGCACGCCGTCATCGCCTATGACGACCTCTCCAAGCAGGCCGTCGCCTACCGCCAGATGTCGCTGTTGCTGCGCCGCCCGCCGGGCCGCGAAGCCTATCCCGGCGACGTGTTCTATCTCCACTCGCGCCTGCTCGAGCGCGCCGCGAAGCTGAATGACAGCCACGGCGGCGGCTCGCTCACCGCGCTTCCCGTCATCGAGACGCAGGCCAACGACGTGTCGGCCTACATCCCGACCAACGTCATCTCGATCACCGACGGCCAGATCTTCCTCGAGACCGATCTCTTCTATCAGGGCATCCGTCCGGCCGTGAACGTCGGTCTCTCGGTGTCGCGCGTCGGCTCCTCGGCGCAGACGAAGGCGATGAAGCAGGTCGCCGGCAAGATCAAAGGCGAGCTCGCCCAGTACCGCGAGATGGCCGCCTTCGCCCAGTTCGGCTCCGACCTCGACGCGGCGACGCAGAAGATGCTCGCCCGCGGCGCGCGTCTCACCGAGCTGTTGAAGCAGCCGCAGTTCTCGCCGCTGAAGATGGAAGAGCAGGTCGCCGTCATTTTCTCCGGCACGCGCGGCTATCTCGACGCCGTTCCGGTCGCCTCGGTGACGAAGTTCGAGCAGGATTTCCTGCGTCTGCTGCGCACCGACGGCCAGGACATCCTCGAATCCATTCGCACCGAGAAGGCCCTGTCGGAGGCTAACGAGAAGAAGCTCGTCGCCTTCCTCGATAAGTTCGCGAAGGGCTTTACGGCGTAACTGTCATCCCGGCCGTCCCGAGAGCGAAGCTCGCAGGGCGAACCGGGATCCAGCACAAGGGGCGCCGGAGGCTCCTTGGGTTGGGACTAGGGGTGCCTTCGGCAAAGTTTATCCGGGGTCCCGGATCGGCGCTCGCCGAGGCTCACGCCGTCCGGGATGACAGTTTGAAGAAGGAAGGCGCGGCCCGATGCCGAGCTTAAAAGACCTCAGAAACCGCATCACCTCGGTGAAGGCGACGCGCAAGATCACCAAGGCGATGCAGATGGTCGCCGCGGCGAAGCTGCGCCGCGCGCAGGAAGTGGCGACCGCCGCGCGTCCCTACGCCGACCGCATGGATCAGATGATGGCGAGCCTCGGCGCGCGCGTTACCGACAAGGGCGCTTCGCCGCTGCTCGTCGGAACGGGGAGCGACCAGGTGCATCTCCTCATCGTCATGACCGGCGAGCGCGGTTTGGCCGGCGGCTTCAACTCCAACATCTCGAAGCTGGCGCGCATCGACGCGCAGCAGCTGCTTGCCAAGGGCAAGACGGTGAAGATGATCATGGTGGGCCGCAAGGGCGCGGAAGCCATGCGGCGCGAGTTCGGCTCACACTACGTCGATCGCGTCGATTTACGCGGCATCCGCCAGCTCACCTTCGCGCACGCCGACGACATCGCGCAGAAGCTTCTCGCCCTCTACGAGGCGGGCGGGTTCGACGTGGCGACGCTCTACTTCTCCGAGTTCAAGTCGGTGATCAAGCAGCAGCCGGTCGCGCTGCAGCTCATCCCGGCGAAGATTCCGGCCGCCAAGCCGCAGAGCGCCGGCGGCGCCGCCGCGATCCACGAATATGAGCCGAGCGAGGAGGAGGTCCTGGGCGATCTCGTCACGCTCAACATCTCGACGCAGATTTTCCGCGGGCTTCTGGAGAACGTCGCCTCCTTCTACGGCGCGCAGATGAGCGCCATGGACTTCAGCGACGCGCAACGCCGGCGAGATGATCGACAAGCTGACGCTTCGGTACAACCGGACGCGTCAGGCCATGATCACCAAAGAGCTCATCGAAATCATCTCGGGCGCTGACGCGCTCTGACGCACACGGACAGGTACGAGGAACGCAAGATGGCAAATTCTGTTGGTCGCATTCGCCAGGTCACGGGCGCCGTCGTCGACGTGCAGTTCGACGATCACCTGCCGGCAATTCTCAACGCACTCGAGACGACGAACCAGGGCAATCGTCTCGTGCTCGAGGTTGCCCAGCATCTCGGCGAGAACACCGTGCGCACCATCGCCATGGACTCTTCCGAAGGCCTCGTGCGCGGCCAGGAGGTTCGCGACACCGGCGGTCCGATCACCGTGCCGGTGGGCGATGAAACGCTCGGACGCATCATCAACGTGATCGGCGAGCCGGTCGACGAGGCAGGGCCCGTCAAGACGAGCGAGAGGCGGCCGATCCACGCGCCGGCCCCGACGTTCGCCGAGCAGGCGTCGGAAGCGCAGATCCTCGTCACCGGCATCAAGGTCGTCGACCTTCTCGCGCCCTACGCCAAGGGCGGCAAGATCGGCCTGTTCGGCGGCGCCGGCGTCGGCAAGACGGTGCTGATCATGGAGCTGATCAACAACGTCGCCAAGGCGCACGGTGGCTACTCGGTGTTCGCCGGCGTCGGCGAGCGTACGCGCGAAGGCAACGACCTCTATCACGAGATGATCGAATCCCACGTCAACCTCGACCCGAAGAAGAACAACGGCTCGACCAAGGGCTCCAAGTGCGCCCTCGTGTACGGCCAGATGAACGAGCCGCCGGGCGCCCGCATGCGCGTCGCCCTTTCCGGTCTGACGGTCGCCGAGTACTTCCGCGATAAGGGCCAGGACGTGCTGTTCTTCATCGACAACATCTTCCGCTTCACGCAGGCGGGCTCGGAAGTGTCGGCGCTTCTCGGCCGTATTCCTTCGGCCGTCGGCTATCAGCCCACGCTCGCCACCGACATGGGCGCTCTGCAGGAGCGCATCACCACGACGCAGAAGGGCTCGATCACCTCGGTGCAGGCCATCTACGTGCCGGCCGACGACTTGACCGATCCGGCGCCGGCAACGTCGTTCGCGCATCTTGACGCGACGACCGTTCTGTCGCGCGCCATCTCCGAGAAGGGCATCTATCCGGCCGTCGACCCGCTCGACTCCACGTCGCGCATGCTCGACCCGCGCGTCGTCGGCGAGGAGCACTATCAGGTGGCCCGCCAGGTGCAGCAGATCCTGCAGCGCTACAAGGCCCTGCAGGACATCATCGCCATTCTCGGCATGGACGAGCTCTCCGAGGACGACAAGCTGATCGTTGCGCGCGCCCGCAAGATCGAGCGCTTCCTGTCGCAGCCATTCCACGTCGCTGAGGTGTTCACCGGCTCGCCCGGCAAGCTCGTCAGCCTCGCCGACACGATCAAGGGCTTCAAAGGCCTGTGCAACGGCGACTACGATCACCTGCCCGAGCAGGCGTTCTACATGGTCGGCACGATCGAGGAAGCCAAGGCCAAGGCCGAGAAGCTCGCCGAAGCCGCCTGATCACTGAACCGGGCCTCGCGGCCCCGCGATGAGGACAACCGCCATGCCTGTGGATGCACCCGGCGCAGCGCAGAGCTTCGGCTCCTGCTGCGGCGAGCTCAAGGACGCGATGAGCGGCGAGGAGTTCGAGCCGCTGCTGACCGTCGGCGACGACGGCGTGCTTTACATGTCCGTCGGCCTCATCGACCTCGAGGACGAGGAGCCGGGCATGGTCGATCACCCGCTCTTCTTCTGCCCGTTCTGCGGGACGAAGCTGCAGAGCGTCGAGGAAGTGCGCGCCAAGACCGGCGGCGACAACGGCGCCGACGACTGACAGGAACAGGTTGGCAGATGGCAGCGACATTTAATTTCGAGCTGGTGACACCCGAGCGGCTCGTGTTCTCGGGCGAAGCGAACCAAGTCGTCGTCCCGGGCGCTGAGGGCGACTTCGCCGTGCTCGTCGGGCACGCGCCGTTCATCTCGACCCTGCGCCCCGGCATCCTCGAGGTGACGCTGCCGCAGGGCCGACAGCGGCTGCTCGTCAAGAAGGGCGTCGCTGAGGCCGATCCGGAGCGACTTACCGTGCTGGCGCAGACCGCCGTGCCGCTCGAAGAGCTCGATAGTGCGCGTCTTGCTAGCGAGCTGCGGCTCGCTGAGGCCCAAGCGGCCGAGGCGAAAGACGATCACGCGCGGATGATGGCGGATACCCTGCTCGACGTGCTGAAGCGTCTGCAGGCAAAGGCCGCTTAGGGCCTACTCCGCGGCGGCAGCGATGGGGGCGGGGCGGCCCCGCGCGAAGCGCGCAAACTCCTGCGCCACTTCCTCGTAGACCGGCCGGCGGAAATCGACGGCGAGGCTCGGCACGTCGGCGAGCGGCACCCAACGCCAGGCGTCGAACTCCGGCTTCATCGCGCCCTTGGGCCCGATATCGATCTCGCTATCGTCGCCCTCGAAGCGCATGGCGTACCAGCGCAGCCGATGGCCGGCGTACTTGCCCTTAAGGGCGATGCCGAGAAGTTCGGGCGGCAACTCGTAGGTCAGCCAGCCGGGGATTTCCGCGATCAGCGATGCGTTGCGCACGCCGGTTTCTTCCCACAGCTCGCGGAAGGCGGCTTCGCGTGAAGGCTCGAGCGGCTCGATGCCGCCCTGCGGTAGCTGCCATACGGCGTCGCCGACATAGCTCTCGCGCTGCGCCGCCCACTTCGGCCGGTGGCGGCCGACCCACACCAGACCTTGCGCATTGAACAGCACGACGCCCACGCAAGGGCGCAGCGGCAGAGGCGCGGCGTAAGTCTCGATCTGGGTGAATGCCATAAGCGGTGGGGTTGTTCACAGGTTATCAACAGACGAATCACGCTACATGATAATCTGGAAAATCCAGCCATTCTATGTCGTTATTTGTCTCATTTCGCGTCACTATGGCGTCGGAAGCGTCAACATCCTGGCTGGGCATACCCGGCGAACGCGGCAACCACCTGCACGTACACCTCGCGCTTGAATGGCACGATGAGGTCGGCGACCTCGGCGAGCGGCACCCACCGCCACTCGGTGAACTCGGCCTTGTGGCCGGTCGCCGGGGTGATGTCGATCTCGCTTTCATCGCCTAGGAAGCGGACCGCGAACCACTTCTGGTCCTGTCCTACGTAGCGCCCGCCCCAGGCCTTGCCGATGAGGTGGGGCGGCAGGTCGTAGCGCAGCCAACCGCTTGTCTCGCCGAGGATTTTAACCGTGCGCATGCCGGTCTCCTCGATCAGCTCGCGTAAGCGCCGCATCGGCCGGATCTTCGTCGGCGTCGATGCCGCCCTGAGGCATCTGCCACCACTGGCCGCGCCCTTCTTCCTCGCCGGCTCCGTCGGCGCGGCGCCCGACCCACACGAGCCCGCTCGCGTTGACCACCGTGATGCCGACGCAAGGGCGATAGCCGGGGGCGGGGGACGGATTGCTCATGACGGAATCCCGGGGTGACGCGTTGCGGGTGTCGGAAACGAAGATGGGCGCCGAAGCGGCGCCCATCTATAGCTCAAGAGGAACCAGACTGCCCGGTCTGCGGGCGAAGCCTTAGTTCTTCGCCTTTTCCTTAGTGTCAGACGCAGCTGGCGGCGTCGTTGGCGGCACCGGGATGGTGGCACCGGCCGTCTTGCCGTCCGTCGCCGTGCCGCGCAGGAACGACAGGGCATACTGCAGCTGCACGTCCTTCTCCGGTTCCTTGGGCACGTAGGCCGACGACCCTGAGGTCTCCTTGACCTCCTTGCCATCCTCGCCGTTGCCATTCTCCGGATTGCGCAGGTGACCACGCAGGCTCGCCTCGCCGCGTGAGGCTTCGGCTGCAGCGGCCTTCTTCTTCAGCTCGTCGGGGAGCTCCTGCTCGATGACGATGTCCGGATCGATGCCCTTGGCCTGGATCGAGCGGTTCGACGGCGTGAAGTAGCGCGCCGTCGTCAGCCTGATCGCGCCGTTGGCGCCGAGCGGGATGATCGTCTGCACCGAGCCCTTGCCGAACGAGCGCGTGCCGATGACGGTCGCGCGCTTGTGGTCCTGCAGGGCGCCGGCGACGATCTCGGACGCCGAGGCCGAGCCGCCGTTGATCAGCACGACGACCTTCTTGCCGTCGGTGAGATCGCCGGGATGGGCCTGGGCGCGCTGCGTTTCCTCGTTGTTGCGGCCCTTGGTGAGGACGACGGCGCCGCGCTCGAGGAAATCGTCGGAGACGGCGATCGCCTGATCGAGGAGGCCGCCCGGGTTGTTGCGAAGATCGATGACGTAACCCTTGAGGTCCTTGCCGATCGTCTTCTTCGCGTTCTCGATGGCCTTCACGAGGTTGGTGTGCGTCTGCTCGTTGAAGGTCGTGACCTTGATATAGGCGACGTCCTTCTCGTCGTGCGCCTTCACCGCGTTGATGCGGATGATGTCGCGCGTGACCTTCACGTCGAACGGATCGTCGATGCCCTTGCGGACGATGGTCAGCGAGATCGGTGTATTGACCGGGCCGCGCATCTTCTCGACCGCCTGCTCCAGCGTCAGGCCGACGATCTGCTCGCCGTCGAGATGCGTGATGAGGTCGTTCGCCTGCAGGCCGGCCTTGGAGGCGGGCGTATCGTCGATGGGCGACGACCACCTTCACGACGCCGTTCTCCATGGTGACCTCGATGCCGAGGCCGCCGAACTCGCCGCGCGTCTGCACCTGCATGTCGCGGTAGTTCTTCGGGCTGAGGTAGGAGGAGTGCGGGTCGAGCGCCGAGAGCATGCCGTTGATGGCCGACTCGATCAGCATCGTGTCGTCGGGCTTCTCGACGTAGTCGGAGCGGACCCGTTCCAGCACGTCGCCGAACAGGTCGAGCTGCCGGTAGAGCTCAGAATTCTCTGAGGTTGCCGAATACGTGCGCGTGACGTTCAGCAGCGTGGTGGCGCCGGCGAGGCCGGTCATCAAGAGGAACGTCCAGAATGCGAATTCCGTCTTGCGCATTATCCTTGCACCTTTCGATGACCCGCCACCCACCATGGGTCGGGGTCTATAGGCTTCCCATCCTTGCGAAACTCCACATAGAGGACAGGGGCATTGTTTGTGGTAGCGGGTTGAGCCTGTTGGGCCCAGCCGCTCATGGTTCCGATCGGTTCGGCGGCGAGAACGAATTGGCCGGGTTGGACATCGATCTGCGACAAGCCCGCGAGTAGGACATGATAGCCACCGCCAGCGTTGATGATCAAGAGTTGGCCGTAGCTACGAAATTCACCAGCGTAAACGATCCAACCATCGCAAGGTGACGTGACTTGGGCACCTTGCCGGGTTTCCAGCACAATTCCCTTTGATTGGCCGCCAAATTGGGTTTTCTCGCTAAAGCCTAATACCTGGCGCCCCTGCGCGGGCATAGGCAGCCGGCCGCTCGCTTCGGAAAAAGCGATCTCAGGCTTAATGCGGCCAGGACTACCGAGCGTTGCGCCGGGGGAAAGCTCAACGAAGTCAGTGCCTTTGGATGTGGACGGCGGCGCAATCGGCAGGCGTCTTCGGGCGGCGCTTTCGAAATCGCCGGCAGTGCGGCGGGAGAGTTCGGCGCAATTGGCGGAGATGAATTCGGCGTAATGTTAGGCGCAGCCTGCTTGCGCTGCTGCTCATCGTAGGCGCCGAGCCCGGTATTGTCTTTGACCGCGCGGTCGAGGCGCGAGATCAACTCGTTGAGATCGCTGACGTTGCGCGAGATGTCGGCGGCCGCAACGCGCATGCGCTTCAGCTCCGACTGGCGCTCGTCGAGCGTAACCTTCTTCTCCTCCATCAGCCCGGCGAGCCGCGTGCGCGCATCGTTCAGCCGCGTCATCTCAGCGCGCAGCTGGTCGCCCTGGGTGCGGATCTCGGTCATCACGCGTACGAGCTCGGTAAGCCTCGCCGTCAGCGCCTTGGCCTGGGTGCCCAGCTCGGGGAACGCGGCGGACAGGAGCATGGCGCTGCGCACCATCTCGAGCGCATCCTCGCGCTGCGTGATCAGCACCGGTGGCGGATTGCGGCCCATGCGCTGCAGCGCCGACAAGAGCTTGGCGATCTGATCGTTACGCTGATTGAGCGAGCCCTTGAGGATGCGCTGCTGCTCCTCGAGCTCGCCGAGACGGGTCTCGATGGTCGTCAGCTGCGCTTCGCTCTTTTTAATGAGGTCGGCGGTCTCGACCAGTCGCGAATTGAGTCGCTCGCGCTCGGCTGCCAGCCCTTCGACGTCGCTTTGCAGGGTTTGCGTGCGCTTCTGGACCTTCTCCAGCTCGTCGCGCTTGCTTTCGAGCGCCTTCTTGGCGTCGTCAGGCTTGGATGGCGTCTGCGCGAGGGTGGGCGGCAATGGCGCTAGGGCAAGCAAGACAACGCCGGCTAGAGCGCCGGCGCACACGTAACGTCTTGCCAATGCTGCTAATTGAGCCATGTGCAACGGCCAATGTCCCCCTTCGGTGCCTGCTGGCGAATTCACCAGAGGCTTCAATTACGGCAATTATGGCGCGCCAGGGCTTGCCAATGCGTTGCTCCGCAGGGTCAACGAGCGGTGTCTGGCGCGCCGTCCATAGATACGGTTTGCCCGCCCCCAATCAACGCTTTAAGCAGTTGCCGAGAACGGAGAACGAACGATCATGGAGACTGTGCTGTACCACCTGACCACGCTGGCCGTCGCCGCGGTGGTCGTGGTCCTGTTTCTCGGACTGTGGAACCTGTCGCGTGGCAAAAGCCCGAGCACCAGTCAGAAGCTGATGCGCTGGCGCGTCGGGCTGCAGGCGCTCGCCATCGTCATCATCCTGCTCTTCGTGCTCGTCCATAACTACTCCTGACGCGGCACCCGGCGGTGCGCGCAGGCCGAATTGCGCTATGCTGAAATGAGCTTTCACGGGAAACGCCACGCATGGTCGTACTGAGCAAGATCTACACACGCACGGGTGACAAGGGCACCACGGCGCTCGGCAGCGGCGAGCGCGTGCCCAAGCACGCCCTGCGCATTGCCGCCTACGGCACCGTCGATGAGACCAACGCCAGCATCGGCATGGTGCGCGTCCACCTGGGCGACGCCGATCCCAAGCTCGATGCAATGCTGCTGCGCATCCAGAACGATCTGTTCGACCTCGGCGCCGACCTCTGCGTGCCCGATCGCGGCCAGAAACTCGAGTACGAACCGCTGCGCATGACGGATGGGCAGGTGAAACGGCTCGAGCAGGAAATCGACGAGATGAACGCGGAGCTGAAGCCGCTGCGTTCGTTCGTGCTGCCCGGCGGAACGCCGGCGGCAGCTGCGCTGCACATGGCGCGCACCATTTCGCGGCGCGCCGAGCGGCTCATGGTCGAGCTGGCTGCAGAGCCGAGCGAGCCGGTCGGCTCCGCGGCGCTGAAGTACATCAATCGCCTGTCGGATTTCCTTTTTGTCGCCAGCCGCCATGCCAACGATGGCGGCAAAAAGGACGTGCTCTGGGTTCCCGGTCAGAACCGCTAGTGGCTTCCCTCAATCTCGGCAGGGCACCTTGTTCATTCCGCTGCGCGACGAAAACTCGCTGAAGTCGATCCCCTTTCAATACGTCACGGTCGGGCTGATCGCCCTCAACGTGCTCGTTTTCGCGTTGGAGGTGAGCGGTCTCAGCCAGGCGGCGGTGGCGAGCTTCGGCGTGACGCCGCGCGAATTGTTCGGTAGCGAATTCCTGGCGGCGCCGAACCCGCTGGCGGACGATGGTTTTGCCATCGCCGAGCGCACGACCCTCCTCACCTATATGTTCTTCCACGCGGACGTGTTCCACCTCGTCGGCAACATGCTGTTCCTGTGGGTGTTCGGGGACAACGTCGAGGATGCGATGGGGCACGCGCGCTTCCTCGTCTTCTATCTGGCATGCGGCGTCTTTGCCGCTCTGTTCCACGCCTGGATGGTGCCCGATAGCGACATGCCGCTCATCGGCGCCAGCGGCGCCGTCGCCGGCGTCATCGCCGCGTATTTGATGCTGCATCCGCGGGTCAGCGTCTGGGTTCTGGCCTTCAAGGTCATCCCGTTGCGCATCACGGCGGGCTTGGTGCTCGGCATTTGGATAGCCACGCAGATCATCATGGTGGCCATGCCCGACCTCGGGCCGATCGCATGGTGGGCACACATCGGCGGCCTTATCGCCGGGGCCGTCCTCATCGTTTTCATGCGGCGCCCGGGCGTGCCGCTGTTCGACCGCGGCGCCCACCTCGCCTGAGATCGAAAGGTCATTTTTGCCCGCCGCGGCAGCACGTTCGGGCCGAGAACGGTTAATTGGCGACCAATTGACTTGCATTCGTCCGGACCGTAGGTTCTCATCTCGCACTTGCGAATAACGAAGAGAAGGCCTGCCACTGGGGACTTTCTCGCGCGGTTCGGCGGCTTCTCGTCGCGCTGCACAACAGCCCCTCGATGTCAGCAGACCTCCACAGAACGCTTGGAGAGCCGACGGCATGAAGATTTTGGTGCCGGTCAAAAGAGTAGTCGATTTCAACGTCAAAATTCGCGTCAAGCCGGATGGATCGGGCATCGATCTCGCCAACGTCAAGATGTCGATGAACCCCTTCGATGAGATCGCTGTCGAAGAGGCAGTCCGCATCAAGGAGAAAGGCGGCGGCGCAGAGATCGTCGTTGTGTCCGTCGGCCCGGCGAAAGCGCAGGAAACCGTGCGTACCGCGCTCGCGATCGGCGCCGATCGCGGCATCCTCGTCGAGACGGCCGACACGCCGATCGAGCCGCTCGCTGTCGCCAAGATACTCAAGGGCGTCGTCGAGGCCGAGAAGCCCGACCTCGTCATCCTGGGCAAGCAGGCTATCGACGACGACTGCAATCAGACCGGCCAGATGCTGGCGGCGCTGCTCGGCTGGCCGCAAGGCACGTTCGCTTCCAAACTTTCGATCGACAATGGCAGCGCGGTCGTCACGCGCGAGGTCGACGGCGGCCTCGAGACCGTGCGTCTCAAAATGCCGGCCGTTGTCACGACCGACCTACGCCTCAACGAGCCGCGCTATCCCTCGCTTCCCAACATCATGAAGGCGAAGAAGAAGCCGCTGGACACCAAGAAGCCCGACGAGTTCGGGGTGGACGTCTCTCCGCGCCTCAAGGTGCTGAAGATTGCCGAGCCCGCCAGCCGCAAGGCCGGCGTCCGCGTCGGCAGCGTCGCCGAGCTCGTGCAGAAGCTCAAAGCCGAAGCCGGAGTGCTCTGATGGCTATTCTGCTATTGGCCGAGCACACCAACGGCGCACTGCAGGCCGCGACTGGAAAGGCTGTTGCTGCGGCCAAGGATTTGGGCGGCGACATTCACGTGCTCGTCGCCGGTCACAACTGCAAACCGGCCGCCGAAGCCGCGGCCAAGCTGTCGGGCGTCAGCAAAGTGCTTGCTCGCCGATGCTCCGCATCTGGAGCACGGGTTGGCTGAGGAGACGGCGACGCTCATCGCTTCGCTGATCGGCGGCTACGACATCTTCGTCGCGCCGGCGACGACGTCGGGCAAGAACGTGGCGCCACGCGTCGCCGCAGCGCTCGACGTGATGCAGATCTCCGACATCACGAAGGTCATTTCCGCCGACACGTTCGAGCGGCCGATCTACGCCGGCAATGCCATCCAGACGGTGCAGTCGCCGGAGGCCAAGAAGGTCATCACGGTGCGTATCTCGGCGTTTCCGTCGGTGGCCGACGACGGCTCCGCTGCGATCGAAAGCGTCACGGTGCCGCCCGCTGTCGGATTGTCGACCTTCGAGAAAGCCGAGCTGACGAAATCGGATCGTCCCGAGCTCGCCTCGGCGCGCATCATCATTTCCGGTGGCCGCGGACTTCAGTCGGGCGAGAACTTCAAGAAGCTGCTCGGGCCGGTGGCCGATGCCATGGGCGCCGCGCTGGGTGCTTCACGCGCCGCCGTCGATGCGGGCTACGTGCCGAACGACATGCAGGTGGGCCAGACCGGCAAGGTCGTCGCCCCCGATCTCTATATGGCGGTCGGCATTTCCGGCGCGATCCAGCACCTCGCCGGCATGAAGGATTCCAAGGTCATCGTGGCGATCAACAAGGACGGCGAGGCGCCCATTTTCCAGGTGGCCGACTACGGACTCGTCGCCGATCTGTTTCAGGCGCTGCCGGAGCTCGAGGCGGAGCTGAAAAAGGCCAGCCAATAATTGAACAACAAGGATCTCGGGGACAGAAGGACTTGCGGACATGAACGTGGCGGTCAAATCGGCAGACAAGCCGAAAGTCGAGCACAAGACCCCCCAGGCCATCAAGAAGGTCGGCGTGATCGGCGCCGGCCAGATGGGCACCGGCATCGCCCATGTCATCGCACTCGGCGGCTACTCGGTCGCTCTCAACGACCTCAAGAAGGACACCGTCGAAGAGTTGGTGCGCACCATCGAGAAGTTTTTGAAGCGGCAGGCCGAGAAGGGCATCATCACGGAAGGTGATGTAAAGCCCGCCCTGAAGCGCATTAGCTACGCGCCGAGCTTCGACGCATTCTCCGATTGCGACTTGGTCATCGAGGCCGCGACCGAGGATGAAGCCGTCAAGCGCAAGATCTTTGCCGAGGTGTGCCCGAAGCTCAACGACCGCGCGATGCTGGCGACGAACACTTCGTCCATCTCGATTACGCGTCTCGCTTCGACCACCGACCGGCCCGAGCACTTCATCGGCATGCACTTCATGAACCCGGTGCCGCTGATGGAGCTGGTCGAGCTCATTCGCGGCATCGCCACCGACGACGACATGTTCGCGCTGACACGCAGGTTCGTCGAGAGCCTCAACAAGAAGGTCGCGGTCAGCGAGGACTTCCCCGCTTTCATCGTCAACCGCATCCTGCTGCCGATGATCAACGAGGCCGTCTACACGCTCTATGAGGGCGTCGGCACGGTCGAGGCGATCGACAAGGCGATGAAGCTTGGCGCGCATCACCCGATGGGTCCGCTCGAGCTCGCCGACTTCATCGGCCTCGATACATGTCTCTCGGTGATGCAGGTGCTGTACGAGGGCCTGTCGGATTCGAAGTACCGGCCGTGCCCGCTGCTTGTCAAATACGTCGAGGCCGGGTGGCTGGGCCGCAAGACGCATCGTGGCTTCTACGACTACCGCGGCGAAAAGCCGGTTCCGACGCGCTGATCGTACGTCAGTCGTAGATCGAGGGCGGCTCGTCAGCCGCCCTTTTTGATTTTGCCGTTCAGGCCGCCACTGCTGGTCGCGGAGGCGGCGCAGTCTCGGCCCAGCACGGCAAAGCGGAGAGCTGCTTCGAACCACCGCCCAAGGTGCTTGTAGGAGTCAACAGGCAGCCGACACTCTGTGGCATAGAACAGGTAAGAGCCGACGGTGAAATCGGCGAGCGTGGGACCGGAGCCAACGAGCCAGTCGCGCTTTGCCAGATGTGCGTCGAGAACGGCAGCCTCTTTGTTGAATGCATCCGTTGCCTTGGCGACGACGGCGGCGTCCGGTGGTCCGAGGCCGAAAATTGTCTTCACCAGGTTCTGGAACAACAGCGGCATGCAGGCGTCGCTGCCCCAATGCGCACTCTGCCAGTTCTGCCAGCGCATGATGTCGGCGCGCGTGCGCGGATCTTCGGGCCACAAGGTGTTGGGTGTCTTGCTGGCGAGATATTGCATGATCGCGTCGGACTCCCACAGCACGAAGTCCTTATCGACGAGCGTAGGCGTGCGCCCCGTGGGATTGAGCGCGAGGTAAGCGGGTGTTCTGTTTTCGCCCTTGGCCGCATCGAGATTCGTGTATTCGAGCGGAATGCCGAGATAGGAAGCGACTGCCCGCACCTTCCAGGTGCGCGGAGAGCCTGCAAATCCGTAGAGCTTCATGGGATCCTCCTTGGGGTTCAATCACCGCGCAGTGGAAACGTAGCGGCCGAGCCGCTCCAATGTTCCCGTCCAGCCGTGCTCGTGCCGGTCACGGGCGGCTTCATCGAAGAACTGCTCGTGAGTTAGCGTCATGTCTGTGCCGTCGCCGGCCTTCTTGAGCTTGACGGTAACCAGCGATTCCCGTTCGGGGGTGCTTTCCCACGCCCAGGTGAAGGTCAGCTTCTCGTTGGGGACGATCTCGCGATAGACGCCGCCGACGCGGTGGTGCTCGCCGCTCGGCATTTCCATGACGATACGGTAGCGGCCGCCGACCTCGAGGTTTGTTTCGGCGACGAGGATCCGGCCATCGTCGCTCGGACCGAACCACCGCTTTAGCCCTTCCGGGTCGGTCCACGCGCTGTAGACCTTTTCGATCGGCGCGGCGTAGTGCCGTTTGAGCGTAAGGCTCGGCTTTTGGATTGGGGATCTTTGGGCGAGGGGCATGCGTCGCTCTCCAAAAAGCGGCCGAGCGCATCTAACCGCTCGGTCCAGAACTGCTCGTAGCGATTGAGCCACTGCGTGGCCTCTTCAAGCGGCGCCACGGTAAGTTGGCAGCGCACAGTACGGCCCGTCTTCTTGCGACTGAGGAGGCCAGCGTCGGCGAGAACCCCAATGTGCTTCATGATATTGGGAAGCGACATTGGGAACGGCTCTGCCAATTCACCGACGCTCAAGCTTGGCGTTTCCGACAGACGCAGCAAGATCGCGCGTCGCGTCGCGTCGCCGAGCGCAGAGAAAGTCCGATCGAGCTTTGCAGATTGATAGCTAACCATATGGTTAAGTATTATGAGACGTCGCCGCGTGTCAAATGGAATCGAAAGATGTGTGTGCCGGGAGCAAAATGGAGTTGGCGGGGAGCCAAAAAATCGCGCACGGCGCTGCGAGCGAAGCGCTAGCTGCCAATGCCGATCGCCGAGGCCGCGGCCGTTCGGCGATTGTCGTGAATCGAAACTAAGCCGAGACCGGCCAAGGCTGGTGGTGGCAAATAACCCGCCCGGCCGGCCCCAATCCTACGCTCTCCTCACAGGACCGACCCGCGCTTGTGCGTCGATCCCGCGCGGCTTCCCGCAGGTCGATGGGCGCCGGGCTGACCGGCACCCGCCATGCTGTGCGCTTCAGTTCGGCTGCACGACGTTGTCGATGACGTGGATGACGCCGTTCGACTGCAGCACGTTGGAGATCGTGATGCGGCCGGCGTGACCCTCGGGGTCATACACGGCGAGATGCTTGTCGCTGACGCGCTTGATCCACAGCGACTGGCCGTTGACCGTCTTCAGCTCGGCCTTGCCGCCCATCTTGTCGACCATGTCCCACAGGTCCTTCTCCGTGAGCGTGCCCGGGCACGACGTGATAGGTCAGGATGCTCGTCAGCTTGCCCTTGTTCTCGGGCTTCAGCAGCGTCGGGACGGTGCCGTCGGGGAGCTTTTCGAAGGCGCGGTTGGTCGGCGCGAAGACCGTGAACGGGCCAGGGCCCGACAGCGTGTCGACGAGGCCGGCGGCCTTCACCGCGGCGACGAGCGTGGTGTGATCCTGCGAGTGGATGGCGTTCTGGATGATGTTCTTGGACGGGAACATCTCGGCGCCGCCGACCATCACGGTCTTTTCGGCGAACGAGGGGGTGGCGAGCCCGGCGCCGAATGCGAGCGCCACGATGGCGGCGCCGGCGAAGAAGGCCGACGTGTTCTTGATTGCGTAGTGCATGGGTAGTCCTCCGATCTAGACAGCCCCTTTGGTGGGGCGATGGGCTAGATACGGAGCGGCCCGCGCCGGGTTTCACCCGCGCGAACTATTCAGTTGTCTCAATGAGTTTGCCCGAGAACAGCACGGGCCCGGTGGGCGCACCGGTCGGTGATCCGCCAGCCGGCTCGAGGCTCACGGCTAGCGTCGCGTCCTCGATGACGTTTGGCGCATAGGATGCGAGCGTCGGCCCCACGGTGAGCGGCCGATCGCCGATCAAGCCGAGCGAGCGCGGCGATTTCAGCTCATCGTGCACCAGCCACAGCTCATAGCTCTTGCCCGGCTCCGGCTTGGCGGCGACGGCGCGGATTGTCAGCTGCCGCTTGTCGAGATCGACCGACACCAGGAACGCGGGCGATTGCGCATCCTTTTGCAGCACGGCAACGAGCATCTTGTCTGCGCCGGGCTGTGCGAACTCGCGCACGCCGACGAACAGCAGCAGCGACGCGGCGATGGCCGAAGCGACAAAGGTGGCGGCTTTCCAACGGAACAGCCGGCGCTCGATGCCGACGACGTTGGCAGCGCCACTGCCGTCGGAGAGCGCATCGATACGCGCTTCGATGCCATTCCACACGCTGGCCGGTACTTCGCGCGACGGGACCGTCTCGACGAGCGGCCCTAGCCTGCGCTCCCAGGCTTCGATAGCGGCGGCGAGGGAAGGCTCACTGCGTGCGCGCAAAGCGACGCTCGCCCGCTCGGAGGCGGGGAGCGTGCCGAGCGCATACTCGGCGGCTAGCATGTCGAGGTCTTCAGATTCGCTCATGAACCGAGACACTTTCTGAGTTGCGCCAGGCTGCGGTGCAGCCACACCTTGATCGTTCCCACAGGATGCCCGAACCGCTGGGCGATCTCGTCCCGGCTGAGGCCGGTGTAGTAGGCGAGCAGCACGATCTCGCGCCGCTCGGCTTCCAATCCCTGCAGGCAGTCCTGCAGCCTCTGCAGCTCGGTGCTCTGCTGTGCCGCCTCGAGCGGATCTGGTCCTTCTGCCGGCACCTCGAGCGCCTGCGGTGCATCCTCGATCGAAAGCGGCGTACGGCGCCGCACCTCGTCGATGGCGCGGTTGCGGGCGATAGTCGCCATCCACGTGATCGGCGAGGCTTTGGCCGGATCGAAGCTCGCAGCTCGGTTCCAGATCTTCACGTAGACGTCCTGCAGCACATCCTCGGCGCGGTCCTTGCTCGGCAAGATACGCCACACGACGCCGTACAGTTTCGCTGAGGTGGCCGCATAAAGCGCTGAAAATGCGATGCGATCATGCTCGGCGACGCGCGCCAGCAGGGCTATGAGATCGGCGGCCTGGAGCGGTTTCTGCATCGCGCGAGCCAGTCGAAGCGGATCGTCAGGGCCTAGCCGGCGGTGCCAGCGAGCCGAGGAATGCGGTCAGGTTATCCGTAGCATGATGAATGTGCTCCGGCAGCTCCGTCCATTTGCGCATCTGTTGCTGGGCCGGATGGTCCAAGTAGTCGGAGTGCACGAGCACCGTCGTCATGCCGAGGGCGTGCGCCGCTTCGAGGTTGTGCGGCATGTCCTCGAACATCGCCGCCTCGGCGGGCGTAACGCCGTGCCGGTCGGTCATGCGCTTGAAGGCATCGGGCGAGGGCTTGGCGATGAACTCGCACGCGGCGATATCGCAGATGCCTTCCATCAAATGCAGCACGCCCAGCTTCTCGGCGACACGCTCGGCGTGTCGGCGCGAGCCGTTGGTGAAGATGATGCGGCGCCCTGGCAGCGCCGCCAACGCGGCCGCCAATTCCGGCGCCTCGCACAGCGGCGTGAGATCGATGTCGTGCACGAACTCGAGGAAGGTGTGCGGGTCGATCTTGTGCAGTTGGATCAGGCCCGAGAGGGTGGTGCCGTATTCATGGTAGTAGCGCTTCTGCAGATAGCGCGCGTGCGCCAACGGCACGTCGAGGTGCTGCGCGATGAACGCGCCCATGCGGCGATCGACCTCGGCGAACAGGTTGCAGGTCGAGGGATAGAGCGTGTTGTCGAGATCGAACACCCACACGCGGGTATCGGCAAAGCCGCGCCGCGCGATGCTCGACTGATCGGTATCGAAGCGCAGTGCGGGTGCTGCGCCACCCCGGCCGCGGTCACGGTTGCGGCGCGGGGCGCTCATTCGCTGCGCGCCTTGGACTTACGGCGCGCCCGTCCGACGAGCGTGCCGACGCCGTGGGCGGTGAACAGCTCGAGCAGCACGCAGTGCGGCACGCGGCCGTCGATGATGACGACGGCTTCGACGCCGGCCTCGACGACCTCGATGCAACCTTCGATCTTGGGGATCATGCCGCCCGAGATGATGCCGTCCTTGATGAGCTGGCGTGCCTCCTCGATCGTCAGCTGGTGCACCAGTGTCTTGTCCTTATCGAGCACGCCTTCGACGTCGGTGAGCAGTAAGAGGCGCTTGGCCTTCATGCGCGCGGCGAGCGCGCTAGCGAAGGTGTCGGCGTTGATGTTGAGCGTCTCGCCCTCGCGGCTGATGCCGACCGGCGCGATGACGGGGATGAGGTCTGACTTTGAGATCACGTCGACGATGTGCGGATTGACCTCGACGGGCTCGCCGACATAGCCGATGTCGACGGCCTTCATCAGGTTCGACTCGGGGTCGGCCATCTCGGTGATCTTGCGCGCGATCATCAGGTTCGCGTCTTTGCCGCTGATGCCGACGGCCTTGCCGCCCTGCCGGTTAATGGCGGAGACGATGTCCTTGTTGATCAAACCGGAAAGGACCATTTCGACCACCTCGACGGTGGGCTTATCGGTGACGCGCAGGCCCTGCACGAATTCGGACGAGATCTGCAGCTTTTTGAGCATCGCGGCGATCTGCGGACCACCGCCGTGCACGACGATAGGGTTAACCCCCGACTGCTTGAGGTAGACGACGTCCTGCGCGAAGGCATCGGCCAGCGCCTGGTCGCCCATGGCGTTGCCGCCGAACTTAATAACGACGGTCTGGTTGTCGTAGCGAATAAGGTGCGGCAGCGCCTCGGCCAGGATGCGCGCCTGCACGTGCGGGGAGGGATCGAGCTCGGGAGCCGCAGGAGCACCCTGCGGGGGCGTGATCGGCTTCATATTCCTGGCCTCGTGCCGGCCCGTGAGCCGGGGCGATACAACAATGTACGTCTGCACAACTGCAGGCCTGCTCTTATACCGCCAGGCCCCATGCCGCCAAGCCCCATGCCTTTAAGCTCAAGCAGTTAAGAGCCGTGACGCCAAGCCGCCTAGCCGCAACGGAATTCCCCCACATTCACTCGCTACAGAAGCGGCCAAAGTGCGCTATCCAGCCTGAGCGCGCCCGGCGCGATTTCCGCGCCCGTGCCGCGGCCCTCCATACGGGAGAAGCTTGTTCATGATCGCCGACGGCTTGAGCCGTATCGCCATGTCGTCCGGTCTCGCGGCGTCGCTGTCGCGGGCGACGGACTACGCGCGTGCACACGGGCACGCGGAGGTGACCCTCGAGCACATGCTGCTGGCGCTGTGCGACGACCCCGACGCGATCCTGGTGCTGGCGGCGAGTAACGTCAACGTCGAGGAGCTCACGGGGGAAGTTACGACGCAGCTCGCCGCGCTGCCGGCGCATCCGCATGCGACGGATGTCGAATTCGCCGTGGCATCCGACATGCGTCGGATCCTCGAAGCGGCCGCAGCCGCTGCGCGCGGTGGACGCCGCCGCGAGATCAACGGTGCCATCGTGCTGGCGGCGATCGTCGGCGACGGCAAGAGCGCCGCGGCGCAAGTGCTGAGCCGTCTGGGATTGACGTTCGAAGGCGCCATCCGCGCGCTGCAGAGCAAGCCTGCGCCGGCTGCGGAGCAGCGCCAGCTTCCGGCGCCCGACGCCGAGGCGATACTCGCGGATGCACGCGAGCGGGTGCAATCGCGGACGGGCGTTACCGCGCGCCGGTTGCCGGTCGACGACGAAGGTGCGTACGAGGAAGTCGCGGAGCCGGCGCCGCTGCAGGTCGAGCAGGCGCGCGCGTTGCCGCCGCCATATGAGCCGGAGCCGTTGGAGCCTGAGACGCACACCGAGCCGCCAGGCGAGGCGCCCAATGATCATCACTACGAGCCGGCACCGTCGTATGAGCCTGAGGCGCATCCGGCGTTCGAGCCGGCTCTAGCGTCGGGGCCCGACCACTATCAAGAGGCGGAACCGCAGTACGAAGCGTACCGGTCTCAGCCGAGCCTCGAGGAAAGCTACGAGCATCGCGGACCGCCCCCGATGCCGGCCTCGGCGCCGTTCCCGCCGCCGATACCTCCGCCCGGCGCGCTACGACAGCTGGACGCCGCCACCGTCGCCCCCTGCACCCGAGGGAAGTCCGCGCCGTTTCGCTCGGGCCATCGCGCAACCTCCTCCGCCTGTGTCGCCTGTGCGCGTCGGCGGGGAAGCGCCGCGCCCCGGCCCTCCGCCCCTCGCCCCATGGCCGGAGGAAGACAGGTCTCCAATGGGCGTCGGTTCCGGCTCAGGCGCGGCGCCCGGCGGCGACGCGCCGAGCGATCGTTTTCATTTGAGCCGCCGGCCGGCACCACAGGCCGCGCAGCGACCCGGCGCGAGGACCGTGTCGCCGCGCACCGAGATCGGCCAGCTCGTCGAGAACATCCCGCGCTCCATGCGCGTTGCCGTTCCTGCGCTCATCGAGGTGCGCATCGCGCGCGCCGACGTGCGGGCGCTCGCCGAAGGACTGCAGGGCGGCGGCGCCGCTTACCAGCACGAGGTCATGGTAACGAAGGCGATGTCGGTGCGCCTGCGCGCACCCGACGGCGGCTTCTATATCGAGACGGCATCGCCAGAGACGCAATGGATCGAGAGAGCGATGCTGTTGTCGTCGGAGGATTTCGCCAGCTGGCGGTGGCATGTGACGCCGCGCGACAAGGGGCGGCGACGCCTGCAGCTCATCATCTCGGCGCGTACGGTCAGCACCGACGGGCTGGCGGCCGAGACGGCACTACCCGATCAAGTGATCACGGTGCGCGTGCACGCGAACTACGCCAAGGTGGCGGCGCGGTGGGTCGGTTGGGGCGCTGCGGCAGTGGCCGGCGGTCTGCTCGCCAAGTTCGGCGAGGGCGCCTTCGACACCGGCCTGCAGAGCGTCACCAGGCTCATCACCGGGTAGACGCTCGGAAGCTAGGTGCGCTCGGCAACGATGCCGGCGATGGTCGCGCGCAGCTCTTCGATGCCCAGGCCCTTTTCCGCCGACGATACGATGACGTGCGGAAATGCGGCCGGATGCTTGCCGAGCTTCGCCGCCGTATCCTCCATGACCTCGGCGAGCTCGTGCGGCTTGATTTTATCGGCCTTGGTCAGCACCGCCTGGTAGGTGACGGCCGCGTCATCGAGGATGCTGGCGATCTGGAGATCGGTCGGCTTCAGCCCGTGTCGCGCATCGATAAGCAGAAATACGCGCGCCAGCGTCGTGCGGCCCTTGAGATAGTCGGTGACCAGCGCGCCCCAGGCGGCAACCTTCTCGACCGGTGCCTTGGCGTAGCCATAGCCCGGCATGTCGACGAGAAACAGCGGCACCGCGTCGGCGCGGAAGTAGTTGAGCTCCTGCGTTCGCCCCGGCGTGTTGGAGGTACGGGCGAGGCCACCCTGGCGGACGAGGGCGTTGAGGAGGCTCGACTTGCCGACGTTGGAGCGGCCGGCGAATGCGATCTCGATGCGGTCGGCCGGCGGCAGGAACTCCAGCGCCGGCACGCTCTTCAACAGCTGCCAGCGTCGTTCGAATAGCTGCTCGCCGGCGGCGAGCAAGGATTTGATCGAGCTCGCTCATATGCGCCACCTCGGGTCCGCGGACGCCTTACGTGCGCTTGTCTTTGCTCTCGCCGTTGCGCCGTCGCTTGATGGCATCGGCGCCGCGTCCGGCGATCGACGCGACGGGCTTGAACTTGCGCGAGAGGTTGCCCATCAGGTGGATCTCGGTGCCCTGCTTTTTCATGATGTAGTACTGCTGCGCCAGCGACAGGATGTTGCTCCACGCCCAGTAGATCACGAGCCCGGCGGGGAATGACGCCAGCAGGAACGTGAACAGCACCGGCATCCAGTTGAAGATCTGCTGCTGCACCGGATCGGGCTGCTGCGGATTGAGCTGCATTTGCAGCCACATCGTGATGCCCATGAGCAGCGGCCACACGCCGATGTGCAGCAACTCCGGCACGGCGAAGGGCAAGAGACCGAACAGGTTGAACAGCGACGTCGGATCGGGCGCCGAGAGGTCCTTGATCCAGCCGAAGAACGGCGCGTGCCGCATGTCGATGGTGATGTAGAGAACCTTGTAGAGCGCGAAGAACACCGGCAGCTGCAAGAGGATCGGCACGCAGCCGGCGACCGGGTTCACCTTCTCGCGCTTGTAAAGGTCCATCAGCTCCTGCTGCTGCTTGACCTTGTCGTCCTTGTAGCGCTCGCGCAGCTGCTCCATCTGCGGCTGCAGCTTCTTCATCTTGGCCATCGAGGCATACTGCTTGCTGGCGAGCGGGAAGAACGCGAGCCGCACCAGCACCGTGAGGATGAGGATCGTCACGCCGAAGTTATGGACGAGCGAGTTGATCGCCTCCATGAGCTGGAACAGCGGCTTGGTGATGAAGAAGAACCAGCCCCAGTCGATCAGCAGGTCGAACTGCTGGATGCCGCTGGTCTGATAGGCCTGCAGGATTTTCATCTGCTTGGCGCCGGCGAACAGCTGCGACTCGACCTTTCCCGTCTGGCCAGCCGGCACCTTGAGGGCGTCGCGCCTGTAGTCGGCCTGATAGGACGGCTGCTCGCTCGGCAGCTTGCGGCGCCTGCGCCGAAAACTGAGCGCGATACTGCAGCTGTCTGATCCGGTATTGACAGTCGAGGCCCAGTACTTGTCGGTGAAGCCGAGCCAACCGCCGGTCGCCGGCTCGAACGTGCGCAGGGGCTCCTCGATCGCGTCGGCGTACTTACTGCGCTGCTCGCCTTGCGCGCCGATGACGCCGATCAGGCCCTCGTGCAGGATCCAGTTGTTCTCGATCTTCGGCGTGCCGTAGCGGTGGATGCGCGCATACGGCGTCAGCGAGATCTCGGCGCCCGAGCGGTTCTCGACCTCATCGACGATCTTGAACATGTAGTCGTCGTCGACGGAGACGGTGCGCTTGAAGATGACGCTCTGCCCGTTGTCCCAAGTGAGGGTCACGGGTGCTGCCGGTGTCAGGGGCCCGGAGGCCTGCGCCTGCCAGAGCGTGTCGCGGTCGGGCACCTTCACGGTCGAGCCGCTCGGCGCCACGAATCCGTATTCCGCAAAGTAGGGATGCGGACTGTCGGTCGGCGAGAAAAGGACGACGTTCGGGCTCTTGGGGTCGACGGTCTCGTGATACTTCACCAGCACGAGGTCGTCGAAGCGGCCGCCGCGCAGCGCGATCGAGCCTCTGAGCGAAGGCGTTTCGACGGCAAGACGCGGCGAAACCTTGATGGCGTCTTCGCGCGAGACGCTGGCCGCCGGCGGCGCAGTGCCGGGCACGGCTGCGTCAGGCGCCGTTGCTGGCTTGGTAGCATCCTTAGCGGCGCCCTGCTGCTGCGACAGCTCATGCTGCGCGCGCTGACGCGCCTGCTCTTCTTTCATCTTCGGGCCGGCATAGAACAGCTGCCAGCCAAGCAAGACCGCCATCGACAGCACGACGGCGAGCAGGAGGTTTCTCTGTTGGTCGGGGTCTTGCGACTTCATTGATGCCTCAGCGCCGTTCTCGTTGCCCCATGGAGCCGCCCGCCATCATGGGATGGGCGAGGACCGCGCTCGTTCCGGCGCCAGAGCCAATACTCCGAGACCACCGCTTCGCAAAGCCGGAAGTCACGTGTTTGCCTGCCCCCGGCGCTTTTGCCCCGGGGCTTGATGAACGCGCAAAAGTGCCTGATCGAGGTCCGCCTTCAGGTCGGAGAAGGTACGGCCGATGGCGCCGGTACGCGCGATCAGCACATAGTCGAAGCCCGGCTGCACCTGCGCCGGAGCTAGCCCGGCCGTCAGAGCCCGAAAGCGCCGGCGTACGCGATTGCGCACGACCGCCCCGCCGACCTTCTTGGATACGGTATATCCGAAGCGGGCGGGCGCCGTGGCCTCCTCGGCCTTCTGGCGGACGCGGGCTTCCAGCACGAAGGCGGCCGCGCTCCAGCGACGGCCGCCTCTGACCCAGAGAAATTCGTTGCGTTTCTTGAGTGTCGTCAATGCCACGGCGCAGGTTCCCTGCCCGACTAGGGCTGCGCTCCGCGGCGGCCCGCCGGAGGGTTATGCCCACCCGCTCAGGCCGACAGGCGCTTGCGGCCCTTGGCGCGGCGACGCGTGATCACGCGCATGCCGCCCTTGGTCAGCATCCGCTTGCGGAAGCCATGGCGACGCTTGCGGACGAGCCGGCTCGGTTGATAAGTGCGCTTCACGATACAGCTCCAGTGCCGCGAAAAAGGCACCTAACCCAACCTTGCGGTCGCCGTCGGCAGGAGCCCATGCTCTAAGGATTGGCGGGCTTATACGGGGTGGGCGGGGGCAAGTCAACGAGCGCCGTTTGCGGTTAATCCACGACCGCGGGCGCCAAGGCTGGTGCGCTCGGCTGCCGGAAATGGCAAACCGTTGCTAGCCGAATTTAACTGCCCCCCGGAGGCCGCAAAAGTGCGCTCCGTGGGCTACCGGTACGGGGGTCATAGAACATGGAGCACGGCAATGCGGGCATCTAAGCCGCTTGAGGCTCTGCCCGGCGCTACCGCGGACGCCGAAAGCGAGAACATCACCACCGACATCTGCGTCATCGGCGCTGGACCGGGCGGGCTCGCCGTCGCAACCGCCGCGGCAGCGTTCGGGCGCAGCGTTGTGCTCATCGAGCGGCACAAGGTCGGTGGCGATGCGCTGAACTACGGCTGCATTCCCTCCAAGGCTCTGACGGCGGCAGCCAATCGCGCGCACGCCATGCGGACCGCCGGCAACTTCGGCATCGCCGGGTGGGACCCCGAAATCGATCCGCGTTCTGTCAATGCGCACGTGCAGAGCGTCGTCGCCGCGTTGGAGCCGAACTTCGCCGCCGAGCGCTTCATCGGGCTCGGCGTGCGCGTCATCCGCGCAGCCGGGCGCTTCATCAACAAAAAGACGGTCGTGGCCGGCGAATACCGCATCAAGGCGCGCCGCTTCGTCATCGCCACCGGATCGGCACCGCTGGTGCCGGCGATCCCGGGCCTCGACAGCGTGCCCTACTTCACCAACGAGACGATCTTCGACAATCAGGAGCGCCTGCACAGCCTGATCATCATCGGCGGCGGTCCCAGTGCCCTGGAGCTCGCCCAGGCGCACAGCCGGCTCGGCTCCCGCGTCATGGTGCTCGAGGCCGACAAGGCGCTGGCGTGACGAGGATCCGGAGCTTTCCCGGGTGGTGCTCGAGCAGCTCGCGGCCGAAGGCGTCAGCGTGCACGAGGGGACGAAGGTCGAGAGCGTCGAGGGCGGTCTCGGCCGTGTGCGCGTCCACGTCAGCGTCGGCGGCGAGAAGCACGTCGTCGAGGGCAGCCACCTGCTGCTCGCCCTGGGAGGCAAGCCGTCGACCTCCGACCTCGGCCTCGAAGCGGCCGGCATCCGACACGATGAACGCGGCATCAAGGTCAACGGCGGCCTAAAGACCTCCAACCGGCGCGTGTTCGCCATCGGCGATGTGGCCGGTGGGCCGCCCTATGCGCAGGTGGCCGACTACCATGCCGGCCTTGTTATCCGCCGGGCGCTGTTCCACGCGCCGGCACGCGTCGATGCGCGCTTGATCCCGCACGTGACGTTTACCGATCCGGAGCTGGCCTACGTTGGCCTCTCGGAGGCTGAGGCCGTAAGGCGCGCCGGTAAAATCAACGTCCTGCGCTGGCCTTACCGCGAGAACGACCGCGCCCAGGCGGAGCGGACGACCACCGGCCACGTCAAGGTCATCACGGCGCGCGACGGCAGGATCCTCGGTGCCGGCATCGTCGGAGCCCAAGCCGGCGAGCTCATCCAGATGTGGTCGCTGGCCATCTCCCAGGGCCTCAACATCAAGGCCATGACGAGCTGGATTTCACCCTATCCGACCCTCTCGCGAGATCAACAAACGCGCCGCTTCCAGCTATTATGCGACGGCGCCCTCCAGTCCCCACTTGCGCAAGGTGATAAACTTCCTTGCTAAGTTCGGGTAAGGGCCCGGCAGCGAGAGGAAGCGCGTGCTCCGCGACAACAAAAACGAGGCGCGGCAGTTAACTTTGGCGGAGCGTTGGTCGCGACTGCGCATTCCCGAGAGGGCCGAGGCGTATCGCAGAACTTGGCGCGACCTTGGCTTGCCCGCCAAGCTGCTGATGCTGACCGCCGTCTTCGTCCTCTTGGCCGAAGTGCTGATCTTCCTGCCCTCGGTGTCGACGTTCCGCGTTGATTGGCTGAACGAGCGCCTCACCGCCGCACAGCTCGCGACCCTCGCCGCCGAGGGCTTTCCCGGTGGCGACGTCCCGTCCGGCTTGCGCGCAGAGATGTTGCGGACCGCGCAGGTGAAGGCGATCGCCTCGCGCCGCCAGGGCGTGCGCCGCCTAGTGCTGCCGGTCGATCCGCAGATGGCGATCGACGCGCACTACGACCTGCGCCAGAAGCCGGAGAACCTGTGGGACGGCATCGGCTTGCGGCTGGAGCAGATCGGCGATGCCATCGCCGTGTTCTTCGCGCGGGAGGGGCGCACCATCCGCGTGCTCGGCAGCATCGGCGACGACCCGGACGATCTTGTCGAGATCGTCATGCCGGAGGCGCCGCTGAAGGCGGCACTGACCGCCTACGCCCTTAACATCCTCGGCGTCTCCATCGTCGTCTCGCTGGCCACCGCCGCGCTCGTCTATTTCGCGCTGAGCCGGTTGCTGGTGCGCCCGATGATGCGCATCACGCGCGCCATGGTGCGCTTCCGGGAGGACCCCGAGGATCCGGCGCGCATCGTCGTTCCGTCCAGCCGCCACGATGAGATCGGCGTGGCGGAGCGTGAGCTCAGCGAGATGCAGCGCCAGCTTTCCGGCGCGCTTGCTGCAGAAGACGCGGCTTGCCCAGCTCGGGCTCGCGGTGAGCAAGATCAACCACGACCTGCGCGGCATGCTGGCCAACGCCCAGCTGCTGTCCGACCGCCTCACCGCCATCCCCGATCCCACCGTGCAGCGCTTCGCCCCCAAGCTCATTGCCTCGCTCGACCGGGCCATCAACTTCTGCAACGACACGCTGCGCTTCGGGCGCGCCGAGGAGGCGCCGCCGCGGCGCGAGCTGTTGCGCCTGAAGCCGCTGGTCGAAGAGGTCGGCGAGGCGCTCGGTCTGCCGCGCGAGGGCAGCCTCGACTGGGTCCTCGACATGGACGACACGCTGCGCATCGACGCCGACCGCGATCATCTGTTCCGCATTGTCAGCAACCTCGTGCGCAACGCCATCGAGGCGATCGAAGGCGCGCCCGGCTCGCCGCGTGGAGAGATCCGCGTCAGGGCCTGGCGCGACGGGCGCCGCGTCTTCGTCGAGGTGCGCGACACCGGACCCGGCGTGCCGCAAAAAGCGCGCGATCACCTGTTCGAGGCCTTCACCGGCTCGCAGCGCAAAGGCGGCACCGGCTTGGGCCTCGCCATCGCCGCCGAGATCATCGGCGTGCACGGCGGCCATGTGCGGCTGCTCGACACGGCCAAGGGCGCCGCGTTCCAGTTCGAAATCCCCGATCGCGGCGTGCATCAGAGCCACGACGAGCCCGATGTGGCGGGCGATTCCGCGCCCGCGCCGCGCGACCGTGCGTAGGGTCGGTAAGGGCCTTGCGCGGTGCGTCTCGAGCCATTAGTAGTGGCGAGCTTCGGCGGGGCGTTTGGCTCGCTGATCGCTTAGGCCTGTTGCGTGGCCACATAACGCAGACAAGCGCCCGTAGCTCAGCTGGATAGAGCACCAGACTACGAAAATCTGGGGGTCAGGAGTTTGAAATCTCTTCGGGCGCGCCAGTCTTTTCCAATTAAATCAATCGTTTTTGCGTGGTCACGAGCTCCACGTCTAACGACGCGCGCAAATTGTCATCGATTGGTTCGGAACGAACCCACGCGCGATGCTTGCCAACGCAAATCAAATCGCGTAGCGCGAAATCATGACAAGGACGGTCGGTGAGTGCCTGGATTTGGTCCATACGCTGGTGCGTAAGCGTTTCCGCGACCATCCGCACTACGTCTATGCGCGCATCGTCGATACGGTGGCAGAGATGTCTGGATCGCTCTTTGGCGCGGATCATCCTCACCTGATCGAGGCCCTTTTGGCCGAGCTCAACTCCTACAACGAGAACTATAGTCCCAATTGGCGCGCGTTCCCTGACGACAAGCGCAAGGACGAAGCGTTCAATCGCGTGTGGCGCGCCTCTATGGACCTGAGCACGGCGTTCGTGACGTGGAAGAAACAGTTCGCATGCATGCAGCAGCGCGGATTTCACCCGTGGTGCGCAACGTGCCGTCCAAGACGGCGCGCATCGCACGCCGTCGACAGCGAGGCAGCGTGTTCGGCATCGATGCTCAGCCGCTAGGCTCTCAATAAACGATTGGCCAGCGTCGGTGAGGACAAGTGCGAGAGAGTCGTTCTTGATCACAGTGCCATCCGGATAGGTCTCTGACAGACTGGTTGGATAAATCGTGCCCTGTACCAGTTTGTCATCGAGGAGGGCCTTGACCAACAAATATAGGTTCTCCGGTATCGTGACCTTCAGTAAGAAGTCTGCGGCGTGTGGCGCGTGATGTTTTGACGGAACACCTCGATAATGCGGCGCTCAAGGTCAGAGTAGCGGCCGTTGAGCATCGTCAGGTTTGACTTGATGCGCTTAAGGCTCGCGCGGTTGATGTGTCGAGGATCGCTGGTATTCACCTTCCTACCATGGCAGTTCGCGCACAGCACGATCATGTTCTCGAACTTGTGCTCCTTCACCTTTGCCCACTCTTCAATGTGCTCAAAGACAAGGGGAGTCGGTCGCCTTGCAAATCGCGCAGCGGTAGCCTGCTTCGAGCATTAGCGAGCGCTGCAAGTCGTCAGGAATATGCGATCTGTCGGCCATGTGATGACGCTGCTTCAATGGGTGCGCGTTTGCAATACGCAGCTCCAGCTCAGCTGCGCAGGCCGGGGGCTTCGTGGCCGGTGCGCGCGACGTACTCCGTGTAGCCGCCGCCGTAGTTGTGAATGCCTTCGGGCGTCAGCTCCAGCACGCGATTGGACAGCGCGGCGAGAAAGTGCCGGTCGTGCGACACGAACAGCATCGAGCCCTCGTATTCCGCCAGCGCCGCAATGAGCATCTGCTTCGTCGCCATGTCGAGGTGGTTGGTCGGCTCGTCGAGCACCAGGAAGTTCGGCGGGTCGTACAGCATCTTCGCCATGACGAGCCGCGCCTTCTCGCCGCCCGACAGCACCCGGCATCGCTTCTCGACGTCATCGCCCGAGAACCCGAAGCAGCCGGCCAGCGAGCGCAGCGATCCGTGCCCCGCCTGCGGGAATGAATCCTCCAGCGACTGGAACACCGTGCGCTCGCCGTCGAGCAGATCCATGGCGTGCTGGGCGAAGTAGCCCATCTTCACGCTGCCGCCGATTTTGACCGTGCCGGCGTCGGGCTGCGTCGAGCCGGCGACCAGCTTCAAGAGCGTCGACTTGCCGGCGCCGTTGATGCCCATGACGCACCAGCGCTCCTTGCGGCGCACGTGGAAGTCCAGCCCCTCGTAGATGCTGCGGCTGCCGTATCGCTTGTGCACGTTCTTGAGGCTGACGACGTCCTCGCCGGAGCGCGGCGCGGGCGGGAAATCGAACATGACGGTCTGGCGGCGCTTGGGCGGCTCCACCCGGTCGATCTTGGCCAGCTGCTTCACGCGGCTCTGCACCTGCGCGGCGTGGGAGGCGCGCGCCTTGAAGCGCTCGATGAACTTGATCTCCTTGGCCAGCATCGCCTGCTGGCGGTCGAACTGCGCCTGCTGCTGCTTCTCGGTCAGCGCGCGCTGCTGCTCATAGAACTCGTGATTGCCCGAGTACGTCGTCAGCGCGCCGCCGTCGATCTCGATGAGCTTGGTGACGACGCGGTTCATGAACTCGCGGTCGTGCGAGGTCATCAGCAGCACGCCCTCGTAGCCCTTCAGGAACTGCTCCAGCCAGATGAGGCTTTCGAGGTCGAGATGGTTGCTCGGCTCGTCGAGCAGCATGGCGTCGGGGCGCATGAGCAGGATGCGGGCCAGCGCCACGCGCATCTTCCAGCCGCCCGACAAGGCGCCGACGTCGCCGTCCATCATCTCCTGACTGAAGGAGAGGCCCGCCAGCACCTCGCGCGCCTTGCCCTCCAGCGCATAGCCGCCCAGCTCCTCGAAGCGCCCCTGCACCTCGCCGTAGCGCTCGATGATCGCTTCCATCTCGTCGGCGCGGTCCGGATCCGCCATGGCGGCCTCCAGCTCCTTCAGCTCGGCCGCGACTTCGCTGACCGGACCGGCGCCGTCCATCACCTCGGATACCGCGCTGCGGCCCGACATCTCTCCCACGTCCTGGCTGAAGTAGCCGATGGTGACGCCGCGATCGACGGCGACCTTGCCCTCGTCGGGCTGCTCATGGCCCATGATCAGGCGGAAGAGCGTCGTCTTGCCGGCCCCGTTGGGACCTACGAGGCCGACCTTTTCGCCCCTGTTGAGCGCCGCGGAGGCCTCGATGAAGAGGATCTGGTGACCGTTCTGCTTGCCGATATTGTCGAGACGAATCATATGCGCGTGGGTCCTGGAGCAACTTCGGCAACCCCCTTAGGGCATGCGGCCTGCCCGCGGAAGAGCGTTCGAGCGGGCAAGCCTTCGCTTCCTGGCGCGCATGTGCGCCGAGCCTGCTATGACGTGCCGCGATCGGTCATAGCCGCGTGGGAAGACGCTTTCGTAGGCAAGCGGGGAGACGATGAGGTTCGCTATACTAGCGGCGCTGTGCGCGGCCGCGGCATGCTTACTGGGTGCTCATAGCGTCGCAGCTGTGGCTCTGCGACTGGCGACGCCGGAAGGGATCGTCCGGCCGATCGCCGAAGGGTTCTTCACCGACAAGATGCCTCCTGCTGTCCGGGCGATTTGGCCGTCCGTGTATGCGTTCGTCTGCGAAGGCGAAGCCGGCGTCTACACCGCGACGGCTTTCCTGGTGGGCAAGGTCACCCGGGGCAAACGGGCCACCTACGCCTTCATAACCGCCGGCCATGCGATTGAAGAATGCAGATCTCCGCGGCGGTACCTTACGGAGAACGTCAATCAAGGCCGCTTCGAGAGCGATGGCATAACCATCGCCAGGCCGCCCCCGAGGCTCGACGGTGTAAAGACTGTCTACGTTGACGACGCCTATGACGTCGCCGTCGTCAAGGTCGAGGCGAGCGCGACCTTGCGGATCGGGAACCCGCTTACCGTAGATGACAACTGCGATGAAGCGCTGCATCGGGAAATCTATGCGGTGGGATTTCCGGGCGTCGGCAAGCGCCGGTCATTGCGTTTGGACCGCGAGATGAAGCGCTGGAGCCGGGGCGAGTTCGTCGGCTACGGCAAGGCGGAATTTAGCGGGACGGAGAAGCTCTATATCGCCTCGAGCGTCGATTCGTTGCCGGGAAACTCCGGCGGCCCCGTGGTGGACGAGAACGCTGCGTTGGTCGGGGTCATGGCGAAAGGTGCCGCCAACGAAGAGAACGGCTTTCGATACGACGTCGATCCGCAGAAACAAGGCGATTGGCATTCGTTCCTGGTCCCTTGCCACGCCGTGTCGAAGATCATCGAGCGCAGCGGCATTGCGAGGTGAGCATCGGTCTCTTGATCAGGCGACGGGCACGACGTCGACGCCGACATGGACTGTGTGGTCGTTGCCGCCTAGTAGGATGCCGCTGATCGGGCTGACGTCGTCGTAGTCGCGGCCATAGGCGATCGTGATGTGCCCATCGCGCGGGCTGAGGCCGTTGGTGGGATCGTGGTCGACCCAGCCGAACCCAGGCGACCACACGGAGATCCAGGCGTGCGAAGCGTCGGCGCCGGCGAGGCGCGGCACGCCCAGCGGCGGACGCGTTAGGATGTAGCCGCTGACGTAGCGCGCCGACAGGCGCATGGCGCGCAGGCAAGCGAGCGCCAGGTGCGAGAAATCCTGACACACGCCGCGGCGCTGCTGCAGGACTTGCGTGACGGGCGTCGACACGTCGGTCGCGGTCGGATCGAAGGTGAAGTCGTCGTAGATGCGCTCGATGAGATTCCAGGCGCCCTGCAGCACCGGGCGTCCGGCTGGGAACGAGTGGCGCGCGTAGGCGGCGATCTCGGCCGTCGAACGCGTGTGCTTGGAGGCGCAGGCGTAGCGGGCGACCTCGAGATCGATGCCGGGCTTGCGATCGGCAATGGACGCGGCGACCGCCTCCCAAGGCATCGATGCGGCGAGATCGACCGCGCGCGGCGCGGTCACCCCAATGGTGCTGTGCGCATGGACGACGAGCTCCTTGTGCTCCTGCTCGATGTCGAACATCACGACGCGGTTGCCGTAAATGTCCTCGCGCTCCGTCCTGATCGTCGGCGCCGGCTCGATGAGCAGCGAGTGCCCCTTGAGGCGCTGCCGCTCGACTGCCCGCGGCGACATGTGGACGATGTGCTGGCTCTGCGCCACGGGCGTCGAGTAGCGATAGATCGTGCGATGGCTCACATCGTAGATCATGGCTTCGGCTCGAGTCGTGTGTGCACGCGGTGCGGCTGCTCCTCGAGCAGATTGAAGTAGTGCCGCTCAATGGCCGTGGTGAGCTGGGGCAGCAGGCGGAGCTGGTTGCGCACGGCAGCCTGCAGCTCGGAGCGCGATGCAGTCCTTGGCGAAGGCTTCGACGTCGGCGAGGCGGATCGAGGTCAGCATCGACAGGATCAGCCGCCGCTCGTCGGTAAGGCTGGCGCCTTGCTTCGATTGCGGCATGCCGGCGAGATGCTGCGAGATGCTGGCGAGCTGATAGGCGAGGCTGCGCGGGTTGGTCTCGTCGAGCAGCAAAAGGTCGAGCACCAGCGCCAGCATCGGATCGAGGCGGTAGCGCGAGCGGTAGGTGATGAAGCTGTCGGCGACCTCGAGCAGGAAGAACAGGCGTCCGGCCTCCTCCTCGCGCTCGAGCGGCTGCCCGAACAGCCACAGGATCGCTTCGCTCATGTTGCCGGCGCGCTCGACGCGGCGGCCCATGTCGAGGAACGACCAGCCTTTGTTGCGGGTCATGTTCTCGTGCATGAGGCCGTTGAAGGCGGCGAGCCAACCGAGGCCGTCCTCGATGATGTCGAGCAACGCCTCGGGCGGCGCGGTGACGAGCGCGCGGCGCCAGTCGGCACCGGGGCGGAAGTGGCTCAAGACGCGCCAGGCTTCGAGCGAGAGGCGATCGCGCGTCAAGTTGGCGACGCGATAGAGCTTGTCGAGCGTGCCATCGAGCGTGCGGCGTCCATCCTTTGCCGTGATCAGCAGGTGAACCATGCGCTCGACCGCAGTGGCGTCATCGCCGTCGCTCGGCGTCACGGTTTGCGTTTCGTCGCGCATGGCCAGCGCCTCGAGGCAGGCGCGCGCGGCGCCCTGCACGTGCGCATGGCGCGTTGTCGCCGCGCAGCGGCTGCAGCGCGCTGCGCAGGACGCGCATGATCCAGTCGGTGCGCTCGGTGTAGCGGCCGAGCCAGAACAGATCGTCGGCGACGCGGCTCTGGATGACGCGCTGCGAGCGCTGCACGCGCGCGGTGTCGATGGTCGGCTGCCACAGGCTGCGGTGCGGCGGCACCTCGCCGTCGGCGACGATCCAGACGTCGCGCGTGCGCGCCTCGGGCGCGCTCAGGGCCACGGCAAGATTGGGCACGATGGCCATGGCGAGGCCGCCGGGCATGACGGTGAAGCCGTCGGCGGTGGCGGCGACGAAAAGACGGACGGCGAACGGCTGCGGGACGAGCCCCTGCGGCGTGAACGCCGGCGTCGTGCCGAAGCCGATGCGCTCTTCGGCGACGAGCATGTCGCCGTGCAGCTCGATCTCTTCCTTGCAGCGCGCGGCGCTGCGCCTCGGTGAGGCTGGCGCCGAGCTGGCCGTATTGCGCGCCGCCCGGACGCCCGGTGCCCTCCTGCGCGGGACGGATGACCATGCGGTCGAGATTGTCGATGACGTGACTGGCGGTTCCTCGCATCGCCGAGCCACCAGCGCGGCGCGTCGGCGATGAGCAGCTCCTCGCCGAACAAGCGCTGGCAGACCGCCGGCAGGTACGCGCCGAGCCCGCGGTTCTGCGCCACGGCCGAGCCGAGCGCATTGCGCACGAGTCTGCGGCGCCTTGCGGCACGCCTGCACGAGACCGGGCGGGCCGCCGTAGCGCGCGACTATCGAGCTCCAGCGGATCGGACTGGCGGCCGTCGACGCAGCGCACGATGAGATCGATGCGCTTCAGGCCCTCCAGCGTCTTGAGGAAGACGCGGTCGCCGGCGGTGCGCAAATCGCCGCCCTCGACCAGCAGATAGCCGAGGTAGCGCGCGAGGTAGGCGTGACTGAAGTAGTCGTCGTGGTGCGGGCCGGGCGTGAGCAGCGCGATGCGCGGATCGCGGCGTCCGGTGAGCATCGTCAGGTCGCTCTGCACGCGCTGGAAGAAGGGCGCCAGACGCACGCCGTTGCTGGCTTCGAACAAGTCGCCGGCGATGTGCGTATGCACGACGCGGTTGGCGAGTGCATAGCCGACGCCGGCCGGCGTCTCGGTGTGATTGTCGATGACGCGCCAGCTGCCATCGGTCTCGCGCGCGAGGTCGATGGCGTAGAAGTGCAGGTGTCCCAGTGGCGGCTCGATGCCGTGGCAGGGACCAAGAAAAGCGGGATCGGAGAAAATGAGCGCCGGCGGGATCAGGCCGTCGCGCAGCAGCTGCTGCTCGCCGTAGGCGTCGGCGAGGATGGCGTTGAGCAGGCGCGCGCGCTGGACCAGCGCAGTTTCGAGCGCATGCCAGTCGGCGCTCGAGAAAATGAGCGGGACGAAGTCGACCTCCCAACGTTTCCCCGGCGAGGTCGGATCGGCGAAGATGTCGTGAGCGATGCCCATCTCGCGCACGCGCCTGTTGAGGTGTTCGGCGCGTTGCGCTTGCTCGGCAGGGGGCAGCTCGGCGAGGGCGGCTAGAAAGGCCTGCCAGTGCGGGCGGACCGCACCGTCGGCATCCACCAATTCGTCATATCCGCCGTTGCGCAGGCGGGAATAGCCAGCGAGCAGTCCCCGGTCGAGCTGCGGGGGAAGCCGCGCTTCGAGATTCATGGTTTCACATTCTTGGGGGCGAGGCCCCGCGAGATTGCGCATCGTTGGCCGGCCAGGCGATTCGGGGTTGGCGGCGAGGATAGTGCTTCGCACTGCGCCGCACCAGCGGCCTCAAGCCTCGGGAAGAACTATTCAATCCGGCTGTGACCGCCGGGCCCGCGGGCCGGATCAGGTGCGCAGGTCGAGCGTCAGCGGGTACTCTGGGTTGACCTCCGGGGCGGACGTCGGCGCACGGCCCGGCGTGTGCCCGAGGCGCTCGAAGCGCGCCAACCGGCGCCCTTCGGCCTCGTAGGAGTTGACCGGCGCGAAATCGATGTTGCGACCGCCCGGGTGCGCGGAGTGGTAACGGCAGCCACCCACCGAGCGTCCGGTCCAAGTGTCCATGACGTCGAAAACCAGCGGCACGTGCGGCTCGATGGTGGGGTGCAGGCACGAGGCGGGCTGCCAGGAGCGGAAGCGGACGCCGGCGACCTTCTCGCCGAAGGTGCCGGTGCCGGTGAGCGGCAGGCCGCGGCGATTGCAGGTGACGGCGAAGCGGCCGTTGGCGCCGTCGCGCACCCGTACTTGCACGCGGTCGAGCGAGTTGTCGACGTAGCGTGCCGTGCCGCCGGCGGTGCCTTCCTCGCCGAGCACGTGCCAAGGCTCGAGCGCCTGGCGTAGCTCCAACGAGACGCCCGAGGCTTCGATTTCGCCGATGAGCGGGAAGCGGAACTCGAAGTGCGGCGCGAACCAGTCGAGCTCGATCGGAAGCCCGGCCTCATTGAGGTCGCCGATCACCTCGGTGAAATCCGCCCACAGGAAGTGCGGAAGCATGAAGCGGTCGTGCAACGCCGTGCCCCAGCGAACGAGCTTGCCGCGGTACGGCCGGTCCCAGAACTTCGCGATGAGGGCGCGCATGAGAAGCTGCTGCACGGCGCACATGCGGGCATGCGGCGGCATCTCGAAGGAGCGGAACTCGATGAGGCCAAGGCGTCCGGTCGGGCTGTCGGGCGAATAGAGTTTGTCGATGCATATTTCGGCGCGGTGGGTGTTGCCGGTGACGTCGACGAGCAGGTGCCGGAAGATGCGGTCGACGAGCCACGGAGGAACGCTGCCGAATTTGGGATCGGGGATCTGTTTGAGCGCGATGTCGAGCTCGTAGAGCGAACTCATGGCGCGCTTCGTCGAGGCGCGGCGCTTGGCTGGTTGGCCCAATGAACAGACCGGAGAACAGGTACGAGAGCGAGGGATGGTTCTGCCAGTAGGCAATGATGGAAGCGAGCAGGTCCGGACGGCGGAGGAACGGGCTGTCAGCCGGCGTAATGCCCCCCATGACGATGTGGTTGCCACCGCCGGTGCCGGTGTGGCGTCCGTCGGGTTGGTACTTGTCGGTGCCGAGCCGCGCCTTGTGCGCCTCATCGTAGACCGCGGTGGTGATAGCGACCACCTCCTTCCAGCTCGTCGCCGGATGGATGTTGACCTCGATGACGCCGGGGTCAGGCGTGACCTTGATGACGTTGATGCGCGGATCGTGCGGTGGCGAGTAGCCATCGATGTGCACGGGCAGCTCAGCGGCGGCCGCGGCTTCCTCGATAGCAGCGACGAGCGCAGCAAAGTCGAGGGCGTCGGCCAGCGGCGGCAGGAACACGCACAAGTGCCCGTCGCGCGGCTCGACGACGAGCGCCGTGCGCACAGAACCATAGATCTCGCTGGGGCCCGACGGCGGCGGGACGGGCGCTGGCCGCAGCGTCACGGCTTTGCGTTGCTGAATGAGAACCGAGCGCTCGGGCAGAGGCGGCGCCTCGCCGAGTGGATCGCGCGGCAGGACGTGCGGGTAGTCGACATCCGGAAGCGCTTCGAGCGAGCCCACCGGCAAGCGGTAGCCGGCCGGTGAATCGCCCGGCATGAGGTACAGTTTTCCTCGGCGCGTGCCCCACCGTTCGGTTACCCAGCGGCGCCCGAGATCAGGCGATTGCCACACCTGAACGGGGAGGACGTAGCTCGCTGGCTTGTCGAGGCCCTGCTCGAAGACGCGCACGAGGCGCGCGCGCTCGGCGGGATCTTGCAGCTTGTTCTCTTCGGGGGAGACGTTGAGCGGCAGCTTCTGCTCGATGAGGGCGTAGTAGCCGGGATCTTCGTAGGCGGGAATGCCGCTATTGGCGGGAAGGCCGAGCTGCGCGCACAGAGCCTTCATCAGTTTGTCGGCTTCGGTAATGCCGGCCTTGGCCGGGACAGCCTCGCGATCGATGAGATCGGGATTGCTCCACAACGGTTCCTGATCGCGGCGCCAGTAGAGCGCGAATGACCAGCGAGGCAGCGGCTCGCCTGGGTACCACTTGCCCTGGCCGTAGTGCAGCAAGCCGCCGGGCGCGAAGCGCTGCTGCAAACGGCGGACGAGGTCCTCGGCGTAGGCGCGCTTGGTCGGACCGACGGCGCCGGTCTTCCATTCATCGCTGTCCATATCGTCGATCGACACGAACGTCGGCTCGCCGCCCATGCTGAGGCGCACGTCGGCACTGTCGAGGCGCGTGTCGACCGCGTCGCCGGCGGCGAGAATCTTTTTCCAGGTGCCGTCGGTGTAGGGCAGCGTGACGCGTGGGCTTTCGAGCACACGCTCGACCTTCATATCGAAGGAGAATGTCACCTCGGCCGGCTCGTGCGCGCCGCTGATGGGCGCGGCGCTCGAGGGTTGCGGCGTGGCGGCGAGCGGAATGTGACCTTCGCCGGCGAGTAGGCCTGATGTTGGATCGAGGCCGATCCAGCCGGCGCCGGGAAGGTACACCTCGGCCCAGGCGTGCAGGTCGGTGAAGTCGGCTTCGGCGCCGGCCGGGCCGCCGTCGAGCGGTTTGACGTCGGGACGCAGCTGGATGAGGTAGCCGGAGACGAAGCGCGCGGCAAAGCCGATGTGGCGCAAGAGCTCAACCAGCAGCCAGCCGGAATCGCGGCACGATCCCGATGCCTTGGTTAGCGTCTCTTCGGGCGTCTGGATGCCCGGTTCGAGGCGCACGCAGTAGTTTACCTCGCTGCGCACCCGGCGATTGAGGTCGGTGAGGAAGTCGATGGTGACTTCCTTCTTGGTGGGGATCGAGGCGAGAAACTTTTTGACCAGCGGGCCCGCGGGCGATGGCTCGAGGTATGGCCCGAGCTCTTTCTTGAGGTCTGGATCGTAGGCGAACGGCCAGTCCGTGGCGCTCTCCTCGACGTAGAAGTCGAACGGATTGATGACCGCCATGTCGGCCACGAGATCGACCGTGACGACGAAATGGTCGGTCTTCTCCGGCAGCACCACGCGCGCGCAGTAGTTGCCAAAGGGGTCCTGCTGCCAATTGATGAAATGCAGCTTGGGCTCGAGATTGAGCGAGTAGCTGAGGATCGGGGTGCGGCAGTGCGGTGCCGGCCTCAGCCGGATCACCTGCGGCGCCATTCCGATTACGCGGTCATAGTGGTAGGCCGTCCGGTGCGTGAGAGCGACGTGAAGGGTCATCAGAACCTATCGAGCAAGAGCCCTTGTGCAGCGCAGCGTGACCATAGAACATCTTTCGTCGCGCACGAAGTTCAGGCATTGCCTCGCAAGTAGGCGTGCTGCAACAAGTTTGGGCATTAAACAAAAACGGAACGTGCAATGCTCCGCCGCGTTTTTGGGGGCGCTGGGGCGACGGTAGGATCGAGGGCTCGGTGAAGACGTTCAAATGCGGCGCCTGCGGCAATACCGTCTACTTCGAGAATATGCAGTGCCTGCAGTGCGGGCATGCTCTTGGCTTTCGGCCCGACAAACTCGAAATCCGCGCGCTCGTCTCGGCGGGAAACGGGCTCTATCGCGAGTTCAAGAAGGGCCCGGGCGCGCGCCTGCGCTATTGCGCCAATGAAGCGCACGGTGTTTGCAACTGGCTGGTGCGCAGCGACGCGCCTTCGCAGTTTTGCGCCGCCTGCGAGCTAAACCGCACTATTCCCAATCTGTCCGATCCCGCCAACGTTCTCGCCTGGGGCGAGTTTGAGCGCGCGAAGAAGCGGCTCGTATATTCACTATTGCGTCTAGGTCTGCCGCTCGACGGCGCGGCGATGGGCAAGGCGCCACTCAACTTCGACTTCCTGAATGATGCGCTGACCGGGCATTTCGACGGCGTCATCACGATTGCCGTCGGCGAGGCGGACTCGGTCGAGCGCGAGCGTCAGCGCAAGGCAATGGCGGAGACCTACCGTTCGATGCTCGGGCATTTGCGGCACGAGAGCGGTCACTACTACTGGATGCTGCTGATCGACGGCACCAATCAACATCGATCGCTACCGGCAGCTATTTGGCGACGAGCGCGAGAACTATAGTGCGGCGCTCGAACGCCATCATTCGCTGGGCCCGCCGGCCGACTGGCCGCTGCGGCACGTGTCGGCGTATGCCAGCTCGCATCCATGGGAAGACTGGGCCGAAACGTGGGCGCATTATCTGCACATGCTCGACGCGCTCGATACCGCGGCGGTGCATAGGATCGAGCCTCGCTCGGGGCGTTTCGTCGGGGCCGGCACGTGGCCGCTGCGTGCGTTCGACGTCTATCCGCACCGAAAGCTTCGACGCGCTCATCAGGCGCTGGGTGCCGTTGACGCTGGCGCTCAACGACATCAACCGCAGCATGGGACACGAGGACTTCTATCCCTTCGTCATCCCGGAAGTGGCGGCGACCAAGCTCGCCTTCGTGCATCGCGTGATCCGCCAGGCGACCCAATAGGTACGCGGGCGGGCACGGAGATCTACTAGTGGTTTCCGCCGCCGCCGCTCCTGCTGCCGCCGCCGATTCCGATGCCGATACCGATACTGAAGCCTGGCTGGCTATATTTCGGATACGTCTTGCGGCGCGGCCGGGCGTAAACATACTTCTTGCGCGGCTTTTTCTTCGCCCGCGGCTCCGGATTCTCGGCCCTCTGAACCTTCTCCTTCGGTATGTTGGCCTTGCGGACCTTCGGCTCAGGGCAGCGGCCGAGCTCGATGTCATCGCGCGTGAAGATCGGCGCCGCGTCGATGCTCGGCGGATTGACGACAAACGGGAACGCTGCCTCGAAGTTCACCTCGCGGGTTTGCGGCAGCGCATTCCAAGTTCCCGGATCCTGCAGGTCGCCGTCGGCGCCGATGCGCAGCAGGCGGCACGGATCATCGAGCGATTGGCATTCGCCGCGCGTGTTGCAGACGCGGATCGATCCTTCGTGCAGCAGCAGCCAAACCGGTCCCAGCTCTTCAATGTAGACGTCGAAGATCGTGCCCCTGACGGTTATCGCGGCGACGGGCGTGCGGATCACATAGAACGGCTTGGCGGCAACGCCGGTGATGAAGCGAAAGCCGCCCTTGATGAGGTTGAGGACGATCGCGCCGCTCGTTTTGTTGGGATCATAGATGAAACGGTCAAGCGTCAGGCGCGCGCCGGGCCCGATGGCGAGCTTCGTCTGATCGCGCAGCATCACCTCCGCGATCGAGTCGGCGCCTGCCGCGATGACCTCCTCCTGGACGACGTCATCGCCGGTGGAGAGCTTGCGCAGATCCTGGCGGAATTCACCCGTCACCTGATTGACGACGGCCACGGTCGAGCCGATGGCATCGCCGGGATCTGCGAGCGCAGCGGTGGGCAGCGCGCCGAGACAAAGGCAGAGGATGAGGCGAACCAAATTCATGGCTGAAAAATCAAACGCATCAACGACAACCGGTAAATCGTACGCTTAAAAAACCAACGTTGGGATACTATAATTCAACCAGTTGCTTCTGAACGCTGGCCAGCTTTAACCCTTATCATTTTACCCGACACTTTGCGCATTGGTTTGCGAGTGACCAATTAACAATGATCGCGATGAAACAGTCCTCGACCCTCACTGCTTTGGCGGCAGTCTCGCTCGTCCTCGGCGCAGGCTGGCCCAGCGATGCTGCAGCCCGCAGCTCACTGCGCAGCGAGGACAAGGAGTGCGCCGACACGGCCAACCCCGAGGCGGCGATCGCCGCCTGCACGCGCCTTTATGAAAACCGCGGGCTGGGCCGAGGCAACCGCGCCATAGCACTCGGCAACCGCGGCGCCGCATACAAGGTGCTGGGGCGTTACGAAGACGCCATCGCCGACTTTACCCGTGCCATCGAGCTCGATGACGACAATCCGCAATACTATTGCCAGCGCGGCGATGCGCGTTTGCGTACGGGTGCGAACAACGAGGCGATAGAGGACTATACCGTTGCGATACGGCAATCGCCGCGCCTGCTGTGGGGGTATCACGGCCGCGGCCAGGCCTACCTCGCCCTGGGCAATGGCGAACAAGCGCTCGCCGATTTCAACGAAGCGGTGCGTCTCAAGCCCGAAGCCTTCAGCCTGCGGGTGCTGCGCGGACGCGCCAACAATCTCGCCAAGAACTACGACGCAGCCATCACCGACCTGACGCAGGCGCTGGACAATCCGAAATCGAGCGCTCTGCTACCCAAGGAGCGAGGTGCGGTTCTGACGCAGCGTGCCTTTGCATTCGCCAAATCGGACCGCGCCAGCGATGCGCGCAGCGACATCGACGAGGCCTTGCGGCTGGCGCCGAAAGCAGCTTTTACGGTCGCCGTGGAGGGGTTGGTCAACGAGAAGGAGGGCCGCACGACCGAGGCCCGGGATGCATACACGAAAGCCCTCGACATCGAGCCGAACCTAGCGCTCGCCAAGACCGGGCTCGACCGGATCGGCTCGGGATCCAGGGCGGCATCAAGCGAAGAATCCGAGCCGCCGACGAAATCCGAGCCTCCGGCGAAGTCCGAACCCGTCGCTCGCGCGGTCGAGCCATCGAGCGACAGCGATACGTGCGCCAAGTACATCCCTGAGATCGGCAGGACGGTGAAGGTCAAGTGCGCGGACGCGGACTGATGCTTGCCCCGCAGCCTAGAAGCGGATGATGGCGCCGGTCAGCAGGAGATCGAGGTCGTCGATCGGCGCGTCGGCGATGGGACCGGTTGCGGCGGCGCCGTTCAACTGGCGCAGGTCGAGATCGCCGCGCACGTGACGGTAGGTCAGATAAAGGATCATGGCGGCGCTATCGATGCCCTGGGCGATGCCGCCGCCCCAGATGTCGACGTTGGACCGCCAAACCGCCCATTGACCGAGGCCAGTCGGGTTGAGCGCGTCCCCGGGCCCGACCAGCAGCGGCGTCGAAGCTCCGCCGTCATACGTATAGTAGCCGGCATAGATGGTCGTCTTGCCGAGCGCCAGGAAAGGCCGCTCGATGCCAGCCTGCCCTGAGTAGAAAGAGTTCACGGTCGTCGACGCCGGTGTTGCCGGTAGCGCGTCGTTCCCTCTACGAGGCCATCGCCAGTGGCGCTGGCGCCGAAGTTCACGAACAGTCCGGTATCGAGATGCTTGGCGCTCACCGAGCCACGCACCTGACTGCATGCGGTCTCTTCTCCGGTGAACGCTAAGAAGGCGACGGGGCAAACGCTGCGCGTGCGCGAACCCGGCGTGAGCTGCAAGTAGCCGATGCCGGCGGCAACCTCGAAGCCGGCGATCTCCTTGCGATAGCGCAAGGCCACGTCCCAAAAGTCGGTGACTACCCAGTCGGCGGCGAAGGTGAAGCCGTTCCATGTCGGCGAGACATATTTCAGTAGCGAGAAGCCGCGCTGGCTTTCCCCCGGCTGGTCACCGCCGGCACCGATAATGCGCCGCCAGTTGAGCAGGCTACCCGTAAGCCGCCCATCGCGCGCAGAGCGCAGGAACATGCCGAGGCCCGCGTTCTCCGGCGCGGCAAACTGATCGAACATCCCGGTCTGCGTGACGTTGGAGTTGGCAATGCGGTCGATCGCGGCGAAGGTGGTGCCGACGTAAGCGGTTCCGTACAGCTTGTTGCGCAGAAACCAGACGGAGCTGCGCAGGTCGAACCTTGTTGGCAAACGGCCACCGAAGCTGCCGTCGTCAAATTGATTGACCAGTTTGGAGTTGGCCGACCTGATGCCGACATCGATGGCGTACCCCGCCTCCCACTGCGCGTCGATTGCGGCCTTGCCGACGAAGCTGAAGCGCGAACGCTGGTTGTCGTTGGTGACGACGTAGGCGTTGCGCTCGCCGCCGTCGTCCCATGACATCACGGCATTGTTGACCAGCCCGGAGATTTCCAGCGTGACGCGGCGGTTGCCTTTGCGCGCGGCCATCGCTTCGAGTTCGGCGATGCGCTGATCAAGGTCAGCACAGCAGTGCGCACTGAGGTCGGCGGCCCCCAATTCTGCGGCGCCAGCGGGAGACATCCCGGCGACGACAAAAATCGCCAGGGCCCGGAGCGCCATAGGCCTGCTTCGCCGCCCATTGGGCACGCCCCGACGCCTTTCATATTGCGTGGTCCGCTACGTCAGAGCTTGAGGCCATACCTGATTCGACGGCTCGTCCGGGCAACGGGCGAAATGCTGGGCGACGGATGAAGTGAGTGTCGCCGCCGAGAGCATCTGCAACTCTCGCCTTGTGCGGATATCGGCACCGCGATGCACGAGCGCAGACTTTACATTTCTTTGAGCGGAACTCGCCTAGATTGCCGATCCAAATCCGACGTTCGGAAGGCCTCGAGCGTGGCGATCAGAAACTCAGCGCTCCGATCCATCTCTGATCATCCGTGGACGAGCGCACAAGACGCGTTTCTCGGTCTCAGCGCGATGGCCGTCGCTGGGCTGTTGGCCATCGAGTACGATCTGTTTCGTTTTGCCGGCGAGATGACCACCACCGAGCGGCGCATAACGCTCCTAGAGGGTGTCGCTCTAACGGTGCTGCTGGGCTGCTGCATTGCCGTCTTCGTGCATCGGCGAATGCAAGAGCAACAACGTGAAACCGATCAGCGCACTGAGATCAACGAGTTGCGCGATCTAGCGATGCGCGATCCGTTGACGAACCTGCCCAATCGCCGCGCCGTGCTGGCTCGGCTCGACGAGCTTAAGCACCAGGAGGACGGGCGCCGACACGCCTTCTTCATGCTCGATCTCAACGAATTCAAGCGCGTGAACGACGGGCACGGCCACGCGGCGGGCGACAGCGTCCTGCAAGTCGTGGCCGAGCGCTTCAGACGCGTCGCGCGGCCGAGCGACCTTTTGGCGCGCCTCGGGGGCGATGAGTTTGCCGTGTTGTCGTATGACGTCGACAGACCCGGCGCGGCCGCCGTCGGCATGCGGTTCCTCGGCGCGTTGGAGAACCAGGTGTGGGTCGAGGGCATCGGCCACGACGTCGGCGTTTCGATTGGCGTTGTGCTGCTCCCGCAGGATGGCATCACGGCGCAGGAGATCCTCGCCAAAGCCGATACCGCCATGTACCGGGCAAAGGCCACCGACCGTTCGGCTCTGGTATTTTTCGACAGCGCCGACGGCACACCGCGCCTGTATCCGCACTTCGCGGGATAGACCGGGTACCCTCCTCGTCCGCAGACCCATTGACTTCAGCGGCATCGTTCGTCTATTTTGCAGTTGCAAATCATTTGCAACTAGGGCGAACGTTCGCCGGCCATGCCGGCTAGAAAGCGGCGATGCAGGACACGACGAGGTCACCGGGTACAGCCGACATCGTATCCGGAGGGGACGGCTGGCGCCGTACGCGTGGCGAGCCTTCTTTGCGTGAGGTGTGGGGCTCGATCCCGGTTAGCGGCGTAGGTTGGCGCCGGCTCTTCGCGTTCCTCGGTCCGGGATACCTCGTTTCCGTCGGCTATATGGATCCGGGCAACTGGGCCACCTCGCTCGCCGGCGGTTCGAAGTTCGGCTACACGCTGCTGTGCATCGCCTTGATGTCGAACATCATGGCGATCCTGCTGCAGGCGCTGTGCGCGCGTCTCGGCTTTGCTACGGGGCGTGACCTCGCCCAGGCGTGCCGCGACTCGTTCTCCAAACCGGTCAGCTACGTGCTGTGGTTGTTGGCGGAGATCGCCATCTGCGCGACCGATCTTGCCGAGGTGATCGGCACGGCGATCGGCCTCAACCTCCTGTTCGGCATTCCGCTCGAGATCGGCGTGTTCATCACGGCGCTCGACGTGTTCCTCATCCTCTATCTGCAGAATATCGGCTTCCGCTGGATCGAAGCCTTCGTCGTGGCGACACTGGTGGTGATCGCCATTTGCTTCGGCGTGCAGGTGGCGTTGGCCGATCCCGACTGGCGCCAGGTCATCCTCGGCTTTGCACCGACGGTTGAGATCGTCCGCAATCCGGAGATGCTCTACCTCGCCATGGGCATCCTCGGCGCTACGGTGATGCCGCATAACCTCTACCTGCACTCGTCCATCGTGCAGACGCGCGCCGTCGCGGACACGCTGCCGGCGAAGCGCGAGGCGATCAAGTTCGCCACGATCAATTCAACCATCGCCCTGATGCTGGCGCTGTTCGTCAACGCGTCGATCTTGATCCTTGCCGCCGCGACATTCCACCAGGCAGGACATACCGGCGTTGCCGATTTGGAAGAGGCGCAGCACTTGCTGGCGCCGCTGCTCGGCTCGGCGGGCGCCGCGACGCTGTTCGGCGTGGCGCTGCTCTGCTGCGGCCTGAACTCCACCGTGACCGCGACGCTCTCGGGCCAGATCGTCATGGAGGGCTTCATCAACGTGCGGCTGCCGGCATGGGCGCGGCGGCTCGCAACGCGCGGCCTCGCCATCATCCCGGCCAGCATCGGCATCGTGCTCTACGGCGAGAGCGGCCTGGGCCAGCTGCTGATCTTGAGCCAGGTGATACTTAGCATGCAGCTGCCGTTCGCCATCGTGCCGCTCGTCATGTTCACCGCCGACAAGCGCAAGATGGGCGTGCTCGTCGCCCCGCGTTGGGTGACGGCGCTCGCAGTCATCGTCGCCGTGGTCGTGATCGCGCTCAATATCAAAGTTCTCGTCGACCTGGCCGTCGGCTAACACTTTGATTTGATCGCTACCCCCATCGAATTGTCATGGCCGCGTCATGGCGAAGTCCATGCTCCGCCATGGACGGCGGCCATGACGATATTAGGTCGGCAATGTCGCGTCGCGATAGTTCAGGTAAGGCGTTTGCCCTCACAAGCGGCCGTCCGTCCTATTCCGCCGGTCCGGGCGCCGGCTTGGCAGGTGCATGCGCCCTCCACCGCATCGCGGCGATGCTCGCGTGCGATGTAGGTGTAGACGGCAGGCGTGACGAACAGCGTGAACAGCGTGCCGACGGTCATGCCCGAGGCGATGACGACGCCGATGGCGAAGCGGCTCGCGGCGCCAGCACCGGTAGCGAAGATCAGCGGCACCATGGCGATGACCATGGCGGCCGTCGTCATCAGGATGGGCCGCAGCCGGATGGCAGCCGCCTCCTCGATCGCTTCGCGGCGTCCGAGCCCCTTCGTCGCCTGCAGATGGTTGGCATAGTCGACCATCAGGATGCCGTGCTTGGAGATAAGGCCGATCAGCGTGACGAGCCCGATCTGCGTGTAGATGTTGACCGTGCCAAGCCCGAACGTTAGCGGCAGCAGCGCGCCGAAGATCGACGTCGGCAGCGCGACGAGAATGATCAGCGGATCGCGGAAGCTCTCGTACTGGGCGGCCAGCACGAGGTAGATCACGATCAGCGCGAAGATGAAGGTGATGACGAGGCGGTTGCCTTCCTGCACGTACTGGCGGCTTTCACCCTGGAAGTCGTAGGTGAAGGTCTCGGGGAACACTTCCTTGGATTTCGCCGTCAGGAAGTCGATGACCTCGCCGACGGTGCGGCCGGGAAACGGCACGCCTTGCAGCATGGCGGAATTGAGCTGCTGGAAGCTAGTCAACGCGTTCGGCTGCACGCTCTCGCGCACGTCGACGACCGACGACAGCGGCACCATGCTGCCCGACGAGGTCTTGATCTCGTAGCGCTTGATCCAATCGGGCGCGAGGCGGAAGTCGCGCGGCACCTGCGGGATCACCTGGTAGCTGCGGCCATAGAGATTGAATCGGTTGACGTAGTTGCCGCCAAGCAGCGTCGCCAGCGAGGCGCCGATATCCTGCATGGTGATGCCGAGGCTGTTGGCTTTGGCGTGGTCGATCTTCACCTCGATCTGCGGCGTGTCGAACTTCAGGTCGCCGTCGCTGAAGATGAAGAGACCGCTCTGCTGCGCCTCGCGCTGCATCTTCTCGAGCACTTGCGCGAGCTGCTCGTAGTCTGCTGTCGTGGTGATGACGAATTGCACGGGCGGGCCGCCGGTCGATCCCGGCAGCGACGGATTGCCGAACGTAAGGATCTGGGCGCCGGCGATGCTGTTAACTTTCGGCTGCAGGTCCTGCAGGATCTGCGCCTGCGTGCGGTTTCGCTCCTCCCACGGCTTGAAGAGGATGCCGGAGAACGCCTGGTGCACGTCGCCGCCCATGCCGTTGATGGCGAACACGTGCTCCTTCTCGGGCACGGTGCGGAACACGTTGTAGAGATGGTCGGTGACCTGCTCGAGATAGTCGATGTTCGTCGCTGGCGGCGTCTTGACCAGATTGAAGAGGATGCCCTGGTCCTCTTCGGGCGCGAGCTCCTTCTGCGCGGTGGCGTACATCAGGACCGTCGCCGCAATGACGCCGACGAGGATCAGCAGTGTCACCGGGCGGTAGTTGAGGGTGCGATCGAGGCGGCGCTGATAACGATGCTTCAGGCGCTCGAAGGTGCGATCGAGGAATTTGACGAAGCGGCCTGAGGACAGCTCAGAGCTCAGCAGCTTCGAGCACATCATCGGCGAGAGGGTGAGCGCGATGATGCCGGAGACGATCACCGCGCCGGCCAGCGTGAAGGCGAACTCGCGAAACAGCGATCCTGTTAGGCCCGAGACGAACCCGATAGGCGCATAGACGGCGGCGAGCGTGATCGTCATCGAGATGACGGGCACGGAGATCTCTCGCGCGCCAACGAGTGCGGCGTCGACCGGGCCGAGCCCTTCCTCCATGTGGCGGTGGATGTTCTCGACGACGACAATCGCGTCGTCGACCACGAGGCCGATGGCCAGCACGAGGGCGAGCAGCGTCAGTAGGTTGAGCGAGTAGCCGAGGGCCAGCAACGCGAACATCACACCGATCAGCGACAGCGGAATCGTCACGATGGGAATGAGAGTCGAGCGCAGGCTGCCGAGGAACAGGAAGATGACGATGATCACGATCGCTGCGGCTTCGAGCAGCGTTTTCTGCACCTCTGAGATCGAGGCATCGATGAACTTTGTGGAAGTCGTAGGCGATGTCGGCGGTCATGCCAGGCGGCAGCTCCGCCACGATGGACGGGAAATGTCTTGCGCACATCGGCGATGACGGTGAGCGGGTTGGCCGTCGGCGTCGAGTAGATGCCAATGAACACCGCCTTGAGGCCATTGAAGGCCGAGGTGGAATCGACGCTCTCCGCCCCGAGCGCGATGTCGGCGATGTCGCGCAGCCGCACGAGCGCATCGCCCCGTGCCGCGACGACGAGCTGGCCGAAGGCTTCGGCGCTGTCGAGAGAGGTCTGCGCGTTGATCGTCGTCTGGACGAAGTCGCCCTTGATCTGGCCGGCGGCGGTGGTGAAGTTGTTGGCGGCGAGCGCAGTGCGCACCTGCAGCGGGCGTGATGCCGAGCGCCGCCATCTTCTCCGGGTCCAGCCAAATGCGCATGGCGAACGTCTGTCCGCCGAGGATCTGCGCGTTGGCGACGCCGTCGACGGTCTGCAGCTTAGGCTGCACCACGCGCGTCAGGTAGTCGGTGATCTGCGAGGAGGTCAGCACGTCGCTGTTGAACGACAGGTACATGAGCGCCGTCGACTCGCCCGTCTGCTTGACGACGACGGGGTCCATTGCTTCCGGCGGCAGGATGCTGCGCACCTGATTGACCTTCGACAGCACGTCGGCGACGGCGCGGTCCGGGTCGGCATTGAGGCGCAGGTTGAGCGTCACCGTGCTGACGCTCTGCAGCGAGGTCGAGCTCAGCGTATCGATGCCCTCGGCGCTGGCCACGGCTTGCTGGATGGGGACGGTGATGAAGCCCTTGATCACGTCGGCGTTGGCGCCGGGATAAGTCGTCGTGACCGTGATGGTCGTGTTCGACAGCTCGGGATACTGCCGCACCTGCAGGTTGAACGCGGCGCTCAAGCCAATAAGCAGGATGAGCAGGCTGACGACGGAGCTCAGCACTGGCCGGCGGATGAAGATGTCGGTGAACGACATGGGCAGGCCTTTACTGATATGGCCGCTGGGCCGGTGGCACCAATGCTTGCGAGTTGTCGACCTTGACGTGGGCGCCGTTGAACAGCTTCACTTGGCCGGTGGTGACGATCTGCTCGCCTTCCTTGAGGCCCGTGGTGATCGCCACGCGGTCTTGTCTCACCTGCCCGCTCCTCACGAATCGGCGTTCGACGACAAAGACGGTGTCCTCGGGTTTGGCCGGCGCGGGCTGACCTTCGAGGTTCTTCAGCACGTACACGCTGTCGCCGTAGAGGCTGTAGGTGACGGCCGTGCGCGGCACGGCCACGACTTTCGCCGGCGCGCCGGCTAGCACTGCGACATTGGCGAACATGCCCGGCAGCAGCTTGCTATCAGGATTGGCAAGCGTGCCGCGGGTGAGCAGCGTCCGCGTCTCCTGCGAAACGCGCGCATCGAGCGAGGCGACGGTGCCGGTGAACACCTTGCCGGGGAAGGTGTCGACAGTCAGCTCGATCGTCTGGCCGACACGCAGCTTGCCGACATTCTGCTCCGGCATCGGAAAGTCGACCCAAATGGGATCGAGCGCCTGCAGCGACACCATGGCGAGGCCCGGCGAGATGTACTGACCGAGCTCGACGTGGCGGATGCCGAGGCGCCCGGCGAACGGTGCGAGTATGCCCTTCTGAGCGATAAGCGCCTTGATACGATTGAGCGCTGCCTCGGCGGAGTCTCGCTTGGCACGTGCCGTATCGACGTTGGCCTCGGAGGCGACCGACTTCATTAGGAGATCGGCCTGACGTTTGAAAGCGACGTCGGCCTCGCGCAGGATGGCCTGGGCGCTGGCGAGATCGGCCTGTTCGACGGAGATATCGAGCTGAACGAGCTTGGTGCCGACCGGCACATCCTGCCCGCTTTCGAACCCAAGCCCGGTGACGATGCCGGCGACCTGCGAGGCAACCTCGACGCCTTGCGAGGCGATGAGGGTGCCGATGGCTGGCAGTCGCTCGACCCATTCCTCGGTCTTTGCGGCCTCGGCCGTGATCGTTGCCGGTGGCGGGGCCTGGGAGCTGAGGAACTCCTTGATCATCTTCGGCTTGAAGACGAGCTGGAAATACGCGAGGCCGCCGACCAGGACGCCAATGATGATGAGAGCGATGAGGAAGCGCTTGATCATGAGTCCGCCCTAAGAAGCACGCTCAGCGGCGTCGAGCCAGCCGCGCAAGATTGCGCGCCGGTTCCGCAGCAAGCAGGGCTTTCTATTGGATCGAGGGTGCCCCGTCAGCCAACGCCGCGCCGCCCGCGGTGATTTGCCCGGGCGCAATGTGTGCCGCCAAGTGCGGTAGCGTCAATGGCAAAGGAAAGCGCGCCGCCTCAGTCCGTTTTTTTGCGGCGATTTGTGAAGCGGGCGTTGCCGAGGCCGGTGCCGATGGTCAGCACGCCCCACCTGTCATAATCCTGCATCACCGGCAATTCGCTGAGGCCCTGCACGACCGCGTCGTTGTGGATGGCAACCGCCGTCTCGTGGTCGGCGATGAGCGGAATCGCCTCCCGGATGCAGTTCGCGAGGTTGAAGCGGCTGCTTTCCCAGTTGCCAGGAAGGTTCTGGGCGCCCGTTTCGATCGAGCCGTCCTCGCGGATGATGCCGGGGCAGCCGATACCCACGACCGGCGCAAGCTTGAGGTCTTCCTTCTCGGCGAGCGAAATGTGCTCCTTCAGCATGTCGATGAGGCGGCCGACGGCTTCGTCCCGCTTGGTCTTCTCGTCGCCGTGGCGCCAGATGTCGGAAGCGAAGACTGCGGCCTTGGAAAGATCCTTGGCCTTCTTGAGCTTGGTCTCGACGATGCCGGCGCGGATGTTGGTGCCGCCGATGTCGACGGCGAGAATGCCGTCGAAGCCTTCGCAGCATCCAGGATGGCATCAAGTGAGCGGTGCCGATGAGGCCGGCCTCATCGGGGTGATTGCGGATCAGCTCAATCTCGAGCTTGTAGTCTTCGGACTTGAGCAGCACCTCGGTGCGTCCAACCGCAAGCTCGCCGACGCGGCTCGCACGAAAGCCGCCGCCGATGACGATGGCTTGGGTGTCGCGCCAGCTCGCTACTTTGAAGAAGCGCTTGATCACCGAGGTGAGAGCCTGGGCGAACTCCTCGACCGCGCTGTGGATGATGCCGCCGGCTTCCGCATCCCCTTCGGTCAGCAGCTTATCGAGCTGCTTCTTGGAGAGCTGCTCTGAAGACTTCTCGCCAAGCGGGTCGGCGCCGAGCTTGCGCAGCGGCTCGCGCCACTTCTCGAGCATGGTGTGGAAGGCGCCCCGGCTCGCCTTGTCGCCGACGAACCCGTCCTCGTCCTTGATTTCGAGATTGTAGCTGTCGACTTCGACGCTCGGCAGCCGCTTGGCGCCGTGCGCGTTGAGAGCCTGACGCTCGTCCGCTGTCATAACGCCCATCGTTCTCCGCCGCGTCTTTGGCGCGGTGCCCTCTGAATGCAGGCGCTGCGGGCACCAAAGGCCGACACGCCGGCGAGGAAACTCGCTGTGAGACCAAAGCGTTCCGGACATGCCGAAAACCGGAACTTCCCGATCGTGGGAGCCGTTAACGGATCGGGCGTAGGCAACTGGCGGCATTCCCATGTCAATTGGCGGCACGCAACTTAGCAGCAAGAACGCTTCGCTGTTCACGCGCTTTGCGCGCTGGAGTTCGCGCGCGGCTGGTACGCCGTTTGCGTTCGTTGCGGCGGTGGCCGTTGTTATTGTGTGGGGCGTGACGGGGCCATTGTTCGGTTTTTCCGACACGTGGCAACTCGTCATCAACACCGGCACGACGATCGTCACGTTCCTGATGGTGTTCGCCATTCAGGCTTCGCAGAACCGCGACTCCGAGGCAATTCAGGTCAAGCTCGACGAGTTGATCCGCTCGATCGAAGGAGCGCAGAACAGCCTGCTCGACCTCGAGGAACTGGAAGAGGACGAGATCGAGCGGCTGCGTACGAAATACCGCGGCCTGGCGACGGAGGCGCGCGAAAGCCAGGGGCCCGGAACCGACCGCCCGCCGGCACCAACGTGAGACGCTGTTATTCGCGGAGACGCTCGGCGAGGCTCGTGAGCCATGCAACGACGCGCTTGGGGTTCTGCAACTCGACGTCCGTATGGCCGAAGTGCTCGCCGGCGACGCGCAGTCCTACGCCACCGAAGCGCCGCGCCGCTGCGAAGGCAGCAATGTCCCCCATGTCGTCGCCGATCATGATCGGCACGCGGCCGGCAAACTCGGGAAGCGCGCGGAACGTCTCCAGTGCCGTACCTTTGGAGTGCCCGGCCGGAATGATCTCGAACAGTTTGCGTCCCGGGCACAGCACCAAGCCGTCGGGGTACTGCGTCAGCAGCGAGCGCAGCTCTGCTTCCAGCGCCTCCTTGAGGTGCGGGGCGAGCCGGTAGTGCACGGCGAGGCCGGGCCCTTTGGGCTCGGCGATGATGCCGGGCAGCCGCTGAGTTCGCCGGACGACCTCCTCGACCAGCGAGTTCGGCAGCGCGCTGGCGACGCGCGCGATGGCGCCGGCGTTGACGGTGCGGATCTCGGCGCCATGCACGCCGGCGCCGATGAGCTTGGCCGGGGTCAACAGCACGTCGATCTCGGCGAGGCGGCGTCCGGTGAGGACGGCCAAGGCGCCGCCAAGGCCCTTGGATAAACGGACGAGCAATTCCACGAGCCCGTCGGGAACGCGGACCTCGCTGGGCGTCGGCGCGATGTCGAGCAGCGTGCCGTCACAATCGAGGAAGAGCGCGTAGTTGCGCACATCCCCGGCGAGCAGCTCCGCCGGCGACGGCTGCGTTCGCATCGGCCCACGCCGAATCCTGCAAGCTCGCGCCGGCTTCGGTCTTCACGCTCGTCGCTTCCGATATGCTGCGCATCACTAAGGGCCTTCAGAGTTTCCATTTGCGTAGACGAAGATCGGACCTAGCGGCAAGGCGTTCTTCCAGGGCATCACGCCGCAACAGCCCGGACTGGGTATCGATGTGGGCGACGACGCTTGCCGCGTTGAGAGTGGCGGCCTTGAGCGCGACGTCGCTGGGGCGGCCCAAGGCGATGAACGCTGCGAACGTCGCCGCAATGGCGTCGCCGGCGCCGGCCGTGCCGGCCACGTTTGCTTCGACCGCCGGGCAATAGATGACGCTGCCGTCGGCGCACACGAAGGCGCCGCCGCGCCCGTCAGTGAGCATCACGTAGCGCGTGCCGAGCCGGCGCAGCGCGCACAGAAACGCCGGCACGCTCATCTCATAGCCGCCGCCGACAAGGCCGCGGGCCAGAAGCGGCGGCGGCTGCTCGCCGGCTTCGAGGGCGAGCGCCGAGCCTCCCTCGCCGAATTTGGCGACGAGGCCGGGAACCAGCGCGTCCGCCTCCGGACGATTGATCGCGAGAATGTCGATCTTGCCGAGGCTTTCTAGGAACGCGCCCCCGCGAGCCGACAGCTGCCGCACGCCGGCATTGACGGCGACGAGCGCGCCGGCTGCCTTCGCCTTGTCGATGATGTGGGGGTAGCACTCGGCAGAGCGATTCGACAGGCTCGAGACGTAGACGAGGTCGGTCGCGAATGCTTCGTCAATGAGGTCGCTCGGCTCGAGCAGCGTGTTGGCGCCGCGAAAGGTGAACACGGCGGCGTTGCGGTCGTGCGAGGAGAGGAGCACCGAGGCACCCGTCGGCGCGTTGGCGTCGCGGATCACCCAGCGCGCGGAGATGCCTTCGGCGGCGAGCCGGCCAAGGATCATGTCGGCGCGCGCGTCGCGGCCGAGCTTGACCAGTGTCGCAACTTCGAGCCCGAGGCGGGACATGGCGACCGCGGTGTTGATGGCGCCGCCCCCGCAATGCGTCGAGACTTCGAGCGCTTCCGTCTTGCGGCCTTCCTCGAGCAGGAGGAACGAAGCCTCCGCATTGAGCATCGACATGCGCTCGATGCGTTCGCTCTCGATGATGGCGATGGTGTCGATCATGGCGCCGCCGATGGAAAGGGCTTTCATCACATCCTCTTAGGCGGCGGCTCGAAACAATTTCTGGGATGCGCCGTGGCGGAGCCTGCAGCGCAGCTCTCCTCAATTCGGTCGCATGCGGGGGGAAACGCGGGCGAGCTCGATCTCCTGCAGGGCTTTGCGCGCCGCTTCCGACGGCGAGGACGGGATGGCCAGCGCGCTGCGACGGCCGATGCCCTCGAGCGCATTGAGGAACGCGCGGCACCAGCCGAAGGTGTCGTGGCGGCGTACCCCCGCGAGCAGCGCCTGGTATCGCTCCTGGCGCTCCGTAAGGCCCATCTCGAGCGCAACCTTGATGTTGTCGGCCATTTCCTCGACGTCGTACGGATTGACGATGAGCGCTTCCTTCATCTGCTCGGCGGCGCCGGCAAAGCGCGACAGAAGAAGCACGCCCGGATCGTCCGGGTCCTGTGCGGCAACGTATTCCTTGGCAACAAGGTTCATGCCGTCGCGCAGTGGCGTGACGAAGCCGACGCGCGAGTTGCGGTAGACGTCGACCAGCATTTTGCGCGGCGTCGAGCGGTGGATGTACTGGATCGGCACCCAGTCGAGCTCGCCGTAGCGCCCGTTGATGCTGCCGGATAGCGTCTCCAGCTCGTGACGGATGTCTGCGTAGGCGACCATCATCTCGCGCGTCGGCGGCGCGATTTGCGACAAGGTGACCTTGCGGCGGTAGTCGGCATACTTTTCGAGGAAGCGGCCGAAGGCGCGGAACTTCTGCGGCAGGCCCTTGGTGTAGTCGAGCCGGTCGACGCCCAAGAGGCGGATGGTCGACGACGGTTGCTCGCGGCTGCGCTTGGGGCGCGAGCCGACGAAGGAATCGACGTCGATGCCGACAGGGAAGCTGGCGATCGACAGCTCGCGGTCGAAGGCGCGGATGCGGCCGTCCTGCAGAATGCGCCCGAAGACGCCGTCCTGCAGGTAGTCGATGAGATTGCCGACATCGACCTTGGTTTGCAGGCCGATGAGGTCGTAGGAGGCGAGGCCGCGGGCGAGCTCGCGATGCTCCGGGATGGCGAGGAACGTCTGCGCCGGCGGCACGGGGATATGCAGGAAGAAGCCGATCGGGTTGGTGACGCCGAGCGCACGCAGCTCCATGCCCATGGGGATCATGTGGTAGTCGTGCACCCAGATCGTGTCGTCCGGCCTGAGCAGGGGACGCAGCGCTTGGGCGAAGCGCTTGTTCACGTCGAGATAGCGCTGGTAGTAGCCGGCTTCGAACTGCGCAATGTCGAGGCGGGAGTGAAACACCGGCCACAGCACGTTGTTTGAGTAGCCAGTGTAGTAGTCGTCATGCTCGCGCGCGCTGAGCGGCAGCGTCGCGACGGTCGTGCCGGCGGACTCGGCGAAGTTGGGCGTGGTGCGCAGCTCCTCGCTGCGATCGCCGATTTTTCCGCTCCAGCCGAGCCACAGCCCCTTGCGCGCGCGCAAAGTATCGGCGATGGCGACGGCGACCCCGCCGGCCTGGCTTGCCTTGCTGAGATCGGCGACGCGATTGGAGACGAAAACGATACGGCCCATACTTCTCCCGTCGGTGGTTGGCGCCGAGAGTTGAGTTTCCTTACCGGACAAACCTTTAGGGCGGGTTTTGGTTCCGGTTGAGCAATTCTGCCGCAGCTGGCCCGAGGCCCAGGCGTCCTCCCAGCTGCGGGACAGCTTCATGCCGGTGTTAATGATACCGGCCATGCAATAGGTCTGCGGGACATTGCCCCACAGCTCGCCGGAGCCGGGATGGATGTCCTCGCTAAGGATCCCGAACGAATTCGTACGCGAAAGCACGTCGGTGAATATGTCGCGCGCCTTCTCCTTCTCGCCGATCGAGGCGAGCGCGTCGGCGTACCAGAACTGGCAGACGAGGAAGGCGGTTTCCGGCGCGCCGAAGTCATCTTCGGCGGTATAGCGCATGATGAAGCCGTTGCGGCTGAGCTCCTTGCCGATGACCTGCACCGTGCGGCGATAGCGATCGTCGGTTGCGGGCAGGAGGCCGAGTTCGGCGACGAGCAACGCGCTGGCGTCGAGGTCGTCATGGTCGAGCGCGCCGGCCAGTGCGCCCCATTTGGCGCTCCAGGCGCGCTCCAGGATCTCGTTGCGGATCTTGTCTGCATGCGCGCGCCAATATCCGGCACGTTCGTCGAGCGCCAACAAGCCGGCGAGGCGTGCGAGGCGATCGCAGGCGACCCAGCACATCGTGGCCGAGTGCGTGTGTATGCGCTTGCGCCCGCGATACTCCCACGGTCCGGCGTCGGGCTCGAGGTAGAGCCGGCGCGCCTGGTGCCCCAATGGCTCGAGGCGGCGGAACAGCACCGCGTCGCCCATGCCCGGCAGCCGCTCGTCGATGAACATGTGCGCGGAGCCGAGGATGACGCTGCCGTAGGCGTCATGCTGCGTCTGCTCCGACGCCTGGTTGCCGACGCGCACCGGCCCCATGGCGCGGAAACCTGACAGGTCGGTGGCGATGCGCTCACTCGAGCGGCTGATTGTGAATGATGCCGTAAACTGGCTGCAGCGGCGGGTCGACGTCGACGGCGATGGTGGTGATGTAGTTGAGGTAGGCTTCCATTGTTTTCGTCGCGCCGAGCCGATTCAGCGCGCTGATGACGAAGTAGGCGTCACGCAACCAGCAGAAGCGGTAGTCCCAGTTGCGTTGGCTGCCAGGTGCCTCCGGAATGGACGTCGTGTGCGCGGCGATGATGGCGCCCGTTTCCTCGAAGTTACAGAGCTTCAGTGTGATTGCGGCGCGGATGATCGCTGATTGCCATTCGAGCGGGATGCCGAGCCCCCGCACCCACGTGATCCAGTAGTTGCGCGTTCGCTCGAGGAATTCCCGCGCCACGCTGTCGACGGAAGCTTCGAGCGGCTCGTCCGGGCCGAGAATGAGCGTGAGGGGGCTCGTCAGCGCGAACGGCGTCTCGTGGGCGATATAGGAGAGCGGAGCATCGGTGGTGACGCGCAGGACGTTGGCGCCGCCGCCATAGCGCATGTGGTTGGATCCGATGGCCAGACATTCGGCCGGCTGGCCATAGTTGAAGGTTGGCCGCAGGCGGATACTGACGCGTGGCAGTCCACGCAGCGGCTCGATGCGGCGGATGATCTGCGCGGGGTGAAACGCACGCTCGAAGCGTAGGAAGCGCGGCGCGAAGTCGGTGATGCGGACGGCATTGCCACCGGCATCCTCCAATACCGTCTCGACTATGGCGGTATTGCGCACGTACTTCGCGTGCGATGCAGTCTGCCCTTGCAGGACAACATCGCAGAACCCCTTCTCCTCGTCGCCGGCGATGAGCCGCGAGAACACCGGATCGGAATCGAGCCGCGGGAAGCACCACCAGACGATGCGGCCTTGCGTGTTGACCAGCGCGGCGATGCGCCCATTGCCGATGGGTGCGACATCGAGATTGGACGTGGTGCTGCCCGTTGGACTCTGCGCCGTCATGCGGCCCTCGAAAATGCGTGCGCGAACGTTCGCCTTTAGGGCGTCAACGCGCGGCTGTCCAGGGATCGCAGGAAGTTGATGAAGACGACGCTTCCGCGTCGTCCCGATCGGCGCAACGCGTTAGCGCTTCTTCTTGCGAGGGAGGCGGGGCCGACGCGGCGGCGCGCAATGCGAGTTTAACAGTACTCGCCGGCGCGCCACCGCGCCGACTGCGCCGTGATACGCAAGACCTGACTCTCGGCGCCTTCCGACACTAAAGCCGAAAAGTATTTCGACAAAGCAAATGCTTCCGCAACCATGGCCAACACCTTCACGCTTCGTTATCGGGTGTGCCGCTCCACGGCCTTTCCTCGCGCCGGCGCAACAGCCAGCCGATGATCGGCAGCAGCAGAGCGTGCGGAATGATCCAAAGCGCGATCTGCAGCAACTTTGCGGTAATGCCTGGGACGACGAGATGGAGGCCGAGCACATACCCGCGGTAGGCGGCACGCGCCGTCTGCTCGGGGCTGAGCGCGATCATCAACTGGCGGTAGAAGGAAAGCTCGGCACCCATGGCGCGGTGGAAGCCGGTGTCGACGGGCCCCGGCGCCAACGCCATCAGCCGCACGCCGCGGCCCGCATTCTCGGTGGCGACTGCGCGGGTGAGCGAGACGACGTACGCCTTGCTGGCGTAGTACGCGGCTTGGTTCGGGCCGGGCACGAGGCCGCCGAGCGAAGCTACATTGATGATGCCGCCTTCGCCGCGCGCCAGCATGGCGGGTAGCGCGTGGCGCATGAGCCGCGTCAGTGCGTCGACGTTGAGGTCGAGCATGTCGTGTGATAGCGTCCTCGGTGTGGTCGACGAACGGCCCCGCGAGGCCGACGCCGGCGCAATTGATCAGTGTGTGGAGATAGAAGCCGTTGGCGGCAAGGTGCGCGTCGATCATCGGCGGCGCCTCCGCTTCGGTGATGTCCATGGGAATCGCCAGCGCCTTGACCTGCTGCTCGCGCGCGATGGACGCGGCCGCCGCCTGCAGGGCGTCGGCGTGGCGCGCCACCAGCGCAACATCGTATCCGGCCTTGGCGAAGCGCCTGGCGAGCGCAAGGCCGATGCCGCGCGATCCCCCCGTCACCACGGTGATCGGCTTGAGGTTAGCAACGGCGACAAGCGCCGCTTCGGACGGCTCGGCGTGACGCGCGAGCCAGAAGTCGATGAGGCGGCGGAGCAAGGTTCTGTCTCGCGTCAGTTCGACGATGCCGGTTAGTAGCAGACGATGTCGCGCATACGCGCGAGCAGTAAGTTGCGCGACGGATGATAGCGACGAGGCATCGACCCCCGCGCTTAGCCGCTCGTATTCGCCGGGCGCGTTCTCAAAGGCGGTCAACGGCGCGAGCGGTGGAGTTAGTTGCCGTCGACCTTGGTCCAGCTTGCATCGGGATTGAAGCTGGTCACCGCCGCGGCGAGGCTCGTTGTCTCGGGGCCAAGATCTTTTTCGAACACGACGCCGTCCTGGTTCACCAGCAAGGTTTTGACGCCCGAGTTGCCGTACTCGGCCGGCGTTGCGATGAGCCCGAACCCGCCGATCATGCGACCGCTCACCACGTAGTCTCGCGCTCCGCCGGCGGCGTCCGTACCCTGCGAGGTCAGTATCCGGAACAGGTAGCCGTGGTAAGGCTGCGGGCTGTCGGTTTGCTTCCTGTAACCCTCGGCGTGCGCCTCGGCGATCAGGGGTCCGAACGGACTTGCGGGCTCGTTTTCAGCGGCCGGCCAATACAGCCCATCGCGCTTTCCGTCGCTGCTCAATAGCCGTTGCGCGTATTGCGGTCCCTTGCCGTCGTGATCAGCTTCCGCGTACTCGCGCTGAGCATCGACATAGGCGCGCAACACTTCGATGGCCGCGAGCTCATTCTCGCCGATGCGCCTGTCGAGGATCTCTTCGACGCCAGCAGGCGTATCGAAGTGCCAGGCGCCTGTTGCTGCAACGATGGGGATGGGGAATGGAAACGCATCCTTGCCGATGATCAGCACTGCGCGCGAGCCGTCTTCCTCTTTCAGCTCGTGGCTCTCATCGTAGGCTGACGTGAAGCGCTGCCGCGCCGCCTCGTCCGCCACCGCATCGCCGGAACTCGCAAGCTCGCGTCCCTCCTCGCCGAGCACCGCAACGATGCCGTCGGTGTTTCCGGCCTTGACCGCAGCAACGAGCGCGTCGACGGCTGCCTGCGGCGAAGGGAACGAGCCGGCATCTGCGGCGAACGACGCGGCTGGGTACAGTGCGGCTGCAAGGATGAGCCATCGCGCCGCTGGTCTGCGAAATTGGTGCCGTTTGAAGCGTTCCATCGGAAATCTCCAAAGAGTAGTTGCCAAGCTGCCGATTATCGCCGCCGCCCACCACCGCCGCCGCCGCGACGGCCGCCGCCACCACCCGGGTGCGCTCTGCCACCTCCGCCCTGCATGGCGACGCGGCTGGAGCGACCCCGGTCGGAGTGTTTCTTGACGTCGGCTCCGCGCTTCACGTCGAATGCGCTGGAGGAGGGTCGTTTCGCGGCCGCTTGGCGGACGTCACGGTCGGGCTTGCGATCGACTTGCCGGGAGGCAGCCTTCTCCCTCGCCTTGGCGGCGTCGCCGCGATCCACGTCCCTGCTGCGGGCGGCGTCGCGACCCTTGTCTTTGATGTTGGCGTGGTCGGTGTCCTTGAGCCGGGCCTCGATCTTCGAGCGATCGACGCTGTCCCGATCGTAACCGCGAAAGTCCTTGTTTCCTTGCGCGCGTGCGGCTTGCCCAAACTTATCGCGCGTCGCCTTATCGCGGTATGGCACCGGGCCGCGATGCGCCGGACTGTGCTGCCATTTGTTCGAGGTGATCTTCGTCCCTCTTGCGTTGATGTTGTTCCACTTGTTGACGTTGATATCGATGTCGCGGCGGTTCCAGTCGAAGTGGTTCCAGCCCCAGATAGAGCCGGCGATCGCGATCCCGGCGCCCCAGAAGAAGCCGTTTACATAGGCCGCTCCAGGGTAGGGCCAGTAGTAGGGGGGATAGTCGGGATACCACCACGGTCCGTAGACAACGGCGGGCTCGTACTCGGGGACATAGACGACTGAGGGCTGGCCGGATCGATGACGATCACCTCCCGCTGTTGCGAGTCAACGGACTGCTTGGTGACGGTCTGCTGCTCATTGGATTTGAGATTGCCGGCTTCGTCGGCCTTGGCGCGCAGGACTTGGATCTCATCCATCACCTCGTCCTGCTGGCTGAGAAACGCGTCGCCCAACTTCTGCGTCCAGTCGAGCTGCTCGCTCATCGTCTCGAGAACGGAAGGAAATTGCACGAGCGCCTTTATGCTCGGATCCCAATCCTTCGCCTCGAGCGCTTTCGCTAGCGCATCGCCTTTGAGCTTGGCGTTGGCCGGCTCTTTCCTCCAGCGCGCCGCCGCCACGATATCGAGCGGATACGTTGAAGCCATCAGCACGTTGGTGAGAAGGTCATCGGGGTACAGCGCGATCGGAGCCAGCATCTGATCGAGTTGCGGCTTCGTGAATTTGCCGTCATCGGCAACAGCGGACGCGACGAGAGTGCCGGCAAGCATCAGCACTCCACCCATACGAGAGAGCCATGTGCGCATGACCGATCTCCTCTTGTACTTGACCAAAGTCGGCGACTCTATGGAGCGCTTTCAAACGCGAAGATGCGCTTCCAATCGTTCTTCATGCTGATGACTATCCAACCGCTCTTTATCGCTTCGTCATAGAGCTCCTGCGTAAAGGTGCCGACCTTGGTGTCGGAGAGACCCTGGGCTGGCCCGTAGGCGTATTCGCGCTTGGCGTCGTCGTGCAGCACCAGCACCGCGAGCCGCTCGCCCTCACCGGCCTTGGCGTATTCCAGCATCTGCCGGTCGCCCGTCGAATTGCCGAACGAAGCATAGGGGCGGCGTCCGATCATGAAGTGGATACCTTCGGGTTTCCCGGCATCGTTGTCGTTGAGCAACAACTTCGGTTCCTTCAAGAGAAACGGTTTGCCGTCCTTGTCGTAGCCGTAGGTCGTGACGCCTGCGGTGCCAACCACCTGCTCGGGTGGAATGCCGTACACCGCCTCGGAGTAGACGCGCACGAAATCCTGCCCCCCTCCGGTGGCGATGTAAGTCCTATAGCCATTCTCGCGCAGGTATTTGAGCAACTCTGTCATGGGCAGATAGGTCAGCTCCGTATAGGGCCGCTTCCACCGCGGGTCCCTGGCGGCCTCAAGCCAGCTTTTCACTTCGGCTTGGAACTGATCGACACTCATGCCAGTGAGAGTGGCGACCAGGATCGTTTCCAGGTCCTTTTTTGATAGCTTCGCCATCGCTTCACGGTCGCCCGACAACACTGTCTTGAAAGGCTCGGTGTTTGCGAGTTCCGGCTTCGCTTTCACCACCGCGGGCACCCGGTCCAGGCAATAGACCAACTGCCCGTACATCGGATGCTCGACCCACAGCGTGCCGTCCTGGTCGAAAGTCGCGACGCGCTCTGGTGGGGGCACAAACCTCGAGCTCGATTGGTCCGCGGTCGCTTGCACGAACTCGACGATCGCTTTCTTAGCCGCGCCTTCGTTCCACGAGGGAAGCGGATCGCCCTGCGCGGAGGCTGCCGAAATCGAGATCGCAACCAGCGACGCAGAGAAGAAAACGTTTCGAGCGAAACGGATGAATCGGCGCGACATTTGAACCTCACATGCCAAGGGAGGGAGGTAACGCCGGCCGCCAACGAAAGCAGGCCGGCGCCGTCGACTATGCTCTCACGGGGCCCCGCGCTCCTGGAGCTGCTGTTCGATCATCTTGTTCAGCCCGCCGCGGATCCGCTCGGGGTCGATGCTCTCCTTCAGCATCTTCCTCGTTTTGTAGTCATCGAGCGTCTCACTCATGATGTTCGCCGGGTTGAAACTCGGCGGGAACGAGCGCGGCGGGAACTCCTTGAATGTCTCCACGAACTTAAACACCTCGTCCATGACCCCATACATGTTCTGTACGTGGTTGAGCTGCCAGTCCCAGAAGGTGTTGGACGTGATGTCGGCGCGCTCGAACGGATCCTGGAACAGATTGTAGATCTTCTGCAGGCGCAGAGTGGTGAACGGCTCCGCCCACACTTGCATCGTGCCTTGCGCGCGCTGCTCCGAGAAGACGTACTTGTAATCGCCTTGCCGCATAGCGACGAGCAGGCCGTCGTCGTCGGAGTAGAAAAACCTGTCGCGGGCGCTTTTCACGCCGTTGTTGTTCGCCGCGGTGCCGCTCACGGATTTCAGGAACGCAGACTGGTCGTAGCCGTCGAGGTGGACCTTGTAGTTGATGCCGTTGGCCGTGTAGCCCGCCTTGAGCTTGTTGACGATGTCCGGCTCCCCCGCGATGGAGCAGAGTGTCGGAACCCAGTCGTTGTGGCTCGCAATCTCGTTGGTGACCGTGCCCGGCTTGATGACGCCGGGCCAGCGGACGAGGCAGGGGACGCGGAAGGCGCCCTCCCAGTTGGTGTTCTTCTCGGAGCGGAACCACGTCATGGCGCCGTCGGGCCACGTGTTCATGTGGGGCCCGTTGTCGCTCGTGTAGACGACGACGGTGTTGTCGGCGACGCCCATGTCGTCCAGTGCCTTGAGCACGGTGCCGATGGTATCGTCGTGCTCGAGCATGCCGTCGACGTACTCGGAGTCGCCGTGCTTGTAGCGGCCGCGGTGCGAGTCGCGGACGTGCGTGCGCAAGTGCATGCGCGTGGAGTTGAACCAGCAGAAGAACGGCTTGTCCGCCGCCTGCTGCCGCTGCATGAAAGCGATGGCCGCGGTCGACGTCTCGTCGTCGATCGTCTCCATGCGCTTCTTGGTCAGCGCGCCCGTATCCTCGATGGTCTGCTTGCCGACTTTGCCAAAGCGCGGGTCTTCCGTCGGATCATCGACGTCCGTCGCCTTGCACCTCAGAACACCGCGCGGACCGAACTTGGCGAGATAAGCCGGGTCCTTGGGATAGTCGGGTAGCTCCGGCTCCTCCTCGGCATTGAGATGGTAGAGGTTGCCGAAGAACTCATCGAATCCGTTGACCGTCGGGAGCGAAGGGTTGCGATCGCCGACGTGGTTCTTGCCGAACTGGCCCGTGGCATAGCCGAGGTTCTTGAGCAAGCCGCCGATGGAAGGGTCGAGCTGGCTCATGCCCATCGGCGCACCGGGGAAACCTACCTTCGTGAGGCCGGTGCGAATGCCGTGTTGGCCTGTGAGGAACGCCGCGCGGCCGGCGGTGCAGGATTGCTCCCCGTAATAGTGTTGGAACTTGATGCCTTCCTTGGCGATGCGGTCGATGTTCGGGGTCTCGTAGCCCATCAGGCCATTCGAGTAGGCGCTGATGTTGGCGATGCCGACGTCGTCGCCGAAGATGACGAGGATGTTCGGCTTGCCTGCGCCCGCTTGCGTTGCGGCCGGCGCAACAGGGCCCATCTCGGCTTTTGGTGGGGATGGCTGTGTCTGCGCCGCGGCTCGGCTCATGGCCGACATGGCGAGCAGCGATGCGGTACTTAACAGCACTCTCCTGCGATTGAGCTCGAATTCGGATTGCGTGTCCGTTTGTGCGTCTCGTTCTCCCGAAGTCATCGCGTGTCCTTTCTAAGCCATTTGCCTTAGGACCCCCGCTTGCTTGCTGCTCGTGACTGGTCTTTCATTCTTTGTTCGTTGGACGCACCGGAACCGGGACGTCCGTCGCAAGTCGCTCGCCATGAAGATCAGCTCAACCCTTGGCGTGGCTACTTGGCCATTGCCGCTTGGGCCGCGTCGATTTTCGCCTTCACTGCGTCGAGGTTAAAGCTCGCGCCTTTTTGCATGGGCGGGAACTCGACCGCGGTCTGCGCCAGTTTCGCCACTTCCTGTTGGACGAACACGAAGCGCCAGAACTCATACTGGAACCAGCTGAAATAGTTCTCCGACCCGGTTTTGGTCCCATATTCGGGCCACCCCGTGCGCTCGAAAGGATCTAGGCGGAGGTTGGTCAGGTAGGGCGTGTCAGGGCTGGTCTCTCGAGCAGCCAGCCGCCGGGCTGATCGATGAAGCGATACTTGAAGTCGTCGATGCGCACCGCACCGAGCGTGCTTTCTCCGAAATAAAAGATCTCGTGGCGGGCCGAGGGGCCTTTGCCGGTGATCATGGCAGTCTGGTCGTAGCCGTCGAGATGGACCTTGTATGTGGTGTCGCCAATCTTCTTACCCTTCTTGAGGTCTTCGACGATGGTCGTGTCGCCGGCGGCGGCGAGGAACGTCGGAAACCAGTCCAGGCCGGAAATGATGCCGTTCTCGACCTTGCCGGCAGGGACGTGACCGGGCCAGCGAACCATCGCCGGCGCACGGAAGCCACCCTCCATGACCGTCCCTTTGCTTTGCGCGAACGGAGTTTGTCCGCCATCGGGCCAGGTGAAGACTTCGGTGCCGTTGTCGGTGGTGAACACGACGATGGTGTTGTCGTCGACGCCCATGTCCTTGAGCTTCTGCATGGTGGCACCCACGATATCGTCGATCTGGGCCATGCCTGCTTCGTGAATGGTCCAGCCATTCTTGGAATTGCGCATGGCCTCATACTTCGGCGATAGGTGGGTGACGATGTGCATGCGCGTCGGGTTGAGCCAGAGGAAGAACGGCTTGCCGTCGGCCTTCGCCTTGTCGATGAAATTGAAGGCGAGTTCCTGGATTTCGTCGTCAATGGTCTGCATCCGCTTGGGATAGAGCGTGCCGGCGTCCTCGATCTTCTGTTTGCCGATCTTGCCCCAGCGCGGTTGCTCGGTCGGGTCGTCCGTATCCGTGGCCCAGCTATGGACCATGTTGCGCGGGCCGACCCGGTCCAGCAGCTCCTGCGGGTAGGCGGGGTGCGCGGGGTCTTCCATCGCATCGAGGTGGTATAGGTAGCCGAAGAACTCGTCGAACCCGTGCACGGTCGGCAGGAACTCATTGAGGTCGCCGAGGTGGTTCTTGCCGAACTGGCCAGTGGCATAACCCATGGCCTTGAGCGCCGTGGCAATGGTCACTGCCTGCGCGGGGATGCCAATCGGCGAACCGGCCTGACCCACGGTGGTCATGCCCGTGCGAATCGGAAGCTCGCCGGTGATGAAGTTGGCACGGCCCGCCGTGCAACTCGCTTCCGCGTAGTAGTCTGTGAAGAGCATGCCTTCGGCGGCGATCTTGTCGAGGTTCGGCGTTCGTCCGGCCATCATGCCGCGATGGTAGGCGCCTATGTTCCAGATGCCGATGTCGTCACCCATGATGACGACGATATTCGGCTTCCCGCCGGCGCCCGGCGCTGCTGCCGCTGGCTTCGGCGCCTGAGCCTCGGCGGTTGCTACTCCTGTCGCGGCAAGTGCGAGCAGTGATCCGCTACTCAGCAGTATATTTCTGCGGTCGATCGCGATTTCCGTTTGCGGATTCGCTTGGGCGTTTCTCTCTCCCTTGGGCATGGCGTGATCCTTTCTAGGTCATCTGCCGTGACTCCCCCGCTTGCTGCTTGCCAATGACGTCCTTCACTTTTCCTCTCGTACGACGCTGGAAAGTTACTTCAGGTCGATCGTGACTTTCTCGAGCTTGCCGGTGAACTTGAACGGGACGTGGTAGGCCTCGCTGACAGGCGTGCCGGTGTCCTCGCCGATGTCGAGGGTTTCATCGAGTGACATGCGGAACGGGAGCGTGCGCTCGATGCGCCCCTCGGCCGCCTTCGCGCCGTCGACGGTAAGAGTCGCGGTGCCGCCTTTGCCGAGGCCGCCGCCGTCATATTTGAAGTCCACTTGGATCGTGTGCTTGCCGGGCTGCAGCGGATCGTTGCCTACGACCTCGTAGCGTTCGACCCCGGCAAGGTTGTAGTGGAAGACGGGCTTGCCTCCAGTGCAGGTAGAGACCCCAGCCGGCGAACCGCCCGCCCTGCGTGGCGAGGACACCTTCACTCTTTTCGCCAGTGGTTTCGAACGAGGCAGTGACGGCGAACGACTTGTTCTTGATGTCGGGCGAGACGCCCTCGGGGATGCGGACCATGCCCGGAAAGTAGGTGAATGTGTTTCGTCCGCGCGTGAGGCTGGGCCGGTTGGCCACGTCGAGCCGCTCGACCTTGCTGTTGTCGAGCGGCAGCACGTTGTACCGCCCGGCCTCGGCCCAGAAGAGGTCCTGCATCTCGCGCAGCTTCTTCGGGTTCTTCGCGGCGAGGTTCTTCGCCTGCGTGAAGTCCTCGGCGACGTTGTAGAGCTCCCACTGGTAGGCATCGATGTCGACCGGCTTGGGCGTTGCATCCCAGGGCGGCAGAAGGGGGCGTGGTCGCGGCCACCCAGCCGTCGTGGTAGATGGCGCGGTTGGCGAACATCTCGAAGTACTGCGTGCGCCGCTTCGAGGGAGCCTTCGCGTCGTCGAAGCGTGTACGCCATGCTCACGCCTTCGATCGGCTTCTGCGCCACGCCGTTGAGCATCGCGGGCGCCTCGACGCCGACCGCCTCGAGGATGGTCGGCACGATGTCGATCACGTGGTGAAACTGGGTGCGGAGGCCGCCCGCGTCCTTGATCCGCTTCGGCCACGAGATCACCATGCCGTTGCGCGTGCCGCCGAAATGGCGAGGCGATCTGCTTGGTCCACTGGAACGGCGTGTCCATCGCATGCGCCCAGCCGACCGGGTAGTGGTTGTATGTCGTCGGTCCGCCGAGCTCGTCCATGCGGCGGAGCACCTCGCTGAAGCTCTTCGGGGATGGCGTTGAAGAACGTCATCTCGTTGAGCAGCCCCTGCGGGCTGCCCTCGGCGCTGGCGCCGTTGTCGCCCTGGATGTAGATGACGAGCGTGTTGTCCAGCTCGCCGGTCTCGTCGATCGCGTCGATGACGCGGCCGATCTGGTGGTCGGCGTGTGCGAGCGCCGCCGCATAGACCTCCATCATGTGGGCGAAGACCTTCTTCTGGTCGGCGTTGAGGCTAGTCCCACGCCGGGATTTCCTTGGGGCGCGGCGTGAGCTTGGCGTCTGCCGGGATCACGCCGAGCTTCTTCTGGCTGCTCGAATGTCTCCTCGCGCTGCCTTGTCCCAGCCCTGGTCGAACTTGCCCTTGAACTTCGCGATCCACTCCTTGGGCGCGTGGTGCGGGGCGTGCGCGGTGCCCGGGGCGTAGTAGACGAAGAACGGCTTGTTCGGCGCGACGGCCTGTTGCATGCTGGATCCAGTCGATGGCCTTGTCGGCCATGTCCTGGTCGAAGTGTAGTCCTGGTCGTCGTGCGGCGGCTCGATCGGCTTGGTGCCCTCGACGATGGCGGGACGCCCACTGGCTCGTGTCGCCGCCGATGAAGCCGTAGAAGTATTCGAAGCCCAGCCCCGTCGGCCACAGGTCGAACGGCCCGGCCTGGCTGCGTCTGCCAGTCGGGGACGTTGTGGTTCTTGCCGAACCAGGACGTGTTGTAGCCGTTCTGCTTGCAGGATCTCGGCGACGTGCCGCAGCTCTTCGGCATCAGCGTGTTGTAGCCCGGGAAGCCGGTGCCAGCCTCCATGATCACGCCGGTCGCCGCCGAATGGTGGTTGCGCCCGGTGATGAGCGCCGCACGGGTCGGCGAGCACAGCGCGGTGGTGTGGAACTGGTTGTAGCTGCAGCCCGTTCTTGGCCAGCCGGTCCATGGTCGGCGTCGGGATCGGTCCGCCGAACGTGCGAGGACGCACCGAAGCCGACGTCGTCGGTGAGGATGAGCAGGACGTTCGGTGCGCCTTCCGGCGCCTTCACCTCCTGCGGAAAATCCTTGATGGAATCCTTCGGCAGTGCGGCCGATGGAACCCTTGAAGGGTTGCTCTGGGCGCGGGAGCACCTCCTGCGCCGCCGCGAGGTCCGGCGCGGCAAGGATGAGACACGAGAGGCTGGTCGAGAGCATTGCGCTGCGAACGTAGTGGCGGGTTTTCGCTCTTTTACTCACGGCGTGATTCTCCCTAAGTCGTCGGTGTTCGCTCCCCTGTAGGCGAGGCGGTATTATTTCACGTCTCGTATGATGCAGCGGAATCCCACGTGGCTCGTCGAGGTGTCGATCGGCTCTGGATGACGCGCGGCGGGCCGATAGCGCCGGCAGTAATTCGGCGCGCACAGGTGCGAGCCGCCTTTCAGAACTTTCCTCGGGATCTTGAACTGCGCCTGGCACGGGTCGTAGCTCTCATCTTGGCGCGGCCCGCGCGGGTTCTCGGGAATGCAGCACGCCTTCGGTGCGTCGGCCGGGTGCTTGGGCACGTACCAGTCGGTGGTCCACTCCCACACATTGCCGATCATGTCGTAGAGGCCGTAGCCGTTCGCCGGATAGGTGCCGACGGGAGACGTACGCTCATACCCGTCGAGCTGCGTGTTCTCGTGGGGGAAATTGCCCTGCCAGGTATTGGCCATCTGCTTGCCGCCGGGCGCGAACTCATCGCCCCAGGCGAACTCGGCGCCGTCAGCGCCGCCGCGCGCGGCGAACTCCCACTCGGCTTCGGTCGGCAGCTCCTTGCCGGCCCACTGCGCGTAAGCCTCTGCGTCGCGGTAGCTGATGTGCACGACGGGATGCTCGTCGAGGCCCTTGATCCAGGTGCCGCGCCCGTAGGGGTGGCGCCAAGTGGCGCCGAAGCGAAACTCCCACCACTGGCTCCAATCGCGCAGGTCCACCTGACCCGGCGGCGGACGAAAAACGAGCGATCCCGCTTTAAGCATATGCGGCAGCGCGCCGGGATAGTCCTCGGCGCGCGGGGCGATCTCGGCGAAAGTGACGTAGCCGGTCGCCTCCACGAAGGCGCGAAACTGCTTGTTGGTGACCGGAGTCGGATCCATCCAGAAACCATCGACGCAGACGCGATGGACCGGCGCTTCCTCGGGGTAATGGTCGTTCGATCCCATGGCGAACGTGCCACCGGGTATCCACGCCATCTCTGCTTGCGCGTGCTTCAGAAGGGGCGACATTGCGCCATTCCTCCTGCGGGGCCACCGGACACCAGGGGTATCTGCCGGTGCGTTCAGTGAACCACACCCATCATACGATCCGCAATCTGATCGATCGTTCAATTTAGCCTGTGGTGCAGTGGGCACCAGCTGCTGCTCACCGAATGATAGAGTCGACCCTTATCGTTGTGCGGTTAACCAACGACCACGCACTCGAGGTGAGCAGGGAGCACGAGGATGCGATCCCCCGCCGTTCTTGCCGGGCTAGTTGCACTCTTCGTCCATGGTTGGCCGATCGATGCGGCTCGCGCCGCCGAGAACGCGACCGGCATCTACTTGCTCGGCATAAAGACGTCCATGGCCGGCTTCGTGCCCCCGCCCGGCACCTACGTTACCGACATCAACTATGCCTACTCAGGCGACGCCAGCGGAGCGGCGGCGGTGGGTGTGGCGCTGCGGCGGACCGGAATCCTGAACGTTCAGGCAGATATCGACGTCACCGGCAACGCCTACATCAATCTTGCCGCATTGCGCTGTGGATCGCGCCGCAGAAATTCCTCGGCGGCAATGTCGGCTTGGGCGTCATGGTCCCCTATGGCTGGAAGGATGTCGACGTCGGTATCGATGCGCTGGCGACGCTGACGCTGCCCAACGGCACGACCATCCAGCGCGGCCGGCATTTCGACTTCGAGGACAGCTCGACCAAGTTCGGCGATCCCGTTCTCAATGCGCTGATCGGCTGGCATGAGGGCAATTGGCACTGGAACGTCGGCGCGCTGCTGAATGTCCCTATCGGTCCTTGGGATACCGAAAGCATCAGCAACCTCGCCTTTCACCGCTGGGCGCTCGATACCAGCAGCTCGGTGACCTACCTTGATGCCAAGCGCGGGCATGAGGTGTCGGTAACCGCCGGGTTTCACGTTCAACGGGGAAAACCCCGACACCGATTACAAGACCGGCACCGAGTTCCACGTCGAGTGGGCGCTGATGCAGCACGTGTCGAAGACGTTCGCCTTCGGCATCGCCGGCTATCACTACCAGCAGATCACCGGCGATAGCGGGGCCGGTGCGCGCGTCGGCAGCTTCGAGGGCCGCGTCACCGCCCTCGGGCCGGATGTCACCTACACCTTCATGTGCGGCAAGATCCCGATCAGCACCGAGCTCAAATACTTCCGCGAGTTCGACGTCGAGAACCGTCTGACGGGCGACGCAGGCTTTATCAACGTGACCGTGCCGCTGTCGGTCGACCACTGATCGACCGCAGTTTCCCAAGTCCCCTCGTGGCGCCGATCTGCCGCCCGCACTCAGATGCCGAGCCGACGCAGCCAAATGGCGGTCTGCTGCGGGTTCGGTTCGGACGAGCGGAAGGCCGCTTTTGTGCTACCGTTTACTGGCATGGCCGATCCGAAGCTCGCGCCGGTGCCTTAATCTTTCAGTTGAGATTCTTAAACGCCCAAAGCGGATACTCGAGCCGGCCGTGACCGCAGCGTCATTCTTGAAGAGGACGTCATGGGCTCGACGCACACTATCGACCCGCAATCGCCGAAGAGCCCCGAAATGGGCCAAGTCGCCGCCCGGGTGGCTGCTGGTTCGGGACGCTTTGTCCGACAATTTCGGCAGATCTTGCTTTGGCCGCTTCAATTGATACCGCCCCAGGAGGGGTCCCAAACTCGCGACGGCGATTTACTCGCCGCGATTGCGAACGGAGCGGATTCCCGTTGGGCTGAGACTACCGATGACTTTCCAGACGATCCGAGCTTGCTTCAAGAACACACCTATCGCGAGTTCGTATCCTTTCTTCCCCATGTGCAGCGATTTCTCTATGGGGCCCGGACATCCCGGTTGGGAAGATCAGGTCGTGGCAGGTCGCCGATACGGGTGTTTAGCCGTCACGACATCGCGAAGGTGCGCATAGCCCCTATCGAGGGCACGAGCCCCTTGCTGTTCAACGTCGCTCGCGTGGAGCTGCACTTTTTCTGCGACGTCGATGTCGTGATCCTTGCTGTCGAAATCGAGGCCCACGATCTGGCCCTCGAGCATGTGCAGGAGGTGATGTATCGGTTTGGTCGTGCCTATCCGTCGGGCTGGACCGACGCCGGTCAGGCTTGGCATTGCCCCGAGCGCGTTGAGTGGCTCGATCGGGAAGGTCGAGTTCTGGCGACTTCCGACTATGAGCATCGCGAGAGGTTTCTGACCTCGGTTTGTCGGTTCCAAGTGCCGACGATTGCGTCCCATTGGAAGTTTCTGCTGGCGCCCCTGACCATGGGCCAGAGTGACGAGACGGGACCGCTGAGGTGCCGACTTGTGGAGCACAATTGGATCCCGATCATGGCCTATCTCGCCGTCGATGATCCTCTAAGCCTCACCGAGAACGACCATGCGCGGCTCGGACTGGTGCTGCCCCCAGGGAACCCGGCATCCGCACCCTACGCGGCGGCCTTCTTGGAGAATTTCAACGAACGCTACTGTTACGATCGCTTCCACGATCCCCTGCGCACCGGCGACTGGATCGATACGCGCATCATGTGTTGCGGTCATGCGTTTGTGATGGTCGCAGATGCGCGCCAGCCGGTCAGCACCGACCTCGAGCGCGGCTTGCTGGCCCAGTTCCGCAATTCGTTCTTTCTGCTGGGCTTGATCGCCCACTTGCATCGGGCCGCGTTGCTCATTCTGTCGGACCGGCTGGCACGCAGCATTGGCCAGCTGGACACCGAGCGACCCCAGAGCGTCGAAAACTTCCAGTCCGAGATTCGCCGGACGCTCGAGGTCTTTCTTCGCTTTTCGCATCGGTACTGGTTCTATGAGGTGACCAATCAAGCAGTTGCGCGAGATTTGTTTCGACTCTGGTCCGACCACCTCGCAACCACACGCCTCTATGGCGACGTTCGCGAAGAGCTCCGCGACATGAGCGAGTACCTCGACAGCGACATGCTGCGACGCTCGTCGGCGACGATTTTGCGGCTCACCGTCGTCGCCATTCTGAGCCTGATTGGCACGGCGACCACCGGGTTCCTCGGCATGAACCTTCTCGATGCGACTGAAGCTCCGCTTGTCACTAAGGGTGTCTACTTCGGGCTCGTCGCCGTATTGGCAATCGCGCTCACCGTCTACACGATCGCTAAGGCAAGCCGGCTCGCCGAGTTCTTCGATAACCTGGCGGACGAGCGTCTCTACTGGCGCCGCAAATTGAAGAAGTTCTTCGAAGTTTGGGAGAAGCGTTAGCGACGCCGGATATCGAACGACAAAGCCGTTCCGGCGCCTGTCGCTTACGATGCATCGGGTTCGACTGCGGAGTGTAGGGCTGGTGCCGCAAGAGGGATTCGAACCCCCGACCCCGTCATTACGAATGACGTGCTCTACCGACTGAGCTATTGCGGCTTAACCAGTGTTTCCTGCGCTTCTGTGCGTCGTGCTCTACAACCAAAGCGCCGTCTAGCACAAATCTAGCACATCACAAATCTAGCACATGGGGCACCAAGTGCTGCGCTTTCCAGGGATATGGGAGAGCCCACGATCCATGGTTAGCGGCGGCCTGTGTAGGGCAATCCCAACCGAGGGGCAAGCCGTCTAGCACACGTCCTTGCACATAGCTGGCGCCACGCGCACTGCCTGATCTATCGAGCGCGAAAATCGGTTGCGGAAGACCACCCCCTATTCGACCACGAAGATGGGACGCTAATGAAGATGACGCGGAAACCTGCCACGCGCGCGCGAGGTCTTGCACCGCACCTGCTCGCCGCGACCCCCGACCACGCGCGTGCGCGAGGCTGCACACCAGGACAAACCGCGTCTTACGAACCGAGCGCGAACTCCTCGCTCAAATTAAGTCCTTGTGTTCCAACCCTAGACGCTCGCGTAGGCGACGTGTGGTGCTTGGGGTGACAAAGACAGAACACCATCACCCCAAGTACGCCGTCCGTCAGTTAGCAATCTGACCTGACGCTGCTGTCACCGCGAAGCCAGCGGCAAATGTCGTCTTTCGTGGTCGGGTCATTGCGTACTTCGGCATCGGATACTCTCATGCCGCTCGCGCGCGCGGCAGCTGCTATGGTGTTATCTCCGCAGTAGGGCGTCAAAATCTCGCGGCCTTGAACCACCTGAGCATTGCCGTGGCAAACAATGTGCGCTTCTGCTGCGCTGAACATCAGCAGAAATGCGGACGCGCTGTACGCAATGATTTTGCACCTAAGCATACCGATCTCCCTTACGGTTTTGCGCTACGGAGTTGTCCGATAGCCACGCTTGAACGCGCACGATGCCGTTGGCGATCTTTTGGCCAAGGTTAACGGGGTTGTTGCCACGGCCTTGTTGGGTGTGCTGGATCGTCGGTTGACAAGGTTCGCGCCATTGAAGCCACGCCGATCAACCCACCGCTCGCCGGCACGCTTTCTCGGCCGAATGATCGAGGGTGCAAAGCCAGCGACGTTCCCCGGCTTTGTCGAGCCCTGTTGCCCGACGTTGCGGAAGATGCCGCCTTCAGGCGAAGCGTGGCTGCACGAGATCAAGCACGATGGCTACAGGGCGCAGGCGCTGTTCAGCGAGCGACCGATCATCTACACGCGGCGCGGCTACGACTGGGCCGCACGCATGCCGACCATCGCCGCCTCGCTCGGCGCCCTGCCGGTCAACACCATCATCCTCGATGGTGAGCTGGTGGCGGTCGATGCCAAGGGCCGAGCCGTCTTCTACGAGCTGCCGGCGGCGGGGGCTGCGCGACCGACACGCGTCAAGGCGCGGCTCATCTACTACGCATTCGACCTACTCTATCTTGACGGTTTCGACTTGCGCGGCGCGGCGCTGATCGACCGCAAGCGCGTGCTGGAAGCGCTGCTCGACAACACACCAGGCATGCAGTTCATCAAGTACGTCGACCACATCGAGGGCGACGGAGCGATGGTGCTTGAGCACGTGTGCAAACTGGAGCTGGAAGGCATCGTGTCGAAGCGAGCCGACGCGCCCTACCGCTCCGGCAAGCGGCCAGAGTGGATAAAGACCAAGTGCGCGGCGTGGCGCGAGGCGAACCGAGATCGATTTGAGAAGATGGGGAAGAAGCCAGATTTAAGCTGACTTCTTGAGCGGCGCCGTCATTGCGGGCGGCACACGTATTCGCCACCTTCACAGACACGGGTACCGTAGCTGTTGTTGAAACAGGTCCGGCCACGCCATTCGCACTCTGGCGCTTCCGCTGGTCGCCCTGGCACTTCCGCTTGTCGCTGAATGTGACGATGCCTGCGCCTGGGCCTGTAGCGGTTGGCTTCCGCGCTGATAATCGCGAGAGCAATAATGCCTACGGCAATTCCAACGGCGACACCTCGGCCGCGTCGCGCTTGCGCATCGTTGACCGGAACAACCGCTAGGCTCACGGCGACGGCCAGGACGACGAGCGATTTTGCACCTTGATGGAGCATGAGCTTACTCCCCCTCGTGCATCAATCGGTACGTGAGGACGTGGGCGAATTAGAGGCGGGTTGACTTCGCCCGAATGAAACTCTCCATCAGGAGGCGCCAGCGGGGTCATCGAGCGATGCCGGCGCGTCCACGGCCTTGAGTGCAAGGAGCTTCAGGCGCTCTGCATCGCGTTCGCCCGCTGCGACGGCCGCCATGATGCGTACCGACATCATCAACCGCGGAATACCGCCATCGTCTCCGCCGGCAGCCCGCAGTCTGCGCTCGCATCCTCGATTGCAGTCTTCACGACACGCAGAAGATCGAAGTCAGCCAGAGTCCACGTTCAAATCGCCGGCTGATCCATGAGATTGTAGCAGGCCTCGATGATGAAGCCTGGCTCGTAAGGCTTGCGGATGAAAAGGCTGCCGGCCACTTGCCGCGCAGGATCGCAGCCATGGCCTGAGGTGTAGAGGATTGGCAAGGCGGGAACTCTCACCCTCAACGCCTCGGCGATCTCCCATCCGCTCATATGTCCGGCGAGCAGAATGTCCGTAAAAACTACGTCAATTTGATTGTCGGCCACCAAAGTGAGGGCATGCTCGCCGCTGGCCGCCTCAAGCACGTGCCAGCCATAAGTGCGCATTTCATCCGCGATGTTCTCGCGCACAAGCGGTTCGTCTTCCACGACCAGCACGACCCGTTCTTCGGCACCCATGGGCGCCTCCGTGATGAAGGTTGGTTAGAGATGCCGATCCGGGATGTATTTTGAGGCGTATGGCTTAAGTGCGGATCGCGCCGTCCAGCAACATCCGTGAGCGTGCGGGCGTTCCGAGCAATAGTCCGAAAGTACCAAACAGAATAAACAGCGGGCTAACAGTGGCTTCAAATCGCCGAGCTGGCGTAAATCGGGCTATTGCCAGTCCAATGGCCCGCGTCGGCGATACGTGAGCGCTAAAACCTGCAATGCGTCCGTCTTGAGCTCTGCGATGTCGTGGCATTCGTGATCTGCTGCAACGATCAGGATGGCCTCGGCTAGGCGCGAGCGGGCAACATCCGCATCCGTCTCGCCGAAGTGATGCGCGATCTCGGACCACGCGCGATCAAAGGCTGCTCCCATCACAACCAGTGTGGTCGGATCGAACGTCTTACCGATAAGCTGGCGAGCACTCATGCCATTCTCCACGCGATCGCCAATCATATCGCGAGGACAGCGTGACCGCTTTGTAGGCGAACAGGTTATTTGTGGACATGTGGCGAGCCAACTACGCTCAGAGCCAGCATTAGGCGTGCACGTACGATTTTATGTGCGGGGGGTGCCCGTTTGAGTAACGTTTAGGCGGAGCCGCTTCCATCTGTTCGAGGGACACGAGAGATGGATTGGCTCTGTCACCCGGCGGCGGCGACCACTCCTGCCGTCCGGGTGTCCGAGTGGACCGCCTAGGCGAGGCGCCGATGGCTAAGGCGCTGGCGTTGTCTCGACGTGAGTGGCTGGTCCACCGCCAGTACCGCTCGTGGAACCAGTTGAGTTCGCCAGATACCACGCGGCTCCTACAAGCAGCGCGATCGCAAGAAGGACCATTCCCATTATGATGCCGTTTCTGTCCATCTCACTCCCCATCTCAGCGAGTTTTTCGGCGGATGTGTAGAAGGTTATCAGTCGGCCGAGTTACTGAGAAGGCTAAGCGCGTGGCCCCAAGTCCCATTCGTGCTCGCTCACGCGCTCATTGGTAACATCAGACCCTGACGATAATCGTCACCCCGCCGCTGCACGCGTTTTGGCCAATTCCGGGCGCCACCAGGGCCGAGCTGACTTAGGCGGGTACCTGCCGGGTCGAAACGCAGCCCCAGCCGGCCAGTAGCCAGCCCTTGCGGTTTTGCTCCAACCACTGCAGCGCCTCGTTGATGTCCGTGTTGCGGCAGACCTCGCCGGGCGGCGGCACGAGAAAGTGCGTTATCCAATGCTCGCGGTGTGCCCGGTCGCAGTCACCCTCGCGGCAGTATTCGAACTTCAGAACCTGTCCGGGCTGCCCGTCGGGCAGCCGGATGATTCGCGTCCGGCAATCATCCCCCGGCGCCACGCACTGCACGAGCACGCCATCGGCGTCGCCCGAGTGCACCGGGCCCGGAGCAAACGCGATGAGCGACAAGGCGATGAGAGGAGCGGATCGGCGGAGGGTTCGGGTCATGCGCCACCTTTCAAGCTGAAGCTCAGCCCAAGAAAACTTGGGCCAGTTCCACCAAAGGCGTTCCCGACAAGCGATTCTTATTGTCCCGAATTGTACGTCCGGTTCGTGGAAGGCACAAGAATGAAAAGCAGCCAGATTGCTGCCTGTTATGCCATCCCGAACCTACCTAGAACTTTTCCCGCGATGCCGTCCGGCCGCGTCTTAAGGGCCCGCAGGGGGCGCATGCCACCCTGCGGGCGTGTGTTGATCAGGCCATGACTACTTCCAGCCGGCTTCCTTATCGCAGGCCTTCGTCTCGTCCGGGTGGGACTTCTCCCACTCCGTGACGGACTTTGATTCCTCATCGCCCATCGCGTTGTTCATGCAGACGCAGTATTTGCGCACGACATCCTCGGTCGCGCCTTCCTTCTTGTTGTCGGCGATGCACTGGTTGATCCAAGTCACATCGTCCTCGGTGGTGTCGGCGAATGCGGCGGGGCTCGCCAGCAGCGAGGCAGCGAGAATCAACAGCGCGGCGGTCTTGTGTGACATCACACATCTCCGGTTTCCCCGGTCACACGATGCGGCCGGGCGCGCGGAAGCTACGCCGCGCAAGTTCAAAGCGTTAGCGGGGTAAGCGCAAACCTTGTGGAAAGTCGCGTAAGAGGAGGAGCGTTTGGCCTTTTAGTCTCAGGCGCGCTGCGGGCGCAGCGGCAGAGTGACGTCCTCCGCCTCGATTTGCTCCGTGCCCGGGTCGTCGGGCGCGTGCGGCGGCACGAAGACGCGGGCTTCGCCAGGCTCCGTCTTCTTGCGCTGACTTTGGCTCGCCGTGGCTTCGGCGGGGCGCGTGCGCGTCGGCTTTGCCGGCGAGGTCGCTTCCCCGGGGCGCCGCGTCGACTCTGTAGTCGTATCGGGGACGGACCCCTGCTTGGCCGTCATCTCCGTACGCGCTTCGACCTCGGGCATCTCCGGTTCGACACGTTGCGCGGCTTCTCTCACCGCGGGCCGGCTGCGCCTTGGTTTTAACTGTAGGCGCGGCAGTGACGGGAGCGACGTCCGGCTCCGCGGGCGGCTCGGCGTCTGATCGCGACATGCCGAGCGCGACGAGCTCTTCCAGCTTGCTCGCCAGAACGTCGCCTTCGCTCTTCTCGACGGTCTCGACCGGCACGCGCCACTGGAAGGCATCGAGCGCGCCCGATACCGGCGAAACCGGCATCCAGCGGTCGGCAACGAAGCCGTCCGCGGTCCACGCCGGATCGCGCGGCGCATTGACGGCGCGGGCAAGCCACTCGCGCACGCGGCCCTTGTCGGCGTGCTGCTCGCCTTCGATGCGCGCCATGAGCGTCGCGACGCGCTGCGTCATGCGCGAGGGTATGAGCGGCTCGAGGGCGGCGCGGGCTTCGTCGAACTGCCGCGCCTCGATGGCGGCTGTGGCGACGGCGACGGGGCCCTCCAGCGAGTTGGGGCTGAGCGCCGCCAGCTGGCGCACGCGGTCGAGGCGATCGCGCGGGCTGTCGCCGATGCGCGCGTAGGCGTAGGCGGTAGCGAGATCGGGATGCGGCGCACGGCTCCACGTGCGCTGCAGGATTTTGGTGGCGCGGGGCGTGTTTCCGCGCGAGGCCAGAAGGCGCCCGGCGATGGCGGCGGCCGGCACGAGGTTGGGCGCGAGGCCATGCGCTTCCAGCGCCAAGTTCAAGGCGCGTTCCGGATCGCTTTCCTCGGCGGCCTGCGCCTGCGCGGTGAGCAGCACGGCGCGGCGGCGATCGGCCTGTGCGCGCTCGATGTGACCGTTCTTGCGGGCGACGCCGACAGTCTCCAAGGCGCCCGGCCAATCGCCTTCGCGGCACTGCAGGTCGAACAGCGCGTCGACCGCCCAGGCGAGCTTGGGGTTGAGGGCGACGGCGCGCTCGGCGAAGTGGCGCGCGGCCTCCGTCTCATGCTCGCGCTGCGCCTCGAGGAAGAGGCCGCGCAGGCCGAGTTGCTCGGTGTCGGGCGAAGCCAGCATGGCTTCGAAAATGCGGCGGGCCGTGGTGCGGTCGCCGGTGAGCTGAGCGGCCTGCGCCCGCAACAGATGCGTCAGCGGCTCGTTGGGCAGCGACTTGCGCGCCTGGATGGCGGCGCGCATGGCGGCCGACTTGTCGCCGGCTCCAAGCGCGATCATGCCGCTCGACAGCGCTTCGATGCCGAGCTTCTGACGTCGCTTGCTCAACACATTGCCGACGGCCGCGGGGCTGTACCAGATGTTGCGAAGGATCGACCAAATGAGGAGGGCGACGGCGCCGAGCGCCACCAGCAGGACGATGGCGCGGAAGACGCTCGTCTCGATCTGATAGCCCTGCCATTGAATGGCCAGCTCGCCCGGACGGTCGGCGAGCCACGCGAGGCCGGCCGCGATGAAGGCGATGGCGATGAGGAATGCGATGAGACGCAACATGCCGTGGTGTCTCTACTCTGCGGCTTTGCCGTTGGCGTCGGCCGGCGCGGCGGCGAGCGATGCCTTGAGCTGGGTTTCGACGGAGGCGAGCGCACGGTCGACGGCTTCGCGCGCCTGCACCTTGGCAAGGAAGTCTTGCGCGGCATCCTGCGCCGGAGCGGGGAGCGATCTTCGACTCTTGCAGAACGTCGGCGAGACGATCCTCGTTCAGTGCGATCTCCATGCGCGACACCACCGCCTCGATGCTCTTGTCGTCGGGGCTGTGGCTCGTCTTGCGCACGCGTACGACCGACTGGGCGCCGGCGAGCAGACGATCGACGATCGATGCTTCGGCCGGCTGCTCCTCTGCGTCGATGATCTTGAAGGCGACGGGCTTGAACTGCTGCGCGCAGCTCGGTCGACGTCGGCACGCCATCGAGGGCAAAGCGCTCGAGCGGCGCGAGATCGACGTTGGTGCCGGCAACCTTGCGCGCCTGCTCCAGCTCGGGCGCGTAAGCCTTGCCGCGATCGATGGCGCGTTTGAGGTTGGCGAGCTCCAGCGAGAGAACGATGCGCTCGGCGGTGGTTTTGCGATCGCCCTCGCTCTTGATGACGCCCTGCACGTCCTGCTGCAGCGCCGCCAGCTTGCCGCTGATGCGGGCCGACGGCGGAGGAGACGTCCTCGGGCTTGGCAAAGGTAGCGAGGCGCGCGTCGAGATCGGCCTTGAGCCGCTTGAGCTCCTCTTGCGTGGTCTTGAGGCGGCCGCCGCCCGGTCGCTGTCGGTTTTCACGCGCGGTAAGCCCGGTCGACATCTCGGCGCTCTCGGCCTTCAGCGTGGAGAGCTCGCGGTCCATGCGCTGCGTGCCGGAGCGCGCGGCTTGTCCCGCCTCCGTCGCCGAGGCGAGCCGCGTATCGATCTCCTGGGCGACACTCTTGCGCAGGGCGTCGAGCTGATTGGCCATCGTCAATTCGAGATCGGTGAGCTTGCCGGTGATCGCGGCGAGCTGCGGAAGGCGCCCCGATCTGCGGGTCGCGCTCGGCGGCCAGACGACATCAGCGAGAGCTGCTCCTCCAGCTTGGCGACACGCGCGGTCGCGCCCTTGTCACCGCCTTCGGCGCGCAGCTTGTCATTGACTGCATTCAGCGTCTCGTCGAGCTGGCCCTGCTTCTTGGCGATGCCGTCGACGTTGGCATTGAGTTGCTCGAGCTTGCCGAGCTTCGTCTCGGCGGCGGCGAGGCGATTGGCGACATCGGACGGAACCGATCGTTGAGCTGCGGTTGGATTCGAGCGTGGCGATGCGCTGCTCCAGCGCGGCGGACTTCATCGGGGCGGTCGGCCGTCTCGAAGCCGAGCTGTTGGGCGAGGATGTCGGCCGCGAGCAACGCGACCATGCCGCCGGCAGATGCCGGCCGCGACGTGGGTGAAGAAGCCGCCGTACCCGCGCGGTGCGGGGCGCGTAGGGCGGAGGATGCGGCAGGCGGTGGCTCCCGCGGGCTTGGACGCTTTTGCCGCCGACGCGGCCTCGCTGGATGAGGGGCCGGACGCTGCGGACGATGAGCTTGGGTCCCGGTGGCGCTGGCCGTGGCAGCGGCGGTCGGACTCGCAGCGGCCTTGTCCTTGGCGGATGCTTCGGCCACCCCCGACCTTGCCGCTCCGGCTGGCAGGCGGAGGCGTCACCTCGGTCGCCTTCAGATCAAGGGTCGCGTGCGGGCGGCTGCCCGCTGAGCGGCCGAGGCGGAACCCGCCGCTTTCTTATCGGGCTCGTTCTTGTTCGCAGTCATGTGTGCAAATTACCTCGCTGCGGACTGATCTCGCTCCAGGCCCCACTTGGGGACGAAGCTGTAGCACGCGGGTCAGACGCTAACTTACACTCCTGACCATAGCGTTGCTACTCGGGTAACGGCGGCCAGCATGGCCGCGGAATTCGGGCTCTCGGCGACCTCAACTCGCGCCGGGGCCAGTGGTTCGACGGTGGCCGCCACGGCCGGCGAAAGGCACAGCAACACGAGCCTTTTGGCGGCCTTTTTCAGCCCCTCGGACGGCAACCAGCCGGGCAAAGATTGCCCCGGTTCGCGGCGACATCAAGATGGCGGCATCGATGGCCGCCGGTAGCCATAAGTTCTCTGGTTTGCGGCTGAAAGGACCGTGGCGGGCAAGGCCCGATAGGAGACGATTTCGCGCAGCTCTATTGCCCGGCCGCGAGGGCGCCCCGCAGGTCGAAGGCGACGTCCTCGCCGCGGACGTGCGCAATGGACCCTGCTGCCCGCGCGCCATGTCTCGACGATGACGGGCACGAGGTCGTTCGCGGTGCCGCTGCCTGCTCGACGACGTGAGCAAATCCGAGTTCGCGGGCGAGCTGTGCCGTGCCCGGGCCGACGGCGATGATGCGGCAGCCCCAGTGCGGCGTTGAATCGCGGCGCTGGAAGCGAGCGCACGCAGCCCATTGCGGCTCGTGACGATCAGTCCCGCGACGCCGGCGAGGCCGTCAGCGTCGATGGGCAGGTGCTCGATCCTCAGCAGCGGCTCGAGCGTCACCGTGTGACCGAGCGCTTCGAGCTGCGCGCGGAAGCGCGGCAGCGTCCGGCTCGGGCCGGGTGATCAGCACGTGCATCAGGCGGTCGCGCGGAAAAAGTCTGGCCCAGCATGCCGCAGCAACTCCTCGGCGGTTTGCTCTCCGAGCCGCATGGCTTCCTGGGCATTTCCGCGGCGCGAGGCCGTATGTGCCTGCACGCCGTTGGGCGTGAGGATCTCACCGCGGATGCGCAAGGAGCCGCCGCTCAGCTCGGCGAGACCTGCGATCGGGGTCCGGCACGAGCCCTCGAGATGCGCCAGGTAGGCCCGCTCGGCGGTGACGCACAATGCCGTTGCCGCATCGTTCAGCGGCGCGATCAGCCGCGCGGTCGCATCGTCGTCGGCGCGGATCTCGATGCCGATGGCGCCCTGCGCGACCGCAGGCAGCATGACGTCGGTCGTCCATCGCGGCGGTGATGTGCTGCGACAAGCCGAGGCGATTGAGACCGGCGCAGGCGAGGAACGTCGCGTCGGCAACGCCCTCCTCGAGCTTGCGCAGCCGCGTCTCGACGTTGCCGCGAAGGGCGACGACGCGCAGGTCGGGGCGCGCGCGCAGCACCTGCGCCTGCCGGCGCGGCGACGACGTGCCGATGACGGCGCCTTGCGGCAGCGCGTCGAGCGAGGCGATACTTGAGGCTGACGAAGGCGTCGCGCGGATCCTCGCGCTCGAGGATGGCGGAGATGACGAGGCCCTGCGGCAAGATCGCCGGCATGTCCTTCATCGAATGCACGGCGAGGTCGATGTCGCCGGCGAACAGCGCCTCCTCCAGCTCCTTGGTGAACAGACCCTTGCCGCCGGCTTCGATCAGCGGCCGGTCGGTGATCCGGTCGCCCGTCGTCTTTGATGATGACGAGCTCGCATTGCTCCGGCGCAAGGCCGTGTGCCGCGCCCAAGCGGGTCGCCACCTGCCGCGCCTGCGCCAGCGCCAAGGGAGAGCCGCGCGTGCCGATGCGGATCTTCGCTGCTTGCAAGCCGTTCTCTCCGGGTGCTAGGCGACTGGCCTGAGTACTGGCCTCGATGCGGCGCCATTAATGCCCGCGCCGGCCCTCGAACGCAAACGCGGTATCGCCAACGCAACCCATGGCAAATCCAGAGCAAACGGGCGGCAAGCCGAGCCTCGTGCTCGGGCTGGAGACGAGCTGCGACGAGACGGCCGCGGCGGTCGTCCTGCGCGAGCCGGACGGCGTCGGGCCGCATCCTATCCAACATCGTGCGCTCGCAGTGGGAGCGGCATCGGGCCTATGGCGGCGTGGTGCCGGAGATCGCTGCGCGGGCGCATGTCGAGTGCCTCGACGTTCTGGTGCGCGAAGCGATGCGCGAGGCTGACGCCGGCTTCGGCGATCTGACCGGCGTCGCCGCGACGTCGGGCCCGGGGCTGATTGGCGGCCTCATCGTCGGCGCCATCACCGGCAAGGCGATTGCGCTGGCGCGCGGCCTGCCCTTCGTCGCCGTACACCACCTCGAGGCGCACGCGCTCACCGTGGGCCTGACCGAGGGCGTGGCGCCGCCATACCTGCTGCTTCTGGTCTCCGGCGGGCATACGCAGCTTTTGATCGTGCGCGGCGTCGGCGACTACGAGCGGCTCGGTACGACCATCGATGACGCGCTGGGCGAAGCCTTCGACAAGACGGCGAAGCTGCTGGGTCTCGGCTTCCCGGGCGGCCCGGCCGTGGAGCAGATCGCGCGGCAAGGGAATGCGCGCCGCTTCGACCTGCCGCGGCCGATGCTCGGACGCGATGAGCCGCACTTCTCGTTTGCCGGCTTGAAGACGGCGGTGCGGCGCACGGCAGAGAAGCTCAGTCCGCTACGTGAGCAGGACGTGGCCGACATCGCCGCCGCCTTCGAAGCCGCGGTCGCCGATGTGGTGGCCGATCGCTGCGCGCGCGCGATGGATATTGCGGCGACGCGCCTCGGTCGCCTGGCTCCGCTCCGCTTCGTGGTAGCGGGCGGCGTCGCGGCCAACGAGCGCCTGCGCGCCAGCCTGCGCGATCTTGCGGAAACGCGCGGCTTCTCCTTCCACGTCCCGCCTGTCGAGCCTGTGCGGCGACAACGCCGCGATGATTGCCTGGGCGGGAGCCGAGCGCCTGGCACTCGGCTTGGCAGATCCGCTCGATGCCCCGGTGATGCCGCGCTGGCCGCTTGACCGCGAGCGCCGCTCCGGCGATCGGTGCAGGGGTGAAGGCATGAGCGTCGGCTCGTGCTAGACATCTCAGGTCAGATGAGCGGCGGGGAACGCGCGTGAAGATCGACAGCGTCGGCATCGTCGGCGGCGGCGCCTGGGGTACGGCTCTTGCGCAGGCCATGCGCCATGCCGGCCGCGAGGTTGTGCTTGTGGGCGCGCGAAGGCGACGTCGTTGCATCCATCAACGCAGCGGCACGTCAACGAGACCTTCCTCCCCGGAGTGACGCTCGATCGCGGGCGTGCGCGCCACGAGCAGGCTGGCCGATACGGCGGCATGCGATGCGCTGCTGCTTGTCGCGCCGGCACAACACGTGCGCGCCGTGGCCAAAGATCTGCGCCCGTCATTGCGGAAGGCGCAGCCCGTCGTGATCTGTGCCAAGGGCATCGAGCAGTCGTCCGGGCAGATGATGGGCGACGTCATCGCCGCCGAGCTGCCGGATGCGATGCAGGCGGCGCTGTCCGGACCGAGCTTTGCCGCCGACGTCGCCCGCGGTCTGCCGACCGCGCTGACCATCGCCTGCGCCGATGAGGCGGCGGGCCGTGTGCTCGCCGAGCGCTTGGGCGGACCGACGTTCCGGCTCTATTGGACGAGCGACCTCGTCGGCGTGGAGCTCGGCGGCGCATTGAAGAATGTGCTCGCGATCGCCGCCGGTATCGTCGATGGCCAAGGCCTCGGCGCCAGCGCGCACGCGGCCCTGGTCACGCGCGGCTTTGCCGAAATGCGCCGCTTCGGAAAGGCGCTGGGCGCTCGGCCCGAGACGCTGATCGGCCTCTCAGGGCTCGGCGATCTCATTCTCACCTGCGGCAGCCCGCAGTCGCGCAACATGTCGCTCGGTCGGGCGCTGGGACGCGGCGAGACGTTGTCGCAGGCGCTGGCCGGCAAGCTCGCGGTGACCGAGGGCGTCTATACGGCCGCCGCCGTTCGGCGCATCGCCGACGAGAAGGGCATCGACATGCCGATCAGCTTCGCGGTGTGCGACGTGATCGACGGGCGCGCCAGCGTCAAGGACGCCATCGAGCAGCTGATGCAGCGCCCACTGAAGGCCGAGGACTAGCCGGCTGCGATCTTGGGCTCGATCGTCTTCGCTTGACACGCGCGGCTCGGTGCGCGAGGCCGGGTTGAGCGGTTCAACAGGACGCGCGCCATGCCTGCCTATTGGCTGATGAAGACTGAACCCGACGTATTCTCTTGGGAGATGCTGAAATCGCGCGGCAAGTCCGGCGAGGCCTGGGACGGCGTGCGCAACTTCCAGGCCCGCAAGAATATGCTCGCCATGCAGCTCGGTGACCTCGCCTTTTTCTATCACACCGGCGATAGCAAGGAGATCGTCGGCATCATGGAGGTCTCGGCGCTCGCCCACCAGGATCCCAAGGATGATACGGGCGTCTGGAAATGCGTCGACGTGCGCGCCGTGGCCGACATTCCGAAACCGGTGTCGCTGGCGGCGGCCAAGGAGAATCCGAAGCTCGCCGACATGGTGCTGGTGCGGAACTCGCGGCTGTCGGTACAGCCGGTGTCGGCGGCGGAGTGGGCCGAGGTTTGCCGCATGGGCGGGCTGTCGGGCTCGGCGAAAAAGCCGGCGAAGAAGAAATGAGCGTACAGCCCGGGCGCCTCGATCCCGATGTCCGCGCGTCCGCTGAAGCCTTCATCAGCGCCAATACACGCGCCCTCGCTCCGCCCCTCGTGCCGGAAATCCTGCTGCATCTCGCGGAAGAGTCGCTGCCCATCTGGCAGAAGACCGAGGAGGAGCTCGGCGAGATGAACGTGCCGCCGCCCTACTGGGCTTTCGCCTGGGCCGGCGGACAGGCGCTGGCGCGCTACATGCTCGACAATCCGCAAGCTGCTGGCGGGCAAGCGCGTGCTCGATCTCGGATCGGGCTCGGGCCTGACGGCCATTGCGGCGATGAAGGCGGGCGCCGCCAGCGTGCTCGCCTGCGACATCGACCGGATGGCGCTCGCGGCCATACGTCTCAATGCGGCGCTGAATGGCGTCGAGGTGGCGACGACCGCCGACGATCTCCTGGCCAAGCCGCCCGAGCCCTATGACGTCGTGCTGGTCGGCGACCTTTTCTACGAGCGCACGCTTGCCGATCTCGTCTCGCGCTACATCGATGCAAGCAGCGGCGCAGGGCGCGTTGGTGCTCATCGGCGATCCGCAGCGCAACTACTTTCCCAAGGACCGCTTCATCGCCGCCGCCGAGTACCGCGTGCCGGTGACGCGCGAGCTGGAGGATGCCGAGATCAAGCGCACGTGCGTCTGGCGTCTCGGGCTGACCGCGCGCGGACACCGGGCCGCCGCTTCTGATACTCTGCGCGACGCCCACATCAGCAACGGAGCGGCGCCATGGAGTTCGCAGGGATGAACTTGTTCGCCACGGTTCTCGCGGCCGTGGTGAGCTTCATGTTCGGATGGCTCTGGTACGGCATCCTGTTCTCCGACGCCTGGCTTGAGGCCTGCGGAAAGTCTCGCGAGGAGGTGAAGGCCGACACGCCGAGCCCGACGCCGTTCATCATCAGCTTTCATCGGGCTGGTCATCATGGCTTGCGTGCTGGCCGGCGTCCTCCGCTACCTCGGGCCGGGCGAGGTGACCTTCCGCAATGGGATCATCACCGGCGCCTTCATGTGGCTGGGCTTCGTCATTACTACGATGGCAGTCAACAACGCCTTCCGCGGCGCCAAACCAACACTGACCTTGATTGACGGAGGTCATTGGCTGGGCGTGCTGCTGCTGCAAGGTGCGGTCATCGGCTGGTTCGGGAGTTGACGCGGCCCACAAGGGACGCCGCATTCGCCCAAGTGCCAAATTGCCGTTGACGATGCGGGCGCTCATAATGGCGCCAACAACGAACAATCGTGGGAGAAACGCCGATGTCGGGGAAGCTGCATCCGGTGCCGGGCGAATGGTCTGAACGCGCCTGGATCGACGCCAAGGGCTACCGCACGCTGTATGAGCGTTCGGTCGCCGACCCGCAGGGCTTCTGGAGCGAGCTCGGGCGCCGCATCGACTGGATCAAGCCGTATACGAGGGTGAAGAACACCTCGTTCGGTCCGGGCGACGTCTCGATCAAATGGTTCGAGGACGGCACGCTCAATGTTTCCGCCAACTGCATCGATCGGCATCTGGCGACGCGCGGCGATCAGGTCGCCATCATCTGGGAAGGCGACGATCCGGCCCAGGACGAGCAGATCACCTATCGCCAGCTGCACGAGCGCGTGTGCAAGTTTGCCAACGTCCTGAAGGCGCACGGCGTCAAAAAGGGCGACCGCGTCACCATCTACCTGCCGATGATCCCCGAGGCGGCCTATGCCATGCTGGCCTGCGCGCGCATCGGCGCCATTCATTCCGTCGTGTTCGGCGGCTTCTCGCCGGAAAGCCTCGCCGGCCGCATCGAGGACGCCGATTCCAAGTTCATCATCACCGCCGACGAGGGCGTGCGCGGCGGCAAGCACATCCCGCTGAAGAAGAACACCGACGAGGCGCTGCAGAGGGTCGCCAAGGGCGGCGAGACCGTGCTGGTCGTGCGCCGCACGGGACGCCCCGTGCCGTGGTTCGCGCGCCGCGACCTGTGGCTGCATGAGGAGCTGGAGAAGGTATCGGCTGACTGCCCGCCGGCGGAGATGAATGCCGAGGATGCGCTGTTCATCCTCTACACGTCGGGCTCGACCGGCAAACCGAAGGGCGTGCTGCACACCTCGGGCGGCTATCTCGTCTATGCTGCGGCCACCCACCAGTACGTGTTCGACTACCACGATGGCGACATCTACTGGTGCACGGCCGACGTCGGCTGGGTCACGGGCCACAGCTACATCGTCTACGGGCCGCTCGCCAACGGCGCGACGACGCTGATGTTCGAGGGCGTGCCGAACTACCCGACCATGTCGCGCTTCTGGAACGTCATCGACAAATGGAAGCGTCAATATCTTCTACACGGCGCCGACGGCCATTCGCGCGCTGATGGGCGCCGGCGACGACTTCGTCAAAGGCAGCGATCGTTCCTCGCTGCGGCTGCTCGGCAGCGTCGGCGAGCCGATCAATCCGGAAGCGTGGGAGTGGTACTACCGGGTCGTCGGCGAGGAGCGCTGCCCCATCGTCGACACATGGTGGCAGACGGAGACGGGCGGCATCCTCATCACGCCGCTGCCCGGCGCAACCGCCCTGAAGCCGGGATCCGCGACGCTCCCCTTCTTCGGCGTCCAGCCGGCGCTGGTCGACGAAAAGGGGCAGACGCTCGATGGCGAGGCGGCCGGCAATCTCGTCATCCTCGACAGCTGGCCAGGGCAGGCGCGGACGATCTACGGCGATCACGAGCGCTTCGTGCAGACCTACTTCTCGACCTACCCCGGCACCTATTTCACCGGCGACGGCTGTCGCCGCGACGCGGACGGCTACTACTGGATCACGGGGCGCGTCGACGACGTGATCAACGTGTCGGGCCACCGGCTCGGTACGGCGGAGGTCGAGAGTGCGCTGGTGTCGCATCCGAAGGTCGCCGAGGCGGCCGTCGTCGGCTATCCGCATCACCTCAAGGGCCAGGGCATCTACTGCTACGTCACGCTGATCGCCGGCGAGACGTGGAGCGACGAGCTGGTCAAGGAGCTCACCACCCACGTCAGGAAGGAGATCGGCCCGATCGCCTCGCCCGACCTCATCCAGTTCGCGCCGGGGTTGCCGAAGACGCGGTCGGGCAAGATCATGCGCCGCATCCTGCGCAAGATCGCCGAGGACGAGTTCTCCAACCTCGGCGACATCTCGACGCTCGCCGATCCGGCGGTGGTGCAGGATCTGATCGACAACCGGCAGAACCGCCGCGCCGGTTGAGCGCCAACCGGGTCACGCAGGGAACAGCCCAACGCCACAACCCTGGCGTATGTCGACGCCACAATTAGCCAGACAGAGCCAGGAGCATTCGCAATGGAACACGTTGTAGCGTCGGAATGGACGTCGATACCCTGAAGCAGTTGGACAACCTGCGCCGGGCGCATCCCAATGTGCCTTCGCGCGTCGAGGTGATCCGCCGCCTCATCTGGGCGGCCCACGCCAAGGTGGCTGCCGAGACGCAGGATTTGGCTGGCTGAGCCGGCCGTAGCCCTACCAAGCACCCGATCGACAGAAAGGCGCTGCCAGACCTGGCGGCGCCTTCTTTTTTGTCGAATTAAACGTCGATATTTCAGCAGCTTAGTGCTGCGGCGCAGAATTATTTTGAGCTCCGGCTCCGACTTGTCCCTCCCGGAACAGCGTCCACTCGGTCTGAAACCTAGGTTGGTCTCCAGGAACAAGGAGCACCCAGTCATGACCGCCCAGACCAACACCGCCAAGGCAGACACCACCCACCGCATCGCCGGTGGCAAGGTTGGCGTCCTGCTTCTGCACGGTCTGTGCGGCACCCCCGCCGAGATGCGCTTCGTGGCCATGGGCCTCGCCCGCGCCGGCTACACCGTTCACACCCCCCAGCTCGCCGGTCACGGCGCCGAGAACGGCGGCCGCTGGCAGGACTGGTACCTTTCCGCCCGTGAGGCCCTCAACGAGATCCGCAAGGAATGCGACACCGTCATCGTCGGCGGCCTCTGCATGGGCGCCATCCTCGGTCTGCACCTCGCCGCCCGCAACCCGGGCAAGGTGCAGGGCGTGTCGCTCTTCTCGCCGACGCTCTGGATCAATGGCTGGGCGATGCCCTGGACCATGCGCCTGTTCAAGCTGGTCCGCTCGCGCTGGTTCGCCAACTTCTTCACCTTCCCGGATGCCGAGTCGCTTGGCATCAAGTGCCCGCGCGTTCGCTCGTTCGTGAAGTCGGCCCTTGATACCGAAGGGTTCGACTACGGCCGCGCCGGCGTCCCGGCCACGATGGTTCTCGAGCACCGCCGCATGGTCGATGCCGCGATGAACCTTCTGCACCGCGTGAAGCAGCCGACGCTGATCGTGCACTCGCAGGAAGACGACTACGCCAACGTCAACAACGCCCACTACCTGCAGGGCGAGATCACCGGCAACGTCGACATGGTGGTGCTGAATGACAGCTACCACATGGTGACCCTCGACAAGCAGCGTCAGGTGGTCGTCGACAGCACCCGCGCCTTCGTCGACAAGATCGTCGACGGCCTGCGCAACGTCGCTGGCGAAGCCCTGCCGCTCGCCGCCTAATCAGAAAAGCTAGCCGGACGGCGTCCCTCGCGAGGTTCTTCAACTCTCGAGGGCCCGGCCCGGTGATCGCTCGTAAAGCATTCAGTGTGCTACTAGTTGGGCGCGCCGTAAGGCGCAGCCGTCGTCCGCCTTACCCTGCCGCAACTGAAACCCGCGAGCGATGACATGATCGCCGAGCCGCACGCGCGCGTGGACAACTACTGGGACCGCAGCAAGCAGCGGCGCGTTGTCTCGCCCCCGCTCGGCGGCGATATCGCCGTCGACGTCGCCATCATCGGAGCCGGCTATACTGGGCTCGCCACGGCCTACCATCTGAAGGTGGCCGATCCCTCGCTCAACGTTGCGGTCCTCGAAAGCGAGACGGTCGGCTTCGGCGCCAGCGGGCGCAATGCCGGCTTCGTCATGACGCTGTTCGGCGCGTCGGTCGGCATGATGAAGTCGTTGCACGGCGGCGCGCGTGTGCGCGAGGCGCACGACTACATGGTGCAGTCGATCGCCGGGCTCGAGGCCATGATCGCCGAGAACGGATTCGACTGCGACTACGAGCGCAGCGGCTTTCTCAAGGTGGCGACATCGCCGCGCTATGCCGCGCGCATCCGCGATGAGATCGCGCTGTTCGAGGAGCTGGGCGTTGAGGGCTACAAATGGCTCGACGCCGATGAGCTGGCTGAGCGCGTGCGCTCGCCGACCTACCTCGGCGGCTGCCTGGAGCCGGTATGCGGCACCATCAACCCGCGCAAATGGGTCGATGCGCTGGCCGGTCTCGCAGTCGGCAAGGGCGCGCAGCTTTACGAAGAGACGCGCGTCGACGAGGTGCGGCGCGAGCGAGGCAAGTTCCGGCTGACGACGAGCGGCGGCACGGTGACCGCCGACAAGGTCGTCTTCGCCACCAACGGCTACACGCACCTGATTCCGGGCATGCGCTCCAAGCAGATGCCGGCCTTCGCCTTCATCGTCGTCACCGAACAGCTGACCCCGGAGCAGCGCGCCGCCATCGGCTGGGCCGGACGCGAAGGCATCGAGGACGGGCGCAACTTCATGCACTTCTATCGGCTGACGCCCGACAACCGTATCCTCATGGGCGGCGGACCGGGCTTCGTGCCCTTCGGCGGGCGCATGGATCACGACGCCCATCCTCCAGCTTGGCAGCATCTCGAAGAGTTCATCGCCACGACGTTTCCGGCGCTGCGCGGCATCCGCATTGCGTATCGGTGGGGCGGCGGCTTTTCGGTCACGGCGAATTCGACCCCGCAGATCGGCACGATGCACGACGGCGCTGCGGTCTATTCCATCGGCTGCACCGGACACGGCGTTGCCATGACGCATATGAATGGCCGCATCATCCGTGATCTCGTGCTCGGACGCACGAGCGAGTTGACCGAGCTTGTGGTTCGTCAACCGCCGCTCGATGCCGCTGCCGCCCGAGCCTTTTTGTTCGATTGGCGCCAAGACCGTTACGGCGGCCATGGCGCTCGATGATTGGTGGTGCGATCGAGGGACGAACGCGACATGAGACCGATCAAGAAAATCGCCATGATCGGCGCCACCGGCATGCTCGGCATCCCGGTCGCCATCGCGCTCCTGGAAGCGGGCTTCGAGGTGACGGCGCTGGCGCGCAACCCGGAGAGTGCGCGGCGTTCATTGCCCGCCGCCATTTCTGTGGTGCAGGCCGATGTGCGTGACGAAGAAAGCTTGCGCCAGGGGCTGCGCGGCCAGGACGCGCTCTATCTCAGCCTCTCCGTGGCGCCGGGCCACCGCAACGGCGACTTCCATACCGAGCAGCAGGGTCTAGAGCTCATTCTCGCCGCCGCGCGCGACACCAAGATCGCCCGCGTCGCGTACCTGTCCGCTCTCGTCCACGATACGGCGAATAACAATTGGTGGGTGCTCGACGTGTGGCGCAGCGCGTTGGCGCGCATCAAGTCGTCCGGCATCCCCTATACGATCTTCTATCCAACCAACTTCATGGAGACGCTGGCGCAGCGCCACAGCGCCGGCCGACTGTTCGTGATGCTCGGCCGGGCGCGATATCCGCAACTATTGGATCGCCGGCAGCGACTTCGGGCGGCAGGTCGCGAAGTCGTTCACGCTGCCGCAGGCGGCGAACCGCGAGTACTACATTCAGGGACCCGAGCCGATGACGTACGACGGGGCGGCCGTGCGCTATGCGCGCGCCTTGCACCGATCGCCGTTTGTCGTTCGCGTGCCTATTCTCGCAGCGCGCCTCGGCGGGCTGTTCTCGGACCGGCTCAACTTCAACGCCAATATCATGCACACGGTGCTGAGCTACCCCGAGGAGTTCAAGGCGGCCGATACTTGGAGCGATCTCGGCAAGCCGACGACGACCATCGAGGAGTTTGCGCTGCGCCAGGCGAAGACGTAGCCGGCTATTCGCTCGATCACTTGCAGCGCGTGAAGATCCCGCGATCGAAGTGCAGGTGGTTCCAGTGCGCCTCGTTGAACTCCGGCCCGATGGCGACGCGGAAGTATCGGCACGCACGCATGTGCGCCTCACGCAGGAAACGCCCCTCGGGCCCGCTCCCCTTGTAGTCCCTGGTGATGCTGATCTGCTTACCGTTCTCGAGCCGGAAACCGCCGATGTCGACGGCATTGGCGAGCGAATGCTGGCTGCGCATGTTCATCCACCGCTTGTTGCCGATCATGTTGCGGCACGAGTAGGTGCCCATGTCCTCCATCCAGACGACGCGGCTGCCGAACATGGAGACGGCGAGCGGCTGCACTTCCTGTTCGACCCAAAGTGCGAGTGCGGCGGCTGCCTCGCAGGTGAGCTGCTCGAGCCCGAGCTCGGCGCCGCCGACCTCACGCACGCGCACCGCGTTCGTCCATCCGCAGCCGTTGGGCTGCACGTTGTCGGCGATGGGCGTCGCGACGATGTGCGGGGCGCGCAGCACGGCACGGCAGAGCTGCGGGATCGTGGCGCAAGGCAGCGAGGCGCGGGTCGATGAACCAGGTGGGCGGATCTTCGAGGGAGATGGGCGCGAATGGCGAATAGCGCTGCGGGACGAGGCCGAACCAGAAGGCCGCGAACACGACGGCGATCAGCAGCAGGGCGAGCAAGGCTCGCAGAAAGTTCCGGCCGCGACGGCGCATGAGGAGGTCCCGGAGGGCTATGGTTTGCGCAGTATAGGCTCGATGTCCGCGGCGCCAAGCACGCGTCAGGTCGTGCGCCGCCGATTGTCTGGGATGCGTGGCGGCGCCGTCACCTCGAAGCGGCGGTGAGGAGCGCGGAGGGTTAGAAGTCGGAGGCGATGCCGTCCTTCTCCCAGTCGCCGTAACGCGCCGGGTCAGGCCCGTCGCGGCCGCCGACCTCGGCCTCGGCGCCGCCGGCCCTCGCCTTCTCGGCGCGACGGCGCTCCTCGGCCTCGGCCAGCGCGCGTTCGGCGGCGGGGGTCAGCGGACGCTTTTTCGGTTTCAGAATCCATGTCTGCAGAACAGGACTGGTGGTTGCCAAGCTTGCCTCCATATAGCATCTCACGGTTGCTTTGAGGCGGAGCTGCGACAATCATGAACTACGTCAAAACGGCCATGCTTCTCGCGGTGCTGACCGCGATCTTCGTGGCGGTGGGCGCGCTGATCGGCGGTCAGACGGGCATGGTCGTCGCCTTCATCATCGCCCTCGGCATGAACTTCTTCAGCTACTGGAACTCCGACAAGATGGTGCTGCGCATGTACGGCGCGCACGAGGTCGATGAGCGTTCCTCGCCCGAGTACTACGGCCTCGTGCGCGAGCTGGCGCAGCGGGCCGGACTGCCGATGCCGCGCGTCTACGTCATGGACAGCCCGCAGCCCAACGCGTTCGCCACCGGCCGCAACCCGTCGCACGCGGCCGTATGCGCTTCGACCGGGCTGCTGCAGGCGTTGAGCCGCGACGAGCTCGCCGGCGTCATGGCGCACGAGCTGGCGCACATCAAGAACCACGACACGCTGACCATGACGATCGCCGCCACCATCGGCGGCGCCATCTCCATGCTGGCGCAGTACATGCAGTTCGGCATGATGTTCGGCGGCCATCGCGACGACCGCGGCGGCGTCGGCATCATCGGCACGCTCGTCGCCATCCTCGTCGCCCCGCTCGCCGCCATGCTGGTGCAGATGGCGATCAGCCGCTCGCGCGAATACTCCGCCGACCGCATGGGCGCGCGAGATCTGCGGCCAGCCGCTGTGGCTCGCCTCGGCGCTGGCCAAGATCCAGAACTACGCCCACCGCATTCCCAACGAGGAGGCGGAAGCCGCTCCGGCCACGGCGCACATGTTCATCATCAATCCGCTGTCGGGCCGCGGCGTGGACAACTTGTTCTCGACGCATCCCAACACCGAGAACCGCATCGCCGAGCTCGAGGAGATGGCGCGCGAGATGGGCCAGACCGCCGGCCCGCGCGATGCGATGATGCTCGCCGCGTCCGATGCCGGGCCCGTGGTCGCAACAGAGCGCCGCGCGCAGCGCGACGCCTCCGGCGGTCCGTGGGGCTAGAGCGAGTGGCAAAGCCCGTAGCGCGATCCTCGCATAAGCCGCGGCGCGGCGCCGCCACCGCGACGAGGAGCAAAGCCGGTCGTCGCACCGCTCCCGCCGGGCTTGCCGGCGCGCGAAGCGGCCGTGCGCCTGCTGTCGGCCGTGCTGCGACGAGCGCCACTCGTTCGACGCGCGCCGTGGCCAAGGAATTCCAAGGGAGCGCGCTGGAGCCGCGCGACCGCGCGCTGGCCCGCCTGATCGCCGCGACGGTGCTGCGGCGCCTCGGCGAGCTCGAAGCCGTGCTCAACAGCTATCTCGAGAAGCCGCTGCCGAAGCAGCAAGGGCGCGCTGTGGCCGATCCTGCTTTCCGGCGCCGCGCAGCTCCTGTTTCTCGAAACGCCGCCGCACGCCGCCGTCGGCCTCGCCGTCGATCAGGCGCGCGCGCGACCGGCATGCGGCGCGCTACGACAAGCTCGTCAACGCGCTGCTGCGCCGCGTGGCGCGCGAGGGCGCCAGCGCGCTGCAGGGCCAAGACGCCGTGGCGCTCAACGTTCCGGCCTGGCTGTTGCAGCGCTGGACGCAGGCCTACGGCGCCGACGACGGCGCGGCGCATCGCGGCAGCTTCGCTCGCCGAGGCGCCGCTCGACATCAGCGTCAAGGATGCGCCGGAGGCGTGGGCCGAGCGGCTCGGCGGCCATGTGCTGCCGACGGGATCGGTGCGGCTCGCCGCCGGCGGACGCATCGAGGATTTGCCCGGCTATGCGCGACGGCGCGTGGTGGGTGCAGGACGCGGCCGCGGCGCTGCCGGTGCGGCTTGCTCGGGCCGGTCGCCGGAAAGTCGGTCGTCGATCTGTGCGCGGCGCCGGGCGGCAAGACGGCTCAGCTCGCCGCAGCCGGCGCCGATGTCACGGCCGTCGATCTCTCCGGCGCGCGGCTGAAGCGGCTGAGCAGCCAATCTCGACCGGCTGCAGCTCAAGGCTCGAGCTCGTCGAAGCCGATGCCGCGACGTGGGCGCCGGGGCGCACCTTCGATGCGGTGCTGCTCGATGCGCCGTGCACGTCGACCGGCACGATTCGCCGCCATCCCGACATTCTGCGCCTGAAGCGTCCCGATGACGTCGCCGCGCTGGCCGACGTGCAGGCGCGCCTGCTCGACAACGCCGCTCGGCTCGTCGCGCCGGGCGGCACGCTGCTCTACTGCACGTGCTCGCTCGAGCCGGAGGAAGGCGTGCCGCCAGATCGAGCGCTTTCTTCAGCGCAACGGCGAATTCGCGCGCTCGCCGATTGCCTCCGGCGAGCTGTGGAATCGCTGCCGAGTGGCTGACCGCCGAGGGCGACCTGCGCACCCTGCCGTTCCACCTCCCCAACGAGCGGCCGGAGCTGTCCGGCCTGGACGGCTTTTACGCCGCGCGCCTCGTCCGCCGCGACTGATTCGCCGCGCAATTCGGATCTGCACACAGGCGAGCGCTCTCGCCGCCTTGTCTTGGCCGCCGCGCGGGGGTAGTCCGGACCTATGGCGCAAGGCCATTACCGACCCCCGCGCGAGCCGCGACCGTCGAGGGCTCCCATGGCGGAACTGACGCTGAAGGAACGGCTGCGCAAGGCCGCGCTGACGGTCGATGCGCGGCAAGCGGTCGACGCATCGTCGGCGCGCTCGCCGCGCCGCTGAAGCGCTGGACCGTGCCGCCAGACGCCCGTCGATCATCTGCTGATCGTGCCGCAGGACCTGCGCACCGCCGACCCGAGCTTCTGGCACGAGATGGAGCACGGGCAGTTCGGCCTCGCCGGCAGCATCGCCTTCCTGCGCGGACGCTCGCCGTTCGAGATCGAGCCGCCGAGCGCCGCCTGGGCGCGCGAGCTGCACGGCTTCGGCTGGCTGCGCAATCTCGATGCCGCCGGCAGCGACGAGGCGCGCGAGACCGGGCGCCAGCTGGCGCTCGAGTGGGCGATCCGCTTCGGCGCGGCGATCGCGGCGTCGCTGCGGAGCCGGCGGTCGCCGCGCGCCGGCTCATCTCCTGGCTGTCGCACGCCAACCTGCTGCTCGAAGACGCCGACAAGGAGACCGTACGGACGCGATCACCGCCAGCCTCGGCACGCAGCTCGCGCTGCTTTCAGGCTGCTGGCGCGAGGCGCCCGCCGGCTATCCGCGCCTGCTGGCGTTGATGGCGCTGTGCGTTCGCGACGCTGTCGCTCGCCGGGCACGATCGGCAAATCAAGGATATCGAGAGCGACCTCGCCGTCGGAGCTCGCCTGGCAGATGCTCGCCGACGGCGGCCACGTCACGCGCAACCCAGGACTGCTCGTCGAGCTGCTGCTCGACCTGCTGCCGCTCAGCCAGTGCTTCACCGCGCGCGACCGCAAGCTGCCGCGAGCAGCTGGGCGAAGCGCTGGAGCGCATGCTGCCGATGCTGCGCTATCTGCGGCTCGGCGACGGCATGCTCGCGCGCTTCAACGGCGTGAGCTGCGCGCCGGCGGCCGGGCTTGCCACCGTGCTCGCCTACGATGACGGCATCGCTGCCGCCGCTCGGCGAGGCGCGCGCTTCCGGCTACGCGCGGCTCGAGCGCGGCGATTCCATCGTCATTGCCGACGTCGGGCGTCCGCCGCCGCTGGCGCTTTCGGCGAGCGCCCAGGCAGGCTGCTTGTCGTTCGAGATGAGCGTCGGCACGCAGCTCCTGTTCGTCAACGGCGGCGTGCCGGGCCGCGTCGAGCGCCGACTGGTTTCCCGCGGCGCGCGCCACGGCGAGCCACAACGCGCTGACGCTTGGCCGAGAAGTCGTCCTCGCGGCTCATCGCCCACCGCAAGCTCGAAGCGCTGATGGGCGCGCCGCCGATCCGCTACCCCGACCGCGTCGACTGGCGCACTCGAGGAGGCCGACGGCGCCGCTGTGCTGGAGGCCAGCCACGACGGCTATCACCGCCGCTTACGAGCTTGATCCATAGCCGGCGACTGCAGCTGTCTGCCGACGGCATGCGGCTCGAGGGTCGCGACCGGCTCGACGGGCTGGGCACCAAGGTGCGGCTGCGCACCGATCTGCCCTTCGCCATCCACTTTCACCTGCTGCCGGGCGTCGATCTGTGCGCTTGGGAACGGTGCCGAACGAGGCGATCATCACTCTCGCCGACGGCGCAGCGTTGGCGCTTCAGCGCGCAAGGCGCCAGCCTTACCATCGAGGAAAGCGCCTATTTCGCCGAAAGCGCCGGCCCGCGTCCGCGCCCAGCAGATCGTGCTGCGCGGCGTCACCTTCGGCGAGACCGAAGTGAACTGGGTCGCGCGAACGCATGGTCGAGGAAGACTGCAGGAATGACGAGCGACTCGCGCATCCGCCGCGCGCTGCTTTCGGTATCCGACAAGACGGGCCTCGTCGCGTTCGCGCGCGAGCTTGCCAGCATGGGCGTCGAGCTGATCTCGACCGGCGGCACGGCTGCGGCGCTGCGCGCCGAGGGGCTGGCGGTCAAGGACGTCGCGGAGCTCACCGGATTTCCCGAGATGCTCGACGGCCGCGTGAAGACGCTGCATCCGAAGGTGCATGGCGGCCTGCTCGCCGTGCGCGGCAACGCCGCGCACGATGCGCAAGCCGCCGAGCACGGCATCGCGCCGATCGATCTGCTGGTCGTCAATCTCTATCCGTTCGAGGCGACGGTCGCCAAGGGCGCCGGCTACGACGACTGCATCGAGAACATCGACATCGGCGGACCGGCGCTCATTCGCGGCGCGGCGAAGAACCATGCCGGCGTGACGGTCGTCGTCGAGCCGGCCGACTATGAGCGCGTGCTGGCAGCGATGCGCGCGAACGGCGGGGCGACGACGCTCGAGCTGCGCAAGGAGCTTGCCGCCAAGGCTTACGCGCGCACGGCGGCCTACGACGCGGCGATCAGCCAGTGGTTTGCGGCGACGCTCGGCGAGGAGATGCCCGAATGGCGGGCGTTCGGCGGCCAGCTCAAGCTGCCGCTGCGCTACGGCGAGAACCCGCATCAGCGCGCGGCCTTCTATGGCTCCGGCGACGCGCGCCCTGGCGTGGCGACGGCCGTGCAGCACCAGGGCAAGGAGCTGTCCTACAACAATCTCAACGATACGGACGCGGCGCTGGAGCTGGTCGCCGAGCTCGGCAGCGGACCGGCCTGCCGTCGCCATCATCAAGCACGCCAATCCGTGCGGAGCGGCGACCGGCGCAACGCTCAAGGACGCATATCTCAAGGCGCTGCGCTGCGACTCCGGTGAGCGCCTTCGGCGGCATCGTCGCCCTGAACGGCACGATCGACGCGGCGGCGGCCGAGGAGATCGCCAAGATCTTCACCGAGGTGGTGATCGCACCCGCTGCAACCGACGAGGCGAAGGCGATCTTCGCCGCCAAGAAGAACCTGCGGCTGCTGACCACGGGCGCGCTGCCCGATCCGCGCGCAGCCGGCGTCGTGGTGCGCTCGCTCGCCGGCGGATTGCTCGTGCAGTCGCGCGACAACGGTGTGGTCATCGGTCGCCGATCTGAAGGTCGTCAGCAAGCGCAAGCCGACCGAGCGCGAGCTCGCCGATCTGCTGTTTGCGTTCAAGGTTGCCAAGCACGTCAAGTCGAACGCCATCGTCTACGTCAAGGACGGAGCGACGGTCGGCATCGGCGCCGGGCCAGATGAGCCGCGTCGATTCGGCGCGCATCGCGGCGCTGAAAGCGGCCGACGCCGCGCAGGCGCTCGGCGCCGAGCGAGCCGCTGACGCGCGGCTCCGTCGTCGCCTCCGACGCGTTCTTCCCATTCGCCGATGGGTTGCTGGCCGCCGCCGAGGCCGGCGCCACGGCGGTCATCCAGCCGGGCGGCTCGATGCGCGACGACGAGGTGATCGCCGCCGCCGACGACAGGGGCCTTGCCATGGTTTTCACCGGCATGCGCCACTTCCGGCACTGAGCATGGCTGACGACGGCGCCGTCCGTCTGCGGCCCGGCCAGCCGCGCCGACTGGGATCTGATCCGCGGCTGGCTGGCCCGCCCTGACATCGAGGCCTGGTGGGGGCCCCGCTCGGCGACCGAGGCCGAGGTCAATATCGCCCTCAATTCCGTGCACGCGCTGTGCCGCATCATCGAGGCCGGCGGCGCCCCCGTCGGCTATGCCCATGCCGTCGATGCCACGATGTGGGGCGAGGAGCTCCCGCAGGATCTGGAGCCCGGCACCTGGGATCTCGACCTGTTCATCGCGTCGGAGGAGCATCGCGGCAAAGGCGTCGGCCAGGCCGCCCTGGCGCTGCTGAAGGACGAGGTATTCTGCGACCACGTTCGCGGTGGCGGTCTGCGTCTTTCCCTCGGTCAAGAACGAGCGGGCCGTGCGGGCCTACGAGAAAGCCGGATTTCGCTGGAAGCGCATATGGAATGACCCCCACATGGGGCCGTCCTGGTTCATGGTCGCCGAGCGCCCGCGGCGCTAGCCCGTCGTGTCGCAGCGGGCTTTATTGTCGTTTTCGCCTAAAAGCCGTAAGGTAGCCGCTCGAAAAATCCTGAGTTGGGGGACAATCGCTGTGAACACCGTCGTCCGAGCAATCATCTTCATCATCATCCTGGCCGCGATCGTGGCCGGTATCGTCTACGTCTACACGCCGGTTCCTGAGACGGCCGCGCCGCCGCCGGCCGCTGAGGCGCCTGCTGCGCCGCCGCCTGCGGCCGAGCCGCCGCCGGCCGCCGAGCCTCCCGGCACCGGCTCCGGCCGAGCCGATGGCTCCTCCGGCCGAGACGCCGCCGGCCACGCCGCCTCCGGCGCCGTGAGAAGCTAAGTAGTTAGTGCCACTTCTGTGGTTCAGGCTGGGGCTCGCGCTTATCGCGCGGGCCCTTGTCATTTGGAGCTGGGTCGTTTGGAGCCGGTGACGCGTCCGTCGACTTTGCCGGCGGCTTGCTGAGCTCGTCGGCGGCATCCTTGGCCTTGTCGAACACTTCCGACGTCGCCTGCTTGGCCTTGTCGAGCACTTCGCGCGCCGCCTCGGCCGCCTTGTCGAGCAGCTTCGTGGCGTCGTGCGCCTGATCGAGGGCGTCCTCGCTCGCCTTCTTGCCCTGCTCGAGCTTGGCGCCGGTATTCTCTTTGGCTTCGTCGATCGCCCTCAGGATCGCCTGCTTGGCGGCCTCAATGGCGGCGTTGGTCGCGTCCTTGGCGTCGTCGATGGCCTCGCCTGCCGTGCGGGGCGGCGCAGCGGCCTGCGCTCGGGGGCCTCGATTGCCGGTGGATCAGCGGCCGCGGTCGCCTTCTCGCCGGCAATTGCGGCGGCGGGCAGCAGCAGAGATGCAACGAGCAGCGGGAGTATGCGGTTCATCGGAAATCACTCCTTCTGTGACCCGAGCCTCGACAAATAAGGCGAGAGCCAACGCTCGCCCCGACGACGAAACATGGGAAGCCGGAGGCTTCGGGACTAGGCCTCGCGACGCGGGCGAGCGCACCGGCAGCATGAGCGCGATGCCGGCCATGAGGAATAGCGCGATCGCCGACATGCCGAGGCGCTGGCTTTGCGTGACCGTCGTGACGAGCGCCACGGCCAGCGGCGCCAGGAAGGCGGTGACCTTCCCGGAGAATGCAAACAGACCAAAATACTGCGTGATCTTATCGCGCGGCGCCAAGCGGCCAGCAGCGAGCGGCTGGACGACTGCACCGGCGCCGATACGAGCCCGACGACGATGGCGAAGGCGAGGAATACCCGCTCGCCGGTCGAGGAGAACGGCGCCGAGCCCGGCGCCTTGGGCTCCACATCGACGAAATAGAACACGTGCGAGGCGTCGACCGAGAGGATGCCGAAGGCGCCGACGAGCAGGATGAACAGCGCCGAGACGATGACGAACTTGGCGCTGATGCGGTCGTCGAGCACAGCCGCCGATGAGCGCGCCGAACGCCCCGACCAGCGTCAGGATGATGCCGAACAGGCCGAGCTCCAGCGGCCCCCAGCCGAACACCGATGCGCCGTAGATGCCGCCGAACGTGAAGATGGCGGTGAGGCCGTCGGTGTAGATCATGCGCGCGATGAGGAAGAGCAGCATGTCGCGGTTCTGAGGCAGCGAGCGCACCGTGTCCCACAGCTCCGCCGTCGGCGGGCGCCCGTCGTGCGGCCCGCTTCTGACGAATGTCCGGCACGAACAGGAAGAACGGGATCATGAACACGAGGTACCAGACCGCCGACAGCGGCCCGACGATGCGGTCGCCTTCGCGACTTGCCGTGTCGAGAGCGAACAGCGGGTCGAGACCGAACATCGTCTTGCCGGTGTCGCCCATCGGCACGATCAGCCCGGCGACGAGAAACAGGCTGGCGAGCCCGCCGAAGTAGCCGCACGCCCAGCCGGCGCCCGACAGGCGCCCCAGCTCGCTGTGCGGCACGAGGCTCGGCATGATGGCGTTGGTGAAGACCGCGGTGTACTCGGCGCATGCCGTCGCGATCACGAAGGCAAAGAGCACGAGATAGATCGTGGAAGTTGGCGCGGCCGGCGTCGCGATCCATAGCGAGGCCATGGCGACGGCGAGAACGGCCGAGAACAGCGCGATCCAAGGCTTGCGCTGGCCGCGCCCGTCGGCAAAGGCGCCGAGGAACGGGCTGCCGACGGCGATCAGCACGCCGGCGATCGCCGCGGCGAAGCCCCACATCGACTGGCCCTTGGGGCCGTCGCCGACGACGACGTTGGCGAAGTAGGGCGCGAACAGGAACGTGAGGATCAGCGTGTAGAACGGCTGCACCGACCAGTCGAACAGCATCCACGAGACGCGCGCCGGCAAGGGCGCGCGCTCCACTGGCGCGGCGTGTTGAGCGGACGTAGCCATTTCCACGATTTTGATCCCCGACGACGAGCCCCCCGGCGTCAGCCATATAGCACGGAAAAATGACCGTGCTTGCGGCGCCTCGCCGCCGGTCGACGGGCCTACCGCAGGATGATCAGGTGGTCGGGCAGCTCGTTGGGGTCCTTGGCGCCGGGCGGAAAGTGCTGGGCGAGGACGCGCGCCGATGGCGGCGATGGCCGCGACGAAGCCGTCGGCCGGGTGCCCGCTGCCGATGGCGGCGGTGAGGCTGTCGACGATGTGCTTCCACGTGCCGGGGGGCACCTTTGCGTCGATCCCCTTGTCGGCGATGATCTCGGCGTAGCGCTCGGCCACCGAAACGAACAGCAGCACGCCGGTGCGCCCGGTGGTGGTGTGCAGGTTCTGCGCGAGGAACTGCTCGACGGCGCGGCGGTGGGCGTGCAGGTGCTTGATGCGGGCTGGCACCAGCGCCGTGCGGATGGAGGCCGGCATCAGGAGCGCGGTGAGCACGAAGAACACGGCGAGCTGGATGAGATAGATCGAACGCATGTCGAGCTGGGTGAAATAGATGAGCACCCAGGGCACGAGCAGGCTGACGATCGCGGCGACCAGCGGCGGCACGTAGTAGTAGCCGTCGCTCTGCGCGGCGACGACGACGACGATCTCGCCCGACGTTTGCCGTTCGGCGTCGGCGATCGCCTCGGAGATGCGGCGCTCGTCCGCGGCTGAAAACGGCCTCATGCGAATGTCTCCCGCGCTGTTGGTGCCATGATGCTGCATCACCAGCTCCCCGACGAGCCGCCGCCGCCGAAATCGCCGCCGCCGCCCGACCATCCGCCGCCGCCGCCGCCGCCGCCCGACCAGCCGCCGCCCCAGCCTCCTGAGCTTCCAGGGATGGTGTCCGGCGCCGCTGCGGCGCCGTCGGCCGCCGACTGCTTGCGGCGCGCTGTTGATGGATTGCACGACGGCGTAAAGCACGAACAGCACGACGCAGAGCCAGAACATGATGAGGACGATCGACCAGAAGTCGAGGCCGTCGCCTCGCGCCTGCCGCGCGCGCTCCTTCACCTCCTCGGCATCGCCGAGCAGGACGTCCTTGATGTCGCGCACGCCGGCGCGGATGCCGGCGGAGAAGTTGCCGCGCCGGAACTCCGGCAGGATGGCGTTCTGGATGATGAGGCTCGACATGGCGTCGGTCATGACGCGGCTCCAGGCCGCGGCCGACCTCGATGCGCACCTTGCGCTCGTTCGGCGCCACGATGAGCAGGATGCCGTTGTCCTTGCCCTTCTGCCCGATGCCCCACTTGCGGCCGAGCTGATAGCCGTAGTCCTCGATCGGGTAGCCCTGCAGCGTCTTGAGCGTGACGACGGCGACCTGGTCGGTCGACTTTTTCTCCAGCGCGGCGAGCTCCGCCTGGATGGCCGTGTAGTCCTCGGCGCTCAGCAGGCCGGCCTCGTCGGTGATGCGGCTGGTGAGCACCGGGAACGTCGGCTCGGCCTGCGCCGCGGCGACCGTGGCGAGCCACGACAAGGCAACGAGCAATGCTGCGGCCGCGCGAGGCGCCCAGCTCAAAGGCGAAGCGCACCGAGCCGCAGGCATCGTTCGTCTCCTCTAGGGAGCGGCCCTATTGCTTCGTGCCGAAGTCGACCTTGGGCGTCTTCATCTCTTCGGCCGCGATGTCGAACGTCGCCATCTCCTTGGCCGACGGATACATGACCGCGCGCCAGATGCGGCCAGGGAAGGTCGTGATCTCGGTGTTATAGGCGCGCACGGCCTCGATGTAGTCGCGCCGCGCGATGGCGATGCGGTTCTCGGTGCCCTCGATCTGGCTCTGCAGGGTGAGGAAGTTCTGCCCCGATTTGATGTCGGGGTAGCGCTCGACCACGGCGAGCAGCCGGCCGAGCGCGCCGCCGAGCTGGTTCTGCGCCTCCTGGAATTTCTGCATCGCCTCGGGGTTGGTGAGGATGTCGGCCGGCACATTGATCTGCGCCTGCGTCGCCTTGGCCCGCGCCTCGACGACGTCGGTCAGCACCGTCTTCTCCTGCTCGGCGAAGCCTTTGACGGTCTCGACGAGGTTCGGAATGAGGTCGGCGCGCCGCTTGTATTGGCTGAGCACCTCGGACCAGGCCGCCTTGGCGTTCTGCTCGTAGGTGGGGATCGTGTTGATGCCGCAGCCCGCGAGCGCAAGGCTCATCGCAGACAGCAAAATTGCGGTGAAGGGGCGGGGGGTGCGAAGCGCTGACGCGTAGGCCATGGCCGAAGAGCCTCCAGAGGAGCCGGGACAGCGGCTTTGTCCTAGTAACAGTTAAAGGCCGGAGCAAGCCCGTCGGCGTGCGCCGAGGGTTTACGGGCCGTTATTGCGCGGGCCTCAAAGTGTGCGTCGCCACGTACGATTGAGGCGCGTTCCCATGGTTGCCATATTCGCGCGTCATGCAGAGGGCTGGGGTCCTTTCGTGGCATCGTAGGACAGGGCAATGGGCGCGGTGGGGAAGTCCAGCAGAATGCGTAATTCGATCGCGGTGATGAACACCAAGGGCGGCGTCGGCAAATCGACGCTCGTGCTGGCGCTTGCCGAGACGATATCGGCCTATCACGGCAAGAACGTGCTGGTGATCGACAGCGACGCCCAGGCCAGCGTGTCGAGCATGCTGATGTCGGTGTCGAGCCTCTACAAGCTGCAGAGCGAAGGCGCGACCATCGTCGACTACCTGCACGGCCGCGTTCTCAAGAACCAGGTGATCGACTGGCCCAAGTTCATCGTGCGCAACGTCTCCGACGTCGACGACGCCCGCTCGCTCTTCATGCTGCCGAGCGATATGCAACTCACGCTGCTCGAGCGCGAAGTGTCGAGGGAAAACCTGCACGGCAAGCTGCGCGAGGTGATCGGCGAGCTGCTCACCGGCGTGCGCCGCGTGTTCGATATCATCCTGATCGACTGCCCGCCCGGCCTCTCCGTGCTCACCGAGTGCTGGCTGCGCGAGGCCGACTTCCACATCTCGCCGACCAAGGCCGACTACGTTTCGGTCTGCGGGCTCGAGGTGTTCCGCCGCTTCAAGGGGCTCAACCCCGAGATGGGCTTTGCCGAGAACCTCGGCGTCATCGTCAACATGAAGGAGGCGAATTCGGCCTCCGACGAGGAATATCACCGCTGGCTGCAGGACAATGCCGAGAATGCCTGCTTCGCGCAGGCCATCCCCCGCATGCCGGCGCTGCAGGATGCCGCCAATTTCCAGAACTACGAGCGCAGCTACCTCGCCAAGTATCCTGGACAGGTGGGATCGGCCGTACGGGCGCTGACCGACGAGGTCATGGCTCGCCTCGGCCGCGGCGCCGCCAAGGTACCGGTCCAGGCGCCGGCCGCCGCGACCGCCTGAGGGGCGACAGCATTTCCGCAGGATGCTAAGGGTTTGCCATGTTGCGAACATGCATGCTGCTGCCCGCCCTCCTCCTGCTCGCTGAGCCGGCAATGTCCCTCGAAGTGAAGAGCTGCGAGGACGCCAACATCGGCCTGACCGAGCTCATACCTCCCGCCGGAAAGAACAGCCGCACCTACCAGGACGACAAGATCAGCGTCTATGTGGTCGACACCGTGGAGCCGGTGTGCTGCGCGGCAGGCATTGCCGTCGTCATTCCCGACATCGAGGACGAGCTCGGGGGCAACAAGTGCCTTGCGGTCGTCGGCGTCGCTTCGGTGCAGCTCGATGAGGCCGCCACCGAGGACGACCCGGCCAAGGGCTTGCTCATCACCATACCGACGCGGGTGTTCAACGAGGCCGCAGATTCCGCTCCAGGGGAGCCGATGAAGCTGCGCGTCAACGTCGAAAAAGGCACATTGGTCGCCGAGTAAACCGGCTTTCAAAGGCAACAAATTTCTGCAGCCGTTTTGGTTTTACGTGCAATTCGAGTTTATTTTTCGTTCGCAGGAACTATCATCTTCTGCCCCGCTTCTCTTTGAGAATTCGACGAAATTCGGGGGCCACCCATGAGCAAGACTTTTGCAGCCGAGCTGATTCGGCATATCGCGCCAGAACTGAGGGGCGCGTTCGCCGTACAGCCGGTTCTCCCATTGGAGATCAAGCTTCATCTCGAGCGGCTGAAGCTGACGGAGCTGATCCGTGCAGCCAGCGAGACGGTGACGCGCTCAGCTATCACAAGTCAGCAATGCTGCTCGTTCGGCGCGAGTACTGCGGCGACTTGCTTTGAGAAATTGGAGCGGGCGAACGGATTTGAACCGTCGACCCTCACGTTGGCAACGTGATGCTCTACCCCTGAGCTACGCCCGCATCCATTGGGGTAACGGCGCCGCGGAGAGCGGCGGACCCGCCTTATGGCGCAACTGCGCGGCCTTTGCAAGGCACCCGAAGCGGCCGTGCAATTTTGCTCGCGAAGCCGCGCAATCTACCCCTTCTCGCCGGTTCCCGCCTTGAAGTAGCTCTTCAAGCTGCACTGCGAGTAACCCCCATCGGAGAACAGTTTCTTGATCTCCTTGAGCGCCACCTCTCGGCTGGGGCCGACGGCCGCGGCGCAACCCGTTTTGGGGTCGGTGCAGCACATGACCGCGAAAATGTGGTCCATGCCGTTGGTGCTGGCCGGCGTGTCGGCGCAGGTCGAAGAGACCTGCTTGCAGGCGAGCACGGCGAGCTTCTTTGCCTGGTCCTTGCTGGTCGCCCAGACGACTGTGGATGAGTTCTCGAGGTTGGGAGCGATCGCCGCCCACCGGTCCTGGGCTTGGGCCTGACCCGGAAGGAGGGCCAGCGTAAGCACCGCCACGGTGGCGGTCGCTAAGCGCACAAAGGTTGTGGCGGACATCGTATCTCCTGCGGTCATGGCACTGGGATGCTACCGCCGGGCACATCGGCCAGCAAGCGGGGCACCTGGCGAGAAAGAAGGAAATCGAGGGGCGAAGCCAATTGGCGACACGCGGTCCGTCGACTAAGTAGGGACCGTACTTATTCAAATGCTATCCAATGCCTGCATCCCGCCAAGACCTGTTCGACCGGCTCGCCGACCTCGGCATCGAAACGAGGACGGTGGCGCATGAGCCGATTTTCACCGTGGCAGAAAGCAGCCAGCTCGAGCGGCAGCTGTCGGGAGCGCACACCAAGAACCTGTTCCTTAAGGATGACGACGGCTCGCTGTTTCTCGTCGTCGCCATGGCGTCGACGCGAGTCGATCTCAAAGTGCTGGCCAAGACATTGCGGGCAGGCCGCTTCAGCTTCGGCAAGCCCGACCTGCTGCTTGAGGCGCTCGGCGTGGCGCCGGGATCGGTCACCGCATTCGCCGTCATCAACGACACGGCACAGCGCGTGCGCCTCGTCTTCGATGCTGAGCTGATGATGCACGACACGATCAACTGCCATCCGCTGGAGAACACGGCAACGACGAACATTGCGCGGGACGACCTTTTGCGGTTCATTCGCGCCTGCGGCCATGAACCGAGAATTGCCGTGCTCGGCAGCGCTGCCCCGGTCGGGTCATAATTGGCCCGGGTCCTGCGGAAATACACCGCCAGCACCATGACTTGCAGTTCGCGTCGGTCATCACGATGTGCGGGTTGAACGGCCGGGTGCGCATGCCGTGATTGCGGGACTAAATTAGGCCGCCAAATGCATTTTTGCTATTGAGTGGCCGCCGACGCTAAGCTCAGGTCTCGCCGCGAGGAGACAGATATGGAATTCGGGTTGAAGGCATCGCCGGGTGGCGCGAGCGATGCCGACATCATCAAGGACGCGACGACCGCAAGCTTCGCCAAGGACGTCATCGAGGCGTCGCGTACCGTGCCGGTGATCGTCGATTTCTGGGCGCCGTGGTGCGGGCCCTGCAAGCAGTTGACGCCGGTGCTCGAGAAGGTCGTGCAAGAGCTACGGCGGCAAGGTGCGCCTGGTGAAGATCAACGTCGATGAGCACCCCGGCATTGCCGGGCAGCTGCGCGTGCAGTCGCTGCCCACCGTCTATGCCTTCCGCGACGGCCGTCCGCTCGACGGGTTCATGGGCGCGCAGCCGGAGAGCGCCATTCGCGCGTTCATCGATCGCCTCGTCGGCGAGGAAGCCGAAGCCGACATCGCCACGGTGCTCGCGACCGCCGAGCAGGCGCTGGAGGAAGGCGACGTGCAGGCCGCGGCCGAGATCTTCGCGGCCGTCCTGCAGGAGCACAAGCAGAACCCCGCGGCGCTCGCCGGCCTCGCCCGCTGCTATCTGCAGACCGGCGATGCCGATCGCGCCGAGCAGATGATCGCCCTGGTGCCGCCGGAGGAGAAGAAGATCGCCGCCGTTGAGCAGGTGAAGGCGGCGCTGGAGCTGGCGCGCAAGGCGCCGACAGGCGGACAACAGCGGCGAGCTCGAAGCAAAGCTCGCAGGCCAACCCCGCCGACCATCAGGCGCGCTTCGATCTTGCCGTGGCGCTCGCCGCGCGCGGCAAGAAGGCGGAGGCGCTCGACCACTTGCTCGAGCTCGTGCGCCGCGACCGCAACTGGAACGAAGCAGGCCGCGCGCAAGCAGCTCGTGCAGCTGTTCGAGGCCTGGGGCCCCAAAGACCCGCGACGATCGAAGGGCGGCGCCGGCTTGTCATCTCTGCTGTTCTCGTAGGCTCAGCGCCACCAAGGCGGAAGGATTGAAGACCACGTGTCCCCGACCGATCGCTACCGGCGTCCGGCAGACCTTCCGCCACGCATTCCCGTTTTTCCGCTGCGCGGCGCCATCCTGCTGCCGCGCGCGACGCTGCCGCTCAACGTGTTCGAGCCGCGCTATCTCGAGATGCTCGACGACGTGATGGCCGGGCGACCGGCTGATCGGCATCATTCAGCCGGCGACGCGACGCCGGGCGAGGACGAGGAAAGCCCGCGCGGCAAGGCCGGTCGGGCTGCGCAACGTCGGCTGCGTCGGCCGCGTGACGAGCCTATCAGGAGGTCGACCACGCGCGCCGCATGATCACTCTGACCGGCGTGATGCGCTACGACGTCCTCGACGAGGCGGTGACGCGATCTGCCCTATCGCATGATGAGCGTCAGCTACGATCGCTTCGCCACCGATCTCGAACGAGGGGCTCGGCGAGGAGCAGGTCGACCGCGCCAATCTGTTGCGCGTGCTGCGCTCCTATCTCGACGCCAACAGGCTCGAGGCCGACTGGGCTGCCATCCAGCGCGCCTCGAGCGAATTCCTGATCAACGCGCTGTGCGTGATGTGCCCCTACGGGCCCGAGGAGAAGCAGGCGCTGCTCGAGGCCGAGGATCTGAAGTGCCGCGCCGACGTGCTGGTCGCGCTCGCCGAGATGGAGCTCGCATCCAGCGGCAGCAGCGGCACGACGCTGCAATAGGCGAGCGGAGACGATGCGCGTGTCCGCCGATGCCGCAGACCAAGAGATCGATCCCAAGCTTCTGGAGATTCTCGTCTGTCCGCTGACGAAGACGACGCTCGAATACGACGCTGCGGCACAGGAGCTGATCAGCCGCGCCGCCGGGCTCGCCTTTCCGATCCGCGACGGCATTCCGCGCATGCGGCTCGAGGATGCGCGCCGCCTCGACGAAGGTCCGCGCCGCACTTAGCGCGCCATGGTTAGCCGTTAACCAACCCGCTTCAGCGTTTCGAAACGCCCGTGATGGTTGCCTCGCACCTCCGATGATCGAGTGCTGAGTAGCGGGTGCGTCAGGCGTGAACGATAAGAGGTTGCATTCCACAGTCGCACGGACGCCGCGCAGGACTGTCGGCGCCAAATTCCGGCGACGCATCATCGCCATCGCGCCTGCATCGCGCGAGCTTCGAACGTCGCTGCGCGAAGCACGCGGGTTCGGTCATCCTCGTGGCTTGCGCCGGCTCTCGGGATGCTGCTCGCCGGCTTGGCGTGCCTGCTCGCTGCCTTCGCGCTGCTGCCCGGCCCGCTGACCGCATTGCAGGTCTTTATCGCGCTCGGCGTCGGCTTCAGGCTCGTCTCCTTCCATCTCGCTCTCTGGCCGCCCGACGCACTCGGGCGCCGATCGCATGGAGCCAGCATGGGCGCGCGCATCGAGCGGCGCCTGGAGCAGCTGCAGGACGCGCAGTGGGAGCTCAACGAGAACGAGTCGCGCTATCGCGCGCTGCTCGACGCGCAGGACGAGGCGATCGTCCGGCGCGACGAAACCGGCAAGCTGACGTTCGCCAACAAGGCGTTCCTCGACATGTTCGGCGTCACGGCCGACGAAGTCCTCGGCAAGCCATTCGCCATCGAGGTGTGCGAGGACGAGCGGCACCGAGCCGCTCTCGTCACCGACGACATCCGCCATCAGCGCTTCGTGCAGCACGCTGCTCACCGCCACCGGCCCGCGGTGGATCGAATGGGAGGAGCAGCTCGTCGCCGGCCGCCGGCGGCGCCGGCTTCGAGGTGCAGAGCGTCGGCCGCGACGTCACCGAGCAGCGCCGCGCCGAGACGCAGCTGGCCGAGGCGCGCGATCAGGCGGAGGCGCGCCAACCGCGCCAAGAGCCGCTTTCTCGCGGCGATGAGCCACGAGATCCGCACGCCGATGAACGGCATTCTCGGCATGGCGAGCCTGCTGCTCGATACACGCGCAGACGCCGGAGCAGCAGACCTACGCGCGCGCCATCGACCAGTCGGCGCGGACGCTGCTGGCGCTCATCGACGAGATCCTCGACTTCTCCAAGATCGAGGCCGGCAAGCTCGAGCTGACGGAGGAGCCGTTCGCGCTCGAGACGTGCGTGCAGGGCGCGGTGGAGCTGCTGGCGCCGCGCGCGCACGAGAAGGGGCTGGAGATGGCGTGGTCGGTCAGCCCGCAGCTGCCGCAGCTTGTGCTCGGCGATGAGGCGCGCGTGCGCCAGATCCTGCTCAATCTCTTGTCCAACGCCGTGAAGTTCACCGACGCCGGCGGCGTGAGTGTCAAGGTCGCCGGCGCCAAGACAGCCGATGCGTGCGCCGGACGACAGTGGGGATCGAGATCGTCGTCGAGGATACGGGCATCGGCCTGTCGCACCGGACGACATGCGCGGGCTGTTCACCGAGTTCGAGCAAGCCGAAGCCGCCATTCGGCGGCGCAATGGCGGCACGGGCCTGGGCCTCGCAATCTCCATGCAGCTGGCGCGCGCCATGGGCGGCGAGATTCGCGTCGTCAGCGCGCCTGGCAAGGGCTCGACGTTCACGGCAGACCTCGTCCTGCAGCGCGTCACCTTCGCGCACCGAAGCGCCGAGGAAATCCGCGACTTGTGGCGAAACTGGGCGCGTGCTTCTGGCCTTCGACCGGCCCCTGGAGCGGCGCGCACTGAGCTACGCGCTTGTCGTCTGCCGGCGTCGCTGTCGCGGAATCCGATTTCTCCGCCGCGGCGCAGGCTTGGAAGCGGCCGCCGGCGAAGGCGCTCCATTCGACCGCATCGTAATCGATGGCGTCCGTAGGGGCCGGCTGGCCGCCGGCCGCCTTGCTCGCCAAGGCGCGAGACCTCAATCGTCAAGCGTAAAGTGCGCGGCATCGTGCTCGTCAACGTGCTGGCGCGCGCCAGCCTGTCGGAGTTCCGCGCCGCCGGGTTCGATGCCTACCTCGTGCGGCCAGTGCGTCCCGCCTCGATGATGATGCACCTTGGGCTTCGTCGGCCCGCCGCAGCGGACCGATCGGCGAACGCACCGATGCCGCGAATTTGCCGGTGCAGCAGCCCGATCCGCGTGCAGTCATCGCGGCGCGTCCTGCTTGCCGAGGACAACGAGATCAACTCGCTACTGGCCAAGCGCGTGCTGGAGAATGCGGCTGCGACTATGTCGCCGTCACCAACGGTGCGGACGCGGTAGCCGTGGTCCGCGCGGCATCCTGCAAGGCGAAACGCAGGCATTCGATCTCATCCTGATGGATATCTTTATGCCGCAGCTCGACGGGCTGGAAGCCGCCCGGGCGATCAAGAAGCTCTATGCAGGCAGTCCGGGCCGTTTGCCGCCGCCGATCGTCGCGCTGACGGCCAACGCCTTTGCCGAGGACAGGCAGCGATATCTCGAGGCCGGCATGGACGATTACCTGGCCAAGCCGTTCGACAAGGCCGGTCTTGAGGCCGTGCTGAAGCGCTGGTTTGGACAACGCGCCGCCTAGCCTCCGCGCCCTTGAGAGTACGCAATTTCGTGCGCATTTGCTGAGCGTAACCCGCCGGCGTGCCCATTGGCCGTGGGTAAAAAGTCTGTCATGGAATCGTGCTATCCACCGGCGGCCGTTGAAAAAATGGCATCAGCGCAGCGGGCGCGCCCGGGCGGCACGGGGCTGCTTCAAGCCGGGCGGCGAGCACCGTAAGATAGCCTGGGTGCAGGCAGGGGAGAGACGGAACTATGAAGTATACGGCGCGGCGGATGGCCAGCCGATTGGCGAGCAGCCCGAAATGGCAGGCAGTCCCCGGTGGTTTGTTGGCCCTGCGCGCCTTGCGCGATGCGGGCGGAGCCGCCTTCCCTCTGCGCAAGCTCCGACAAGGTCTACGGCAAGATCGGCAGCCTCGAGGTGCGGCTGACGCGCCGGCGCCGCGACATCAAGCTCGCGCAGCGGTTGCGCTACAAAGTCTTCTACGAGGAGATGTCGGCCGTTCCCACCTTGCGGGCGGAGTTGCGCCGCCGCGACGAGGATCCCTACGACGCCGTTTGCGATCATCTGCTCGTCGTCGACGAGGCGGCGGCCCAGCCAACGACCGTGGGGCGGCCTTCGCCGGCAGAAGGTTGTCGGAACCTATCGCGTGCTGCGCCAGGAAGTCGCCGAGCGCACGCTCGGCTTCTATACCCAAAGCGAATACGACATCGCGCCGCTCATCGCTGCCAAGCCGCACCATCGCTTCATGGAGCTTGGCCGTTCCTGCGTGCTCGAGCCCTACCGCAACAAGCGGACGGTCGAGCTGCTCTGGCACGGACTATGGACGTATGTGCGCGAGCACAAGGTCGACGTGATGATCGGTTGCGCGAGCTTGCCCGGCACCGACCCCGACCAGCACGCCATGGCGCTGAGCTTCCTGCATCACAATGCGCTGGCGCCGCCCGAGTGGCGGTGCCGCGCCCATGAGCGGCTATATGTCGGCATGGACCGCCTGCCGAAGGACAAGGTCGACGCCAAAGCCGCGCTGAAAGCGCTGCCGCCGCTGATCAAGGGCTATCTTCGGCTCGGCGCGTTCGTGGGCGACGGCGCCGTTATCGACCGGCAGTTCGGAACGACCGACGTGCTGATCATCCTGCCCGTCGAGAAGATCGACCCGCGCTACTTCGAGCATTTCGGCACGCCGAACGAAGTGAAGAGCCGCATCGCCGTCGACGCTTAGGCCGTCAGCTACTGCGGCCGCGCGTTGCGCTTGGCGGCCTTGTCGGAAGCAACGGCAGCATCGGAGGCCGCAAGACGCAGCGTGCACTGCTTCACGGCGCGCTTCACGGCGCTGGCACGCACGGGCGGGCTGAAATAGAACCCCTGTGCCTCGTTGTATCCGGCGGCACGCACGGCCGCGAGGCTGGCCGCCGTCTCGACGCCCTCGGCAACCGATCGCATGTTCAGCTCGCGCGCGAGATCGGCGACGGATTTGACGATGGCGACGCAGTCGTGGTGCTCGGGAATGTCGCGCACGAAGCTGCGATCGATCTTGATCTTCTTGAACGGGAAGCTGCGCAGGTAGTTGAGCGTCGCGAAGCAGGTTCCGAAGTCGTCCAGCGTGATCAGAACGCCGAGGTCGTGCAGCTTGCGCAGCACCTCCTGCGTCCGCGCCTGGTCGCGCATCAGAACGGTCTCGGTAATCTCGAGCTGCAGCCGCTGCGGCTCCAGGCCCGTCTCCTTGAGCGCCTCGGTGACGATCTCGTAGACGTCACAGCACTCGATCTGCACGGCGGAGAGATTGACCGCGACCTTGCTGCCTTCCGGCCAGTCCATGGCGTCCGTGCAGGCCTGCCTCAGCGCCCAGCTCCCCATGCGCACGATGAGGCGCGTCTCCTCGGCGATAGGAATGAACTCCGAGGGCGGGATCATGCCGCGGCTCGGATGCTTCCAGCGCATCAGCGCTTCGAAGCTCGAAACCTTGCCTTCTTGCAGGTCGACGATGGGCTGATAGTGCAGCACGAGCTCGCCCGCGCTCGACCGCCTCCTGCAGTTCGGCGCGCAGCGGATTGGGAGCCGCGGGGAATCGACCGATCCCGGCGTATAGACGGCATGCACGCCGCGGCCCATCGACTTGGCGCGATAGAGCGCCATGTCGGCACAGGCAAACAGCTGCTCGGGGTTCTGACCATGGTGCGGAGCTAGGGCCACGCCGATGCTGGCTTCGGTATGCAGGCAGTGGCCGAGAACATCGTGCGGGCGGCGGATGTTCTGCAGGACGCGGCGCGCCAAGTTGTCGGCGAGATCCTCGCGATCGACGCCGACCTGCAGGATGGCGAACTCATCGCCGCCGAGACGGCCGACCACGTCGCCGGCACGCAGACTGCTCTTCAGGCGAGCCGCAACGCTCTTCAGAAGGCCGTCGCCGACGAGGTGTCCGTAGCCGGTCGTTGATTTCCTTGAAATGATCGAGGTCGAGCCACAAGCAGCGCGAAGCCCTGGCGCGGATCGTAGCGTCTCGAACTGATGCTCGAGTCGCTCGCGGAAATGGAAGCGGTTGGGGATCTCGGTCAGCGTATCGTGCCGCGCCAGCCATTCGATCTTCTCGTCCGACTGTCGCTGAGCGGTGATGTCTTCCTGCATGTCGACCCATCCGCCGCCGGCCAGCGGCTCATAGGTGACGCGGATGATGCGGCCGTCGCTGAGGTTCTGGATCTCCTCACGGTGGCCCGTCTGCTGCAGCCGCGCCACATGGTCCTTGATCCACCCGGATGCCGCTTCCTTCGAAGCCTCCTCGCCCGTCGCGCGGCGCATGTGGATAGCGCAGAATTTCGAGGAACGGCGTGCCGGGGCGTGCCAGCTCGCTCGGGCAGGAAATAGATATCGGCGTACGCCTTGTTGCAGACGACGAGGCGCTGCTCGCTGTCGAACATCGACAGGCCGCGGCCCATATGATTGAGCGCGGCTTCGAAGCAGGCGTTGAGTTGCTCGAGCTTTTCGTTGCGCTGCAGAACAGCGCCGAGTTGCTGCTCGATGGCCCCTTGCAGATGCGCGACCTCATCGGTCGAGAAAGGCTCCGAAGCCTTCTCCCCATGCGGGTCTAGCTGCCTACCCATGCCAAGGGCAAGCTTGAGCGCAGTCTGACTCACGTGTTGCCTTCCCTGAAGTCGCCGCAGCGTCCCGGCAACACTAAGCCTGGGTTGGTCTCTACATTGCTAATCAGTTGCCGCTTACTCGCTAAAGAGTTTAGCGATCATTAAACGCATCCCCGTGGGGTTGATTGGCTATGAAATTCAACCTCAGCGGGCGTCATCGTAAAAGTACTTAACGCCGAGCGTGATCTCGTACTGCTCCGTGGAGACGTCCACGCCGTGCCCTGGTCCGGGAATTACTTCAACGCCGCTCACGGTGTTCTCAGGGGCGTACATGCCCGCCAACTCCAGCGCCCACTCCTTATCGAAGCGCCATTCCCCGCCAGCGGTGAGGTGATGTTGTGTCGCGGCGGGCGCCAGAATGTCGAGCTGCACGTCGCGCGAGCCGAACAGCGGCGTGTTGTAGGCGTAGCCGGCGCGCAAGGCGAGATGAGGGGTATAGCGCCACTCGATGCCGAGCTTCACGGCGTTTATATCCCTCCATCCGAACGCCGGGCCGTTCGGCGCTCCGAACGGCGCAAACAGCATGTTGGTCGCCGGATTGGCGACGCAGGGCACGGAGCCGTAGGCGATATGCTGGTAGTCCAGCATCAGCGTCAGATTGGGCTGCGCGTCGTAGGCAATGCCGGCCTGACCGTACGCCGGCACGTCGCAGTCGCCGCCATCCGCCAATAGACTCGCATACTTTTCGAACGAGCCCATGTAGGTGCGGGAGGCAATCCCGGCGCCGAAGCGAAAGCCGGGCGCGAGGCTCCATTCGAGACCGCCACTGACGCCGTAGCCCCATTCTGCATCGATGCTGTTCGATACCGGCGCAAACAGGGACAGCCCCTTGGCGCGGAACTGCTGACGGGCGAGCGTCGGGCCGACACCGACCGATAGGTCCTGGGTAATCTGCTTGGCTACCGCCAATGTTAGAAACATCTGCTGCAGGTCGACGCCTGCCGGGCCGCCGCAATACATGCCACTACCGCCGTTGAGACATCCAAACGGCCCGCGAGAGAAGTTGCGATAGTTGGTGCCGGCACCATTGCCCCACACGGAGATGCCGACGACATCGACGAACGGATTGCCGGAGACGTGGTAGGCCGCCGACATGTTCGGGATGAAGAATTCGAGCGTGTTGCTCTCGTACTTGCCGGTAGGCGTGAGGCCAGGAGCCGCCCGAGCCGACCATCTCGCGCGTTGGACTGAATAGTCCGAACGCGGAGTTGATTTCGTTTTCGGCGTGCACGAGACCGGCGGCGTTGATGATGGCGATCGTCGCGTCGCGGCCGTCGGCGACGCCGGCTCCGGCCAGGGCCTTATGGCGCGCGCCGTAGGCGTGCTGAAAGTAACCTTCCAACGCCTGGGCCTGATGCCCCATCAACACCATTCCCAGCAGAGCCGCGGCAATGCTGCCCTGCCGGGTTCGTGGTGAGTTCATTGATGCCCCCGCAGCCCCCGAATCACTTTGGGGAGTCTACGCAGGTTCGGCGGGGCTGGGACGAGCGTTGTTCGCGCTGTTCACCGTTCGCCAACAGAACATCAACAGAAATCGCCGCGCGAGCGCGCTTGGTGGCGAGATTCCGATGCCCTCGTTGTTAGGCGCGCTGGCTGCGAAGCGGCTCTTCGATTGGGCTCTCGTGGCGGATGAAGCTGTAGCTCCATGCACCCGAGCCCGGCAGTACCTGCGCCGGCCAGATAAACCGCGACCAGCTGGCCTCGTAGTCGGGGTGATAGAGGCCCTCCTGGGTGGGGAACCAAGCGTGCGCCTTCCGGGTGCGCAACAGTTGCACCATGTCGGCGGGGGCGCTGTAGCTTTCGGCGGCCTCGCATTGGGACTTCACGTCGTCGACGTCGGAAATGAGCAAGAACGACTCATTGCCTTCGGCATCGCGCATCATGACGCCGGGCGGCGACGCGCAGACGTAGTGCTCGACGATGTCGTTCTTCTCGGCGACCTCCTTGAACAGCGCGACGAAGCTCGGGTCGGAGAAGAAAGACGGCTTCTGCAAAGCGAGCGCGCTGTTGATGGGGGCCGAGATCTCGGCGAAGTACTCATCCTGCAGCCGCTTGATCTCGCGCCGCAGGGCGTGGGTGACGCTTTGATCCTGCTTCTGCAGGAAGCAATCGATTACACCTTCGTTGAAGGCGGAGATCGCCGTCTCGAGTCCGGCTTTGCCGGTCAGCAGGATCGTCTTAACGGGTAGATCGCGGATGGCGCGGCAGAACTCGACGCCCGTCATTTTAGGCATGTCGTAGTCGACGACGGCGACGGAGACGCGCTGCTGGCGCGAGCGGTCCTCGATGACCGAGCGGAGCTCCGAGAGCTGCAGGCGCAGGAGGCGGTCGCCGAAGCGAACCTCCGAGCCCAGATCCATATCCGAGACGTCTCTGAAATAGCGCGCGAAATTCGGGTGCTGTTCGGCCTGGGCGCGCAGGTGCTCGAGCGCGGCATCGGGACGCGTAAACGTCTGGCAAGACACTTCTTCGCTAAACTGAAAGTCCAGACTTTCTAGAAAAAGCGGATCGTCATCCAGAACGAGGATTGAGGTGGGGTGGTGAAACGGGGTCATGATACCTTAAGCCCTGGCCGGCCGAATGCACTTTCCGTAAGTACCTTTCGTACTACGGTTTCGTATCGGATCCGGTACGACGACGGTTAAAAGTTTAAATGTTTCAATTGTCAGATCGATTGATGCTAAAGCCGCGTGCGAACGTCACGGCGACGCGCCATGAGGCGAAGTCGCGGCCATTCATCGTAAAACGATGGGTGAATGAGCTCGCGCGGCGCTATGTCGAGTATCACGCGCACGCTCAGCAGAAGATCCGCGCCGCCGCCGTTATCGGCGTATTGGGCTTCCCAATCTTTTATCTGGTGTGGACCTACGTACTTCCGCAGCCTTACGATAGCCTTGTGCTGCGCGGAATTGGCACGGGTCTTTGCCTCGCCTTGGCGCTTACCGAGTGGTGGCCGGTGTCCTGGCGGCGCTACACCGTTCCGTTCTCGTACTTCACGTTCTTATATTGCCTGCCGGTCTTCTTCACGCTGCTGCTGCTGCTGAATAACAGCAACGCAACGTGGCAGATGTCGACGCTGGCGGCGCTCATCTACGTCGTCTTGCTCTACGACCTGGTCAACGCCATCGTCGTGCTGGTCGTCGGCTCGATCGCGGCGATCGTGGCCTATCTGCTGATCACGAACGGCGCGCCCATCCCGCAGGGCTATTGGACGACGCTGCCGATCCTCACCTTCGCGCTCACCGGGTTCTTGGGCCTGGCATACGGCGACAACCTCATTGCACGCGAGAAACTCAAAGCTGCCGCCTCGCTGGCAAGTCAGGTGGCGCATGAATGCCGCACCCCGCTAACCGGCATTCGCTTCGAGGCGGACGGCTGCGAGCGACTGCTGTCGCGACTGCCGGACTCTCCCATCCGCGACAAGCTCGCCGCCTCGCACCGGCGCGTGCGCCAGCACATTACCTCGGCCAACTCGGTCATCGATCTGTTGCTCACCAACGTGGCGCAACATCATCGCAGCGCCCCAACGGCCGAGTTGCACAACATGAGCAATATCGTGTCACTGGCGCTCGAACGTTACAGTTTCAAGCCCAACCAGCGGGATCTCGTGCGTACGGACCTTGAGGAGGACTTCCTGTTCCGCGGTTCGGATTTGCTGATGACGCACGTGCTGTTTAATCTGTTGAAGAACGGACTGCGCGCCATCGAGGCGCGCGACGGCGCCGACAACTACCTGGCAATAGAGCTGCACCGCGGCACGGATTCAAACAGCATCGTGATCACCGACACTGGCGAAGGTATTCCGCCGGATATTTTGAACTATGTGTTCATACCGTTCGTGTCGGCGCAGCGGCCCGGTGTGGGCACCGGGCTCGGCCTGTCATTTTGCAGGATGATTATTGAAGGCGCCGGCGGAACGATCTCGTGCCGATCAAAGGTGGGCGTCGGCACCAGCTTTACGATCGACCTTCCGGTTGTGCAGCCAGTTGTTGAGAATGCGGCTGCGGCTTAGCGGGCCCGGTTTTGCGCGCGTTTTCGCCGCCGGTGCAGTCGGCGCTGCTGCTTCCTTGCGCTTGGTGGACCGCCATTCCGCCATTCCAACCTCGTCGCGGATCTCGCCGCACACCTCGATGATGCGATCGAGCTCGCGGCGGCTGAGACCGCAATTGACGGTGAAGCGGATGATGCAGCGCTTGTCCGGCGTTGCCGGCGGGAAAAAGATCGCGCCGAACACGCCGCGTTTCTCCAACGCATCGCGCAGCGTCGTCGTCTGGCGAATGTCGCCCGACTCGAGCCCGATGATCTGCGCCTTCGATGCAGAGACGTTGTAGCCGAGCGCGTCGAGGCCCTGCTTCAGGTACGCATGGTTGGCGTGCAGCTTGTCGCGCCGCCAATCCTCCTTCTCGAAGACGTCGAGCACGGCATTGAAGCCGGCCACCTCATGCTGCATGACGGAGGTGCTGAAGATCGTCGGCAGCGCCTCGTAGCGGAAATATTCGATATTGCGGCGAGAGGAGACGACGAATCCGCCACGGCTCGCCACTGCCTTCGAAAGTCCGACGGTACGAAAATGTACGCGCTCGGCGAGGCCGGCCGCGACCACGAGGCCCGCGCCATTGGGTCCCTGCGCGCCGAACGAGTGAGTTTCGTCGACAATTAACGCCGCGCCGTGGCGCTCGCACACCTCCACGAGCTCGGCGAGCGGGGCAATGTCGCCATCGGTGCTGTAGAGGGCGTCAACGGCAACGAGGCCTGGGCCATGCTTGGCCAGCATGCGGTCGAGTGACGGCGGGTCATTGTGGCGGAACGGAACCGGGTTCGCACCGGCGCTCACAACGCCTTCATGAAGGGAAATGTGCGCCTTCATGTCGAGATAAACGGGACTGCCGCGTGTCGCGAACGACTGGATCAGGCCAACGTTCGCCGTGTAGCCGGATGCGCAGACGACGCAGTCCTCAGCCTTCATCAAGGTAGCGACGCGCTGCTCGAATTCGCGCGTGACGTCGCGCTCGTGATGCACCCAGACGCGCGAAACGGCGTCACCGTGGCCGCCGGCGCGCAGCGCGGCGATCTCGCTCTCGATGACGTGCGGATGGCCGGCGAGGCAAAGATAGTCGTTGCTGCGGACTTTGATGTCGCCAGGACGCGGCGTGCGGCCCTGCAAGGGATGCCGGCCCTGCCAGAGGTCGATTTTGCGCCGGACGTGGTAATCGTTAACGCGAGCACGGAGGAATTCCGGTTCATCCGGAATCGCAGCCTCGGATTTCTTCGAAACAACGCGTTTATCGGCAACTCGAAAAAGCACTGACGACCCCACAGTTAATGAGACCTTAATTAACGGGAAGGAAGGGTTAATTTCAATCCTATTCAGCTAACGGACAACGGATCTGCCGAATTATCGCGCTTCGTTCTGCTTGCATTTACACCTTAAGCCGGCGATCGAGCTGAAGTGAGGCTGTCGTTCATACATAATTAACGGATGCGACGCGGCAACGACTGCGCGGGTCGCTGCGGCGAAAAGAGCCAATCAGTTAACGGATAGAGTTGCAGGGCTTAAACGGCCTGCAGGTGCATGCACCAGGTGCATGTCGCGAGCCCAAAGCGGCAATGAGCGGGAATTGGTCTCGTGAAATCTCAGAATTCGACGTCGAGTTCCTCGAGCTCTTCGGGCTCGAGTTTGGCGGCTTCGGTCCATTCGACCATTGGCGCCCAATTGGCAATTGTTTCGCAATATCCAGCGCAATCGCTGTCGAGCTTCACGTCGTATGTGAGGAAGCGGGTGCATACCGGGGCATACATGGCGTCGGCCAGCGACAAGCCGCCGAACAGATAGGGGCCGCCGTAGGTATCGAGGCATTCCCGCCAGATGGTGCGCACGCGCTCGATGTCTCCCTGGGCTCCCGACCACACGGAGAAGCCTGGGAAATGGGCCTTGAGGTTCATCGGCAGGGCAGAGCGCAGATTGTGGAACCCTGAATGCATCTCGCCGGCAACGGCGCGGCAGTGCGCTCTCGTCGCCAGATCCTTGGGCAGCAGCCCGGCGTCGGGGCGGATTTCGGCCAGGTACTCGGCGATGGCGAGGGTATCCCACACCTTGACGTTGTCGTGCACCAGGCACGGAACTAGGAACGAGGGAGACAGCAGGAGCAGCTCGGCGCGGGTGGAGGGATCGTCGGACGACATGACCTCCTCGTGGAAGTCGAGTCCGGCCATTTTGCAGAGCAGCCAGCCGCGCAGCGACCAGGACGAGTAGTTCTTGCTGCTGATGGTAAGTACGGCTGTTGCCATTCTGCATGTCCTCGATCGCCGGCCGCTCAAGCCCCGGCTGGCGGTGTTGCAAAAAAACGCTCGCTCACCGCCTTAGGATGCACTAGCGTTTGTGCGCCGCACAATAGGCTGATGCAAAGTTTCGGCCTGCTGCGGGCGCCTGCAGAATGAGACTAGATGCTTTATCTCGCCTATCAAGCCCACTCCGACATGGTTGAGCCGGCCAAGTCGATGGCGCGCACATCGCTCGCCATGATGGGTGCCTGGGGTAGCCAAGCCAATATTCCGATAGTCCGCAATCTGTCGGCCGCCTACGAGCTCATAGCGCGGGCTGGGCTGACGCATGCGCGCCCTGAATACGCCATTCCGGCGGTCATGGTCGGTAACCGCGAGGTCGAGGTTACCGAGGTCCCGGTTCTGAAGCTGCCATTCGGCACTCTGCTGCGCTTCAAGAAGGACATCGACATCGAGCAGCCGCGCGTCCTGGTCGTGGCGCCGTTGTCGGGCCACTTCGCGACGCTTCTGCGCAATACCGTGCGCACGCTATTGCCGGAAAATGACGTCTACATCACCGATTGGCATAACGCGCGCGACGTGAGCTTGGAGGCTGGTGCCTTCGGCTTCGACGACTACGTCGCCTACCTCATCAAGTTCATGGAGACGCTGGGCAAAGGCGCGCACCTCGTCGCTGTCTGTCAACCGTGCGTGCAGGCGCTTGCCGCCGTGGCCGTGATGGCCGCCGACGGCAACGCCGCGCAGCCGAGCAGCATGACGCTGATGGCGGGGCCCATCGACACGCGCGTCAACCCGACCAAGGTCAACAAGCTGGCGACCAGCAAGCCTATGAGTTGGTTCGAGCGCAATCTCATTGCCCGCGTCCCGTGGAAGTATCCCGGCGCCCGCCGTATGGTCTATCCGGGTTTCGTTCAGCTCACCGCCTTCGTGTCGATGAACGTCAATCGGCACTACAACGCGCATCAGGAGCTCTACGAGCACCTCGCCAATGGCGAGCACGCGAAGGCGCAGGTCATCAAGGCATTCTACGACGAGTATTTCGCCGTGCTCGATCTGGCGGCCGAGTTCTATCTCGAGACGGTGAGCTGGGTGTTCCAGGAATTGCGGTTGCCGAAGGGCGAGCTAACCTTCAAAGGCCAACCGGTCGAGCTGAAGGCTATCCGCAAGACGGCCCTGCTGACCGTGGAAGGCGAGCGCGACGACATCTGCGCCCTCGGTCAGACGGCGGCGGCACATGATCTCTGCACGGGCCTGCGGCCGCATATGAAGCGGCATCACATGCAGGCGGGCGTCGGACACTACGGCGTGTTCAGCGGTCGCAAGTGGGACGGGCAGATCTACCCGATCGTGCGCAATCTCATTCTCGCCAGCGACTGAACCGGCTCGCCGCTAGCGGCCGGCGTCGTAGGCGGCGATGGCCGCCATGTTGACGATGTCGCTGTCCTTGGCGCCGAAGCCGCAAATCTGCACCGAGTGCGCGAGACCGACGAGGATCGGCCCGATCACCGTAGCGCCGCCAAGCTCCTTCAGCATGTTGGTTGAGATCGACGCGGCGTGGAACGCCGGCATGACCAGCACATTTGCCGTGTCGGAAAGACGGCAAAACGGATAGTGCCGCATCAGATCGCGATTGAGCGCGACGTCCGCGGCCATGTCGCCGTCGTACTCGAAATCGACCCCGCGCTCATCGAGGATTGCCGCGGCTTCGTGCACCTGATCTGAACGTTCGCCGCGCGGCTGCCCGAAGGTCGAGTAGGCGAGCAGGGCCACACGCGGCTCCATGCCGAAGTTGCGTGCTGCGCGCGCCGCCTCGGTAGCGATATTGGCCAGCTGATCCGCCGTCGGCATGTCGTGCACGCTGGTGTCGGCGATAAGCACCGCGCGTCCGCGCAGCAGCGCCAACGATATGCCGATGACATTGCGACCGGGCTCGGCATCCAACACGCGCTGGACGTCGTCATAGACGCTGGTCCAGTTGCGGGTAACGCCGGAAACCAGCGCGTCGGCGTGCCCGTGCGCCACCATCAGGGCGCCGAAGACGTTGCGCTCGTTGGCGACGAGCCGCTGGCAATCGCGCTTCAGGTAGCCGCGGCGCTGTAACCGCGCGTAGAGGAAATCAGCGAACTCCTCCAAATGCGAGGATTTGCGCGTGTCGATCAGCTCGTACTCAGGCCGCAGCACCATGCCGAGCGCGCGGAATTGCTCGCGGACCACGTCGGCCGAGCCGATGAGGATCGGCACGCCGAAGCCTTGCGTGAAGTAGCTGTGCGCGGCGCGGATCACGGCAGGCTCTTCCGCTTCGGCAAAGACGACGCGCTTAGGGTCTAGGCGCACGGCACTGAACGTCGACTGCAGCCAGCCGGCGAGCGGATCAAGGCGTCCTTCGAGCTGGGCGACATACGCGTCCATATCGACGATGGGCTTGCGCGCGACGCCGCTATCCATCGCCGCCTTGGCGACAGCAGTCGGCAAATTAACGATGAGGCGCGGATCGAACGGTGCCGGGATGATGTACTCCGGCCCGAACGTCGGGCGCCGGCCGTGGAAGGCGGCGGCGACCTGGTCCGGCACCTCGGCGCGGGCAAGCTCGGCAAGCGCTTCGGCAGCGGCGATCTTCATCGTTTCGTTGATGGTCGATGCCTGTACGTCGAGCGCCCCGCGAAAGATGAACGGAAAGCCCAGTACGTTGTTGATCTGGTTCGGGTAGTCGGAGCGCCCGGTCGCCATGATGGCGTCATCGCGCACCGCCAGCACTTCCTCGGGTGTGATCTCGGGATCGGGATTGGCCATGGCGAAGATGATGGGCTTGGGCGCCATGGAGCGCACCATGTCCTGCGTCACCGCGCCTTTGGCCGAGAGGCCGAATAGGGCGTCGGCGCCGTCGAGCGCGTCGGCCAGCGTGCGCGCCTTGGTCTTGGCGGCGTACGCCGACTTCCACTGGTTCATGCCTTCCTTGCGGCCCTGGTAGACGACGCCCTTGGTGTCGCAAAGGATGACGTTGGACTTGGGTATGCCCATCGAAACGACCAGCTCCAGGCAGGCGATGCCCGCGGCGCCCGCGCCGTTGACGACGAGGCGGCAGTTCTTGAAGTCGCGCCCGGTTAGCTCCAGAGCGTTGATAAGTCCGGCGGCGGCGATGATCGCCGTGCCGTGCTGGTCGTCGTGGAAGACTGGGATGTCGAGCAGCTCCTTCAACCGTTGCTCGATGATGAAGCAGTCCGGTGCGCGGATGTCCTCGAGGTTGATGCCGCCGAACGAGGGGCCGAGGTAGCGCACCGAATTGATGAATTGGTCGGGGTCTTCGGTGTCGACGAGCAGGTCGATGGAGTCGATGTCGGCGAAACGCTTGAACAAAGCGGCCTTGCCCTCCATCACCGGCTTGGCCGCTAGCGCGCCGAGGTTGCCGAGGCCGAGGATGGCCGTGCCGTTGGAGACGACGGCGACGAGGTTGCCCTTGCTGGTGTAGTCGTAGACCGTCGCCGGATTTTGCGCGATCGCGTGCACGGGCACCGCGACGCCCGGCGAATAGGCGAGCGACAGGTCGCGCTGGGTGGTCAGCGGCTTGGTCGGGGTGATTTCGAGCTTGCCGGGCTTGCCCTGCGCGTGGAATTGCAGCGCTTCCTGATCTGTGAAGCGCGCTTGTGCGGCCTTCGAGCTTTTTGCCGTCGTCATCTGTGGCTGTCCGATCTGAAACGGTGCGCAACATAGGCGCGTGAGGCCGGCGAAACAATCGATTGGCGCCGCAAGCCGGCTTGCTGGTGAACAATCATGGTGACGCGTTTGACCCCGGAGGCGGGGCCGCTATCGTTACCGTCCGCCGACGGCGGCCATTTGTAGTGGGGGACGACCGCCTATGGCGGGCAAACGGACACGAGCGAAACAATCAGCGCCGCAGCCCGTGGAAGAGCCCGCAGGCTCGCCCACCGAGCGTTTGGCGGATGGGGCTTGGGCGGCGGAAGAGCCCGAGCAGCCTGCTTTGTCGGCGCCGGTCGGCGAAGCGTCCCCATCCATGGCGCAGTTCCTGGAGATCAAGGCTGCCCACCCCGACAGTCTGCTCTGGTATCGCATGGGCGATTTCTACGAGCTATTCTTCGACGACGCGGTCGCCGCCTCCGCAACGCTCGGCATCGTGCTGACCAAACGCGGCAAGCATCTGGGGCAGGACATCCCCATGTGCGGCGTGCCGATCCACCGCGCCGACGAATACCTGCAGCGGCTGATTAGGGCCGGGCATCGCGTCGCCGTCGCCGAGCAGCTCGAGGATCCGGCCGAGGCGCGCAAACGCGGCTCGAAGGCGGTTGTGCGCCGCGACGTCGTGCGCCTCGTCACGCCCGGCACGATCACCGAGGACACACTGCTCGATTCCAAGGCGCGCAACTATCTCACCGCGCTGTTTCGCACGGGCGGGCAGGCCGCGAGCGCGGCGCTGCAGCCGGACGCGATTCTGGCACTGGCCTCGATCGATATTTCGACCGGCGAGTTCGAGGTCGGCGAGGTGACGGGTGCGGATCTGCCGGGCGAGCTTGCGCGCCTTTCGCCGGGCGAGGTGATCGTGCCCGACGCGCTGCTCGCCGATGCGGACCTGCGCGCGTGGATCGGGCGCGTCGGCGCCTCGGCAACGCCGGTGCCCGGCGCCTACTTCGATAGCCTCGCCGGCGAAGCGAACCTCAAGAAGCAGCTGAAGGTGTCCGAGCTGGGCGGCTTCGGCAGTTTCACGCGGCCGGAGCTGGCGGCCATAGGTGCGGCGCTCAAGTACATCGATCTTACGCAATTGGGCCGTGCGCCGGTGCTGCGAGCGCCGAAGCGCTCGGGCGCGGATGCCATCCTGTTGATCGATGCGGCGAGCCGCGCGAGCTTGGAGTTGGTGCGCTCCGTGGCGGGCGAGAAGCAAGGCAGCCTACTCGCTGCCATCGATCGCACCGTCACCGGGGCCGGCGCACGCGAGCTGGCGGCGCGGCTGACAAGCCCGCTGCGCGACATAACGAGGATCAACTGTCGTCTCGACGCCGTCGGCTTCCTCATCGATCAGGAAACGCTGCGCAGCGATGTGCGTGATGCGCTGAAGTCGGCGCCCGACATTGCGCGCGCGGTCTCGCGCCTCGGCTTCGGGCGCGGTTCGCCGCGCGATCTCGCGGCCGTACGTGATGGCCTTTCCGTCGCCCGGCAGTGCGCCGATCTGCTGGCCAGCGAAGGCGCCGGCATGGGTCTGCCCGAGGAACTGGGGCGCATGGCCGGCGAACTGCGCGCCGTCGGCGCCAAGCTGCGCGATGCGCTCACCGCGGCGCTGGTCGACGACCCGCCGCACCTCAAGCGCGACGGCGGTTTCGTACGCGAAGGCCACCGAGCGGAGCTCGACGAAGCGCGCCGATTGAAGGAGGACGGCCGCGGGGTGATGGCCGGGCTCGAGGCGAAGTACATCGACCGTACCGGCGTCAAAACCCTGAAAGTTCGCCACAATAACATCCTCGGTTTCTACATCGAGGTAACGCAGGGGAACGCCAAGCCGCTGCTCGACGGGCCGTTGTCAGGCGAATTCCGCCACCGGCAGACAATGGCCAATGCGGTGCGTTTCTCGACTACCGGAGCTGATCGATATCGAGGGGCGCATTGCATCCGCCACCGAGCGCGCGCTGAGCCTGGAGCAGGAGATCTTCGCTGAGCTGGCGTCAGCCATCGAGGGCGAGCATCGCGGGCTCGGGCGCATTGCCGCCGCGCTCGCCGAGCTCGACGCCACCGCGGGGCTAGCGGAGTTGGCGCGCGCCGAGGGCTACACGCGCCCTATGGTCGACGACAGCCAGGTGTTCGAAATTCGCGGTGGGCGCCATCCCGTGGTCGAGCAGGCGCTGAAGGTCGCCAGGGCCGGCGCCTTCATCGACAACGATTGCGTGCTGGGCCGAGGCGAGGGCGCGGCCTCCGATGAAATCGCCGAAGGGCGCATCTGGCTGGTCACGGGCCCCAACATGGCCGGCAAGTCGACGTTCTTGCGCCAGAACGCGCTCATCGCCGTGCTGGCGCAGATGGGATCGTATGTGCCGGCGCGCGCAGCGACGATCGGCGCGCTCGACCGGCTGTTCAGTCGCGTCGGCGCCTCCGACGACCTCGCCCGCGGGCGCTCGACGTTCATGGTAGAAATGGTCGAGACGGCTGCGATCCTCAATCAGGCGAGCGAGCGCTCGCTCGTCATTCTCGACGAGATCGGCCGCGGCACGGCGACGTTCGACGGCTTGTCGATTGCCTGGGCGAGCGTTGAATTCCTGCACGACGTGCTCGGCGCGCGTGCCCTCTTCGCCACCCACTATCACGAGCTGACGGCGCTGGCCCGCCGCCTCGACGGCGTTGCCAACGTGACAATCGATGTGCGCGAATGGCACGACGAGATCGTGTTCCTGCATAAGGTGAAGCCGGGTGCTGCCGACCGCTCCTATGGTATCCAGGTGGCCAAGCTGGCCGGGCTGCCGGATCAGGTCGTCGGCCGCGCGCGCGAGGTGCTGGCGCTGCTCGAGAAGACCGAAAACCGCAAGAACGCCCGCAACGGCGGCCTCGACGAGCTGCCACTGTTTGCGGTAAGCCGCACGACGGCTCCTTCGGAGCCTGCAGGTCCGACGCCGGTCGAGAAGGCCGTCGACGAATTGAAGCCGGACGACTTGAGCCCGCGCGCCGCGCTCGATGCCGTCTATCGCCTCAAGGCGCTGCGCCAGAGCCGGTCGGAGCCGGAACGGTAATCAAGGGACTGCGGTTAGCCTCAAAGTGCAGAATGGATAGAGCGATCCAACATACCGCGCCTTACTTCGACTCCCGCGCACTGCGCGCGGAGCTGACGGCGAATTTCCGCGCCCATGGCGACGATACCACCAAGGCGCGGAGCGCCATGATCGAGCGCCTGAAGACGCTTGTCGCCGATGCGCGCACCGCTGCGCGTCGCGGGCTTGAGGCCGATCACAGTGGGCGACGGTGCGCCGCCGGGCTTTCGCACTTCCAGGATGAGCTCATCCGCGTCCTCTACGACTACACGCTCGCGCACGTGTATCGGGCGACCAACCCGTCGGATGCCGAGCGCATGGCGATCATTGCCACGGGTGGCTACGGTCGCGCGCTGCTGGCACCCGGCTCCGACATCGATCTGCTCTTCCTGCTTCCCTACAAGAAGACGGCGTGGGGCGAGAGCGTCGCCGAATACATCCTCTATGTGCTGTGGGATCTCGGCTTCAAGGTGGGCCACGCGACGCGTACCGTCGATCAGTGCATCAAGATGAGCTCCGACATCACGGTGCGCACGGCATTGTTGGACGCGCGGCTCATCTACGGCGACGGCCAGCTATACGGCGAATTCGAAGAGCGTTTCCGCACCCATGTGGTGGCAGGCACGGCGCGCGCCTTCATCGACGCCAAAATGGCCGAGCGCGATGCGCGTCATCGCGTGGCGGGTGAGAGCCGCTACAAGGTCGAGCCCAACGTTAAGGACGGCAAGGGCGGGCTGCGAGATCTGCATACCCTGCACTGGCTGTCGAAATACCTCTACGGGCAGGGTGTCGGCGCGGCGACGGTCGCCGCCGGCATTTTCCGCCCGGAGGAGGTCACGACCTTCCGCCGCTGCGAAGACTTCCTGTGGACCATCCGTTGCTTTCTCCACTTCATCAGCGGCCGGTCGGAGGAGGTGCTGACCTTCGACGTGCAGCCGTGGCTGGCCGCGCAGCTCGGCTACAACGACCGCGGCGGATTGATCGCCGTTGAGCGCTTCATGAAGCACTACTTCCTCGTGGCCAAGGACGTCGGCGATCTGACGACCATCCTCTGCTCGGCCCTGGAGATGCAGCAGCTCAAGGCGTCGCCGGGATTGAGCCGCTTCCTGCGGCCATTGAACTGGAGGCAGCGCCGGCAGCTGCGCACGCGCACCGACTTCCGCATCGATAACGACCGGCTCAATGTCGCCGACCCCGACGTGTTCAAACGCGATCCGGTGAACCTCATCCGCTTCTTCGCCGAGGCGCACCACGCCAACTCGTTCCTGCACCCGGACGCGATCCGGCTGCTGCGCCAGTCGAAGGGGCTGATCGACGATAAGCTACGCGAGAACCCCGAGGCGAACCGTATTTTCGTCGATCTGCTGACCGGCGATACCAACCCCGAGATGTCGCTGCGGCGCATGAACGAGGCGGGCGTGCTCGGGCGCTTCGTGCCCGATTTCGGGCGCGTCGTCGGCATGACCCAGTTCAACATGTACCACAGCTATACGGTGGACGAGCATCTCGTGCGCACCATCGGCATGTTGACCGATATCGAGCGTGGCGGCGTCAGCAACGAGCTGCCGCTGTCGACCGAGATCTTCGGCACCATCAAGAACCGCCGCGCCTTGTACGTCGCCGCGTTCCTGCATGACATCGGCAAAGGCCGCACCGAGGATCACTCGCTCGTCGGCGCGCGTATTGCGCGCGAGCTGTGTCCTCGGCTTGGTCTGACGCCGGCTGAGACCGAAACCGTGGTGTGGCTGATCGAGCAGCACCTGACGATGAGCAACATCGCTCAGAGCCGCGATCTGTCCGACCCGAAGACGATCCGCGATTTCGCTGACGTGGTGCAGAGCCCGGAGCGGCTGAAGCTGCTGCTGCTGCTGACCGTTGCCGACATTCGCGCAGTCGGCCCCGGAGTATGGAACGGCTGGAAAGGCCAGCTGCTGCGCACGCTCTATTACGAGGCAGAGCCGCTGGTCGCCGGCGGCCACACGCAGGTAAAGCGCAGCCAGCGCACCGCCGAGGCGCAGGAGGATCTGCGCCGCGACCTCAGCGATTGGCAGCCGGGCGACGTCGACCGCTACATCGACCGGCACTATCCCGACTACTGGCTGCGCACCGATCCGGAGCGCCGCGTCGAGCACGCCAAGCTCTTGCGCCGCGCGGAGAACGAAGGGCTGCATGTCGCCACAGACACGCGCACGGATGCCTTCACCGCCATCACCGAGCTCACTGTCGTAGCGCCGAACCATCCGCGCCTATTGTCGCTCTTCGCGGGAGCTTGCGCAGCGACCGGGGCCAACATCGCCGGTGCTCACATCATGACGACCCGCGATGGATTTGCGCTCGACACGTTCCTGCTCAACCGCGCCTTCCAGGATGACGAGGATGAGCTGCGCCGCGGCAAGCGCATCGGCGATCTCATCTGCCGCCTCCTACGCGGCGACGCCTGGCTTGACACGCTTCTCGCGGAACGCGGGCCGCCGCCGCGCCGTTTCATGGCCTTCACGGTCGAGCCCGACGTCATCATCAACAACGCATTGTCGGATCAGTTCACGGTGATCGAAGTCGCCGGCCGTGACCGGCCGGGCCTGCTGTACGAGCTTACGAGCACGCTCTCGAACCTGCTGCTCGACATCACCTCGGCGCACATCACGACGTTCGGCGAGAAGGCCGTGGACGTGTTCTACGTGACGGATCTCACGGGCAAGAAGGTCATCAGCGAACCGCGGCAGGAGACGATCCGCGAGCGGCTCGAGGCCGTCCTTGACGAAAGCGTCGAGAAGTCCGGGCGCAATTCGATGCCGGCTTAGCGCGACACCACCATCTCGACGCGACGGTCTAGCTGGTAGAGGTCTTCCTGACTGAAGTCGCCGCGCACGACGCCGGTGTACGGCTCTGTCTTACCTTTCGGCATCAGCTGGAGCTGGCCGCGGAACCCGCCCTCGCGCAGGAAGCGCTCAACCGTCTGCAAACGCTCCGCGGATAGGTTCATGTTGAGTTCCTCGGTGCCGCGCTCATCGGCATGCCCAGTCAGCGTCACCTTGGCGAAGCGCTTGATCTGCAGATACTCGAGCAGCAGTCCGGCGGCCTTCCTGCCGTCGCCGGTGAGCGTCGCCTCGTTGAAGACGAACGTAACCGGCACCGGCACCGCCGTGGCTTCGGTTCTGGCCTCGGACACAGTTGGTGGGTGCGGGGGCGCTGCGGGCGAAACGGCGCTCGGTGCGGCGGCTTGGCCGGCGGGCGGCGGCGGGACGGCGGGGGCGGCGGCCTGCTTATCCTGATCGGTGCGCGCCTCGGCGACCATGCCTTCGAGGTTCTTGATCATGTTCGATGTGACGGCGTCGGCAGACCGCGGTTTCACTGGCGCGGCAGTTTGCGGTTTCGGCTGGGCCGCCTCGGCAACGTGCGCGCCCGCCCCCGATGCTGCCTTGAACAGCGCGAGCTTGGCGTCGGGGTTGGGAATCTTCGCGTCCGTCGTGAACGTCCACTCGCCGTTTTCGTTGGCCTGCACAGTGCCGATTTCCTTGCCGTCGGCGGTAATTGTCACCGCAGAGTTGGGCTCCGCGCGGCCGGCGAAAACGGACGTGCCGTCCGGGTCGATGCGGGCGACGTCGAAGGCGGGCGCGCTGCCGTCGGACTTCGGTGGCGGGGAAAGCGCGTCCTGCAGCTCCTGCGCTTCGCTCTTCGAAGGCTGCGTTTCGGACTCTTGCTTTTCAGCGGGCTCCAGCGGCCTCGGCTCCAAATCGATGAGCCAAACCGCCCCAGCGAACAGCATCAGCAACAGAAGTATGAAAGGCACTGCCAGGCGAAGCATGCAAGTGGTCCTGCTCTAGGCCCCCCGGCCCCCCGGCTCGATGCATTTTCAGGCAAATGAGCGCCCCGTTCAAGGCCATCGCATGACGGCCTTACAGCGTGGTTTCCGGCTAGGTGGAAAGGCGCGGATTACCGCCGCTGCCGCGGAACAGGAAGGTCAAGAGGAGACCGGCCACGAAGCCACCCACGTGCGCCATATAGGCGACACCGCCGACGTCCTGGGTGGTCTCGTCCGTGTAGGCGATGGAGCCGACGCCGCTGAACAGCTGCAGCGCAATCCACAGCCCCAGCACGATGAGCGCGGGCATGGCGACCATTTGGTTACCGACCAGCACGTTCACGCGCGCCTGCGGGAACATCAGAATGTAGGCGCCAAGAATGCCCGCGATAGCCCCCGAAGCGCCGACGTTCGGCACGTTCGAGCCGGGCATGACGTAGTATTGGGCGAAGGTCGCGGCGATGCCGGTGACGAGATAGAAGATCAAGAACTTGAAGTGGCCGAAACGGTCCTCGACGTTGTCGCCGAAGATCCACAGGTAGAGCATGTTGCCGCCGAGGTGCAGCCAGCCGCCGTGCATGAACATGGCGGTGAAAATGGTGGGGATGTTGCCGGTGGGATCACCCGAAAAGCGGCCGGGTACGAACGCCCATCGCTGGATGAACGCGTCGCCGTTTTGCAGCTCGAGGAGGAAGACGAGCACGTTGATGATGATGAGGGTGTAGGTGACGTACGGCGTCGAGCGCCGCATGGAGTTGTCGTCGCCCAGCGGAAACATGGTCCGTGTCCTCCACCTGTCCTACGAACTTCTCGGCGATAGCCCTGCCGAAGTCAACGCGCCGCGCCTCGCTGCACCGCATGCAGCAACTGGCCGCTTGCCCTCCGGCCAAGCCTCCGCTACCGCTCACCGCCCATGAAGCTTTACCGCTCCTTTGCGACCGTCGGCGGCCTCACCTTGCTGAGCCGCGTGTTCGGCTTTCTGCGCGATATCCTCATTGCTGCCATCCTGGGCAGCGGCGCCGTGGCCGACGCTTTCTTCGTCGCCTTCCGCTTCCCCAATCTGTTCCGCCGGCTGTTCGGCGAGGGGGCGTTCAACGCGGCCTTCGTGCCCCTGTTCGCCAAGCGCCTAGAGGGCGAGGGCCGGGAGGCGGCACGCGCCTTCGCCGAGGAGGCGATGGCGGGGCTGGTGTTCATCCTGCTGGCAATCACCATCGTCGCCGAGATCACTATGCCGTTCCTGATGTACGGCCTGGCGCCGGGCTTCAGCGAGACGCCGGAGAAGTTCGACCTCGCTGTGCTGCTGACGCGCATCACCATGCCGTATCTGCTGTGCATGTCGCTTGTGGCGCTGATGTCGGGCGTCCTCAACTCGTTCGGCAAGTTCGTCGAAAGCTCGTCCGTCTCCATCGTGCTCAACGGCGTGATGATGGCGGCGACGCTCATCGGCATGGCGCTCGGGTATCAGAACGAGCCGATGGCCGGCGTCATTCAGGCTTGGGGCGTGTTTGCCGCCGGCATATTGCAGCTGTGGCTGCTAGTGGACGGCCTGCGGCGCAACAACATCATGCTGAAGCTGCGTCGGCCGCGCATGACCGAAGGCATGCGGCGCCTTATTCGTCTCGGCATTCCCGGCGTGATCGCCGGCGGCGTGACGCAGATCAACATCGTCATCGGCACGGTCATCGCCTCGATGCAGAACGGCGCGGTGTCGTATCTCTATTATGCCGATCGGCTGTACGAGCTGCCGCTCGCCATCGTCGGCATCGCTATCGGCGTCGTGCTGCTGCCCGACGTGGCGCGGCACCTGCGCGCCGAGAACCACGAAGCGGTGATGGACAGCCAGAACCGCTCGCTCGAGTTTGCCATGCTGCTGACGTTGCCTGCTGCCGTCGCGCTGGCGGTGGTGCCGACCGCTATCGTCGCCGGCTTGTTCGAGCGCGGCGCGTTCACCGCCGCCGACACGCCGGCCACCGCCTACGCGCTGGCGATCTTCGCGATCGGCCTGCCGAGCTTCGTGCTGATCAAGGTGTTCTCGCCCGCCTACTTCGCGCGCGAGGACACGCGCACGCCGATGATCTACGCAACGATCAGCCTGACGGCGAATACGCTCGGCTCGATTGCGCTGTTCTTCCTGTTCCGCTCCTACGGGTGGATGCCGCACCTCGGCATCGCCGTAGCGACGACGCTCGGCGGCTTGCTCAATGCCGGCCTGCTCTACGCGACGCTCGCCAAGCGCGGCTTTTTCGTCGCCGATCGCCGGCTGAAGCGGGCGCTGCCCCGCATCGTGCTGGCGAGCGCCATCATGGGCGTCGTGCTGTGGCTCGTCGCCGAAGCGCTCGGAGGCATGTTCAAGCCGCCGACGTCGGAGCTGATGCGCGCCTTGGCGCTGACGGGTCTTGATCGGCTCCGGCTTCCTTGCCTACGCCGTCGCGGTGTTTGCAACGGGGGCGCTCGATATGGCGCCAGGCGCGCGCCTTCCTCGCCCGCCGCACCCCGCCGCCCGGGCCGCTCTGAGCGCTGCCGGCGCGGCGCACTGAACCGCAGCCTTGCGCGAGCCGCGCCGGCGCGCGATAACCCGCGCCTACGCCGAAGGGGCTCACAATGGCATTCAAAGAGCGCGTGTTTTCCGGCATGCAGCCGACCGGCAGCCTGCACCTCGGCAACTATCTCGGCGCCATGCTGCAGTGGATCGAGATGCAGAAGACGCACGAGTGCATCTATTGCGTCGTCGACATGCACGCGATCACCGTGTGGCAGGATCCCGACGAGCTGAAGTCGCGCGATCCGCGCAGGTGACGGCCGCCTACATCGCCGCCGGGCTCGATCCGAAGCGCAGCATCCTGTTCAACCAGAGCCAGGTGCCGGAGCACGCCGAGCTCGCCTGGGTCTTCAACTGCGTGGCGCGGCTCGGCTGGCTCAACCGCATGACGCAGTTCAAGGAGAAGGCCGGCAAGGATCGCGAGACGGCGTCGGTCGGGCTTTACGCCTATCCGAACCTGATGGCGGCCGACATTCTGCCTACCGGGCGACGCACGTGCCGGTCGGCGAGGACCAGAAGCAGCATCTCGAGCTCGCGCGCGACATCGCGCAGAAGTTCAACAACGACTTCAAGGCCGCAGATCGAGAAGGCCGGCTTTGCCGACGGCAACTTCTTCCCGCTGCCCGAGCCGGTGATCACCGGGCCGGCGACGCGCGTCATGAGCCTGCGCGACGGCACCAAGAAGATGTCGAAGTCCGACCCTTCGGACCTGTCGCGCATCAACCTGACCGACGACGCCGACACGATCGCCAAGAAGATCCAGAAGGCGAAGACCGATCCCGAGCCGCTGCCGTCCGAGGCTGAAGGCCTCGAGGGGCGGCCGGAGGCGGAGAACCTCGTCGGCATCTACGCGGCGCTGGCGGGCAAGACCGAAGGCGAGGTGCTTGACGGAGTTCGGCGGGGCGCAGTTCTCCGGCCTTCAAGAAGGCGCTGGCCGAGTTGCGCGTCGGCCAAGCTTGGCGCCGATCGCGCGCCGAGATCGACGCGGCTGATGGCCGACCCGGCCGAGATCGACCGCATCCTCGCCGACGGCGCCGCCCGGGCGCGCGCCATCGCCAAGCCGATCATGGACGAGGTGAAGGACATCGTCGGCTTCGTGCGCGTCGTAACGTCGCGATGTGCGCTCGCGTTGTTGTTAGCGCCCCGCTCGCCCCGTGGCAGCATGCGCGCATGAACACGGTAAAGAAACGCCGTCCTTCGAAGCCGGGCACGTCCGCAAGTTCCTGCTCGTCGTCGACGAGAGCCCGGAGGTGGAAAGCGCGCTCTACTATGCGGCGAGCCGCATCGCGCGCTCGTCGGGCGCGCTCGTGATGCTGTACGTGATCGAGCCGCAGGAATTCCAGCACTGGATCAACGTGCGCCAGCAGCAGATCGAAGAAGAGACGACCAAGGCCAAGGCGCTGTTCCGCCTCATGCGGCGCAAGCTGCAATCTCGCCGGGTTCGAAAACATCGCCTGCGAGGAGGTCATGCGCGAGGGCGACAAGGCCGAGGAGATCCGCAAGCTCATCGACGAGGACGAGGACATCGCCATCCTGGTGCTGGGCGCCTCGACCGATGCCGGGGGCCCCGGCCCGCTGGTCTCTTCGCTGGCCGCTGGCAGGCGGCAGGGCAGCTTCCCGATCCCGATCACCATCGTGCCCGGGACCCTGGCCCTGGAGGAAATCAAAGCCCTGGCATAAAAGGTCTGCAGGCTCTCGATATTCTGGCCGAGATCGCCTATCTTAGAGCTATTCTAACAGTGATCTAACCGCCGGCACTCAGGGGCTGGCGATGACAACACGGAAAGGCCACCCCGATGTTCATCCAGACCGAGGCGACGCCCAACCCGGCGACGCTGAAGTTCATCCCCGGAAAGCCGGTGCTTGCCGACGGCACCGCCGACTTCACCGACAAGGGCGAGGCGCTGGCGTCCCCGCTCGCTTCACGCCTGTTCGACATCGAGGGCGTGCGGGGCGTGTTCCTCGGCTCCGACTTCATCTCGGTGACCAAGGGCGAAGGGGAGTGGCAGCACCTGAAGCCGATGATCCTCGGCGCCATCATGGAGCACTTCATGTCGGGTGCGCCGGTCGTGGCGAGGAGACCGCCAACGACGACGACCGGCACGACGTCCTACGACCCGAAGGACGAGGCGGTCGTCGCCACGATCAAGGAATTGCTCGAGACGCGCGTGCGTCCGGCGGTGGCACAGGACGGCGGCGACATCACCTTCTCGGCTTTCCGCGACGGCGTCGTCTATCTGCACATGCGCGGCGCCTGCTCGGGCTGCCCGAGCTCGACGGCGACGCTGCGCCACGGCATCGAGAACCTGCTAAGGCACTTCTGTCCGGAAGTGCAAGAGGTGCAGGCGGTTTGAACCTTGTACGCGCTATTCAACGAAACCCCGCCGCTTCGGCGGGGTTTTTTTGTTTTCAGCCGATATGCCACCGATGAGAAACGACCATGTCGCAAGCCTATGCCGCAGCGCTCCACCAAGCCTTTCTCGATGCGCGCACGCAGAATGCCTGGCAGCCCAAGGACGTGCCCGATAGCCTGCTGCGGCAGCTCGTCGACACGGTGAAAATGGGGCCGACTACCGTCAATTCTCAGCCAGCGCGTTTCGTGTTCGTGAAGTCGAAGGAAGCCAAGCAAAGGCTCAAGCCGTTTCTGAGCGAGGGCAATCGCGACAAGACCATGCAAGCGCCGGTGTGCGCCATCGTCGGCTATGACCTAGAATTCTACGAGCGCCTTCCGAAGCTCTTTCCGCACAAGGACATGAAGAGCGGCTTCGTCGGAAAGCCCGGCAAGATCGAGGAGACAGCGTTTCGCAACGGCTCTTTGCAGGGAGGCTATCTCATTATCGCCGCGCGCCTTTTGGGCCTCGATTGCGGCCCGATGTCAGGCTTCGACAACGCCGGTGTCGATGCGGAGTTCTTCACCGGCACCAGCGTCAGATCGAATTTCCTGTGCAACCTTGGTTATGGCGATCCGTCTGTGCTGAAACCGCGCTTGCCGCGTCTGAGCTTCGATGAAATGGCGAAGATCGTCTGAAATACGCCTTTCATTTTCGGATGGTGAATTTGCCGTGCTCTACGTATAGGGTTGCGGCCCATGAACATTCTGGCCTTCGACACGTGCTTTGACGGCTGCTCGGTGTGTGTCGCCGAGCGGCGCGCAGACGCCGTCGTCGAGGTGGGCGCCATGATGGAGCGCTTCGAAACCGGTCACGCCGAACGGCTCATCCCGATGATCCGCGAAACGATGGAAAGGCGGCGCGTCTCAGCTTCGATCAGCTCGAGCGCATCGCGGTGACGGTCGGCCCCGGCACTTTCACGGGGACGCGCATCGGCGTCGCCGCGGCGCGCGCCCTGGCGCTCGTGTCGAATGCCAAGACGGTCGGCGTATCGAGCCTCGCCGTGATGGCCGAGGTCGCCAGGCGGGAGATAGCTACCGAGGCGCTGGCTGTCGTCGTCGACGCGCGGCGCGGCGAGGTCTACGCGCAGGCGTTCGGTGCCGAAGGCGCCCTGGATGCGCGGTCGGCACCGCAGCTGCTGTCGATCGAGGAAGCCGCGCAGCTGGGTGGCAGCGGTTCAATCGTCTTTGTCGGCTCGGGCGCCGCTGCCGTTGCTGCAGTGGCAACGCGCGCAGGCCGGAATGCGACTGCACGCCTTCCCGATCTGCTGCCCAACGCCATCGCACTGGCGCACATCGCCGCATCGCATGAAGCCTCGGATGCACCCCTCATCCCGTTCTACCTGCGGCCGCCCGACGCGAAACCGCAGGACGGCAAGGCGATAGCGAGAGCCTAGAGCATGACGCGCACCGCCACCCCGCTTGATCCGAAGAACCTGAGCCTGCTGTGGGCGAGTCCGGAACGCGCCGACGAGATCGCTGCCCTTCATGCTCGTCTATTCGATCCGCCCTGGGATGCCGAAAGCATCACGCAATCGATAGAGCATCCGGCGTCTGCGTCTTTCATTGCCCTGATACGCGAGCCGCGCGCGCTGGCTGGCTTCGTGATCGGCCGCATCGCGGCTGACGAGGCCGAGATCCTCTCGATAGGCGTCGCGCCCGAATGGCAGCGGCGTGGCATCGGCCGGCACATGGCAGAAGGGTTGGTGCGGGCGGCGCGGCGCGCCGAGGTGAAGCGGCTGTTCCTCGAGGTGGCTGCCGACAACGACGCCGCAATCGCTCTCTACGAGGGCCTCGGGTTCAAGATCGCGGGTGCGCGCAAGGCCTATTACCAGCGCGCCGGCGGAACGAACGTCGACGCCGTCATCTTGGCTGTCGACTTATAGGTCGCTGATGTTGACCTCGGCGGTCTCGCTGCGGTGGACGGCCGGCGGCCACTTTCTTATAAACTGCTCACCGAGGCAAAGCGGAGCGATCGCCGCCGCATGGCCGTTTTAGGAAATCCGGGCTTGAGCCGCATCGAGCTCCTGTGCGCCGAGCAGGGGCTGCGCATGACGGGGCAGCGGCGCGTCATCGCCCGCGTGCTGTCCACAGCCAAAGATCATCCCGACGTCGAGGGAGTCTACCAGCGCGCCAACGAGATCGACCGGCGCATATCGCTGTCGACCGTCTATCGCACGCTGAAGTTGTTCGCCGAGAAAGGCATCCTCGAGCGGCACGATTTTGGCCATAAGCGAGGGCGCTACGAGGAGGCTTCGCGCGGCCACCATGACCATCTCATCGATGTTGAAAGCGGCCGGGTGATCGAGTTCCGCAACGAGGCGATAGAGGCGCTGCAGGATCGGATTGCGCGCGAGCTCGGCTTCAAGCTCGTCGGCCATCGGCTCGAGCTTTACGGCATGCGCGTCAAGCCGGCGAAGAAAGCGTGACGCGCACCGGCTCAGAGAGAATGGGTGCGTTCCGCGGCGGAGCCATTCTCGCAGGCTTCTTCGCGCTCACCGTGCCGCTGATGCCGGTGCAGGCGCTGTTGCTGCGCTTCGATCCCAAGCGCGCGCGCACCTTCCCAAATTGGTACCACCGCCAGGTCTGCCGCTTGCTCGGCGTGCGCATTCACCTCGACGGCGAGGTCGTGCGCGATCGCCCGGTGCTGCTCGTCGCCAATCACACGACATGGCTGGATATCCCCGTGCTGTCGGCCGTTGCGCCGGTTTCCTTCGTCGCCAAGAAGGAGGTCGGGACGTGGCCGTTCGTCGCCTCGTTGGCACGGCTGCAGCGGTCGGTGTTCGTCGATCGCACGCGGCGCACGGCGGTGGGCCAGGCGGCCGGCGAGATTGTCGCGCGGTTGGCGCAGGGCGACGCCATTGTGCTGTTCGCCGAAGGCACATCGAGCGACGGCAACCGCGTGCTCCCGTTCATGACTTCGCTGTTTGCCGCGGCCAAGCCGGCTTCGGGAGACGGTATCACCGCGCCGGATGCTGTCGTGCAGACGCTTTCGGTCGTCTACACCCGGCTGCACGGCCTGCCGCTCGGCCGAGCGGATCGCCCGGGCGTCGCATGGTATGGCGACATGGAGATGCGGAGCCACGCCTGGGAGCTGCTCAAGGCCGGCCCCCTCGATGTGCAGATCCACGTCGGGGCGCCAGTGCCGTTAACGAGCTTCGCCGATCGCAAGGAGCTGGCGCGGCATAGCGAAGCACAAGTGCGCGAGCACGTCGTTCGCATCCTGCGTGCGCGGCCCGCGGAGGAGGCCATAGCAATCGCCGCGCCGGAAGATGCGCCATCGGCGGTCAGAGTCCGCGTGGCGGCGGAGCCGGGCCAAAAGTGGGTGTAAGCGCGACGCCTCCTTAGGGGCTGGACAAAGCGTGCCCGATAAGGCTGTCGTTGCACCCCGGCAAACGCCACAGGCACGCGAGTAGATGGACGATCGGCTGACAGCGGAAACGATTGGGTCTGAGCACTGCGAGGTGTTGGCCGCGCTCGCCGACCCATCGTGTGCGCCGGCCCCTGGCGCCAAAGGTTTTCATCCGGACCTTCGGCTGCCAGATGAACGTCTACGATTCCGAGCGCATGACCGAGGCGCTCTCAGCGCAGGGCTATTCCGAAACCAACGCCATCGAGGATGCCGATCTCGTCATCCTCAACACCTGCCATATCCGCGAGAAGGCCGCCGAGAAGGTCTACTCGGACCTTGGACGCATCCGCGTGCTGAAAGATGAGCGCGCGGTTGCCGGCATCGATACGGTCGTCGCCGTGGTCGGCTGCGTCGCCCAGGCCGAGGGCGCCGAGATCGTGCGCCGCGCCCCCGTCGTCGATCTCGTCATCGGGCCGCAGAGCTATCATCGTCTGCCGGAGCTCATCGCCCGCACGCGCTCCGAGAACCGCTCGCTGGTCGAGACGGCATTCCCCGAAGAGGAGAAGTTCGCGCATCTGCCGCAACGCGCTGCGAAGCGGGCGGTGACGGCGTTCCTCACCGTGCAGGAAGGTTGTGACAAGTTCTGTACGTTCTGCGTCGTGCCTTATACGCGCGGCATGGAGTATTCGCGCAGCGTCGCCGATGTCGAGCGCGAGGCCCGCGCCTTGGTGGCCAGCGGCGTGCGCGAAGTGACGCTGCTTGGGCAGAACGTCAATGGCTACCACGGCGAGGGCCCGGGCGGTCGCACCTACTCGCTTGCCGATCTGGTTCGCCACCTGGCGCGCCTCGATGGGCTTGAGCGGCTGCGCTACACGACGAGCCATCCGCGCGACATGAGCGACGATCTAATCGCCGCGCATGCCAGCGAGAAGAAATTGATGCCGTATTTGCACCTGCCATTTCAGTCCGGCGCCGATCGCATCCTCGCTGCCATGAACCGCAAGCACACGGCGCGCGAGTACCTCGACCTCGTCGCCCGCATCCGCGCCGCGCAGCCCGAGCTGGCCTTGTCGACCGACGTCATTGTCGGCTTTCCGGGCGAGACGGAAGCGGAATTCGAGAAGACGCTCGCCGTCTTCGCCGAGGTGGGCTTTGCCGCAGCCTATTCGTTCAAGTACAGCGCGCGGCCGGGCACCCCGGCGGAAAAACTGGACGACCAGATCCCGGAAGCGGTGAAAACCGAGCGCCTCACGCGCCTGCAACGGCTGATTGAGCGCCAGCAGCGGGCGTTCGCCGAACGCTGCGTCGGTCGCACCCTGCCAGTGCTGTTCGAGAAGGGCGGCCGGCGCCCCGGACAGCTCATTGGGCGCTCGCCGTACCTACAGTCGGTGCACGCCGAAGCGTCGCCCGATATGCTCGGTCGCATCGTCCCCGTTGAAATTTCTGGCTTTGGCCCCAATAGTCTAGCCGGTGTCATACGGCCGGAGTGACCATCCGGTAACGGTATTGCACGGCTTTGGCGCGGCCCGCCGTTCGGGGCGCCGCAGCAGTATGATAGGTTCGGCAACTAGAGTGACGATTCGAAGCGAACGACGTCTGGAGCACCGATTGGCAGCATTTCGCGGGAGTCCGGTCGCTGGGCCGGGAAGATCGCCCAAAACGCAGGCGGCAAATAAGCGCCTGGTAGTGCCGTTCGAGGACAACCGCCACCTGACGCGGCTACTCGGTGAATACGACAGTCATCTTGCGCTGATCGAAGATCGCCTCGGCATCGAGGCGCACGCGCACGGCAACGTCGTCACGCTCAATGGGCCGGAAGCCGCCTGTGACATCGCGCGCGGCGTGCTCGAGCAGCTATATAAGCGCGCATCGGTCGGCGAGCCGATCGGCGCAGGCGACTTCGACGGCCTCATTCGCCATGCACGCGAGGAGAGCGTTCCCGGCGATGGGCAGGCGCAGATCGCCACACGCCGCCGCGTCGTCAAGGCGCGCACGCTGATGCAAAGCGCGTATATCCGCGCGCTGAATAAATCGGACCTCGTGTTCGGTGTCGGCCCGGCCGGCACTGGCAAGACCTACATCGCCGTTGCGCAAGCTGCTCATTGCCTCGAGCGCGGCGTCGTCGAGCGTATCATCCTTTCGCGTCCGGCGGTCGAAGCCGGCGAGCGTCTCGGCTTCCTGCCCGGCGACATGCGCGAGAAGGTCGATCCCTACCTGCGCCCGCTGTACGATGCACTCTACGACGTGCTGCCGCCCGAGAAGGTCGAGCGCGATCTTGAATCAGGCGTCATCGAGATTGCGCCGCTGGCCTTCATGCGCGGACGCACGCTGGCCAATGCCTATGTCATTCTCGATGAGGCGCAGAACACGAGCAGCATGCAGATGAAGATGTTCCTCACCCGTCTCGGCGAGGGTTCGAAGATGACGGTGACGGGCGACCCCAGTCAGATCGACTTGCCGAACGGCATGCGGTCGGGCCTTGAGGAGGCCATAGCATTGCTCGCCGGCGTGCCGGGCATCGAGGCGATCCGCTTCACCGGCGCCGACGTCGTGCGCCGCGACCTCGTCGCGCGCATCGTCGAAGCCTACGATCGGCAGAAGTAGTTCTCGTGCGATGCCACATATTGCTCCAGTGACCAACGCAACTGCCGCCGAAGGTGGCGATACGCCAGCCGGCACCGATGCCGAGCCTCCGCTAAGTCTCTACATCGATGTCGTGCAAGATGGCGGCGATTGGACAGCAGTCGCCGGAACCGATGAGCTCGTGCGCGGTGCCGCGGCCGCACTTGCCGCCGAACTCGATCTCACCGGCAGCGAGGCTTGCGTTGCGCTTTCCAACGATGCGCAGGTCGCCGAGCTCAACAAGAGCTATCGGGGCAAAGGGGCACCGACCAACGTCCTCTCCTTTCCCGCCGCACCCACCATTCCGATCGATGAAAATGATGCGCGCTTCCTAGGCGACGTCGTGCTCGCCCTCGAGACGCTGCAGCGCGAAGCCGGCGATCTCGGCCTGCCGGTCGAGCATCATATGCAACACTTGGTGGTGCACGGACTGCTGCATCTTTTGGGTTATGATCACGGGACAGACGAGGAGGCACAGGCCATGGAGGCCCTCGAAGTGCGCATCCTTAAGCGCCTCGGCATCGCCGATCCCTATGCAGCGGCGGGCGAGCCCGTCAATCTTCCCGAGCATCCCACGAGATCATGAGCAACGCACACTTACCCAAAGATACCAGCGATCCGCCGAGCCCCGCGAGCGGCGGCGACCCGCTTGCCGGTGGCGCGCAAAGCCTGCTGAACGCGCTCCTCAGCCGTATCGGCCTGCGCTCGCCGAGCCTGCGCGAGCTGCTCGAGGCCGATCTCAAGGGTGACGCGGTGGCCGACGCTGCCACCGCATTTTCGAACGAAGAGCGCGAGATGCTGCGCCGGCTCTTGCGCTTTGGCGGCTCGCGGGTCGACGACATCATGGTGCCGCGCGCCGATATCATCGCTCTGGAAGAGAGCGACACGCTGGCCGAGCTCTTGCGCACGTTTGGCGAAGGTGGAGTTTCCCGCATCCCGCTCTTCAGCGAGACGCTCGATGATCCGCGCGGCATGATTCACGTCAAGGATCTGTTCCGCTGGCTGACGCGCGAAGCCGCCGATGACGCCGTGAACACGCGTGTCGCGGTGGCACCGCCAGCCGGCGAAACCGTCGAGGCGAGTTCGGCGCCGACCGGGCCGCAGCAACTCGACTTCGGCCGCGTCGATCTCTCGCGGCCCATCACCTCGGCGAAGATTCGCCGGCCCGTTCTGTACGTCCCGCCGTCGATGCCGGCGACGAACCTTTTGATCCGCATGCAGTCGACGCGCATCCACATGGCGCTGGTCGTCGACGAGTACGGCGGCACCGACGGGCTGGTCACCATTGAGGATCTCGTCGAGCAGATCGTCGGCGACATCGAGGACGAGCACGATGTCGCTGAGGCGGCGCACATCATCACCGAACCCAAGCTCGGTCTCGTTGCGTCGGCGCGCACTCCCATCAAGCAGCTAGAGGAGCACCTCGGCATCAAGCTTTTGAAGCCTGAAGAGGAAGAGGACATCGATACACTCGGCGGTCTGATGTTTGCACTTCTAGGCCGTGTGCCGGTGCGTGGCGAGCTCGTGCGCCATCCGAGCGGGTTGGAGCTCGAAGTTCTCGATGCCGACGCCCGCCGCTTGAAGAAGGTGAAAATTCATCAGCCGCGTGTCATCGGCACGCCGTCGCCCGAAGAAGGAAAGGCGTGAAACTCGCCTCGGCATCCTCCCGGCAGGAGCGCCGAGGATTCGCTTCGGCCGCTTCGCGCATCTCCGACTACACGGCCCGGCTCTCTGTCGCAGTAGCGCAATTATCCGGCTGGCGCCGGGCGCTGGTGGCGTTCGCCGCCGGCGGGGCATCGGCGGCCGCTATGGCGCCGTTCTTCGTTTCGCCGGTGCTGTTCGTCACGCTGCCCGTTTTGGTCTGGCTGATTGACGGGGCCAGCGCCAACTCCCGTCGCGCCCTCTTTATGCGCGCCGCGAGCGCCGGCTGGTGGTTCGGCTTTGGCTATTTCCTGCTCGGGCTGTTCTGGATCGGCGAGGCGTTTCTCGTCGAGGCGGAGGTGTTCGCCTGGCTGCTGCCGTTCGCGGTGCTGCTGCTGCCGGCCGGCCTTGCATTGTTTACCGGCCTGGCGGCCGGCGCAGCGCGCCTCGCCTGGCCACCCGGTATCGCGCGTGTCCTCGTGCTGGCCGTCGCCCTCGCATCGGCCGAATGGCTACGCGGCCACGTGCTCACCGGCTTTCCTTGGAACGTGCTGGGTTACGCGCTGACGTGGCCGCTGCCCATGATGCAGTCGGCATCGGTGCTCGGCATCTACGGGCTGACGCTGCTGTGCGTCGCAATCTTTGCCGGTCCGGTCGTGCTCATCGCCGACGCCGCGCCGGGCGCTGCGCGCGAGCGCGTCGTTGCGCGCGCGATCGCTTTGGCGATCATTCCGCTTCTGATGCTGTACGGCCTCGGCGCCTGGCGGCTATCGAACAATCCCACGACGATGCTCGACGGCGCGCGCGTCCGCATCGTGCAGGCGAGCGTCCCGCAGCGCGACAAGTGGCGCCCCGAGAAGCAGCGGGAGATCTTCGAGGATCAGCTGGCGCTGTCGCGCCACGACGCCTCGGGTCGGCAGGACGATCTTGCCGGCATCACGCATCTCATCTGGCCGGAGGCGGCGATGCCGTTCCTGCCGCTGGAGCATCCAGAAGCCTTGGCGGCGATCGGCGCACTATTGCCGAGCGGCACGCAGCTCCTGTCGGGTGCGTTGCGACTCAAGTCCAAGCCTGCGGCCGAGCTAGGCGGAGCGCGCGTGGGCTACAACAGCCTCATGGTCTTCGACGACGAGGGAAACCTCGAGCAGACCTACGACAAGATCCATCTCGTGCCGTTCGGTGAGTACCTGCCGATGCAGTCGCTGCTCGAAAGCATCGGCCTGGAGCAGCTGACGCGCTGGCGCGGCGGGTTCGCTACCGGCCCTGTGCCGCGACCGCTGCTCTCCATTCCCGGCCTGCCTCCAGCGGCGGCGCTTATCTGCTACGAGGCAATATTCCCGACCGCGATCGTGCAGGGCCAGCAACGGCCGGGATTGCTGATCAATGTCACCAACGACGGCTGGTTCGGCGATACCACGGGTCCGTGGCAGCATTTCCATCAGACGCGCGTGCGGGCCGTTGAGGAGGGACTGCCGATCATCCGCGCCGCAAATAACGGCGTGTCGGCAATTGTAGACAGCCAAGGTCGAGTTGTCGGAATGCTCGGCCTTAATGCTCGCGGGGTGATAGACAGCCGGATTCCGGCCTCTATTGAGGCGCCTGTTTACGCTACAGCCGGTGATAGTACTTTCGTAGTCCTTGCACTCATCTTCCTCGTTGCCGCAGTTGTCATCTGCAAGCGACGGAGCGATTAGAGACAATTTGCGTGTTGTTCTGTTAGTAAGCTGACGTCATAAAGCGAACTTCGGGGGTCTGAGGGGTATGTTGAGTGCCTCTTGCCGCCCTCAGGTTGGATGGGTGATCACCCGCAATCAAAGCGTGCAACACAACTTATAAGCGGGGATTAGGGTAAGCAGGAATGTCGAGAGAGAATGCGCTGCAAGCAGAAACAGAAGAGCGCGGATCCAGGCGCGCCAACCCCATCGATGTTCATGTGGGTGCCCGCGTACGCCTCCGCCGCATGTTGCTTGGGATGAGCCAAGAAAAGCTCGGCGAGCATCTTGGTCTAACCTTCCAGCAAATCCAGAAGTACGAGAAAGGCATCAACCGGATCGGTGCCAGCCGCCTGTTCGATCTTTCCCAGGTACTCGGCGTTCCTGTACAGTTCTTCTACGAGGAATTGGCCGTGGGTGGAGCTGCCGGAGCAGCCGGCTTCGGCGAACGTCCGGCGGAAAGCTACGCCGTCGAATTCCTAGGCAGCCGCGAGGGCCTGGAGCTCAACAAGGCATTTGCGCGTATCAGCGATCCGCGTGTGCGCCGTTCCATCGTCGACCTCGTGCGCGCCTTTGCCGGCGAGGCGGCTGCTTCCGAATAGGCGCCACTGTCATAATCTCGGATTGCGCGCCAACGCGCCGCAGTGCTGGTAGCGAAGATGGTCTGCGCCGGGCCGGACTATCCTTGACCGCGTGCGCAAAGCTTGAGACAACCCGGCGTTTTTCGAGACATGCCGAAAGCACACGAGGGCCCGGGTGGCACGCAAATCCTACCTATTCACCAGCGAATCCGTTTCTGAAGGTCACCCGGACAAGGTGTGCGATCGCATCTCAGACGAGATCGTCGATCTGTTTTTCCGCGAGGGTCCCAAGGCCGGCATCGACCCATGGGCGATCCGGGCCGCCTGCGAGACGCTAGCAACGACCAACAAGGTCGTCATCGCCGGTGAGACGCGCGGGCCGGAGACGGTGACCAAGGATTGGATCGCGCACGTCGCGCGCATGGCCATCCGCGACATCGGCTACGAGCAGGAGGGCTTCCATTGGGACAAGGCGGATATCGAGGTCTTGCTGCACCCGCAGTCGGCCGACATTGCCGCCGGCGTCGACGCGCTGCAGCCGGGCGATAACAAGGAAGAGGGCGCTGGCGACCAGGGCATCATGTTCGGCTACGCCTGCACCGAGACGCCGGAGCTGATGCCGGCGCCGATCTATTACGCCCACAACATCCTGCGCGATCTCGCCATCGCCAGGCACAAGAAGGAAGGCGGCGCCGCGCTGCTGGGGCCGGACTCCAAGAGCCAAGTCACCGTGCGCTACGAGGACGGCAAAGCGGTTGGCGTGACGCAGATCGTCGTCTCCCATCAGCACGTCGACGAGGACCTCTCCTCCAAGAAAATCCGCGACATCATCGAGCCGTATGTGCGCAAGACGCTGCCCGAAGGCTGGATCGGCAAGGACACCGTCTGGCACGTCAATCCGACGGGTAAGTTCTTCATCGGCGGCCCGGATGGCGACACCGGCCTCACCGGCCGCAAGATCATCGTCGACACCTACGGCGGCGCGGCCCCGCACGGAGGCGGCGCGTTCTCCGGCAAGGATTCCACGAAGGTCGACCGCTCGGCCGCCTACGCGGCGCGCTATCTCGCGAAGAACGTCGTCGCCGCTGGCCTTGCCGACCGCTGCACGATCCAGCTGTCGTACGCCATCGGCGTCGCCAAGCCGTTGTCGATCTACGTCGACACGCACGGTACGGGCAAGGTCGACGAGGCCAGGCTCGAGAAGGCGCTGAGCGAGGTGATGGATCTGTCGCCGCGCGGCATCCGCAAGCACCTCGACCTCAACAAGCCGATCTACGCGCGCACCTCTGCCTACGGCCACTTCGGGCGCGCGCCCGATGCGGACGGCGGTTTCTCCTGGGAGAAGACCGACCTTGCTGATGCGATCAAGAAGGCCGCCGGCTGAGCTGGGCACTGAGACGCCGGACATCGAACGTCAGCATGAATTGCGCTCGTTCGGCCGTCGCCGCGGGCGCAAGCTGAGTGCCCGTCAGCAGCATCTTCTCGATGAGGTGCTGCCGCGCGTATCGCTTCCCGAGGCATCGCCTGCGTCGCTGACGCAGCTGTTCGCGACACCCACGTCGCGCGTGTGGCTCGAGATCGGCTTTGGCGGCGGCGAGCACCTTGTCTGGCAGGCGCGCGCCAATGCGGACGTCGGCCTGATCGGGTGCGAGGTGTTCGAGGACGGCGTCGTCAAGGTTCTGTCGGTCATCGATGAGGCCAAGCTCGGCAACGTGCTGCTCAGCACCGAGGATGCGCGCGAGGTCCTGCGGCGATTGCCTGCGGGCCTCGCTCGATCGCGTTTTCATCCTGTTCCCCGATCCGTGGCCGAAGAAGCGCCACGTCAAGCGGCGGCTGATCAACCGGGCCCTACTCGACCAGATCGCCCTCCTCGTGCGACGCGGCGGCGAGCTGCGTATCGGCACCGATATTGGCGACTATCTGCGCACCATTCTGCTCGCGATGCGGGAGCACCCGGCGTTCGCCTGGCAGGTGCAAGGGCCGGAGGATTGGCGCGTGCGCCCGCCGGACTGGCCGCAGACCCGCTACGAAGCCAAGGCCGGGCGCGAGGGGCGCCGCTGCTACTTTTTACGATTTACGCGACGCGAGCCTCCCGGAACGGCGGGGCCCCCCTTGCAACCCTAGTCACGATCTCGTAATATTCTGCTGCTCATGATCATCTCAACTATCAGGAGTGGGCCCTCTGGGTCCGCTCTTTTTGTATTGGCGTAGGGGATCGGGCAAAGCTGGCCGGAAACTTTTCGAACATGCACGCTGGCGACGAAGGCGCCTTGGGCGACCGGTTCATCGTGGAAAGCGGCGCCGCCGCGCGGGTTGCCGAGCTCATCGAGCCTGCGCTCAGCGGACGCGGCTACCGTCTCGTGCGCGTGGCCGTGTCAGGCCGCGAGGGCAAGACCCTGCAGGTCATGGCCGAGCGCGCCGACGGCACGATGACCATCGAGGATTGTGAAGCAGTCTCAAAGGAGATATCGCCGCTGCTTGACGTGCATGACCCGATCGCGGGCGCCTATCGGCTGGAGGTTTCATCGCCCGGCATCGACCGGCCGTTGGTGCGGCCCTCGGACTTCGAGGACTGGTCGGGCCATGAGGCGAAGATCGAAGTGAAGGAGCCGATCGACGGCCGCAAGCGTTTCCGCGGCATGCTCGAGGGCTTCGAGGACGGTGAGGTCCGCATCGAGGTGGATCTCGGCGAGGCAGGAAAGAACATCGTCGGCATTCCGATGGAGCTCGTCGCAGAGGCCCGGCTCGTGCTGACGGACGAATTGATCCGCGAGGCCCTGCGCCGCGCAAAGAAGAGCAACACACCAGACACCGCCGAGGCCGCAGAGCCGAACGCGGACCGCGAGGAGGAATAAGAACCATGGCAATGGCCGGCATCAGCGCCAATAGGCTGGAGCTCCTGCAGATCGCCGAAGCGGTGGCCCGCGAGAAGTCGATCGACCGCAAGATCGTCATCGAGGCGATGGAAGACGCCATCCAGAAGGCGGCGAAATCGCGCTACGGCGCCGAGAACGACATCCGCTGCGAGATCGACCCCAAAACCGGCGAGGCACGGCTGTCGCGCGTGCTGGCGGTGGTGGAGACTGTCGAGAACGACTCAACGCAGATCAACCTTGCCGACGCGCAGGGTCGCAACGCGGAGGCCAAGGTCGGCGACCTCATCGCCGAGCCGCTGCCGCCGTTGGATTTCGGCCGCGTCGCCGCGCAGAACGCCAAGCAGGTTATCGTGCAGAAGGTGCGCGAGGCCGAGCGCGAGCGGCACTACAGCGAGTACAAGGATCGCATCGGCGAGATCGTCAACGGCACCGTGAAGCGCGTCGAGTACGGCAACGTCATCGTCGACCTCGGCCGTGCCGAAGGCATCATCCGCCGCGACGAGATGATTCCGCGCGAGAACGTGCGCTACGGCGACCGCATCCGCGCCTACATCTACAACGTCAGCCGCGAGCCGCGCGGCCCGCAGATTTTCCTCTCTCGCGCGCGCCCCGAGTTCATGTCCAAGCTGTTCGCGCAGGAAGTGCCGGAAATCTACGACGGCGTCGTCGAGATCAAGTCGGTCGCCCGCGACCCCGGCTCGCGCGCCAAGATCGCCGTTATTTCCAAGGATTCCTCGATCGATCCCGTCGGCGCCTGCGTCGGCATGCGCGGTTCGCGCGTGCAGGCCGTGGTCAACGAGCTGCAGGGCGAGAAGGTCGACATCATCCAGTGGAACCCGGATGCGGCGAGCTTCATTGTCAACGGTCTGGCGCCGGCCGAGGTGACGAAGGTCGTGCTCGACGAGGATTCCAACCGCATCGAGGTTGTGGTGCCGGAAAGCCAGCTGTCGCTGGCCATCGGCCGTCGCGGCCAGAACGTGCGTCTGGCTTCGCAGCTCACCGGCTGGGACATCGACATCCTCACCGAGCAGGAAGAGTCCGAGCGCCGCCAGAAGGAATTCTCCGAGCGCTCGAACATGCTCATGGAGGCGCTCGACGTCGACGAGGTCATCGCGCAGCTGCTCGTCACCGAGGGCTTCGCCTCGATCGAGGAAGTCGCCTATGTCGACCTGTCGGAGATCGCGCATATCGAAGGCTTCGACGAGCACACGGCCAACGAGATCCAGACGCGTGCGCGTGAATATCTCGAAAAGCAGGAGGCCGATCGCGACGCCAAGCGTCGTGAGCTCGGCGTTGCTGACGAGATTGCCAAGGTGCAGGGCGTCACCACCGCGATGATGGTGGCGATGGGCGAGAACGGTGTGAAGACGCTGGAGGATCTTGCCGACTGCGCCACCGACGATCTCATCGGCTGGACGGAGCGCAAGAAAGAGAAGGACGCCGAGCCGGTGCGCCACAAGGGCGTGCTCGAGAGCTTCGACGTCGGCCGCAAGGAAGCCGAGGAGATGATCATGTCGGCCCGCATACTCGCCGGCTGGATCAAGGCCGAGGACCTGCAGCCGCCGGTGGAAGAGGGAGGAGGGTGAAGAGCCGGCCGGGGGTGGCAAAGACACCGCCGTCGAAGGCTGAGGGGAAGACGGTGATGACCGAGGCGAGAGGAACATCGGATTGGGCGCTGAGCAGCCGCCGCTGGAGGACGCAGACGATGGAGACGTGCGGGGCTCGCTCCGCCGCTGCATCGTCACGCGCTCCGAGCTGTCGCCCGATGATCTGATCCGCTTCGTCGCCGATCCTTCCGGCGGCATCGTTCCCGATATCGCGCGCAAGTTGCCGGGGCGGGGCGTTTGGGTGACGGGTGAGCGATCCGCCGTCGAGGCAGCCGTTAAGGTCAACGCGTTCGCCAAGAGCCTCAAGCGGCAAGTGACGGTTCCCCCGGACTTGCCGCAGATCATTGATGCACTATTTGTAAGGCGCCTCCTCAACGCGCTGTCGCTCGCCAACAAGGCAGGTCTCGTCTCCACCGGAGCCGAGAAAGTCGAGAAGCTGCTCGACAGCGGACGTGCCGTGGCGCTTCTGCATGGCTCTGACGGCACATCGGAGGGAAGGCGCAAGCTGGACCGCAAGTTCTCGGCAATTCAACGAGATAAGGGTCAGTCGGCCCGCGTTGTTGATTGGCTCACCATCGAAGAATTGAGCTTGGCCATGGGGCGGTCAAATGTGGTACATGCTGGCCTCATACAAGGCGGAGCCACTAAGCGGTTTCTAAGCGAGGCTGAGCGCTTAAGGCGCTATCGGTCGGGCTTAAGTGCATCCTGATGGCAGGTAGCACGAGGATTTCGGAGTTTGAACGAGAAGAGCATGACAGAGACCAAGGACACTACCGACAAAACTCTCCGCGGGGGCGCGCGCAAGCCGCTGTCGCTGCAGCGGACGGTTGAAAGCGGCCATGTCCGGCAGAATTTCAGCCACGGCCGTTCGAAGTCGGTTGTCGTCGAGAAGCGCAGGACGCGTAAGCTCGCAGGGCCCGGCGGGACGGAAACCGAGGTGGTGGCCGAGGCGCCAGTCATCGAAACGCCGGCCCCGCGCAAGCCGGGCCGCCCCCGAGGCTGCTCCCGTCGTCGACAAGTCCGCGGCCGCGGCCCCGCGCGTCTCTCGAACGAGGAGCGGGATGCGCGCGCTCGCGCACTTGCCGCCGCGCGCGAGCGCGACGACGTCGAGCGCGTCGAGGATCAGGATCGAGCCGAGCGCGCAACAGTTGTCGCCGCGGCAGCTCCACCTCCGCACAGTGGCCGCAGCTCCCGCTGTCAGCGAAGCGCCGGCGCCGCGCGCACCGGACGCGCGTGGACCTGCATCGGCACGCCCACGTACCGGCGACGCCGGCCCGCGTCCGCGCACGTCGTTCAATCCTGCGCTGCAGCCGCGTGAAGGCGGCAAGCCGCGCGAGATCGATATTCCGACGCCGCCGCGCGCCAAGCTCGACGCCGACACGACCAAGCGCATCGGCCGCGCCCCCTCAGGTCAATGAGGAAGAAGACAGCCGCGGCGGCCCCAAGGGCGCCCGCAAGCCTGGCACGCGCACACCGACCGTCAAGCCGGACGAGAAGCGCGAGCGCGTCAAGCTGACGATCAACAATGCCTTCGACGAGAAGCAGCGGGAACGCTCGCTGGCCTCGCTGAAGCGCAAGCGCGAGCGCGAGAAGCTCAAGGCGATGGGTATTTCCCAGTCGCGCGAGAAGATCGTCCGCGAGGTGGTGATCCCCGAGGTCATCACCATCCAAGAGCTCGCCAACCGCATGGCCGAGCGCGCCGTCGACGTCATCAAATACCTGATGAAAGAAGGCGCGATGCACAAGATCAACGATGTGGTCGACGTCGATACCGCCGAGCTCATCGTGCAGGAATTCGGCCACACGCCCAAGCGCGTGTCCGAGGCGGACGTCGAAACGGGCTTCATCGGTGAAAAGGACGAAGAGGGCACGCTGGAGCCGCGCGCTCCGGTCGTCACCATCATGGGCCACGTCGATCACGGCAAGACGTCGCTGCTCGACGCCATCCGCCAGACCAACGTGGTGGCCGGCGAGGCGGGCGGCATCACCCAGCACATCGGCGCCTATCAGGTGACGACGCCGCTGGGCGACAAGGTGACGTTCATCGATACGCCGGGCCACGAAGCGTTCACGGCCATGCGCGCCCGCGGCGCCAAGGTGACGGACATCGTCGTGCTCGTGGTTGCGGCCGACGACGGCGTCATGCCGCAGACGATCGAGGCGATCAACCACGCGAAGGCGGCCGGCGTGCCGATCATCGTGGCGATCAACAAGATCGACAAGCCGCAGGCGGATCCGAACCGCGTGCGCACCGAGCTGCTGCAGCACGAGATCGTCGTTGAAAGCATGTCGGGCGAGACGCTCGAGGTGCCGGTATCGGCTTTGAAGCGCACCAACCTCGACAAGTTGCTGGAAGCCATCCACCTGCAGGCCGAGATGCTCGACCTGAAGGCCAGTCGCAACCGTTCCGCTGAAGGCATCGTCGTCGAAGCGAAGCTCGAGCGTGGCCGCGGCCCCGTCGGTACGGTGCTCGTGCAGCGCGGCACGCTGCGCGTCGGTGACATCGTCGTCGCCGGCAAGGCTTGGGGGCGCGTGCGCGCTCTCATCGACGAACTCGGCGCCAACACGCCGGAAGCGGCGCCCGTCGATCCCGGTCGAGATTCTAGGCTTCGATTCAGCCCCGGAGGCCGGCGATCAGTTCGCTGTGGTCGAGAGCGAGAGCCGTGCGCGCGAGATTACCGATTACCGCGTGCGCAAACGGCGCGACACCATGGGCTCGGCCGGCACGCCGCGCACGCTCGAGCAGATGATGCAGTCGTTGAAGGAGACGGGCCGCAAGGACTTCACGCTGCTCGTCAAAGGCGACGTGCAGGGTTCCGTTGAAGCCATCGCCGGTTCCTTGCGCAAGCTCGGCACCGACGAGGTGGCGGCGCAGATCGTGCATTCAGGCGTTGGCGGTATCACCGAGTCCGACGTGGCGCTGGCCAACGCCTCGAAGGCGGTCGTTGTCGGCTTCAACGTCCGCGCCAACGTCCAGGCCAAAGCCTTGGCCGATCGCGACGGCGTCGAGATCCGCTACTACAACATCATCTACGACCTGGTCGACGACGTGAAAGCGGCGATGTCGGGCCTGCTGGCACCGACCATCCGCGAGATCTACCTCGGCAAGGCGGAGATCCTCGAGGTGTTCAACATCTCGAAGACTGGCAAGGTTGCCGGCTGCCGCGTGACGGAAGGCAAGGTCGAGCGCGGCGCCAAGGTGCGCCTGATCCGCGACGACGTCGTCATTCACGAGGGCACGCTGTCGACCTTGAAGCGCTTCAAGGACGAGGTGCGCGAGGTTCCGGCCGGCCAGGAGTGCGGCATGGCGTTCGCCAACTACCAGGACATCCGCGTCGGCGATGCCATCGAGTGCTTCAACGTCGAAACGGTGTCGCGGTCGCTATAAGCGGCCGTTGCCAAGCTATGGTGTCAGGCCTTCACGGTCTGACACCCATTCAGGCGCCGTCCGCGGTCCAATCCCGCGGCGGATTCCAAAGAACGAACATTCCAGTGACCAGATCCAAGAAATCGCAATCGGCGCCGCCATCGCAGCGTCAACTTCGCATCGGCGAACTCGTCCGCCACAAGCTGGCGGAGATGCTGGCGCGTGGCGACATCCACGATGACGTCATCGCCTCACACGTCATCACCGTGCCGGAAGTGCGGCTGTCACCCGACCTCAAGTTGGCTAGCGCCTATGTGGTTACGCTGGGTGGCGACGACACGGCGGTGGTCCTCGAGGCGCTCAATCGCAACAAGAAGTACATCCGCGCGCAAGTCGCGCAGGCAGTGAACCTCAAGTTCGCGCCCGACATCCGCTTCCTGCGCGACGAGACGTTCGAGGAGGCGAGCCGCATCGATCAGCTGCTGGCCAGCGCCAAGGTCCGCCAGGACATCGAAAAAGAATGACACGACGCAAGAAAGGAAACCCGGTGCACGGCTGGGTGGTGCTCGACAAGCCGATCGGCATGACGTCGACGCAGGCGGTCGGCGCCGTGCGCCGGTTGTTCGAGGCGCAGAAGGCCGGGCATGCCGGCACGCTCGATCCGCTGGCGACCGGCATCCTGCCGATCGCGCTGGGTGAAGCCACGAAGACCGTGCCGTTCGCCGTCGACGGGGAGAAGGCCTACCGCTTCACGGTGCGCTTCGGTGTCGAGACCGACACGGACGACGCCGAGGGGCAGGTCGTGCGCACGTCGGAGACGCTACCGTCGGCGCAGGATATCGAGAGCGTGCTCGCCGACTTCACCGGTGAGATCAGTCAGGTGCCGCCAAGCTTCTCGGCCATCAAGGTGGAGGGCAACCGCGCCTACGACCTTGCCCGCAGCGGCGAGGAGGTCGTGCTCGAGCCGCGCTGGATCGTGGTCGAGGAGCTGCGACTCGTCGAAATGCCCGACAAGGCGACCGCGGTACTGGAAGCCGAGTGCGGCAAGGGCACGTACGTGCGCGCCCTCGCGCGTGACATGGGCCGGGTTTTGGGCAGCGCGGCGCATGTTATCGCCCTGAGGCGGACGCGCGTCGGCTCGTTCGACGAGACGGTCGCTGTTTCGCTCGCAGCGCTGCGGGAAGCCGCAGAAGCCGGCGATGTCGCGGCGCATCTGCGCCCCGTTGAGGCAGCCCTCGACGACCTTCCCGGCCTCAGCATGGGCCCAGGGGACGCTGCGAGCCTCGCCCGCGGCCAGGCGGTGCTCGTGCGCGGGCGCGATGCGCCGGTCCTCAACGGTGCGGCGTATGCGCACTTCAAAGGCCGGATTCTCGCTCTGGGTGAGCTGGAGAAAGGCGCCTTCCGCCCGACGCGGGTGTTCAATTTCGGCTGAAGTCGCGCATCTGCACAAAACGGGAACGACTGGTTAATGGCGATCGTGCATGGCGCGCCCGATTTCTGCTCGCGACCGCGGCCGGCTCGTGTATAAGACGCCCATTCCGCGACCCTGCTGGACGACATCCCGGCTGCGGCCGCCCTTCGAGGGCTAAGGCCCTCCACCTCAACAGAAAGGATGCCCGATGTCGATTTCCGCTGAGCGCAAGACTGCGCTCATCAAAGACAATGCCACCAAGGCCAACGATACCGGCTCGCCGGAAGTGCAGATCGCCATCCTCACCGAGCGCATCAACCACCTCACCGAGCACTTCAAGACGCACAAGAAAGACAACCACTCGCGCCGCGGCCTCCTGAAGATGGTGAGCCAGCGCCGCCAGCTTCTCGACTACGTGAAGCGCAAGAACGAGCAGCGCTACCAGGGCATCATCGACAAGCTCGGCATCCGCCGCTGACGACAAGCGCGCGGAAGGCCGGCGGCTTCGTCCATAACGGCCATCCGCCCGCATCTTTCGAGGCCATCAGCCTCGCGCCTCGGCCACGACCGAAGGCTCGCGCAACCGGCATTCCGGCTGATTGCGCATCGCTACGAGAGAGAAACCTGATTGAACGAAAGAACGAACATGTTCGACATCCATCGAGTGGAAATTGACTGGGGTGGACGCAAGCTGACGCTGGAGACCGGGCGCATCGCGCGCCAGGCCGACGCAGCCGTTTACGCCCAGTACGGCGAGACCAGCGTGCTCGCCACCGTCGTTGCCGCGAAGGCCCCGAAGCCCGGCATCGACTTCTTCCCCCTCACCGTGAACTACCAGGAGAAGACCTACGCCGCGGGCAAGATCCCCGGCGGCTTCTTCAAGCGTGAAGGCCGTCCCTCCGAGAAGGAGACGCTCACCTCCCGCCTGATCGACCGGCCGATCCGCCCGCTGTTCGTCGAAGGCTTCAAGAACGAGACGCAGGTCGTCGTCACCGTGCTCTCGCACGACATGGAGAACGACCCCGACATCCTCGCGCTGGTTGCCTCCTCGGCGGCGCTGACCCTGTCGGGCGTGCCGTTCCTCGGGCCGATCGCGCGCCGCGCGCGTCGGCCTCATCGACGGCGAGCTCGTGCTCAACCCGATGCTCGACGAGATGGCGGAGAGCGAACTCGACCTCGTCGTCGCCGGCACGCAGGACGCCGTGATGATGGTCGAATCGGAAGCCAAGGAGCTTCCCGAGAAGCTGATGCTCGAGGCCGTGATGTTCGGCCACAAGCAATTTCCAGCCGGTGATCCAGGCGATCATCAAGCTCGCCGAGAAGGCCGCCAAGGAGCCGTGGGACATCCAGCTGCCCGACGCGGCAGAAGTACGCCGATCAGGTGAAGAAGATCGCCGAGGCCGATCTGCGCGCCGCCTTCTCGACCAAGGAGAAGCAGAAGCGCTACGACCTCGTCAAAGAGGCCGAGGCTAAGGTGAAGGCGGGCGTCGAGATTCCCGACGATCCGACCGAGAAGGTGCTGCTCGCCGACACGTTCAAGGCGCTCGAAGAGCGACATCGTGCGCGGCGACGTCGTGAAGACCGGACGCCGCATCGACGGCCGCGACCTGAAGACCGTTCGCCCCATCGTATCCGAAGTGCACGTGCTGCCGCGCACGCACGGCTCGGCGCTGTTCACGCGCGGCGAGACGCAGGCGATCGTCGTCGCCACGCTCGGCACCGGCGAGGACGAGCAGTTCGTCGACGCGCTCGAAGGCACCCGCAAAGAGCGCTTCATGCTGCACTACAACTTCCCGCCCTACTCGGTGGGCGAGACGGGCCGCATGGGCTCGCCCGGCCGCCGCGAGATCGGCCATGGCAAGCTCGCCTGGCGCGCCGTGCGTCCGCGTGATGCCGACGCAGGAAGAGTTCCCCTACACGATCCGCCTCGTCTCGGAGATCACCGAGTCGAACGGTTCGTCGTCGATGGCCACCGTGTGCGGCAGCTCGCTCGCGCTGATGGACGCCGGCGTGCCGCTGAAGGCGCCGGTGGCCGGCATCGCCATGGGCCTCATCAAGGAAGGCGACGACTTCGCCGTGCTGTCCGACATCCTCGGCGACGAGGACCATCTCGGCGACATGGACTTCAAGGTGGCCGGCACCGAGAAGGGCGTTACCTCGCTGCAGATGGACATCAAGATCACCGGCATCACCGAGGAGATCATGCGCGTCGCGCTCGATCAGGCGCGTGACGGCCGCCTGCACATCCTGGGCGAGATGGCCAAGGCGCTGGGCACCGCCCGCACCGAGCTCGGCGAGCACGCGCCGCGCATCGAGACGATCAAGATCCCGACCGACAAGATCCGCGAAGTGATCGGCTCGGGCGGCTCGGTGATCCGCGAGATCGTCGCCGAGTCCGGCGCCAAGATCGACATCGAGGACGACGGCACGGTGAAGGTCGCCGCCGCCAAGCGCGAGTCGATCGACGCGGCGCTTGAAGCGCATCAGGGAAATCACGTCCGAGCCCGAGGTCGGCACGATCTACAAGGGCAAGGTCGTCAAGATCATGGACTTCGGCGCCTTCGTGAACTTCTTCGGCGCCAAGGACGGCCTCGTGCACATCTCGCAGCTGGCCCCGGGCCGGCCCGCCACCGTCGGCGAGGTCGTCAAGGAAGGCCAGGAGGTCTACGTCAAGCTCTTGGGCTTCGACGAGCGCGGCAAGACGCGCCTGTCGATGAAGATCATCGACCAGGCGACCGGTCAGGAGATCCCCCGCGCCGAAGGCGAGCCCGATCCCGAGGCGGAGTTCAGCGCCGCGCGTCCGCCGCGCCGTGACCGCGAGGGTGGCGGCGGTGGCCGCGACCGCCGGCCGCCGCGCCGCGACCGCGAGGCCGAGCTAAAGCCCGGATCTGAAGGAAGAAATAATGGGGGGCCGCCGGTGCAAGCTGGCGGCCTCTTTGCGAGAGGGGCTCTACCCGCTCTCTGCCGCGCGCTGGCAGATGCGCGGCAATGGCGTGCCGTTGAACCACAGCTCGTAGCTGTTCGGCGCGTTGGTGCGCGCCCATGACGTCTTCGAAATGTCCTTCACGGCCAGCTCCAGCCCCAGCGTGCCGAACAACGTGACGATCTGCTTGGCGCGCGGCTCATCCTCCTCGTGGAAGAAGCGCAGCTCCTGGTTGGAGTTGGCGTAGCCCTGGAATTTGCGTACCGCCGGAAAACGCACTGCGGCTTTGTCGGCATCCTTGAAGGCATCGCGCAGCTGCACGAGACAATTGTATGTCTCGTCGTTCGGCACGTGGATGAAGACGCGGGCCGGGCGTCTTTCCAGCGCCACGCGATACGCCTCGGCGACGTCGGAGTTCTCCTTGGCGGCGGCCTGGATCGCGACCTCGAGCATAGGAAGCAGCTCGTGGTTCTCCGCCGTCGTCGCATAGTCGATCTGCGCCGCTAGGAATTCCATCGGCACCTTGCCGTTCTTGGCGAGGTACTCGAACATCGCGATGCCGTACTTCTGCTTCTCCGGCGACTTGTCGGTGACGAGGTCGATCATGCTCTTGAGGTCGTTGACGTTCTGCTGCCAGCGCGTCCAGTACCAGCCCATGCCCGCGACGGTAAGCGGCACGAGCACGATCGACAGCATCTTGAAGAATGCGTCCCACCAGTCGGCGCCCAATTTGAATTTCACGTTCGTCACCCCATCCGGATTTGGCCGCAGCTCGGATTCCCCGCTGTAAAAGCGGCATTGCCGTGACCTTCGAACGGGCGCGTGGGCAAAGCCGTGTTGTGCGCTTATCGTGGTTAACTGTCGCGGGGGCGCGCTGATATCCTCGGTTTCTCGGCCGATGTGCCCTTGTCGCGACTGCGCGCGCTGACCGGCTGCGCTAGGAATCCGATGTCAGTAGGGCAGGAGGACACGTCATGATGCGAACGAGCTTTGTCGGGTTGTCTCTCATCGTTGCACTCGCCGGTGCTGCGACCGTCTCCAGCGCCGAGGCCGCTTGCCGCCGCGCGGGTGGTGTCGCGACGATGGTGACCTATGACCTCGCGGTGTTCATGGCCAACGCCGCGCTGAAGAACTCGATCGCCGATCACGGCGAGCGTCCGGCGGGACCCGTGCAGCTGAAGTGCACCGACGACACGCTGACCACGACCTGTACGGCGCGTCGACAGGCCTGCAAGTAGTCGGGGTCGCCCGGCCTCATGGTTGGCGCGAGAGATGTCGCGCGTGCCGGGCGCGCCAGCTGCGATGCATCGAGATTGAAGTAATTTCAGCCGTGCCGGCTAAGGTCGTTTTGGCTGGCCCTGGTTTACTCTTTCGGGGACGTTCAACCCGGGAGAAATCGCATGACTCGTTACCTTCCCATTTGCGCCATTGCCGGTGCATTGGCGCTGTGCGCCACCGCGTTCGGCACCGCGCAGGCGGCGCCGGTCGTCGGCCTCAGCGCCGTTGCCGGCGACGCGGCTCATTCGGCGACTGTGGTCGACAAGGCCGGCTGGCGCCGTTGGCGCGTGCACCGCAACTGGTGGTGGCGCTGGCGCCGTTGGTGATTGACTATTGCGGAGGGAGCGGCGCCAAAGGTGCCGCTCCCTTTTCGTTTGAGGATCAGTGCTCGGCGCGACTTGTCGCCGTGAGGCAGCCGCCAATGCGGGTTATTCGGCCAGCAGCGCTTTTTCGATCGCAGCGTCGCCGGAGACCATCTGCCAGAAAGCGATCATCTTGGCCCCGTCATGGAACTCTTCCATGCGCGCAATCCTGTCGCCGCGGTAGGTGACAAGCTGGCGATATGATCCAACAAGCATGTGCCGCGTCGTCTTGTGGCGAATGTAGCACTCGACTTTCGCGCGCCCCACGCCGTCGGCGAAGCGGAAATACTCCGGGACGGAAACGCTTTCAGCAACATCCGCAATCGGCTGCAGCATCTCGCGCAATGCCTGCTTCCCCTCGATAAGGAGAGGGCCGCCATCGACGCCGCCGGTGTTGCAGAAATAGGTCAGATCATCGACGTAGTTGCTTAGCACGCCTTCGATGTCTCCTCGGCTCCAAGCAGCATGAGCCCGATCCAGAATCATCCGGGCCCTGTGTTCGTCGAGCTCCATTTTCAGTGTCCTTCCCGCCGATAGTCCCGGGGCGAAACCCCGTAGGCGGTCTTGAACGACCGCGCGAAATGTGAAGCGTCTGAGAAGCCCCAGGTGAACGCGATCTCGCCGACCGAGCGATGCGACTGACCGGGGTCACGCAGCGCGTCCCGGCACTTCTCCAGCCGCCGATGCTGGACAAGTCGCTCGAGCGATGTTCCTTCCTGCAGCAGCAGATGATTGGCGTAGCGCAGGCTCATGCCGGCCGCCGCCGCGATTTCCGAGCAGCGCAGTGCACGCTGCGAAAGCATATTTTCTACGGTGCGGCGGAGCCTCAGCAGTGCCGCGGCTGCCGCCGACGACAGCCTGACACCCGATTTCCCCGCGACCTCCGACAACGCCAACGCGGCGAGATCGACCGCCTGGTCGGCAATCCGTTGCTCGGCGAGTCCTGAAATGGAATTGCGGTAGCGGGGCAGCATGCCGATAAAGTCGGAGGCGAGGCCGCCGATGGCCTCGCGGCTGCGGATAGCGACCGCCATCATCGAACGAAAATCGGGAAGGCGCGCCGCGAGTTGCGTGCGCTCGATTTTCAGTACGAGCTGGGTGGAGTGCACTGGGTAGGTGAAGACATAGGCGCCAGCGGTATCGGCGAGGCAAAAATCGCCGGGCTGGAGTGGCGCATCGTGGCCGTCCTGCGAGATGTGGCACGTCCCGCTAATCTGCAGGCAGAGATATAGGTCGTCGGCGCGTGCTTGCGCAATCTGGCGCGGCGTACGCCAGATGCGCGCGGGAGCGTTGCTGTAGGTTGACAAGGAAGTGTGCGCCAGCGGGGCGATATCGACGTGGCCCTCGAAGGTCGACTGATGGCCCGGGCGGCACTCGTGCTCGACGTACGATCTGCAAGCAACGGAGTGCCAGAAATCGAACCGGTCACGGGGATGCACGGTGTTGGTCGAAAAGGTGAGCGCGAGGGGCTGCATTCGATAAGCGAGGCTTCCTGCTCAGACAAGCCATTCTGTCATGTTAGTCAAGCAACGCAAGCCTTGCGCATATTGAAAGTCAGCGAACGGAGGAGATTATTCGTAGATGATGCAAGAGAGGCTCGCCGCATTCATTTGCGGCGCAAACCTGAGCGCCGCTGTAACTGGCTTGAATTGAATATCGGTTTTTCCTGGATTTCCAGTTTTTTTCACGAAGCGAGCACACCGGTCCATGTCTTAGTTCTATGCGTTAGTGCCTAATGAAAAGGCATCTCCCGTTCATCGGTGGCTCGACTACAATCAATATAGCGTGACTGCGGAAACTCCCCGCACGATCGGGACGACGGCCCCGCAGCACGGGCGGCATCGCGGTCGAATTCTGGTGGGTGAAGCGCTGCGCATTGGCGCCAATTGGTCGATCAGTGTTGTGACACCCGCAATCGGGAATTTTTCCCCGGACTTCCGGAAATGTGGCGCCGCGTAAGCGTGGTCCACAATGAAATCGAAGCGATCGTCGACGCGGAATTCCGGCTGCGCTTTGAAAGCCCATTTCGAGCGCGGCAAATCCGAAGCCGTGCCTGCGGAATAATCGACTGAGTTACCTAACATTCTCAAGCCACCTCAATTTCTGTTACAGAACTCACCTGCTCGGGCATTTCAGCCGTCGCATCGTCCTTCGGCCATCGCGCTTCAGCGTGACGCATCGATCCGGACCCTTTGACACTGATGTCCTCGAAGCCGGCGGCGCGTAGCCGGTCAGCGATCATTTCGTTGCCGGCAAGGCTCTCGAGCAATCCGAGAGAGATCGTCGCCCGGTAGCGCCGGCCATGCCGTACGGTGAATGTCCCCATGTCTAGCTCCTTTGGTATGGGCCCCAAAAGTGGGTGCCGCATCATGCCACGCCCTGTTGGCCCCGTGGACGACAGCCGGTGCCGCGACTAGGCTCCACGTGAGTGGATGGGAGCGATGCGGTATGGCGAAGCGCACTGCGGTCATCGTCGGGTCCACCGGCGCGATCGGGCGGCAGCTCATGCCTCTGCTGGTCGCCTCGCCGCATTTCGACAAGGTGATGGTTCTGCATCATCGGCCGACCCCGTACGCAGGTCTCGCCAAGGTCGAAGAGCGGGTGATCGACTTCGCCAGCATTCCAGTACCCACAACAGGCGATGACCTAGAGGCGGTATTCTGCTGCGTCGGAACCACGCAGAAGACAGCCGGCTCGACCGAGGCCTTTCAGAAGGTCGATCGCGATATCCCAATCGCCTTGGCACGCTGGTCGGCCGCAAACAACGCCACAACCTTCGTCGGCATCAGCTCCGTCGACGCTCGGGCGGCGGCCAGGAGCGTCTATCTCAAAACCAAGGGCCAGATGGAGGGCGGCGTTGCCGGAGCCGGGCTACGCTCCATCTATATTCTGCGGCCATCGCTGCTGGCCGGTGGGCGCGACGAGTTCCGGCTGGCGGAGCGCGTCGGCAACCGGGCCCTCGCCGTGGTCGGCCCGCTGATGGTCGGTCCGTTGCGCAAGTATCGGGCGGTGCATACGAAAACGGTGGCACAGGCGATGCTGGTGTGCTCCGAGCGCGCCGAGCCGGGGGTTCACATCGTCGAATCCGACGTCATCCAGGACCTCGGCGCCTAGTCGCGAGGCCCTTGTACCACGACCCGGTGCGAACGATTTCTCGGCTATCTTTAACCATGGGCGATGATGGCTTTCCGGCAACCCCGGCAAAAGAAAGCAACTTTAAGCAGCTGCGCGACACAGTGCAGTCTTTCCCCGTATCCTCGTGCCGATTAGCCGTTGGCGGCCAAGCCTCCCTGAGAAGAAGTGCCCGATGAAGATCGTTATCGCCCCTGATTCCTTCAAAGAAAACCTGACCTCCCTGGAAGTGGCGAGCGAGATCGAGACAGGGCTGAAGCGGGTCTGGCCCGACGCCGTCTACGTCAAGGTGCCCATGGCCGACGGCGGCGAAGGCACCGTGCAATCTCTGGTCGACGCGACGGGCGGGCAGATCGTCAAGACCGAAGTCTCCGGCCCGATGGGCATCAAGGTGATGGCCTCGTACGGGCTGCTCGGCGACGGCAAGACGGCGGTCATCGAGATGGCAGAAGCCTCCGGACTGCCGCTCGTCCCTAAGGATCAGCGCAATCCGCTGGTCGCCACCACGTATGGCACTGGCGAGCTCATCGGCGACGCCATCAAGCGCGGCGTCGAAGAGATTATCCTCGGCATCGGCGGCTCGGCGACCAATGATGCGGGCGCCGGCCTCGCGCAGGCGCTCGGCGTGCGCTTCCTGAACTTCGGCGGCGCTCCCATCCGCGACCTCATCGCCGGCGGCGATCTCGACGACGTGCAGGCCGTCGACATGTCGACGGTCAACCCGGGGCTCGCGAAGGTCCATATCAGCGTCGCCTGCGACGTCACCAATCCGTTGTGCGGAGAGAAGGGCGCCTCGCGCGTCTACGGTCCGCAAAAGGGAGCGACACCGGAAATGGTCGAGCTGCTCGACAAGAACCTCGCGCACTTTGCCCACATCATCAAACGCAGCATCGGCGCCGACGTCATTGATCGGCCCGGTGCCGGAGCAGGCGGTGGCATCGGTGCAGGCCTCATGGCCTTCACCAACGCGACGCTGAAGCGCGGCGTCGAGCTCGTCGTCGCGGCAACGCGCCTTGAGGAGATCATGCAGGGCGCCGATCTCGCCATCACCGGTGAGGGGCGCGTCGACTTCCAGACCGCCTTCGGCAAGACGCCTTCGGGTGTCGCCGCGGCCGCGCGCAAGCACGGTGTCCCGGTTATCGCCATCGGCGGCGGCCTCGCGGATGACGCAGGTGGCGTGTTCGCGCACGGCATCGATGGCCTGGAATCGGCGACGCCCAACGCCATGCCGCTCGACATCGCGATCAAGAAGTCGCGACAGTACCTGCAAGATGCCGCCGAGCGCGCGGCGCGCCTCATCATCATCGGCCAGCGGATGCCGAAGCCAACGGCCTGAGCCACATTCGACACGCCTCTACCGCCTTGATTAAGCATGGCGCTCAAGCGTGTGGGCGTAATCCGTCAATCAAGCTAAGCTGCCTACCCGTTGAAACCGCACAAGATTGCGGTCGGGGGCAGCGTATGAAGTCCTTTGTGCCTCAATTGGCGATGGCACCGCACGTGGCGGCGCTCTTGAAGCTTGCGACGCATGCCGCGTTTGTTGCCGAGCGCCAGCCGGCACCCCTTCCAACTCCTTCCAACGATGTCACCAATTGGGAGGGCGGCGTCACCTATCGTCCCGCCGTCATTGTGCGCCCGCAAACCGTCGATGACGTGGTGCGCGTCGTCTCGGATGCCGCGACCTATCCTTCGCCCGTGCGCGCCGTCGGCAAGTTGCATTCGCCGGCGCCATGCTCCGCCGACGTGGGCGGCACCATGCTCGACATGACGGGCATGACGCGCATCATCGAGATCGGCCACGACTTCGTCACCGCAGAGGCCGGGGCCCTCTATATCGACGTCGCGGAAGAGCTGGTGCGCCACGACAGGCAGTTTCACATCAACACCGAGATCGGCAACGTCACGCTGGGCGCGGTAGCATGCGCGGCGACGAAGGACAGCTCGCTCATCGGCACATCGCATTGGGGCCAAGTGAGCTCGTTCGTATCGGGCGTGAAGGTCGTCAAGCCCGACGGCACGGTCGCCAGCTACAACGAGAGCGAGCACCCCGAGGAAATGCGGCTGCTGCGCTCAAGCTACGGTCTTCTCGGCGTCCTCGTCGAGGTAACGCTGCGCATCAAGCCGACGACCGCCGTCTATGCGCGCCATCGCGTCTACACGATCGATGCCTTCCGCGCCGCGATGCCGGAGCTCGTCGCCCAGGGCAATGCGCTGATGATGTACATCTATCCCTTCTCCAAAAAGGTGATGGTGGAGGAGCGGCGCGAGCTTCCTGGCATCAAGCCGACCTCGTCGGGGCGCTGGTGGCTACGCAACGCCTTCTGGCGCCGGCTCGGTCCGATGTTCACGATCTTGATCGCCCGCGGCGCGCCGAGCCCCGCGCTCGAGCACCGCGTGCGCTCGATCTATGATCATCTTATCTGCCGCTGGACTTGCATGATCGTCGGCGGGAAGTCGACCACACCGCACCTGCAGATCATTCGCCACCAGGAGAAGCCCGGACCGTACAAGTTCGTCTTCTCGATGTGGTCGTTCGATGAAGCTAAGTTCTTCGAGACGCTCGACGCCTACTGCCGCTTCTGCCGCGATTATGCGGAGCGCACCGGCTTCCGCTGCGATCTGCCGGCGGTCGGCTACCGCATGGTGAAAGACAAGAACGCGCTGCTCTCGTTTGCGCACGACGCGCCGGCGATGAGCATCGACCCGGTTTCCACCGGTGGCCCCGGCTGGGACGAGTTCCTCAAGGCGTTCAACGAGTTCTCGAGCGCGCATAACGGGCACCCGCTGTTCAATCAAACGAAGCATCTGACGCCGGAGCAGGTGTCCAAAGCCTACGGCAAGCGCTGGGCGGAGTTCGCGCAAGCACGACGCGCGCGTGATCCTGGCAACCGTCTGCTCTCTAGCTACTTCGCGACGCTGCTGAAGAGTGCCGAGACGGTCTGATCAGACGATGCTCTTGGCATAGAGATCGGCGCGGCGGTCGCGGAAAAAGCCCCAGTCGGCGCGATAGCTCTCTAGCTCGTCGAGATCGAACGTGTGCACGAGCACGCCTTCGTCGGTTGCGCCGAAGCTCTCGACGATCTCGCCGCGATGGTCGGCGATGAACGAGTGGCCGTAAAATTTCTGCTTGGCGCCGTCGTTATCCTCGAGCCCAATGCGATTGGCCGCAACGACAGGGACCGCGTTTGCCACCGCGTGGCCCTGCATCGCGCGCTGCCATTGCGCGTGTGTATCGAGCCCCGTGTCGTATGGCTCCGATCCGATGGCAGTCGGATAGAACAGCACCTCTGCACCGGCGAGCGCCATTGCCCGCGCGCACTCGGGGAACCATTGGTCCCAGCAGATGCCGACGCCGATCGTGCCTGCGCGCGTCTTCCAGGCCTTGAAGCCGGTGTCGCCGGGACGGAAGTAGTACTTCTCCTGATAGCCAGGGCCGTCGGGGATGTGGCTCTTGCGATAGACGCCGAGGATGTTGCCGTCGGCGTCGGCAATGGCGACGCTGTTGTAATAGCGCGGGCCGTCCTTCTCGAAGAACGAGATGGGAATGACAACGCGCAACTCGGCGGCGAGCTTTTGCATGGCGTGCACGCATGGATGTTCGGTCACCGGCAGCGCGGTAGCGAACCACTTCGGATCCTGGCGCGTCGGGAAGTAGATGCCCTGGAACAGCTCCGACGGCAGCACCACCTGCGCGCCGCGCTTGGCCGCTTGCCGCACGAAGTCTTCCGTCTTGGCGATGTTCTGCGCCAAGTCGTTGCCATACGACGTCTGAATGGCGGCGACGGTGAGCGTGCGGTTGCTCATCTTAGCGGGGTTCCTGCTGGGTGATGCAGTGGAAGGAGCCGCCACCGGCGGTGCCGCAGCCGAGCAGCCCACGCGACGAGACGCCGACGACCTTGTGATCGGGGAACACGGCGCGCAGGCCGGCGAGCGCCGCTTCTTCCGTCGGTGTGCCGTACACGGGAACGACGACGAGGCCATTGGCGATGACGAAGTTCATGTGCGACGCGGGCGAGACCTCGCCGAGCGCGTTGCGATAAAGGCCGACGCCGGGGATGCGCGCCACCTCCAGCTTGCGTCCGGCAGCGTCCGTCGCCGCCGCGAGCGTGCGGGCGATAGCGTCGAGCGTCTCGCGGTTCGGGTCGTCGCCGCCGGCCGGCGCCTGGCAGACGACACGTCCCGGGCCGACAAAGCGCGCAATGTTGTCGATGTGGCCGTCGGTGTGGTCGTTCTTGAGACCTTCGTCGATCCAGATGATCTTCTTGGCCCCAAAGGCTTCGCCGAGCGCGGATTCCGCCTGCGCTTTGGTCCAGTTGTTGCGGTTGGGATTGAGCAACGTCTGCCGCGTGGTCAGGATCGTGCCCTCGCCGTCGTGATCGACGGCGCCGCCCTCCAGTACGAAGTCGAAGCGCTGAATAGCCGTATCGGCGATGCGCGCGACATCATCGCCGACCGTCGCATCGTCCGGCAGGTCGTACTTGCCGCCCCAGCTATTGGTGGCGAAGCGAAGCGCGACGGTTCCGATATGCGTGCGAGCAAAGATCGGGCCGGTGTCGCGCAGCCAGATATCGCCGTAGCGCGCCTGCACGATGTCAGCGTCGCCGCCCAAAGCCGCCCGCGCCGATGCCTCCGCCTCGGCCCCGTTCACGAGGAGGCGCACGGTGTTCGTCTCACTGAGCGCGCGCACCATCGCCGCCACGTCGCGGCGCGGCGTTTCGAGGTCGCTGTTCCACTCGCCAGGATCGGCCGGCCAGGCCGTCCAAATGGCCTTGAGCAGCGCCCATTCGGGCGGAACGGAGATGGTCGTTTCGGTTACGTCGGGCAGCATCTTGGCACTCGATTGGCGTCGTTCTGCGGATCAATAGCGGGCGTAGCGTCCGCTGGGGAGCCTCATATCGTGCGTTAGGGACGCAATGAACAGTGGCATGTCGCCCCTGCGAGGTCCGAAATTGGCGCCCGGCCGCTCATTTAACAACGATAAAGGAAGACTGCCGAGAGCTTGCTCGCGCGGCAAAGTCTGCCCCGCGGGCATGAACGGTTTGTTTTCCTTGAGCGGAGGTCAGCCGTCGGTGCTGAACCTCTCGTCATACCTTGCGCGGTAACTATCCGATCGTCGCCGGGCGCATCGCCGCGACATACGTTGCCGCTCAGAGGGACAGTCATGGTTCGCAGCTCAGCTATCGCATTGGCCGTAGCGATTTCGCTTGGCACTCTTGGTCTGACCACCAACGCCGACGCCCGCGGTGGCGGCTTCGGTGGTGGTCACTTCGGCGGCGGTTTCGGTGGTGGGTTTGGCGGCGGCCATTTCGGCGGCGGTTTCCGCGACTTTGGCGGTGGCCGTGACTTTGGCGCCCGCGATTTCGGTGGCGGGCTGCGCGACTTCCGGCCCGAGATGCGCGAGCCGCGCACGGAGGACCGTGGCCCCGAGATCGTGCATCCCGATGACCACGGCGCCATGGATGACCATCGTATGGACGACGACCACCGCGCAGCCGATGACGCGGCGCGCCGTGACGACGACCACCGTGCCGACGATCACGCCGACCATCCGGAAGCGCGCGACGATGCCGCGCGCCGCGCCGCCGACGACCGCAACCTCGACAACCGCAACCTCGATAACCGCGACGATCTCGCCCACAATTGGAACAACTGGCATCAGCCGGTGAACGTCGGCCGCTGGGATCACAACGGGTTCTGGAACAACAATTGGAACGCGCGCAACTTCAACTGCTACAACTGCCGTTGGGGCTGGGTTGGGCCGGTGTTTTGGCCCTTCGGCTGGGGCGACATGTTCTCGTTCGCCTGGTGGCCCTATGCGGCGACGTCGCCGTTCTGGAACTACAACGTCGACTACATCATGGGCGGCCTCTTCTGGCCGAACGGCGCCTACGCCTGGCCGTCGGGCGGCTACGGCGCCACGGCGTGGACGCAGACCGACAACAGCTACACCTACGCTCATCAGTCGTATCAGGACATCTACAGCTCCGGCCCGGCTGACGGCAGCGACGACAAGCAGGCAGCGGCGACGCAGGACGATAGCCAGCAGCAGGATCTGGCAACCTGCAGCGGCTTTGCACCGGGTGTCTCCAGCCTGCCGATCGACAAGATCGAGCAGAGCGTGAAACCGACGGGCATGCAGCTTACCGCCCTCAAGAGCCTCGAGGCCGCTTCCAACCAGGCCGAAAGCATCCTCAAGGCCTCGTGCCCGAGCGAGCCCCCGCTGACGCCGGTAGGCCGTCTCGACGCGCTGCAGAAGCGCCTTGATGCGATGGCGAAGGGTCTCGACCTCGTGCGCGCGCCGCTGACCAAGTTCGATGGCTCGCTGTCGGCCGAGCAGAAGCAGCAGCTCGACGCCATGGGCGGCGGCAAGGCGGCGAACGCGGCCGGGCTGTGCTCGACGCAGAACGAGGAGTTCGCCAACGTGCCGACGCAGGAGATCGAGGCGACCGTCAAGCCCGACGAGCACCAGAAGGCGGCGCTCGACGAGCTCGACAACGCCTCGGCCAAGGCTGCCAGCATGCTGCAGGCGACCTGCCCGTCGCAGATCCCGGACACCACCGAGGGCCGGCTCGAGGCGATGGACAAGCGGTCTGAAGGCGACCGTGACGGCGATGAACGAAGTGCGCCCGGCGCTGGTCGGCTTCTACGACTCGCTGTCGGACGAGCAGAAGGCGCGCTTCGACACGATGGCCGGCCACTGAGCTAGCGACTGTCGATTGAAAAAGGCCGGCGGTGCGATGCGCCGCCGCCTTTGCATTTTTCGAGCCTGCTTAGTCGAGCTTGACGGTGCGCAGCCGCAGCGCGTTGGCGATGACGCTGACCGATGACAGCGCCATGGCCGCCGCGGCGATGATCGGCGACAAGAGAATGCCGAACGCCGGATAGAGCACCCCGGCCGCGATCGGCACGCCGGCGGCGTTATAGACGAACGCGAAGAACAGGTTCTGGCGGATATTGCTCATGGTGGCGACGGACAGCCGCCGCGCCCGCACGATGCCCTGCAGGTCGCCGCGCAGCAGCGTGACGCCGGCGCTTTCAATGGCGACGTCCGTGCCGGTGCCCATGGCGATGCCGACGTCTGCGGCCGCAAGCGCGGGCGCGTCGTTGACGCCGTCGCCGGCCATGGCGACGACGCGGCCTTCGCGCTTCAACTTATCGACGACGGCACTCTTTTGATCGGGCAGCACCTCGGCTTCGATGTCGGTGATGCCGAGGCGGCGCGCGATGGCCTGCGCCGTGGTGCGGTTGTCGCCCGTCAGCATGACGATGCGAATGCCGTCGGCGCGCAAGGCCTCGAGCGCTGCCTGCGTCGAGCCCTTGATCGGGTCGGCGATGGCGAGGACGCCGGCGGCTTTGCCGTCGACGCCGACAAAGATCGACGTGGCGCCGTCGGCCCGCAGCCTCTCCGCTTCGCCGGCGAGCGAGGCAACGTTGACGCCGTGTTCATTGAGGAACGCCGCGTTGCCGAGCGTTACCCGCTTGCCCTCGACCGTGCCGAACGCGCCCTTGCCGGTCGGCGAGTCGAAGTCCGTTGCCGCGCTCAGCGCAATTTTGCGCGCCTCGGCTGCGGCGACGATGGCCGCCGCCAGCGGATGCTCGCTCGCCCGCTCGACGCTTGCCGCGAGCCGCAGGATGCCCACCTCGTCGAAGCCGGCGGCCGGCACGACGGCCGTCACCGCCGGCCGGCCCTCGGTCAGCGTGCCGGTCTTGTCGACGACAAGGGTGTCGACTTTCTCCAGCCGTTCCAACGCTTCGGCGTTCTTGATGAGCACGCCGGCCTCGGCGCCGCGCCCAACGCCGACCATGATCGACATCGGCGTAGCTAAGCCGAGCGCGCACGGGCAGGCGATGATGAGGACGGCGACAGCGGCGACCAGCGCGTACGAGAAGCGCGGCTCCGGACCCCAGATCATCCAGGCGGCGAAGGCGAGGACCGCCGTCAGAATGACGGCGGGCACGAACCAGCCGGCCACCGCATCGGCGAGGCGCTGGATTGGCGCGCGGCTGCGCTGCGCCTCCGACACGAGCGCTACGATGCGCGCCAGCATGGTGTCGCGCCCGACGCGCTCGGCCTCGATGATCAAACTGCCGCTGCGATTGAGCGTGCCGCCGATCACGCTGGCGCCAATGGTCTTGCTCACTGGCATCGACTCGCCCGTCACCATCGATTCATCGACGGCACTGCGGCCCTCGACGACTTTGCCGTCGACGGGAATTTTCTCGCCCGGGCGTACGCGTAAACGATCGCCGACCACGACCTCATCGAGCGGGATTTCGCTCTCAGCTCCGTCTGCCGCGATGCGTCGTGCCGTCTTCGGCGCGAGGTCGAGCAGTGCACGGATGGCGCCGCTCGTGCTCTCGCGCGCCTTGAGCTCCAGCACCTGGCCGAGCAGTACCAACACGGTGATGACGGCCGCCGCCTCGAAGTACACCGGCACCGACCCGTCATGCGCCGCGCAAAGCCGCGGGGAACACGCTCGGCAACAGGGTGGCGACGACGCTATAGGCGTAGGCGGCGCCGGTGCCGAGCGCGATCAGCGTGAACATGTTGAGGTTGCGCGTCAGGACCGAGCGATAGCCGCGCTCGAAGAACGGGGCGCCGGCCCACAGCACGACGGGCGTCGCCAGGATGAGCTGCACCCAGTTCGACCGCGCTCCCGGTATGACGTGATCGAAGCCGAGCAGATGGTTGCCCATCTCCAAGAGGAATACGGGTACGGTCAGCGCCAGCGCGACCCAAAACCGGTGCTGCATGTCGATAAGCTCAGGGTTGGGCCCCTGGTCGGCGCTGACCTCGAGCGGCTCCAAAGCCATGCCGCAAATCGGGCACGAGCCGGGGCCGATCTGGCGGATCTGCGGATGCATCGGGCAGGTGTAGATCGTGCCCGGCGCCACAGGCTTCGGCGGCGCCTCGCCGCGCGCCAGAAACTTCTGCGGGTCGGCGACGAACTTGGTCCGGCAGCCCGCCGAGCAGAAGTAGTACGTGCGCCCGCCGTGCTCGGCGCGGTGCTTCGCCGTATGCGGATCGACGCTCATGCCGCACACCGGATCCTTGGCGAGCGTCTTAGCAGCGTCAGCCGCTTGAGTTGTCTTGTGTTCGCAGCCGCCGCCTCCGTGCCCATGGACATGGGCGTGCGAGTGGCCGTGCGTGCTGCCGGCAGCGTGGGGCTTATCGGCCATGACGGGATCCTCGTCGGCGGGACCCCTAATATAGGAACGGCTAAGCGTTTAGCGAGCGTTGACCTGGGTCAGGCGGCGGCGAGCTCGAAGGAGGCTACTTCCGGCCAGAACACCCGGGCTCGGTCGCTGATCTGCGCCGGGTCACCTGTCGTCATCAGGGTAAGCGAGTGGCCACGATCGCCGGACGCGTAGTGCTGGTGGCGGGTGAGGTAGTCCTCGAGACTGTCGGCGACGACCTCTGGCTGCGAGAGGATACGCGTGAAGGGCGGCAGATGCCGGCGGAACAGGTGCTCCACCAACGGGAAGTGGGTACAACCCAGGATCGCCCGGTGCGGCGGCGTTCCGTTCGTCTGCTCCAATGCACCGCGAATGCCCTCCTCAACGAGGCGGTCCAGCTCGGCCTCGGGCGCCTCTTCCTCGATGGCACCGGCGAGCCGCGCGCATACCTGCTGCACCACCGTCACGCGCGGGCAGCGCTTGCGGATCTCCTCGGGGTAAGCGCCCGAGCTGATTGTCCGCGTGGTGCCGAACACGGCGATGAGGTCGGTATTGTACTTCTGCGGGTACTGCGGGCCGGACACGGCCCACGGCGTCTGCGTGGCGGCCTCGACGGTCGGCGCCACGATGCCGAGCACATTGTGGCCGCGCCACTGGCTCGCCGGCAGCCACTTTTGCTGCAGGTGACGGGCGGCGACGGCGGTTGCCGTATTGCAGCCGAGCAGAACGAGCTTGCAGCCGCGCGCGAACAGCGCTTCGACGCACGCCCGCGTGAGGTCGATGACCTCGGCCGACGAACGGTCGCCGTAGGGCACGTGGGCGTGGTCGCCCAAGTAGAGAAACGGTTTGTCGGGGAAGCGGTCGACGAGCGCTCGCAGCACCGTCAGTCCGCCGAGGCCTGAATCGAAGACGCCGATCATGCGCGTGTGTGGATCGCCATCGTCAGCCCGTCAAGATGGAAGCTTCTACTCAGCGGCTTCCGATGGCGAACGTCCGCCTGGTGTGGTGGATTTGCTATCGAGCTGCTTCAGCGCCTCGAGACTGGGCATGGCGACGGTGGAGTATCCGCAGTCGACGAAGTGCACCTCACCGGTGACCGCTCCCGACAGATCCGAGAGCAGGTAGAGCGCCGAGCCGCCGACCTCGTTGAGAGTCGGCGTGCGCTTCAGCGGCGCGTGCTCTTTCTGGATAGTTGAAGATGATGCGCGCGTCGGAAACGCCAGCGCCCGAAAGGGTGCGCATCGGACCGGCGGACAGCGCGTTGACGCGGATACCCTGCGGACCAAGGTCTGCCGCAAGATAGCGCACGGATGCTTCGAGCGCGGCCTTGGCGACACCCATTACGTTGTAGGACGGCACGGACTTCGTAGCGCCGCCGTAGCTAAGCGTCAGCAACGAGCCGCCGTTTTGCATCAAGGGGATGGCGCGTTTGGCGACTTCGGTGAACGAGAAGCACGAGATCACCATCGTGTTGGTGAAGTTCTCGCGCGTGGTGTTGACGTAGCGGCCAGAGAGCTCGCGCGGATCGGAGAAGGCGAGCGCGTGCACGACGAAGTCGAGGTTGCCCCAGGTCTCCTTGATGCGCGCGAAGGCACGGTCGACGCTGTCGAGGTCGAGCACGTTCACCGGTTCGATGATTTCCGAGCCGAGTTGCTTGGCGAGCGGCAGCGCGCGGCGCCCGAAGGCGCCATCCTGATAGGTGAAGGCGAGCTGGGCGCCTTGGCCGGCGAGGATGCGGGCGATACCCCAGGCGATCGAGCGCTCATTGGCGACGCCCATGATGAGCCCACGCTTGCCAGCCATGATCGGGCCAGGTTTGGCTAAATCGATCTCGGTCATGGGAGTCCTGTCTTCCTTGAGTATGTATCGACGGCTGGAAGCAGCCGCCCGCGGTTCATAACCGTTACGCGCTCGGTCCGCTGTTCCCAGCAAGACATCCGTTCTGCCGTTTCTAGCTGGTCACGCGGCGAAAAACGAGCGTGGCATTGGTGCCGCCGAAGCCGAAGCTGTTCGACATCACACAGTTAAGGCTAACATTATCAATCCGTTCGCGCACGATGGGCATATCGGCCAGTTCAGGATCGATCTCTTCGATGTTGGCGCTCTCGCAGATGAAGCCGTTGTTCATCATCAGCAGCGAGAAAATCGCCTCCTGGACGCCGACGGCACCGAGCGAGTGGCCGGTAAGCGACTTGGTGGCGGCGATTTTCGGTACCTCGCCGTCGAACACTTTGCGGATCGCCTCGATCTCGCGCAGGTCGCCGATGGGCGTCCCAGTGCCGTGCGGGTTGATATAGTCGACCTTCTGGCCAATTCCCTTGCCGTCCATCCCTTTCAGGGCCAGTTGCATGCAGCGCACCGCGCCCTCGCCCGACGGTGCGACCATGTCGTAGCCGTCCGAGGTGGCGCCGTAGCCGGCGACCTCACCATAAATGCGCGCGCCGCGCGCCTTGGCGTGTTCCAGCTCCTCGAGCACGACCACACCGGCACCGCCGGCGATGACGAAGCCGTCGCGGTTCTTGTCGTAGGCGCGGCTGGCCTTCGCGGGCGTGTCGTTGAACTTGGAGGACATGGCGCCCATGGCGTCGAACAGCACCGACAGCGTCCAGTCGAGCTCCTCGCAGCCGCCGGCGAACATCACGTCCTGCTTGCCCCACTGAATGAGCTCGGCGGCATTGCCGATGCAGTGCGCCGACGTGGAGCAGGCGGAGGCGATCGAATAGTTGACGCCCTTGATCTGAAAGCTGGTGGCGAGGGCGGCGGAGGGGCCCGAGCACATCGCCTTCGGCACCTCGAAAGGTCCGACCTTGCGGGGGTCCTTTTCGCGCGTTACGTCGGCGGCGGCGACGATGGCCCGCGTCGACGGACCGCCCGCACCCATGATGATGCCGGTACGCTCGTTGATGACGTCTTTCTCTTCGAGGCCGGCGTCGCGGATGGCCTGGTCCATCGCCACGTAGTTCCAGCCGACGCCGTCGCCCATAAAGCGGCGCGGCTTGCGCGGAACCTGCGATTCCCAGTCGATGTTGGGGGCGCCGTGGACCTGGCAGCGGAAGCCGAGCTCGGCGTACTTGTCGGCGCGCACGATGCCCGACTTGGCCTCGCGGAGAGACGCGAGCACTTCTTGGCAGCTGTTTCCGATCGAGGAAACAATGCCCATGCCCGTGACGACCACACGTCTCATCCGTCCATCCTCTTCGCCCAGTCCCGGAAGCTTAGAGCTTCTCTCGCAGTTCGGCACCGGCGGAAGCGAGCACGAAAAACCATCAAGATCAAGGACTGAGCGCCGCCGCCGTGTCGCCACTTTCGAAGAGGCCAACGCGCAGGTCGCTCGCCGTATAGATCACCTGACCATCGGCTTTCATGACGCCGTCGGCGATGGCGAGCTTGAGCTTGCGCAGGATGACCCGCTTCATATCGACGATGTACTCGACGTGGCCACCGGTCGGCACCACCATGCCGGTAAATTTGACCTCGCCGACGCCGAGCGCACGGCCGCGTCCGGGGGCGCCCAGCCAGCCGAGGAAGAAGCCGGTCATCTGCCATAGCGCGTCGAGCCCGAGGCAGCCCGGCATGACGGGATCGCCCTCGAAATGGCACTTGAAGAACCAGTCGAGACGGCTGTTGCCCGCTACCGTAAGCTCGGCCGCGATCTGGCCCTTGCCGTGCTGGCCACCGGTCTCGGAGACGAGGGATATACGGTCGAACATCAGCATCGGCGGGAGCGGCAGCTGGGCGTTGCCCGCTCCGAAGAGCTCTCCGCGGCCGCACGTCAGAAGATCCTCGTATTCGAAGCTCGTGCGGCGTTCTGTCATGATCTCTTCGCTCAATCCCAGCGGCGAACGCCTGGCGGCTTTTGCCGCAGCCGGGCGCTTCCTAACACAGTCACCTGGCCTTCAAAAGGGTGAGGGACCAGCTATAAAGCGATGATGCGCCCCGCTCCAGCGGGGTTTGCCCCGAGTTGCAGGCAATCGGCTTGCTGCCTATAGTATACGCTTGGTGTCAGCTTGATTTGGCCGCCCTATCGCGGGTTTGGGCTGCCGGCCAAGCGGCCACCCCAACAACATGGCGCGACGCCACGCGGATGACCAACAGCACGCCTGGTTCTCACAAGGACGGCAAGAGCTCTCGGAGCGTCGCTCAGCTCCTGCGCAAGGCCGGGCTGCGGCCGACGCGTCAGCGGCTGGCGCTGGGCGCGCTGCTGTTCGAGGGCGAGGACCGGCACGTCTCGGCCGAGTTGCTGCACGCCGAGGCGACTGCCGTTGGCCATCACGTCTCGCTGGCGACCGTCTACAACACGCTGCACCAGTTCAAGCGCGCGGGGCTGCTTCGCGAGCTGGCAATCAACGGCGCCAAAGCCTACTTCGACACCAACACGTCGAACCACAATCACTTTTTTATCGAGGACGAGGGTGAGCTGCGGGACATCCCCGGCCACGCCATCCGCGTCGACGGCGTGCCGGAGCCGCCCGAGGGGATGAGCATCACCCATATCGACGTCGTCGTCCGCCTGGTGGCCAAGAAGGACTGAGCGGAGCGGCGCCGGCCTAGTTGATGACCTCGCCCTCGTAGACGCCCCACAGCTTCTTCTGCTCGATGTAGCCCTGGAACTTGTCGATGTTGACGCGGCACCAGCGCCCGTCGCACGACGAGAGGTTGGCGATGACGCCGGCCTCGATCATCGCCACGGCACGCGCCCGGTCGCTGTCGTTGCGGCGCAGCGCGATCTTCGGTGCCGGAACCCCCTGCTTGATCTCCCACGGCAACACCAGGGCCGTCCGCCGTCCTGAGAGGAATGATTGCAGCACCCACCCGGCGGCGCCGTCAGCATCGCGCACCTGCCGCCAGCCTTCGAATTCCTTGATCACCTCCAGCGGCAAACCGGCGCGGCGGTAGACCCACGCCGTCGGATAGTCGGTGCCGGGGCCGTTGCGCATGTTGACGCGATCGGACTTGAGGCTGACGAAGCGGGGCACCGGCAAGCCGCTGCCGCCGGGAAAGCCTGCTCCCGAGTCTGCGGGTTGCGCTGCGGCAACGGTCGCGATAGCTGACGTCGCCGCCGCCAGGAGCAATCGAAAGAGGAAGCCCGCCACCTTCACCCGCATTCGCCTTCCTCTCGCCTCGCCACAGTCGCTGACTTAGAATTGCTGGCCCGATCCCTACAGCCGACAGTCTGCCCTCGCTGCTGCGGACAGAAAATCCCGCACTTTGTCATCGCAATGGCGTTCTGTTAGACCTGCCAGAACGAGAAGCAACTTTCGTCCTGGCCCCCCTCCAGAGCGTCACCCACCATCGAAGAGGCGACAGCTACCCCCGATGCCGAACAGTGCCCGAAAGCCAATCGTCATTGTCACGCGCAAGCTGCCAGACGTCGTCGAGACCCGCATGCGCGAGCTGTTCGACGCCCGACTTAATGTCGATGACGCGCCACTGACACAGAGCCAGATCACCGAATCCCTCAAAATCGCCGACGTGCTGGTGCCGACGGTGACGGACCGCATCGACCGCGCCGTCATCTCCCAGGCCGGCCCACAGCTTCGGCTGATCGCCAATTTCGGCACCGGCGTCGACAACATCGACCTCGATACCGCCCGCAATCGCGGCATAACGGTCACCAATACTCCGGGTGTCCTGACCGAGGATACCGCCGACATGACCATGGCGCTTATCCTCGCCGCCCCGCGCCGGCTGGTCGAAGGCGCCGCCTATCTCAAGGACCAGAAGAACACCTGGAGCGGCTGGTCGCCAACCTGGATGCTCGGCCACCGGATCTACGGCAAGCGTCTCGGCATCATCGGCATGGGTCGCATCGGCCAGGCGGTGGCGCGGCGCGCCAAGGCATTCGGTCTGCAGATCCACTATCACAATCGCCGGCGCGTTTCCGCTGGATGTCGAGAAGGAGCTCGAGGCGACGTATTGGGAGAGCCTCGACCAAATGCTGACGCGCGTCGACATCGTCTCCGTCAACTGCCCGCACACGCCCGGTACCTATCATCTGCTCTCCGCGCGGCGGCTGCGGCTATTGAAGCCATCGGCCTATATCGTCAATACCGCACGCGGCGAGGTGATCGACGAGAACGAGCTGGCGCGGTTGATCGAGGCGGGCGCCATCGCGGGTGCAGGCCTCGACGTGTTCGAGCACGAGCCGGCGGTCAATCCGAAGATCCTCGGACTCGGAGCGCGTCGTGGCCCTGCCGCACATGAGCTCGGCGACGGTCGAGGGTCGTATCGACATGGGCGAGAAGGTCATCATCAACATCAAGGCGTTCCTTGATGGCCACGCCCCGCCCGACCGCGTCCACCCGGCGATGTTCTAGGGCGCCGCGGCCTCCGTGGCGTGCGCGGCCGAATCCAAGCGGCCGTCGCCGCACACGGTCGTGCGCAACTGGCAGCTGCCGCGCGCACGCCGGTCGGCATTGCAGCGCCCGAGCGCCAGCCGCTCGGCGTCGCCCGGGGTGAGCCCACCGCCCGAATAGGTGATCTTGCGCTGCTTGGCGATCTTTGCCGAGGCGATCGCCGCGCAAATCTCGCCGCGAAAACTCATCGCTTCGCAGTTGCCGCGACCGAGCGCAGCGCATTCGGTGCGCACCTTTTCCTCGGCCTCAGTTCGCGAGCCGAGCTTCCACACCGAGAAGAACGAGCCGTCGGGCGTGAAGGCGATAGCGCCGAATTCCGTCGCCTTCTCCGGCGAAGGCGGAGCGGGAGCGACCGACATGACAGGCTGCTCCGGCTGGGCGTGGACTTCGTTGTCCAAGCCAGGCAGCGGAAGCAAGATGGCGGCGACAATTGTGAGGAGCACGGCGAGCCACATCCGAACGAGCAGCATGGAAGCGCTATCCTCTCACGCGGCGCATGTCGAGTTGTGACTCTTCGCCATGTGAATTGAAAGGTCGGTTATCGTCGGGTTGCGACCACTGATCGGATTTTCCGCATCCCAGGCGATCGACAGCGTCTCAAAGCGTGCGGCGAGCGCGTCGTACATCAACAGGCGCCCGGCCAGACTGGTCCCGATCCCCAGAATTTCTTTCAGGACTTCCGTCGCTTGCAGCGTGCCGATGACGCCGACGACGGCGCCGAGCACGCCCACCTCGGAGCAGTTGGGTATGGTGCCCGGGGGCGGCGCCTCCGGGAACAGGCAACGGTAGCTCGGGTAGGGATTGCCTTCGGCATCCCGCTCGTGCGGCTTGAAGGTCGAGACGTAGCCGTCGAACGGGCCCACGGCGCCGAACACCAGCGTCCGCTTGGCGAAATAGCAGGCATCGGAGACGAGATAGCGCGTCTCCGCGTTGTCCGAGCCGTCGGCAACGATGTCGTAGCGACCGATGATGGAAGCGGCATTGCCGGCGTCGAGACGCGTCTCGATGGCCTCCACGTTGACGTGGGGGTTGATCCGGCGGGCCGCATCGCCCGCGCTCGCGACCTTCGCCGCGCCGACGTGGTCCGTGTCGTGCACGATCTGGCGCTGCAGGTTGTCGAGCGAAACCCGGTCGTCGTCGACGATGCCGATGGTGCCGACGCCAGCTGCGGCAAGGTAAAGGACGAGCGGCGAGCCGAGCCCACCGGCGCCGACGACCAATACGCGGGCGCCCTTCAGCTTCTGCTGACCCTGGCCTCCGACCTCCTTCAGCACGAGGTGGCGCTTGTAGCGCTCGATCTCCTGAGCCGACAATTTGGGTGTGGGCTTCTCGTGCATTTGGCTCTCAAGCTTACCGCGGCCCACTACCGGCAGCCGTCCAGGATACACGGGTTGCCGGCTGGCCGGCTGCCAGTTGAAATTTGACCAACTGAAGGATGTAGGATCGGCAAGCTCGTGGAGTTCGACGGGGGAGGGGACGATGTGGGCGAGCGCGAAGAATTGCCTTGTACTCGACTACGCGGCTATTGCTGCGAAGATGGTTGCCGATCGGCCCGGCCAAGGAGGGGGCAAAGGACAGGTCACGGATTGCCAACATTTCGGCGGTCGCGGCAGTAGACAATGATTTATGGACCGCATCCGACGAAGGGGCGTCAATCGAACGATTGACCCGCGGGCCGGCGAGATTTTCCCGCGCCGAGAACTTCGATCTGGTCAAGCTGTTCCCTGCCTTCAAAGCCGCCAACGGGATAGCTCGCGGACGCCGAGGCGCCAAAAAGCCCGAAGCCGATTTGGAAGGGCTCGCCTGGGATGAGGAAAGGCGGCGCCTGTGGCTTGTCGGCTCGCACTGCCGCAGCCGAGGAAACTTGGATGGCGTCAAGCCCGCGCAACTGCGCAAGCGCGTTCGCCGGACATTGGATACGGCGCCGCTGCGCACCCTCTTAGGGTTCGTACCTCTGTGCGATGACGGCCGACCCGTGTCGAACAGCGGGCTTTCTTTGCCGCTGGGCGGAGAGAAGGGCAGCCTTCGCACCGCCATTGAGAGTGAAGGCGGTTACCTCGCAGATGCGCTCAAGTGGCCCGCCAAAGAGAACGGCTTGGATATCGAAGGCATAGCCGTCGACGATACCGAGATCCTGCTCGGGCTACGTGGACCTGCCGCCGGCGGCTTCGCAATCGTCATGCGCCTCTCGGTCGAGATCGGCGACAAATGCCTCGCGCTGCGCAAACGAAACGGACAGCGCTACCGGCTGAGCTTTCTGCAGCTCAATGGTCTCGGCATCCGCGATCTCGTCCGGGAGGGCGAAGACGTGCTCGTGCTCGCCGGGCCGAGCATGGATCTCGACGCTCCGTTCGCGCTCTACCGCTGGCATGGCGCATTCGGCCGCGCCCCATCCAAGGACGAGAAGGTCAAGCTGGGAACCGGGCATCTGGAATTTCTGTTCGATTTCGAGCCGGCAAAGCGTCTTGCACAGGCGGGCCGCGTGTATCCTTGCGAGCGGCCGGAAGGGATAGGGCTTGTCGACAAGAGTAAGCTCATTGTTGTCCACGACCGACCTTCCGACTGGCGGTTGCGGCCCAAGGGCACGCTGGCGGCTGATCTGATAGATCTGCTGGCGAGCCCGACGAGCCGCGCCGTCCCGCGGGAAAGAAGAGCGGCGCGGCCTTAGACACGATCACTTCGCCAGGTAGTTGCGGTGCACCCAGCTCCCGTCGCCGCGCTGGGCTTCGACGTAGAGCGCCGCATCGGCGTCGTGCACCGCCTGGCGGGAGAAGCCGTTGACGGTTTCCTCGCGGGCGGACGGCGTCTCGGCAGTCTTGAGGAACGCGGCGGCCGCTTCCTGTCCTGGCGCCTGCGGCGCGTTGATCGCCGGCTTCGCCGATCGCCTCCGTGACGCCGGCGGCGAGCTGCTTGCCCCACATCTTCCGGAACAGCGCGTTGGACGGATAGACGTCGGCGCTGACGATGCGGCCGTTGATGGCGAACACGTAGCCGATGATGTCTTCCTTGCCTTCGCCCGCCGGCTGCAGGGCACCAGTGTAGGCGGCACGCGCCTTCTGCAGCTTCTCGTTCTCGAGAGACAATTGCAGGCTGGTCGCCGAGTTGGGTGCCGCTACCGCGGCGCTCAGGTTCTCCGACAGCTTGCCCTGCGTGCAGGCGACGGACGCCCACACCTCCTGCTGGCGCGTGTAGGTGTCGGAAGACGCGCTGTCGCCGGCAGCACCCGCCGCCGCCGCCGCCTCGCGGGGCGCGCGCATGGCGAGCTTCGCTTTGCGCGAGGGCATCGCCTCGGCCGCGCTGGCGAAGGCCTTGACGTCCTCGGTGCCGCGCGCCGACCAACGGCCGTGCTCGACGCAGAAGGCGGCGAGCCCGACCTCGCCGGACTTCGGCGGCAGCACGAAGCTCATGGTCAGCACGCGGTCCTGCTTGCCGCCCTTCACGATGTCACCCGACTGGATGAACACGTCTTCGCCGCCCGTGTTCTCGACCTTCAGCTCGTTGACCTCGCCCGTCTCGACCACGCGCACGCTGCCCTTGGCCAGAGCTTCCTGCAGCGTAAGAGGCACGGGGCCAGGCGCGCTGGCGCCATGCACGAAGTAGACAGCGAGATTTTCATGGACGTGCGGGCCGGAAATGACCGGCGCGGCATCGGCCCAAGCGGGGCGCGGGGCAATGAGTGCAATTCCGAGGGCGGCGAGGCTCGCCGCCGTAAACGCAACGATCTGCATAACAACTCCCTTTCCGGAATAAGCCAGAAGAGGGTTGTTCTCATATGCGAAGTTTGCGGCCCGAGGTCGATCCCCGTGTGGCGGGCGCGGGCGTGCGCCATGGCGGGATCATGGCGGACACACAAAGGAAGGGCCCGGGGCGGACAAGACCCCGGGCCCTCTCATCGCCGTGACAGGCGCTACTGCTTGATCGCAATCTGATCGTAGGTGGCACCATCGGCGAAGTGATGCTTCTGCACGGCTTCCCAGCCGCCCAAAAGCTCTTCCACGGAGAACGTCTCGATCGCCGGGAACTTGGCGGCGTTCGCCTTCAGCACGGCTTCATCGCGCGGACGCAGGTCGTGCTTGGCGATGATCGCCTGGCCTTCCGGCGAATAGAGGAAGTTGAGGTAGGCCTCGGCCAGCTTGCGGCTGCCGCGCTTGTCGACGACCTTGTCGACGACGGCGACCGGCGGCTCGGCGATGATGCTCACCTTCGGATAGACGACGTCGAACTTGTCGGCACCGAACTCCTTGCCGATCAGCGCCGCCTCGTTCTCGAAGGTGACGAGCACGTCGCCCTTGTCGCGCTGGGTGAACGTGGTGGTGGCGCCGCGGCCGCCGCCGTCGAGCACCGGCACGTTGGCGAACAGCTTGCCGACGAACTCCTTGGCGCCCGCCTCGTTGCCGGTCTTGCGCAGGGCATAGCCCCAGGCGGCGAGGTACGTGTAGCGGCCGTTGCCGGAGGTCTTCGGGTTGGGAACGATCACCTCGATGCCCGGCTTAGCGAGATCTTCCCAGTCCTTGATGCCCTTCGGGTTGCCCTTGCGGACGAGGAACACCGAGGTCGTCGTGTAGGGCGCGGCGCCATTGGGGAACTTCTTGCGCCAATCGGCTCGACACGATGCCGCCGGTCTTGACCAGCACGTCGACGTCCGGCGCCTGGTTGAAGGTGACGACGTCCGCTTCAAGGCCGTTGGCAACGGCGAGCGCCTGCTTGGTCGAGCCGCCGTGCGACTGGTTGATCGTCACCGTCTCGCCGGTCTTCTTTTTCCAGTCGGCGACGAAGGCTTCGTTGATGTCCTTATAAAGCTCGCGCGACACGTCGTACGACGCGTTGAGCAGCGTCGTCGGGTCGGCGGCGGGGTCGGCCGACACTACGGCGCCGTGGCGAGGCCGGCAGCGAGCGTGAGCGTCGTGAGCACGAGGCGCCGCGGCGCGATTGTGCGGGCGAGACGTGCGGAGCGAACTTCGGATTAGGGATCCCTCGACATCCCAGTCTGGCGCGAGAAATTAGCCAGCGCACCTGGCCGGCGGAAGCAACGAATATCTGCTTTGATTATACTAGTGCGGGCGAGCGATCGGCAACTCATTAGCCCGCCCTACACGCGGCGCTTGCGGCGTCCGGAAGCCAGCACGCCCCGGTGGCGGCAGGCACTCATTGAAAGTGCCTGCCTTTGCTTATGACTGCAGATGAAGCTGTCCTAGCGCCAATCCGCGCCGGCGCTCACGATAGTCGCCACGGTCGTGGTCGTCGACCGCGATCGCCGCGCCATCCCCGTCGTCATGATGATGGCGTCGCCACCAGCTCCGGCGCCAATAGCCTCCGTCCCAATCGCGATGGCGATGCCACCAGCGGCGGCCGCCGTCCCACCCGCGGTCACCATCCCAGCCCACGTGTTGGACCAAGCTTGGGTTCACATGCAAGGCAACCCACTCGCGGGGGCAGCTTGCGCCGCTGTCGTGTAAGCCGATGACCAATCCCGCGACGCGGAAAACGAGAGCAATGTGTCTTTCATGAGTTGCGCTCCGATTGTCTGACAGCGACAATCACGCCGCTGCTGCCCAATCTTCACCCGTGCGCAGGAACTCGAACTGAACGCGCCGTTCATCTCGGCTTCATCACCGCGCAACCGCTATCGCTCGGGCTCGGTGTGAAGCGATCAACGCGACACGCTCACGCGGCTACATTCGGCTCGAACCGAGGCCGCGCTTGCCGCGGCCGGTCTGGATGCGCATGCAGCGCGGCGACGAGCGCGTCGATGTCCTCGCGGGTGTTGTAGAAGCGCCAGCGAGGGGCGCACGGTCGCCTCGAGCCCGAAGCGCCGCAGGATCGGCTGGGCGCAGTGGTGGCCGGAGCGCACGGCGATGCCTTCCTGGTCGAGCGCCTTGCCGACGTCCTCGGTGCGGCACTCGTCGAGCACGAACGACAGCACGCCGGCCTTCTCGGGCGCCGTGCCGATCATGCGCAGGCCGGGCACGCGCGAGCAGCCCCTGCGTCGCGTAGCCGAGCAGCTCGTGCTCGTAGCGCGGCGATGTTGCTCATGCCGATGCGTCGATCAGGTAGTCGAGCGCCGCGCCGAGGCCGACCGCGTCGGCGATGTTGCCGGTGCCGGCCTCGAACGCGGCCGGGCGGCGCCTGGAACGTCGTCTTCTCGAACGTGACGTCCGCGATCATGTTGCCGCCGCCCTGCCAGGGCGGCATGGCCTCGAGCACGCTCGGGCTTGCCGTAGACGACGCCGATGCCGGTCGGGCCGAACATCTTGTGGCCGGAGAACACGAAGAAGTCGCAGTCGAGCGCCTGCACGTCGACCGGCATGTGCGAGACCGCCTGCGCGCCGTCGACCACGCGCGATGGCGCCGTGGCGGTGCGCCATCGCGACCATCTCCGCGACCGGCGTGATGGTGCCGAGCGCGTTCGAGACCTGCGTCAACGAGACGAGCGTGGTGCGCGGCTTGAGCAGCTTCTCGTACTCGTCGAGGATGACCTGGCCGCGTGTCGTCGACCGGCGCGACGCGCAGCCGGCGCCCTTCTCGGCGCGCGAGCTGCTGCCACGGCACGATGTTGGCGTGGTGCTCGAGCTGCGTGATGACGATCTCGTCGCCCGCGCCGACGTTGCGGCGGCCCCAGCTCTTGGCGACGAGGTTGATGCCCTCGGTCGCGCCGCGCACGAAGACGATCTCTCCGGCGACGGCGCGTTGAGGAACGCGGCGCACCTTGTCGCGCGCGCCTTCGTAGGCGTCGGTCGCGCGCGCCGCCAGCGTGTGGGCGGCGCGGTGGATGTTCGAGTTCTCGTGCTCGTAGAAGTACGAGAGGCGATCGATCACGCGCTGCGGCTTCTGCGTGGTCGCGGCGTTGTCGAGCCAGACGAGCGGGCGGCCGTTGACCCGTTCTGCTGCAGGATCGGGAAGTCGCGCTTGATCGCATACGGATCGAACGGGCGAACGCCGCTGATGCCGGTTGCCGGCGCGCCTGCGCCGGGTCGGTGCTGGAAGTTCAGCCCGCTCAGGTCGAGCACTGACGCTTGATAGGCGAACGGAACGCGTCGAGCCGGTAGCGCCGCGCCGGACGCTGGCGTCGCGCCGTTGCCGGAGCGCGGCGACGGTCGTAGGCACGGCGCGGCGCCGCGATCTGAGGAACGAGAAGGTGTCGCCCGGCGGCCGGACGCATGCCGGGCCCTGCAGGCGCTCGGCCGTACGGCGATGGCGCGTCGTCGAAGCTCGGCACGAGCGACATCACGCCGCCCAGCGAATCGGGAAGCGTCGCGAAGTCGGCGTCGCTCGGAATGCCGCGCGGCGCGTGGCGCAGAAGGCGCGCCACCGCGAGGTAGCGGAGCCGATGGCGTCGGCACCGGCGGCACGAGCGGTGCCGCGGGCGCACCTTACCGCCTGCGGCTGGGTGAAGCTCGGCGCGGGCGACGGATTGCGCCTGCCCGAGCAGCGGCTCGACGGCGAACACCGGCGCCGACGGCTGCGCGGCGCCCGACGCCGGGATCGGCATCGGCGGCAGGCCGGGGTTGAGGTCGGCGACAGCGGCGGCTGCAGCGCGCGGCACGCCGGGCAGCGAGTTAGTAGATCGGCTCGCCGCGAACGACCGGCGCCGACGGCAACGCCGCGCCCGGCCCCGGCACGGGTTCGACGGCGGCGCCGCGCATAGAAAGCGTTCGCCATCCGCGCGATGGCGGCGACGATCGGGCGACGATGCCGGCCGGCGAGAGCGCGTCAGCTCGCTCGTGCCGGGTCGACGCGCGCCGGAAGCTGCGCGCCGGCGCCGTCCGTCAGATCACTTCGCTGCGGGGTAGTCATGGTACTTGCCGACCTCGACATTATCGAGCACGCCGAGCGCGTCTTCCGTCATGCACCGCGAGCGAGCAGTAGAGCGAGATCAGGTAGGAGGCGATGCGCCGCGCTGGTTGATGCCCATGAAGCGCACCGACAGGCTCGGGCGACACTTCGCCGGGGACGCCCGGCTGGAACAGGCCGACGACGCCCTGCTTCTTCTCGCCGGTGCGCAGCAACAGGATCTTCGACTTGCCTGCCGTCGGTCAGCGGCACCTTGTCGGACGGAACGAGCGGCAGGCCGCGCCAGGTGAGGAACGGCGAGCCGAACAGCGTCACCGTCGGCGGCGGCACGCCGCGCCGCGTGCATTCGCGGCCGAACGCGGCGATGGCGCGCGGGTGCGCGAGGAAGAACGCCGGCTCCTTCCACACCTTGGCGATCAGCTCGTCGAGGTCGTCGGGCGTCGGCGCGCCGGAGCGCGTCGAGATGCGCATCGACGGCGCCGCGTTGGCGAGCAGGCCGTAGTCCTGGTTGTTGATCAGCTCGCTCTTCCTGGTGCTCCTTGACCTTCTCGATGAGCAGGCGGAGCTGCTCCTGGATCTGATCGATGGGCTGGCTGTAGAGGTCGGAGATGCGCGTCTGCACGTCGAGCATGGTCGTCACCGCGCTGAGGATGTACTCGCGCGGCTTCTCCTCGTAGTCGACGAAGGTCTCGGGCAGGTCGGCGTCGGATCGCGCGGCGGGCTGCACTCGACGTCGGCGGACGAGGCCGAGGTCGCGCCGCGCGTCTCCTTGACCTTGTTGAGGCGGTAGATGCCGGCTTCGACCGGGGTCCACGGCAGGAAGGGAATGAGCCAGCGCGGGGTGATGCCGCCCCACTGCGCTCTCGTTTTCGTGGCGTTGGCTAATTGCCTTGCCGCGCCTTCGGCAAATGTTCTGCGATCTTCGCCTTCCTCGGCCATGCCAATCCCTCTCTCACATCATGAGCAACGCAGCGACGCCGGCGGCACGCACTATGCTGCTTGGCAGCAGGCGCTTCGCGAGCCACAGGTGATGCATTGCGAATAGCTTGTGGGGGTCGGATTTACATTTGCGCCAATTGCTCGCGCAAGCGCTAATGGGCCGCTTTCTGATTGCGATTCATGCTCCGCTATGGCGAATTGTTGCGACCGAACAAATTGGCGCACGTTAGAACGGGCGCAGATGAATTCGGGATGCTGTGAAATGATTTGCTTCATTGAATTACGCGCGCTGCGAATTCGTGATGCGAAGCGCTTGAGCTTGCGTCACGAGCCGCGGACTTGCTGACGCGCGAGTTGTGGCGCCCGCTTGCCTTACGCAGGCTTGCTCGGATCGAGGAAGAGATCGCTCGTGTAGTAGCGCTCGGCCGACGACGGCGCGAAGGTGACGATCGTCTTGCCGGCGTACTCGGGTCGCTCGCGCGACGGACGATGCTGCCGCGACGTTGGCGCCCGTCGAGATGCCGCCGGGAATGCCTTCGACCTTGGCGACGAGGCGCGACACCTCGAACGCCTGCTCGCTCGACACGGTGATGATCTCGTCGATGAGCTCGGTATCGAGGATCGACGGGATGAAGCCGGCGCCGATGCCCTGGATCTTGTGCGGCCCGCGCGGCTTGCCCGACAGAACCGGGCTGGTCGTCGGCTCGACCGCGATGATCTTGAGGCCCGGCTTGCGCGGCTTCAGCGCGCGGCCGACGCCCGTCAGCGTGCCGCCGGTGCCGACGCCGATGACCAGCGCATCGACCTTGCCCTTGGTGTCGTTCCAGATCTCTTCCGCCGTGGTCTTCTCGTGCACCAGCGGATTGGCCGGATTGTCGAACTGGCCGGGAATGACGGCGTCGGGAATGGTCTTGGCGAGCTCGTTGGCGCGCTCCACGGCGCCCGGCATGCCGCCGGGGCCGGGCGTCAGCTCCAGCTCGGCGCCGAGGTGCGTCAGGATCTTGCGCCGCTCGATCGACATGGTCTCCGGCATGACGAGGATCAGCCGGTAGCCGCGCGCGGCGGCGACGAACGCGAGGCCGATGCCGGTGTTGCCGGAGGTCGGCTCGATCAGCACCGTCTTGCCGGGCTTGATCGGCCCTGCGCTTCGAGCGCGTCGATCATGGCGACGCCGATGCGATCCTTTACCGACGACAGCGGGTTGAAGAACTCCAGCTTCAGCAGGATGTCGGCCTTGCACCTTGGCGGCCGCTGATCTTCGACAGCCGTACCAGCGGCGTGTGGCCGATGGTCTCGGCGATGGAATTGTAGACGCGGCCGCGACCCGACGTCTTGGTGGCGTCCAGGGTCTTGATCTCGCGGATGTCGTTCATCGGGGGTGCCTCATGTCATGCGGCCGATGCGGGATCGAGTGGTCGCGGCGATGGTCTGAATCGGCGGCCGCGCACGGCACGTTGGGCGAAAGCAGGATGCTGTCAAGGCGATGCGGCAGATCAGCGTTGCGGGCGCGCGGCTTTGCTGAACGCGTTTTTTTCGCGCCGCCGCAGGCGGTGGGATGGATTTCTTTTTCGGCGCCGTTTTGCGGGATCGGGCGTTTTCATTCGGCGCCGTTTTGCCGGTCGAGCCGAAGCCGCCATCGCCGCGCTCGGTGTCGGCGACCGCGCCCACCTCGATCAGCTCCGCGTGCGTGACCGGGGCTACGACGAGCTGCGCGATGCGCTCGCCGCGGCGGATCTCGAACGGCGCCTGCCCGAGGTTGACGAGCATCACGCTCACTTCGCCGCGATAGTCGCTGTCGATCGTGCCCGGGCTGTTGAGCACGGTGACGCCGTAGTTGAGCGCCAGGCCCGAGCGCGGGCGCACCTGCGCCTCGTAGCCGAGCGGCAGCTCCATGATGAGCCCCGTCGGCACGAGCGCACGCGCGCCCGGCGCCAGCGTCATCGGGCTCTGCACGTCGAGCGCGGCCAGCAGGTCCAGCCCGGCGGCGTCCTGCGTCTGATAGGCGGGCAGCGGCAGGCCGCGCGCGTGGGCAGGCGCACGATGCTGACACGCACGCTTGCGTCGCTTTGGCCGGTCACGCGCTTGCGTCATTCGGCCGCCGCCGTGTTGCGGCCGCAGGTGCTCGGCGGCGCGCGGCATGAGACGCCGCGCGACCTCGTCCTTGCTCATCGTCGGCCAGTCTTCGACGCCGTCGGCGGTGATGAGATGCACGGTGTTGCGGTCGCCGCCCATCACGCCGCGTCGCCGGCGACACGTCGTTGGCGACGATCCAGTCGGCGCCCTTCGCCTTGCGCTTCTTCGCGGCGTCGCTCGATCACGTGCCGCGTCTCGGCCGCAAAGCCGATGACGAGCGGCGGCCGCTGCGCCGCGCGCTTGCCGACGGTTGCCAGGATGTCGGGGTTCTCGACGAGATCGAGCGTCGGCGTTCGTCGCCCGATCTTCTTGATCTTTTGGTCGCGGCGTCGACGCGACGCGCCAGTCGGCGACGGCAGCGGCGAATATCGCGATGTCGGCCGGCAGGCGCGCTGCGACCGCGCGCGAGCATCTCATCGCGCCGTCTCGACGCGGACGACGTCGACGCCCTGCGGATCGGGCAGCGACACCGGGCCCGGTGATCGAGCGTGACGCGCGCGCCGAGCGCTGCGGCCGCGCGCGGCGATGGCGTGCCCCTGCTTGCCCGACGAGCGATTGGCGATGTAGCGCACCGGATCGATCGGCTCGTGCGTCGGGCCGCTGGTGACGAGCACGTGCCGCCCGGCGAGCGGGCGCCGACGACGCGCGCCCGGGCTGTCGCGCCGCTCGGCGAGGATCTTGCTCGCGGCGGCGATGATCTCCGGCACCTCGGCCATGCGGCCGGGCCCGGCCTCGCCGCGCTCGGCCATCTCGCCGACGTTGGGACCGACGAAGTGCATGCCGTCCGCCTTCGAGCTGCGCGACGTTGCGCTGCGTCGCCGGATGCAGCCACATGCGCGGGTTCATGGCGGGAGCCACGAGCACCGGCTTGTCGGTGGCCAGCAGCACCGTCGGTGGCGAGGTCGTCGGCATGGCCGCCGGCCATCTTGGCGATGAGATCGGCGGTCGCCGGCGCGACGACGATGAGGTCGGCTCGCGCGCCAGGCGGATGTGGCCGATCTCGTGCTCGTCGTCGAGATCGAACAGTCGGTGAATACGCGCTCGTTCGTGAGCGCGCCGACCGACAGCGGCGTCACGAACTCGCTGCGCCGCCCGCGTCATCACCGCGCGCACGCGAGGCGCCTGCTCGCGCAGGCGGCGAATGAGCTCGAGGCATTTGTAGGCGGCAATGCCGCCGCCGATGACGAGCAGGATGCGCTTTGTTTCACGTGAGACGCTCGAAGTCTGGGCTCACCGGCAAGCTAGCATAACTGCGGGCGCAAGGGGTTAAGCGATGCACCGCCGGCGCGGCCATGCGCCCGGCGCGCCGCTCAGGCGGTTTGCCTCTATAAGGCCCTGGTTCTATGGTTTCAAAGGGCGGGCCGGCCAGTTGGGCGTCGCACGGGGAGAAATATGGCCTACGCCAGGATCATTGCCGCCATGGCTGCGCTGCTCGCCTTGCGGCGCGGTCGCCCTGGCGACGCGATGATCCGACGCTCGATTGCCTGAGCGAGGACAACGAGCGGCGTATCAGCGGCTGCTCGGCCATGATCGACACGCCGGGCCTGCCCGACGATCAGCGCAGCCTCGCCTACGGCATGCGGGCGCTCGCCTACTCGCTGCTCGGCATGTTCGACAAGGCGCTGCGCCGACTACGACGAGCGCTCACGATCAAGCCCGACTTCCCTTTGGCGCTGAACAATCGGGCGTGGGCTTACTTCAAGCTTGGCCGCCCGCAGTGACGGCCTCGCCGACGTGGAAAAGGCACTCGAGCTCTCCCCGGGCAGCCCCTATGCGCTCGATACCCGCGCCCACATCCGCCAGTCGCTAGGGCGACGCTGAGGCGGCGTTCGAGGACTACGAGCTCGCCATGCGGGTCGGCGGCGAGCGCATCGTGAAAATGTATCAGTGCGGCCTTCGCTCGCAGGGGCTCTATTTCGGCGCCGTCGACGGCGTCTATTCTGCCATCGTGCGCCAAGCGCATGCGCGACGTGCACGGGTAATCGCCAATGCGATCCGCTCCCGTCCGATTCCGAGTGCCGCCCGAGGTCTCCTGAAGCGGTTCACGACGGTCCTGATCTCGCCGACCGCAAATCGCTGCACTGCATCAGAAATTTCGCTGTTCAGAACACTTGACGCATCCGGCTCTCGCACATGGTGCGGGGCCGACGAATTGTGGACCGCTCTGTCGCGCCTTGAAAAATCGAATAAGGTCCAAGTCTAGGGAGAAGATCCCAGGGCGGGGGGATGCGGGGAGCGTATCGCCCCGCCTTTTACGTTTCGCGCTCGCCTCATTTTGTCCACGGTCCCACTACCCGGCGTTGCACGTGCCACGAGGCTGTCGCAAAGCCCGGCGAACGTCGCGGAGCGCAAGGTGGGCGCACGCCGCCGCACTTGCGGCGAACAAACGGGGCTCGGTGCGCGAGGATCCACAGGCATCGAGTGCTGCGCTCCCGGCTGCGGCGGCTGCCCATCGTAGCGCTGCTCCTCTGGGGACTGTTCGCGTTCGTCGTGCCGAGCTTCGTGCAGGCCCTCAATCTCGTCGATGTGTTCGCCTTTCCGCTCGGCTACTTCATGGCCGCGCAAGGTGTGTCTGATCGCCTTCGTCATCGATCGGTGTGCTGTCGGCGCGGTGGCAGGATCGCCGCGACGCTCGCCGCAGGGCGGACGTTTGACATGCCGCTCGACGGGACAGCTCAGCGCCGTCTCGCTCACGGGCGCGGCTGGTTCTCGCCGGACTCGCGCTGACCTTTGTTCTCGGCGTCGTCGCGCTCTTGGTACTGGTCCGCCTCTTGGTGCCTCCACAACCTGGATCGACGGCGGCTACTGGGCGCTCGGCATCGCGGCGGCCGCCGCCATCGCGCTCGGCGCGGGGATGCGCGCGAGCAGCGCCGTTTCTCCATTGCTCGGCGGCTTGGCTATCGCCACCGACACGATCTCGGCCGCGTTCTTTCTGGCGCTTGCCGGAGCGATCTTTGCCTGGGGGCACGACGGCCTCGCCTTTGCGCTCGGCCTCGGCGCCGGCTGCCTGTTGCTGCAGCTCGTCGTAGCGCCGCGCTTGCCGCGACCGGGCTCACTCGCTGCCCGAGTATTTCGCCTGCGCGATACCCCGGCCGCACAGCGCGCGTTCCTGTGCGCCGCTCGTTGTCACTGTTTCGATGCTGACGCTGATCGTCGCCGAGTTGATGGCTGCCGGCCTCGCCGGCGCGCGACTGCTCGAGGTCGATTTCGCCACCGCCGTGATCGTCGCCGCCTGCGCCGTGTTCGCGTGCTTCATCCTGCGCGGCATGAGCGGCGCATCGTGGGTCAATGGCGTGCTCTTCCCCGTCATGCTGGTCGCCGTGCTCGTGCCGCTCGTGCAGCTCTCGGCCGCTTGGTACGGGCTGCCGGTGCCGCAGCTCGCCTACGCCAACGCGCTCTGGCAGATCCAGGGTCTCGAGGAGACGTTGCTCGAGCAGGATCTCGCCGATCCCGCCTACATGAAGCCGATGCTGACGGCGTTCGTGACGCTGACGCCGATGAATTTCCTCGGCATCGTCCTCGGCCTCGCTGCGGGCGTCGCCGCGCTGCCGAGCCTGCTGACGGCGCAGCTGACCTCGCCGCGGGTGCGCGGAAGCGCGCTGGGCTGCCGTGTGGGGGCTCGTCTTCGTGGCGCTGTTCTTGACGCTTGCGCCGGCCATCGCCGCCTACGCCAAGCTCACGTTCATCAAGCTGCTCGCTGACCGCACGCCGCTCGCCGACCTACCCGGCGTGGATCTTCACTTACGGCAAGCTGGGACTTGTCGAGGTGTGCGGCCATGCGGCGACCGACGCGGCAACGGTCGCGCAGGCGTGTGCGGCGCTGCCCGACGCCAGCCCCGTGCTGCGCCTGCAGGACGTTACGCTCAGCCCCGACATGATCGTGCTGGCGCTCCCCGACATCGCCGGGCTCAATCACGCCATGCTCGGGCTCATCGCGGCGGTGGCACTTGCCGCCGCCCTGGCGACGGCGAACGGCCCTTTGAGCGCGATCATTCGCGCGCTGGGCTTCGGATACCGGCGCGACCGCTCCCGAAGCGCCGCCGCGCAGCTCGCGGCTCGCCTCCTATGCACTCGCCGCGGTCCTCGTCGCTGCCGCTATGCTGGGTGCGCTCGCGCGGCCGGCGAGCATCCTCGACGTTGCCACCTGGGCCATCGTTCTCGCCGCTGCGGGGCTGTTCCCGGCACTGTTCGCCGCGCTCTGGTGGAAGCGCGCCAACGCCTACGGCGCCGCCGCCGCAATGCTGGCAGGTCTCGCCGTGGCGCTGATCTACCTTATCGGCACGCGCTATTTCGCCGTACCGTTCTTCGAGGCGACCTCGGCGCTTGTCGAGCGCCGGCGCGACGGGACAAGAAGTCTTCGCCGAGCTGAAGGACGCTTGGGCGGCAGCCGAGCCAGGCGCTGCCAAGGATGCCGCCTGGGCGGCGCTCGATGCCCACGCCCGGACCGTCGCCGACTGGTGGGGCATCAACGGGTTGGCCGTAGCGCTGCTCGCATTGCCCGCCGGTTTTCTCGCCCTCATTCTGATGTCGCTGGTGACGCCGATGCCGCGCAGCGCGGAAACGGTGCCGTAAGCCCTCGCGTGATAGTCTCGCCGCCATGATCTACGACCTCGTCGTTGCCGGCGGCGGCATCAACGGCGCCGGCATCGCGGCCGATGCGGCCGGCCGCGGCCTTTCCGTGCTGCTTGTCGAAAAGGACGATCTCGGAGGCGCCACCTCGTCGGCGAGCTCCAAGCTCATCCACGGCGGCCTGCGCTATCTCGAGCATTTCGAGTTCCGTCTGGTGCGCGAGGCGCTGCAGGAGCGCGAGGTGCTGCTCGCCAACGCCGGACACATCATTTGGCCGCAGCGCTTCGTGCTGCCGCAGGTGCCGGGCGGTCGGTCGGCACTGATGCTGCGCGCCGGGCTGTTTCTCTATGACCATCTCGGGCAACGGCAGCGCATTCCCGGCTTCGCAGTCGCTCGATTTGCGGCGCGACCACGCCGGCCATGCGCTGCGCCGCGAACTGACGCACGGCTTTGCCTATTGGGACTGCCGCGTCGACGACTCGCGGCTCGTCGTTCTCAACGCGCGCGCTGCGGCGCAAAGAGGCGCGGTCGATCGAAACGCGCACGCGGCTTATTTCGCGCTCGCGCGGAAGACGGCGTCTGGCGCGTTCTGATCGAGCACGGCGGAGCCGCGCGCGAGGTGCGCGGCGCGCGCTCTGGTCAACGCCGCCGGGCCGTGGGTGCGCGAGGTCGACGGCGAGATCGGGGCCGCGGCGCAGCCGGCGCATCTGCGTCTCGTCAAAGGCAGCCACATTGTGGTGCCGCGCATCACCGGCGCGAACGATGCCTACCTTTGCCAGAGCGCCGACGGCCGCGTCGTCTTCGCCATTCCCTACGAGGAGCGCTTCACGCTGATCGGCACCACGGAGATCGCCTATTCGGGCGATCCCGCGGAAGCGGCGATCGGCAGCGACGAAGAAGAATACCTGCTGGCGCTGGCGCGGCAGTTCTTTGCCAGCCCGCCGGCGCGCACGGACATCGTATGGAGCTATGCCGGCGTGCGCCCGCTCTACGATGATGATCGCCGGCGGCGATGCTTCGTCGGTGACGCGCGACTACCGCTTCGAGCTGAGTGATGCGCAAGGCGCACCCTTGCTCACCGTGCTCGGCGGCAAGCTCACCACCTACCGCCGCCTCGCCGAAGCGGCGCTGGCAAGACTCAGCGCCGTACTTCCCTGGCATGAAGCCGGCGTGGACCGGGTCGAGCCCCTTGCCGGGCGGGGACCTTGGCGAAGGCGGCCTTGCGGGCTTCATCAAAGACCTCTGCCGCCGCCATCGCGGCTTCGAGGCGGCGTTCCTCGGCCGCTTGGCGCGCCGCTACGGCACGCTGACCGAGGATGTGCTGGGTGACGCGCAGCGTGAAAGCGAGCTCGGCCAGGCGCTGGGCGGCGGCCTGTCGGAGCGCGAAGTCGTCTACCAGCGCGAGCACGAGTGGGCGCGCGAGCCGGATGACGTCCTTTGGCGGCGGACCAAATGCGGCCTGCACATGAGCGCCGAGCAGCGTGCCGCGGCCGCGGACATTATCGCGCGACTGCTCTGATGACAGTTCAGTAGGGAGCAAGTTAGCCGGGGCTGGGCGGGCCGAACTTGTGCGGATCGTCGAGCGCTGGTCCGTGACGGATGGCCGGTGCCGACCACGGGCCGTGCACGTTGATGATCTCGCGCTTCTGCAGTTTCAGCGCGCCGACGGTTTCAGGAACGTCAGCGCCCTCGGCCTTCGCCGTGGCGACGTCGCCGACGGCCAGCTCCATGTCGAGGCGGCGGTCGAGCAGGCTGATAGCGCCGTCGGCCGTCAAGGCGCGCTCGCCTGACACGGCCTCCGCCGATTGCGTGCGGATGATGCCGTTGGTGACGATGAAGCGCGCGTCGAGCTTGTCGACGGAGATGGCCCGCGCGCTGACGTCCTGCCACGCGCCCTCAGGCAACGGCTCGCTCGCCGCCGCCGCCAGCGTGTTGATGTCGAGACCGACGCGCCCGCCCTCCGCGAGGGTCACGCACAGCTTGCCGCCGAGTGAGCGCAGCAGGCTTTCGCCGGTATTTCCGGTGGCCGTCAGATCGACCGTGATCGAGCCGCGGCCCTGCACGGTCGGATGGCCGAACACCGCCTGCACCGAGCGGCCGACGTCGGCTGCCTCGAACTTGGCCTGCAAGCCGTAACTTGGATTGGCGCCGCTCATATCGATGCGGATCTGGCCGCCGCCGCGCGTGCCGTCGTCGATCTCCAGCTCGGCAATGTCGGCGAGCAACTTGCCGCTGCGGAGCGAAACCGTAGCCGCGCTGCGGCCGATTGTGAGCGCCGGTAGCGTGACGCTGTCGGAGGAAATCCGGAAGTCTGCGTCGATCGCCTGGATGAGCGGGAATTCGAGCCCGCTTGCGCTGCGGACCTTGGTCAGGAAGCTGTCAGTCGTTCGTATCGGCGTCGGCGCTCTTCAAGTAGCGCGTCAGATCCAGGGTCTTGAGGCCAAGCGTGCCTTCGACCGTCGGTCGCGCACCACTGAAGTTGATCGACAGCGTGCCGTTGGCATCGTTCTCGTCCAGGTCGATCGCGGCGTTCTGGAAAGCGACCGTGCGATCGAGCCATTCCAATTGCCCCTTGGCGTGGAATACTCCGAAGCCGCGGCCCGCCGGCCAGTCTACGCCGAGCCAGCGCGCAGTCGCACGCAGGTCTGCCGCGGTGAACTCGGCCTGCGGCGACAGCAGCTGCGGGCTTTCGCCGAGCATCAAACTGCCTTCGAGCGCCGCGTTGAGCGGTGTGCCGGAGAACGAGGCGGTGATCGGTCGAGACATTCCCTGCGAGTCGAGGCTCGCGCCGAGCGTCGTGTCGAAATTGATTGTCTCGCCGCGGAAGTCGAATGCACCCGCCGCGTGAAGAGCGCCGTCGGGCTTCGACGAGATGGTTGCGTTGACGTGCTCGAGTTCGGCGACCGAGCCGTCCGACATCTTTAGGCGGACCGTGCTGTTGCGCACCATCAGTCCGTCGAACTGCATTCTCTGCAGCGCCTTGATGAGAGGCGCGACCTCGCCGGCGCCGGCGTCCTGCGAAAAGGTCGGCTCACGCGTCGAGAAGTCGGCGGTGAATGTCGCCTTTTCCAGCGTCATCTGCGGGCCGTTGCCGGTGATGAGCATGGCGATCATCTGGCCGCCGCGGGCGAGGCCGGTGCGGCTCGGCGGCACCGACAGGGTGCCCCTTTCGAGATCAATGGTCGGCCCAGTCATCAAGCGAACGGGCGAGCTGAGGCTGTAGCTGTTGGTCGAGGCGGCGAACACCGCGCCGCTCTGCAGGGCGATACGGCTGTAGCGATCACTGATGAGCAGAGGTGCGGCGAGCAGGATGACGAGGAAGCACAGAATGGCGAGCGCCCACGTGTAGCGTCGCATGGTATGCCTCGGGCGTTTCATGAACCCCTGCCGCCTAAGCGCGCCACCCAGTGTCAACTCGCAAGCTACCCACAGGCCCCGACATGGCGGTCGACCCTGGCAGCTTAGCGGACGTGGTAAGTCTTAAAGGTGGCTCTGCCGGGGTGCAAGCAGCGAGCTGTCTTTGCGGCCGACAAGCGGCTCTTTTTCTTAACGTCCAACGATTTTCTATACCTCTTGCGGAGCCAAGGCGAGGGATGCAAGCCAAGCTGCCCACTCTTTTCGGAAGCTCCGTATGCAGTTTCGTGTGGACACGAATTGTCGGTCCCATCGTGGCAAAGAGGCTCGCGACGCCGGCGTTGACGGCAATGTTCCGGCACGCTGCGCCTTGCGCGCGCTAGGCCCCTCGTGCACCTTCGCGCCGCGTCGAGAACGCATCGGAACAACGGAGCTTCGCCGTGAGGCAGCCGTTCGTCGTCGGAGGTTTGGCCGTGAAGCCGGGCGAGCGCCGGCTGGTCGATCTGCCGATTTCGAAGCTGTCTAATCACGCGCCGGTGACGCTTCCGGTTCACGTGCTGCACGGGGCGCAGCCAGGGCCGACCATGTTCGTCTCCGCCGCTATCCACGGCGACGAGCTAAATGGCGTCGAGATTATCCGCCGCCTGTTGCGCACGCTCGATCCGCAGAGCATCAGCGGCACGCTCTTGTGCGTACCCGTCGTCAACGTCTTCGGCTTCATCAGCCGCTCGCGCTATCTCCCCGACCGGCGCGATCTCAACCGCTCGTTTCCGGGCTCGGCGACAGGATCGTTGGCCGCCCGGCTTGCGCATCTTTTTCTGACCGAGATCGTCAAGCGCTCGCAGATCGGCATCGACCTGCACACTGCGGCGATCCACCGCATCAATCTCCCGCAGATCCGTTGTGTGTTCCGCAAGCGCCGGCGCGTGCAGGAGCTGGGGCGCGCCTTCGGCGCGGACGTAATGTTGGAAAGTCCGGAGCGCCCCGGTTCGCTGCGTGAAGCCGCGCGGGAAGCGGGCGTCGACGTGCTGAGCTACGAGGGCGGCGAAGGACTGCGCTTCGATGAGTTCGCCATTCGCGCCGGCGTCGACGGCATCACCGGCGTGATGCTCAAGATGGGCATGCTCGAGCTCGGCGAAGGCGTCGAGGCGCCCGCTGCCGAACGGCGCGCGCCCGTCCTCATAAATGCCTCGAGCTGGTTGCGCTCGCCCGAGGGCGGCGTGTTCCGCACGACAAAGCGCATCGGCGATGGCGTCAGCGTCGGCGAGGTGGTCGGCCACGTCGCCAACCCTTACGAGGACGTCGCGGTAGAAGTGCGCTCACCCCGGCGCGGCATCATCATCGGGCGAACGACGCTGCCCATCGTCAACATGGGCGATGCGCTGCTGAATATCGGGTGGTCGGAGGAGGTCGCCGATCATGCCTCGCCTGAGCGGGAGGCGCTCGACGAGCCGGTGGACGAAGACGAGATCGTCGACTAGCCCAGCTCAGCGCTTGCTCTCACCAGGGCGTCCGCCGGCGATCGCTTCGTGCAGCAGCAGCACCGGCACGAGACCGGCGAGCACGATCGTCAGCGCTCCAAGCGAAGCCTGCTCGAGCTGCTCGATGGAGGCGAGGCTGTACACGTGCGTCGCCAGCGTCTCGAAGTTGAACGGGCGCAGCAGCAGAGTGGCCGGCAGCTCCTTCATGCAGTCGACGAAGACGAGCAATGCCGCGGCGCCGAGCGGCGCCATAAGCAGCGGCAGGTGCACCCGCCACAGGACCGACAGCGCGCTTTCCCCCAGGGTGCGCGCGGCGGCATCGAGGTTGGGTGATACGCGATCGAGCCCCGCTTCGATGGGGGCCAGCGCCACGGCAAGGAAGCGGATCACATAGGCCAGCGTGATGGCGAACAACGAGCCGGACAGCAACAGGCCCGTCGATACGCCGAACGTTGAGCGCATGAAGCCGTCGACGTGATTGTCGATGCCGGCGAGCGGGATGAGCAGGCCGATGGCCAGCACCGTGCCGGGCACCGCATATCCGAGGGCCGCGATACGCCCCGCCGAGCGGATGAAGCGGGTTCCGGCGACGCGCCGCGCGTAGCCGAGCGTCAGCGCGACGGCGACCGCGACGGCGGCCGCGATGATGGCCAGCAATAGAGTATTTCGCGCCGCCGACAGGAAGCCGCTCGACAGCGCGCCCTCAGTGTGGGTCGCTGCGTCGCGCGCGATCACCAGAACGGGCACCACGAAGCCAAACACGAAGGGCAGCGAGGCGAGGCCCGCAGCGACAATACCCTTCCAGCCGGCAATCTCTTGAAACGGGATGGCGCGGTAGCGGCCCGTCGTGTGGTGGCTGCGCGCCCCGCCGCGCGCCGCACGCTCGGCCGCAAACAGCCCCGCGATCAACACCAGCATCACGGCGGCCAGCTGCGCTGCACCGCCGAGGTTCGAACGCTGCATCCAGGTGGCGAAGATGCTGGCCGACAGCGTGTCGACGCCGAGGTACTGCACGGCGCCGAGCTCGTTGAGGCATTCCATGATGACGAGCGCGACGCCGGCGGCGATGGCGGGGCGCGCCAAGGGCAGCGCCACGCCGGCAAAGGTCGCGAGCGGCGAGCGGCCGAGCGTGCGCGCCACCTCCAGCACACACACCGACTGCTGTGCAAAGCTCGCCCGCGCTGTCAGGTACACGTACGGATAGAACACCGCCGCCAGCACGAAGATGGCGCCGCCGAGCGAGCGCACGTGTGGGAACCAGTAATCGCCCGCGCTGGTAAATCCGAAGACCGTGCGCAGATGTGTCTGCACCGGCCCCGCGAAGTCGAACAGCTCCACGTAGCAGTAGGCGATGATGTAGGTCGGGACCGCCAGCGGCAGCACCAGCAGCCGGTCGAGCACCTCGCGCCCCGGAAAGCGGTACATGGTGACGAGCCAAGCCGTCGCCGTGCCGATGGCAAAGGTCAGGGCCGCGACGCCGCCCGAGAGCAGCAGCGTGCGCGACAGCGAGCCAGTCAGGACGGTCGAGACGAGATGCGGCCAGATGTTGTCGGCTGGCGTCAGCGCGAGCAGCAGGACTGTAACGATCGGCAGCGCGACGACGAGCAGGACCAGGGCGACGATGGCCGTCCACGCCGGCGAGACGCGGCGCTTTTGCCGCCAGCTCGAGATTGCTGAAGGAAGATTGAGGATGCCCGCCAGAACTTCGCTCAGGCGCGGGGGCGGTGGAGCAGGGGAAACCGGTTCAGCGCCTCGCACAGACATCGGCCACGCCGCTTTCCGTCAGCTTGTTGCCGGCGTGCGAGCCTAAGTCTCAGCAGCGGCCGTGCACGCCCGGCGCTACGAGACCCGCGCCCATGAACACCGTGCCCGGCGACAGGATCTGACCGGCGTCCTTGAGGCAGCGCGCGAAGCTCTCGGCGCCCTCGATGGCCTCTTCCACCTCGTCGGAGCCGAGCAGCGCTACGGCGCAGGCACGGAACGCGGGGCAGGTGCTGTGCTGGCAGGCGGCAACCATCGAAATGGCGAGGCACTCGTCGCGGCAGAAGCGGCGGCACTGTGCCGGGTAAACCTCGATGCGGCGCTCGGCAGAATCCTGCACCGCGCGCACCCAGCAGGCGAGCTCGGTCATCAGCGGCTTGGCGGCGCGCGGGCCCACCGCGCGCGAGAACTCGTGCCAAGCGACTTCCCAGCAGCCGATGTCGCTCGTCTGGAAGCCCTGCAGCCAGCAGCGGAAGCCCACACCTACGAGACGCTCGGCGGCGGGGAACATGGCAGCCGCCGGGATCGCGGAATCGCGAGACGGACGGCCTCTTTGGAAATCGAGCTCAGACATCAGTTGGTGGGCCCCTGATCGAATTGAACGCGGTCGATAAGTTCGGAAGCCTGTTTGCGTAGTGCGGCAATCTTGGTCAGCGGCAGCGGGTCGGCCTTCAGCGGCCCCCAGCTCTGCACGAGCGGGGAGGCGGGCACGGCATCGACCACCGGATACTCACCGTTGGCTTCGGCATAGATTCGCTGCGCTTCCGGCGAAGCGAGGAATTCCATCAGCTTCACCGCATTCTCTTTGTTTGGCGCGTTCGCCGTCAGCGCCATGCCCGACACGTTGACGTGCGTACCGCGATCGTTGGCGTTGGGGAAGATGATACGCACGGCCTCGGCCCAGGCCTTCTGGTCCGGATTCTTCAACATCGCCGCCATGTAATAGGTATTGCCGATGGAGATGTCGCACAGGCCGGCCTTCACGTCGCGCACGCCCTCGCGGTCACCTCCGGCCGGACGCCGCGCCAGATTGGCCTTTAATCCGGCGAGCCACTTCTCGGTCGCTTCCTCGCCGTTATGGGCGATCATCGAAGCGACGAGCGCAACGTTGTAGGTGTGCTGGCCGGAGCGGATGCAGATCTTGCCGCGCCACTTGGGGTCGGCGAGCTCTTCGTAGGTGATCGCGTCCTGCTTGACGCGGTCCTTCGAGGCATAGACGACGCGGGCGCGCCGCGTCAGGCCGAACCACTGGTCCTTGTCATCGCGCAGGGCCGCCGGGATCGTCTTGTCGATGACCTCCGAGTGCATCTGCTGCGTCACGCCGGCGGCAACCGCCTGCAGCAGCAGACCGGACTCGTTCGTCAGCAAGAGATCGGCCGGGCTGTTCTTGCCTTCGGCGGCGAGGCGCTCGATGAGACCATTCGAGGCAAACACCACGTTGGTCTTGATGCCCGTCTCTTTGGTGAAGGCGGCGAGCAGCGGATTGATGAGGCCCGGCTCGCGATAGGAGTAGATGTTGACCTCGCCCGAGGCTCGCGGCTGGATGCGCAACGGCAAGGCTCGCAACAGCAAGCAAGGCGGCACAGGCCGCATTGCGCAACAAGGCGCTTATTAGACCGCATCGATTACTCCAATAGTCGGGGTTCAAGGCCCCGGTATCGGCGAATTTTGATGGGGCGTGAGTGGCGCGCCCCGCACTGATCATCCCTAACGTGGGCGTGCGGCCACAGTCAACAAAAGCGCGTGCGAGTCCAATAGATTAGAAATCGTCTAATTTGAAACGGCGACGGCCGGTGCTTGCTCCATGCGTGCCACAACGCGATCGCGCGGGAAGATGAGCGCAACGGCGGTGCCCTCGTTCGGCGTGCTGTCGATCTCGAGCCGCGCACCATTGGCTTGCGCGAGATTGCGCGCCAGCGGCAGTCCGATGCCGTGACCGCCCGCCTCCTTGCGCTGCGGGTTGGCCGGCACCTCCGATTTGAGCGCGGTCGAGATCACCTCGGCGGTCATGCCGACGCCGGTGTCCTGCACGGCGACGAATACAGAGCGATCGTAGCCGAGCCCCGTGACGACGCGCACGTCGCCGCCGCGCGGCGTGAACTTGATGGCGTTGGTCAGCAGGTTGAAGAGGATCTGCTTGACGGTCGTGCCATCGGCAGTGACGCGCGGCAAGTGCCCGTGGAACTCGTGCGCCAGCTTGAGACCCGCTTCCTCGGCCAGTGGGCGGATCGCCGAGACGGAGCTCTCGGCGAGCGCGTTGAGGTCGAGCTCCGCGGTCTGCAGTCCGTCGCCAGCGTCCCCCACGGCGTCGCCGCCCAATAGACGATTGATCAGCGCCAGTGCATGCCGTGCGTTGTCATGGATGTCGGAAGTGTAGCCGCGATAGCGTTCGTTGCCGATGGTGCCGAAGCGCTGATCCTTCATGATCTCGGCTGCTGCGGCGATGGCGCTCAGGGGCGTGCGCAGCTCGTGCGCCAGTTTGGAAACCTGGGCCGTGCGGTCGAGCGGCGCGCTCTCTGGCTCGTCGGCATCGTCGGGTGGAGACGTGACAATCTCTTGGCGCCCGCCCCCGAAGCCGCTGCGAATGGCGCGGGCGATCTTGCTCATCGTCGCAGCATCGTCGGCGGACGGTGCAGCGGCAGTAGCCAAAGTCGCTGTTGCCGTGTGAGCCGGCGTCGGGGGCAACGCTGCCCGCTTCGACTGACCGGACGCAATCGAGACGAGCACGAGCGCCGAGGCGGAAGCAGTTTCCTGCTCAGGGACTGCAGCGACGTTGCAGAGGAGGCTCTCGGCGCCGTAGGCGGTCCAGAAGATCAGCGGCTCACGACGACCGCCGTTCAGCGGCTCGCGCACCATGGCACGCAAGCGTATGAGCCCTGGCATGGCGGCATCGAGCGTTCCGGAAGCTGCGTCGGGCCGGAGGCCAAGGCGAGCCGCGCCGGCGGCATTGGCTGCGAGCACGCGTCCCTTGGCGGGATCGATGATCCAAGCGGGATCGACGCAGCCCGCAAGCGCCTTCTCAGGGCCGGCTCCGGTCGATGGCAGATTTGCTCGCGGGCCGTCTACAGGCATGGTCGAAACACCAAGGCTTCAAATCTGTTAGCGCGATGAGCCGCTTCCGTCCACGAACGGAAAGCTGCGCCGTTCGGTATCCACATTCATTTCGCGACAGTTCCGCGGCAGATCGAGGTATATTTGCAAACTGCCCGAAAACCAGGAGCGGGCTCGACAACCATCCTGGCCAGGAGGAGACCCCCGATGTACGACAAGCCGCAGTTCGAGTTTCCGGAGGCCGTCCGCGAGCTCGCCGAGCGCAACGTTGAGCAGGCACGCAGCGCCTACAATCAGTTCATCGACATGGCGCGCAAGGTCCAGGACACGCTCTCAGCGTCGCAGGGCGCCATGACCTCCAGCGCGGCCGAGATGCAGTCGCAGATCTCCAAGTTCGCCGAGCAGAACATCCAGGCGAGCTTCGCGTTCGCGACCGAGCTGTCGCGCGCCCGCGATCTCAAGGAGTACATTGAGATCCAGCAGCGCTATGCGCAAAAGCAGATGCAGTCGTTCGCCCATCAGGCGCACGTTCTTGGCCGGTTGGTGAGCGAGGCGGCACAAAAGGCGCAGCCGCGCTGACGCCCGCCGGCCGGAGCGGCCGAGCCGCAGGTGGGCAGGCCTCGACGCCCGTATCTTGCCTCGGGCCGACGGCCGCTGTATTTGAGCGGTCCGGCGGGTTTTCCGTCCTGCTCGGGCGCGGCGATTGGTTGTTCGCGCCATGGAAGCCGCGCTTCGCAAGTGACGCAGCATCGTGCGCGGAATTGACTTTCCGCCGGGCGCTGACCTAAGTCGCTGATGTTGCTCTGGCATGCCGCCTTAGCTCAGATGGTTAGAGCGCTAGATTGTGGATCTAGAGGTCACCCGTTCGATCCGGGTAGGCGGTACCACCAAAAAATAATGGGCTAAAGTGCCGTTAAGGGTCCCGGGGCAAGAGTAGCCTTGGCACAAAACGTGGCTGTCGAGGATTAGGGCTCACTGAAGGCTGTACCGAGCGGAGTGTGAGGCCGCGCCGGCGCGAGGTGGAGCATAGACCCCTGACGGGCATCAATTTGCATCTTCCCGAAATGGTATCCCGTTGGCTCGTGGCAACGACCACGCTGCTGCTTAGCATAAGCGGTCTTTCGTCCGCCGTGATCGCCAACGTGCGCGCGTGCCAAGCCGAGGAGCAGAAGTACGAGCAGATTGAACCGGACGCGACGACGCTCGAAGTCAACGCCGCGCTGTTCTCGGCTGCCGACAAGCGCTGCGTTGCACTTGCTCGACGCGTGCTGGAGGGCGGCGCTTCACTGCAGGCGCGAGATCGGTTCGGTGCTACGCCGTTGAGCCGCGCCGCGAAATCGGGTGATGCGCAAATCGTCGAGCTATTCCTTGAGCATGGCGCGGCCATCGATGCGCGTGACCTCGATGGATCGACAGCGCTGTTTCTCGCCGCCGAAGCGGGCAGACGCGCGGCAGTCCAAACGTTGGTCGCGCATGGCGCCGACGTCAATCTCCCGGGCCGCAGCGGTATCACACCCGTGACCGCCGCGGCCTTCATGGGGGACGAGCCGCTTGTGCGTCTGCTGCTCGACAAGGGCGCCGATGCCAACGTCGTCGATGCCACGGGGAAGTCCGCCATCTGTTATGCCGCCAGTCGTGGCTTTCCCGCCGTCGTGCGGCAACTGCTGGACAGTCACGTTGATCCCAACAGGCGTTACGGCAACGATCTCACCGTGTTGATGTGGGCAGCCGGCTACGCGGACGAAGCCGGCACCGAAGACATGGACGAAATCCTCAAGCTGCTCATCGACCGCGGTGCGCGGCTTGACGACAGCGATAATCGCGGTCGCACGGCGTTGATGATCGCCGCTGCGCTCGGCCATAACGCGGTTGCCGAGTTACTCCTCAGTCGCGGCGCCGATACGTCGCTGCGTGACAAGAGCGGCAAGTCTGCCGGCGACCTTGCCGCCAACGAGGTGCTGCGCGCGCGCCTTGCCGCGAAGTAACCCTACGCACGACGTCAGCGGCCGTTGCTACCGCCGAGGATCTGCAGCCCGGCGACATATTGCGAGATCGCGTCGATGTCCTCCGGCGAGATCGCCTTCATCAGGTCGGACATGCCCGGATTGTTGCCGCGGATCCGTCGCGAAACGCCAGCATCGTTTGCTTCAGGTACTGGCCCTGCTGGCCGGCCAGCCGCGCCGTGGTGCCGTCACCTTGCAGCTGGTCGAGATGGCAGCTCGGGCAACCGATCGAGCCGATGGCCGTCAGCGCCTTGGTGGAAACGTCTTTGGCGGCCGACGGCTGCTGCAGGTTGGCCCACGTGAGCTTTGCAAAGTGCGCGGCCAGCGCCTTCATCTCGTCCTTCGACAGGTCGGCGGCGATGGCCGACATCTGGTCGTTCTTGCGCGAGCCCTTGTTGAAGTCGCGCAGCTGCAAGATAGAGGTAGCCCTCGTTCTGACCCCAGATGACCGGCGTCGTCTTCTCCTGCGGGATACCGGCTTCGCCGTGACAGGCCGAGCAAAGTTGCGCCTTCTCCTCGACCGTTTGAGCCGCCACCTGCGAGCCTATGAGCATGAGACTGGCGGCCAGCGCACCGATGATGCTGTTAACGCGAGCGCAGCTTGGCGGCATCGGCTTCATCCTCCACTGGTCTTCATGCAAAGGACGGGGCGTAGCCGCCCCGTCCCTGAGATGTAATCGTGCGCGGTTACCCGTGCGAGGGCGCCGCCATCAGTCGACGGTGAACGCGATGATGTTGTTGCCGCGCTTGAAGTCGATCTGCGTGTTGCCGCCCGCACCGACGACGATGTACTGCTTGCCGTCGACGCTATAGGACGCCGCCGGCGCATTGACGCCCGCGCCCTGCCTGGAACGACCACAGGACCTTGCCGCTGGCCGCGTCATAAGCCCGGAACCAACCGTTGGCTTCGCCGGCGAACATCAAGCCGCCGGCAGTCGTGAACGCTCCACCCATCATCGGCTGGGGCGTCTTCACCTGCCACTTGATCTTGCCGGTGTTGTAGTCGACGGCCGTGATGTTGCCGAACTGCTCCTCGGTCGGGATGACCTTGAAGGCGCCGCCGAGCCACAGCTTGCCGTCCGGATAAGGCGAGCTTTCAACGTGGTACGTCATCGGCTGATGCAGGTTGACGGCGTAGGTCAGCGCCAGCTCGGGATTGACCGCCATCGGCGACCACTCGACGCCGCCGTTGGCACCCGGCAGCATGCGCGCGCCCTCCTTAGTCGGCAGCACCCACATGTTCTCCTGCGCGACCATGGCGTCGGAGAAGCGGATGAGGCTGCAGTCGTCGCGATTGTGCACGTAGACGTGGCCGGTCTTGCCGCCGTGAATGACGCCGGGAACCGTCTTGCCGTCCTTGTCCTTGACGTCGACGAGGATCGGCGGGCTCACCGCGTCGAGATCCCATACGTCATGCGCGATGTACTGGAAGTGGCAGACGTACTTGCCGGTCTCCAGGTCCAGGGCGACGAGCGAGTCCGTATAGAGGTTGTCGCCGGGACGCAGCGAACCGTCGAGATCGGGAGACGGATTGCCGACAACGAAGTAGATGCGGTTGGTCTTCAGATCGACCGCCGGGTTCTGCCACACGCCCCCGCCGAGCGTCTTGTAGGGATCGCCGGGCTTTTCGAGCGCCGCCTTCTCGGCCGCGATGTCGCGATGCATGTCGCGGCCCGTCGCATCGTGCGTCGCCCACACGCCCACCGACTTCTCGGGGATCGTGTCGAAGTTCCACACCTGCTTGCCGGTCTCGGCGTCGTAGGCGCGCACGAAGCCACGGATGCCGTATTCGCCGCCGTTGGTGCCGATGAGGATCTTGCCGTTGACGGCGGTCGGCGCCATCGTTTCGCTGTAGCCGAGCTCGGGGTCGGCGATCTCCGTCTCCCAGACGAGGCTGCCCGTCTTGGCATCGAGCGCCAATAGCTTGGCGTCGAGCGTCCCCATGAAGACCTTGTCGCCGTTGACGGCGACGCCGCGATTGTTGGGACCGCAGCAATAGGTCGTGATCGGGCCCATCTTGTGCTTGTAGTGCCAGTACTGCTCGCCGGTCTTGGCGTTGAGTGCGTAGACGTGATTGAACGCGGTCGTGACGTACATCACGCCGTTGACGACGATCGGCGTCGTCTCCAGCGACTCCTTCACCTCCGTCTGGAAGATCCAGGCCGGATGCAGCTTGCCGACGTTCGAAGTGTCGATCTGCTTGCCGGGGAAATAGCGCGTCTGGTCGTAGTTGCCGTTGGTGTGGAGGAAGTTGTTCGCGTCGCTCGCGGCAGCGCTGAGCTGCTCCTGCGTCACCGCCGTTGCCGGCGCGCTCGTTGCAGCTTTTGCGGTGCTTTGCTCGATCTCCTGAGCGCTCGCCGCGCTCACGGCGCAGCAAATTATCGCCGCACCCATACAGGCGCGGACGATAACGTCCTTCGTTTTTTTCATGGCTTCCTCCAGTCCCGCCCGGGCGCGAGCACGGCCGCGCGAAGGCGGCTCTCATGGCGAGCCTCGTCGGGAACTTTTGACACTGCGCTTGCCACTTTTGCCTGTCAACAAAGGGAATTTTACCCAATAGCAAAGGAAAACTTATCGCAGATGTCGATACGTGAACTGAAGGTCTGCGCTCGGAAACCGACCTCGACGCTACGCCTGGGAGCCCCCTCTCCTCGGGAAGAGGGAAGGGTTAAAGGTACGTTGCAAGCATCCGTCGCGGCAGCAATCAGTGAAGGTCGACCGCGCGGCCAAGCTGCAATAGAACATCGCGACGAAGAAACCGCCGCATGAAGCGGCGCCACCGCGCCCCCCCCCGATTACTTTCGGACATGAGCAGAGCAAAAGACCTCCCCTTCCAGCGCTATCCCGACTTCAGCCTGCTGCTCCTCGGCCGCTTCCTATCGTCGGTGGCGATGCTGACGCAGAGCGTGACGCTCGGCTGGCAGGTCTATTCGATCGCGCGGCTCGACCACTCGGTCGAGTACAGCTCGTTTCTCGTCGGCATGATCGGGCTCGCTCAGTTCGTGCCGATGTTCGCCTTCGTGCTGCTCGCGGGCGAGACCGCCGACCGCTACGACCGGCGCAAGATCCTTATAGCCTGCTGCGCGCTGCAGGTCGTCTGCTCGGCAAGCCTCGCATACATCGCCGGCATGGATCGACCGAGCCTCATCGGCATCTTCGCTATGGCGGCGCTGTTCGGCGTCGGCCGCGCCTTCACCATGCCGGCAGGCGCCTCGCTCGGACCAATGCTGGTGCCGCGCGAGATCCTGCCGCGCGCCATCGGCTGGAACACGCTCGCCATGCAGACGGGCATGGTGATCGGCCCATGGCTCGGCGGCGTTCTTTGCGCCCTCTCGGTGCCCGCTGCCTACGGAACCTCGGCGGGGCTTTACGTCGCCGCCGGCGTCGCGGTCTCGCTCATCGGCGCCAACACCAAGCCCGACCACAAGGGCGGCAGCGCGCCTCAAGTTGATCGCCGAAGGTCTCGCCTACGTGTGGTCGAACAAGATCGTGTTCGGCGCCATCTCGCTCGATCTGTTCGCCGTGCTGCTCGGCGGCGTGACGGCGCTGCTGCCCGTCTTCGCGCGCGACATCCTGCACATCGGGCCGGACGGCTTCGGCCTGCTGCGCTCCGGGCCGGCGATCGGCGGCGGCCTGATGGCGCTGGCGCTGAGCACGCGACCCATCCAGCGCGACGCCGGCTTCTGGATGCTGGTGTCGGTCGCCGCCTACGGCTTTGCGACGATCATCTTCGCCGTGTCGACGTGGATCTGGGTGTCGATGCTGGCGCTTGCCGCGCTCGGCGCCGCCGATGCCGTGTCGGTGTTCGTGCGCCAGAGCCTCATCCAGATCGTCACGCCCGATCCGATGCGCGGGCGCGTCACCGCCGTCTCCATCCTTTTCATCAGCGCGTCGAACGAGCTGGGCGAGTTCGAAAGTGGCGTCGCCGCGCGCTTCCTCGGGCCGATCGGCGCGGCGATATTCGGTGGTGTGGGATCGATCGCTTTGACGGGCGTGTGGGCGAAGTTGTTCCCGGCCCTGCGCGATGCGCACCTCGATACCGTGCGCACCGAGATTCCGCCGAAGGCTGAGATGCAAAGATGGAGCCGCAACGGGCGGCTGGCACTTCGGCCAAGCTCAAATCAGACTGCAGCAGATAGATGATGAGCACGATGATGAGGATGGTGCCGAGCAGGCCGATGGACCGTAACCCCAATTGCGGCTGTGCCCCCAGTTCGGCAGCGCGCCGAGCAGCGCGAGAACGAGAATGACGATGATTACGGTTTCCAGCATGTGCGTGTTCCTTTTTTCTTCTCCGTGCAACGCCGCGCACCCGGCGAGTTCCGCTCACCGCGGGTTTATGCAGGCATAACCATGCGTGCCGGGTGATGGGCGCAACGAAAGCCCCCGATCGATGATCGGGGGCTTCGTCTTACTTGCGGGCATGCTCCGCGAGCGCCGCTCAGGCGATGCCAGCGAGCGCCGGCAATTTCTCATGCTGCGGCGCGGCGTCGCCGGGTTGAGCAGGAACCCGACCATCTCGGGGCTCACGGGCTTGGCCGCATAGGTGTGCGGAACGGTGCCGAGGCCAGCGCCGACGTTCGGGTGGCCGGAGAGGACGATGACCTTGACGCCCATTGACTGCAGTGTCTGCGCGATGCCGCTGCCGGTGTGACCGTCGGCGAGCTCAAGATCGATGATGGCGACGTCGGGCGTTGCATCGCTGGCGGCCTTCAGCGCGTCGCGGGCGTTGGCGTAGACGCCTGTCACATTGTGCCCTGCCGCCTCGACGCTCATCGAGAGGTCGGCGGCGAGGAAGGCGTCGTCTTCGCAGATCAGGATGTTGCTCATCGCGGTACTCCTTCGGGCATCAACAAACGTGAAGGCTGGTCGCGGGTTCCGCACTGCACCATCGAGAAGAGGGTCGCCGCACGGCACTTCCCCGCGATTTCGCCACTGCGCAGCCAGGGGCGCATGTAAGCATCTGAAAATTATGAATAAAGCAGACGACTTGAGCCGCAAGACGCGACTCGTCGCCGCGAGGCCGTTATTGCGCGTAGGCGGGTTGCGCCTCGGTCGCTTTGTCGGAAGCATCCGTCTGTTGAGAACGGGCGACGGCCTCGAGGTCGCGATCGATGGCGGCGGCGAGCTCACGCATCTGCGGCGGCGGCGGCAGCGTGGTCACTTCCTCATAGAGGAAGCGAAGCTGCTTTGACGTCACGCGCGTCCAGTGAAACCCGTCGACCATGTCCACCTCCCATCCCCCGCGCGTGGTTGCGCTGGGCTATTCAACGGGGCGATCGTGCACTGCGTTCCATCCGACCTCATCGAAATTTTTGCGTGCTTTCAAGCGCGCCAATGACCGGGATGCTCGCCAGGAACTCAATCTTTGATCGCGGAGTTACGCCGACAATCGAAGCACTGCAAACGGTCCTAAGTTGATAAGGAGAATGCCGTGATTGCCCTCATCCTGAGCGTCTGTTCTATCGTCGAAGGCGCGGCATGCCGCGAGCTTCCCCCATAGCGCTACAACCCAACACTACGATGATCGGATGCCTGACGGCGTCGCAGATCGAGGGCGCGAAGTGGATCATGGAGCACCCCAACTTCTACATCAAAAGGGTGACCTGCCAGCCTGCGGGGAGGTTCGCTCAGACGTGAGCCCATCCGCCTAAGTGTGGCGCCATTGCCTCAGTCGCGAGCACTTCTAAAGTCCTAGGGAACGACAGCTGAACCGCAGCGTTGCCCCGCGAATCGGGGGCGCGGAGATTCGATATGCAACGCGAACGTTTCACTCAGTACCGCTGGTATCTGCTTGATGCCGTGCAGTTGACCGCTGTCGCATTTACGGCAATGGCCTTGATGCCGGCGGGCGCGCACGTCTTCGAGATGTCCGGCAATCTGGCGCTTCGCGCCGCCAGCCTACATCACGGTGCAAAGCGTGCATCACGGCTGGGTGCTGTTCGCGGTCGCCATGCTGTTCGCCACCGCCGCGATCGGGTTGCATACGCTACCTCGTGCGCCGGAATACGACGTCGTTATGGCTGGTCGTGGGTTGCGCTTGTGGGTGTCGGCGCGGCGCAGATTGTGTTCTGGACCGTCGCCTATCCCGTCAACGCCGCGACCGAGGGCTGGACCGCATTGCCGGTCGACTTCGATACCGCGCGTCGCCAGTGGGAGTACGCATTGCAGCGCCGGCGTGTTGAGCTTCGCCGGACTGCTGGCGCTGGTGCGCGCCATCGAGGCCAGCCGGCCGTTCGCCAGCATTTCAATTCTCGAATCGATTGAGCGCGACGCCGCGGTGCGCGCGGCGCGCATGCGCGCACTGTCGACGGACGGTGGCGCGAAGCCGCTCGAGGCGGCGCTGACGCCGCACAATCGCGCCGCCTAGCTCAAGCTTTCGGAAGCCACTGATACATCCACGTCTCGGAGAGCGTTTCGTCTCCGAGGCGCAGGTAGCAGCGCAGATCGACCGGGCCGTCGCCTTCGGTCGTCAGGTCGAACAGCGCGCGCCAGCGGTCGGTGCCGACCACCTTGACGACGTAGGCGTTGTCGATGCGGCCGCGCGAGTGCGTGATGACCGGCGTCGACGTCGAAGCGCTGCTCCATCTTCGCCAGCGGACCGCCGGCGAAGTCGATGACGAACTTGCGCTTGTCGGCATCGTCGGGATGCGGAACGCCGGGCACGCCGCCGGCGCCGGTATGCGTCGACACCACGCGCCCGATGTTGACCGGCGGATTGGGCTCGTCGTTCTGCCAATAGAGCTTGTACGCTGTAGGCGAGTTCGTCGCCGGCGCGCACCGGCTTCTTCGGCAGCCAATAGGCGACGATGTTGTCGTTGGTCTCGTCCTTGGTCGGGATCTCGACGAGCTGCACGGCGCCCTCGCCCCAGTCGCCGTCCGGCTCGACCCAGATGCCGGGGCGGCGATTGTAGAAGGCGCCGTCGTCCTGATACTCGGCGAAGTCGCGGTCGCGCTGCATCAGGCCGAAGCCCTTCGGCGTCGCGTCGGCGAACGAGTTGGTGCGCACGTTCGACGATGTTGATGAGCGGTCGCCAGATGTGCTCGCCGCAGCCGGTCCACATGGCAAGGCCGTCGCTGTCGTGGATCTCCGGGCGCCAGTCGGTGGCGTATGCGCCGGTCGTTCTCGCCGTACCAGAACATGCTGGTGAGCGGCGCGACGCCGACGCGATCGATATCGGTGCGCGCGTAGAGATCGGCGCTGATGTCGATGATCGGCACCGCGGCCCTTCACAGCTTCGAAGCGGTAGGCGCCGGTGATGCTCGGACCATCGAGCAGCGCGTAGATGGTGATCGACGGCGTGTCGACCTTCGGCTCGTCGAGCCAGAACTCGACGAAGCGCGGGAACTCCTCGGGCCCGTCGGCATGGCGGTGTTGATGGCGATGCCGCGCGCCGAGGCGCCGTACTGGTTCTCCTCGCCCGAGGTACGGAAGTAGCTGGCGCCCTGGAAGGCGAGCCAGTCCGTCTCCTTGCCGCGGCCGTCCATCACACGAAATCCGGAGAAGCCGAGGTCGGGCGGCAGCGTGCCGGCGAGTGTCGCGTTCTTGTAGTCGAAGCAGTCGGGCGAATAGATGAGCTCGCGCGCTTGTCCGTTCGACAGCTCGTTGATGCGCACGCCGAGCGGATTGAAACGGTCGACGTGAAACAGGCGGACGGGGTAGGCACCCGGGCCCGCGGGCCATAGCGCGCGATCGGCGCGGAACTTGATCGCCTGCACGGCATCGAAGTCGACGTCGTCGACGACCTTGGGCGCCGGCGTCCGGCGCGATGTAGGGTTTGGCTGCCAACGACTTTGGCGCGCGCTCGCAAGGCATCGAAGCTGAAAGGTTGCGGCTCGCCGAAGCGCGGTAGCGGCGGCGGCTGCGCCGCGCGCGGGAACGGCTCCCGTGCGCCATCATGAGCAGGGCCCAGGGCCCCCGCCGCGAGGACTTGTCTTCGGCTGATAACCGACATGCGAAATACCCGAGACGAACGCTGAACGACGCGACGGCATGACATGGCGAACGGGGCGCTCCGTGTCAACACGAGCCAGCTGGAACGCTTAGCCGCACCTTAGGCGGCCTGGTAACATGCTGATTACCGTTCAAATTGTCTTGGCGCCGTATCGCGGCAGTGACCTTAAGAGGTCTCGGAACTTGCCCTCGCTCGGGGTGTTGAGCGGCTATCCCACTATTGCCCAGGCGCGATCCGCGCGGCCTTCCTACATATCTATTGAGCGGCGGATAAGTGATGGAGTTGAAGGTGGCCATGAAGAGCAAAGGTTCATCGGTTACTGACCCGCCGAGGCCGGGACAAATCCAAAGTCAGAAACCGGTCACGCCGAAGAGTGAAAAGGCCACGCGGCGAGAAGCCGATGCGGAGCTGGACGATGCGCTGGAGCACACGTTTCCAGCGAGTGACCCAATCTCCGTCGAGAGCACGTTGGTGCCTGGAGGACGGCGCTAGTCATGCTTATCGGCGGGCTCTCTTACATTCAATTCGGGCATAAGAATCGCGCGACTTTTCCGATGTTCCCTCTCTAGCGACTCCATAATTTTTCGGAGATAGTTTGTCGGCTGCTGCGATGCACGCGTGAGCGTTTTGCAGCGGGCGAGACGGGGAGGGAATCTTGGCCAGCTTGTTCCACGCTGCACGCGCCGCCTTGTCGTGCGCCATCTCGGGCGCACTGACGTTAGGTCTACTGCTCACGCAAACGAAAGAGTTGAGCGCCGATCCGGTAATGACAACGTCAGTCGATGTATGGCGCCTTCGGTCCCGAAGGTCAGCGCATGCGTGAGCAGCTGTGGCTGCTGCCGAGCGGCGATGCTGCCGTGGCACTGCGCGCCACCGTGTTCCGTCCCGCGGGTGCGATGACGGAACGGCATCCCCTCGTCGTCATCAACCATGGAACTTCCGAATCGAACCGCATGTCGGTGTCGATGCCGGTCTACTACTGGCTGTCGCGCTGGTTCGTCGATCGCGGCTACGCGGTGGTGTTGCCGCAACGGCGCGGGCATGGCGCGACGGGCGGCACCCTCGTCGAGGCGGTCGGCGATTGCGCCAATCCTGATCACTATCGCTCGGGCATCGTCGCGGCGCAGGATGTCGGCGCCGCCGTCGACTACATGGTGCGCCAGCCGTTCGTCGATCCCGCCCGCGTTCTTCGTCGTCGGCGTTTCGACTGGCGGCTGGGCGTCGCTGGCGCTGGCTTCGCAACGGCCCGAGCTGATAACGGCCGTCGTCAATATTGCGGGCGGTCGCGGCGGTCACGCTTGGGGACGCAAGAACTACGGTGTGCGGCGCGAGCGAGCTGGTGAAGGCCGCGCACGATTATGCGGGCACGGCGCGCGCACCGACGCTGTGGCTCTACGCGAAGAACGACAGCTACTTCGGGCCCGAGGCTGGCGGCGAAGATGGCGTCGGCGTGGAAGGACGGTGGCGGCAAGGTCGAATACGATCCGCTGCCTTCCTACGGCGCGGATGGACACGACATCGTCGACGATCGTGCGGGATGGGACGTGTGGGGCAAGAGCCTCGACCACTTCCTCGCCACGAACTTTGGCGTGGCGAAGGAGCCGCAGGTCGCTCAAGGTCCCTGATCGGCCGTAGCGGCCCAGCTTCCTACATCTGCGTGTTGGCGCGGCCGGTGACCGGATCGCGGCCGCCGCGATACTCGTATTTCTGCTCCGCCGTCGAGGGCTCCTCAGCCGGCTGTTGCTCCTCGCCCTGCACGTTGCGGCCGACATAGGAGCGCTCCTGATAGCTGGGCGGCACCGCACTCATATCGTCCGGCGTCCCCGAATACATGGGCGACTGGCAGCCACCGAGGGCACAGGGCCGCGAGCAAGCGCTCGCGGCGAGGGCAGCTGCTGATCTAATAAATCGTGATTTTACAATGGCATGAGCCATGTCAGTTCCAGTCAAAGATGAACATCAGCGTTCCAATATGAAACGCCGCGTGTTCTCTGAGCAGTTCCTCGAGAGGGCGCTGCAACCAGCGGGCGCCGCTAGGCCAGACGGGCGGCGGCGGCGATGTAGTTGACGTCGGTGTCGGCGGCGAGGCGCCAGCCGTCATTCATCACATCATAGATAATGCCGGACAGCTCCGGCGGCGCCGAAGCCGGCATCGCCGAGATAGCGGCCGAGCTCATCGGTGGTGACAAAGCGGTTCCAGTCGTGCGTGCCGCGCGGCAGCCAGCCGAGCACGTATTCGGCGGCGACGATGGCCAGCGCGTAGGACTTCCACGTGCGATTGAGCGTCGACATGACGAGCGCGCCGCCGGGGCGGACGAGCTGCGCCGAGGCTGCGCACGAAGGCGGCCTGGTCGGGCACGTGCTCGATCACCTCCATGCAGACGACGGCATCGAAGGTTTCGCCGGCGGCCTGCAACTCTTCGACCGACGCGGTGCGGTAGTCGATGGCGAGACCCTGGCCTTGCGCGTGGCGGCGCGCCACCGCAATGGAATCGACGGTCGGGTCGATGCCGGTGACCTTGGCGCCGAGGCGGGCGAGCGGCTCGGAGACGAGCCCGCCGCCGCATCCGACGTCGAGGATCGAGAGCCCGCCGAGCGGCTTCAGCTCCTTGGGCGGCCGTCCGAAGTGGCGGACGAGCGCGTCGCGGATGAAGCCGAGCCGCGCGGGGCCCTGCTGATGCAGCGGGCGCAGCTTGCCGTTGGCGTCCCACCACTCGCCGGCGAGGCGCTCGAAGCGCTCGACCTCGGCTCGGATCGAGATTGGGTGCGGTGGGGGCCGGACCGACCGGGGGCCTCTGTGGGCTGCTTTCCATGCCCGCGATACGGGCGGCCGGACAACAGATTGTCAAGACACGGGATATTGCGGGAAGGGTGGGATGCCGTTAAGAGAACGCCGCGTAAACGGGATTCCTGTTCGCCCCAGGCTGTTTGCGCCGAAGGACCGGCCGCGCCCCCGCGTGTGCCGCGCCTCGAGGGCCAATTCCCAAGCAATTGAAGCGAAGCCGTACGGCGGGAAGCGCGATGGCTGTTGTTGTCATGAAGTTCGGCGGCACGTCCGTCGCCAACGTCGAGCGCATTCGTAATGTCGCGCGTCACGTGAAGCGCGAGGTGGATGCCGGCAACAAGGTCGCCGTCGTGGTCTCGGCCATGTCCGGCGTCACCAACCAGCTCGTCGGCTGGGTGCGCGAAGCCTCCGTGCTGCATGACGCGCGCGAGTACGACGCCGTCGTCGCCACCGGCGAGCAGGTGACCTCGGGCCTGCTCGCCATCGTGCTGCAGTCGATGGGTCTGCAGGCGCGCTCGTGGCAGGGCTGGCAGATCCCGATCACCACCAGCGCCGCGCATGGCTCGGCGCGCATCACCGGCATCGACGGCGCGGAGCTCAGGCGGCGCTTCAACGAGGGCGAGGTGGCGGTCGTCACCGGCTTCCAGGGCATCGAGCCCGAGCGTCGCCGCATCGCAACATTGGGCCGCGGCGGCTCCGATACGAGCGCCGTCGCCATGGCCGTCGCACTCGGCGCCGATGTATGCGACATCTATACGGACGTCGATGGTGTCTACACCACCGATCCTCGCATCGTGCCGAAGGCGCGGCGGCTCCCGAAGGTCTCGTACGAAGAGATGCTGGAGATGGCCTCTCTGGGCTCCAAGGTGCTGCAGACGCGCTCCGTCGAGCTCGCCATGGTCAACCGGATGCGGGTTCGCGTGCTGTCGAGCTTCGTGGTGCCCGAGGCGATGTCGCCCGTGCGCCTCGATCGGCTGGAAGACATCGGCACTATCGTTTGCGATGAGGATGAGATCGTGGAAAGCCAGGTCGTCAGCGGCATTGCCTACGTCAAGGACGAGGCGAAGGTGACGCTCATCAAGGTCGAGGACAAGCCGGGCGTCGCCGCGCGCATCTTCGGCCCGCTCGCCGACGCCAACATCAACGTCGACATGATCGTGCAGAGCGTCACGCCGGACGGCAAGCACACCGACATGACCTTCACCGTGCAGGCGATCGAGCTGCCGCGCACGCTCGAGGCGCTGAAGGCCGCCAAGAAGGACATCGGCGAGTTCGAGGTTCAAAGCTCCGCCGACGTCGCCAAGATTTCCGTCATCGGCATCGGCATGCGCAGCCATGCCGGCGTCGCCGCCATGATGTTCAAGGCCCTGTCGAGCAAGGGCATCAATATTCTGGCCATTACGACTTCCGAGATCAAAATCAGCGTACTGATCGACGCGGCTTATGCCGAGCTTGCCGTAAGGACGCTGCATTCTATTTATGGTCTCGACGCAGACTGAGCGCGGATGACGCGCGCACGGTCGAGCACTGAGCCCGCCATACCGGCGGGTCCACCCGGGCGGCACGACCTATGCAGAGGCGAGGCGACGAGCCACGAGTGATGACATCCGAGCCGGCGCTGCGTGTGATCATGCGGCGTCTGCGGGAGATCATGTCCGAGCCCGGCGACGGGCAGGCGCGCCTCGACAAGATCGTCAAGCAGATCGCCGGCGTGATGGTCACCGAGGTCTGCTCGATCTACCTCAAGCGGCAGGACGGCTCGCTCGAGCTGTTCGCCAGCGAAGGCCTCAACCCGGGCGCCGTGCACGCGACGCGCATGAAGCGCGGCGAAGGCCTCGTCGGCCGCGCCGCCGAGCTGAACGTCACCGTCAACGAGCCGGAGGCGTCGAGCCACCCGGCGTTCTCCTACCGGCCGGAGACGGGCGAGGAGATCTACCACTCGCTGCTGGCGGTGCCGATCGGGCGCAGCGGGCAGGTGCTCGGCGTGCTCGTCGTGCAGAACCGCGCGCAGAAGGAATACTCCGACGAGGACGTCGAGGTGCTGCAGGCGACGGCGATGGTCGTCGCCGAGCATCTCGTGTCGGGCGCCGTGGCCGGCGCCGGCACGGCGATCGAGCTGGAGAAGTCGCTGTCGGCGGTGATCCAGGGCGAGCAGATGGCGGAGGGCATCGCGCTGGGGCACATCGTGCTGCACGAGCCGCGCATCGTCGTCACGCATCTGATGGCCGAGGATCCGGCCGAGGAGCTGATCCGCCTCGAGACGGCGGTGGCGTAGCTTGCGCGCTTCGCTCGATGAGATGTTCGACCACGAGCACCTGTCGGCGGCCGGCGAGCATCGCGACGTGCTCGAGGCCTACCGCATGTTCGCCCACGACAAGGGCTGGGTTCGGCGGCTGCGCGAAGCGGTCGAGGGCGGCTTGACCGCGGAGGCGGCGGTCGAGCGCGTGCAGAACAGCACGCGCGCGCGCATGCTGCGCCAGAACGATGCCTATTGGCGCGAGCGCCAGCGCGACCTCGACGATCTCTCCGATCGCCTGCTGCGCATCCTCGCCGGGCGCGTGACGAGCGCCGACGAGCCGTCGGCGCTGCCGCCCGACACCATTCTCGTGGCCCGCACCATGGGGCCGGCGGAGCTGCTCGACTACGACCGCAAGCGGCTGCGCGGTCTGATCGTCGAGGACGGCAGCGGGCAGAGCCACGTCGCGATCGTCGCCAAGGCGCTGGGCATCGCCGCCGTCGGGCAGGCGCGCGGCGTCGTCGAGCGGGTGAGCGCCGGCGATGCGGCGATCGTCGACGCGATGACCGGCGAGGTGCACCTGCGCCCGTCGACCGACGTGATCGCCGCCTATTCCGACAAGGTCCGCTTCCTCGCGCGGCGGCAGCGCCAGTATCGCGCGCTGAAGGACGTGCCGGCGGTAACGACCGACGGCGTCAAGGTCGATCTGCACATGAATGCCGGCCTGCTCGTCGACATGCCGCATTTGCAGCGAATCCGGCGCCGACGGCGTCGGGCTGTTCCGCACCGAGCTTCTGTTCATGCTGTCGAACACGCTGCCGAAGGTCGAGCGGCAGGCCGATTCCTATCGCGCCATCGTGGCCCGCGCCGACGGCAAGCCGGTCGTCTTCCGCACCCTCGATATCGGCGGCGACAAGGTGCTGCACTACCTGCGCCAGCCGAAGGAGGAGAACCCGGCCATGGGCTGGCGGGCCGTGCGCATGGGCCTCGACCGGCCGGCGCTGCTGCGCACGCAGGTGCGCGCGTTGCTGCGCGCGGCGGCGGGCCAGGAGCTGCGCCTGATGATCCCCATGGTGTCCATGGCGAAGGAGATGGATGACGGTGCGCGCGCTGGTCGAGAAGGAGCGCGCGATCGTCAAGGCGCGGGGGCATGGGACGCCCAAGAAGGTTCTGATCGGCGCCATGATCGAGGTGCCGTGCCTGCTGTTCGAGCTCGACGCGCTGATGAAGAAGGTCGACTTCGTTTCGGTCGGCAGCAACGACCTCATGCAGTTCATGTATGCGGCCGATCGGACCAACGCGCGTGTCGGCAGCCGCTATGATTCACTCTCGCCGGCGCCGCTGCGCGCACTGAAGGCGCTGGTGAAGGCGGCGGAGAAGCACAAGGTGCCGCTGACGCTGTGCGGTGAGATGGCCGGACGGCCGATCGAGGCGCTGGCGCTCATCGCGCTCGGCTTCCGTTCGCTGTCGATGGCGCCGGCGTCGATCGGCCCGGTGAAGACGATGATCCTTTCGCTCGACGCGGGCCGCGCCGCGAAAGTTGTGGATGACCTGTTGAAAAAAGGCACCACTAACATCCGCGAACGCCTCGATAGCTTTGCAAAATCGGAAGGCATCGAGGCCTGACGGCTGCGCGTTCTGTCTTTGACAAGCGAGCCGCTTTCATCGGACGATGCGCGCCGGGGGAACATCCGTTCCGATTGTCTTTTGTGGCGTTGGTCATGCGTGAAGGCTATCAGCCTGCAAGACCTTATCCCGTCGTGCGTCCGCAAGGAGCACGCGTCACCGGTTGCGCAATCGCGTGCGCCGACAGTCAGTGATGGCCGCCGAGGTGGCGCGCTTCTTCCACGATCTGCGCGGCGCGCTGCGCCTGACACCCGCGCAAATCGCGCAAGCGCTCGCGACGCGCGTCGACATCATCGCCGCCTTGGAGATCGGGCCAGATCGGCGCGCTGCCGCCGTGGCCGGAGACGTGCCGCATCGTGCGCACTTACGCGGGCTTCGCCGGGCTCGACCCGCGCCCGGTGCTGCATTCGCTGGAGCAGCTTTACGTTTCCGGCGCCGCGTGCGCCTGCGCCGAAGATCGCGCGGCCCGCGCCGCAATCTCATCCCGCAATCTCGGCAAGCAGGGCGCGCCGATCATGGCGGCGCATCGGCGGCGGAGGCCGGCGGGCGGCCGAAGCGGCCCGCAACGTGCGCCAGGCCGTCAACGACCGCGCCGGGCGCCCGGGGATGGCGCTGTTTACGGTCACCATGGCGATTGCGCTGATCCTGCTGGTCACCCAGACGGCCGTGCTGGAAGCCGCGGTTTCGCAGCTCCCGCCGTCGATGAAGCGCATTCGTCCGCGGCGCCCAGAACTACGTGATCGTGCGCCTCGCCCCCGTCCGCGACGGCCTGCGCTGGATCGATGTCGCCGATCCCCGCACCCGCCGGAGCGACAAATTGCAGACGACCGCCCAATCGGATTAGATGCGGCGCGCTGCGGCGCGGGTGCCCATATCCACCCCAAGCTGAATTGAGCAGATCGGCTGCCATCGCGCGGCCGGCATTTTGCATTCGAAATCGCCCAACTCCGAGACCATGGCCGGAATTCCCAAAGACAAGCTCGAGAAGATGGTCGGGCGCTGGAGCGCGATCCAGGCGGAGCTCAATGCCGGCGTCAATCAGGCGGCCTACGCCAAGCTGACCAAGGAGTTCGCGGCGCTCAATCCGCTGGTGGCGACGATCGAGGCGCTGCGCGCCGCAGACAAGGAGCATGCCGACCTAAAGGCGCTGATCGGCGATCCCAGCTCCGACAAGGAGATGATCGCGATGGCGCGCGCCGATCTCGAGGCGCTGGAGCCGCGCCGCGAGGAGCTCGAGCAGCAGCTCAAGATTCAGCTGCTGCCGAAGGACGCCGCCGACGAGCGCAGCGCCATCCTGGAAGTGCGCGCCGGCACCGGCGGCGACGAGGCGGCGCTGTTCGCCGCCGACCTCTTCCGCATGTACAGCCGCTATGCCGAGCTGCGCGGCTGGAAGGTGGAGATCATCTCCATCTCGGAGAACGACCTCGGCGGCTACAAGGAGATTGTCGCCTCGATCTCCGGCGAAGGCGTGTTCGCGCGCCTGAAGTTCGAATCCGGCGTGCACCGCGTGCAGCGCATCCCCGACGACCGAGACGGGCGGGCGCATCCACACGTCGGCGGCGACGGTCGCCGTGCTGCCCGAGGCCGAGGAAGTCGACGTCGATATCCGGCCCGAGGACGTCCGCATCGACACGATGCGCGCGGGCGGCGCCGGCGGCCAGCACGTCAACAAGACGGATTCGGCCGTGCGCATGACGCATTTGCCGACCGGCATCATCGTCGTCTCGGCCGAGAAGTCGCAGCACCAGAACCGCCGCCTCGCCATGCAGGTGCTGCGCTCGCGCGTCTACGAGCTGGAGCGCGAGCGGGTCGACTGCGCGCGCGCTCAGCGCGCGCAAGGGCCAGATCGGCTCGGGCGATCGCTCGCAGCGCATCCGCACCTACAACTTCCCGCAGGGGCGCGTCACCGACCATCGCATCAACATGACGCTGCACAAGCTCGATACGGTGCTGGAGGGCGCGGCGCTCGACGAGCTCATCGACGCGCTGATCACCGACCACCAGGCGAGCCAACTGGCGGACATGGAAAATGCCTGACGCGCCGGCCGCGCGGGGGCTCGGCGCGACGCTCGGCGATGGCGTGCGCGCTGTGCAACAGGCGCTGGCCGCGGCGGGGGTCGAGGATGCCGGCCGCGATGCACGCCTTCTCGTCGCCGCGGCCGCCGGTGTCGACACCGCAGAGATCATCGTCGCCCCGAGCGACGCTTTCGCGCGGAGGAGCAGGCGCGGCTGCAGGCGATGCGTGGCGCGGCGCTGCGCGCGCGAGCCCGTGTCGCGCATCCTCGGCGAGCGGGAATTCTACGGCCGCCGCTTTGCGCTTTCGGCAGCGACGCTCGATCCGCGCCCCGATAGCGAGACGCTGATCGAGGCGGCGCTCGGCATCGCGGCGCGCGAGGGTTGGCGCGAGCGGCCGATCCGCATCCTCGACATCGGCACCGGGACGGGCTGCCTGCTGCTGACGCTGCTCGCCGAGCTGCCGCAGGCGACGGGGTTCGGCACCGACATCAGCGCCGCGGCGCTGGAAACGGCCGCACTGAACGCCGCATCGCTCGGCGTGGCGGAGCGCGCTCGCTTCGCGCGGGCCGACGTGCTCGACGGCGTCGACGGCCCCTTCGATCTCGTCGTCAGCAATCCGCCCTATATTCCCAGCAGCGACATCGCCGGGCTTAATACCGGAAGTGCGCGAATACGATCCGCTGGCCGCACTTGACGGCGGGCCGGACGGCCTCGACATCTACCGCAGGATCATCGCCGGCCTTGGCCAGGTGCTGGACGGTTGGGTCGTCTTCGAAGTGGGTGCCGGGCAGGCGGAAGCTGTGGCTCTAGCTGTTGCAGCAAGCGTTCGTTAAGACACGCCATGCAGAAGTAAGCCGGTATAGCGACCTTGACGGCCACACACGCTGTGTGTGCGTTCAGGCTACAGTCATAAACGGTCGCAAATAAAAGGTTTGATTTGTGCCGGCCGCCCGCCTAGTCTGAGGGAAGCCGATTGATCGTGTGTCGCGCTTCAGTGTTGGAGCCTGACCGACTGCACGAGCTGGGATTGCGAAGCACGGGGACACGGCGCGAAAGCGCGAGGACCCTCTTGCTCCCGCTGAAACGGCATTCGCTAGCCGCTTGGCGTGCAACGCCCCTTTCCGATCGGAAGTAGCGACTGCCGGTTGAGCGTCACGAGATAGAGACACAATGCGCGCGCATGGGCGCCCGCCAGAAACTGGCCAGAGATTACGTGTCAGCGCCGGCTCTAAGACATTAGCGGCTTTGCGACGCTGACGGCGAGCCACGCACGATTTTTCATTTCATCACGACCGAGAACGGAGCCAATGAGGCAAGGACAGCAGAACCGCCGGGGCCGCGGGCGCAGCAACCGCAAGGGGCAGAGCCCGCTTACGCGCAGCTTCGAGAGCACGGGCCCGGAAGTAAAGATCCGCGGCACTCCCTCCCATATCGCCGAGAAGTACATGTCGCTCGCGCGCGATGCGACGTCGTCGGGCGATCCGGTGCTGGCCGAGAACTACCTGCAGCACGCCGAGCACTACAACCGCATCATCATGGCCTTCCGCGATCAGCAGATCGCCCAGGGTGGCGATGGGATGAACGGCGGCATGGCGCGCAATCCGATGGACAGCGACGACTACGGCGACGATGAAGGTGATGACGGCGATATGCAGCCGCAGCACACAGCCGCAGATGCGCCACAACGATCATCAGCCGCGCATGGATAACCAGCGTTTCGAGGATAATCGCGGCGGGCAGGATCAGAACCGCCATCGCGACCGTGATCGCAACAATAACCGCAACAACAACAATCGCCACGGACCGCGGGCGACCGCCACGAGCGGTACGACCGGGGCGGCAACGACCAGAACGGTGGGCAACCTCAGCGTCCGCAGAGCGCCGAAGGCAGCGCCGAAGCGGCAGGTGGCCAGCAGCCGGGCGGTGACCAGTTCCGCCGCCGCGACCGCTTCCCGCAGCAGCAGCACGAGCAGCCCGAGTTCCTGCGCCGGCCGGTTCGCCGTCCGCGACGCGAGGGCAACGGGCGCCAGGCGAGCGCAAGGGCGGCGGGCGCCGACGAGACCGACCAGGACTGAGGTCGCGGCGACTCTGACAGCTTTACTCCTGACAGCAGATCAGGTCGTGACGGGATCGCCGACAGCGATCGTGCCGCCGGCGACGACGCGCGCATAAACGCCGAAATCCGTGTGGCCCCAGGCGCGCTGCAAAGCGGCCGGGATGGCCATGTCGCGCTTGCCCGTTTCGGGGTCGACGTTGGTCGCCGCGCAGCGCTCCGTGCGCTTGAACACCTCGAGCTGCACGGGCCCGAGCTGCAGGGACTTGCCCATCCAATTGAACTCCTCCCATGGCTCGGCCCCATCGATGACGACATTGGGCCGGAAGCGCAGCGGGTTCACCGCGTGGCCGACGACGCGCTCCAATTCACGCACCGAAGCAAGATTGACGACGTGCAGGCACTTCGCCGCCACGTCCGAGAAGCTGTGGCCGGGAGCGAAGACGATGTGCGGCGCCCCGCGAAGCTCCTCCTGCATGTAGGCGGCGAGGAACTGCTCGATCATCTTGCGGCCGATGAGCGTGCGCAGATCGCCGCGCGCCACCTGCTTGCCGGCGCGCATGATCGTCAGCGTTTCTGTCGCGTCGTCGAAGTGCGTCTCCAGCGTGGCGAGGCGCTCGTTGCGCATCAGCATGAGGAAGTTGATCTTCGGCAGGTGCGCCGGGTGCTCGGGATCGAAGCGCCCCGGACCGTTCTCGATGGCGTAGGCGCGATCGAACGGCGCCGTCCCGCCGGCACGAACCGGCATGCTCTCTAGCGGCCTCGGGCGACATGCCTTTGACGGGATAGCGGTAAAGACCGCGGACGCCAGGTCCGCTCGGATCGGCCATCGTCGATGCAACTCAAGGCGCGCCGGATCGGACCGGAATGGCCCTCTTTTGTCCGGTTTCGACCACACTATATCACCTGTTGGAAAGGTTTACGGACGATGCTGCCGCATGCCGGCGAGGTCGGCGGGAGCCGACCATCATCCTGACGTAGAAGGTGCCGGGCCGTGCCGTTAGGGCGGATCGGTACGCCGAGGAGGGAACTATGAATTTTGAACAGTTTACGGACCGCGCGCGCGGCTTCGTTCAATCGGCGCAGAGCCTGGCGCTGCGCGAGGGCCATCAGCAGTTCTCGCCCGACCATCTGTTGAAGGTGCTGCTCGACGACAACGAAGGGCTCGCCGCGGGTCTAATTCGCAAGGCGGGTGGCGACCCGAAGGCGGCGCTCGCGGCCGTCGAGGCGGCGCTCGCCAAGCGTCCCAAGGTATCGGGCGGCGGCTCCGGCCAGCTTTACATGGCCTCCGAGCTCGCCCGCGTGTTCGATTCCGCCGAAAAGATCGCCGAGAAGGCGGGCGACAAGTACGTGACGGCCGAGCGGCTGCTGCTGGCGCTGGCGCTCGAGAAGGGCACCGACGCGGCCAAGATCCTGGCGGATGCCGGCGTCACGCCGCAGGGCCTCAACACGGCGATCAATGAAATCCGCAAGGGCCGCACCGCCGATACCGCGTCGGCCGAGCAGGGCTACGATGCCCTGAAGCGCTATGCGCGCGACCTCACCGAGGCGGCGGCCGCCGGCAAGCTCGACCCCGTCATCGGCCGTGACGAGGAGATCCGCCGCACCATCCAGGTGCTATCGCGGCGCACGAAGAACAATCCGGTGCTGATCGGCGAGCCGGGCGTCGGCAAGACGGCCATCGCCGAAGGCCTCGCGCTGCGCATCGTGCAGGGCGACGTGCCCGACAGCCTCAAGGACAAGAAGCTGCTGTCGCTCGACATGGGCGCGCTCATCGCCGGCGCGAAGTATCGCGGCGAGTTCGAGGAGCGGCTAAAGGCCGTGCTGAATGAGGTGCAGGCCGAGGGCGGCCGCATCATCCTGTTCATCGACGAGCTGCACACCATCGTCGGCGCCGGCAAGACCGAAGGCTCGATGGATGCCGGCAACCTCCTGAAGCCGGCTCTCGCCCGCGGTGAGCTGCATTGCATCGGCGCGACGACGCTCGATGAGTATCGCAAGCACATCGAGAAGGACGCGGCCTTGGCGCGGCGCTTCCAGCCGGTGTTCATCAACGAGCCGACGCGTCGAGGACACGATCTCGATCCTGCGCGGCCTGAAAGAGAAGTACGAGCTGCACCACGGCGTGCGCATCACCGATAGCGCGCTCGTCGCCGCGGCGACGCTGTCGAACCGCTACATCTCCGACCGCTTCCTGCCCGACAAGGCGATCGACCTCGTCGACGAGGCCGCTTCGCGCCTCAAGATGCAGATCGATTCCAAGCCCGAAGAACTCGACCGCATCGACCGCGAGCTGATGCAGCTCAAGATCGAGCGCGAGGCGCTGCGCAAGGAGAGCGATGCGGCGTCGAAGGATCGTCTCGCCAACATCGAGAAGGAAATTGCTGACCTCGAGGAGGAGAGCAAGATCCTGACGCAGAATTGGCAGGCCGAGAAAGAGAAGCTCGGCAGCGCCCAGAAGCTGAAGGAGGAGCTCGACCACTCGCGCACCGAGCTCGAGAAGGCGCAACGCCGCGGCGACCTCGCGACGCGCCGGCGAGCTGGCTTACGGCAAGATCCCCGAGCTCGAGAAGAAGCTGGCGGCGATCGAGGCGCAGGAAGCCAAGGGCACCATGGTCGAGGAGGCTGTGACGCCCGATCAGATCGCCGGCGTCGTGTCGCGCTGGACCGGCATTCCGGTCGACCGCATGCTCGAGGGCGAGCGCGAGAAGCTGCTGAAGATGGAGGATGCGCTGTCGAAGCGCGTCGTCGGTCAGCGCGAGGCGGTGGATGCCGTGTCGACGGCCGTGCGGCGCGCGCGTGCCGGCCTGCAGGATCCGAACCGGCCGATCGGCTCGTTCATGTTCCTGGGCCCCACGGGCGTCGGCAAGACCGAGCTCGCCAAGGCGCTGGCCGCGTTCCTGTTCGACGACGAGAGCGGCGCTCATTCGCATCGACATGAGCGAGTACATGGAGAAGCACTCGGTTGCGCGTCTCATCGGCGCGCCGCCGGGCTACGTCGGCTACGAGGAAGGCGGCTCCCTCACCGAGGCGGTGCGCCGCCGGCCCTATCAGGTGATCCTGTTCGACGAGATCGAAAAGGCGCACCCCGACGTGTTCAACGTGCTGCTGCAGGTGCTCGACGACGGACGCCTGACCGACGGCCAAGGCCGCACGGTCGACTTCCGCAACACCATCATCATCCTGACGTCGAACATCGGCGCCGAGTATCTCGTCAACCAGAAGGAAGGCGAGGACACGGACCTGGTGCGCGACCTCGTCATGGGCGAGGTGCGGCAGAAGTTCCGTCCCGAGTTCCTCAACCGTCTCGACGACATCATCCTGTTCCACCGCTTGCAGCGGTCGGAGATGGGCAAGATCGTCGACATCCAGATGCAGCGCCTGCACAAGCTGCTGGCCGATCGCAAGATCAAGCTGGAGCTGGACGACGCCGCGCCGCACGTGGCTCGCCAATCGCGGCTACGACCCGGCTTACGGTGCGCGTCCCTTGAAGCGCGTCATCCAGCGCCACGTGCAGGATCCGCTCGCTGAGCAGATCCTCGCCGGACGCATCAAGGACGGCGACACGGTGCGCATCGGCGTGCGCGATGGCAACTTGGTGCTCAACGGCGAGCCGGTGAAGGTCGCCGCGTAAGCGGGCACAACACCGGCGTCAGATCCTGCTAGGATCTGACGCCGCCCCTCCATCGAAGCTATTTGCTGGCCGTCATCACCGGTGCCAGGTGGAGCAGGTCGTCGATGCGCGCGCGCTCCTTTTGGAACTCGGCGAGTTGGCGCCCGGTGAGCTCGCGCTCGCGCGGCACCTGAATTGCCAGCGGATCGACGAAGCGCGAGTTGATCAGCACCTCGTAGTGAAGGTGCGGGCCGGAGGCGAGGCCGGTCGATCCGACGTAGCCGATGATCTCGCCCTGGCGCACCTTGGCGCCCGCGGCCACGCCCTTGCGGAAGCGCAGCAAGTGGCCATAGGCGGTATGATAGCCGTTGGGGTGGCGGATGCGGACGTAATTGCCGTACTGGCCCTTGCGCCCCGCCTCCTCGATAACGCCGGTGCCGGCGGCGAGGATGGGCGTGCCCGGCGACGTCGCCCAGTCGACGCCGGTGTGCATGCGCCGCTCGTTCAAGAGTGGATGGAAGCGCATGCCGAAGCCGGAGGCGAGACGCACGTCGCCGCGCACCGGGCGCCGCATCAGGAACTGCTTCGAGTTGTTGCCCTTCTCGTCGTAGTAGTCGACGAGCCCGTCGGGCGTGCGAAAGCGGTAGAAGCGGTATGTCTCGCCGCCGCTGGTGATGGACGTGTAGAGCAGCTCGCCGGGCGGGGAATCGGGCCGCGGATCGTCCTTCATGTCGAAGAAGAACTCGACAGCATCGCCGGGCCGCAGGCGGCGACGGAAGTCGGTCTGCGAGGCGTGGACCTTCATCACCTTCATGATCGAATCTGTGGCTGCACCTCCTGCAGCAGACCGGCGTAGTAGACG
>CAWHOZ010000010.1:0-2500 GCA_963831175.1 uncultured Alphaproteobacteria bacterium | reverse complement strand
TTCGTCGGATTAGACCCGAAACCAGTCGATCTTGCCATGACCAGGTTGAAAGCAGGGTAACACCTGCTGGAGGACCGAACCGGTGTCTGTTGAAAAAGCCTCGGATGAGTTGTGGCAAGGGGTGAAAGGCCAATCAAGGCTGGAAATAGCTGGTTCTCCGCGAAATCTATTTAGGTAGAGCCTCGAGTGAATACCCCAGGGGGTAGAGCACTGGATGGGCTAGGGGCCCCCACAGGGTTACCAAACCTAACCAAACTCCGAATACCTGGGAGTACTACTCGGGAGACACACGGCGGGTGCTAACGTCCGTCGTGAAAAGGGAAACAACCCTGACCTACAGCTAAGGTCCTAAAGTCACGGCTAAGTGTGAAAGGATGTGGGAATCCCACAACAACCAGGAGGTTGGCTTAGAAGCAGCCATCCTTTAAAGAAAGCGTAACAGCTCACTGGTCTAATTAAGGGTTCCTGCGCCGAAAATGTATCGGGGCTAAAGCCGTGCACCGAAGCTTAGGATGCATCATTTCTTCGGAATTGATGCGTGGTAGCGGAGCGTTCCGTAAGCCTGCGAAGGGCGACCCGTGAGGGCGCCTGGAGGTATCGGAAGTGCGAATGCAGACATGAGTAACGACAGGAGTGTGAGAAACACTCCCGCCGAATGTCCAAGGGTTCCTGCGTAAAGCTAATCTGCGCAGGGTTAGCCGGCCCCTAAGGCGAGGGCGAAAGCCGTAGTCGATGGGAACCACGTTAATATTCGTGGGCCAGTGGGTGAGTGACGGATGCTGTAAGTTGTTTGGGCTTATCGGATTGCCCGAGCAGCGAAGGTGTTCCTGGAAATAGCCCCCACATAGACCGTACCCTAAACCGACACAGGTGGACAGGTAGAGAATACCAAGGCGCTTGAGCGAAGTGTGCTGAAGGAACTCGGCAAATTACCTGCGTAACTTCGGGATAAGCAGGCCATCCGTCTGGGCAACCAGGCGGGTGGGGCACAGACCAGGGGGTGGCGACTGTTTAGCAAAAACACAGGGCTATGCTAAGTCCAACGACGACGTATATGGCCTGACGCCTGCCCGGTGCTGGAAGGTTAAGAGGAGAAGTGCAAGCTTTGAAATCGAAGCCCCAGTAAACGGCGGCCGTAACTATAACGGTCCTAAGGTAGCGAAATTCCTTGTCGGGTAAGTTCCGACCTGCACGAATGGCGTAACGACTTCCCCACTGTCTCCAGCACATCCTCAGTGAAATTGAATTCCCCGTGAAGATGCGGGGTTCCTGCGGTTAGACGGAAAGACCCCGTGCACCTTTACTGTAACTTTGCACTGGCAATCGTGTTTGCATGTGTAGGATAGGTGGTAGGCTTTGAAGCCGGGGCGCCAGCTCTGGTGGAGCCGCAATGTGAAATACCACCCTTATGAACATGGTTGTCTAACCGCGAGCCGTCATCCGGCTCCGGGACAGCGCATGGTGGGCAGTTTGACTGGGGCGGTCGCCTCCTAAATTGTAACGGAGGCGTGCGAAGGTGGGCTCAGGTTGGTCGGAAATCAACCGTCGAGTGCAATGGCATAAGCCCGCCTGACTGCGAGACTGACAAGTCGAGCAGAGTCGAAAGACGGCCATAGTGATCCGGTGGTTCTGTGTGGAAGGGCCATCGCTCAACGGATAAAAGGTACGCCGGGGATAACAGGCTGATGATTCCCAAGAGTCCATATCGACGGAATCGTTTGGCACCTCGATGTCGGCTCATCTCATCCTGGGGCTGGAGCAGGTCCCAAGGGTATGGCTGTTCGCCATTTAAAGAGGTACGTGAGCTGGGTTCAGAACGTCGCGAGACAGTTCGGTCCCTATCTGCCGTAGGTGTCGGAGAATTGAGAGGAGCTGTCCCTAGTACGAGAGGACCGGGATGGACGTACCTCTGGTGGACCTGTTGTCACGCCAGTGGCACAGCAGGGTAGCTATGTACGGACGGGATAACCGCTGAAGGCATCTAAGCGGGAAACCCACCTCAAAACTAGTTCTCCCTCGAGAGTCGTGGAAGACCACCACGTTGATAGGCCGGGTGTGGAAGTGCAGCAATGCATGCAGCTTACCGGTACTAATAGCTCGATCGGCTTGATCGCTCTCATTAAGCAATGCTCATCGTAATGCCTCATGCGGCAAGAGCGCGGTAACTCGCGCTGGTCGCTTTGGCAGGGCGGCGTTTGCGCTCGGATCTTCGGAGCTCTGCTCCGTGACTCCGACGCGCTGCGTGCGTCGCCTCGATGGGCGTAGGAATACAGAAAGACCAAAACCAGAAGTCATCTCACTTTTTCGCCGACCTGGTGGCTATGGCGGAGTGGCTGCACCCGATCCCATCCCGAACTCGGCCGTGAAACGCTCCAGCGCCAATGGTACTGCGTCTTAAGACGTGGGAGAGTAGGTCGTCGCCAGGTCTGCAGAAAAGTGAGGTGTCTTCGGTGTTCCGAAGTCATCAGAAGTCATCATCCCCTCTTTCAATGTTCATACG
>CAWHOZ010000009.1:0-398685 GCA_963831175.1 uncultured Alphaproteobacteria bacterium | reverse complement strand
CGTTCTGCCTGACCTCCAGCAGGGAGCGCGTAGTGCCTCGGCATCTCACCTCGACGACCACGCGCGCGACGTCCGCTAGAGGCTCAGCAGCGGACGTCTAGCAGACGATCGCTGAGGTCCGAGATGGGCCACAAGCAGACGTGGTAGGCGCCAGGGAGCAGGCCCGTCGTCAGAGCCGCCTCAGAATTATCGTTCAGGACCTTCCTAACTTGGCGAGGTGTCTCGACGACGAGATCTTCCACGTGGATATATCCCACTTTGTAGGCTGTCTTCTTCGTTTCGGTGGTTGTCGGACGCCTTGCGGATCAGATTGTCAAAGCCCCGGCCGTCGCCAGGGCGGCGATCGTGATCACATTTGCATCAGTCGCGCTGTGGGGCGTTGTCCTGCTCATAGACGGCGCGATCAAACTTTCGCACGGATATTGGATGAAAAGCGCGCCTGATTTTGCACGGATTTTGGAAGCTGACCCCGCGTTTTGCCAGTCATTCACTGGGGCGGCCTTCCGGACCCCTTAAACAAATAGCGAACGCACCCCATATCTACGGGACATGCAGACCTATCTGGGCTGCACGAATTAAAGCGTCTGGCCTCAATAGGCAGGCCCAACCCCCACATCGCTTCCAGGAGGATGTTATGAGAGAACTTGATCTATCCCCGCTGTACCGGTCGACCGTCGGCTTCGACAGCCTCGTGTCGGTTTTTGACCAGATCGCCAGCTTCGAAAATGAGGCCACCACTTATCCACCCTATAATATCGAGCATCTGACCGAGAACGAGTACCGCATTACGATGGCGGTCGCCGGGTTCGACAAGCACGACATCGAGATCGAGGTGAACGAGGGCATACTCTCGATCCGAGGAGAGAAGAAAGAAGCGGAAAAGGAGCGGGCGTTCTTGCACCGCGGCATCGCTTCGCGCGCTTTCGAGCGCCGCTTCCAACTCGCCGACTTTGTCGAGGTGAGGAGCGCTGATGTGAAGGACGGACTCCTGTCCGTCGATCTCGAGCGCGAAGTTCCCGAGCGGCTTAAGCCCCGTACAATTGAGATCGGCGCGATGGTCTCGAAAGCCGTCGAGAACAAGATCGTCGATGCGTCGGTGGCAGCGTAAGCGCACTGACCAAAATTTTAAGAATGAAACAGGCGCGTCAAGGGCGCGCCTGTTTTTCCCTGGCGCAAGTTGACGGCAGCTCTAGCGTCTGTGGTCGTCCAAGCGGACTTGCGGGAACAGCGGGCGGCACGCTCGAGGCCGGCCCGCGGCACCACCCTGATCCGCAACTTTTGATCGCGTTCCGACTGGAGCCGCGGCCTATTTCCCGCGGCAGGAGCATATATGCAGATGGCTGTTGTAAGGAAGCTGCGTGGTGAGTTCATCGCTGCCATCTCATCTGAGCAAAGCGATGTGACGCTCGACCTTGCGGTTGCCCGCCTAAGAGCGAGAATTTCTGAGGCAGATTTTCTTGAGCCGTTCTCGATTTATTCGAGAGGCCAGCTGCGCAAAATGGATGGTTTCCTGAGCCGCATCAGCAGTGCTGCCCTGAAGGACAATCCATTGCAAGTGGCGTTAGCCGTGGATGCGATCCTGAAATTGTTCGAGGGGCTTGAAACTACCGTCAAGGAGTCGGCGGCGAGTGCCAAGAGGATCGAAGAAGGTCGTTCAGGGTAATCGACGCACTCGTTAGCCCCGGAGAGCGGACTTCAAATCGAAGCTGCTGAGCGGGGCCGCTTTGGGCCAGGAGCAGACATTCGCGACGGCCTTGTCAGCCGCAAGGTGACGCCGACAATCCCACCCGGGGCGTTATTGACATCTCCGTTGGAATAGCCTTGAGACTTTGCCTAAGGGCGTATGTACACATACACACGCGAAGATCACCTCGAGATTCTGTTATGTATCTCCGTCGTCAAGAGCGTCAGCGGCTACAAGACGATATTTGGGCCGGTCACGTTGCACTGGAGATTGATGTCCATGTGGGGGCCTTCCCCCCAGCCAGCCAATCCGCCAAAGGAAACGTTTGCCTCTAACGCAGACGCCTTAGCCCGTGTCTCAGTTCTCATAAAAACAGAGCACTTCCAAAATCCGTTTATTACTGACGACAGTGGCAACACGATCTGGACAGAGAGCGAGCTTCGCCAAAAGTGCACGTAGTTTTCGCCGGACCTTCGTCCTAACCGGGCGTCGACGCAGACGGTGCTACGCTTAGCGCAAAGCACGAGGACAAAAGATATGGCCAGGACGGCGCAGGAGTTCCTGACAAGCTGGAGGCAGTCCTACATCTACGCAGAGGCTCGTCCACCGGAAGCGCTCGATGAGGCCGTGGCTGAATGTGTCGCTGACGGACTGGACGAGGGGCACACGAGAGATGCGCTTGAGAAAGCAGCGGGCGGTGATCTGAGAACCTTCGTCAAGGAAGCCCTTAGTAAGGCCGAGGGCGGTGATGCCTAAAGGACCAAAAGGCGAGAAGCGCCCCGCCGATGTCGTAGGCGCCGCCGTCAAGACGATGAAGTTTCACCCTTCGCAAGCTGACGACTTGTTCTTGCGTCTCGGTGGAGTAAGTCGTCGCATCAACGACGGCTTATTGAAGTCTGCTGTGGGCCACTAGCGGACGTTCACATCGAGCGACTTCATCGTCCACAGTCCTCTGTGCAACCACTAACTATTTACTTCATCAAGCCCCAAGTTGCCTCTCCCGAACCCCGGGCATTAGATCATCCGTTACCTGATTAAAGTATGGTTCCGGCAAAATTGCTGCGAGTCGGGGTTTCAATCGTGCGTGGCCATCCTTCCGCAAAGCGCATTTGCAAAACAAAAAGCAAAAAGGCGCGTTCTGCCAAGGCTCCCGCCCGCGCAGGCGATGAAGGCCTGCCCGTCACGGACTTGGCTCGCGCGCTTAAGACGCTCAAAGAAAATACCGACGAGGCGGTCGCGCACAAGAAGGAGATCGACCAACTCAACGGCTGGTTTGAGATCGCGCTGCACAACATGGCGCGCGGGCTGTCCATGTTCGACGCCGAGCAACGCCTCATCGTCTGCAACAGAATGTATCGGGAGATTTTCGATTTGCCCGAACGCCTGACGCAGCGGGGCACGCCGCTGGCGGAGATCGTGCGCTACCATGTCAAACGCGAGACCGGCTCGGATCGTCCAGAGGATATCGCAAACGAGCGCAAGTGGATTGAGTACCATGTGGCCGAACTGGCGCGTGGCCGATCCTTCTCCGACACCCGCCATCTCAAAAACGGCCGCATCATCCTCGTCACCAATCAGCCGATGCCGGAAGGCGGATGGGTTGATCTGCAGGAGGACATCACCGAGAAGAGCCAGGCCGAACAGAAGATCACCTGGCTGGCGCGGCACGACACGCTGACGGAGATCGCCAACCGCTTCCACTTCCGTGAGACGCTCGACAGTTGGTTTCAGCAGCTGCAGCCCGGTGCCGGCTTTGCCCTGCATTGGATTGATCTTGATCACTTCAAGATCGTGAACGACACGCTCGGTCATCCGGCGGGCGATGCGCTGCTCAAGAGCGTGGCCAAGCGCTTGCGCGGGATCTTGCGCGGACCCGATGTCGTGGCGCGGCTCGGTGGCGACGAATTCGCCATCATCCAATCGGGGGTCAGTACTGAATCGCAAGCCGCCAAGCTGGCCAAGCGTGTGCTGCGCGCCATTGGCGAGCCCCACCACGTGCTCGGGCGTGAAGTGCGCGTTGGGGCAAGTATCGGCATCGTCCTGGCGCCCAGCCAAGGACGCGATGCCGATGAGCTTCTGAAGAATGCCGATCTCGCCCTCTATCGTGCGAAAGCGTCTGGCCGAGGTGCCTATATTTTCTTCCAACCTGAGCAAGATCAGAAGTTGGGGGAGCGGCGGAGCTTGGAGGCCGATCTAAGTACGGCGATCAAGGAGCGGCAGCTCGAACTTTACTACCAGCCCATAGTCGAGCTGGAGAGAAAAGAGGTTATGGGGTTTGAAGCTTTGATGCGCTGGCATCATCCGCAGCTCGGCATGGTCTCGCCCAGGGATTTCATTCCCCTCGCCGAAGAGACTGGCCTGATCGTGGAAATGGGGGCCTGGGCGCTGAAGCAGGCCTGTCAGGAGGCCGTCACGTGGCCGGAGCATATCAAGGTCACGGTCAATCTCTCATCCATCCAGTTTGAGCATGGCGACCTCTACAAGGCCGTCAGGGAGGCACTCAGCAATTCAGGGCTCAGCCCCGAGCGCTTGGAGCTCGAGATCACGGAGAGCTTGCTGCTGCGCGACGAGGCGAGGACGCACGAGCTCCTCCACAAGCTCCGGTCTCTTGGCGTCAAATTTGCCCTCGACGATTTCGGCACGGCTTACGCCTCGCTCAGCTATTTGCGTAGCTTCCCATTCGATAAAATCAAGATCGACCGCACATTCATCGCCGATCTCGGCAGGCCAAAACAAAAGGACTGTATGGCCATCATCCAAGCGGTGGCGGGGCTGGCTAAGCAGATGCAGATGAGCACGGTGGCCGAAGGGGTCGAAACGCTGGATCAGCTCGAAACTGTCACCAACGCAGGATGCGAAGAGGTGCAGGGCTTTTACTTCAGCGAGCCGGTATCAGCCGGTGAGGTCAAAGCCGTGATAGCGCGGTGCCGCGCGATGTTACGTGTCGGGCAGAAGAAGCACGCGGCATCTTGATTTGCACTACGCACCGTCGGCCGCTGAATAAGTGCCCGCCACGCAATGTCATAACCATCGAGTGCACCGGGCATCTCCGTCCCCGATGACGGCGCCGATTTGGGATCGCCAATGCGGGCAACTCCTTTGTCGGCCTTACAGGCTTCCAGGAACCTCAAACCGAGGCAAAATCACTTTAATTCGTTCGGCCGGTGCAAAGCCCGACTTAACTGCCGCTACGTAGTGTCTCGAGGTTGTCCTGCTTCTCCTGGAACGGAGCCTCGCCCCGCTTGTTCAGAATGCTAGGGTCCGCAGCGCAGCTTTTCGTTGGACTTGCCGGTCTGCGTGGGCTTGATCACCGCAGGCGGATCTATAACGCCCTGCGATGAGCCTGTCCGTTCATCGCAGGGCGAAGTTCGGCTTCTGTAGAGCAACTGGCACGAGCAGTAGCCAGGCCATGCCCTGTCGAGAGGCAGGAAAAGACGCGATCAACCCCGCGGGTCAGTAGCGGACGTCAGGACGGGGCGTTGGTTAGGTCAGCCGCACCATTGGAGACATCGCATATTCGTGGGGATTCTCGGACTTGTCTCACTTTGCTCGGCGGTTCAGAGAGCGGTTTGGATGTTCGCCCAGAGAGTACCGCCAACTAAACTTGTCCATCGGCACATCAGGGCCCCTTATACAGTCCGAGTTTTCCAGGCCCTTGGCCGCTCGCTCGGTCAGCCGCGTGCCCGGCGGGCGGCAAGAAGTTAAATTCAGGATGCCCCCGCTATACGGCCGCTGACGTGTGGCGAGCAGCCCACTGCTTGTAAGCGCCAGCACGCGGCGGCGCAGCGGGAAACGAGGGCCGTTGTCACCGTCTGTCTTTTTGCGGCTGCCACACCTGATGCAATACTGAGGCGGATGGTTCGCCTCGCAAGTTGGTCCCGACTACCGTGTCGTTTGCAGCGTGGACGAGCGTGTTACGACTACGCTCTTTCGCGATGCAAAGGAATTCATCGGCTGATTTCATAAGCGCAGCAATACCTGACATCTCCGCTTCTGACTGAGCAACCCCCACACTGACGGTTAGCCGGATCGGCCTTTCATCTAGGTACAGTGGATGGCAGGCAACGGCGGTCCGTAGCCGCTCGGCGAAAACACGCGCCTCGTTTCGAGCCGTGTTGGGCATCAGCACGGCAAATTTGTCGGCACCGAAACGCGCGACCAAATCCGTGTTGCGCTTTTCGCGCAGGCACACTGCGGCGACGTGAAGGAGAGCGCGGTTGCCGATATCGATGCCAAACTCATCGTTGATCGCGTGGAAGTGGTCGATGTCGAAGTTGGCCACGCAAAACGAGTGATGGTATCGACGAAAACGGTGCCACTCGGCCTCGCCCTGCCTCAAGAACTCTCCTCTATTCGGAAGGCCAGTGAGAACATCAACATTCGCCAGCTGCTGAAGGTAGTCAGCGCGCAACACAAGGTCGGTGATTTCGGTGTAGGTGATGAGACGACATCCGTCTGGCAGCACCGTGCATTGGGCTCTGACGGTCCGATTGCCGGCGAGGCGTATATCGACTGGCGTCTCATCGCCAGATTGGACTGAGGCGAAGCGGCGAAGGACATACTCTTCTAAAGCATCGGGATCGACGTCGTAGGCACCGGCTGCGGCGATGTCATAGATGAACTCGGAGAAGGATGGATTGGAGTCACACTGCTCCGGCCTCAGTCGCCAAAGAGCGCGGGCTTTCGCGTTCACGAACCGAACGACCATGTCCGCGTCAATAAGCACGACCCCCTGGTTGGCCTGAACAAAGGCATGTCGTAGGACCTCAAGCACTTCAGGCGGGAAAGGCAGGGCGTGCGTTTTGTAAACCCCGTGCATCGTTGCAAGCCTCCCCAAGGTCGTCCACCCGATGCTGCCGCAGATTAGCTTGCTCGCTGCCTAAGCAGCACATGCAGGGTTGAGGAAACTTGGATCTACTGCAGCCGGGCAAACGCAAAAGGCCCCAGTAGCGAGCTGGGGCCTCCTGAGCGATTTCTGTCCGAGAAGGGTCTCGCTTCATCGGATCGCTTGAGGCTGAGCTGTATCGGTTAACAAGAGGTAAAGGTTCGCCTGCCGGCGCACGAAGCCCTTTGGGCAGACGTGGGTTCGGATGAACGACAAGTCAGCTTCGGGCCAAGAACTGCCGTCGGATGCGCGCGGCGCAACATAGGTGAATGACAAGAAGGCCGTCCCCGTCGAGGTCGCTCGACATGCCTTCCCCTTGCCCCACGCGCGGCAGCCTCGTAACTGTATGGTGGGAAAGTGCGTGTGTGGCGAGCGTCGCCCCGCTGGGGGTCGCGTCTGAGTACTCCAAGCGGAGGACCCCGCCATGGCGAATGTTGCTGCCGACTATTCGGCCGTTGTTGGACAGCCATCCGGCAAGGTCAACCCCTTCAGGCCTCTGTTCACCGCCTTAACGGCGAGCCTCTCGGCCCTCTTCGTCGGCGTGTGCTGGTTCTTCTACTGGTTCATGGCGGTCCCGGCGGCCATCACGTCCCTCGTCCTGCCGCGCAAGGTGCTGGAGCGTGGCACGCTCGCCTGGCTGATCGCCGCCTCCATCGCCATCGCCCTTCTGACGCAGACGATCGACACCTTCTTTCCGAACTACACGCAGCCGAAGGACCTGCTCCGCGAACTCGCCCTCTGGTTCAGCCTCGGCTTCTTCGCCCGTGTCTATCTCCTCTACACGCAGCTTCCCGACACCTTTGATGGTCTGCGCGCGTCGATCGCCGGCCGCAAGCTGGACAGCTGGTTTGCCGGCGTGCTGCCCAATTCGATCGATGCCATCTTCGTTCGCATCTGGCTCGCAAACACGATCGGCATCGTCCCCGTCGGCATCGTTCTGCTGCTACCCTGGACGGTGAACTATCTGGCGATCGTCGGCTATTGCGGCGTGCTCTTGCTGATCCAGTTCCCGCTGGAGATCACGGACCACACCAACATCCACAACCGCATCTTCAATCCGAAGCCCGATGTGACACCTCATGTCAGGCGAATCCTGAACGCGTGCCGCATCAATTTCGAGTACGTGCTGGCCCTCTTGGCAGCGCGCGTGCCCGACCACTACCGCATCCAGCATGTCTACATCCATCACGTCGAGGACAACGGCCCGGACGATACGCAAACGACCATGGCCTACGACAGGACGAGCTTCCTCGATTTCAGCAGGCTCGCGTTCTGGCAAGGCCTCGATCTGGTGAGCGGCTATGCCATCATCCCCTACCTGCGCAAAAAGAAAAAGACGCGCCAGCTGCGCGAGTTCGTGCGCGGACTGGCGATCTGGTACGCCTTCTTGATCGCCGTCACCCTCTTCAACCCGATTGCCTCCGGGCTGATATTCCTGACGCGCTTCCTCGGCGGCAACATCCAGGCGCTCATCGCCTACTACCAGCACGGCCTGATCGTTGCCTCCAACGTCTATGACGTGCATGGCAACACCGTCGACTACCATCACACCGAGCACGGCAACCTTGGCGACGATTTCCATGTCGAGCATCACCTGAAACCGGCGCGCCACTGGAGCAAGTTCCGCGAGACGTTCGACCAGGAAGCCCATCGGCCCGGCGGCCACGGGGCCATGATCCTGAACAAGGAGATGTTCACGCCGCTGGCGTTCATAGGCGCACTGTGGGGCCGGGACTACGCCACCGTCGCGCGCTATGCAAAGCTGAAGGAGGCGGACGGCGCCAAGATTGCGGAGATCGTCCACGCGCGCACGCGGCCGATCGGCGCGCGCGAACGGACCGGGTTGGCGGCTCAGTTCGACACCCTGGTAAGCGGCATCGCGGCTTGGGCCGTGCTCTCGTCGTTCCAACGCTGGGATCTGAGCCGCGCGCCGGTGGCAAGTGTCGCGGCCGCGCCGACGGCCTTGCCGGAGCAAACTTGAGCCCCTCGTGGCGGCGGGCTGCAGAGTACGCTGCATTCGTCGGCCTAGGTGCGTTCACAATCCGACCTAGCGACCCTGTCCGCGGACGTCGTGACGCCACCCGCGGGGTGCCCGTCGCACACCGAGGGTATATGTCTGCTTCGGGTCAGAAGCAGACTTCGTGGCGCAAGCCGCGCAATGTCCGCTTCGGGCCAGAACCTGACGTTGCACTCGTATCTCGGGGCACCAGACAGGACCCGGCAAAGCGAAAGACCTAGTCGAATACTTGCCGATCGTGAGTCGAGAAGCTTGCGTGGCGGCTCCGGGAGCTCCGTTTCGAGCGTTGCGGGCCGCTCGGGCCCACGCCATAAGAAGAGCAGGGTCGTTATCCTTCCGGGGGTTCGATGGCTGTCTCGTGGACGCTTGAAAAAGAACTCTGTGGGCTTGTGAATGCGACATCCACAGGCGAAGCGCTTTGGCGGCTCGGACTGGCCGAGCACTCGAAAATACCCCCTGATCGAGGAGACGCATGGCTGGCGGCAGGGCGGGGCGGAGACCTACATCTATCGGTTCAAGGTCATAACCGCCGAGCGAGCCCATGATGTCCTGTTGAAGGCGGTCACCGCCTTTTCGACATCGCAGACTCTCGGCGAACTTGCCGACGAGTGGATTGGCCGGCGCCGCCTACTGGCGGAGGCAGGCGTTTGTACGCCGACGCTCTACTTTGCCGGCCGCGCCTCCTGGTGGAGCAGTACGTCGGGGAAAAGCTCGCCTCCTGGCTGCGGCGGAAGCCGAGCAACAGCATACAGTTAACCGATTAGGTGTTTCGCTTGGCAGCGGTGATGGACCGGCATGGGTTCTTACCCATTTGCGCATTCGATGGCCTGCGCACCGATGGAGAGAGTGTCTATGTCGTCGACTTCGGCCAGGATCTCGGACCGCCCGGGGTCAGGCGGCGGCGCGGCAAAGGCCTTTTGCCCGAGGCCAAGCGCTGGCTGACGAGCGTCGGCAACCAGCTCGTCGACCCGCGCCGGGCGGCGGCCGTGTATGCATTTCATTTAGACGGCGAGGCGAGGAATGAACAAAGATCGGCTTAAACGCGACATCATCCGGGCCGCGACGGAACTCGGCACGGCAAAGCACCCAGCGGACCAATGGCTCGTCCCGCTCGGCGAGCGCGAGCCCGATAAGCTCAATCACTTCGTCCTCTTCCTGAAGCCGGAGCTGCTCGCCGTGCGCGAAGGCGCAAAGCTCGGGCCGATCCTTGACCTGGTTGGTGCCGCCCTGCGCAAGTACGGGGTTGAAACCGGCGCGGTTCGCGTGCTCAACGGGCCGTACCTCGCCCGCTACAAGATCATGGAAGAACATTACGGCGTGATCAATCGTGCCTCGCGGCTGGGGCGCGCCGCGCTCTCCCCATCGACACGCGAGAAGCTCGAGGCGGAGTGCCCGGGCGCCAAGAGTATGCTCGGCGCGCATCAGTTCCTCGACCACTATCCCGAGGTCTCCGCGTTCGCGCTCAACATCATCGCCGACACGCTGGGGACCAAGAAGGTCGCCAGCGGCAAGTACTCAGCGTCGTCAACGTACAGGGCGAGCGGATCGTGGTGCTCAACGCGTTTCACCCCCAGCAGCTGCTCCACTATACGCGTCCGGGCCGAACGCTCGTGGTCTTCGAGTGCTGGTCGGATACCGACTGGCAGGTTCTCAGGCGCGATATGACCGGAGCGACCGATCCCGCGCAGCGCCGCCGAGGGCTCAATCAGGCGTACGCTGCGAGAGAGGAGTTCCGAGCTCGGCTTGGGCGAAGTCACGACGGCGACCAACGGCGTCCATTGCTCTGCCGGCCCGTTCGAGGCCATGCTGGAATATTGCCGCTTCTTCTCCGACCATGCTGATAAGGCGCTGTCAGACGTCCGAGCGCCACGCCCTTCGGGCATCTGCTGCAAGAGCGTGGGTTGAAGCAGAAGGACATTGCCGCACTGGCCAAGAACCCCCTTTGGGAGAGGGCCGTGCGGCGGCTTACGTGTTCAATCAAACGGAAGACAAGAACTCGGACGTTGCTGCCGATCTCCTTGTCAACGCTTTGCGCCGCGCTGCTTAGAGGGCTCGCTAACTCAATCCGAATACTGTCCCAAGCACCACGCGATGATTTGCAGGGGCCTTTCCGCTTTGGGTCAGAAGCGGACATCGCCGCATCGCGCGCTGCACGTCCGCTTCACTTCCAGCAGCGGACTTTAAGGCCCGAATTCGGGACGGCAGCTTCGGGCCAATAGCGGACCCGGGGGCTGTGCTAGCGAGTTGGCCGGCCTGGCGCTTCGCCCTTAATGCTTCTCGAGTTTGCCGCGCTTCCGCTTTACCTTGATCAGATCGACGAGGTTGTTCCCGTCAACGGCGTCATCGCGCGCACAAAGCAAGGATTGGATAGCGCGGTCCAGATCAGTTATCTGGTAGGGCTTTTGCAGGGTGGTGAAGTGCTGCTGCGCCTTCTCGACAAGCTTATGCGAACCGGAAGCGAGCAGGACGGGGAGCTCAGGCCGAGACCTACGGAGCGTCGTCGCAAGTTCGAGCCCGTCCATGTTGCCCGGCATCATGATGTCGCTGAAGACAAGGTCGAACGCCTCCTTCTCCACCATGCGCAGCGCCTTGGCCGCATCGGGTGCGAGCCGGACCGTGTAGCCGAGCTGCTTGATAAGGGCGGAAGTCACCTCGGTGACGTCGGCGTTGTCCTCGACCACCAGGATGTGTGCGTGCCGGCGCTCGTCAACGTTCCCTGCGGCTTCGGCCTGCCGCTGCTGCGGCGCAGCGGCGCGCGGCAGACAGATTGCCACCCGGGTACCCTTGCCGACTTCGCTGTCGATGCTCACCGTTCCTCCTGACTGATGGGCAAAGCCGTAGACCTGTGAGAGACCAAGGCCGGTCCCCTTGCCGGCCGTTTTCGTCGTGAAAAACGGATCGAAAACCTGGGGCAGCACGTCAGAAGGAATGCCGGCGCCGTTATCGATGACGTTGATGCAGACGAAGTCGCCCACAAGCGATGCATCAAGCTGGCTGTGCGGCGCGGTAACGTTTTCTGCGGTGATCATGATCAGGCCGCCTGACGGCATCGCATCGCGGGCATTGAGTACGAGGTTCATGATCGCAAGATCGAGTTCGCTCGGATCTGCCATGACCGGCCAGGTGTCAGGCAAAACGGATGTGCGCAGCTGCAGGTTTGGGGAGAGGGACGTGGCGAGCATCGCCCCAAGACCAGCTATGCGCTCGGGCAGCATCACCGGCTGCGGCTCAAGCTGTTGCCGGCGCGAGAAGCCAAGCAGTTGACGCGTCAGCGCAGCACCGCGCTGGACGGTCACTTCCATGGCATCTGCGGCTTTCAGACTTTTTGGGTCGCCTGCACAATTTTTGACGATGCGCGCCTGACCGCCGATGATCGTCAGCAAGTTGTTGAAATCATGCGCGATGCCGCCGGTCAGTTGGCCCAAGGCCTCCATTTTCTGCGCTTGCGCGAGCTGTTCCTGAGCGCGCTGTAACGCAAGCTGCGCTTCACGGCGCTCGGTGATATCCCGCGTGATCTTGGCAAAACCGATGAGCTGGCCATGTTCATCGCGGACCGGGTCGATGACGACGTTTGCCCAGAACGTTGTCCCGTCCTTGCGGATGCGCCGGCCTTCGCCTTCGAAGCGGCCCTCGTAGGTGGCCGTGTAAAGGGCGCGCGCCGGCATGCCCGTACCGCGATCCTCTTCGGCGTAGAACTTCGAGAAGTGACTGCCGATGATTTCGTCCGCACTGTAGCCTTTGATCTTTTCGGCGCCGGCGTTCCAACTGACGACGATGCCGTTGGGATCGAGCATGTAGATAGCGTAATCGATGACGCCTGATACGAGCAGCCGAAACTGGCGCTCGCTTTGGCGTAGCGCTTCCTGCGCGCTGCGGCGTTCAGTAATATCGCGCGTGACCTTGGCGAACCCGAGAAGCTCGCCGGACTCGCCGCGGATCCGCTCGATAACCACCGAGGCCCAGAAGCGCCCGCCGTCCTTGCGTACGCGCCAACCTTCCATCTCGTACTTGCCAGCGCGCTTCGCCTCTTCCAGCGCGATGGCTGGCAAACCTCTCGAGCGGTCCTCTTTCGTATAAAACCGGCTGAAGTGCGTGCCGATGACCTCGTCCGCGGTATAGCCCTTGATGCGCTGGGCACCTTTATTCCAGTTGGTGATCATGCCGCTCGGGTCGAGCATGAAGATCGCGTAGTCAATGACGCTGTCGACCAGGAGGCGGAAGCGGCGCTCGCTCTCGACGAGCGCTTGCCGGTCATCGTGCCGATCGGTGATGTCGCGAGTAACTTTTCCGAAGCCAACCAGCGCGCCGGTTTCGTCGCGGATGGCTTCGATGACGGCCGCGGCCCAGAAGCGTTTGCCATCCTTGCGGACGCGCCAGCCTTCAGATTCATACCGGCCCGTGGTCCGGGCAATTTCCAAGATCTGCTGCGGCAGGCCTTGTCGCTGGTCCTCGTCAGTAAAAAAGCGAGAGAAGTGTTGGCCGATGATTTCTGTGGAATCGTAACCCTTTATCCGTGCGGCGCCGGCATTCCACGATGAAATGAAACCTTCCGGGTCCATCATGTAGATGGCGTAGTCGGTAAGTGCCTGCGCTAGAAGGCGGAACTGGCGGCCGTCATCGTCGTCGCGGATGCTGTTGGGCTCTTTTGCCGGCATCGTGTGTGTGAATCCATCACAAAAGCGTGCGGGAAGGTGCTGCGTGAGCCGAGCGCAGAATATATCCTGAACCCGGTAGCCATGCAGACCGTTCCAGCAAGTATCGGTACAGGATTATGAACTTCGCAATGTCACTCGGCGCCGTTCACGCACTGCACCGCCTCGCCCCGCCGGATGAGACCGACGGCGGCGCGGCGGGAAAGCCACAGAGATTGCCCGATCCCGCCCTCTGGGATGACCTTCCCTTCAAGGTCGAGCTGTGGAACGCGGACAAGGGATCGGTGGAGCTCATCCTTGCGGTGACGGCGAGCGGCAGTATTGGTTATGCGGCCTACCACGCCGCTACGCGTGAATTTCCCGACCGCTACATTGTGTTACGGCATAACGATGGCGTGCTTGCCCGGTGGAACGGTCCGGCGCATTGACGGCGGATCGGGGTGGAGTCCGACGCATTGACGGGGGAAGAGCTTCAGGGGCGCACTGCTATGGGCCTTGCTGGGAGAGCAAAGCTGCCTCGCAAAGGCAGGCGGGCAGCCGCCGGCGGCGCGGAGGAAAGCGCCAAGCTGCCTTTTCGCATCGAGATGTGGAACGAGGGCGAATTCGAGTGCGTGCTGGCGCTTGCGGCGCAGGCAACCCTTGCCCGCGCCATCTACGCGGCAGCGATAACCGAGCATCCGGACCGGCTTATCGTGCTCATGCGCGGCGCGAAGATCGTCGCCCGCAGCGTGGATTGAAGCGGCCTCGTTCTTCAATAAGAGTGCTTGTTGGAGTTCGTCGATGTCTGCTTTGGGTCAGTAGCTGACGTTCGGCGCGTCGCAGAGCTGCACGTCCGCTTCACTACCAGCACCGGACTTCGAGACCCGAATTCGGGACGGCAGCTTCGGGCCAGAAGCAGACATCGACGCCCGGATCACTTTGGGCAGCATTGGGCCATCTCCCCACGTTCCCCCGCCGGATGCAGAGATAGCGCTGCAGAAGACCTATTTTCTGGCTGACACGATGGCGGACGCGCCGAAGATCTGATTTTCTACCCCGATGTCTGAAAACCCGTTGGCTCGTAAGGCTTGCGTCAACTCATCCACCCATCGGGTCCTTCCAAGAAAGGACGGAACGTCGTTGAACGCGAAGTTCCACTCGGGGTGTCTCCAGTTTCCGTAAGCCCGCAAGAACTTGAAGTGAGCGTTCCGAAGCGCCAGGAAGAACGGGTGGGTTGGTCGAGTGAGCTCATGCATGATGAGCAAGCCGTCCTTGCGCAGCATTCCCCGTGCGTGCGCCACCAAAAGATCAAGATCGACATACTTGGCGAGATAATCGGAGACGATACAGTCGAACTCGCCCTCCAGAATCACATTCTCCGCTCTGCCGTGAATGAACTCGACGTTGCTCAGCCCGAGGTCGCGGACCTTGGTCCTGGCGATGTTCAGATATCCATCGTGGAGCTCCACACCGATGACGCGACACCCGGGAAAGAGCTGGGCGATTTTGCAGGTGAGAATGCCCGTTCCGCTGGCCTGCTCCAAGATTCGGTCGGGTGCTTTCGGAAGCCTTTTGAGAATCTTGCGTTTCCACCACCCATCAAGCCCAAGCGTCGATATGCGGGCAATGTGATCATAGCTCGCGGCATTTCCTTCAAAATATCGCTCCGCTAATTCTTCAGGACGTAGGTTCATGACGTGAGCGACCTTCGAGCCACTTGGTAAGCACAGCTCATCGCTATTTGATGATTACGCCATCACGACGCACCGAAGCCGGCTTCGGGTCATTAGCTGACTCCACCGCCGAGGGCCAACACAGGAGCGTAAATTGCGTCTCGTGGTGCCGGATGAGCCCCAAAATCGCAAGAAACGTCACGAGCGCAGGCCGAGGCGCGAACCCGCCGTGCGTTGTGATGTCACGGACACCTGCGTCTTGTTGCCGATGAGTTCGATCGCCGTGCGAACGCCCGGGGTCGGGCTTGGGCGGTCCTTGGCGTAGACGAGCGTCAAAAGCGCGGCGGCGCCAAGGCTCACGGTGACGATGTCGCTCAATCTTCTCATGGCACGATCTCGGGCATTTAAAAAGAAGCGGCCGCAGGTGGAGGCTCCTACGGCCGCTGCCGACTGAACTGCGCTAGCGGCTTAGCGGCCGTAGTGGGTGGAATAGCCGTGCACCGAGAGCGAGCCGTCGGCATTGGCGGGCGCGCCGAGCGTGCGATGGCAGAGATGCTGAGCAGGGCGGCGAGGATGAAGGTCTTCATTTGAGTTCTCCTAGGGGTTGCGGTTTCAGACAAGTTGCGGACTGGCTGACAAGTGCCAGCGCTTCCGAGAACCGTTATGCCGGTCCGCGGTCTCGATCTGAAATGCCGAGTTCCTTTGGAATCGATGCTCTAGGCGCTATGAAACGCTTGCTGCCGCTGGCGAATTCGGCCGAGTAATAGCCAATGGCTATCGAGACGGGAGTTGATCCGCATTTCTGGCGCGGCGGAGATCTCGCTATGCTCAGAACCTAAAGGCGCCGTTACGTGCTGCTGCCCGCGACGCCCGATGGAAGAGGTCGAAACCATGCTCCGCTTGCTCCTCCTGCTCGCCACGCACGGCGCCATGCTGGGTCTTGGGTTCCTACTTGGGCATCTATCTTCTGCCGATCCTCACGGCGCCTGCGGGGCCCGACCAGGCCCGTGCTGCAGGCGACCGAGGCCACCGCCCTGTTCAAGGGTCGCTTTGAACGCAATCTCAAGGGCAGCGACTTCGTGCATTGGGGTGAAGGAGAGCTGCGCGTGTCGCCCGACACGATCGCCCACCAGGGGCGCCTGGCGCCAGGGCCCCGACTACAAGCTCTACCTTGCGCCCGAGTTCGTCGACACCAAGGAAGGCTTCCTCAAGATCAAAGGGCAGTCCAAGCGCATCGGCGACGTGAAGACGTTCGATGGCTTTCTGCTCGACGTGCCGCCCGGGGTCGACGTCGCCGCCTACACGACGGCGGTGGTATGGTGCGAAGCGTTCAGCCAATTCATCAGCGCCGCAAAGTATCGCTGACAAATGCGAGCGGTTGATGCTGCGTCGGCCGTTGCGAGATCAACCGCCGTAGCGCTCGGTTCGGACGATGGCCGACGGGCACACCGGCGGCGACCGCGCCATCGGCGGCAGCAGTTGACGAAGGCGTTCGAGCCGCAGATGAACGACGTTGCGCGGAGCTTCCGGCAAGCGAGCAAGCACCTCGCGCATCATCGGCCCGTCGACCCGCCGGCTATAATCGCCATCGGCGCATCGCTGGCCTCGCGCGTCAGGGCAAAGACGACCGAGAACCCATCGTCCATGCTGCTCGTAGCTCGATGAGCTCGTCGCGGTAAAGGACTTCCTCCCAACTGCGCGCCGACAGCAGGAGCAGTGCCGGCACGTCGGACTTCGACTGCGTGGCGATCGCGGATCATCGACATCAACGGCACGAGCCCAGAGCCGCCACCGACCAGCAGCAGCGGACCGCCGTCGCTCGGGCTCCAGACGAAATGCCCGCCCAGTGGGCCGCGCAGCTCGATCTCGTCGCCGATGGCGGCAACTTCGTGAAAGAAGGGCGAGACCTCGCCGTTGTCCAGGAGATCGATGGCCAGCTCGATCGTCGCCGATTCCACTCGGGCGCCGATGCGATCGAATAGCTGCGCATCGCCCGATAGCCGTCAGGTGCCGTCAGCCGCACGATCGACGTGCTGGCCGGCGCGAAAGTCGAACGGCTCGGACAACGCGAGGAAGAAGCTCTTGATGCGCGGCGTGCGCTGGATGATGTCGACGATCTTGGCGTTCTGCCACTTGGTGTCCGGCGGAGCGTCCGACGCCTCGTCAGTCGGTGTCATATCGCTGCTCGCGCCAGGGATCTCCGTACATGTGATAGCCGCGCAGCTCCCAGAATCCGGCCTCATCGCGCTCGGTGAATTGCAGTCCGCTCACCCACTTGGCCGACTTCCAGAAATAGAGATGCGGCACCAGCAAGCCGCGCGGGTCCGCCGTGATCCGGCTCCAGCGGCGCGTTGTTGTAGCGCAAGGCGATCATCGCCTTGCCGCCGATGAGATCCGCGGTCGGCACGTTTGTCGAATATCCGTCGAAGGAGTGAGCGAGCGTGAAGGCGGTCGGCGGGTCAGTCCGGCCGCGGCCAGGATGTCGTCGATCAGGACGCCTTCCCACAGCGTGTTCGAGCTTCGACCAAGTCGTCACGCAGTGGATGTCGCGCGTGAGCTTGGTCTGCGGCAGCGCGTTGAACTCGGCCCAGTTCCAGATCTTCACCGGCCTTGGACCGACCTTCAGCGTGAACGACCAATTTTCAAGGGCGACCCTCGGCGTCGGGCCGGCGGATAGAACGGGGAAGTCGTCGACGAGATGTTGCCCCGGTGGAATACGTCCTTCCGCACCGGGAGGGCGGCCCCGACCAGTGAAACCACGCGTCACCATGTCTTGCTCCGGCGATTCTGGATGCCGTCAGATAGCGGCCAGGACGTTACCAATTTCTCTCGCGAACTAAACGGCGGCACCTTTTGCGCCTTGCAGGCGTGCAGCGTGCCGCATCGAGGTCGAGACAAGTCTGCGCCTCGACCATCACGGGTCCGGCCTGCGGCGTCCATCCGCTCCTCCTCGAGGAGTTCGTGCAGATAGACGCCCTCCATCGGATCGAACTCGCCCTTCCACGGCGCCGCCGTCGATCGCACGCATGGTCTTCTCGTAGCCGGCCTCCCAACGCTTGCGGATGCCGGACGGACTGAAGTCGATGTCCTTGGTGTGGTCCTCGTCGTCATGGCCGGGCCACAGCAGCCTGACGACATGCATGCGCGTGAGGCAGCCATACGCCGTCAACGCGCGCACCGCCTCGCTGCGCCGGACATCGTCCGGCAGCAGGCTCGCCAGCTCGCGGATGATGTGGCGCAGCCGATGGATCTGCGCCTGCCGCGCGATGTGCGTGGCGACGCGGCTCGAATACTGGATGTCCTTCTGGCGGTGCAGCACCTCCCAGATGCGTCTCCGGCTCGGGACCCTTGCGGGTTCCACATGTGCACGGCGAAGACGAGCGAGTTGACGCGCGGGTTCTCGTCGAAGATCGCTTCGGTCGGCGTGTTGGAGAGGATGCCGCCGTCCCAATACAGCTCGCCGTCGATGCGCACGGCGGGGAATGCCGGCGGCAGCGCGCCGGACGCCAGGATGTGCTTGACGCTGAGCTCCTCGTTGCGGCTGTCGAAATAGCGCATGCGGCTGGTGCGCACGTGCGCGGCACCCACCGTCAGTCGCGGCTTGTTGCGCGCGATGAGCGAGAAGTCGAGCAGCTCGCCGAGCGTCTGCTCCAGCGGCGCCGTCGAATAGAAACCGGCGTGGTCGGCGCCGAGGCGCACGTGCGGTCCGAGGAAAGCGAGCGGATTGGGCACGAAGAACCCCGGCAGCCCGGCGGTGATCGTCGTCAGGTAGGACGCCGACTGCGACGAAGCGGGGCCACGCCGACCACTCGTGCCAGATCGACTTGTGCGCCATGCGGCGCCAGAACTCGCGCAGCGCCGGCACGCGGTTTTCGGGCTCGTTGCCGGCGATGAATGCGGCGTTGATCGCGCCGATCGACGTCCCGATCATCCAATCGGGCTCGATACCCGCCTCGTGCAGCGCCTGATAGACGCCGGCTTGATAGGCGCCGAGCGCGCCGCCGCCCTGCAGCACCAGGACGATGCGTCCGTGCGCCGTCGGTGCGCGTAGGGCGACTTGGCGCCGTTGCTTCGCTTCGTCGACCCATGACATCCTCCGTAGGCACCCAAATTCAAATCAGGGCTGCTCGCGCCGCTACGCTCGAGGTGATCGAACGCGATGACCTCGGAGGCCATCTGGAATTGCGCATTGCGGTCGGTGATGTTGTGGCGCCGCGCGATCCAACCGAAGTCGGTGTAGACGGCCCACACCTGTCCCGCGTCATCCTGGTTGACGAGCAGGCGCACCGGCCAGTCGAGGCCTGCGTCTGGGTTAGCGGTCAGGAACTGTATACCAAGCGGCGGGTTGCCGAACACCAAAAGCTTTGACGGGTTGAGCTTCAGCCCGGCGTCGGCGCCGAGCTGCGCCTGATCGACGACCATGAAGAACTTGATGCCCTTGCTTCTCGATGTCGGCGCGCAGGCGGCTGACGGTCTCGTCGACGCCATAGCCGCTCTTGACGCGAACGATGCCGTCGTTGGTCTTGGCGGCCGTGGCCGTATCGATGGGAAGCGCACGCAGAGCGAGCGCAGCGACAGCGGCGATGATCCAGGTCACGATTTGGGCACGGATAGGCATGGCGGTCTCCTCGAGGGTTGGGCGTTGCGAAAACCTGTGCCCACCATGAGGAACCGCAGCGTCATTGCTGAAATAGCGATTGGCTCAGATGTTCATAGACGCCGACTATCGGCCGATCAGCCGTTTCATGCCCTGCGGCTATCGAAACCAAACCCAATCGATATTTCAGCGCCCGCCGCCGGCTCCGTAGGTTCCTTGCCAGCCGCCCACCCCTGGAGCGGTTGCTCAAATCAAAGGAGACCTACGATGACCAAGTTGTTTGCAGCGCTCGCCGTCGCTCTGATCGCCATTGCCGCGCCTGCCTTCGCCAAGACGGATCTGTGACGACGGCTTCAAGAACCACATGGGCAAGATGTCGATCTACGTGAACAAGATGAGCGGCTATGAGCTTGCCGACGCCGTCCGCAAGTCGCTCGACGCCTACAATTCCTGCAAGGCCGGCGACAGCTTCTCGCCGCACGGCGTGTGGGACCAGATCCTCGCCGACATGGAAGCCAAGTCCGGCAACTGAAATCGGTCGACTTCCAACCAAGGGGGTCTCGGGGCGATCCCGGGGCCCCTTTTTCATTCTGCACAACTGCGAGGATGCCATGCCGGCTTGTCCAACACATGCGCACGCTGCGCGCCGCCCTTCTCGCTGCAGCGCTCATCGGCGTGCCGCTGGCCTTCGCGGTCGACGGCATGCGGTCCGATGCTTCGCGCGGTCTCATCCTTTCCCATCTGCCGTCGCCCGGAAGCGCCAGCTATCGCAGCTCTCAAGCGGGCGGCGGGCGATCCATCGGGCGAGCCGCTGGAAATGACCGGCGCCGAGATGTGGTCGGTGCCGCTGGAGCGGCTCGACGCGCTCAAGCGAGCGGCAGCCGAGCATGGCGTTTCCGTCATGGAGCTCGACGACAAGTCGAACCGCGCCTTACTGCCGATGGATCCGGCGACGCCCATGACGCCGAAGCAAAGCGCCATGATGCACGACGCCATGAGCTCGAAAGCCGCCATGGGCATGGCGATGATGGCGCTGCCTGATCCCAAGGTCATGGAGTACGAGCTGACCAAGGGCATGCATGCCCCCGACGCCGCACAGCCCGGTTCCGATCTGATGCTCTCCCTCGACGCCACCACGACCATCAAGGTGCGGCGCTCGCGCGTCGAGAAGACCGCCGATGGGTACGTATGGCACGGCACCGTCGTCGGCACCGACGATCCGGTTACGCTGCTGTGGTGGCCGAGCGGCCGGCTGTCCGGCCAGATCACCTATCGCGGACGCCATTTCGTGGTGAAGAACCTCGGCGGCACGCATGCACGGTGTCGTCGAGATGTCGCCCCGCAAGCTGCCGCCCGAGCATGCGCCCATGGACAAGTCGCTGCTCGACAAGATGCACATGCGCAAGGACCCGCTGGTCACCAAAGGCGATGCCAGCATGCTGCGCAAGCCGCCATGCCGGCGAGGTCGAGCGTCCGCGCGAGCCGATCCGCAACCTGCAGGACGCGGCGCCCGAAGTCGCAGGCGAAGGCCAGTACTGAAATCGCCCTCGTCGTCCCGCCGGCGCCGAGCGGCAAGTTCCCCGCGCGAGCCCGTGACCATCGACCTGCTCGTCGCCTATACGCCGCAGGCCGCATCGCACTACACCGACATCAAGCGCGACCTGATCGAGGTCGCCATCGAGGAGGCCAACCAGTCGTTCCGCAACAGCGGCATCAACAACGTGCGGCTGCGCCTCGTCCACGCCTATCAGACGAACTACGTGGAATCCGGCTCGCATTTCGAGCACGTGTTCCGTTTCGCCGACAAGGGCGACGGTTACATGGAGGAAGTGCACGCCCTGCGCGATCAGCACAAGGCCGACATCGCCGCGCTGATCGTGCACGACCCTAACGGTTGCGGTCTCTCGGCGGCCGTGGCGCCGCCGGCCGATCGCGCCTTCACGGTCGTGCATCACGAGTGCGCGGCGCTCAGCTATTCGCTGGCGCATGAGATCGGACACCTCGATCGGCGCGCGCCACGACCTGGCGCTCGACGACGACCAGCAAGCCGTATCCCTACGGGCACGGGTTCGTCTCCGGCAAGGACTGGCGCACCATGATGAGCTACGAGGAGAGCTGCGATGGGTGCCCGCGCCTGCCGATTTGGTCCAGTCCCGCTGATCAAGGTGCGCGGCGTCGCGGCGGGAGATGCGACGGCCGACAACGCGCGCGTGATCGCGGAGGGCGCGGCGCGGGTCGCAGCTTTCCGCTGAAGCGTCGGCTAGGCGGCGCTGTCGCGCAAGCGGAAGCTGAGGATCGCGGCTACGCCCAGGGCGACGCCGATACCGGCGACGGTTGCCGGCCAGCCCAGCGCGATCGAAGACCTGCCCGAGCACCGCGGTACCGACCAGGCCGCCAATGAAGTAGCTGGCGAGATACATGCCGCTGGCGGCGCTGCGGTCGCGCGTGCGCCGCGTGGCTGACGAAGCCTGTCGCCAGCGCCTGCGCGAAGAACGTGCCTACGGCCACGAGCACCATGCCGGACAGCACCAGAGACAGCCGCGGCGACAGCAACAGCGGCAACCCTAGCGCAGCCGCAGCCAGGCCGCCGAGCAGCGCGTTGCGCGTCCCGAGCTTACCTGCCACCGCGCCGGCAAGCGGGGTCGTCAGGATCGACGGCAGGAACACGAAGTAGATGACGCCGAGTTCCATCATGCCGACCGACAGCGGCGGCGCGACGAGGATGAAATTGACGAATGTGAAGGTGCCGATGAAGGCGAACAGGATGCAGAAGCCGATCCCGAAGCCGGCGCGCAGCGACGGATGCCTCAGGTGCGCGAGCCATCCCTGCATCGCATCTTCCATCAGGCATTCCGGCCGGCATCGGATGCCGCTGCGCCGGAATTGCGATGTAGGCGAGGCCGGCACCAGCGAGGTTCAGCGCGGCGAACGTGTAGAACGCGCCGGCGAGCCCGAAGTGATCTGTGACGCCCGTGGCGATCAAGCGGCCGATGAGGTTGCTCGCCACATTGCCGGTGATGTAGGCGGCGAACGCGCTGGCGGCTTGCTTGGCGCTGTAGTGCTCGCCGAGATGAGCGAGCGTCAGGCTGAAGGCCGTCGCCATGCACAGCCCCTGTATGACCCGCAGTGTCGCAAACACGGCGAGGTTTGGTGCCTGCGCCAGCAGGGCCGTCGGAATGGTGAGCAAGGCGAGGCTCAGCACGATTCCGGCGCGACGATCGATGTGTCGGCTGAACAGCGCCACAGCGAGCCCGGCTGCAGCCATGCCGAACGTGCAGGCATTCACGGCAAGCCCCATTGCGGCCGGCGACACGCCATAGCGAGCGACGAGCGTCGGCAGCAACGCTTGCGCGGCGAACAGATCGACGACCGTCAAGAAGGCCATCGTCGCAATCACGACGAAACGCGACCGTCCCGTCGATGACGCGATGGTGTTTCGCCTCGTCTATGGCTACCGGGCTGGCAATCTCGGTCATGTTCCAACTCATGCGCTTGTTGTCGATGCGAGGCGGGACGCGCTTCCGTGCCGAGGAGGTGGCGGCGAGGAAGCGACGTCCCGCTCCGCAAGCAGCCGGCCTACATGCCGCTGCTGCTCGGGATCCTGGGCGATGTCGGCCGAGATCAGCACCACCGGCTTCTTGCTGGTGTTCTTCCACCAATGCGACAGGCCGCCCTGCTCGACCGACAGCTCGCCGGTCTTGTGCACGATCGGCACCTGGCAGTGGCTCGAGTACTCGGTGATGCTGCCGGACACGACGTAGATCAGCGCGGGCCGCTCGCCGTGGCTGTGCCAGGCGACTTCACCGCCGGGCTTGATGTCGAGGCGGCGCATGCGCAGGTGATGACCGGCGACGGCGATCTTCTCCTTGGAGAGATCGATCTGGCCGAGCAGTTTTTCCTGACACGTCCTTGTGAGCAGTGGCGCCGGCCTTCTGGCCGTCGGTCGTTTCCTTGCCAGCGGGGCAGGCGCCGGCGAAGGCGGGAGCGGAAATCGAGAGCGTGCCGGCGACCAGCGCGGCGAGAACGAGGTTGAGTTTGGTCGAGGTCATGGGGAGCATCCTTTGCAAAGGGTTTGAACGAGAGCGCGAGACGACCTGCGCTCATGCCCGCAGGATGCCCGCCCTGAAGCATTGATTTGAAATGCCGTTTGGCCACCGTATCCATAGCTCCGCGGCTATGCCCGCCGGTGTAACGCTGCACAACGCAAGAGCGGCTCTCCGGCGGCAGCCGGAGAGCCGCAGTTCGAGCGAGCCGTCGCCGATACGTCTACTGGGCCGTCCAGCCGCCTTCGACGGGAATGGCGGCGCCGGTGATCGACCGTGCGGCAGCGCGAGCACAGGAACACCGCCAGCGCGCCGATCTCCTCCGTCGTCACGAACTGGCGCGTCGGCTGCGCGTGCAGCAGCACGTCGCGGATGACCTGCTCCTCCGTCAGCCCGCGCGCCTTGGCCGTTTCGGGGATCTGCTTCTCGACCAGCGGGGTCAGCACGTAGCCGGGACAGATGGCGTTGACCGTGATGCCGTGCTCGGCCGTCTCCAGCGCCACGGTTTTCGTCAGTCCGACGATGCCGTGCTTCGCCGACACGTAGGCCGACTTGAACGGCGAGGCGACGAGCGCGTGCGCCGAGGCGACGTTGATGATGCGGCCGAAGCGGCGCGCCTTCATGCCGGCGACAGCGGCGCGGATGGCATGGAACGCGGCCGACAGATCGATGGCCACGATGGCGTTCCACTTCTCGATCGGAAACGTCTCCACCGCCTCCACGTGCTGGATGCCGGCGTTGTTAACCAGCACGTCGACGGCACCGAAAGTCTCGGTCGTTTCGTCGACCATGCGCGCGATGTCGTCCGGTCGCGACATGTCGGCGGCCGAATAGGCGGTTTGACGCCGTAGCTCATCCGCCAACTCGGCGACGATGCGGTCGATCTCGGCGCGGTCGCCGAAGCCATTAAGCAGCACGTTCATGCCGCACGCCGCGAAAGCGCGCGCGATGCCGAGACCGATGCCGCTCGTCGAACCGGTGACGATTGCCGACCTGCCTAACAAATCGGCAATTCCATACGGATCCGGCGGCGGGCATCCGTCTCGCTGGCTTGTCCAGCATTTGCGTCTCCATCGATCGTTCGTCCTGATTCAAGAAAGAGACCCGGGGCGCGTCGGAGGGACGGGAGCGGCCCCGGGTCCAGGTGGCTGACGGCGGGGGGAGGGCCGTCAGCGGGGAACCAGTTTCGACAGCGACGCTATGCGTAAGAAGTTGTAAGCTGAAATGCCGTATGGGTCCGGAATTGATAGCAAGCGGCTATGGCTTGACGGCGCGCTGCGGCTGCAGGCATTTCGCCGCCGATATTGACTGCGTTGGTGTCCCCGCATGGAAATGCACCAAGTCCGATACTTCCTCGCCGTAGCGCGACTGTTGAACTTCACCCGCGCCGCCGAGGAGTGTCACGTCGCGCAGCCGTCGCTGACGCGAGCCATCAAGCAATTGGAGGAGGAGCTGGGCGGCGAGCTTTTCCGCCGCGAGCGCAACCTCACGCACCTGTCCGAGCTCGGCCATCGCATGCTGCCGCTGATGCAGCAGTGCTTCGACAGCGCGCAGGCGGCAAAGCAGGTGGCGACCTCCATCAAGAAGGGTGCGATGGCGCCGCTGTCGATCGCGCTGCCGTTCACCGTCAACATCGAGATCGTGTTGCCGTTCCTGAAGGAGCTGGTGCGCGCGATGCCGGGTCTCAATCTCGAATTCGTGCGCGGCAGCAGCGTGGAGGTGAGCGAGCACCTGAAGAAGGGGAGCGTCGACCTGGCCGTGGCGCCGAGGTTCCCCGAGAGCTGGGACCGGCTCGAATCCTGGCCCCTTTTCACCGAGGCCTACCGGCTCGTCACTGCCAAGGCGCATCCGTTCGCCAAGCAGGGATCGGCCACCGTCGAGGATCTGAAGAAAGAGCGGCTGATCTGCCGCCCCTATTGCGAGGATTTCGAGCGCGGCATCACGTTTCCTCAGCACCTCGGGCGTTGAAGTTCCCACCGCCCACAATGCCGGCTCGGATGCAGACTTCGTGGCGCTTGCTGGCCGCCGAGCTCGGGGTCGGATTCGCGCCCGAGAGCTGCCTCGACGTCGCCTGACCTCGCGCTGATCGAGGTTGAGGGATTTGAGATGGACAGGACGGTGTTCGTCTACGCTGTCGCCGGACGCCAGCGCTCAATGGCGGCGAGCACGCTGATCAAGATGATGCGCGCCGCCGACTGGTCGCGACGCGAAGAAGGCAAAGGCCGCCTGAGTTCAGGCGCGCGCGGCCGAGACGGCGTCGAGTATGGCCTCGACGTCCATGCGCTTACGGTAGTCGGGATCGATGTGGCGCGCCTTGACGAGGCCGTCGCTGCCGACGACGAACGTCGCCGGAATCGGCAGCGTCCAGTTGTCGTTGGCGTTGTAGGGCGGGATGTTCCAGCCGGCGAACTTCATGACCTGCTTCTTCTCGTCGCCGACGTAGAACGCAAGGTTGAGCATCAGCGCGTAGCCGTTGTCCATGTCCGACAGCACCGGAAAGCGCGCGCCCACGGCCGAACGCAGCTCCTCGTTGAAGCGCTCGATTTCCGGCGTGATGACGACGAGCTCCGCGCCGCGCTCCTGCACGGCACCATGGATGCGAGTGAGCGCGTCGGCGGTAATGCGGCAGTACGGACACCAGTGACCGCGATGGAAGGCGACCACGACGGGCCCGCGCTCCACGAGATCGGCAAGGCTCACCAGTCTTCCATTCTGGTCGGGCAGCATGAACTCCGGCATCGGCTCGCCGGGCGCCGGCGCCTTCTCGCCGGCGCCGGAGGCTTTCAGACGGGCGACCATCCGCTCGACGATATCGGCGAAGTCGGAATTGAGTGCGCGCACCTCGTCGGCAAACGCCTGCAGACGGCCGGCCAGCGGCGCATCGAGGTTGCGACAGCGCTCGGTCGTCTCCTCGAGAATTTCGGCTATCGATGGTTCGGCCATCCTCGGCTCCGAAATCGTCCTGCACGGCGCCGGATTCATCTTTGTCCAGACTGACGCAAATCGCCAGGGAAATTGCGGCGCCCACAAGGTGCTGCCGTTAGGGGCCTCTGAGTACGTCCAGTATCTCTTCCATGTCCATGCGGCTGCGAAAGTCCGGATCGACCTTGCGCCCGACGACAATGCCGTTGCGGTCCAACACGAATGTTGCGGGGATCGGCACGAACCAGGTTGCATTTCCCTGATAGCGTTCGATGTCGAGGCCGAACTGTCTGATATAGCGAGCGGACCTCGTCGCCGAGCCACATCACGACGCCGACCGAAAGCGCGTAGCCGTTGTCGATGTCGGACAGCACCGTCAACGTATCGTTGGTCAGCGCCCGAACCTTGCGCGTGTATTCGCCCCGCTCCGGCATGATGGAGACGACCTGCGCGCCGCGCGCGGCGAACTCGGCGTGGGCATCAGCAAATGCGCGCAGCTCCAGCTCGCAGTACTCGCACCAGTGCCCGCGATTGAAGCTCACGACCAGGGGCCCTTGGCCAGCAAGTCATCGAGTTCGACGAGACGTCCGGTGTGGTCAGGCAGCAGGAACGGCGGCAGTGTTTCGCCCATCGCGGGTGCGGTGATGCCGGCGGCGGCATTCTGGATCTGCGTGATGAGGTTCTGGTAGGCGACGGCAAACGGCCGGCTGTGCGTTTCGACCGCGGCAGTGAACAGGGCGAGTCGCTCGCCCTAGGGGCGCTTCCGTCGCGCAGATCTTCCTGAAGGCTTCATCGAGCGGAGTTCGCCTCGGTCATTGCCCGCGGCTCGCTGTCTGGACCGGTCAAATCACCCATGACTTTGGGTACTATGGCCCTCGACCCGGCGCAACGCGGCAAGGATCTCATCGACTTCCATTCGTAAACGGAAGTCCGGATCGACGTGGCGCGAGACGACGTGCCCATCAGCAGGCAACGACGAATGTCGCCGGCAACGGAACGAACCAGCCGTCGTTGCCATGGATCTGGTCGAGGTGAACGCCGCGCCCCTTCATCAGCTCCTTTAGACGGTCGCCGAGCCACAGGACGAGACCGAGCGATAGCGCATAGCCGTTATCGATATCGGTAAGGATCAGCAGCTTGCCCTCGGTGTCGGCGTCGAGCTGACCGAGGAATCCTTGTCGGTCCGGCAATATCGACACCACCCGCCCGCCATGCGCGGCAATCTCCGCGTGGTAGGCCGCGACGGTGCGCAGCTCGATCTTGCAGAACGGACACCAATGGCCGCGATTGAAGCTGATCACCACCGGCCCGTCAGCCAACAGCTCGTCGAGACGCACGAGCCCGCCGAACGCGAGCGGCAGCGCGAATAACGGCATGGGCTCGCCGACCTTCGGCGCGCCTGCTGCCGATCCCGCCGTCGATGAGGCGCGCAACCAGCGTGTCGTATGCCTCGGCGAAAGGAAAATTGAGCTCCTGCAGCTTCTCCGAGTAAGCGGCGAGCTTGCGGCTGAGGGGGCCGTCCATCACGCAGATGTCTGCGAAGGCTTGTTGCGAGCGTGCTGGGAGCTGTCACCGGGGGCCGTACCTTTTCTGATCTTGCGGCGCTAAGCCGAGCGGCGATGATGTTAGCGCGGTGCAATGCACGAGGCGATTGGACCTTTCTCCAGATTCGTGAACGAGATGATCTGGAAGCCGGGCACGAGGCGCCGGCTTCCAGTAATTCCGCGGCATCAGACGAGTTGCCGTGACAAACACCAGGGGACCATTTCTGGTTGGTTTGAATGTTTCATTGGCATGTCTGCGCGGATCGCTTTCAGGTTGCGACGAGCCGTTCAGCGGCCGTCGGCAAAGCCGTGTACCGTGATGGTCGAGCCGGTGCGGGCGCGCTCGCGAATGTCCGAGCCGGCATATGCCGTCGTTGCCAGCACAGCGCCGAGCAGAGAGGTCAGGAAGATCGTCGTCATTGTCTGTCTCCATCGTTGAGGTTGTGAACTCCCGTGTCGGGAGCGAAAACGAGGCGGAGAAGTCCGTCTCGCCATGTTCGGATCATGCGGAAGCGCGAGCCAATTCGGAAATATTGGCTTTCTCTCAATTCGATAGCCCGATGCTATCGGCGCGTGGCTGTGCGCCTACACGGTGGCGCTTGATTAACCGCGGAGGCGGCCGGCGCAGAGTCCGGCGGCATGGCGCGTCATGGCGTTGTCCGCACAGGGTATGGGTCACGCACTGGTCACGCCGGCGGCGAAGGACACCCTTCGGCCAACAAACAGCGGGGCTACCTGTGCCTCACCACACGCGCGCCAGCGCCGGATAATGCCGGTGAGCCTTGAGCTCGTGGGGAACCTCGCGTCGCTCGAGGCCTCCATCGGCGATCCACCGACGACGTATTCTCCGCCGCCCGGTCGATCAGCTCCGAGGTCTGGGAGAAATCATAGGGCGAGCCCGTCAAAGGACAGAGCGGCGGCACGATGACGACATCGATGCTGTGATCAAGGCCCTCTATCTCGGCGACGAGCTGGCGTGCGATGAGGAGTGTCAACGCGTGGAGCGCGCTCGCGACTGCGCCGCGCGGCGGGCTCTCGCAGGCACAAGCATACCCGGTCGGCATGACGATGAGACGTGTGGCGCCGCGAGTGACCGCCACGCGCACGGGCGTATTGCTGGTCACTGCCCCATCGCAGAGATACTGGTCGTTGACCTGGACCGGCGAAAAGGCGGCCGGTATGGCCGCGCTAGCAATGATCGCATCAGCAGCGGATCCCTCCGACAGCACGATCGCGCCGCCCGACAGCAAGTCGGTCGCGACAACATGCACGGGCAGCTGCGCGTCCTCCAGGTTGCGGTAAGGCAAGTGACAGTCGATGAGCCGTCGCAGACCATCTTGGCCGATCAGGAAGTCGCGCCGCCAGGCGAACGCCAGGAGCGTCCGCCATGACACAGGAAACACGTCGTGGCGCCGGATGCCGCGCCAGAGCCGCACCAGCTTTTCAACACCTTCGCGCGTCGGATCTCCAGCGAAATAGGCGCCGTTGATGGCGCCGACGCTCGAACCCACCACCATGTCCGCGCTTAGCCCGTGGCCAGAATGGCGCGCAGCATGCCGACCTGGACCGCGCCGAAACTGCCGCCGCCGGCAAGAACAAACGCCGTCTTGGCATCGGAGCCGGATTGAGCGGTGGACACGTCCTAGAGATCTCCCGCGAACAATGACTTCCGGTGCGGCGGGCAACCTGGCTTACGATCCGCGGTGGCCGGCAAAGGACACCACAACGATAGCACCACAGCGGAGGGCCCACGAACATTAGTCTTCGCCGAGCGTTACAGCCTGCGGGGTTGCCCGGAAACGAACCCGCGGATCAGGCTCAGCACGCAGGGCGAAATAGCGAAGCGTATTCCGCCCTTGGACGCGCGAAACGGCGCATTACGGCTGCGCCCGCGTCGTTCGGAACTTCCGCTTTGGGTCAGAAGCGGACGTCGCGATTCCGAGACGCAATGTCATCCTCACACTCAGAAGCAGACGTGGATCGACGTCATCTTGATGTCCGTGCGGGCCGGGTCCGGACATCGACCTCTTATAAGACCGCCGAGGCATCTCGGGAGGCGTCGGTGTCGTCCGCACGGGCCCCAAGAGTGAAGCCCTAGCCGAGCCGAATGTTGCTCAAGTCATGGGTAGGCTCGGCGTCTGGTTATCAAAACCTCACGGCAGCGCCGCTGGCGCGCGCAATCCGTCAGGCGCCCTGAGTACAGTTGGGCGGGCCGCTGTCTGTCTAACTAGGGGAAGATTGGATTGGCCCGGCGCCCGGATGGCGCAGCGTGTCCGCTTGCCGCCGTCGGGGCGTCCAGACCGAGCGCACTCTCGCATCAGTGCTGAAGATTGCCTGCGCGTACGGCAAGCTTCTCCACAACAACTTGGCTGTTCGCCCCTTAGGGTACCGTTTCACGCCTCTGGGCGAACGCCTCCAGGTCTTCGTCAGCAACGCACACCACTCCGTCGATCCATGACAACGCCGCGCACATCAATCGCGACGCTGCCCGCCGCATCGGACTAGCTAGGTTTACCGGCTCCACGAGCTAACAAAGCATGCTAAGAAGGCGACGCACTTTAGAAAAGCGGTGATCGACTTGGAGAAGAACGTAATACTTGAGGCCCTTGACATCGGGTTCTCGCGCATCGACCGGGAGCTGGCGGAGATAACGGAAATCGGCGCCCTGCACACCCTCAGGTTCACGTCGATCGAGGCGCAAGATGGAGGCCGGCTTCCAGGAGTTGAAAGCCGAGCTCGGCGCGCTCAAGGGTACGATCAAGGGTGAGGTCGGCACCCTCAAGGGTACGATCAAGGGCGAGCTCGGCTGCATCAAGAGCGAACTGGCGGACCTGCGTGCGCTCATGTCGAGCGACTGCCCAAGACGGAAGACGCCTCTTCCCGTTGAAAGTAAGTAGCCATTTTGCCGCAACGTTCGGGTGTCGCTAACCGACGCACGATCTGCGACGCCCGTTCGCATCGCTCAATAACACCTCGCCAGCTGATGACCTCCTACCTCTACCCTGATCCAAAAGTAATCACCGGACTAGTGAGTTTGGAAAAGGCTATGATCACGGTACAACGGCAACCGCGTGATCGGCTCACGACCTCGATTTAAGAATATGCCGAGGTGCGGGGAATTGGCGGTGATATTGAATGGCTAAGAAATTATGAGGCGGTGCCTTTCATCAGCCGGCCTTCGCGCCCATCCCCACAGTTTCTGTTTTTGTGTGCCGCCCATCGGGGCGACTTGGACATATTCGTCCTGGACCGCTTGAAAAAAATTGCGTTCCAGATAAAGAAGTCTGCCTGGGATTCCGGTCAGCCATTTTTTTCGAAGGATCCCTAGGGCGCGGCCAATTTCATGTCAATGTAACCTGGCTAACTGAAGGTTCACTGGATACCCTGCTTATTAATTTTCCTCTATTTGTAAACCAAAAGCAGATCGAGCAATGGTTGAAGCTTCGGCCGCCGGCGGAATTGGCCATGATGAAGTCAGGCGCGGCCATTATTGACAAGCACCGGTCAGAATAGGTGGACGGCGCTTTGACTAAATCAGAATTCAGAAAAGCTCTTTTGCTCGCGCATCCAACAGCTACAGGCCGGCGAATTGATAAAGTTTGAAAGTCTGGCACCGGCGGAATGGAAAAAGCCGGGCCAGAAGCGACGTGCTCAAGATTAGCAAAGTGACCGACCTAGGCTTCGGAAGCGCCTGGAAACTGAGTGCCAACGCACACGGCAGCTCCCTGTTCAGAAGCGCACGTAGCGCTTCCACGTTAGTCGTGTGCCGTGGGCTTGGGTCATGGGGCTCGTTCGGCGCAATTCTCGTGGTTTGCCCGCGCCACTTTTCGGCATCCCCAACTCAGCCGTCAAGTCGGCGCCGTCTCCCTACTCGGGTATCGAGGGTGGAGGTGAGCAGAACCTGGGATCGGATCGTTTCAGGTTCGAATCACTGATCGCGCTGCGCATATTTCCAATCACGTAAATTCGTCCCACCTCTGCTGGACATCGGCGCCGACCACTTCGCCGAGCCATACCTCACAGTAGAGGCGACCGTGCGCGCTACGAAGTCCCGACCCCTCGTCAATTCCGGTCAGCATTGACTGTGCCCCGGCGTGCGCTTCGGGCGACGGAGCCACTCCATGGGGCGCTTAGCCCGGATGGGTCAGCCACGGTTGCGCACATCCGGAAGCGGACGGCCTCGGTCATTTAATTCGCACGCTTGCCCGGCAAGCTGCGCGCCGATACCTGGCGAAGAGCAGCGACGTTCCCGCCAGCGTTGTCACGCCAGCGCAAGCTACGGGCGGTCAGGGAGAGCATGCGTGACGCGCCTTCCTGATCCTCCGCTGACGCTCAAGGAAACCGCCGCTTGGCTTAACCACCATCCAGCAACGGTCCGACGTCTCATCAAGAGTTGCAAGCTGATTGCTACGAAGGCGGGTGGGCAGTGGCGGATCTGGAGAAAATCACTCTTGGAGTACCTGGAAATGGAGATAGATCTATGAGTGGAAAGTGTGATGTGCCTTGGGAAACAACGCGACTGAAACCCAGCGATTTTCAAGCGCGATATTTTCCCGAATCGACACTTTTATTCGCCGTGAGTGTCACTAGATAATAGCGGCAAACAATTGGGTATTGATATGGGTCACCAGCAATTGGAAACGCCGCCGCCGTCGACCCTCGGAGAGCTCGACCGGTGGCTGGCAACTGCGACCGGCATGGCGCCGAACCGTCGATACGAAAGACGCGCCGCCATCAGATCAACCGCAAAATGGGTTGGTCGGTCTGCCGACAGCATTTCTGTGGATCCGCACGAGTTGCGCAAACTTTATCACCGTCTCTCACCTGGGGGCCTCCAGGTCACGAGAAAACGGATCTCGAATGTCAAATCGGCGGTACTGGCGGCGGTACGCGCTGCCGGCATCCTGCCAAAGCTCCGTTACGTCGACACTTTTAAGCCCGAGTGGAAGCAACTTTGGGATCAGCTTACCGTGCCCGAAAAGCGTCAGCTATCGCGCATGTTCCGCTTCTGCTCGGCGATTGGCGTGTCACCGGATCAATTTGACGAAGCAACGAGTGCACTATTTCTCAAGCACGTCGTTGAAGAAACGCTGACGCGCCATCCTGAGATTGTGCACCAGAATGCGTGTCGACGCTGGAACGGACTCCACGCCCGATTGCCGAAGTTCTCGGGGCACCCCGTTGTGGTGGCGAGGTACATCAAGACCTTGTGCCTCCCAAGGGAGGAATTTCTGCCGCAGGTGTGGGCCGAGTTCGACGACTTTCTCAGGAAAATGTCGACGGCAGACTATTTTGACGTTCGAGCCCCGCAGAGCCCCCTCAAGCCGACATCAATCGCCTCGTACCAAAAGCGCTTCCACATGTATATCAGCGCGTTGCGACGATCCGGCTACTCGCGGGACGAGATCACCGACCTCGCCTTCTGCGTGAGGCCGTGCCAGGTCGAGGCTGGACTACGAGAGCTGCTAGATTGGAAGAAGCAGCCGGGCTACGAGGCTCGGCATTCAGCAGCCTCCTGCGCATTCTTCTTCGTACGATCGCCGGCCGGTGGGTACGTGACATGCCGGCTGAGGAACTGGCGTGTTTGAAGGCCTATGCAAACAACCTTCGCGTGCGCCAGCGGGGCATGTCGATCAAAAACCGCAAGAAGGTCGCCGCGCTGAAGCACGAGTCGAATCTGGCCCGCCTATTCATCATGCCCATGAAGATCGCGCGTACCATCGCCGAGCTGGAGACGGAGTTGACCTGGAGCGACGCGCTGCTGTTTCAGAAAGCTCTGGCACTCGTCATCTTGGTCTTTTGCCCGCTGCGATTGAGCACGCTCTCCAGTCTGCGCATAGATCAACAACTTATGTGGGAGGGCAGCGGCATGAGTGGCGGCTTGCTGCTGGAAATTCCGGAAGGGCAGCTCAAGAACAGCCATCCGGCGTCCATGCCGTTGCCAAAGCAGTGCGCTGACCTCATTCGCACCTACATTAAGCGGTTCCGACCTCTCTTAGCGCCGGAGGGGTCGCCTTTCCTATTCACCGGTGAGCACGCCGATCGGTGCAAGGACCCCAACTGTCTCGGCAAGCAGATGAAGGTTCTGGTGCACGAGAAGCTCGGCTTCGACGTCAACGCTCACCTTTTCCGGCACCTGGTTCACATCGTCGTCCTCAACAAATTCCCCTGGCGCGTACGCGATGGTCGCGCGCGTTCTCACTCATCAGAACATCAACACGACGATACAAAACTACAGCTATATGGACGTCGAGCTTTCAATGCGTGCGTACCAGGCGCTCGTGATGGACGAGGCGAGTGGAGCCGCACAGTCGAAGCGCGCTTCCCCAGCCGACGTTGCCTACAGTATCGACTCGGAGCGGCTCTGAGATGCGCGCTCCTGGTCGAAAAAGGTTCCTACCGGTAACAGAGTGGCCGGAACTAGAACGTGTAGCATGGGCTTCGGCCCACGCCTCTGGCGACTACTTCACGAGCGGAGGCTTGGCCGCTAGATGGTCGCCGTCGACCGATAACCGATGCGAGCAGGAGTACGGTCGCCTGCTGCTATTTCTACAGGATGTCGGGAACCTGCGGGATGTGCGCCGTGTTGGCGAGCGCGTCACGCGAGAGGAAGACTTACGACCCTTTATTGACATGCTTCGCGCACGAATTGCCCCGTTGTCTGTTGTTGCTGCGCTCCGCCACATATCTCAAGCCGTCCGGGCCATGGATCCGGGATCGGACCGGTCCCTGATTAATCGAGTTGCCGGCAACCTCGGTCGTCGCGCCCGCCCCGTCCGACGCATCGAAGATCGCCTCCTGTCATCGCGAGAACTGCTGAAAGTCGGCATGGACATGATGGACGAGGCCGAGAACAGCCATGGCCGGGACAAGCCGAGAGCGGTGCTTTACCGGGACGGGCTGCTAATCGCGTTTCTGACGCTGTGTCCGCTTCGGCGCAAGAATGTTCAGGCATTGCGGAACGAACACCACTTAGACCTCGAATTTGGAAGCGATCGGCTAAGTATCCCAGCGAAAGAAATGAAAACTCGCGGGAGAGATTTCGAGGTCACGCTTCCGGAAGAGCTCGTAGAACGCATATCGCGCTATTGGACTTACTACCGGCCAATTCTGGCGTGGCGACCTGGCACGGACGACACGGCCCTTTGGCTGACGACACGCGGTACTGTCATGACGGCCGCTACGCTTGCCGATCGCATCAAGCGCATCGTTTGGGAACGCAAGCGCTTGCAATTTATCACCGCATCTGTTCCGCCACTCGGCTGCAACCTTCGTCGCTGAAGTGGCGCCGCAGCAGGCGTTGATTGCAGTCGGCGTTCTTGGACATACACAGTTCCGTACGACCCGACGCCACTACGTGCGCGGACAACAGCTGAACGCCGTACGCATGTTTTCAAAACGAAATATCTGCCATCATGCAACGCGGGCAGAGCGCTGCGGGATTCGAGGACTAGGGACCGATGCGGGCCGTCATCTACAGTCGGTACTCAAGCGATCTTCAATCAGATGCTTCGATCGAAGATCAGATTCGCGTCTGCCGTGAGCACATTGATCGCGCGGGTTGGGTCTACCTTCACGCCTATCACGACCGTGCCATGAGTGGGGCTTCCCATCTCCGACCAGGCTATCAAAAGCTTCTTGAAGACGCGCGATGCGGCGTCTTCGATGTCGTCGTTGCCGAGTCATTGGATCGCCTGTCACGCGATCAAGAGCACATCGCTCATCTTTACAAGCATCTCAGTTTTGCCAGGGTACAGGTCGTCACATTGAGCGAAGGCCCCATCTCGGAGATCCACATCGGTCTCGGTGGTACGATGGGCGCCCTGTACCTGAAGCAGCTTTCGGAGAAGACCCACCGCGGCTTGCGTGGTCGCGTCGAGTTGGGTCGGTCCGGAGGCGGGCTCACCTATGGCTACGACGTCGTTCGGGCGCCCAGGGGCGATGGCAGCGTCGACGTCGGCGGCAGAAGCATCAACGAAGCAGAAGCTTCGGTCGTGCGTCGCATTTTCGAGTCTTATGCGACGGGCATGCCGCCCCGGAAGATCGCGGTGATGCTGAACCGCGAGGGCGTGGCTGGCCCGCGGAGTCGAGGTTGGGGCGCTTCGACGATAAATGGCAACGCCGAGCGCGGCAACGGCATCATCAATAACCAAATCTATATTGGGAAACTTGTCTGGAACAAACTCAAGTATCTGAAGGATCCCGAGACGGGCAAACGTCGTTCGCGCGTGAACGACGATAGCGTGGTCATCGTGAAGGATGTGCCGAAGTTGCGGATCATTGACGAAACGCTCTGGAACCGTGTCAAGGAACGGCAGCGGCAGGTGAAACACACACCGAGTGGCGAGACCAGGAAGCCTTGGGACCGGCGTCGGCCGCGGTATCTTCTTTCAGGCCTCACCAAGTGCGGCTGCTGCGGGGGTGGGTATGTTCAAATCAGCGGGACACACCTTGGCTGCGCGACAGCGCGGAACAAGGGGCTGTGCGATAACCGCCAAGCCATAAGTCGGGCGGCTCTCGAGGCGACAATCCTCAACGCCCTGAAAAAGCATCTGATGGCCCCCAACTTGTTCAAGGAGTTTTGTGACGAGTTCATTCGGGAGGTGAACCGCCGGCGGCAGGACAATACTTCTCAGCGGGCAGCTAACGAAACCGAGCTGGCGAAGGTTAAGAAGCGTCTTCGTCAAATAGTCGATGCCATCGCCGAAGGCGTGGCCGCTCGAACGCTCAAGGACGAGTTGCTAGCGCTTGAAGCGCGAGAGGACGTCCTCAGAGATCAGACTCGACGCAGCTACACCGGAAAACAAAGTCCTACTCAATCCGAACATGTCGGATATCTACAGAGCCCACGTGTCCAGCTCGCACGAGGCGCTAGGAGGTTCTGAAGGCCGCGACGCCTTTGAAGCAATTCGCTCGCTGATCCAACAGGTGGTCGTGACGCCAGGCAGGGGCAAGCCCACGATTGACCTACATGGCCAGATCGCAGCGATCCTCAATTTGATGGCCGGGAAAAAGGCGGCGACTGAACTCGGCGGACTGGCCGAGCAATTAGTGGTGGTTGCGGGGGTAGGATTTGAACCTACGACCTTCAGGTTATGAGCCTGACGAGCTACCGGGCTGCTCCACCCCGCGTCACCTAACAAGCTCCCAAGGCAGTGACGATGAGATCGCCTGCCGGGAGCGGCCATCGCGCTTCAGAAGGGGCGACGACAAAGGCCGCCCGTCACCGAGCGGCCTCTCGATGGCGCGGCTTATAGCACAATTTATGCGCCTGTGAAGCCTGCCGTCCCGGCTGTGGGCAACCTTGCTCCGCGGGCCGGCGTTTTCGCGCCTAAGCCCGGCGTTTCACAACGAAAACATGTGCGCGGTCGCAGCGAATTTCAAGCAAGGACACGTCCGATGTTCGACACGGCCGACACGCCCATTCCGGAGGGTCTGCTCGCCGTCGGCCTCGGTCTTCTCTTCAGTGCAGCCGGCCCGCCGCAGCCGTCGCCGCCTCGCTCGCCTCGCTCTTATTGGCCTCGTTCTTATGCGTGCGGATGAAGTAGATGTTGCGGCTGTAGATGATGAGGCCCATCGCCTGGCCCAGCATGAACACCGGGTCCATGCGGTAGATGGCGTAAGCGAGCAGCATGGCGCCGCCGAACAGACTGAAATACCAGAACGTCTCCGGCACGATGGAGCGGCGCGCACGTTCGCTGGCGATCCATTGCACGATGAAGCGCATGGAGAACATCAGCTGAGCGAGGAAGCCGACGCCGAGCCATGCCTTCTCGCTGACCGGGCGTCGATACCCACCATTGGCTGAGCAGCGCAACGAGGTTGTGGAGATGATCCATTGTGCAGTGTCCCGAAGCGGATGCCTTGCGCTGCTTAGCTCTTGTCGCCGGCGCTGGCTCGCGCGTTGTCGTCGTTGACCGGCTTCAGGCGCATGGCGATGTCGGCCACGGCATGCGTCTCCGGATGCCGGTCGACGATGCGCGGCACTTTCGTTCGCCGCCTGAGCCACGTGACGCCGACGAGGTCATAGATCCCGACCAGCGCACGATTGAGGTTGTTGTACTTGGAGACCCCCGCCTGCCGCGGCCTGTCGTTGACCGGCACGTAGGCGACCTCGTAACCGTACGTCTGAAACAACGCCGGCATGTAGCGGTGCATACTGGTGAAAAATGGCAGCCGCAAGAATACCTCGCGCCAGTAGACCTTGATGCCGCAGCCGGTGTCCGGGCAGTCGTCCTTCAAGACGCTGTCGCGGATCCAGTTGGCGGCGCGCGACGCCCACCGCTTGGAGCCCGTATCCTTGCGCTGCGTGCGCACGCCGCCGACGAGGGCCGGGCCGGGCTGGCCCGGGCGGCGCCAGCGCTTCGAGCAGGCGCGGAATATCGTGCGGGTCGTTTTGGCCGTCGCCGTCCATGGTGGCGATGATCGGGCTCGTCGCCGCCAGCACGCCCGAGCGCAGCGCCGTGCTCTGCCCGCTGCGGCGGTCATGGCGCAGATAGCGCAACCCGGGGTATGGGCCGGAATCGATGAGCGACTTGATCTCGGCGCGGCGTCGCGTCCTCGCTGGCGTCGTCGACGACGATCAGCTCGGCGAGGCGCTGCGGCGGGCATGGCCGCGTATGTCTCTTCGATGAGGCGGCCGATGTTGCCGGCCTCATTGAGTGCTGGAATAACGACGGTGACGCGCATCAAGCGCCCCTATCCCACAGGCTCGCCGCGACGCCTCCCTCCATAGCCCGTAAGTGGCGGTAATGATACCAGTCTTCATTCCCGTCTTCCAACCTAGTAAATGCACCGTCGCGCCGGCCCTTGCGGGACTATCGAAGCGGGCGGCGCTATCGATTGCGGCGGCCGCCGCCGAGCACCAGAGCGAGGCCTCCGAGAAGAAAAATAGCTGCGAGGCCGCCCCACACGATCCAGATAGACGTCCTGCGACACGGGATCGTAACAGCGTCCGAGGTCATTGAAGCAGTCCCGCCAACGCCAGTAACGGTCATAGTATGCGGCGGCGAACAGCGCGCCGCAGCCAGTCAGCATGCAGCCCAGCAATATCTTCACCAGCCTCATGCGAAGTCCGTTGATCGAGGATGCATCTTGTCATGGTGCGGCGAGGATAGGGGCGCGGCTAGGGCAGCTCTTCACGTCGGTCTCCCAACCTTGTAAATGACCCCGCATAGCGGCCGTCGCGGCCGGCTTTCCCCTTGCAGGGATTTTTCCTTGCAACGGGCACACTTGCAGAGTGCGCGCGCCATGTCAGTCTCCACCGGCCTCGGCACGAGCGGCCGCGACGTCAACTGGTTGTCGGTTCTCCTGGCGGGCCTTGCGGCGCTGTTGTGCGTGCGGCTGTTCGCGCTCTACGTGAATGGCACGGACCTGTTTTTCGACGAGGCGCAGTACTGGGCGTGGAGCCAGGATCCGGCGCTCGGTTACTTTTCCAAGCCACCGCTCATCGCCTGGATCATCGGCGCGGCAACCACCGCGTGCGGTGCCGAGGAGGCATGCGTGCGCCTTCCCTCGCCGCTGCTGCACACGGCGACGGCACTTACCGTGTTCTGGCTCGGCCGGCGTTTGTACGATTCGCGCATCGGCGCGCTGGCAGCGCTCGCTTTCGCCACACTGCCGGGTGTCTCGCTGTCGGCGGGTCTGATATCCACCGACGTGCCGCTGCTGTTGTGCTGGGCCCTAGCGCTCGTCGGCTTCACGGCGCTGTTTGAAACCGATGACCTGTGGCCGGCGCTGCTGCTCGGCGCCGCCCTCGGCGTCGGCCTCAACGCGAAGTACGCCATGGTGTGGTTCGTCATATGCGCCGCGCTCTATTTGTTGCTGACGCCCGATCGCCGCCGCCTGCTGCGCGACTACCGGCTATATCTGGCACTGGCCATCGGCTTCCTGCTCATCGCGCCGAACCTCGCCTGGAACTACACGCACAGCTTCGCGACGTTCGCGCATACGGCGGCCAACGCCAACTGGGGCGGCTCGCTCTTGCATCCGAACAAAGCGCTGGAGTTCTTCGCCGCGCAGTTCGGCGTCTTCGGGCCAATTTTGTTTGGCGCCTTTCTCGTCATCGTCTGGCGCGCGCGCCGCGAGCGGCTGCCCGAGGCGGACCGGCTGCTGCTGGCCTTCTCGGTCCCGATCATCGCAGTCATCCTTGTGCAGGCGTTGCTGTCACGCGCCCATGCCAATTGGGCGGCGCCGGCGTACGTTGCTGCAAGTGTTCTGGTCGTTGCCACCATGGTGCGCGACGGCGCCTGGGGTTGGCTGAAAGCGTCCTTCGCGCTGCATGCGGTCGTGCTGGCGCTGCTGGTGTTCGGTACGGCGACGGCCGGCCAGGTTCCGCTGCCCCTCAAGACCGATCCGTTTGCGCGCACCCTCGGCTGGGACGATTTGGCGGAGGCGACGCGCGCCGAGCTCACCAAGGCCGCCGCCGCCGGAAAACCGTACGCTGCCGTGCTGGCGGACGACCGGGCGGTGACCGCCGAGCTTCTCTATTATATGCGCGATGAGCCGACGCCGATTCTTGCCTGGCGAGCCGGTGCCCCTCACGATCACTTCGAGCTGACGCGGCCGTTCACCGCCGCGACGCCGTCTCCGGTGCTGCTCGTGCGCGTCGACGACGGGGCGGGGCCAGCGGTCAAATCCTTCACGAGCGTGGACAAGGTCGCCGACCGGATGCTGCCGGCAGGCGACAACGCGCAGCGGCATGTGACGTTCTACGCCCTCGCGGGGTACAAGGGCCGATGACGGCAGCCGACCGCACGCGCGAGGGGCCCGAGCTTCCGACCGAGGAGGCCGCGGCGCTTTCCGAGACGTTCGTCCTGCTCGACAACAACTCGGGCTCGGGACCGCCGTCGTTGCTGTTTACCGAGCCGCTCGACATCATCGCCCCCTGGACGCCCGAGGAGGTTCCGGAGGCGCTCAAGCGCATCGAGGACGGCGTTGCCGGCGGCCTCCACGCGGCTGGCTTTTTTGCCTACGAGCTCGGCTACGTGCTGGAGCCGAAGCTATCGGCGCTCATGCCGGAAAAGCGCAACGTGCCGCTGATGTGGATCGGCCTCTACAAGGCGCCGTCCGAGATGACGAGCGCCGAGGTCGAGCATTGGCTGGCGACGCACACGCGCTCCGGCTCGTTCCACTTCACCGACGTGAAGCTGGGCTGGGACGAGGCGCAATACCTGAAGCGCTTCACCGAGGTGATCGAGAAGATCCGCGCCGGCGACATCTATCAGCTCAACCTCACATTCAAGGCGCGCTTCAAGCTGTCGGGATCGCCGCTGACGTTCTTCCTCGACTTGCGCCAGAAGCAGCGCGTTGCCTATGGCGGAATCGTCGATACCGGCGAGGTGACGGTGCTGTCGGCGTCGCCCGAGCTGTTCATCGAGCAGGAAGGCCGCACGGTCTTCACGCGGCCGATGAAGGGGACGGCGCCCCGCGCCGGCACCCTCGAAGCGGACGCGCTGGCGCGCAAGCAGCTCGCCGAGGACGTGAAGCAGCGCGCCGAGAACCTGATGATCGTCGACCTGATGCGCAACGACATCGGGCGCATCGCTGAGATCGGCAGCGTCGAAGTGACGGACCTGTTCACGGTTGAGACTTACAAGACACTGCACCAGATGACCTCGGGCGTCAGGGCGACTCTAAAGAAGGGCGTGGGCGTTGCCGAATTGATGCGTGGCATCTTCCCGCCGGGATCGGTGATCGGCGCGCCGAAAATCCACGCCCAGGAGCTGATCCGCCACCTCGAGTCGGAACCGCGAGGTGTCTACTGCGGTGCCATCGGCTACATCTCGCCAGAGGGGCGGGCGTTGCTCAACGTGGCGATCCGCACGGCCGTCATTTTCCGCAACGCCGACGGCGAGATGGGCATCGGCTCGGGCGTCGTGTTCGACTCGCAAGGGCCGAAGGAATACGCCGAGTGCCTGTTGAAGATGAAGTTCCTCACCGATCCAGTGAAGCGCTTCGAGCTGATCGAGACGATACTGTTCGACTCGCAAGCCGGCGGGTTTGTCCTGCTTGAGCGGCACATCGAGCGGCTGCACACCTCGGCTCGCTATTTCGCCTACGTGTACGACGAGCAGGTCGTGCGCCGGGCGCTCGAGGATGCCGTCGCCGGCAAAGCGAGCCGCCAGCGCGTGCGCTTGTTGCTGGCCGAGGGTGGCAATGTGACGGTGACGACGACGCCGCTGCCGGCCGCCGATCCGAATGCCGTGATGCGCTTTGCGGTCTCGGCGTCACGCGTCGATAGCTCCGACCTGTTCCTGTTCCACAAGACGACGCGGCGCGAGCTCTACGATCGCGAGTGGCAGGAGTATTCCGAGCGCCTCGGCACCGACGAGGTCATCTATCTCAACGAGCGCGGCGAGCTGTCCGAAGGCAGCCGCACGACGATCTTCATCGAGAGGGATGGAGAGCTACTGACGCCGCCGCTCAGCTCCGGACTACTGCCCGGTACGCTGCGCGCCGAACTGTTGGCTGCGGGCAAAGCGCGCGAGGCAGTGCTGACACCGGCTGATCTCAAATCGGCCGACGCGGTCTTCCTCGGCAACTCGGTACGAGGTCTCGTCCTGGCACGACGCATCGACGCGCCGGCGTAAGGTTGCGCGGTGAGCGCAACCGGAAACTATTTGATGACGGTTTCGTCCTGGGCGACGGCACCAACCTTCGGGTTGGTGACGACGGCTCCCCCGAGCATCGCAGCGATCAAGAACGCAAACGCCGCCACCGTCAGCACCGCCGCGATGATGATCTCGCGCGAGGAACGACGCATGCGATCGGCGTATAAATCAAATTGATCAAGTTTCCATTTCATGGGCGCGAGAATTCGTCGATCGAACACACCAACGCCAGAGCGCTGAGTGCCGCGCGACAGAAGCGCACACAAATCGTCTTATGCGAGAAGGGTTCTAAAGACCGCGCATGATGCAGCCAAAAACGAGGATGACCTGCGCCAGCAACAGTGCCCAGAATTCGTTACCGGTGATGAACGGAACCTGGGCCCCGAAGAACTTAATGATCAGCACAGTGACCGTCAAAATGACGGACAACATGAACGTCACGATGCCAGGCGCTTTGAGTCCCATCGTCTCTACTCCCCTCGATGCCATGCGATCGCAAACGCCTCGCAAGGCGCTCCCCTGAGCCGACGCTGATTCGGACGGCCCCCGTCGGCTTATAGCAGGGGCAACTCGGTCTGACACTCCAATGGCGGGATGCGCTGGGGATGGCTTTCCGAAATCGCGGGCCAGTTATGCGGCAGCCTTGGTCCGCGGCCGCGCAAACAGCAGGCGACGGAGCAGAAGCAGCACGAGCAGCGCGAGGAAAAGCAGACCCACAATCACGACGGGGTGCTTTTCCCACAGCAGGATGGGGCTGACGCGGCCGTCGGCGACGAGGCGTACGTCCTCGGAGATGACGGCGGGATCGAAGGCACTGCCGGTGCGCAGCATCATGGATACGGCGGCCGACTGGTCGGCGCTGGCGACGACCGCCTGGCGCACGCGCTCGGACGACAGCGAGTGGATCCTCGCCGGATTGGCGGCGACCGCCTGCAGCACGCGCTCACGCGGCTCCTTCTGCAGTCCGGTCAGGTAGCGCGACAGGCTGGACAGCTCGTCCTCGGTGAGGCTGCGCGCGAGGTTCTTGAGGTCGGCGTCCTGCAGCTCGAACAGCGTGTCGCGCGCCCCGCGGTCGATGGAGGCGAGGCGCACGATGGCGAGCTCGTCTTCGAGTGCCAGCAGGCGTTGCAAAGACGCGCGGCTCAACTGATCGGGCTCGGTGCGACGATAAAGGCTGAGCTCGACGACCTTCGGCAGATCGTCGCCGGCAAGCGCCGACCACTTGAGGGCGGCATCGATCGAGCGCGTCTCGCGCGCGATGTCCATGGCCGGCGCCGGCAGTGTGTTGATGGCGGAGCTGAGTGTGCCATCGTCAAGACGCCGCAATATTCCGGACTCGCCTTCGCCGGCGAGCAGAAGCGCGACAACCTCGTCGAGACGGGGAAGCGCGGGAGGGGCGAGGGAATCGAGAAACGCCTTGAATTTCGGGTTTCGCTCCGCGAGGCCCAACGCTTCGGCGTGGGCGCTGCGGAAGTCGCGCCAGATTTCGATCACGCGGTCGGCGGTCGCCGCGCCGATCTCCTGGATGTGGCCGGAGATCTGCTCGGCAAAGGTCTTCGCCAGCTCCTCCTGCACCTTGTCCTTGTTCTCCTTCGACTTCATCTCGGTGGCGATGATCGGCAAGACGCCGTTGCGCAGATCCCAAATGTCCTTGGCGATGAGCACCAGGCCGATGCCGCCTGCGACCACCGAGACGAGGCGCGCCAGCACGCTGCCGACGAGGCGCTGGCCGACGCGGGTCGCCATGTTGGCGAGCTGACGGCGCATCAGCAGCACGGCGGCACCCGCTATGCCGCCGCTCGAATTCACGCAGGACCGCGCCTGGCGACATCTCGGCGGCGCCCTTGCTGGGGTCGAGCGTGACGCCCTTGCCGGCATCGCCGACGACGGCGCGGGAGGCGGTCTCTCCGTAGCGGGCGCCAACGAAGGCCTTGAGGCAGGCAAGCGCCGGCTCGGCCGCATCCTGGCTGGCGAACTCCATCTGCTTGCCGACCTCGTTGCCGACGCCCACGGCGAGCTGCTCGAGGGCAGTCTTGATCGCGTCGGAGCGATAGACGCGCTCGGCGACTGCGGTCGCCAGCTCCTGCGCTTTCTGCTGGTTGGCGAGCGACTGGAGAAGATTGCCCCAGCTCGTCTCCTTGCGGACTTCCTCGATGGCGAGGTCGACGCGGTCATCGACGATCCGGTCCATGCCGATGCGTCGCCACTGGTCGCCGACCGCGGCGCGATAGTCGACATTGGCGATGCCGACCTGCAGGGCCCGCACGGAGATGGCTTGAATGGCCGTCTTGAAGGTCGCCTCGTCGCGCGCCTGGCAGGCTTCGTAGTCAGCCTTGGACAGGGGCTGCGCGAAAGACGGGGTGACCTGTCCTGCGGCGATGGCGAAGGCAACGAGATGGACGATCAGGCAACGTACGTAAGCGAGCAACGCGGCAGTGTCCTTCGGTCCGCAGCCGCTCACGCCGGGGGCTGCACTTAACCATCTAACCACCCCGACTATGGAGTGTCGATTGCGCTCGCAGCGTGACAGACCGCACAAGGCGCTGCCGACCGCTGGGTCGGCCGCGATAAGACAGTGAGTTCGGGGTCTGCACGGGAAAGCGAAGTGCGGGGTCGATTGACGCGCCGAAGGTGCCGACGGATCGGGCCGTGCCCCTCGCCACCGGATCACAAATTCTTTCACACATGCACCAATGGCCACCCACTTCGAACGACGGTGGTTGCCGCTGGAGTGGCATCTGCACTACCATTGTGCGCAGGACTGACTAATTGCCCAGCGGCTGACTTAATTGTGTCGGCAGCACAACACCCGGTTGAACGATTAATTATGTTTGCACTGCACTAATTCGCAAAAACCAGGAACGCGCGTAGACTTTCTGAACTAAGCAGGGTTGAGAAGCGGCGTATTTTCAAAGCGTTGTGCCGCCATGCAGGGAAAGTGTCGAATTCTTACCGGTGCCTGTCCCACTGATCCCGGCGCCCGCCGGGGTGGCAGAGGGCTCGACACAGTTGCGTCACCATCTCGCCCCAACTCGCCAGGAGAAGGCCGCCGCTCTATGGTGCCGGCGCTCCTCTTGGCGGTCCGCGAGGCAGACGGGGAGTGGTGCTCATGAGCGGGGTGGAAGGGGACATCGCGGCTGGCTGCGGCAAGGTGCCCAATCGAACTTTGCGGCCGATCCGGTCAGTGAGACACCTCCAGCGCATCTCGTACCGTGCGGGTACGAGATCTCATTCAAAGCGGCTTCTCCTTAAGAGTTCCGAGCCGGAATTCGATCGGCATCGGTGCTCCACCAAGGAAACGAAAAAGAGAGAGTTTCAACGACATGCTCGGGTTAGCGCGGAAGAACTCGCGCGGACCGGAGTTTGTTAGGGACTGGTTGACTTTCGTCCAGTATGCGAGCGAGTTCAGTTACGGAAATGAAAAACAGCGAGAAAATGAAAGCAGCTTGGGGTAGCATTTACGTTCCCGGCGGGCGCAATGGAGTGTTGCTCGTCCATAGCCTCGGCGGCTCGCCCATCGAGTTGAAGTTCGTCGCTCATACGCTGGCTCAGCTCGGCTACACCGTTTACTGCCCGCTGCTTCCCGGCCTCGCCGGCGGCACCGACGTTTCTGGCTTGTCGAGCTGGCGCGACTGGTACGCGGCGCTTGAGCAGGCGCACGACGAGCTCACCCAGCAGTGCGATGGGGTTATCGTCGGCGGCATCTCGGCCGGTAGCATGCTGGCGCTGCGTCTCACTGCGCTGCGTCCCGAGAAGATCCATGGTCTGATGCTGTTCTCGCCGACGTTCTGGCCGAACGGCTGGGCTATTCCGTGGTACTTTAGCCTGTTCCGCCTGGTGCAGCAGAAGTGGACGGCGCGCCTGTTCCGTTTCCGCGCCCGCATGCCTCACGGCATCAAGGACGAGCGGCTGCGCAGCTTCATTCTCGACAGCGTGCAGTCCGAGACGGATTCCATCGAAGATCTGTTCGCGCGCGGCGGCGGCCTCGTTCTCGAGTTCCGCAGGCTGGTGCGCAACGTCAAGCCGCTGCTGGGCAAGATCACGCAGCACGCGCTGGTGTTCCATCCGCGCAACGACGACCAGAGCGATCTGTCGAACGCCATGACCTTGCAGCGCAAGCTGGCCGGCATCGTCGAGGTCTGCGTGCTCGACGACTGCTATCACATGGTCACGCTCGATCGGCAGCGTCCGATCGTGATGGAGCGCGTCAAGGAATTCGCCGAGCGCCTGACGGCGCGCCTTACCAAGCTGCGTACCGAGGAGGCCGTTGTCGAGGCCGCCGACACGCAGCATCAGGGTCGCGGCGAGGGTCGTGGCGCGACGACCTAAGCGTCCCGCTACGGCGCCAACGAATGCAAAAAGCCCGGCCGCGATGGCCGGGCTTTTTGATTTGCAATCGTGTTGGCGTCGCCCCGCCTATTGGACAGTGTCGGGCCGCACGGCGGGAACCGGACGCGGCGCTTTCAGTTGCGGCGCTGACGCCTGCGCGGCAGTGGTCTTGGGCGCAGCCGCCCGCACGTCGCCGGGCGTTGCACGCGCCTCCTGCGGCTGGTCGCAGCGCGGCAGGTCCGCGGGTGCACGCTTCCAGGTGAACGACTTGGAGAAGAACTTCACGCCCTTGTAGCCCGTGAGGATGAGCTTATCGCGCGTGGCGAGCTGGATCGCAGCGTCGAACTGTGAACCCTGCTCGGGGTCGTAGACCCAGCCGTTGTCCCAACCTCCACTGACGCGCTGCAGGGAGCCGAGAACCGGCAGGCCGCAAATCGTCCGGCGCCGCCTGGAGGGCTCGGGATTATAGCCGTCGGTCAGCGGCTCGCCCTTCCTATTGTTCGGTTGTTTCAGCCAAACAATGAAGCCGCACAGTCGATTGGCGCTGGCGCCAGCGGCGCCGCAGGGGCGAATTTCAACGGCGCCCTTGCCCGTATGGTTGATCCATACGCCCGTTTCGATGGGGGGAGCAGCGCCAGCGGCACCGGAACTCAAGCCGAGCGCCAGCCCGGAAACTGCCACGGAAGCCCAGTATTTCCGGGCATTAGCTGGATGAAGATCATGACGCATGGCGGCATCACCAATATTGTGCCAGAGATTGAGACTGCATTAGTCTTTGAAAGCGGCAAAAGCTGGTCGGAGGATCAAGTGCCGCAAGTCTCGGCGGATCAAGGTGTACTAGAGCTTTCCTTGATCGTTCGGTCTTACCCCTTTCTTGACCTCTTCGCGTTAACGCTTCGTGAGTGCGCGTAGCCCCACTCTCGTTTCTAAATGAAGCGCTTTCGCGTTATACTTAGGCAACTCTTAAGCATGAGACTGCCTTCCCGAGGCCAAGTTCGAGAGCTATCAGCGGTGTGAGCCGCGCTGTCGGCGTTAGGCCGATCTTTGCCCAAACCCAGTGCGGAACCGATCAATGATCTTGACGCTTGCCTTTCGCAATCTGTTTCACGACCGCATTCGATTGGCGGTTACGCTCGTCGGCATTCTGTTTTCCATCGTGCTGGTCGCTGTGCAGCTCGGCCTTTACCTCGGCGCGAGCAACATGATCACGGCCAACATCGATCACGCCAAGGCCGACCTGTGGATCACCGTGTTCGGCGCGAAGAGCTTCGAGGACGGCGGCATGCTGCTGACCTCGCGTGAGCGGCATCAGGCTCTGGCGACGCCGGGCGTCAAAGCCGTGATCCCGCTGATCGTGCGCTTTGCCGAGTGGCGCAAGCCCGAGGGCGGCTCTACGCGCGTCGTCATCGTCGGCACCGACGCCGAGGACGGCGGCCTCACACCCTTCAACCTCGTCGACGGGACGTGGGAGGACATCAAGGCCCCGGAAGCCGTCGCCGTCGATCGCACCTACTTCAACGAGCTCGGCATCAAGGGCGTCGGCGACACGGCGCAGATCGCCAACGGCCGCGTGCGCGTGCGCGCTCTGACCGATGGCGTACGCTCGTTCACACAGTCGCCGTACACCTACACGACGCTCAATCGCGCGCGCAGCCTGTTCGGCGATAGCGACGGCACGACCTTCTACCTTGTGCAGACGCAGCCGGGCGCCAACATCGAGAAAGTGCGCCAGGACCTCAAGGGACGCCTCGAAGGCGCCGAGGTTCTCACGCAGGCCGAGTTCCGCGATCGCAGCCTGAAGCAGTGGCTGTTCCGGACTGGCGCCGGCGTGGCGCTGATCGGCGGCGCGCTGCTCGGCAGCCTCGTCGGCACCGTCATCGTCGCCCAAACGCTGTATTCCAGCACCAAGGACCACTTGGGCGAGTTTGCGACCCTGCGTGCGCTGGGTTCATCGTCGGGATATATTCATCAGGTTATTCTCGCCCAGGCCGGCATCAGCGCGGTCGTCGGCTACGCACTCGGCATTTCGATCGCACTTACTATTCTAGTGCTCAGTAGGAACACCGCCTTGCCGATGGTGATGACACCGGGCTTGGCGTTCTGGCTATTCACATTGACCGTCGGCATGTGCGCCATCTCGGCGCTGTCGGCGATCGTCAAGGTCACCAAGATCGATCCTGCAACGGTATTCAACAAATGAGCGAAGAGCCCGTCCTCGAAGCCATCGACATCGTCAAGGAGCTTGGCTCCGGCGCCGGTATGGTGCGCGCTGTCAAAGGCGCCAGCCTGACACTGGTGCCGGGCGAGCTGACGCTTCTGATGGGTCCATCAGGCAGCGGCAAGACGACGTTGCTGTCGATCCTCGGCTGTATCCTGTCGCCCACCTCGGGCTCCCTGCGCATCGCCGGAGTTTCAACCGACAAGCTCAACGCCGAAGAGCTGGCCCATTTGCGACGCAAGCACATGGGCTTCATCTTCCAGTCCTACAACCTGTTCCCGACGCTCACGGCGCTGGAGAACGTGCGCATCTCGCTCGACGTGCGCGGACAGAAGGGCTTCGCCGCCGCCAACCGCTCCGAAGAGGTGCTGCGCGACGTCGGCCTTGCTTATCGCTTGAAGAGCTACCCCGGGAATTTGAGCGGTGGAGAGCAGCAGCGCGTGGCCGTTGCGCGCGCCATCGCTTCTTCGCCGTCCATCGTGCTGGCGGACGAGCCGACAGCCGCTCTCGACGGCGAGAACGGACACGCGGTGATGGCGCTGCTGGCGCGCATTGCCAAGGAACAGCACCGCAGCGTTCTGGCGGTCACGCACGACCCCCGTACGCTGAGCTATGCCGATCGGGTCATACGCATCGAAGATGGACGTATCGTCGGCGAAGAGCGCCGCCCTGAGGGCCTCGATGCCCCGGAAATTGCAGATCTTACAAAGAGACGGAAGGCCCATGCCTAAGGTTAATCCCACAGTCATTACGCTCGGTATCGCCGGCCTCCTGGCGATCGCCGTCGGTTTTTACGTCAACAGCGTCAGCTGGGGCCCGCTCGGCGAAGAAAAGACGACCCAGGCAGCGGCCAACAGCGACGGCTCGAAGCCAGCCAAGCGACACCACGACCTCGGCCATCAAGCCGACGTGGGCTGCATCGGCTACCGGCCGCGTCGAGCCGAAGAGCGGTGAGGTTCGCATCACCGCCGAGGTTCCCGGCCGCATTGTCGACCTTGCGGCTGGCCTAAACGATCGCGTGAAGACCGGCGATCTGCTCGTTCGCCTCGATGACGACGACGCGCTCACGAAGGTTGCCGGCGCCAACGCCGAAGCCCAGGTGCGCGTGCGCGAGCGCAACGACGAGGACGCTCGCGGCCTGCAGCTCGAGCGTCGCAACGCCGAGGACGCGGTCGCCTCCGCGGAGCGCTCGGTGTTCGGCGCGCAGCAGGAGTTCGACGATGCGCTCGATCAGAAGCGCAACAATAACGGGAGCGACGACACCGTCGATAAGGCTCGCACGAAGCTGGCTGATGCCAACAAGAAGCTTGCCGACGAGCGCGCCAATCTCGCATCGGTAAGTGCCAAGTCCGGCATGCCGCTGCCGACGCGTGTTGAGGCTGCGCTGTCCGTAGCGCGTGCGGAGCTGACCGCGGCCGAGCTCGGCGTCGAGCACACGCGCGTTCGCGCGCCGTTCGACGGCACCGTGCTCAACATCATCGCCAAGGAAGGCGAGGTCGCCGCGCCGTCGCCGGAGAATACGCTGCTGGTGTTCGGTGACCTCAGCGCCATGAAGGTGCGCGCCGAGGTCGAGGAACGCGACGCTGCCAAGATCCACGTTGGTCAGCGCGTCGTTGTCCGTGCCGATGCCTACCCCGACCAGGACTTCGAGGGCCGTGTCGGCTCCATCGCCCAGTCGCTGTCGCAGCCGAACATCGTCTCGCGCGGTCCGCGCCGTCCGAACGACGTCGAGGTACTTGAGGCGGTCGTCGATCTCGACGGTCTGCCGCCGCTGCTGACCGGCATGCGCGTCGATGTGTTCTTTAAGCTCGATGCGACGGCGTCGACGAAGTAGCAGGCTAGGCACATCACCCAGTTTGACGCGGGCGCATCCTCATCGATGCGCCCGCTTCCTTGTTTGCGGCCCAGCTCATTTCGGCCGAACGCCAGAGGTGGTACTCCTCGGGCCAGAGTCCGAGGAGTGACGAGTTCGTGCGTGCGGGCTGAGGCCTACTCCGCCGGGGCGGGGCGGCCGTGAGCGGTTGCCTCGGCGAGGTACTCCGGCGGCTCGTCCGTCGGCCCGATGAAGCGGCCGAAGATGCACCAGACGAAACTGCCGATGTCGTCCATCACCGTGAAGAACGACGGCACGAACACCAGCGACAGCACGGTCGAGACGAGCAGGCCGCCGATCACCGCGATGGCCATCGGCGCGCGGAACTCGCCGCCGTCGCCGATCGCCATGGCGCTGGGGATCATGCCGGCGACCATGGCCAGCGTCGTCATGACGATGGGCCGCGCGCGCTTGCGGCCGGCGTCGATCACCGCGTCGATGCGCGGCACACCCTTGGCCACCTCCTCGACGGCGAAGTCGACGAGCATGATGGCGTTCTTGGTGACGATGCCCATGAGCATCAGCAAGCCGATGTAGACTGGCATGCTGACCGAGTTGCCGGTGGCGAGCAGCGCTAGCACCACGCCGCCGAACGACAGCGGCAGCGACAGCAGGATGGTGATCGGCTGCGCCACGCTACCGAACAGCAGCACGAGCACGCCGAACACGATCATCAGGCCGGTGCCCATGGCGGTCATGAAGCCGGTCGCCACCTCGTCCTGGATCTCGGCGTCGCCGGACGGCTGCAGGCGCACGCTCGCCGGCAGCTTCTGCTCGTCGACGACCTTGAGGAACGTCTCGCGCGCGCTGCTCAATGCGTAGCGCGATTTCCAGATCGACGCCGATGACGGCGCGGCGCTCGCGGTCGTAGCGGTTGATGGAGCTCGGCCCGCGCCCGAAGGCGACGTCGGCGACGGCGGCCAGCGGGATGGCGATGCCGTTGGAGTTCGTCACGCGCAGGTTCTGCAGACGCTGCATGTCGGTGCGGGCGTCCTCGTCGATCTGCACGCGGATCGGGACCAGCCGGTCGCCGGCATTGAACTTGGCGAGGTTGGCATCGATGTCGCCGATGGTAGCGACGCGGATGGTCTCGGCGATCTTGCTTGGCGCGACGCCGAGGCGCGCGGCGGCGTCGAACTTCGGCACGACGCGCAGCTCGGGCCGGTCGATCGACGCGTCGGCGGCGACATTCTTGAAGCCCGGCACCTGGCGCAGCGCGCCTTCGAGCTTGCCGACCGCGTCGTTCAGCTCCTCGCCGTTGTGCGACAGCATCGAGAACGACAGCTCGCGCTCGCCGCGCTCGTTGACGTACCAGGCGCGTGTGTCCGGCACCTCGGCGAGCTTGTCGGAGATCGTCACCTTGATGGTCTTTTGCGGCAACGCACGCTCGGTCTTCGGCACGAGTTGCACGAACAGCGAGGCCTTGCGCACCTCGAGGCCGCCCGTCGGGGTGCTGCCGCCCAGCAGCGAAGACGCTCTTCACCTCGGGGATGGTTCTTAGGATCTCAACCATCTTATCGGTGGTGACGCGCGTATCCTCCAGCGTCGCGCCGGGCGGCAGCTCGACCGAGGCGACGACGCGCGAGGTGTCCTCGTCGGGCATGAAGCCGGTCGGCAGCAGCGACGTGGCGTAGATCGAGCCGGCAAACAAGCCGAGACCCACGACAAGCGTGAGATAACGGACCTTCAGCGTGGCGCGCAGAAAGCCGATGTAGGCGCGCATGACGAGGCCGGCGCCCTCATGCTTCTCGGGGATGGGCCGCATCAGGTATGCGGCCATCATCGGCGTTATGAGACGTGCGACGAGCAGCGAGATCAGCACGGCGATGGCGACGGTGAGGCCGAACTGGCGGAAATACTGCCCGGCGATGCCGCCCATGAACGACACGGGCGAGAAGATGGCGACGATGGTGAGCGAGATGGCGATGACGGCGAGGCCGATCTCGTCGGCCGCCTCGACGGCGGCGCGATAGGGCGATTTGCCGGTGCGCATGTGGCGCACGATGTTCTCGATCTCGACGATGGCGTCGTCGACGAGAATGCCGGTGACCAGCGTGATGCCGAGCAGGCTGACGAGGTTGAGCGAGAAGCCCATCAGCTCCATCGCCCAGAACGTCGGAATGGCCGACAGCGGCAAGGCGATCGCGGCGATCAGCGTGGCGCGCATGTTGCGCAGGAAGATGAGCACGACGAGCACGGCCAGCGCGGCGCCTTCGAGCAGCGTCTCCATCGCGGAGGTGTAGTTGCCGCGCGTGTAGGCGACCGCATCGTCGATCTTGGTGAGGCGGACGTTGGGGTATTGCTTGCCGAGCTCGGCCAGCTTGGCGTTGACGACGTCGGCGACGGACAGCTCGCTCGAGCCCTTGGAGCGGAAGACGGAAAAGGTGACGACCGGCTCGCCGTTGAGGCGCGCGAACGAGCGCTGCTCGCTGGCGTCGTCGATCACTTGGCCAAGATCGGACAGGCGCACATGGCGGCCGCCGGCAAGCATGATCTTGGTTTCGGCCAGCTCCTCGACCCGGCGCGCGCCGGCCAGTGTGCGGATTGCCTGCTCCTGCCCGCCGACCTCGCCGCGGCCGCCGCCCAGATCGACGTTGGTGGCGCGCACCTGGTTGTTGACCTCGGCGGCGGTGATGCCGAGCGCCAGCAGGCGGTCGGGATCGAGGAGAATGCGGATCTCGCGGTCGACGCCGCCGTAGCGTTCGACGCGGCCGACGCCCTTCAGGCCCTGCAGCTGGCGCTTGATGACGTCGTCGACGTGCCACGACAGCTGCTCGAGCGTCATGCCCGGCGAGGAGGCGGCGAACGTCAGGATCGACTGGCCCTCGACGTCGATGCGCTGGACGATCGGCTCGTTGATGTCGCGCGGCAGGTCGAGGCGGATCTTGTCGATCGCGTCCTTCACGTCGTTGAGGGCGCGGTCCTGGTTGATCTCGAGGCGGAACTCGATGACCGTCGTCGACTTGCCGTCGGTGACGGTCGACATGATGTGCTTGACGCCGGTGATGTTGGCGACGGCGTCCTCGACCTCCTTGGTGACCTGGCTCTCGAGCTCGGCCGGCGCGGCGCCCGACTGGACGACGGTGATGGAGACGAGCGGAATGTCGATGTTCGGAAAGCGCGTGACCGGCAGCGTCATGAAGCTGATGACGCCGAGCAGGGTCAGCACCGCGAACAGCACGATCGCCGGCACCGGCCGGCGGATCGACCAGGCCGAGATGTTGAGGCGCATTATTGTGCCTCGCTGATCTTCGGACATCGGGCAGCGACGGCGCGCACGGCATCGCCGTCGCGCAGGAAGGTGCCGGCGCGGGCGACGACGATGTCGCCCTCGTCGAGGCCCTGGCGCACCTCGACGAGGCCGCCGGCGATCAATCCGGTTTTCACGTCGCGGCGGACGACGCGGCCGTCGCGCACGATCTGCACGAAGGCGCCGCCGGCATCGAAGACGACGGCCGACGACGGCACGGCGAGGCCGTGGCTTTGCGCGGTCTCGATGGCGCCGCGGGCGAACGTGCCGATGCGCAGGCGCGCGTCATCGCCGAGGAAGACGCGCACGCGGCCGAGGCGGGTCAGCTTGTCGACCTCCGGCGAGACGAGGCGCACGGTGCCCTCGACGTCGCCGACGCCGGCGACATTGACGCGCGCCTTCTTGCCGGTCGTCACCTTGGCGAGCTCGGTTTCGATCACCTCGGCGTCGAGCTCGACCTCGCTGCGGGCGACGATGCGGAACATCGCGTCGGCGGCGCCGGAGGCCATGCCGCCGATGCGCGCGGTGCGCCGGCTGATGAGGCCGTCGGCGGGTGCCGTCACTTGCGTGTTGGTGCGCTTCCACAGCAGCTCGCGGCGCTGTGCCTCGACCTGCTTCTTCTCGGCCTCGGCGAGCTTCAAGCCGTCCTGCGCCGCCGGCGAGCTGTGCCGCGGCGCTCTTGGCCGCCGCCTCGCGCTGGTCGTAGGTCGTGCCGGAGAGATAGCCGGAGGTCTTCAGCGGCTTGGCGCGTTCGAAGTTGGCCTGCGCCTCGGCGAGCTTGGCCGTCATCTCGACGATCTGGCTTTCGCGTTTGCGAGATCGCCGCTTCGGCAGCGCGCGAGCGAGGCTTCGTTCTGCGCCAGCTGGGCGTCGAGCGACTCCTGCACGAGGATGGCCAGCACGTCGCCCTTCTTCACGCGGTCGCCCTCGTCGACCTTCAGCTCGAGCACGCGAAAGCCTTCGACCTCCGGCGCGACGAGGATCTCATCGCGCGGCACGAGCGAGCCGGAGACGGTGACCATCTCGGTGAAGTCGGCCTGCGCCGCCTTGACGACGGATACGGCCGGAGGCGGTGCAACGGCTTCTTCCTTATGCGCGGCTTGCTCAGGCGCTTTGTGCCAATCGCCGAAAGCCGTCAGATACGGAACAAGCTCCGGCGCCACGTGCGGGGCCAGGAAAATCCCGGCAGCGCCGCTGGCGGCCAGCACCACGAGGGTGAGGAAAAACCTCTTCATCGACGTTCTGCTCCGCGGCTTTGCTTCTGTTCGGCGTTTCGGGGCTTGACGTTGAGCAGCTTGGCGATGAGCGCCATGACGGCGGGGACGAGCGTCTTGGCGTCGAAGTTGGGATCGAGCGCGCGGCGCATGAACATGCCGTCGCCGATCATGGAGAAGACCTTGGTGAGCGTCGGGATGTCGAGGTCGGGCGCGATGCGGCCCTCGGCGGCGAGCTTCGGCGAACAGCTTCTCGAAGCTGTCTTCGACGAAGCGATCGACGGAGCGATAGATCTCGCCGACCTTCGGGTTGCGCGTCGACTCAAGCCCGATCTCGAGGCACATGGTGCGCTTGTAGGCGGGCTCTTCGTCGAAGTAGTGGTTGCCGAGCTGGGACAGCGACTGCATGAAGTCGGGCGCCGCCGAGACCTCGGCGAAGCGCTCGGCGAAGTCCGACCGATCGCGCTCGGCAAGGCCGGCGATCAGGTCTTCCTTGGAGTTGAAGTAGACGTAGAGCGCGCCGGGGCTGATCAGCGCCTCCTTGCAGATGTCCTGCATGGTGGTGCGGTGAAAGCCGGAGCGCGCGAAGCAGACCTCGGCGGCGTCGAGGATGTGCTCGCGGCGAGCGCGCTGGGTGGCTGGTTTGAGCTTGGGCATGGGGCCTTACGGCGAAGAGTTGCTGAACGCGTGCCTTGTAATGGCACATAACAAAACGAACAACCGTTTTGTTTGCACTCTATCGTGGCGGGTTGATGGCGCCGGTACCGTGCGTGACAGGAGCGGTGAGCTTTTGCCGGGCTGCTGTCGCTTTGGCGCCGGCGGCGCTTCAGAACTGGGTCAGCCAGTTGACGGTCGCGTAGGGGTCCTGCAGCGACTGCGCCTCCTCGAGGAAGCGGCCGGAGAAGCCGGCCGGCGAGCGAGACTTCGCCGCCGTCCCACGCGTAGCGCCCGAACAGACCGGCGCGGGCGTCCTCGCCGAGGTCGTTGGCGTTGAGGCCCGCCTTCGAGGCCGAGGGATACGTCGCCGTAGACGCGGTAGCCGGTGCGCAGGCGGGCGGCCGACGTCTGATGCGCGCTGGTCCAGGAAAGGTCGAGCGAGGACCAGGCGGAGTTGCCCATGTTGAGCCAGAGCTCGGTCGACGAGCTTCGGCCCAAACTCTTGGCCCTGCACGGGGTTTTCCGGGTCGAGAGGCTCGACGTCGTGCTCGATGGCGGCGACGCCGACGAAGGCCTTGGCGGTCAGCGGACCGAGGCGCTTCAGGTAGCCGACCAGCGCCTCGGCGAAGGCGGTCTCGGCGTTGAAGGACATGCAGTTGCGCCGCGCCGCTCGCCGGCATAGCTATAGCCGCCGTACCCGCCGGCGACGCGCAGACGCAAGCCGTCGCTGAAGATGTGGCCGTGCGGGGCGACAGTCACTCCCGAGTAGAGAAGCCAGACATGGCTGGAGGCGTCGGCACCCGCCCAGATCTCGCGCCAGCCGGGCGGGTCGGGCTTCGGGTCGGCGCGGAGCGGGTCAGACGAGCGGATACAGAAGCGTCGCCGTGGCGACCGCCGTCGCCAGACCGGACGCCAGCAGATCTGAGAATTGCCCCCGGCATGCCGAAACGCAGAACAAATAAAGAACTACGACACAAATAAAACAGTGGATTAACCATATTAACATTATCTACAACTTGAAGTCAACGACATTCAGTGAGCTAGCCCGCGCGTCAGCGCTGGCGCACTGCTCGATAACGTTTCCGCGACGACGGCTGATTCGCTCCTGTGCATAGAGCTATTTTCTGTCATCCTGCTCGAAGACTTCAGCCTGATAAGATTTCATTCGTAGGGTTGCTTCAAACCCTCAACGGAGACGGCCTCAAGCCCCGGCTCCCCCGCCGCAATCAGGCCGTCCACACCTAGGGAGGACGTACCATGGTTGCTCATGCGTCGAATTCGCATGCGAACGGCAAATCCCCTGCTCACAGCGCTTTTCAGATGTACTTCGGAGGGCTGGAGGCCCTCGGCCAGGCCTATGACCCGTTCCTGAAGGGCTTGGCGCGCACCCAGCTCGAGGTGCTCGGCTTCGTCAACCGGCGCGCCCAGGCCTACATGCAGATCCCGGCGCGCGCCGCCCAGTGCCGCACGCCGCAGGATCTGTTCACCGTGCAGTCGCAGTTCTGGCGCGCGGCCTACGAGGACTACACGGAGAGCGTGGGGCGCGTGACCAATGCGCTCGCCGCCTGCGGTGCCGCCGAACTTCGCGGCGCTTACCGAAGAGGCGCTCAACAACGCGCACGACTACATCGCCTTCCCGGAGACGAAAGAGCAGCCGAGCAGCGGCCGCTCGCGGGAGCGCAAGGCGGCGTAGGCCGCCGTAGGACGAGACTAGGATTTTTCAGCCGGCGGCGCAGCGCGCCCCGGACGAGGTCGGTGCGGCCTCGCGCCTGACTCTAGACGCCCAGCGTCTGCGCCGCCTATTTCAGCTCGGCCAGCGCTTCCTTGAAACCGGCGAGCGAGATCGGAATGCCGATACCCGCCTCCTCGGCCTGGAAGATGATGAAGATGGCCGTCTTGCCGTTCTTCAGCTGCTCGATCAGCGGATCCTCGACCACCACCTGCGCGTAGCAAGCGAACGTGTGGCAGCGCAAAAACGGCGCGTGCCCCACATCCTTGTCGTCGATCTTCAAGCCGAGGCCCGGCGGCAGCAGGATGCCGAGCGGCGCGAATACGCGCAAAACGCGCGTGCCGTTGGAGAACTTCTGGAAGTAGACGGTAAGGCCGATGTTGTCCTTGTCCTCGGCGGTGACGCTCTGCACCAGCGCGCAGACCTCGTTCTTGGCGCCGGGCGGCGGATCCTTGCAGACGATCTGCCAATCGCCGTGCTGCGCCTTGACCGTTCCTTCCTGCGCCGCCGCGGGAATTGTCACGCAGGCCAGCAGCAGCAAGCACTGCGGCAAGTTGCGTCGAGAGCCGTCACGCGGCGAGCGCGAGCCGAGCCGAGTGCACTGCGGCAAACTTCGCCGTCAGGCCGATCCAATGTTCTGCACGCGCTGCTCCTGAGGATCTGCCCGGCGCGTCGGCGCTCGACGCGCGCATGGGAAGGCCCGCGGAAGGCTTCGTGGTGTTCCCGGAATTGGGCCAAAGTTTGTACCTGACGCAGGTCAGGTTGCACGCCTATGCGAGGCGAATTTTTAGCAGCGCCACAACGCGTGGAAATGCCGCATTAAGCTTGACTTGAGGCATGGAAGTCGATTGTGCTCTTAGTTGACTAGGGGACGTGCGTCCTGCGCTCGGTGGCTTCGGCACCGGCGCGGTTTGTTGCGGGCGAACTGATCAAAAAGCAGCGCCTGTCGTGGGGAGGGTCTCGGCCAACGAGCCGAGCAGCACTTGGGAGCGGATGAATGTTGAGACGACTGCTTTGCTCGGCACCTGCCGCAGCATTTGCAATGCTGTTGCTCGGAGCTTCGTTTGCGTGGGCCGGCATGGGCCAGCCGTCGCCGGGCGAAATGGGCTTCCAGGGCGCCGCGTCGCCGGTGGCCGAGGAAATCCATAGGTTCTACGACTTCGTCAACATCATCATCGTGGCGATCACCGTCTTCGTGATGCTGCTGCTGCTCTACGTGATCTACCGCTTCAACGAGCGCGCCAATCCGACGCCGTCGAAGGTCACGCACAACACGATGCTCGAGGTCGCTTGGACGGTCGTCCCGATCCTCATCCTCGTCGCCATCGCCATCCCCTCCTTCCGCCTCCTCAATCTTCAGTACAGCTACCCGAAGGCCGATATCACTCTGAAGGCCACCGGCTATCAGTGGTACTGGGAGCACGCCTATCCCGAGCTCGGCATCACGTTCGAGACGCGCATGCTCGATGACGAGTCGCGTCGAGGCGCTGATCGCCGAGAACCTGCCGGCGCCGCGCAACCTCTGCCGTCGACAACGAGGTCATCGTCCCGGTCAACAAGGTGGTCACGGTTCTGATCACGGCGGCGCCCGACGGCGTCATCCACGACTGGACCATTCCGTCCTTCGGCTCGAAGGTCGACGCCGTTCCCGGACGCATCACCTCCACGTGGTTCAAGCCGACCGTCGAAGGCATCTTCTACGGCCAGTGCTCGGAGCTGTGCGGCAAGGATCACGCCTTCATGCCGATCGGCGTGCGCGTCGTGAAGGAAGAGGTCTTCGCCGCCTGGACGGACGCCATGAAGCAGGCCAACGAAGCCGGCAAGGCCGCGGGCGCCGAGAAGGACAAGGAGAAGCGCAAGCAGCTCCTGCAGCAGAAGAAGGAGCTGCTGGAGAAGGCCAAGGGCATCGTGCGGCAGGCCGCTCTCGAGCAGGCCGGTGTGCGTCAGTTCGCCAAGACGGACGACGCGGCTCGGCCAAGTGAGCGCGCTGCACGCGCAATCCGAATGAGATCCGGGTGAGCCCGGCAACAAAACACCGACTGACAGGGCGAACGCACAATGGGAAGCACGACACATACGGCACATGACGGCCACGACCATGCGCCGACCGGGCTTGGAGCGCTGGCTGTTCTCGACGAATCACAAGGACATCGGAACGATGTACTTGATATTCGCGATCATCAGCGGCCTCATCGGCGGCGCCCTGTCGGTCGCCATGCGCCTCGAGCTGCAGGAGCCGGGGCTGCAGTATTTCGCCGACGGCCACATGTACAACGTGTTCGTCACGGGCCACGGCCTCATCATGGTGTTCTTCATGGTGATGCCGGCGATGATCGGCGGTTTCGGCAACTGGTTCGTGCCGCTGCAGATCGGCGCGCCGGACATGGCCTTCCCGCGCATGAACAACGTCTCGTTCTGGCTGCTGCCGGCAGCGCTCGACGCTGCTGCTCATCTCGCTGTTCGTCGAAGGACCGCCCGGCGGTCTCGGCGTCGGTGCCGGCTGGACCATCTATGCGCCGCTATCGACCTCGGGCCATCCGGGTCCGGCGATGGACTTCGCCATCCTCGCGCTGCACCTCGCGGGTGCGTCGTCGATCCTCGGCGCCATCAACTTCATCACCACCATCTTCAACATGCGCGCGCCGGGCATGACGCTGCACAAGATGCCGCTGTTCGTATGGTCGGTGCTGGTGACCGCCTTCCTGTTGCTTCTGTCGCTGCCCGTGCTGGCTGGCGCCATCACCATGCTGCTCACCGATCGCAACTTCGGCACGTCGTTCTTCAACCCGCAGGGCGGCGGTGATCCGCTTCTCTACCAGCATCTGTTCTGGTTCTTCGGGCACCCCGAGGTCTACATCCTCATTCTGCCGGGCTTCGGCATGGTGAGCCACGTCGTGTCGACCTTCTCGCAGAAGCCGGTGTTCGGCTATCTCGGCATGGCCTACGCCATGGTCGCCATCGGCCTCGTCGGCTTCATCGTGTGGGCGCACCACATGTATGCGGCCGGCATCAGCGTGAACACGCAGGCCTACTTCGTGTTCGCCACCATGGTGATCGCGGTGCCGACGGGCGTGAAGATCTTCTCTTGGATCGCCACCATGTGGGGCGGTTCGATCCAGTTCCGCGTGCCCATGCTGTGGGCGCTCGGCTTCATCTTCCTGTTCACCGTGGGCGGCGTGACGGGCGTCATGCTCTCCAACGCCGGCGTCGACCGTGCGCTGCACGACACCTACTACGTCGTCGCGCACTTCCACTACGTGCTGTCGCTCGGCGCCGTCTTCGCCATCTTCGCGGGCTGGTACTACTGGTTCCCGAAGATGTCGGGCTACATGTACAACGAGGCGCTCGGCAAGCTGCACTTCTGGCTGACCTTCATCGGCGCCAACGTGCTGTTCTTCCCGCAGCACTTCCTCGGCCTCTCGGGCATGCCCCGCCGCTACGTCGACTATCCGGACGCCTTCGCGTTCTGGAACGGCGTATCGTCGATCGGCGCCTACATGACGGCACTCGGAACGCTGGTGTTCCTCGTCGGCGTGCTGGTGGCCTTCATGAGCCGCCGCGTCGCGGGCGACAATCCGTGGGGCGCCGGTGCCACGACGCTCGAGTGGACGCTGCCGTCGCCGCCGAACTTCCACTCCTACGAGACGCTGCCGCGCATCCAGGCCACTGAACACCACTGAGGTGCGGCTTAAGCATGAACGACAACGGGCGGGGCACAAGGTTCCGCCCGTTGCATTGAAAGAGGCGAAATCCCGGGCCTCGGTCGCCGCCGGACGCTAGTCGGCAGATCGAAGGCTCGGCAAGGCCGAGCAGGACCTCTCCAATCCAACTTCGATGGGGAGGCTGATGCGAGGCCAAGGGTTGAGTGAGATGCAAAGGATGCCGCAGATACCGACATCGGCCACATCGGCCCCGTAAGCGGGTCGGGCATCGGCGACTTCATCGAGCTCTTGAAGCCGCGCGTCATGTCGCTGGTCGTGTTCACGGCGCTGACCGGCATGGTCGCCGCGCCCGGCTCGATCCATCCCGTTCTCGGCCTCATCGCGCTGCTCGCCATCGCCATCGGCGCTGGCGCGGCGGGCGCGCTCAACATGTGGTACGACGCCGACATCGACGCGCGCATGGCGCGCACCGCCGCGCGCCCCATTCCCCGCGGCCGCTTGACGCCGGACGAAGCGCTTGAGCTTCGGCTCCGTGCTGTCGGTGTTCTCGATCCTGACGCTCGGCGTGCTCGTCAACTGGACGGCCGGCATCCTGCTCGCCATCACCATCGGCTTCTATCTCTTCATCTACACGATGTGGCTGAAGCGCCTGACGCCGCAGAACATCGTCATCGGAGGTGCCGCCGGCTCCTTCCCGCCGATGATCGGCTGGGCGGCGGTGACCGGCAGCGTCAGCATCGAAAGCGTGCTGATGTTCCTCATCATCTTCATGTGGACGCCGCCGCACTTCTGGGCGCTGGCGCTCTATCGCTGCCGCGACTACGAGCGCGTCGGCGTGCCGATGCTGCCGGTCGTCGCCGGCCCCACCGAAACGCGCCGGCAGATCTGGCTCTATTCGCTCGTGCTGGTGCCGCTCGCCATGCTGCCTTCGGCCATCGGTCTGGCCGGCATCACCTATGCGGTCAGCTCCGCCGTGCTCGGCGCCATCTTCCTCTACCTCGCCTGGCGGGTGCGCAAGATCACCGAGGGCCGCGAGGCGGATGCCGCCGCCAAGCAGCTGTTCGCGTTCTCGATCCTCTATCTGTTCCTGCTTGTTCGCGGTGATGCTCGGCGAGCACGCCGTGGCGCGGTTGATGGCGTGAGGAACGTGCGGTGGCGTTGGTCATGAGCGGAATGAACGAGGACGAGAAGGAACGGCAGCAGCGGCAGCAGCGCATGCGCTCGCTCGCCATCGCGCTCGCGCTCGCCGCGCTCGTCGCGCTGTTCTACGTGGCGACGATCGTCCGCCTCGGCGGCAACGTTGATGAACCGGGCGATCTGAGGCGCTGGAAAAAACCCGATGACCGCAACCAACAACCATCAAGACCAGAGGCAGCCATCGTCGAAGCGCCACGGCGCTGTCGCGGCGATCTGCGGCCTCCTGGTTCTGTCGATGGCAGGGTTGTCGTTCGCTGCGGTTCCGCTCTACCGCCTCTACTGCCAGGTGACCGGCTATCAGGGCACCACGCAAAAGGCCGAGAAGGCCTCCGACTTCGTGCTCGATCGCGTGGTGAAAGTGCACTTCGACGCCAACACAGCCGCCGAGCTGCCGTGGACGTTCGAGCCGATGCAGTCCTCGCTCGAGGTGAAGGTCGGCGAGAACACGCTCGCCTTCTACAAGGCCACCAACAACTCCGATAAGCCGACGACGGGCACGGCGGTTTTCAACGTCACGCCCGACTCTGTCGGCTCGCACTTCAACAAGGTGCAGTGCTTCTGCTTCACCGAGCAGCGGCTGGAGCCGGGGCAGTCGATCGAAATGGCGGTTTCGTTCTTCGTCGATCCGGCCTTCGTCACCGACGAGGAGACCAAGAATCTTTCCGAGCTGACGCTGTCCTATGCCTTCTATCCGGTGGCTGCGCCGAAGAAGAAGGAAGGACAGGCTGCGGCCGCGAGCTCGGGCAAGGGCGGATGAGAACTTGAATAACCGGCGCTGCGTCTGAGGACCGGTCCTGAGGCACAGCGGCAAGGCTCTCGCTCCGCAAGGGCGGCAGCCTAAAGACGAGGGATCGGGAGCACCAACGGGGACCACGGGAGAGACAAGACAATGGCCGCGACGGACGCCAAGCACCACCACGACTACCACCTCGTAAATCCGAGCCCCTGGCCGGTGATCGCTTCGATTTTGGCTCTCATCATGATGATCGGCGCGGTCATCTGGATGCGCACGCATGAGCGAGGGCGCCGGCGTGTTCGGCATCACCGGACCATGGGTGTTCGCCGTCGGTGCCTTGCCGGCATCGTCGCCAGCGCCTTCGTCTGGTGGCGCGATGTCATCCGCGAGGGCCAGCACGGCGACCATACGCCGGTCGTGCAGCTGCACTTCCGCTACGGCATGATCCTGTTCATCGCCTCGGAGGTGATGTTCTTCGTCGCCTGGTTCTGGGCCTACTTCGACGCGGCCCTGTTTCCCGCGGGCGTGCATGACCTCTCGAACAGCACCGACGTCGTCGGTCAGGTGACGCGCGACCAGCTGCTCGGCGGCCATTGGCCTCCGGTGCCGGTCGAGGGCACGGGCGTGACGATCCCGGCCAGCGGCGCGCCGACGCCGGGCGTGTTCCAGCACACGTTCGATCCGTGGGGCATCCCGCTGCTCAACACGCTCATCCTGCTGACGTCGGGCGTGACGGTTACGTGGGCGCACCATGCGCTCTTGAAGAACGATCGCCGCGGCCTGGTGCTCGGCCTGATCCTCACCGTGATCCTCGGCGCCACGTTCACGTTCTTCCAGGCCTACGAGTATCACGCACGCCGCCTTCAGCTACGCCGGCCACATCTACGGCTCGACGTTCTTCATGGCGACGGGCTTCCACGGCGCGCACGTGCTGATCGGCACGATCTTCCTGCTGGTCTGCCTCATCCGCGCGATGACAGGGCGCCTTCACTCCGAGGCTGCACTTCGGCTTCGAGGCGGCCGCCTGGTACTGGCACTTCGTCGACGTCGTCTGGCTGTTCCTGTTCGCCTGCATCTACGTGTGGGGCGCGGGCGCCAGCGCGGGCGCCGCCGGCCACTGAGGCCCGACGCGACATTGACGAAGCGGCCGGCACCGGCCCCTTCGTCGCAGCGAGAACACGCCGGGGCGGCCATCGTGCCGCCCCGTGCTATTGTTGGGCGTCGATCGTTTCGGGCGTCGCCCGATGACGCCAATGCCTGTCGAGGAGCGCCGCGTGCCGGAGCAAAAGTCCGTCTCGCCCCTGTACGCCGCGGTGCTGGCGCGCTGCCCGCGCTGCGGCAAGGGACGGCTGTTCAAGAACGTGCTCGAGACTGCGCCAGGCGTGCGACCGCTGCGGCCTCGACTACCGCTTCATCGATACGGGCGACGGGCCGGCGGTATTCGCCATCTTCATCCTCGGCTTTCTCATCCTGCGGTCTGCGCGCTCTACGTGGAGTTCACCTACGAGCCGCCGGTCTGGGTGCATGTCGTGCTGTGGGGCGCGCTGACGCCGCTCATCGCCCTCGTGCTCCTGCGCTTCCTCAAGTCGATGCTCATTGCCCTGCAGTACCGCAACAAGGCCGAAGAAGGACGCATCGCCCGTGATTGATCTTGCTCCGATGCCGGTTCAGGGCGGACGCGGCTGACATGCTGCGGACGATCCGAGAAAAGCGTCTGCTGTGGCCGGGCGTTGCCGCCCTCGCCGGCTTCGCGTTTCTCATCTCGCTCGGCAACTGGCAGATGCGCCGGCTCGACTGGAAGCAGGGGCTGATCGGCTCCATCGCCGAGCGCACGCATGCCACGCCGGTGACGCTGGCGCTGGCCGAGGAGCGGGCCGGGCTGGGCGGCGATGTCGAGTACACGCGCGTCAAGGTCGAGGGCCAGCTGCTCAACGACCGCGAGATCCATCTCTACGCGCTCGATGACGCAAACGGCCCGGGCTTCCACGTCATCACGCCGCTGCGTCTCGCCGACGGCAGCATCGTGCTCGTCAATCGCGGCTACGTGCCGAACGATCTGAAGGATCCGGCCAAGCGCGCCGCCGGGCAGCTTGCCGGCGACGTCACGCGTCACCGGCCTGCTGCGGCATGCCGGACGTGCAGACCATGTTCGTCCCCGACAACGACGCCGCGACGCAACATCTGGTACTGGCGCGACATCGACGCCATGGCCGCGACGCTCGGCGCCGAGGCGCCCCGCGTGCACCGCTTCATCATCGATGCCGAGGCGAGCCCGGCCGCGCCCGGGCGGCTGGCCGAAGGGCGGCGTCACCCGCCTCGAGCTGCCCAACCGGCATCTGGAGTACGCGCTGACCTGGTACGGCCTTGCCGGCGCCCTCGTCGCCGTTTTTGCCGCCTTCGCGATCACCCGCTGGCGCCAGCCGGCGCCGCAATAGCGCCGCGCGGCCAAGGCATTGGGGTTAATCGCAACAAGCCTGTGCGGAGCCGTAGACAACCGCGCCTGTCGCTTGCTTGTAGGCCCCCCGGCCGGGCACTAGGGTGCACGGCAATCGGCTCTTGCAGGAGAACAACGCGCGTTGAACTACATCTCGACCAGAGGCGAGGCGCCCCCGCTCGGGTTCGAGGACGTCGTGCTGGCCGGGCTGGCGCGCGACGGCGGCCTCTACGTGCCGCAGGCCTGGCCGGTGCTGGCGCCGGAGACGATCGCCTCGTTCGCCGGCATGCCGTTCGCCGATGTGGCCGTGGAGGTGATCTACCCGTTCACCGGCGGCGCCGATCTCGCGCGAAGAGCTGCGCCGCATGACCGACCGACGCCTACGCGCGCTTCGGGCACCCGGCGGTGACGCCGCTGGTGCAGATCGGGCCGAACCGCTGGATCCTCGAGCTGTTCCACGGGCCGACGCTCGCCTTCAAGGACGTGGCGATGCAGCTGCTGGCGCGCCTCATGGACCGCGTGCTGGCCGAGCGCGGGCAGCGGGCGACGATCATCGGCGCCACCTCGGGCGACACGGGCGGGGCGGCGATCGAAGCCTTCCGCGGCTCGCCGCGCGTCGACGTGGCGATCCTCTTTCCCGAAGGGCGCGTCTCCGACGTGCAGCGGCGCATGATGACGACGCCGACCGAGGCCAACGTGCACGCCATCTCGGTGAACGGCACGTTCGACGACTGCCAGGCGCTGGTGAAGGCGATGTTCAACGACCACGGCTTCCGCGATCGCGTGTCGCTCGCCGGCGTCAACTCGATCAACTGGGCGCGCATCGCCGGGCAGGTGACGTACTACTTCGTCGCCGCCGCCGCGCTCGGCGCGCCGCACCGGCCCGTGTCGTTCGTCGTTCCGACCGGCAACTTCGGCGACATCTTCGCCGGCTACGTGGCCAAGCGCATGGGCCTGCCGATCGAGAAGCTGGTCATCGCCTCCAACGTCAACGACATCCTGCCGCGCACGCTGCACGGCGGCACCTATGAGATGCGCGAGGTGGTCGCCACGACCTCGCCGTCGATGGACATCCAGATCTCCTCGAACTTCGAGCGCTATCTGTTCGAAGCCTCGGGCCGCGACGCGCCGCTGATCCGCGCCAAGATGCGCGCGCTGAAGGAGACCGGCAGCTTCGATCTCGGCTCGCTCGGCGAGACCATGCGCCGGGATTTTGCGGCCGCCGCGGCGAGCGAAGCCGACGTCGCCGAGGCGATCGTGCGCGTCAAGGCGCGAGTGCGGCTACCTCGCCGACCCGCACACCGCGTGCGCCATCGTCGCCGCCGAGCGCGAGCTGGCCGACGGCCGCGTCGCCGCAGGTCGTGCTCTCGACCGCGCATCCGGCGAAGTTCCCCGACGCCATGCAGGCGATCACTGGCGAGCGCCCGGCGCTGCCCGAGCGGCTCGAGGGGCTGCTCACCGCCAAGGAGCGCTTCACCACCATCGACAACGACATCGGCGCCGCCGAGGCGCACGTCGAATCTCTGACGCGCGCGGTCCTGGAGGGCCGTGGATGACCGTCGAGCTGACGACGCTCGGCAACGGCCTGCGGGTCGTCACCGACAACATGCGCAACCTCGAGACCGTGTCGCTCGGGCTGTGGGTCGGCACCGGCGCGCGCCACGAGACGGACCGCGAGCACGGCATCTCGCATTTCCTCGAGCACATGGCCTTCAAGGGCACGCGGCGGCGCAGCGCGCAGCAGATCGCCGAGGAGATCGAGGAGGTCGGCGGCGAGCTCAATGCCGCCACCAGCATGGAGACCACCGCCTATTTCGCCCGCGTGCTGAAGGGCGACGACGGCGTGGCGCTCGGCCTTATCGCCGACATCCTGCAGAACTCGGCGTTCGGCCGCCCGGAGCTGGAAGGCGAGCGGCAGGTGATTCTGCAGGAGATCGCCGCCACCCGCGATAGCCCCGACGACATCGGCTACGACCTGCTGCACGACGCGGCTTTTCCCCAGCAACCTGTCGGGCGGCCCATTCTCGGCACGCCGCTGAGCGTCGGCAGCTTCACGGCGGCCGATCTGAAACGGTTTCTGGCGCGCCGCTATGGCCCTGGAAACATGGTGATTTCCGCCGCCGGCGCCGTCCGCCACGCAAATGTCGTCCGCCACGCTGAAGCCCTATTCGGAGGGCTGACTGACGTGCGGCGAACAACGGGGGAACGGCCGGCCAAGTATGTCGGCGGCGTACGCGTTTCGGAGAAGCCTTTCGAGCAAAGCCATCTCCTGATCGGCTTTCCAAGTCCCTCCTACCGGGACGATGCGTTTTTCACGGCCCAGGTGTTCTCAGGGCTGTTCGGCGGGGGCATGTCGTCCCGACTGTTTCAGGAGGTGCGTGAGAAGCGCGGCCTCTGTTACGCGATCTACTCGACCGCGTGGGGATTGCAGGACGCGGGGCTGTTCGGAATCCACGCGGCAACGGGAACGGGATTGATGGGCGAGCTCATCGACGTCATCGGCGCGGAGCTGAAGCGTGTCGGCCGAGCACGCACCGCGAGGCGACCGAGCTGGCGCGCTCCAAGGCGCAGCTCAAGGCCGGCCTGTTGATGAGCCTCGAAAGCTCCTCGGCGCGGGCCGAGCAGATGGCGCGTCACGTGCTGACGTTCATGATCGCGTGCTGACGAACGGCGAGCTGATGGACAAGGTCGACGCGGTGACGGCGGAAGATACGCGCGACTTCGCCGCCAAGCTTGGCGGCAAGCGAAGCTTCGGTTTCGGTCGTCGGCAGCGGCCGGCGCTCGCGCAAGTTCGCCGAGCGCGCGCTCGAGCATGGTGCGGGCCTAGCGCTTCGGGGGGAAGCAGCCGATGGCATTCCTGCGATCCAGCACCGGACACGACAGCGCCGTCACCCTGCGCGGGCGCGGCGTGTGGCTGCGCGCGCCGCTGATGGGCGACTACGCCCCCTGGGCCGAGCTGCGCGCCATGAGCCGCGATCACCTGACGCCGTGGGAGCCGGTGTGGCAGCGCGATGAGCTGTCGCGCAGCGCGTTCCGCCGCCGCGTGCGCCACTACCAGCGCGAGTCGCGCGAGGATCTCGGCTACGCCTTCCTCATTTTCTCGGACGCCGACGATCAGCTGCTCGGCGGCCTGACGCTGTCCAACGTGCGCCGCGGCGTCACGCAGGCGGCGGTGCTCGGCTATTGGCTCGGCAAGCCGTTCGTCTGCCGCGGCCACATGACGGAAGCGGTGCGCGCCGCCGTCGGCTTCGGCTTCGAGGCGCTGCATCTGCACCGGCTCGAGGCGGCGACGATGCCGAACAACGCTCGCGTCGATCCGCGTGCTCGAGCGCAACGGCTTCCGCCGCGAGGGCTTTGCGCGCCGGCTGTTGAAGATCAACGGCGTCTGGGAGGACCATGTGCTGCACGCGCTGCTCAGCGACGATGCGCGCGCACGAACTCAGCGAGGCGCGCTCGGCATGAGCTCGATGCGCCCGACAGCAGATGGCTGCGCAGCGATGCGCTAGCCGCGGCGCCGCGGCTTATCTGCGTCTTGGCCATCTTCGCGCTGCTCGTCGCTCTGCCGGGCCGCGCCTTCGCCCTGAAGCCGATCGTCATCGAGCCCGATCAGGACCGCGTCGAGGTGACGACGCTGGGCGAGTTCTACGATGCGCGCGGCGACAGCCTGCAGGTGGAGACGGCGCCCGCCGCCGACGGCATGACGGGCCGCATCTCCGTTACCGCCAAGACGCCGGGCACCAACCCCAACTGGGTCGTGTTCGCGCTGACCAACCCGACCGACAAGCCGGTCGAGCGCTGGCTCACGGCCGAGCGCTACAACATCATCGGCTCGGGCGCCGTGTGGCCCGATCTCGACGCGCAGCGCATCGAGGCGGTGACGCCGTCGATGGGCTACATCCCCGAGCGCATCAAGAGCGACCGCGCCGACATCTTCCGCATCACCATCGAGCCGGGGCAGACCGTCACCTACGTGGCCGAGCTCGCCTCCGACCGCTTCGCGCGCCTCTACCTGTGGAAGCCGCTCGAGTACGAGCTCTATTCGCGCGACCGGCTGCTGTTCAACGGCATCATGCTGGGCCTCACGGGCCTGCTCGCCATCTTCCTGACGGCGATCTTCGCCGCCAACCACAAGGCGATCTTCCCCAGTGCGGCGCTCGTCGCGTGGTGCGTGCTGGCCTACCTGTGCGTCGACTTCGGCTTCTTCCATAAGCTGTTCCAGCTGCAGGCCGGAGGACAACGCCGTCTATCGAGCGGCAAGCGAATCCGCCGTCGCCGCCAGCCTCGTCATCTTCATATCCGTGTTCCTGCGCATCGCGTTCTGGCACGGCCTCATACGCATGCTGTTCACGGTGTGGATCATCGCGCAGCTGACGCTGGTCGCGGTGGCGGTGATCGATCCGCGCCTGGCCTCGACGTTTGCGCGCACGTCGTTCCTCGTCATCGGCGCCGTCGGCGGCGCCTTCACGCTGTTCCTCGCTCTGCGCGGCCAGGATCGCGCGCTGTCGCTCATCCCGACGTGGATCCTGTTCCTCATCTGGATCTTCGGCGCGGCGATGACGCTCACCGGCCGCTTGTCGGGCGACATCGCCGTCTCGGGCCTCGTCGCCGGCCTCGTGCTCATCCTCGTGCTCATCGGCTTTACGGTGACGCAGTTCGCCTTCCGCTCGCTCGAGCCGCTGTTCGGTGCCGCGCCGAGCGAGCTGCAGCTGCGCGCGCTTGCCGTCGACGGCGCCGGCTCGGCGGTCTGGGAATGGAACGCGCGGCGCGACGAGGTGAAGGTCAGCCCGGCGATCGAGGCTTCGCTCGGCCTCAATCGCCGGCGAGCTGTGCACCAAGGTCGACGACTTCATCAAGCACCTGCATCCCACGGATCGAGAACGCTTCCGCATGATCCTGTGGTCGATCCAGGAGCGCACGTGGGCGCGCATCCGCACCGATTTCCGCATGCGCCATGCCGACAACAGCTACCGCTGGTTCGAGCTGGAAGCGGCGAGCGTGCCCAACGCCGATGCGCGCGCCATGCGCTGCGTCGGCCTCGTGCGCGACGTCACCGACGCCAAGCGCGCGCACGAGCGCCTGCTGCACGATGCCGTGCACGACAGCCTCACGGGCCTGCCCAACCGCGAGCTGGTGCTCGACCGGCTCGGCGTCGCCGCGAGCCGCGCCAAGAGCGAGAACGGCGGTGCGGCCGAGCGTCATCTTCATCGACATCGACAAGTTCAAGAGCGTCAACGTCTCGTTCGGCCTCGTCGTCGGCGACAGCCTGCTGCTCACCGTCGCGCGCCGCCTGCAGAGCCATCTCGGGCCGCACGACACGCTGGCCCGCGTCGGCGGCGATCAGTTCGCCATCCTGCTCGTCTCCGAGCAGAGCCCGCAGGATCTGGCCGGCCTTGCCGAGCGCGTGCGCCGCTCGCTGCGCGCGCCGATCAAGATCGCCGGGCAGGAGATCGTGCTGACGGGATCGATCGGCATTGCCGTCTACGACGGCGAGACGCCGAGCCACCTCGACCTCTACAAGGAGGCCGAGATCGCCATGTACCGCGCCAAGCGCGGCGGCGCCGACCGCATCGAGATCTTCCGCCCCGAGATGCGCTCCGATCGCGACGATCGCGTCGCGCTGGAGAGCGATCTGCGCAAGGCGCTCGCCAAGAACCAGATCAAGGTGCTCTACCAGCCGATCATCTACCTGCCGACCGAGGAGCTCGCCGGCTTCGAGGCGCTGGTGCGCTGGGAGCATCCCAAGCGCGGCCTGATGAGCCCGGTCGACTTCATTCCCATCGCCGAGCAGTCGGACCTCATCGTGCGGCTCGGCTCGCATGTGCTGTTGCGCGCGGCGCACGAGGCGGCGCGCTGGCAGCGCGAGCTGCCGCGCGAGGAGCGGCCGCTGTTCGTTTCCGTCAACATCTCGAGCCGGCAGATCTTCCGTCAGAACCTGATCCAGGAGATCCGCCACATCCTCGGCCGCAACATCGTGCCGAAGGGCTCGCTGCGGCTGGAGATCACCGAAAGCCTGGTGATGGAGAATCCCGAGCAGGCGACGGAGATCCTCGAGTGGCTGCGCGGCGCCGGCGCCGAGCTCGCGCTCGACGATTTCGGCACCGGGTACTCGTCGCTCGCCTACCTGCAGCGCTTCCCCTTCGACACCATCAAGATCGACCGCGCGCTGGTGCAGGCGAGCGGCGAAAGCGGCGGCGCCGGATCGGCCATCGTGCGCTCGATCGTGGCGCTCGGGCACGAGCTCGGCAAGAACGTCGTCGCCGAAGGTGTCGAGACGCCGGAGGACGTCGGCTTCCTGCGCTCGATCAACTGCCAGTACGCGCAAGGCTTCTACTACGGCGAGCCGATGTCGGATCGCGACGTGCTGCAGCTCTTGAAGATGGTGCGCACCGCCGAGCACAAGCTGCGCCCGCGCGGCCTTTTCCGCGCCAAGGCGAAGGGCAAGCAGCGCGACAAGAAAGTTGCCGGTTCACGCGCGGCTGCGGCGAAGACCAACGGCGCGACGCCCCACCGCCGCCGCATCAGGCCGAACGGACGGCCGCCGGCGCCGCCGAGCACGCTTCCGAACAGCACGGTGCGCCCGCGTCTACGTCTCGCACCCGCCGCCGCAGGCGCAGCCGGGCCCACCCCCGCCGCCTCCGCATATGCATCACGACGAGATGGCGCAGGCCGACTTCGGCATGCATGCCGCCGCGATGCCGCAAGACTACGGTGCTCCCGTCGCACGCCGAGCAGTATCCGCCCATGCCGCCCGAGCACACGAGTTCGCCTCGCCGCAGCACGAGTTTGCGCCACCGCCGCCACCGCTGTTCGCGGACGCGCCGCATGGCCCCTTCGACGGCGCCCCGTCAACCTCCGCAGTCGTTCGAAGGGCCGCCGCCACCGCCGCCGATGGACCAGTTCAGCCTGCCGCCGGAGCATTTCGCGGAGCCGCCGGCACCGCCGGACTTTGCACCGCCGCATCCGCACGCAGGGAACGGCGCGCATCCGCCGTTCGACGGATTCGACGAGCTGCCGCCGACGCTGCCGCCGCCGATGGGCGAGCGCACGGCATGCCGCCCGCGCATCGCCACGAGGCCGTTCGAGCCAAATCCGCTCCTCGCGGCACTGGCGCAGGATCCGCTGCCGCCGGAGCTCGCCACCACCACCGCAGCAACCCTTATTCGCGCCGATGCCTCCACGCGCGCCGCGCTCCTCTCCATCGGCCGCACAGCGGCCGAACGGCGTGCGGCAACGGGGCGTCCAACGGCGCAGGAAACGGTGTGAAGCCGGCCGTGCGCCGGACTGTGCCAGACTTCTCCGGATTGCCGCCGGCCATGGCCGAGAGCCTCGCCAAGCTCGCCGGCGTGCCGTGGCCGCCGCGTCCCGAAGAGGATGAACGCGAGCTCGAGCGCAGGCAGCGGCCGCTCCGCGCCGCCGCGCCGCGAGGGCTAGGCCCCGCGCGGTATCGTCAGGCGTGGCCGGCGTCGCTAACGAGATGCGAAGGATCGATGCCGATCTTGGCCAGCGCGCGCGCGTACTTAGCTTCGAGGTTGGTATCGAAGATCAGATCCGGATCGGCCGGGCAGTTGAGCCAGCCGTTGGCCTGGATCTCGCTCTCGAGCTGGCCCGGCGACCATCCGGCATAGCCGAGCGCGAGGATGGCGCGGTTCGGGCCGCTGCCGGCGGCGATGGCCTTGAGGATGTCGATGGTCGCCGTGAGGCAGACGCCGTCCTCGATCGGCAGCGTCGAGTCGTCGGCGAAGTAGTCGGCGCTGTGCAGCACGAAGCCGCGCCCGGTCTCGACCGGCCCGCCGACGTGGATCGACATGGCTCCGATCTCGTCGGCGATGCCGTCCTCGCTATCGGCGCGTGACGATGCCGAGGCGCTCGAGCAGATCGGGGAAAGAGATGTGCGAGGCGCGCTGGTTGATGATGAGGCCCATCGCCCCATCCTCCGAGTGCGCGCACATGTAGATGACCGAGCGCGCGAAGCGCGGATCGGACATCACCGGCATGGCGATGAGAAGCTGGCCGTCGAGATAGCCTTCGGCGGAGGCGCGGCGCGGACCGGGGCGAGCGATCTTCATGAGGTAAGACTAACGCGGCGGCTGGCGCGGTGTGAAGCCGTCAATTGGATGCATCGGCCGCCGCCGACGCTTGCAATTTGGGCGGTGCAATCATTTGTTCAGATAGTCACCGCTTGCGGCAGCGCGACGAGGCGCTACAACGCTGTGGCCGAATGCGGCGGCGACCGAAGGATCGTGCGGAAACAGCCGATGCGCAGATATGTGATTTTGCCGGTCGTCATGATTGCCGGGCTGGCGCTGCTTGCCGTGCCGGCGGTGTACGCCGCCGCGGGCACGGCATCCGAATGGGTCGAAGGTCATAGCTCGCGCGCGCGGCTCATCAGCGGCGGCGGTATGGCCGGCGTCGAGCTGCAATTGCCCGAGGGGTGGAAGACCTATTGGCGCTATCCGGGCGAGGCGGGCGGCGTGCCGCCGTCGTTCGACTGGTCGAAGTCGACGAACCTTGAAAGCGCGCAAGTGCTCTACCCGGCGCCGAAGCGGCTCACCGACAAGTCCGGCGAAACCATCGGCTACAAGGGCACGGTGGTGTTTCCCGTGCGGCTGAAGCCGAAGGACGCCGACGAAGCCGATCGATCTGCACCTCGCTTTCGACTACGGCGTGTGCAAGGACATCTGCATTCCCGCCGCAGGCCGAGCTGGCGCTGAGCGTTGCTCCCGACGCGGCGCAGCCGGTGTCCGAAGAACTCATGGATGCGCATGTCGCGCGTGCCGGCGCCGCCGGAGGCGCGTCGCGAAACCGATCCAGTGCTGAAGCGCGCCGTCGCCGAGCTGTCCGGCGACAAGCCGCGCCTATTGCTCGAGACGGAGTTCCCCGGCGGCGCCGAGCACGTCGACGCATTCGTCGAGGCGCCGGACGGGCTCTATGTGCCGCTGCCGAAGAAGATCGCCGACGACGGCAAGGGCGCGGTGACGTTCGAGATCGACCTTTCCAAGGATGCCGACGTCGCCGCCCTCAAGGGCAAGCAGCTCACGGCGACGATAGTTTCCGACAAGGGCCAGTCGGAGGCCACTTTCCCGCTTCAGTGAGCGAACGCTCGCTCGCGCCATTCGTTATCGTGACGCCAGTCAAAGCAAAACGAGGTCAGCCAATGACGATTAAAGTCGGGGACAAGCTGCCGGACACCGGCTTCATGGTGATGACGGCCGAAGGGCCGGCCAAGAAGACAACGGCCGAGATTTTCGCGGGCAAGAAGGTGGCGCTGTTCGCGGTGCCGGGCGCCTATACGCCGACGTGCCAGCAGCAGCACATGCCGGGCTTCGTGTCGCGCGTCGACGAGCTGAAGGGCAAGGGCATCGACACGATCGCCTGCACGGCCGTCAACGACATCTTCGTGCTGACGCAGTTCGCCAAGGACACGGGCGGCGACGGCAAGATCCTCATGCTGGCCGACGGCAACGGCGAGTTCGCCAAGAAGCTCGGCCTCGACATCGATCTGTCCGGCTTCGGCCTAGGGCTGCGCTCCAAGCGCTACGCCATGCTGGTCGACGACGGCGTCGTCAAGGTCCTCAACGTCGAGGATTCGCCGCCCGAGCACGACAAGTCGAGCGCCGCCACCCTGTGCTCGATGATCGACCGCTCGCTCTAGCGCTCGCGCTCAATCCTATTCCGGTTTCGGGCCGCCGCCTTTGCGCGGCGGCTTGAACTCGGCCATGGCCAAGCGGGCAAGCTCGTCGGCGCGCTCGTTCTCGGCGTGGCCGGCATGCCCCTTCACCCAACGCCAGTCGATGTCGTGGGTGCGCCGCGCCTCATCGAGGCGCTGCCATAGCTCGGCGTTCTTCACCGGCTTCTTGTCGGCGGTGCGCCAGCCGTTCTTCTTCCAGCCATGGATCCAGGCGGTGATGCCGTTCTTCACGTAGACGCTGTCGGTGTGCAGCTCGACGCGGCTCGGGCGCTTCAGCGCTTCGAGCGCGGAGATCGCCGCCATCAGCTCCATGCGGTTGTTGGTCGTCAGGGCTTCGCCGCCGGAGATTTCCTTGCAGGTGTCGCCGTAGGTGAGGATGGCGCCCCACCCGCCCGGTCCCGGATTTCCCGAGCAGGCGCCGTCCGTGTAGATGACGACGGGTGCGCGCTCGCTCATTTCGCCGCCTCGTTGAGGCCGTATTCGGCGATCGAGCGCACGCCCTGGTGGAAGCGCAGGCGGCGCACGTACTCGATCGGATTCTTGGGGCTGACGAGCGCGTCCTTCGGCGTGTTCAGCCAGTCGTAGGCGCGCGTTAGGAGGAAGCGCAGCGCCGCGCCGCGGGCGAGCGTCGGCATCGCCTCGCGTTCAGCCTGCGTGATGTGCCGCACTTCCTCGTAGCCGCGCAGGAAGGCCTGCCCCTTGGTGATGTTGAACGACATATCTTTCTCGAAGCACCAGGCGTTGAGGCTGACGGCGATGTCGTAGGCGAACGCATCGTTGCAGGCGAAATAGAAGTCGATGAGGCCCTGAAAGCCGGTCGCCGAGGAAGAACACGTTATCGGGGAAAAGGTCGGCGTGGATAACGCCCTCGGGCAGTCCGCGCGGCCAGTTGGCTTCGAGGAATTTCAGCTCGCCCTCGACCAGCGGCGCCAGGTCCGGCGCGATCTCGCCAGCCCTGCCCGCGAAGCGCTCATAGAGCGGACGCCAGCCGGTCAGCCCGAGCGCGTTGGCGCGTCGCATGGCAAATCCCTCGCCGCCGAGGTGCAATTCGGCCAGCGCACGTCCGACCGCCGCGCAGTGGGCCGCCGTCGGCCGGCGCACCCAGAAGCCCTCGAGGAACGTGACGAGCGCCGCCGGTCGCCCCGAGAGCTGGCGCAAGTTACGCCCCTCGGCGTCTCGCACCGGCGTCGGGCAGGTGACGCCGTGCTCGGCGAGATGCTCCATCAGCCCGAGATAAAATGGCAGGTCGGACGCGTCGACGCGCTTCTCGTACAGCGTCAGGATGAACGGCCCGCGCGTCGCGTGCACGATGTAGTTCGTGTTCTCGACGCCCTCGGCGATGCCCTTGAAGGACAACAGCTCGCCGAGCCCATAGCTGGCGATGAAGCTCGCCAGCTCCTCGTCGCTGACTTCGGTGTAGACGGCCATGGGTGCTTGGACTTTCGGGGCGGGCGTCAGGAGACGGGAGTGGCGGGACGCAACTCGCGGGGAACGTTGAAGGCGATGCTCTCGAGCGCCGTAGTGACCGTCTCGAGCTTTACGTCGAAGCGCGCGCGGAACGCGTCGATGACCTGCTTCGACGAGCGTTTCAGGGGCGGAGGCGCCCGCCGTCACGCCGACGCTGTCCATGCCCCTCGATATCGGCCCAGGGGATGTCGCGGGCGCCTTCGATGAGACGCGCGGTCGGACAGCCGGCGCGCTGCGCCACCTCGACGAGGCGCAGCGAGTTGGAGCTCTGCGGGCTGCCGACGACGAGCAGGCAACCGATCTTCGGCGCGATGGCCTTCACGGACGCCTGGCGGTTCGTCGTCGCGTAGCAGATATCTTCCTTGTGCGGGCCGACGATGTTCGGGAAGCGGCCGCGCAGCACGGCGACGATCGCGGCAGTGTCGTCGACCGACAGGGTCGTCTGCGTCACGAAGGCGAGCTTGCCCGCGTCGCGCGGCGCGAAGCGATGCGCATCTGCAGTGGTTTCGATCAGCGTGACGGCGCCTTCGGGCAGCTGGCCCATGGTGCCGACGACCTCGGGATGGCCGGCGTGGCCGATCAGCAGGATTTGCAGGCCTTCCTCGTGATGGCGGGCGGCCTCGATATGCACTTTGAAGACCAGCGGGCAGGTGGCATCGAGAACGAACATATTGCGCGCCTTGGCCGCGGCCGGGACGGCCTTGGCGACGCCGTGTGCTGAAAAGATCACGGGTTGGTCGGTCTCTGGGATGTCGTCCAATTCTTCCACAAAAACGGCACCTTTGGCCTTCAGGGAATCAACGACAAATCGATTGTGAACAATCTCATGGCGCACGTAGACGGGAGCGCCGTATTTGGCCAAAGCCAGTTCGACGATCTGGATGGCCCGGTCCACGCCGGCGCAGAACCCGCGCGGGGCCGCAAGGTAAACGGTCAGGGGCGGCCGGGAAGGACGCGCTGGCGGTGGGGCGGCGGACATTGCTTTCTCTGTCTACCCAGGCGTTTTGCGACGCAATGCGCTTGGTCGGGGTTGGTCGGGGGTGCTAGGCTTGGTCAGGGACAATACAGGAAGCCTCCGCCGCCGGCCTAGGGGTTTGGGCGCGCTGCGGCCCAGAAGAGGCCAACGAGGGGTCGGACCGGGGCGCAATGAGGCATTCCGCAACCAAAGCTGCGCGCACGGGTGCGTGCGTGTGCGTCTGCGGACTGTTTACCATGCTCACGGCCGGCTGCGGCCTTTCGTCGATCACCTCTGGCCTCGGCTCCAGCGTGTTCGGCAGCTCCTCGTCGCAAAGCTCCCCGCCGCCCGCCGTCAACGAGGAGCAGCTCCTATCCGCCGCCAAGTCGGATTCCGGCTCTGCGAGCGCGCCCGTCGGCGAGATTGCCCACGGGTGTCCGCGCCTGAGCGTTTCGCCGCATGGCGGCCATCTGACCATCTACGAGAACGGCCGCGCCGGCGACGGCCTCGCCATCATGCATCGCGGCGAGATCACCAAGACGGCGCGTGAATGCCAAATCGAGCCGGGCCGCGTGACGGTGCGCTACGGCTTCTCCGGCCGCGTGCTGCTCGGGCCGCGCGGTCATGCCGGCAACGTCAAGCTGCCGATCAACGTCACCGTCACCGATGCCAAGCGCGCGCGTGTGACCGGCGATACGGTGAGCGTCGACGCCACCGTCGCCGTCGACAACCCGATCGGCTATTTCTCGACCGTGCGCACGGTGACCTTCGACATCCCCGAAGGCACGCGTCCCGGCGAGTTCGAGGTGTTCGTCGGCTTCGATCAGAACGCCCAAGGCGCCGGCTAGCGCCGTCTTCCCCAGGTGTCATCGCTCGGGCTTCGCATTGCAGGTTCCAGACTGTCGAGCTGCTCTGCTGACAAAGCAAAACGCCCCGGGCTTGCCGGGGCGTTGAATTTCGTCGGCTAGTGGCTCGATGCGTCAGTTCAGCTTGCCGCCGAGATCGCGGATGCCGGACTCGACCAGCTTGGCCGCCGTCTGCGCCGCTGAAGCGCGCGACTTCAGGATCTTCTCCGCCGCCGCGATGGCGCTGTCGACGGCCGAGGAACGCACCTCGGCGAGCGGCCTGCGCTTCGGCGCGGGCGATCTTCTCCTCGGCCGACTTGGTGCGCCGCTCGACCGATTCCGCCAGCGCCTTGCGCGTCTGCGTGGTCAGCGCCTCCGCCTCGCGCTTGGCCTGCTCGAGGATCTCTTTCGCCTCGTTCTCGGCCTCGCGGCTCTTGCGCTGATAGTCGGCGAGCAGCGCCTGCGCCTCGTCGCGCAGGCGGCGCGCCTCGTCCAGCTCCTTGCGGATGGCATCGGCGCGGGCGTCGAGCGCCTTCCCGATCATCCCGGGCACTCGGTAATAGACGAGGGCGCCGATGAACACGAAGAACGCGATCATCACCCAAAAAACGGGATCGGCCGGATCAAAAAGCATCGATGTCCTCACTCGGCCGCGGGCTGCAGCACCTTCTTGACCTCGGCGGGGCTCACCTCCTCGCCGAGCAATTTGCCGACGACCGCGCTGGCCGTCTCGGCGGCGATGTCGTTGACGCTCTGCAGCGCCTTGGCCTTGGTGTTGGCAATGCGCCCCTCGGCTTCGGCCAGCTTCGCGGCAAGCTCGCCTTCCACCTGCGCGCGCTCCTTGTTCGGACTCTGCGGTGAGCTTGTCGCGCATGTCCTTGGCCATCGACGACGCCTTCCCGTGCGCGTCGCTCAACGCCTTCTCGTAGGCGGCGAGCGCCGCATCCGTGTCGGCCTTGAAGCGCTCGGCGGCGTCGAGGTCGCGCTGCACGCGATCCCGCCGCTCATCGAGCACCTCGCCGATGCGCGGCAGGGCCACGCGGGCGAGGATCAGGTAGAGAACGACGAAGGTCAGCGCCAACCAGATGAGCTGGGGCGAGAAGTCGGCCGGATTGAGCTGCGGCAGCCCCGACTTTTTCTCGTGCGTCGCTGCGGCGGCTGCCGCCACGACGAACGCGGGGATGGCTGCAATCATGGTCACCTCCTACCGGGCCAGCCCGTTGCCGATCAACCGAACAGGATGATCAGCGCGATGAGCAGGCCGAACAGGCCGGTCGCCTCGGCGAGCGCGAAGCCGATCAGAACGTTGGTGAACTGGGCCGGGGCAGCGGACGGATTGCGCAGGGCGCCCGAAACGTAGTTGCCGAAAATATTGCCGATGCCGACACCGGCGCCGATCAGAGCGCTGCAGGCAAGGCCGGCGCCGATCATCTTTGCAGCTTCCACTTCCATCGTCGTGTCTCCTTGTTGGAATGCGTATTTGTCTTGTTCAGGCGATCGCTTCGTCACGCTCTGCTTAGTGATGCATGTGAAGCGCGTCGTTGAGATAGATGCAGGTCAGCACCGTGAAGATGAGTGCCTGCAGGAAGGCCACCACGACCTCGAGGCCGGTGAAGGCCACCACGAACGCGAAGGGCGCCCAGCCGCCGAGCACGCCGAGGCCGACGACGAAACCGGCAAACACCTTCAGCATCGTATGTCCGGCCATCATGTTGGCGAACAGACGCACTGAATGGCTGATGGGGCGGATGAAATAGGAGATGAGCTCGATCGGCACGATGATCGGCAGCAGCCACCACGGCACGCCGGACGGCACGAACAGGCGCAGGAAGCCTGCCCCGTGCTTCACGAAGCCGATGATGGTGACGACGATCCACACCATCGCCGCGAAGGCGAAGGTCACGATGATGTGGCTCGTCACCGTGAACGAGTGCGGGATCATGCCCAGCAGATTGAGCGTCAGGATGAACATGAAGATCGTGAACACCCAGGGGAAGTACTTCATGCCTTCCTCGCCCAGGTTCTCGCGCACCATATTGGCGATGTACTCGTAGCTGAGCTCGGCCATCGATTGCAGGCGCCCCGGCACGAGCTGGCGGCGGCCCATGGCGAAGATCAGGAAGGCGGTGATCAGCCCCACCGCGATCACCATGAACAGGGACGCGTTGGTGAACGACGCGTCGAACCCGAACAGATCGATCGGGATGAGCCGCTTGATTTCGAACTGTTCCATGGGGCTGTGGTGTGCCGCCCCATTCGCGCCTTCAGCAGCCAAGGTCAAATCCCCTACCTGTCGTCTTCGTCATCGTCCGCAACGGACGGCGTCGCAGCTAGCGACGCGGCCATGTCGGCTTGCGCTTTCTGTGCCGCCCGGACGACGTTCATAAGTCCGGCGACAAATCCCATGATGACAAACAAGACCAGCAACCACGGCCTCGTGCCGAATTGCCGGTCCAGCAGCCAACCGATAAAACCGCCCACGCCGACGCCGACCAGAAGCTCGCCGACGAAGCGAAAGGCCCGGGCGAACGCCTCGCCACGAGCACGCGCATCGACCGATTGGGGTGGGGCGCGCCGCGCCTTTACCTGATCGAGCCGCTTGCCAATCGCATCGGAGCGTCTGCGAAATGCCTCGGCCTGCTCGGGGCTGATTTCGCCACGTCCCGGGCCGGGGCCCTTCCCTTCGGATGACATGGCTTTCTACCGGCCCGATTGCGGGTTCGAGGCTACCTTAACGGCGGGTTTTATCAACGGCGCGCACCATAGTGACGGCCCCTGGGGGTGTCAAGAAAGCGCCGGAAACATTGGGGGTACGGCGAAACCGCGCAGTAATGCCGGGCGCCGCGGTCCTAGCGCGGCGTCGGGCTTGCGCAGCAGGAAGACGGCTTTCTCGCCGAGAAGGTTCTGCAGCGAGATCGAGCGGTCGATGGGCAGCCGCTGCCCGGAGGTATTGAAGGCGACGGCGGCCTCGACCTTGGCGTCGACCAGGGCGACGAGATCGGCAAAGTCCTTGATGGTGCACAGGTGGGCGTCGGGGCTGGCGTACCAGGGCTCGGGCAGGTTGCGGGTCTGCGGCATGCGCCCGGTGAGCAGCAGCTCGGTGCGGATGCGCCAGTGACCGAAGTTCGGGAACGAGACGATGGCGCGGCGGCCGATGCGCAGCAGGTTCTCGAGCACCGTCTTGGGATAGCGCGTCGCCTGGATGGTCAGGCTGAGGATCGCGTAGTCGAACGCCTGATCCGGGATAGTCGGCGAGGTCGCGGTCGGCGTCGCCCTGGATGACCGACAGACCCGCGCGTCACGCAGGCGTTGACCCGCTCGCGCGATAGCTCGACGCCGCGACCGTCGGTCGATTTGGTCTCGGCCAGCAGCTGCAGCAGCGCGCCGTCGCCGCAGCCGACGTCGAGCACGCGCGATCCCGGCTCGACCATCTCGGCGATGAGCAGGTGGTCGACGCGGTGCGCGCCTGGGCCTTGGGGGACAGTTTTCTGCATGCGCGGCTCTATACCTTAAGCCCGCGCTTGACGCCCGCCGCACTCAGGAAGCCGCGCACGGTCGCGAAGAACTCCGGCTCTTCGAGCAGGAAGGCGTCGTGGCCGTTGTTGCTGTCGATCTCGACGAAGGAGACGTTGGCGGCGACGGCGTTGAGCGCGTGCACGATCTCGCGGCTTTCGCGCGTCGGATAGAGCCAGTCGCTGGTGAACGAGACGACGCAGAAGCGCGTCTTGGTGCCGCGAAAGGCGTTGGCCAGCACGTCGCCGCGCTCGGCGGCGAGGTCGAAGTAGTCCATCGCGCGCGTGATGTAGAGATAGCTGTTGGCATCGAAGCGGTCGACGAACGTCGAGCCCTGGTGGCGCAGATAGCTCTCCACCTGGAAGTCGGCGTTGAACGAGAACGTGACCTTCGAGCAGCTCCTGCAGGTTGCGGCCGAACTTCCGGTGCAGCGCGTCTTCGGACAGGTAGGTGATGTGCGCGGCCATGCGCGCGACGGAGAGCCCGTTGCGCGGCACCTTGCCGAAGGAATGATAGTCGCCGCCGCACCAGTCGGGATCGGCCATCACGGCTTGGCGCCCGACCTCGTGGAAGGCGATGTTCTGCGAGGAATGCCAGGCGGCCGTGGCGATCGGCACGGCCGAGAACACGCGCTCCGAATGGCTCGCGGCCCATTCCAGCACCTGCATGCCGCCCATCGATCCGCCGACGACGCAGAACAGCTGGTCGATGCCGAGATGGTCGATGAGGCGCACCTGCGCATTCACCATGTCGCCGATGGTGATGACGGGAAAATTGAGGCCGTACGGCTTGCCGGTCTTGCGGATCGATCGAGGCGGGACCGGTCGAGCCCATGCAGCCGCCGAGGATGTTGGGGCAGATGACAAAGTAGCGGTCGGTGTCGATCGGCTTGCCGGGGCCGACGAGCGTCTCCCACCACCCCGGCTTCTTGGTCACGGGATGCTCGCTGGCGACGTACTGGTCGCCGGTCAGCGCATGGCAGATGAGGACGGCGTTCGATTTGGCGGCGTTGAGCGTGCCGTATGTCTCGTAGGCGATGGAGATGGGCGCCAGGAGCTGGTCGCAAGCAAGCCGCAGCGGCTCGCTCTCGGGCAGGCGCAGCACCTTGCTCGACGGGCTGTTGGCCTCGACAAGTCGCGTACCGTCGGTGCTGTCCAAAATCGTCACGGGAGCCACGTTCATGGTTCTTCTCTGACGCCCAGCTTAGCCCTTCGCCCGATCCTCTGATATTCCGGCCGACGGGTCGATGGTTAGCTATGCACTGCCCCTGGAAAGTCAATCTTTTCTTTGCTTTCACACTTTGCGCTGTCTATCAGTCGAGGCCGCGATGCCGCCCGGTAGAACGACGCGGCGTCAATGACCAATACCAGCGAGTCAGATGATGTCGTCCACCTCGCCCGCACCGCGGCCGGGCATTCTTGAAATCGATGCTTACGTCCCGGGCGAAAGCACGCCTGCCGGCCGGGATCAAGCCGATCAAGCTGTCGTCCAACGAGACGCCGCTCGGCCCGAGCCCGAAGGCGATTGCCGCGTTCAAGGACGTCGCCGGCGAGCTCGAGCGCTATCCCGATGGATCGGCAACTCTGCTGCGTGCGGCCATTGCGGCCCGCTACGGGCTGAACCCGGCGCGCATCGTGTGCGGTGCGGGCTCCGACGAGATCCTGACGCTGCTGGCGCACGCCTATCTCGGCGCCGGGCGATGAGGCGATCTTCACCGAGCACGGCTTCCTCCTCTATCGCATCATCGTGCTGGCGAACGGCGCGACGCCCGTCGTTGCGCCGGAGACCAATCTGCGGACCGACATCGGCGAGATCGTCGCGCGGGTGACGGAGCGCACCAAGGTCGTGTTCCTCGCCAACCCCAACAACCCGACCGGGACCTACGTCTCCATCGACGAGGTGCGCAGCTTGCGCGCGCAGCTGCCGTCCAACGTGCTGCTGGTGCTCGACGCCGCCTACGCCGAGTACGTGCGGCGCAACGACTACGAGGCCGGCATCGAGCTCGTAGCGACGACGCAAAACACCGTGATGACGCGCACGTTCTCCAAGATCCATGGGCTCGCCGGCCTGCGGCTCGGCTGGGCGTACTGCCCGGAGGCGGTGGCCGACGTGCTGAACCGCATTCGCGGACCGTTCAACGTGTCGGTTCCGGCGATGGCGGCGGGCGCCGCGGCGATCGCCGACAAGGCGCACGAGGACGCCTCCGCCGTGCACAACGAGCGCTGGCTGCCGTGGCTCGTGTCGGAGATCGAGAAGCTCGGCCTGAAGGTGACGCCGAGCGTCGCCAATTTCATCCTGGTGCACTTCGGCAAGGACGGCGCGAACGGGTGCCGAGGCGGCCGACAAGTTCCTCAAGCAGCGCGGCATCATCGTGCGCAAGGTCGCTGCCTACGGCCTGCCGGACTGCCTGCGCATGACCATCGGCACCGAGGCGGACAACCGCGCGGTCGTTTCGGCGCTCGCCGACTTCCTCGGGGGGCGGCCGGCATGAGCCAGGCCGATGTTCGAGCGCGTGGCGCTGATCGGCATCGGCCTGATCGGCTCGTCGATCAGCCACGCGCATGCGCCGCAAGGGTCTCGCCAAAGAGATCGTCGGCAGCGCACGCACCAAGCAGACGCTCGATACGGCGCTGAAGCTGGGCCTCATCGACAAGGGCTATGACAGCGCCGCCGAGGCGGCGAAGGGCGCCGATCTCGTCATTCTCAGCGTGCCGGTCGGCGCCTGCGGGCCGCTTGCCGCCGAGATCGCGCCGCATCTGCGCTCGGGCGCCATCCTGACCGACGTCGGCTCGGTGAAGGCGGCGGTCGTGCGCGACATGGCTCCGCACGTGCCGAAGGGCGTGCACTTCGTCCCCGGCCATCCGATCGCCGGCACCGAGCAGTCCGGACCCGAGGCGGGCTTTGCCGAGCTGTTCGAAGGCCGCTGGACCATCCTCACGCCGGAGCCGGGCACCGATGCGGCCGCGGTCGACAAGCTGAAGGCGTTCTGGGTGGCGCTGGGCTCGAAGGTCGAGATCATGAGCGCCGCCGCACCACGACATGGTGCTGGCGATCACCAGCCATCTGCCGCATCTCATCGCCTACAACATCGTCAACACGGCCGAGCACCTCGAACGCGTGACCGAGAAGGAGGTCATCAAGTTCTCGGCCGGCGGCTTCCGCGACTTCACGCGCATCGCCGCGTCCGACCCGACCATGTGGCGCGACGTGTTCCTCAACAACAAGGAGGCGGTGATGGAGATGCTGCGCCGCTTCTCGGACGACCTCGCCGAGTTGAAGCGCGCCATCGAAGGCGCCGACGGCGACACGCTGTTCCGGCGCTTCTCGGACGCGCGCGCGGTCCGCCGCGGCATCATCGCGGCCGGCCAGGATACGTCGGCGCCCGACTTCGGCCGCACGCCGGCAGCCCAGCCTGACGCAGCGGCAACGAAAAGCGGCGCACGCAAATAGCGATGGCAGACCCGCACGATCTCTGGATCTTCGCCTACGGCTCGCTGATGTGGCGCCCGGGCTTTGCCAGCGAGGAGATCGTGCACGCCCGCCTCGTCGGCTGGCGCCGCAGCTTCTGCATCTACTCGCGCTTTCATCGCGGCTCGCCGCGGCGCCCCGGCCTCGTGCTCGGGCTCGACCGCGGCGGCGCGTGCGAGGGCACTCGCGTTTCGCGTGTCGGCGGCCAATGCGCGCGAGACGCTGCGCTATTTGCGCGAGCGCGAGCAGGTGGCGAGCGTCTATCGCGAGGCGCTGGTGCCGGTGACGCTGCTGTCGCGGCGAGCGGCCGGAGGTCATGGCGCTGACGTTTCTCGTCGAGCGCGCGCATCCGAGCTACGCGCGGCGCGCTGTCGCTAGCCGAGCAGGCGCACTTCATCCGCGGCGCCGCCGGCCGCTCGGGCAACAACATCGACTATCTGGCGAGCACGCTGGCGCATCTCGCTCAGCTCGGCATCCGCGAGCGCGAGCTGGAGCGGCTGTTGACGCTGGTCGGCACGCACGCGGCGCGCGGGGCGAGCGATGAGCATGCGCGGGCGAGCGCGGCGGCGATGGTGCGGGTGTTCGGGAGGCATCCGGCGCGAGCGCGGCGGCTCAAAGCCGAGGATGCGCGGCGCTTCTGCTATCGCACGGTCTTGACCACGCGCAAGGACTGAGAAGCGAGATAGGTGAGGTGCGGGGCCGCGACGTCTTAGTGGGCGCGGCCGCCGGCGATGCGTGCGAAGTCGGCCTCGACCTGGCCGGTGCGCAGATCGAACTCGACGAGCTTGCCGAGCTTGGCGTTGTCGGCGAGCATGTGCACGTGAACCTCGTCGGCACCGAGCTCGGCGCCGCGCTGGCGGATCTCGGCGAGATTGAGCGAGGGGGCACCGTGGCTCACGCGGCCGATCGACAGCGCCTCGGCGCGGCCGTTGGCGGTGCGACGCACGAGCACGTAGTTGACGGCCGGCATCGGCGGGCAATCGAGCAGGTCATAGACGCTGTGGACGTAGCGCTTGCCGGAGGCGCCGGTCCAGAAGTGGAAGCGGGTCGTTTCGTTTGCTCGGGCAGTCCGCTCGGCCATCTCTTCCTGGGCGAGTGTTCGCTGCGCCCTGTACACGGCGAGCTCAATGATACGCGCAACCATTACTGACGATCCCTTCGCGGCCTTGCGGCTCACGTTGTGTTCGACGCTATTATTCTTTCGTGCCAGCCTAGGCTTCATTGCTTAACGATGCCTCGGGTTTCGAGCCGAATTGTGGCTCCATCTCAGTGTATTTTGCGGCAGAGTGAACGCAACGCTTGCGAGCATGTTGCGAACGCGTCAACACGCCAGCTCAAATCACCGTGTCGCGACTGAGCCGGTAAGCGTCAGCCGCAGCGCGAAAAACCGCACGCGTCACAGACCCAGCAGCCTTCGCGCTGCACGTAAGTCGGCCGAGGAGCAACGCGGACAAAGCTTAAGGCGCGCCGGGCGCCTGAGCGCGCCGCGCCGCCTGCGCCGCCGCCTCGTCCTGCCGCTGCGCCTCGCCGAGGGCGAGGCGCGCCTCGTCCGACTGCAGGAAGCCGGTGCGCCGCATGTGCGTCTCGATGACCTCGCCGATGGCGGCGAGCAGGCTCGGCACGTAGCGGCCCGCGACCCAGTGGCCGCCCTGCGGGATCGAACACGGCCTTCAGCTCGTCGGCGACGAAGGTCGACGTCGCCGCCGCGGCGGAACACGGCGCTGATCATGCGCGTCAGCGCCACCGTCCAGGCGTAGTGCTCGAGGTTGCGCGTGTTGATGAAGATCTCGAACGGGCCGTCGCCGGCCGTCGTGCTCGATGTCGTTGATCGTCACGTAGATGGCGTGATCGCTGCCGGGCCACTTGAGCTTGTAGGTGTAGCCGGCGAGCACGCCCTCGCGCTCCAGCGGCGGCGCCATGTAGACGACGCCGGCGCGTTCCGGCTGCCGGCGACCGACTTCGACCAGGGCCGGCTTGGCAGCCTTGGCGGCAGGCTTCGCCGGGCTCGGCCGACCGGCTGCAGCACGGCGCCCGTCACCGGGTTCGGCCGGTAGGTGGTGCAACCCTTGAGCCCCAGGGCGTACGCCTCGAGATAGACGTCCTTGAACGCCTCGAAGGAGATGTCCTCGGGGCAGTTGATGGTCTTGGAGATGGCGCTGTCGACGTGCGGCTGCAGCGCCGCCTGCATGGCGAGGTGCTCGGCGGGCGTCAGATCGCCGGCGCGCACGAACGTCTCGGGCAGCGGGGCGCGCGGCGCCGAACTGTCGCCGGAACAGGCGCGTGCGCGTAGTCCTCGACCGTATGCTCTTGCGCGCGTGCCGTCCTTGGCCGAGCAGGCGGCGCGTGTAGCGATAGTCGAACACCGGCTCGATGCCGCTCGACACGTTGCCGGCGAGCAGCGAGATCGTGCCGGTCGGCGCGATCGAGGTGAGGCAGCCGTTGCGCATGCCGTGGCGGCGGATGGCCTCGCGCACCGCCGGATCGAGCGCAGCGACGTTGGGGCTCTGCGAGGAAGCGCTTAGCGTCGATACAGCGGGAAGGCGCCCTTTTCGGCGGCGAGCTCGGCGCTGGCGGCGTAGGCGGCGTTCTGGATGATCGACATCCAGGTGCCGGCAAGCTTTGCCGCCGCTGGGGTGCCGTAGCGCGCGCCGGCGAAGATGAGCGCGTCGGCAAGGCCGGTGACGCCGAGGCCGATGCGCCGCTTGGCCAGCGCCTCCTGGCGCTGCGCCTCGAGCGGATAGTTCGAGATGTCGATGACGTTGTCGAGGAAGCGCACGGCGACCTTCACCCGCTCCTCCAGCTTGGCGCGGTCGAGCGCTGGCGCCCTGGTGAACGGATGTTCGATGAGCCGCGCGAGGTTGATCGAGCCCAAGCAGGCAGGCGCCATACGGCGGCAACGGCTGCTCGCCGCACGGGATTGGTGGCGTGGATCTCCTCGCAGTAGTTGAGGTTGTTGCGCGGCGTTGACGCGATCGATGAACACGACGCCCGGCTCGGCGAAGTCGTAGGTGGCGCGCATGATGCGCTCCCACAGCGCGCGCGCCGGCAGCGTGCGGTAGACCTTGCCATCGAACTTCAGATCCCAGGGGCGGTCGGCGCGTACGGCGGCGAGGAAGTCGTCGGTGACGAGCACCGACAGATTGAAGTTGCGCAGCCGGCCCGGCTCGGACTTGGCGTCGATGAAGGCCTCGATGTCGGGATGATCGCAGCGCAGCGTCGCCATCATGGCGCCGCGGCGGCTGCCGGCCGACATGATGGTGCGGCACATGGCGTCCCACACCTCCATGAAGCTGACGGGGCCGGAGGCGTCGGCGCCGATCGAGGCGACGCGCGCCCCTTGGGGCGCAGGGTCGAGAAGTCGTGACCGATGCCGCCGCCCTGCTGCATCGTCAGCGCGGCGTCCTTCACGCCCTCGAAGATGGCGCTGAGATCGTCCTCGATCTTGCCGAGCACGAAGCAGTTGAACAGCGTGACGGTGCGTCCGGTGCCGGCGCCGGCGAGGATGCGGCCCGCGGGCAGGAAGCCCAAATCGGCGATGGCGTCGTGGAAGCGCGCGGCCCACTGTTCGCGCACCTTCTTGCCGCCCTTCTCGGTTGACGCGGCGGCGCGTGCGACGCGCCAGAAAGTGTCGTCGAGCGACGCATCGATCGCGGCGCCGTCAGAAGACTTCAGGCGGTATTTGAGATCCCAGATATCCCGGGAAATGGGGGCTGAGAATTCGGCGTCGTCACGCATCGGCGCGTCCTGCTGCTCGGCCCAGCAATATGGGATCGAACGCGCCCAAAGTCAATAAAATGTTCCCTATTATATTCCCACTATGTTCTTGCTGAGGCAACCTGCGCACCTCGCGTCGAACGCGTCAGCCTGAAGGCAGGGAAGGTGCCTCGATGCCGTTCTGCACAACTTTGCAGGCGGCGCACTGAATGGCTCCGCTTGACCATTGATAGAATGTGATACAGCCGCATTCGCAGCACCACATTTCGGGTTCGTGCTGCTCAGTAGATTGCGCGTGGTTGCGACGCTTACGTTCGAAATCCAAATCGATGAGGTTCGACATGGCTAAAGCTTCCACCAAGGCCGCCGGGAAGGCGCGCCCCACCGGTAGTTACGTTGCTCCCGCCTCCGCCAAGGCGAAGACCGCCGTCATTCAGCGGAAGCCGAAGGCGGCTGCTGCGAAGCCTAAGGCGGCGGCGAAGAAAAAGTAGTTGTGGAATTGGGTTCAGTTTTCCGCAATCGGCTGATTTTTGCGATGTCGGAAGTGAATGCGTCGCCCTCCGGGCGGCGCTTTTACTTTTGGAGCGCTGGTCATGCGCAGCCAAATCCGCGCCGCTATCGGAGATAAGTCGCGCATTGCGCAAAATTCGTAGATTAATCTATTAAAATTCAGTGTGTTGCCGCAACTTGCTCAGCGCGCGCTAGAACTTCGGCCGGGATCGGCGGCGGGTCAGGCGAACGCGCCGCTTCGACGATCAGCCGGTTGGAGGCCGTCTCGATGCGGCGCTGCAACTCGGCGCGGAACTCCGCGCCGCGGCATGCCGGCCGGAAGGGGCTCGAGGATCTCGACGATGATGGTGCCCGGATAGCGGATCAGCTGACGCCGCGGCCAGTAGAGCCCGGAGTTGAGCGCCAGCGGCACGCACGGCAGCCCGAGGCCCTCGTAGAGCGCGACGGAGCCCGGCTTGTAGTCCGGCTCGGCGCCGGGCGCGCGGCGCGTGCCCTCGGGAAAAATCAGCACCTCGCGGCCGGCCTTGGCGCGGTCCTGCGCGTCGCGCACGAGCTGGCGCAGGGCCGCGGGCCCGCGATCGCGTTTGACGAACACGTGCTCGAACTTGCGCGAGAACCAGCCGTAGAAGGGGATCAGCGTCAGCTCCCATTTCATCACCAGCGCCGGGTCGGTGAAGATCGGGATCAGCGCGAACGTGTCCCAGGCCGATTGGTGCTTGGAGGCGACGAGATAGGGCGGCTTGGGCAGCTTCTCGCGCCCGCGCACCTCCATGCGCGTGCCGACGATCGTGCGCAGCAGCCACAGCGAGACGATGGCGTGCGCCTTGAGGCCCATCATCGCGTAGCGGCGCGGGCCGAACAGCAGGAACGAGCCGCCGACGACGAAAATCGCCGTGCTGACGTAGAACAGCAGCGCGAAGACGAGCGAGCGGAGTAGCGTGAGGGACAAGAGCTCAGAATATCCCGGCCGAGTGCCCAGCCGGCACCTCGGCAACGGAACTCGGCTGCGTCGAGCGCAGCAGGCGCGCCACGGTCAGGTGGGCGGCGGTCGGCAGGAACTTGAAGTACTCCGAGATCAGCGTGCGCGTGACGGAAGCGTGCAGCCACCAGCGCGTCGGCGGGAAGTTGTTCGGCACCACCGGGTGCGGAATGAGCTGCGTCGCGGGAAGTGCCAGCGACAGCTCGGCGAGGCTGCGCGGCATGTGATAGCTGGCGGTCACGACGATGAGGCTGTCGTAGCCGTGCGAGGCGACCCAGGCGCGCGTCTCGTTGGCATTGCCGGCCGTATCGAGCGCGTTGTACCCGACGTCGACGCAGCAATCGAACTTGTCCTCGGGGAGCCCGGAAATCTCCAGCAGCGCCTTCTTGCCGGTGCGGCGGAAGACGCCGGAGATCAGCATGCGCTGGGCGCGGCCTTCGTCGAGCAGCCGGGCGCCCTCGGCAATGCGGCGGCCTTCCCCGGTCAGCACGACGATGCCGTCGGCATGCGGATTGTTCTCGGGCGGGCAGGCGGGTGACGATGCTGGCGAACAGAACAAAGCCGAGGGCCAGCAGCGACAGCGTCGCTCCCACCCCGAGGATCATGGCTCGCCGCAAGCTGCTCATCGCGGAGGCTGCTGCCTACGTTTTGTGTCCCGAGACGCCCAGGCGTCGATGCAGCGTCGGCGCACACTAACCGATTTGATCCCGTTTGCGACAGGTCCTTTGCAGTTTCGGCAACGAGCGCATCGGCGCCGGTGGCTTTGCCGCGCTCGCCTGGCGCTACGGCTTGGAATTGAGGATGCGGAACACGCCGAATCGCGACGTCAGCATACACAACGCGGAGATCATTATGACGACGACGCCGAGCAGCAGGTACCCGGCGGTATCGAGGCCGCTGGTGCCGATCAGGCGATGCATTTCGGCCGTGGTCGTGGCGCCGCCGCCCAGCATTTCCATGACCGTCGGCATGCCGAGAAACACCACCATGGCGCAGACCGCCCCGACGAGGCCGGCGCGAATGCCGAGGCGCAGGAAGTGGCGCTCGAACTCGCGGGCGATGTAGCGGTCGGTGGCGCCGACGAAATGCAGCACCTCGACGATCTCGCGGTTGGAGGCGAGGGCCGAGCGCGTTGCCGAGACGATGATGGCCGTCGTTGCGGCGCCGACCAGCAAGCAGGATGGCAAGGCCGCCGAGCGCGAAGGAGCGCGTCACGGTGCGGATCTGCTGCTGCCAGCGGCGGTGATCGTCGAGCGAGGCCGAGGGGAACTGCTTCGTCAGCTCGGCGCGAAGCTCCTCGATGTTCGGGGGCTCGTCGCGGTCGATCTCGATGGCGATGAGGCGCGGCACGGGAAGCGCGGCGAGGGCATCCGACTGACCGAGCCACGGCTCCAGCAGCTTCGATGAGTCATCGAGGCTGAGCGCGCTGGCGCGGGAAATACCCTTGTGACTGCGCAGGAAGGCCTCGGCCTCGCGCACCGTCTTGTCGACGTCCATGCCTTCGCGCGGCTCGATCTGCGCCGTAACCTCGCTGGCGATGTCCTTCAGCCAGGCGTTGGCGGATTCGTTGATCATGTAGACGGCGCCCGCCGTCAGGCAGGCGAGGAAGCACATGATGGAGATGACGAGCGTGAGCGAGCGGCCGGTGACCGAGTCGGGCGGCACCACGGGGGTGCTCGACTGCTCGCTCTTCGGCTTGCGATTGCGCGAGGGCGCAAACTTGCGCGGCGGGCGGCGGATCGTCGTGAGTACCGATCGGCGGGCGACGTCGTAGGCATAGTGCTGGTTGGGCCCCGAAGGCCCCGTCAGCACCGTGTCGTAGAGATCGAAGTTTGTCGCTGTCTGCGACGCACTTGGATCCCGGCGGCCGGTGGGCCTGTCATACGATCCGGACATGACCGTCGTGCAGCTCCAGCCGCGGCGCCTTGAACTGCCGCATCAATTGATGATCGTGGGTCGCGATCAGCACGGAGGTGCCGAGGCGATTGAGCTCGATGAAGAGGCGCAGCAGCCGCCGCGCCATTTGCGGGTCGACGTTGCCGGTCGGCTCGTCGGCGAGCAGCAGCTCGGGCTTGCCGATCACCGCGCGTGCGATGGCGGCGCGCTGCTTCTCTCCACCGGAAAGAATAGACGGATAGGCGTGCATGCGGTCGCCGAGGCCGACCCACTGCAATAAATCGGTGACATCCTCGCGGTAGTCGGCAAGAGCCGCTTGCCGACGACGCGCAAGGGAAGCGCGACGTTCTCCCACGTCGTGAGGTGATCGAGGAGGCGGAAATCCTGGAAGACGATGCCGATGCGGCGGCGCAGCTGCGCGCGCTTCGACGTGGAGATGCGGCTGACGTCTTGGTTAAAGAGGTGGATCTGCCCACGTGTGGGGTGGCGCGACATGAACAGCAGGCGCAGCAGCGAGGTCTTTGCCGGCACCCGACGGCCCGGTGAGGAAGTGGAACGACCCGGGCCGCAAATGGAAGTTCACTTCCGACAGAATGTCCGGCCCCTGCTCGTAGGCGAGCGCGATGTTCGACAGACGAATCACAGGTTTCAGCCAGCGGGTTGCAGCATGGGGCGCCAGGCTCCCAAGGTTCACGGATTACGCAGGAACCGGCGATCAATCGGGTACGAATGTGGCGGGTTCGTGTGCAGAGGGCCGTGCATACGCGGCTAAGCACGTTATGGCGGGATTGCCGGGGGATGCAATGTCCTGCTATCCTCCCCGAACACGAAGGCAAAGCGGTTTGGAACAGTGGTCATGAACGACACGACGACGACAGCCGACCCCGAGCTCGAGGTCATCTTCACGCCGGAGGCCATTGCCGGGCGCCTCGACGAGCTCGCCCGCGAAATCGCCGGCGCGCGCCTCGAGAACCTGCTCGTGGTTGCCATCCTGAAGGGCAGCTTCGTTTTCGCCGCCGACCTCATCCGCGCGCTGCACAGCGTGGGGCTGGCACCGGAGGTCGATTTCATGACGCTGTCCAGCTACAAGAAGGCGCGCATCTCGTCGGGGCAGGTCTCGATCCTGCGCGACATGGACCTCGACGTGCGCGGCCGCAATGTCCTCATCATCGATGACGTGCTGGATTTCGGGCCGCACCCTCGCCTTCGCCAAGGATCTCATCGCCGCGCGCGGTGCGACCAGTCTATCCGCACCTGCGTGCTGCTCGACAAGCAATTGCCGCGCGCCGTCAATCTCGAGCCCGACTACTACGCGTTCCTGTGTCCCAACGAGTTCGTCGTCGGCTACGGTATGGATGTGGCGCACCGCTACCGCGAGCTGCCGTTCGTCGGTCGCGTCGTGCGGCAGTAGGCAAGGAAGGGGGCAATCGATGGCCAGGATACTGCTCGCCGATGACGACGCGGCGACGCGCGATCTCGTCAGGCGCGCGCTGGAGGCGGACGGCCACAGCGTGCACGTCACGCAGGACGGCAGCGAGGCGCTGGAATGCGTCGAAGGGGCGGCGCCCAGAAGTTCGACGTGCTGGTCAGCGACGTCGAGATGCCGCTGCTCGATGGCGTCGCCCTGGCGCAGCGGGCGCTGAAGCAGCCGAACCTGCGCGTGCTGCTGATGTCGGGCTTTGCCGAGCAGCTCGACCGCGCCAAAGCGCTGAAGAGCTCGCAGGTGGCGGTGCTGTCGAAGCCGTTTTCGCTGGAAGAGGTGCGCGCCAGCGTGCGCAAGCTGCTCGCCTAAGGGTCGTGTTGGCGCCGGGGCCGGCGGCGTGCAGCCGTTGCTGCGGCGGAGTGGCGTGGCCGGCGCGCTGGGCGGCAGCGTGCCGGTGAGCGGCGCCGTCGCCGCATGGCGGCTCGGGCGGGCGCGTGCAATTGGCCTTGATGTTGATTTCTGCCAGCCGCTTGCGCTCGGCCTTGGCGTTGGAGAAGGGCGAGAACGACAGCCGCGTCAGCTTGTAGAGCTCGTCGGTGAACGTCGCCCCGCAATCGAGAATGAACTGGTGCAGCTGCGCCATCCGGCACGCTTCGAGTATCGGCACGACGTCCTCGCCGGCAAGCTTGCGGTCGTAGGCTTTGGTGAGGCAGCGGTCGACGTCGGCCATCGAGGCGACGAGCTCGTCCTCGAACGACTTTTCGAGCCCGGCGAATTTCATGTCGCCGCCCACCTCGCGGATGACGAACAGGTTGAGCAGGATGTTCTTGTTCCAGTCGACGTAGGCTTCGTCGTAGGCCCGCTTGCGGAACTGGACCTCATCCAGCGGCGCATTGCGGCGCATCGACGAGACGACCATGCCGGCGCGCGTGCGGCGCTCATAAATGAGATGGGCAAGGGACTCGACCGATTTGCGGCGGCTCTGCTGGGTTGCGTACGTCTGCGCCAGCCAGGTGCCGACGCAGGCGGTGACGATGCCGTTGAGCACGGCCGACACGAGCGCGAAGACTGATGAGCTGCCGCCGCGTCAGGCGCGCCGGCCGCGTATCAGACCCAACGCCGTACTTGGACACGTGCTCCCCTCCCGCCACCCACGGGTGCAGGAGCATAGCAGACTATCCGCCGGTGACGCTCATATGGCGGGCGACCGCCGGGCGACCGGCGCGGCGGTCGATGACGAAGTCGTGGCCCTTCGGCTTCAGCAGCATCGCCTCGTCGATGGCCGCCTGCAGGGCCGCGTCGTTCGGGCCGGCGCGCAGCGGCTCGCGCAGGTCGACCGAGTCTTCCTGGCCGAGGCACATGAATAGCGTGCCGGTGCAGGTGAGGCGCACGCGGTTGCAGCTTTCGCAGAAGTTATGCGTCATCGGCGTGATGAAGCCGAGGCGGCCGCCGGTCTCGCGCACGCGCGACGTAACGTGCCGGTCCGCCGGTCCGATGCGGGATATCCTTCAGCGTCCAGCGGTCGAGCAGGCGCGCGCGCACGATGGACAGCGGCAGGTACTGGTCGTGGCGGTCGCCGTCGATCTCGCCCAGCGGCATGGTCTCGATCAGCGTCAGGTCGTAGCCGCGGCCGTGGGCGAAGCGGATGAGATCGTCGATCTCGTCCTCGTTGGTGCCCTTCAGCGCCACGGCATTGATCTTGACCTTGAGGCCGGCGGCGTCGGCGGCATCGAGCCCCTGCATGACGGTTGAGAAATCGCCCCAGCGGGTGATGGCGCGGAAGCGGTCGGGCTGCAGGGTGTCGAGCGAGACGTTGATGCGCTCGACGCCGGCGCTCTTGAGCTCGGTGGCGAAGCGCTTCAGCTGGCTGCCGTTGGTGGTCACCGTCAGCTCGTCGAGCGCCGGCACCGATGTGCCGCGACAGCGCCTGGAACAGCCACATGATGTTCTTGCGCACGAGCGGCTCGCCGCCGGTGATGCGCAGCTTGCGTACGCCGCGGCTGACGAAGGCCGTGCAGATGCGGTCGAGCTCCTCGAGCGTCAGCAGCTCCCGGCGCGGCAGAAAGCTCATGTGCTCGGACATGCAGTAGACGCACCGGAAGTCGCACCGGTCGGTCACCGACACCCTTAGGTAGGTGATCGAGCGGCCGAAGCGGTCGACGAGGGCCGGCAGCGGCTGCGTTTTGATGTGATCACCCATTGCGAATGTGACGACCTGCTGCGGTTGCCGGTTTAACGCTCGGCCTGACCATGCATTAGATGGTGTGCGGTTGCCCGTAAGCTAGCGACCGCGGCGGGGGGTTCAAGGATTTTGTCGCGTTCCGGCGCCGCACCAATCCGGCGGGTGCGGAGGATGTCGCCGATCCGGCCGCAGCGCGTTGTCTGCCCACGAACGGGTAACAGCGCGGAAAGGTCAGCGATGCGTACGCTCGTAGGCCTGATAGCGTGGCTTGCCGCTCGAGCCGGTGCCGACGTCGGCATCGCCACCGCATCGCGGGCTCGCCGCCGGAGCCGTGGAGCGGCGCGACCACCGCCGACCGGGCCGGGCGGCTGGTGCCGGTGCCGCAGGACGGCGCTGGAGCCGGAGATAAGCCGGTCGCTCGGGCTGCATTGGGCGCTGTGGCTGGCCGTCGGCCTCGTTCTGCTGATCCTTGCCGTCGGCTATGTGCGCCGGAAGTGGCGGTGCGCGGGGCGATGAGCGTCCCGGCCGGCTCACTTGGCGAGGGCCGCGATGAAGGCGGCGATGCCTTCGGCGTCGTCGAGATCGAACAGCGGCAGGCCGTTGGCGTCCGTGGTGTGATCGGCAGCGACGGCGATGACATGCTCATCGCGCGCGGCCAGCGGCTCCCGCGTCGGCGAGGCCCGGCGCCGCACCTCGATCTTGGGGATCGGCGCGCTCTTGAAGCCTTCGACAATGACGATGTCCGCATCGGCGAGGTAACCGGCGAGGTCGGCGAACTCCGGCGGCGCATCCTCCTGCCGGTTTCCGGAGATCTCCCAGGCATTCGGCGCGATGACGATGGTCTTGACGGCGCCGGCGCGCGCATGCCGCTCGCCGTCGGTCGCGCCATCGAGGGGCCGCAGGTCATGGTGCGTGTGCTTGACCGTCGCCACCTTGAGCCCGCGCCGCGCGAGGAGCGGGATGAGGCGCTCGACGAGCGTCGTCTTGCCGGAGTTCTTCCAGCCGACGATGCCGATGAGGACGGGCCGCTTAGCCACGCGCGGTCTCGGTGGCGAACAGGGCGCGCGCCTTTTCGAGATCGGCCGGCGCGTTGACGTTGAAGAACGGATCGATGTGCGACGCCCCCAATCTCGACGGGCCCGAAGTCGGCGACGGCGCATCTCATGCGAATCCGCGAAGCGATGCAGCGCACGCACATTTTGCTTGAGCGACTCGGCCAGCGCCTCGGCAAGCTCCACGCGCCATAGCCCGGCGACCGGATGGCGCTCGCCCTTCGAAGCCGCGATGGCGCACGGCGCACCCTTGGCGAGCAGCGCCGCCTTGAGGCGCGCGACGAGGTCGAGCGGCAGGAACGGGCTGTCGACAGGCACGCTGGCGATGATATTTCGCCTCCGGCGTCTCGCGCCGCGCCCATTCGATGCCGGCGTGCAGCCCGGCGAGCGGGCCGGCATAGCCCTCGATGCTGTCGGCGATGACCGGCAGGCAATGGCCGGAAAAGCGCGCCGGATCGCCGTTGGCGTTGATGACGATGCGGCCGACTTGCGGCCGCAGCCGCGCAAGCACGTGCAGCGAGCATCGGCTTGCCGCCGATGTCGAGCAGCGCCTTCTCGCGCCCGCCCATGCGCGAGGAACGGCCGCCGGCGAGCAGCACGCCCGTCACTTCGCTGTCGATGTCGCTCGTACGCATGGGAGCGATTTAGGCCCGGCGACGGCGCGGCGGCAAGCATCGCACGCCGCGGCCGTTGTGACGGCCTAGCGGCCGGCGGGATATAACGGCGCGGGCTGGGGGATGGGAGAAGCGTCCGTGACGGACAAAGTGAACCGCCGCAAATTTCTGACAAGCGGCAGCCGCCGGGGCTGCCGGCACGGGCATTGCGGCGCCCGCCATCGCGCAGACCAAGCCCACCATCGAGTGGCGGCTGGTATCGAGCTTCCCGAAGTCGCTCGATACGATCTTCGGCGCCGGCGAGACGTTCGCCAAGGCGCTGCTCGAAATGTCCGACGGCAATTTCCGCGTGCGGGTGTTCGCGCCGACCGAGATCGTGCCGGGCCTCTCGGCCGCCGACGCGGTGACCAACGGCAGCGTCGAAGCCTGCCACACCGCCTCCTACTACTACTGGGGCAAGGACCCGACATTCGCCATCGGCACGGCGCTGCCGTTCGGCCTCAACTACCGCATGCAGAATGCGTGGATGTACCAGGGCGGCGGCATCGACCTGCTGAACGAGTTCTACGCGCGCTACAAGATCTACGCGCTCCCCGGCGGCAACACCGGCACGCAGATGGGCGGCTGGTACCGCCGCGAGATCAATACGCCGGAGGACTGGCGCGGGCTCAAGATGCGCATCGGCGGGCTGGCGGGCGCGGTGATTTCGAAGCTCGGCGCCGTACCGCAGCAGATCGCCGGCGGCGACATCTATCCGGCGCTGGAGAAGGGCACCATCGACGCGGCCGAGTGGGTCGGCCCTTACGACGACGAGAAGCTCGGGTTCTCCAAGGTCGCCAAGTACTACTACTACCCGGGCTGGTGGGAAGGGCAGGCGATGCTGCACTTCTTCATCAATCTCGATAAGTGGAACGCGCTGCCGAAGAACTACCAGGCGATGATCCGCGCCGCATCGTCGATCGCCAACATGAGCATGATGACGCGCTACGACATCCAGAACCCGCCGGCGCTGCGCCGCCTCGCCATCGGCGGCGCCGAGCCGCGGCCGTTCTCGGAGGCGGTGCTGGACGCCTGCTTCAAGGCTTCGAACGAGGTGTTCGCCGAGATCTGCGCCAAGAACGCCGACTTCAAGAAGGCCTACGACGCGATGATCGCCATCCGCGGCGAGGACTATCTGTGGTTCCAGCTCGCCGAGCACACCTACGACACGTACATGATGATCCAGCAGCGCAAAGGGCTGGTGTGATCAACTCGACGTGCCGGGTGTCGGCGCTAGCGGCCGAGGACACTTGCCTGGGCACGCGGCCTGCCCGCGGGTCCGCAGCAGAAGCGCGCTGCGCTTACGACGAAGCCGGTCGTGCGGACATCAACCGGGCAATGGCCTCGTCGGCGTAGCGCTCGAGCTCGGGCAATAGGACGACGCTCTCCTGTTCGTTGGGGTCCGTACGGGCGATGACGGCCGATATGGGCTTGTCGCTAAGATTGACCGGGAGATGCGGCACTCCTGCCGGGATGTAGAACAGGTCTCCCGCTTTGGTGACGGCCTGATGCTGCAGGCGGTCGCCATAGAGCGCGACGGCCTCGCCATCGAGAACGTAGATGGCGGTCTCGTGGTTCTCGTGCATATGCGCTTTCGCCCTGCCACCTGGCGGGATGGTGAGCAGGTGCATGCAGATGCCCTTGGACCCAACGGTCTCGGCAGCGATGCCGCAGAAATAGGTCAACCCTTGCTTGCCGTCGTAGGTGTCGTCGGGGCGTATGAGCCGACACGTAGGTTGTGAGGGATCGCCCATGGTTTGAGTCTCCAGCCAGGGTCTCCTACTCGGTAGACTACTACTTCACGATGCGGGGCGGCGTCGAGATGATCGAGCGTCGGCGCTCCAGGTCCCGTCGTGATCGGCGGGCGGCGCGCCGGGGATCGCCGGCGGATAGGGCGGCAGCGAGAAGCCGCGATTGTGCAGCGCGTCGCCCGCCCCGTGCGCGAGGCGCTTTGCTGTCTTGCTGTGTCTGCGCCCACGGCAGCGGCTCCGTGTCGTGCCCCACGAGGCCCGGGAATGCGATGAGCAGCGCGACCATCAGACACTGAATGATCACATACGGAACGGCGCCCCAGTAGATCTGCCCGCTGGTGACCGGCGGCATCGTCCGCCCCGTGACCTTGTCCGTGTATGGGGTCCGCGGCGCGACCGAGCGCAGATAGAACAGCGCGAAGCCGAATGGCGGATGCATGAAACTCGTCTGCATGTTCACCGCCAGGATGACGCCGAACCAGATGAGGTCGATGCCGAGCGTTTGCGCGACGGGCGCCAGCAGCGGAACGATGATGAACGCCAGCTCGAAGAAGTCGAGGAAGAAGGCGAGGAAGAACACGAGCACGTTGACGAAGATGAGGAAGCCGGTGTGCCGCCAGGAAGCGAGACAAGCAGATGCTCGACCCACAGGTGGCCGTTCACCCCGTAAAAGGCGAGCGAGAAGATTCGCGCGCCGATGAGGATGAACATCACGAACGAGGACAGCTTGGCCGTTGCGCGGGCAGCCGAGCGCACGATGTCGAAGCTGAAGCGCGCCGGGTTTCCGTCGCTCAGACGCTTGATCCACGCGAGCAGCATGGCGCCGATCGCCCCCATGGCGCCGCCCTCGGTGGGCGTCGCGACGCCGATGAAGATCGTGCCGAGGACCAGGAAGATCAGCAGCAGCGGCGGCACCATGACGAACACCACCTGCTCGGCGAGCGCCGACAGAAGGCGCGGTCCGTTGGCGCGCTTGACTGCCCAGCTAACGGCGGCGGCGACGATGGCGAGAGCCACGGCGAGCGCCATCGTCAGGATGATGAAGTTGGCGGAGCGGTAAGACGTCCGCCGCATGATGCTCCACGCGATCGCCGCGCAGACGATCGTCACCACGACGAGTGAGCCGTAGCCGCGACCGCCGTTGGGCTCGCGATGCACGATCGCTTCCGGCGGCAGGCCGGGCGCCGCCTCCTTGCGAACCATCGTCACGATGAACACGAACACGGCGTAGAAGCCCGCCAGCATGAGCCCCGGCACCATGGCGCCGGTGTACATGTCACCCACCGGGCGGCCGAGCTGATCGGCGAGGACGATGAGCACGAGCGACGGCGGGATGATCTGCGCCAGCGTGCCTGATGCGGCGATGGTGCCGGTGGCAAAGCGCGTGTCGTAGCCGTAGCGCAGCATGATGGGCAGCGAGATGAGCCCCATCGAGATGACGGATGCGGCGACGACGCCGGTCGTGGCGGCCAGCAGCGCGCCGACGAAGATGACCGCATAGGCGAGGCCGCCGCGTATCGGGCCGAACAATTGACCAACCGTCTCCAGAAGATCCTCGGCCATGCCGGAGCGTTCGAGGATCAGCCCCATGAAGGCGAAGAAGGGGATGGCGAGCAGCGTCTCGTTGCTCATCACGCCGAAGATGCGATCGGGCAACGTGCGCAGCAGCGGCCACGAGAGGTTGATCGCGCCGCCCGAGTAGGGCGCCAGCTCGACGCCGACGACGAAGAAAATCAGACCGACGGCAGCGAGCGAGAAGGCGGCGGGATAGCCGAGCAGCAGAAACACGATGAGCGCCGCGAACATGATCGGCGCCAGGTTCTGGGCGATGAGCTCGAGCATCTGCCTGTCCCCCGCCCTCAACTAACTCGTCTTGCCGGATGGAGAAGCGGGCGGCGTTTCGCTCGCGGCGTTGGGCATGGCGAGATGGCCAGAGCGGGCGGGCGCCGGGTGTCCGGTGCCGAGCCCGTCCTCGGGTAGATCGCCGTTGATGATGGCGATGCGCTTGATCAGCTCCGACACCCCCTGCACGAACAGCAGTGCGAAGGCGAGCGGGATGAGGAGCTTCACCGGCCACTGCGGCAGGCCGCCGAAGTTCGACGACTGCTCGTTCTGCTCATAGGACGAAACGAAAAATGGCCAGGACGTGTAGGCGACGAGCGCTGCCATCGGCAGCAAAAAGAACACGTGGCCGATGATCTCGATGGCGTTACGCGCCCAGCGGGGCAACCGCTCGTTCACGATGTCGATGCGGATGTGCTCGTTGAGGGCGAGCGTCCACGGCGCGGCCAGCAGAAACACGGCGGCGAACAGCCACCACTGCAACTCGAGCCACGCGTTCGAGCTGATGTCGAAGATCTTGCGGATGAGGGCATTGCCGGCGCTGATGACAGCGGCGACCACGATGAGCCACGCTACCGACTGGCCGATCAGGCGCGTCGCGGCATCGATCCAGCGGCTGACCGCCAGCAGGGCTCGCATGCTTTCTTCCCCTCGACCAGCGTAGCGCAATGAGGGCGAGTTGCGCCTGCCCATCACGGCTTCCTATATCGGGGGCAGGCCGTGACTTCCAGTACGGCCTCTGACAGTATCCGCGCCGCCGCCCATCAGCAGCCGGCACTGCCCGCCCCAGGAGCCCTTGTATGACCGTCTCGAAGCCGCAGGTGCTCGATGAGCTGCGCCGCATCAAGGGTCCCGACCTGGAAGGCAATATTGTCGACCTGGGCCTCGTCTCGGAGATCCTGGTCAAGGACGACCGCGTCTATTTCTCGATCACCGTTCCGGCGTCGCGGGCCGAGGAGCTGGAGCCGTTGCGCAAAGCGGCCGAGAGCGTCGTCGCCAAGGTGCCGGGCGTTACGGGGGTGACCGCCGTTCTGACCGCGGAAGCGGCGCCCGGCCGTGCTGCGGCCGGCGCTTCGGCGCGGCCGCCCGAGAGCGCTCGCGTCGCCCAGGCGCGGGCGAAGGGCGCCACGGGGAACGGCGGCTCGCATGCGCACGGCCATGGCCACAGCCACGCCGTCCCGCCAGCCGCGGCGCAGCCGGGCACAGGCCCAAAGCCGATGGCCGAGGTTCCGGGCGTCAAGACGCTCATTGCGGTTGCCTCCGGCAAGGGCGGCGTCGGCAAGTCGACGGTCGCCGTCAACCTGGCGCTGGGGCTGCAGGCCGCCGGCAAGAAGGTCGGCATTCTCGACGCCGATATCTACGGCCCGTCGCAGCCGCGCCTGCTGGGCCTCAAGGGCCAGCCGCAGGTCATCAAGGGCAAGACGCTGAAGCCGATGCAGGGGTACGGCCTCAAGGCCATGTCGATGGGCTTCATGGTCGACGAGGAGACGCCCGTCATCTGGCGCGGGCCGATGGTGGTCGGCGCGCTCAACCAGATGCTGCGCGACGTCGCGTGGGGCGAAGACGGCGATCTCGACGTCCTCATCATCGACATGCCGCCGGGCACGGGCGACGTGCAGCTCACCATGGCGCAGCAGGTGCCGCTGTCCGGCGCGGTCATCGTCTCGACGCCGCAGGATCTGGCGCTGATCGACGCGCGCAAGGGTCTCGCCATGTTCCGCAAGGTCGGCGTGCCGGTGCTCGGCATCGTCGAGAACATGAGCACCTTCATCTGCCCCAAGTGCGGCGAGCACTCCGACATCTTCGGCCACGGCGGTGCCGAGGCGGAAGCGCAGCGGCTCGGCGTGCCGTTCCTCGGCGCGGTGCCGCTCGACATGGACGTCCGCCTGCGCTCGGACACCGGCCAGCCGATCACGGCGACGCTGCCCGACAGCCCGCATGCGCAAATCTTCCGCGACATCGCCAAGCGCACGTGGGCGGAGCTGGAGACGGCGCAAGCAGAACGCCGTGCGACCGCCGCGAGCTGGAGATCACCGGCGGCGGCTCGGGTCTGACGGTCGAGTTCGCCTGCAAGTCGAGGTACGAGTTCACGGCCGAGCTGCTGCGCGTCATGAGCCCGTCGGCCGAGGTGCAGGGCCATTCGGCCGACGCAGCGCGTGACCGTCGGCGGCAAGCGCAACGTCAAGATCAAGGAGCTGCGCCCGGTCGGCAACTACGCCATCCGCATCGCCTTCGACGACGGGCACGACACCGGCCTTTTCACCTGGACGTATCTGCAGCAGCTTGGCCGCGAAAAGGACAAGCGCTGGGGCGAGTACCTCGAAGAGCTGGGCAAGAAGGGCCTGAGCCGCGGCTAGCCCCCGTTTGCACGCGGTTTTGAGTGAGTTGTGGCCGCATCTCCCCATGCCGCACCTTGACTTGCGGGCGTTTCTTTTCGATCTTTCGGCCCATTGCAGCGATATTTGTGCCGGTTGGTCCAGGGAAGGTCCGACCGGCTTTCAGTGCAGACCCACACTAACCAGCGAAGTCATACAAGGAGAGACGACATCCGCCGACCAATGCGAGCCGCGCCCGAGCGCGAGCCATCCGGCCCCCGGATCAACGAGGCAATCCGGGCCCGCGAAGTCCGACTGATCGACGAAACCGGGCAGAACGTAGGCGTGGTGACCCACGTCGATGCACTCGAGCGGGCCGTAAAAGCCGGGCTCGATCTCGTGGAGATTTCGCCCGAGGCTGACCCGCCCGTCTGCAAGATCCTCGACTACGGCAAATACAAGTATCAGGCGCAGAAGAAGGCGGCCGAGGCGCGCAAGCATCAGAAGATCGTCGAGATCAAAGAGATCAAGATGCGCCCCGCCATCGACGATCACGACTACGACGTGAAGATGCGCTCGATCAAACGGTTCTTCGAGGAAGGCGACAAGGTGAAGGTCACCCTGCGCTTCCGCGGTCGCGAGATGGCCCACCAGCAGCTCGGCATGGAAGTGCTGCAGCGCGTGAAGGGCGACCTCGAGCCGATCGCCAAGGTGGAATCCGAGCCGCGCCTCGAAGGCCGGCAGATGGTGATGGTGCTGGCGCCGAGGTAGCCGGTTTCATCGGCGCCGGTCCCGCACGGGAGGTCGAGGTGCCGAGAATTTCCGATCGCTCGATCAGGCGCGGTCGCTGGCTATCTGCCGGTGGCCGCGGTTTTCGTTTCGGTGTCGGCCATCGTCCCGACAGGCGCATTGGCGCAGCGAGTGGCGCCCGAAGTGCCGCCGGTCAGGGTGCCGGGCGGCGGCGGCACCGGTGGCGGCGCTGGGCTGTTGCCCCCGATGCCACGCTTCGCTCGGCTCCGTCCGTCACTCCGGCTCCTAACGTTGTGCCGGCGGCGCCCGCCGCGCCTCCTGCGCGCTGCACCGGCCGTTGTTCGCTTCCGCTGCGAGCTCGAGCCGGGCGCAGAAGCGTGCAGGGAGCCGATGGCCGTCCGACGGCGGCGGCGGAGACGGCGAGTGCAATTGCGCCGTTGACGTCTGCCACGACGACCCGGCCGGCTTCCGGGTCTGCGAGAAGCAGTAAACGCCGCAAAATCAGGGTTCGAGACCGCTTGCCGTTTTCGAGCCGCGCCCGTATAAGGGCCGCCGAAGCCGCCCGGCGGGGCATGCCGTGGCGGCTTTTATGCTTTGACAGCCTCAATAGGCGGCTCCTCCCGCAAGGGACGTTTCCGGTCGGCCATGTGCCGGTCGCGAATTAGGGCCAGCCGCGAGTGAGAAAGGATCGAGCCAAATGCCCAAGATGAAGACCAAGAGCGGCGCCAAAAAGCGCTTCAAGATGACGGGTTCGGGCAAGGTGAAAGCCGTCGCCCAGGGCAAGCGCCACGGCATGATCAAGCGCACCGCGAAGTTCATTCGCCAAGCGCGCGGCACCATGGTGCTCAACGATTCTGACGCCAAGATCGTCAAGAAGTACATGCCCTACGCACGCTGAGCGGAGCCTTCGGCTCGCCAGCATTCGAACAACGTCATTTAACGGAGCAGTCCCATGGCACGCGTAAAGCGCGGCGTTACCGCCCATGCCAAGCACAAGAAAGTTCTGAAGGCCGCCAAGGGCTACTATGGCCGCCGCAAGAATACGATCCGCGTCGCCAAGCAGGCCGTCGAGAAGGCGCTGCAGTATCAGTATCGCGACCGCAAGGCCAAGAAGCGCACCTTCCGCGCCCTCTGGATCCAGCGCATCAATGCCGCCGTGCGCGAGCACGGCATGACCTACGGTCGATTTATCGACGGCCTCAACAAGGCCGGGATCACCATCGACCGCAAGGTTCTGGCCGATCTCGCCGTCACGGACGCCGCCGGGTTCAAGGCGCTGGCCGATCAGGCCGCCGCCGCCGTCAAGAAGGCGGGAGAAGGCGGCGGCTTAAGGCATCATGCCGCCATGCCGGATGTCATGCCTCGGCTTTATGCCCGGGATCCAGCTCTCGGCTGGGGTCGTAGGCCGACGCTGCATCCGACCTGGGTGTCCGGAGCCTGCTGATCCCTGGATCCCGGGCACGAGGCCCGGGATGACATCGGGGAGGTTCTTCAAGCCATGACCGTCAGGCGCAGACCTCCAAGCGCTCGAGAGCGAGCTGCTGGCGCGCTATTGCCGGCGCGGGCGATCTCGCCGCTATCGAGCAGGTGCGCATCGCCGTGCTCGGCAAGAAGGGCCGCATCGCCGAGCTGATGCAGACGCTCGGCTCGCTGCCGCCGGAGGAGCGCAAGGCCTTCGGCCAGTCGGTCAACGAGATCAAAGCGCGCGTCAGCGAGGCGCTTGAGGCACGCAAAGCTCGCGCTCGAAGGCGCGGCCCTGTCGCAGCGGCTCGCCAGCGAGCGCGCCGACGTCACGCTGCCTGTTCGCCTCGGCCCCGTCGCCGACGGCCGCATCCATCCCGTCAGCCAGGTCTACGACGAATGCGTCGAGATCTTCGCCGACATGGGCTTCGCCGTCGCCGAAGGTCCCGACATCGAGACCGACGATCTCAACTTCACCAAGCTCAACATCCCGCCCGAGCATCCGGCGCGGCAGGAGCACGACACGTTCTACTTCCGCCCGAAGGAAGACGGATCGCGCCTGCTGCTGCGCACGCATACGAGCCCGGTGCAGATCCGCACGATGCTGGCGCAGAAGCCGCCGATCCGCATCATCGCGCCGGGCCGCGTCTACCGCAGCGACAGCGACCAGACGCACACGCCGATGTTCCATCAGATCGAGGGCCTCGTCATCGACGAGACGACCCACATGGGGCACCTGAAGTGGGTGCTCGAGGAGTTCTGCAAGGCCTTCTTCGAGGTGGACGAGGTGAAGATGCGCTTCCGCGCCTCGCACTTCCCGTTCACCGAGCCGTCGATGGAAGTCGACATCGGCGCCGAGGCGATCGGCAAGCCGGGCCAATGGCTGGAGATCCTCGGCTGCGGGATGGTGCACCCCAACGTGCTGCGGAACTGCGGCCTCGATCCCGAGAAGTACCAGGGCTTCGCCTTCGGCATGGGGCTCGATCGCATCGCCATGCTGAAGTACGGGCTCACCGATCTGCGCGCGTTCTTCTCCGGCGATCTGCGCTGGCTGCGCCACTACGGCTTCTCGGTGCTCGACGTGCCGACGCTGTCCGGCGGACTTTCGGGTTGAGGATGACGACGATGAAATTCACGCTGTCCTGGCTCAAGGATCACCTGAAGACCAAGGCGACGGTCGAGGAGATCGCGACGCGACTGTCGGCGATCGGTCTCGAGGTCGAGAGCGTCGACAATCCCGCCGAGAACCTTGGCGCGTTCCGCGTCGCGCGCATCGTCAAGGCCGGCAAGCATCCCAACGCCGACAAGCTGCAGGTCATCCAGGTCGAGGTGGAGAAGGGCGCGCCGCTGCTCGAGGTAGTATGCGGAGCCCCCAACGCGCGTGCTGGCCTCGTCGGAGTGTTCGCCCCGCTCGGCACCTACATTCCCGGCTCGAAGATCACGCTCGAGAAGAAGCCCGTGCGCGGCGTCGTGTCGAACGGCATGATGTGCTCGGCGGCCGAGCTTGAGCTTTCCGCCGAAGCCGCAGGCATCATCGAGCTGCCGGCGCGACATGGCGAGCCACGTCGGCGAGCGCTACGTCGACGTGATGGGTCTCGCCGACCCGGTGTTCGAGGTGAAGCTGACGCCCAACCGCCCGGACTGCACCGGCGTGCGCGGCATCGCGCGCGATCTGGCGGCCGCGGGTCTCGGCAGCCTGAAGCCGGAGAAGGCCATATCGGGTGTCGAAGGCGCCGACCCGTGCCCCATCGCAGATCAAGCTCGAGTTCTCGAAAGCGACGAGCAGCGCCTGTCCTGTCTTCGCTGCGCGCTGCATCAAGGGCGTGACAAACGGCCCCTCGCCCGCCTGGCTGCAGACGCGCCTCAAGGCCGTTGGCCTGCGGCCCATCAATGCGCTGGTCGACGTGACGAACTACATCAGCCAGGATCGCGGCCGGCCGCTGCACGTCTACGACGCCGACAAGCTGAAGGGCGCAGTGCGCGCGCGCCTCGGCAAGGCCGGCGAGAAATTCGTCGGTCTCGACGGCAAGGAACACGTCGTCGACGATACGATGTGCGTCATCGCCGACGATAACGGACCGTTGGGTCTCGGCGGCGTGATTGGCGGCGAGGCCTCCGGCTCGACAGAGACGACGACGAACGTGCTGATCGAGAGCGCGCTGTTCGATCCGCTGCGCACGGCGGCGACCGGACGCAAGACCGGCCTCGTCACGGACGCGCGCTACCGCTTCGAGCGCGGCGTCGATCCCAACTCCGTGCTCCCCGGCCTCGATCTCGCGACGCAGATGATCATCAAGATCTGCGGCGGCAAGCCGTCGAAGGCGGCGGTTGCCGGCAGCGTGCCGGACACGCGCCGCAGCATTACCTTCGATATCGGCCAAGTCGCGAAGCTGGCGGGGCTGAAGCTGCCCGCAAACGAGATCAGGACGATCCTCGAAGCGCTCGGTTGCGACGTCCTGGGCAAGGGCGAGGTTCTCACAGTAACGACCCCGTCCTGGCGGCCGGATCTGCACGGCGCCGCCGACCTCGTCGAGGAGGTCGTGCGCATTGCCGGGCTCGATCGCGTTCCGGCGACGCCGCTGCCGCGCCCGGCCGGCGTGGCGCGCGCCGTGCTCACCGAGCGCCAGAAGCGCGCGCGCCGTGCCCGCCGCACGCTCGCCGCACGCGGTCTCGTCGAGGCCATCACCTGGTCGTTCATTCCCGCCAACGAGGCGAGCGCCTTCGGCGGCGGCGCCAGCGCGCTCGAGCTGGCCAATCCGATCTCGACCGAGATGTCGTCGATGCGGCCCGGTTTGCTGCCCGGCCTGCTCACGGCGCTGAAGCGCAATCGCAATCGCGGCTTCGCCGATGCGGCGCTGTTCGAGCTCGGCCAAGCCTACCGCGGCGAGACGGCCGGACGATCAATACATCTCGGCCTCCGGCGTGCGCGCCGGAACCGCCAAGCTCGGCGGCAGCGGCCGCCATTGGGACGGCGCCGCCAAGGACGTCGACCTGTTCGACGCCAAGGCCGACGTGTTCGCGGTGCTGGCCGCGCTCGGGCTTCGATCCTGCCAAGGCGCAGATCACGCGCGACGCGCCGGCCTGGTACCACCCGGGCCGCTCCGGCACGCTGCGGCTCGGCCCCAAGGTCGTGCTCGCGCATTTCGGCGAGCTGCATCCGGCGACGCTGAAGTCGCTCGACGTCGCGGCGCCCGTCGCCGGCTTCGAAGTGTTCCTCGACGCTCTGCCGGCGCAAAAGGCCAAGAGCCGCGCCAAGCCGCGCCTCGAGGCCGCCGACCTGTTGCCGGTGCGCCGCGATTTCGCCTTCGTGCTCGATCGCAACGTCCCTGCCGGCGACGTCGTGCGCGCCGCGGTCGGCGCCGACAAGGCGCTGATCCGCGAGGTGTCGGTGTTCGACGTGTTCGAGGGCGGCGCGCTCGCCGAGGAAGGCAAGAAGTCGCTCGCCATCGAAGTGACGCTGCAACCAACGGCCGAGACGCTGACCGACAAGGACATCGAGGCGGTGGTGCAGAAGATTGCGGCCGCCGTGAAGTCGGCGACGGGCGGCGAGATCCGCTCCTGAGCGTCGCGGCTTAGGGGTTTTTCAGGGTATTGCGTGCTTCGTGGTGGCGCGGGCGCTCGGCTCGCGCGGCAGGAACATGCACCGATGGATAATCGTAAGCTTCTCATGTTCGGCTTCATCGCCTGCATATTGGCCGCGCTCGCCTACACATTCGTGTTCGCCGACCTGCCGTTCGCGACGCCGGAAACGCCGGCCACCGCGCCCGCGTCGGAACCCGCTCCCGCTCCTCCGCCTCAGTGATCTCCCAAGTCATCCTGTCGCAAGCCTAGTCGCATCTCGCCTGCGCTATTAAATCGATGCGGCCCGCGATAGCGCGCGGGACGTCGACGGGTGCTATAAGCGCGTCGGCCCATAGTTTCCCATCGGCATGAGGCGCTAGCGATGACTGAGATGACGACCGCCCCCGCGGCGACGAGGGTAATGCCCGTCGGCGACGACAGCGACCTGCCGCATATCATCATCGTCGGTGGCGGCGCCGGCGGCCTGGAGTTGGCGACGCGTCTCGGCGACAAGCTCGGCCGCAAGAAGAAAGCGAAGATCTCGCTCATCGAGCGCGCGCGCACCCACGTCTGGAAGCCGCTGCTGCACGAGATCGCGGCCGGCAGCATGGACACGGCGCGGCACGAGCTGGAATACCAGGCGCAGGGCTACTGGCACGGGTTCCAGTTCCGCTACGGCGAGATGACCGGGATCGACCGCAAGAAGCAGCTCGTGTACCTCGCCGCCACCTACGACGAGGATGGACGGCAGATCACGCCGATGCGATCGTTCCGCTACGATACGCTGGTTATCGCCATCGGCTGCGTCGGCAACGACTTCGGCACGCCGGGCGTCAACGAGTACGCCATCATGCTCGATACGCCCGAGGAGGCCGAGCGCTTCAACCGCCGCCTGATCAACGCCTGCGTGCGCGCCTATGCGCAGCCCGAGCCGATCCGCCCCGGGCAGCTCGACGTGGCGATCATCGGCGCCGGCGCCACCGGCACGGAGCTTGCCGCCGAGCTGCACCAGACGACGCGCGGCGTCGTCGCCTTCGGCCTCGACAAGATCGATCCGGAGAAGGACATCAAGATCACGCTCATCGAGGCGGCGCCGCGCATTCTGCCGGCGCTGCCCGAGCGCATATCGGATGCGGTGACCGAGACACTGCGCAAGCTGCACGTCGAGATCCGCACCGGCTCGCCCGGTGACGGCGGTGACGGCCGAGGGTGTGAAAGTCGCGGACGGCAGCTTCATCCCATCGGAGCTCGTCGTCTGGGCCGCCGGCGTCAAAGGACCGGAGGTGCTGGCAAAGCTCGACGGCCTCGAGGTCAGCCGCTCAAATCAGCTCGTCGTCACCGACACGCTGCAGACGACGCGCGATCCCAACATTTTCGCCTTCGGCGACTGCGCCTACCTCGTGCCGAAGGGGGAGAGCGCACCCATTCCGCCGCGCGCGCAGGCGGCGCATCAGGAAGCCTCGCACCTCTTCACCGAGATCCAGCGGAAGATGCGCGGCGAGCCGCTGCGGCCGTTCAAGTATCGCGATTTCGGCTCGCTCGTGTCGCTCGGTGAATATTCGACCGTCGGTAACCTCATGGGCTTCATCGGCGGCCGCAGCCTGCTGGTCGAAGGCTTGTTCGCGCGGCTGATGTATCGCTCGCTCTACAAGATGCACGAGATCGCGCTGCACGGGCCGGGCAAGGTCTTCCTCGATACGCTGTCGCGCATGCTAACGCGGCGCACCGAGCCGGTCGTCAAGCTCCACTAGCTCGCCGGTTTCCCCCGTCATGGCCGTGCAGGCGGCCATGACGGAACACGGTGAAAATGGGCTGCCCGTCGCGAGAGGATCCTCGAGGACGAGCCCCGGGATGACAGTGTGAGCGCGGCGGCGCCTAGCCGCCGCGGCGCAGCGCCCCGAGCAGCTCCGGCGACGCGTAGGAATCCGCCGGCATACCGAGCTTGATCTGCATGTCCTTCACCGCCGCGCGAGTCTTGGCGCCGGCCAGACCGTCGATCTTGCCGACGTCGTAGCCGCGGCTGGCGAGGATCTGCTGCAGCTCTTTGGTCTGCGCCGCGTCGAGACCGTTAGTATCGCCGCGCCCGCGCGACATGGCCCCCGCGCCATCGATGCGCGTCGCCAGATATGCGGCGGTCGTCGCGTAGCTCAGCGAGTTGTTCCACTCCGTGTAGATATCGAAATTCGGGTAGGCGAGGAATGCCGGTCCGTTGCGCCCCATGGGCAACAGCAGCGACGCGGTGAGGTTGTCGGCGGGAACCGGGCTGCCGTCGGGATACTGGATGCCCCACTGCGCCCATTGCGAGCGCGGCAGCTTGATCGCGAGATCGGCCTTGTCCCACGGCAGATCGCCGGTGACGCGCACCTCCTCGATCCACGGCTCGTTCGGCCGCCAACCGAGGTTCTTCATGTAGTTCGCGGTCGAGCCGATGACGTCGTCGTCATTGGAGAACAGGTTGATGCGCCCGTCGCCGTCATAGTCGATGGCGTAGTCGAGGTAGCGGGTCGGCAGGAACTGCGTCTGTCCGATCTCGCCGGCCCACGAGCCGATCATGCTGGACGGGCTCATGTCCCCGCGGTCCATGATCTGCAACGCGGCGATCAGCTCCTCGGTGAACATCACGCCGCGCCGGCAGTCGTAGGCGAGGGCGACGAGGGACGGCAGAATGGGGAGCTTTCCCATACCCGCGCCGAAGTCGCTTTCCAGCGCCCAGAAGCCGGTGATGACCGAAGCGGGCACGCCGAATTCCGCTTTCGCGCGCTCGAACGTGGCGCGATGCTCGGCGACCTTGCGCTTGCTCGACTGCACGCGGTTCGGCGTCGCCAGCTTGGTCTGGAAGTCGAGGAAGCTCATGACGAAGATGGCGCCCTGCTTGCGATCGCGCCCGATGATCTGCGTGCTGAGCGGGGTCTCGTCAACGATAGCGATCGACTGACGGCTGACGCCGCGCGCTGCCGCTTCTTTGCGGAAGCGCACCTTCCACGCTTCGAAGCTCTCAGTGTTGCGGCAGTTCTCCTTCGCCGGCGGATACGGCGGACGCTTGGGCGGGTGCGTGCCGTGGCCGGACACCGCCGGCGTCGCTTGCGCGACCGGAGCTTGCGCGGGAACGGCCTGCGCCGGCGCAGCCTGTGCCGGGGCTACCTCAGCCGGAGTGGTTTGTGCGGCGGGAGCGCCAGCGGCCGGCGCCGCATCTGACGGCGCTACGGCGGCCGGCGGAGGCACGGCCGTTGGTGCCTTGCGCACCGACTTCTTCTTAGGCGGCACGACTTTGAAGGCGGGCGAAGATTCGATCTGGGCGGTGGCAATGCTGGTCGCGCCGGCGAAGAGAATGGCGGCGGCTGCAGCCGCGCAGAATTTCATTACGTGCATTACGCGTCCTTCGGCCTTTTTTTGCGTGGTGGCGAGGTACTCAATGCCGGGCGTTGTGGCCGCGTCAAGACGCTGGCGCCGGGCCGGTGTGCGGTATTTTCGGCCCCGGTCGGAAAAGGCGCGTTTACTCAAGCCACTGCCCCTTTCTAGGGGCGGGGGGCGGTGCTATCTAGCGCGCCATGACCGACACCCCCTTCATCCGAAATTTCTCCATCATCGCCCACATTGACCACGGAAAGTCGACCCTCTCGGATCGGCTCATCCAGCTGTGCGGCAACGTCGCCGACCGCGATATGAAGGAGCAGCTCCTCGATTCCATGGATATCGAGCGCGAGCGCGGCATCACCATCAAGGCGCAGACGGTGCGCCTAGACTACAAGGCGAAGGACGGGAAGTTTTATCAGCTCAATCTGATGGACACGCCGGGCCACGTCGACTTCGCTTACGAAGTGTCGCGCTGTCTCGCCGCCTGCGAGGGTGCCATTCTGGTCGTCGATGCGAGCCAGGGAGTCGAGGCGCAGACGCTCGCCAATGTCTACCAGGCGCTCGACAACGATCTCGATATCCTGCCCGTCCTCAACAAGGTCGACCTGCCGGCCGCCGACGCGGACCGTGTCAAGCAGCAGATCGAGGACGTGATCGGTCTCGATGCCTCGGACGCGATCCCGATTTCGGCCAAGACCGGCAAGAACGTCGAAGCCGTGCTCGAAGCGATCGTCGAGCGCCTGCCGCCGCCGAAGGGCGACGCGAGCAAGCCGCTCAAAGCCCTGCTCATCGACAGCTGGTACGACGCCTATCTCGGCGTCGTCGTGCTGGTGCGCATCATCGACGGCACGTTGCGCAAGGGCCAGAAGATCACCCTGATGTCGACCGACGCCAGCTATCAGATCGAGCGCGTCGGCGTGTTCCGCCCCAAGCAGGAGATGATGGACGCGCTCGGCCCCGGCGAGGTCGGCTTCTTCACCGCGGCGATCAAGGAGGTCGCCGATACGCGCGTCGGAGATACCGTCACCGATGCACGCCACCCGACCACCCAGGCGCTTCCGGGCTTCAAGCCGGCGCAGCCGGTGGTGTTCTGCGGATTGTTTCCCGTCGACGCCGCCGACTTTGCCGAGCTGCGCGAAGCCATGGGCAGGCTGCGTCTCAACGATGCGAGCTTCTCGTTCGAGATGGAGACCTCGGCGGCGCTCGGCCTCGGCTTCCGCTGCGGCTTCCTCGGGCTCTTGCACCTCGAGATCATCACCGAGCGCCTCGAGCGCGAATTCGGCCTCGACCTCATCACCACGGCGCCGAGCGTCATCTACAATATCCACCTCACCGACAAATCGATGCTGGAGATGCACAATCCCGCCGATATGCCCGACCCGGTGCGCATCGAGCGCATCGAGGAGCCGTGGATCAAGGCGACGATCATGGTGCCCGACGAGTATCTCGGCGGCATCCTGAAACTGTGCCAGGACCGCCGCGGCCGGCAGAAGGACCTCACCTATGCCGGCAGCCGCGCCATGCTCGTTTATGAGCTGCCGCTCAACGAGGTGGTGTTCGACTTCTACGATCGGCTGAAGTCGATCAGCAAAGGCTATGCCTCGTTCGACTATCAGATGATCGGCTATGAGGAAGGCGACCTCGTCAAGATGTCGATCCTCGTCAACGCCGAGCCGGTCGATGCGCTGTCGATCATCGTGCACCGCTCGCGTTCCGAGGCGCGGGGGCGCACCATGTGCGAGAAACTGAAGGATCTCATTCCGCAGCACATGTTCGTCATCCCCGTGCAGGCGGCGATCGGCGGGCGCATTATCGCGCGCGAGACGATCCGCGCCTTGCGCAAAGACGTGATCGCCAAGTGCTATGGCGGCGACATCACGCGCAAGCGCAAGCTTCTCGAGAAGCAGAAGAAGGGCAAGAAGAAGATGCGCCAGTTCGGGCAGGTCGAGATCCCGCAGGAGGCGTTCATCGCCGCCCTGAAGATGGACGAGAACTGAGCGCGCACTGCCCCGCCGCTGTCCGTCTGCGGCAATACATCATACAGCGATGGAATTGGCTGCTAGCCGCGTTTGATCGGACACGGCATCGCCGCGCCATCGCCTCCATCAGTGCCATGTGCGACCGGGAACATGCGCGTCACGTTGCGACGTTGCCTGCGCTTGCCGCGGGCCGTACGCCTTCACCGAATTCTAAAGAGGGAGAACATCATGAAACGGATGAAATCGACCATCGCGTCGCTTGTGTGCGCCGGTCTCATGGTGCCGGCGCTGCCGTTCGCGCAAACCTCTGCGGCGCCGCTTGGCAAGCCGACGATCACGATTAGTGACAGCTACGTAACGACCGTTGGGCGCCGTGGCCGAGGTTGGGGCCCGGGACCCGGCGCGATTATCGGCGGCATCATCGCGGGAACGCTCATCGCGGCAGCGATCAGCGAGGGCCGCGCGCACGACGAAGACATCGATCGCTGCGAGTACGAGTTCCGCTCCTTCGATCGGCGCACGGGAACGTACATCAATCGCTATGGCGAGGAGCGCGTCTGTCCGTACTTGCGCTAGGCAGATCGGCAACACGCAAGAGATTGCTGAGGCGTCGGCTGCACAGCCGGCGCCTCATCTCTTTTCGAGACGGGTACGGCGCATCGCCGCAGCACGTTAACCTTGCCGCATTCTCACCACACGACGTGGCAGACTAGCTCTCAACCCGGCACGGTCATCGTCATGCGGTGACCACTGCGAAGCCGCTCGACGGACAGGCGAGTTGGCAACCGGGGACTGCGCAGGATCGTGAACTCGGCGGCTGGCTGTGTGCGGCCGTCGATGGTGATCGAGCTGCGAATTTGAAATGGGGCGCGAGCTGCAATCAGCCGCCCCGACAATCTCGACATACCCAGGAGTGATCATGATCAAGCGGCTCTCAACCGCAGCGATCGGCGTTGCGCTCATTTTTTCCGCCACCTCTGTGCAGGCCCGGCCGTACTTCGGCTTTGACGGACGTAACTATGGCGAACCGGCAAAAGCTCCGAATTGGGGCCGGCCTGAATCGAATGGGCCCCGTCTCGCCGACGACAAAGGCGCCCCGCGCAAGTGCCTGACCAGCGCGGTTCGCGCGGTGCTCGACAATATCGAGGCGAGGTTTGGACCAGTGAAGGTCATCTCTACCTGCCGTCCGGGCGCGCGCATCGCCGGGTCGGGGCGCATCTCGCGGCACGCTAGCGGCAACGCCGTCGATTTCGAGGCCGACAACCGCAAGGGCGCGATCATCAATTGGCTCGTCGCCAATCACAAGACGGGCGGGACGATGACCTATGCCGACATGAGCCACATCCATGTCGACGTCGGTCAGCACTTCGTGTCGCTGGCCGGCGGGCGCAAGTATGCGAGCCGCGGCAGCAGCAGCGGCAGCAGCAGCAGCCGCAGCAGCCGTCGCTACGCTGAGGGCTCTTCGCGCTACGACACCGGATACTCGCGCTCCTACGACGAGGGTTACGAGGGCTCACGCTCCTACGGCCGCTCGCGCCGCTACACGCGTGAAGTGTCCTACGAGCGCGGTTATTCATCCGGCTACAACGGCTCGGGTACCGGCCATTACACGGGTGGCTACGCTACGATGTACCATTAGCCCGGCGATGCGTGCTGCCGCCCGCGGTCACGTGCCGGCGGCAGCAGGCAACTCAAGGTGTCAGGCGCCCCATGCTCCTGACCCACTTGCCCAGTCGAGCCTCATATTGCGACATCCTGGGCGACATCCTCGCACCAGCGCTCCCTCCACCATCTTGCTACTCCAACACGCCGTAAAATTGCCGCGATCTGGCAGCGCCTCGGCTCTGTGCGGGAGTGAGAAATTCGCTTCAAGATGTGCCAGCAAGTCTAGAGAATCTGGGCCCTTTGCCGCCATAAATACCGCCCTCGGCGAAGCCCGCCGGAGCCCATCGAGGCCCCCTATCGTTGCCTTGCCTTTCGCAATAGGTCGGTCCATATAGGGCCGATCGAACACGCCTTGGTTTACTCTACGGCGGTGCTACTGCGCCGACACTGGACGTCTCCATCGCGCGATTTGATGTCCTTCGGCATTCCGTCGGAGGGGATTGCCTAATTGCTTTGGAGGCACTTGATGGCAAACGGCACTGTGAAGTGGTTCAACGGCCAGAAGGGCTACGGCTTCATCCAGCCAGATGAAGGCGGCAACGACGTTTTCGTGCACATCTCGGCCGTTGAGCGCGCGGGTCTCTCGACTCTTCGTGAGGGACAGAAGATCGCTTACGAGACCGAGACGGGCCGTAACGGCAAGGTCGCAGCAGTCAACCTGCGTCCGCTCTAAAGAACCGCGGAACATTCCGCTCTAGGGGAGCAGGCGCGTCTGCTCCCCTACCATTTGATAGACATCGGATTTCGCGAAGCTCAGCGCTCGCGACGTCGGTCAAGCAAGGAACCTGATGGCGAAGGAAGAGATGCTCGAGTTCGAGGGCGTAGTGGCGGAGGTGCTTCCCGATGCACGCTGCCGCGTCAAGCTCGACAATGGACACGAGGTTGTCGCCTACACCTCCGGTCGCATGAAGAAGAACCGCATCCGCATCCTCGCCGGCGATCGCGTCACCATCGAGATGACGCCGTACGATCTCACCAAGGGCCGCATCAACTTCCGCCATAAGGATGCGCGCGCCGGAACCGGTGGACCGCCGCCGCAGCGCGCCGGCGGCGCGGGCAACTTCCGCAGCCGCTGACTTCAGCCATCGCTGTGTGAACGAGGACCGTCGCCGCTTTCGCGGCGCCTTCGGTGCGCCATCACCTCTCCCATAGGGAGAGGTCGCTAGTGCATGCTCCTTCATGCGCTAGCGGGTGAGGGGAGGAGCCGCTTCATGTCTCGTTGCTGTCGCGCGCTGAGCCGTGTGCGCGAGTTTGCCAGGATGTAACCCCTCACCCGCCGCTCATGCTGGGCATTTCGCGTCGACCTCTCCCTATGGGAGAGGTGATGGGAGCGGCGCCGGTAATCAACCGCTGATCATGTGCGGTTGTATAGCGGCTCCATGATTTCGCCGGGGGTGCGCCACGCAACTCAGTCATTAGTCGCGTCATGCATGATTCGATCCCCCATTGGCTCTTCCGCCGCCCGGTGGCGTCTGCGCTGGTCGGCGTCGTTGCACTTGGTGCTCTATCTCTGATGCCGGCGCGCGAAACGATGGCGCGCGCCACTGCCGGAGGCGGCGATCTCGCCGGCCTCGCGCGGGTTATCGACGGCGATACGCTCGAAATCGACGGCCGCCATGTTCGGCTCGAAGGTATAGACGCACCGGAGGCCGGACAGACCTGCGGACGCCGCCTCATCGGCTCGTGGCGCTGCGGCACAGCGGCTAGCGATCAGCTCGCCAAGCTCGTCGCCAAACGAAGGGTGAGCTGCGAAAGCCGCGGCACTGACAAGTACGACCGCATGCTGGGCATTTGCTTCGTCGATGGACGCGACATCAACGCACGAGATGGTGCGTGAAGGCTTGGCTTGGGCGTTCGTGAAGTACTCGCAGTCGTACGTGCAGCAGGAAGCCGAGGCGCGGCTGGCGCGCGTCGGCATCTGGCAGGGCGACGCCGAGCCGGCATGGGTCTATCGCGAGAAGCGCTGGGCGGGTGCCGAGCAGGAAGCGCCGAAGGGTTGCGCCATCAAAGGCAACGTCACCGAGCACGGCCACATCTACCACATGCCGTGGAGCCCCTGGTACGGCAAGGTCAAGATCGAGGAGACGAAGGGCGAGCGCTGGTTCTGCAGCGAGTCGGAAGCGATTGCCGCCGGCTGGCGCCCCGCGGCCCTGCACTGAGCCGCGGCCGCTGTCCGTCAGAGGACGGCGCATTTACTCTTCCTGAAGGGCGCGGGGCTAGACTCCGCGCTCTTTTCATGGGGTAGCGTCGTGAAATTCGGCGGGCCGAAAGTTCTCGCGCAAATCATTGCCAAGCATCCGTGGTCCAGCTTGCGGGACTTCGTGGTTCTGTCCGGCGTGATGCTGTTCGCCGTGCTTATAGCGCAGCGCTACGACGTCTTCGGGTTCATCGCATCCCTGGCCGAACCGCGCCGCGAGATTTCCCCTGCCGAGACCGTTTGGCTCGGCTGCCTCGGCGCCATCTGCGTATGGGTTTTCGTCGCGCGCCGCATGGACGAGTTGCGCAGCGACGCTGTCAGCCCTGACGCGCTGGCGACCGAGATGCGCCAGCTTCGAGTGCTCGCCAATCAGGATCCGCTCACCAGCCTCCCCAACCGACGCGTTTTGCTCGAGGCGCTCGATGTGGCAACGAATTTGCCGCCGTCCGACGGGCGGTCGCATGCCATCTTCCTGCTCGATCTCAACGGCTTCAAGCACGTCAACGATCGCTACGGCCACGCGATCGGCGACCAGGTGCTGCAGGCGGTCGTCGAGCGTTTCCGCCGCGCGGCGCGCACCAACGACCTGTTCGCCCGTCTCGGCGGCGATGAGTTTGCCGTGCTGTCGTGCAACGTCGACGAGGAAGCTGCTCGTGCGATCGGCGAGCCGTTTCATTGCCGCGCTAGGCAACGATGTGCGCGCCGGCGGTGCGACGCACGACGTCGGCGTTGCGATCGGCGCTGCGCTCTATCCTAAAGACGGCGATACGGTGGAGAAGATCCTCCGCCATGCCGACGTCGCCATGTACCGAGCGAAGTCGCAGGCGGGATCCTCGCTCGTGTTCTTCAACCCCGCTGTCGGCATTGTCGAGCATGGAGCGCAAGGCGACAGCCTGAGGCCGAGCTAGCGTCATAGCGGCAGTATCACCGGCTTGCCGGCGGGGAAGCGCCCGATCGTTTCGGCATCGACCTTCAGCGTCTGCGCCACCATCGCGCGCGGCGTGTGCGTCAGCCAGTCCGTCAGCGACACGTCGGCGAAGTACGAGCTGCGGAACACCTCGAGATAGACGAGGTCGCTGAGCCCGGTGTTGCGCAGATAGTGGCCTTGCGAGCGCTTGACGTAGCCGACGTCGCCGGCGTTGAAGTTCTGCGTCACTGCGTTGGGGCCGGTTTCGAACACCGTCAGCTCGCCTTCGCCCTCGATTATGTACAGCCACTCGTCGGCATTCGGGTGCCAGTGCATCTCGCGCATGCCGCGCGGATGGATGCGAACGAGCGCCGCGGCGATCGTCTTGGAAATCTCGAAGTTGCTGCTGTCGGCGATACGCACCTCGCCGCCGCGCGTCTTCTTCACCGGCTCGGTCGCGCTCAGGGGGAAGCTCGAGCGCAGCGTCGGCGGCCCGGCATCGCCTTGCGCCTCCCGCTGATCGGCTTCGATGGGGCCGGGCGGCTTGCCCTGGAAAATATAAAGATCGTGCAGCGGCACCTTGCTGAAGGTCTCGGCCGGCACGCCGAAGTTCAAAGCCAGCACTTCAGGCGGCGTGTGCGCCATCCACTCGGTCAGCAACAGCGTGTTGAACTCGGATGCCTTGCCGTCGTCAAAGCAGATGACGAACTCGCAGCCATCATCGCCGACGCCCTGCAGCGAGTGTGGCAGTCCGGCCGGGAAGTACCACAGGCCGCCTTCGCGCACGTCCTCGACGTTGGCGCGTCCGAATTGGTCGATGGTCGTGATGCGGCAGATGCCCTTGGTGACAAATGCCCACTCGGCGAAGAGGTGCCAGTGCATCTCGCGGATGCCGCCGCGCGTCAGGCGCATGTTGACGCCGGCGATCGTCTCGGAGATCTGAAAATCGAACTGCGTCACCTGGCGTGCCCAGCCGCCGTCCTGGATGCGGCGCGGGGCGTTGTTGAATGAAGCCCAGAACATCGGTAAGTCACCGACGTCGGTGGCGGGTGGCGACAGCGCTCCTGGAAACTGGCCGGAGAGCGCCGGATTGTTGGGGCCGATGATGGTCGTGCTCGATGGATTGCCCTGCGTGTTGATGGCGCCCTGCGGCGGCTCGTCGGGATTGCCGAAGGTGCCGGCCTGCGCGGTTGCTGCGGCGGTCAGCAATCCGCCTGCCGCCGTCGCCACCAGCATGTCGCGGCGCGATAGCTTGTCCATGTGAGGCCCCCCGGATCTGTTTCACGGCATGCTTTTCGGATTGTCTGGCATCACGGCGCCGGGTCCGTGAACGTGTACGACCCCTGCACGAGCAGCGCGGCCTGCTCGACCGCGTAGCGCATTGGCACCAGCTGCTTGGCCGCCGAAGTTGACCCAGCCGTCCGACGTCCACATCGTCCAGTAGCGGCCGCCGACGCCCACGCTGAGCTGATCGGTGACGGCATACGACAGGATGAGCTCGAGCTGCGCGCCGGTGCCGTTCGCCCACTCGGGCGACAGCAGCGTGCGCAAGATGTGATCGTCGGTGCCCCTCAGGTGCACGTAGGGAAGGTAGGCGGCGTCGGCGCTCAGCGTCAGCCCGGGCGCGATGAGAAAATCGACGACGGCGCCCAGACGCATCGCCTGCCAGACATCGTCCTCGCTGATCACGTTGACGCTGAACGGGATGCCGCCGCCGCAGTCCGAGTTCGGGTTGGCGATCTGCGAGCAGCCGAACCCCTGCATGTACTGATGCAGAATGCTGTAGCCGACGAACGGCGCCGCCCTGAAGCGTTCATCGCGCCACACGTCGTAGCCGACGTCGACGACGCCGTAGCGGATGTGGTCGTCGACCTTGGAAAGATGTGTTGGAGTAGGGAACGAAAGTGGCGAAGGGGATGCCCCAATCCTCGTCGTTGAGCTTCCCGTTGCCGTTGCCCTTGCCGACGAAACCCTTCGCCATCCACCCCGATGCCGTGTCGAGGCGCGCGAACATCTCGGCGCCGTTCGTCTCGTTGCCGCCGTAGGTGAGCCGCGAGGCGGGCGATGCCAATCCCTAGGCCTGGAATGCCGAGATCCTTCTGGAAGCGCCCCCATCCGTAGGCATAGCGCGCGCCGATCTCGAGCGTTGTTCCTGTCATGGGCTCGCTCGGTGGCTCAGGCTAGATCCATGCGGCAGGCGCCGCTGGCGTCGCGTCGAGCCGATAGTTGAGGCCGATCTTCAACAGGTGGGCGTCCTGCGAGAAGTCCGTTCGCCGTCGCTGCGACCGGCGTGAGCGTGAGGGGATCGGGGCTCGGCACGCTTTGAAAGGCGCTGGGCGGCGTCGTCAATCCTTCGCTGCCGAACGACAAGTAGTCGTATTCCGTCTTGAGCGACCAGTGCCGCGACAGGACCCGCTCGGCGCCCAAGCCGAGCGTCCATCCCCAACGGATGCCGCTGGCGCCCGTGGTCGGGAAACCCGCGTCGCCGCCGATCGTCGCCTCGACTTCGCTATGCTGCCAGGCGGCGCCGGCTTTCGCATAGATGAGCGTGCCGCGATCGGACCCGAGCAGCCAACCGAGCCGCCCGGTGAATGTGCCGAGCGCGTTGACCTCGCTGCTGCAGTTGCCCGAGACGTAAAAGCCGGAGAAGGCAAAGCAGGTGTTGGTGCCGTAAAGATCGGCCCAACTGACGTCGGCCTCCAGTCCGAGCAGCACCTGGCTGAATTGCCAGTTGTAGCCGGCCTGGCCGCCGGCGAGCGGCCCGGGCGAGCGCACGGTGTCGCCGTAGATCGATGGACCAAAAGGATCGGCGACGTCGGTGAGCTCCAAGCCGCCACCGATGTGCGCGCCGATATAGAACCCGCTCCAATTGTATTGCGGCGTGTGATGCCGGCTGCTGCGCGCGCAAAGGCGTATTTGCCACCACGAGCGCCAACAGGCAGACACAAAGCGTATTGGTTCCGCCGAGCCGCATTCCGCGCCCTCCTCAATCCCCGCGTGTTCGTATGCAGCGATTCGTGCGCACGCCGAAGTAGAGGGGCCAAATGAGCGGTGGGTGCCGCATGGACCGGTTCAAAGTTCGCTTGGGTGCCCTATTCAGCGGCAGGAATAACGTTTGCTGATTAATTTGGTTTGGCGCAGCAGAGGCGCAATCTACTTTGCTTGTCTATTCGAAGACGAAGGGCTGCAAATGTCGATCGCTGCGCTCATCACCTGGTCGGGCCTCTACCTCAGCTGCCAGCTGATGGCCCGCATGTGTATGCCCGCGCGGCGCCACGTATCGATCCGCGCCCGCTAATCCCCGCTTCGCTTCTCGCACACACGCCGCTCGTCCTGCGCCGGTCGATGGCCGGCGCGGGCGCAACTTGTCCCCGGCGTGAGACGGGCAGTTAGCATTCGAGCCGTGCCGACGCACTGGCTCCAACAAGAAACGACGAAGGGATGACGCCTGGATGCCGAATGATCCAACGAAGGTGTCAACATGATCGAACTCGTTCTTCTCGCCTGCCTCGTCGACAAGCCCGAGAGCTGCCGCGACGTGGGGCTGATGTACTCCGCTGAAAATCTCACGCCGATGCAGTGCTTGATGCAGGCGCCGCCGCACATGGCGCGCTGGGTCGGCGAGCATCCCGGCTGGAAGATCATGAAATGGACCTGCCGCCGTGCGGGACGCTACGCGAAGACGTGATGCGGACGACGCTGCGCTTGGTAGAGAATCCGATTTGCTTATTCGGGAATGTTAAGCAGATCATCTTCGTTCGCCATTGCCCGAGCTGATGTTCTCATCTTTCCCGCCGAGCAGAAGCAACCGCTCGGTGGGAAACGGCAAGTCCGTAGTGGAGGAGAACAGGCAATGCGTACTGCAGTCTCGAGTGCGCTATTCGCAGCGATTGCGCTCGGCAGTCCGGCGATGGCCAACGACGACGTGTTGAAGCAGACGAGCGACCCGAACAACTGGGCCTCGCAAAGCGGCGATTACACGCTGCAACGTTATTCCAAGCTCGATCAGATCAACACCGACAACGTCAAGGATCTGAAGGTCGCCTGGACCTTCTCGACCGGCGTGCTGCGCGGCCATGAAGGCTCGCCGCTCGTCATCGGCGACACGCTCTACGCGCATACGCCGTTCCCCAACATCGTCTACGCGCTCGACCTCAACGATGAGAACAAGATCATCTGGAAGTACGAGCCGAAGCAGGATCCGTCCGTCATTCCCGATCATGTGCTGCGACACGGTCAATCGCGGCGTCGCCTACGCCGACGGCAAGATCTTCCTCTATCAGGCCGACACGACGCTCGTGGCGCTCGACGCCAAGACCGGCAAGGAGGTCTGGAAGACGGTCAACGGCGACACCAAGCGCGGCGAGACCGGCACCAACGCGCCGATCGTGATCAAGGACAAGGTCATCGTCGGCATCTCCGGCGCCGAGTTCGGCGTGCAGGGCTACGTCACCGGCTACAACATCGCCGACGGCTCGCGCGCCTGGCGCGCCTACACGCATCGGCCCCGACGACCAAATCCTCTTCGATCCGGAGAAGACGACCTCGCTCGGCAAGCCGGTCGGCAAGGACTCGTCGCTGAAGACCTGGACCGGCGAGCAGTGGAAGATCGGCGGCGGCTCGTCCTGGGGCTGGTACTCCTGGGACCCGAAGCTCAACCTCTTCTACTACGGCACCGCCAACCCATCGACCTGGAACCCGGCGCAGCGCGCCGGACCCGACAACAAGCCGATCGACCAGAAGTGGACGCTGTCGATCATCGCGCGCAACCCGGAGACGGGCGTCGCCGCCTGGGCCTACCAGCTCACGCCGTTCGACGAGTGGGACTATGACGGCATCAACGAGTCCATCCTCGTCGACGGCCTCGAGGTGAAGGGCAAGGCGCACAACGTTCTCGTGCACTTCGATCGCAACGGCTTCGGCTACACGATCGACCGCGCAGAGCGGCATCCCGCTCGTTGCCGAGAAGTTCGATCCGGCCGTCAACTGGTCGACCGGCGTCGATCTCGATCCCAAGAGCGCGACCTACGGACGTCCGGCCGTCGTCGCCAAGTACTCGACGTTCCAGAACGGCCAGGACGTCAACACGACCAACGTCGTGCCCGCCGCGCTCGGCACCAAGGACCAGCAGCCGGCGGCCTACTCGCCGCTGACCAAGCTGTTCTACGTGCCGACCAACCACGTCGCCATGGACTACGAGCCGTTCAAGGTCGAGTACGTCGCCGGCCAGCCCTACGTCGGGGCGACGCTGTCGATGTACCCGCCGCAGGGCGACAAGAACCTCGGCAACTTCATCGCCTGGGATGCGGCCACGGGTAAGATCGTGTGGTCGATCCCGGAGAAGTTCTCCGTCTGGTCGGGCGCTCTGGCGACGGCCGGCGGCGTCGTGTTCTACGGCACGCTCGAAGGCTACCTGAAGGCCGTCGATCAGAAGTCGGGCAAGGAGCTCTACAGGTTCCGCACGCCGTCCGGCATCATCGGCAACGTCTTCACCTATGCGCACAAGGGCAAGCAGTTCGTCGGCGTCTATTCGGGCGTCGGCGGCTGGGCCGGCATAGGTCTCGCCGCGGGCCTCACCAATCCGACCGATGGTCTCGGCGCCGTCGGTGGCTACGCGGGCCTCTCCCAGTACACCGCCTTGGGCGGCTCGCTCACTGTCTTCTCGCTGCCATAGCGCTTCCTCCGAGGTCTAGGCCTGCGAGCTACTTGGGGCCGGTGCAGACATCTGCATCGGCCTCATTTTCTTTTTGCGGCGGGGTGAGCTAGGCGGCGTGGGCAAGGCCGGGTAGGCCGGCCAGGTCGGCGAACCAGCGCTGCATGCGCGCGTCCTGGTACTCGGCGAAGCCGGCGTAGAGGGTGCCCGCCTCGATCGTCGGCTTGAGGCCGAGCAATGTCTGCTTCAACTCCGCGCCGACCGCAGCATCGAGGCTAGCGCGGACGATGAATGGCGGCGTCGGCAAGATCGTCCAGCCGGGCCAATATCTTCGTGCGTTCGGCATTGCTCGGCTGAGCCAGCCAGACGTCCTCGTAGACCATCGTGGCGTCGATGCCGCCGGCGAGCATGGTATCGATCTGCCCCTGCCAGGCGGGGACCGGGAACGCATCGAAGAAGTCCTTGAGCGCGAAACCTTCGCGCGCCAGCAGGATCGAGGGCGAGAAGTAGCTCGTCGTGCAATAGGTGTTGATATAGCCGAGCCGCTTGCCGCGCAGCTCGTGCCAGCTCGTGGCGGGGTTCTCCTTGGCAACGACGAAGACGCTGCTTTGCGCGGCGCGTTTGCGTGATCGGCGTCATGGCGCTGACGAGCCCGCGATACGGGGCATCGCGCAGGAAGAAGCAGTTGGACGACGGCAGATAGGAAAAATCGAACAACTGCTGGCGCAATCGCCGTCGTCAGGATGTCGAGGTCGGTATAGCTGGTGATGGCGCAATGCGCGGCCTTGGAGAAAGCGGCCCAGCGGGGATCGTCGAGCGGGAAATCGAGGTTGGCATCGAAGCCGGCCTCAAGCCGTCGGCTATTTTCGCTCGCGGGCGCAACAAGCATGGCGCTTCCTCGCGGTTGGATCCTCTCCTTCCGTCAAGGCTTAGCCGGATTGGGTGAACGCTTCGGTGCACGCCGGGCGCGCCGGGCCTCCAAGCCGGCGTCATGGTGAACGAAATGCAGAATCGCCGCCGGCGGCGTGTCCGTGCAATGTTTGACATCGGCCAACCGAAGGCTGTTTGGTCAGTCACCGACGCATTGAGGGAACCACGGGCATGATTGCCGAGGCGATAGGCTGGCCACAGATAGCCGCACTGCTCGTGCTGGCGCAGCGCGGCGCCGAGGAGCTGTACTCGGCGCGGAACACGAAGGCGCTTCTGGCAGCCGGCGCGCAGGAAGCGGGCGCCTCCTACTATCCGGTGGTGGCGACGACGCACCTCGCCTGGATCGCGAGCCTGTTCTTCCTCATTCCCGCCAACGCGCCGATCTCGATCGTTTTGGCGATCGCCTACCTCTTGCTGACGGTCGCGCGGTACTGGGTGATCGGAACGCTCGGGCGGTTCTGGACCCATCGCATCATTACGCTGAAGGATGCCCCGATCGTTAGGAGCGGGCCTTACGCACTTGTCCGTCATCCGAACTACGTGGTGACAATCGCCGAGACGTTCCTGTTGCCGGTGGTGTTCGGTGCGTGGGCGCTCGCCTGCATCATGACGGCCGTGTGGACCGCCGTGCTCATGTACAAGATTGGATTGGAGGACGCGGCGCTTGCAGCCCGGCGGCAGCCGCAACTTGAGCCTACGGGATAGCAAGGGTTTCGACGGTGTTGGCGATCGCTGCCGGTGGAGGACTTGCGGGCGCCGCCTTTGCGCTGGAAATAGTCCGCTGCGGCGGCCACGCCATGATCGTCGAGAAGTCGGCCGGGGCCGCATCACAAAGTCTGCGGCGAGTTTCTGAGCGAAAACGCAGCGTTGCTATTGCGGCATCTGGGCGTTGATTGCGATCGGCTCGGCTGCAGCAAGGTCGAAACGCTGCGGCTGGCCGACGGCGCATCACAGGTGACGGCGCCGCTGCCGTTCCAAGGGCGCGGCCTCTCTCGCTTTCGGCTCGATGAATCTCTGCTCGTCGCGGCGCAGGCGGCAGGCGTGGACGTTCTGCGAGCGACCGTCGTCGAAGGGATTGCGGAGGACGCCGCCGGCGCCCGCGTGCACACGAGCGGCGGAGAATTTCGAGGAACGGCTGTCGCCTTGGCCAGCGGGAAGCACAACGTGCGCGGCTTTTCACGTCCGGGCGGACCGATGGTGGGGTTCAAGACGCATGTGAACCCGTCCGCGGCGGCGCGACAGAGCATGAGCGGGATCGTCCAGCTCCATGCGTTTCCGGGAGGCTACGGAGGCTTCTGCCTCGTCGAGGACGGTTTGCTGTCGATCGCGTGGAACATACACAGCGATGTGTTGCGCTCGGTCGGCTCGAGCTGGTCGGCGCAATCGGCGTATCTTGCCAAGAACTCCCCCGTGTTCGCCGATCTGATCGACGGTGCCGAGGCTGCTTGGAGCAAACCGCTGGCCGTGTCGGGGCAGCCGTATGGATATTTGCGATCCGAGCCAGTCGGGCCGTCGATATATCCCGTCGGCGACCAGCTTGCCGTCATTCCCTCGTTCGTCGGCGACGGCACGGCGTTGGCGCTCGCCTCGGGAATTGCCGCCGCACGCGCCGTTCTCAGCGGCGAAAGCGCTGACGAATTTCAACGGCGTATCGTGAAGGGAAGTAAGCCGCAGTTCCGCATCGCAGGCGCGCTTGATTTCACCATCTCCAATGCGCCGCTGCGGAAACTTGGCTCTTGCAGGCGCGCGCATGGCGCCGGCCCTTGTCACGTCGTTGATCGCGGTTTCGCGGCTGCGCGGTTATGACGACGTGATCGCTTCAGCGCGCAAGCCCGGTTAGAGGTCGAGGTCGACCATGTAGGCGGAAAAGCCGGGGCCGAACGAGGCGAGCAGGTGCCGCCCGGTCGCGCCCGAGGCAAGCGCATTCTGCAGGACGAACAGGGCGGTGGCCGACGACATGTTGCCGTAGTCGCGCAGCACGTCCCATGAGTGCGACAGCTGGCTGCGGTCGATGCCAAGCACCTCCTCCGCCGTCTCCAGCACCTTGCGACCGCCGGGGTGAAACAGGAAGCCCTCGATGTCGTCGAGGGTCAGCGCGTTCCTGTCGAGGAAGTCCTGGACGACGGGCCCCAGGTTGTCGCGCATGAGCGCCGGCAATTCAGGACTGAGGACGACGCCGAAACCGTCGTCCTTGATATCCCAGCCCATGATGTGACGCGTGTTGCGCCACAGATGCTCGCCGAAGGCGCGCACTTTCGGATGCCGCGCGCCGTTCGCCATCGTCCGCAGAGGTGCGCAGAACAACGCCAGCGGCTCCGTCGCCGAAGAGCGCGGCCGAAACGAACATGGCCATGCTCGGATCGTTTGGGCGCGCGCACAGGCTGCACAGGTCGACGGTCATGAACAGCACGTTGGTGCCCGGGCTTCCTTGCGCCATGCGGGCTGCGCGCGCCATTCCGGCGACGCCGCCACCGCAGCCTATGCCAAAGATGGGCAGCCTTTCGACGTTCGGCGAAAAGTCGAGGCGGTTCATGAGAAGAGCATCGAGGCTCGGAATGGCGAGGCCCGTAATGGTGTTGGTGACCAGCGCGTCGATGTCCTTGAGCGAGAGGCCTGCCTGCGCGGTCGCGTCGACGGCGATCTTCTCGAGCAAGTCGAGCGCGTGCGTTTGGAATACGGCAGTGCGTTCTTCCCACGAATGGGGCTGCTGGTACCATTCCACCGGCTGACAATTGTACCGGTAGTTGATGCCCGTATTAGAGAAGAGCGACTTGAGCCGGGCGAATTGCGGATAGATGGCGCGCGCGCCGGCCAGCGCATCTTCCTGGCGGAGTTTGTACCCCGGGTTCGCCGTCGCGATGGATAGAATGTCTACGGTAGGCCGACGATAGGCTTCTGAGCGACTTTGTGGGAGCGGCGCCAGCTCGGCAACGGCCTTGTCCATCTACTGTCTCCGGTCGCAACCCCGCGGCTAAATCGCTATTCTTTCTCTTTCAACCACGTCTCGACCACCTGTGGGATACCCAGTTCGCATGTTGGGAAAGTGAACAAAAAGCCGGTCGACCTCAACCTATTGTTCGAAAGACGGTTTTCGTAAGCCATACTTTCGGAGATAACTTGGCCCAAAACCAACCTGAGCAGTGCGATCGGCAACTTGCGCCCGCGGGCGGTTACCCCCAGGGCCGCGGCGGCCAGCTCGGCCAGGCGCTCGCCGGTCACCGGCGCGTCGTCGACAATGAAATAGCGGCTCCCCACCTCGCCTTTCTTGATCAGGTGGACCAGTGCGCGGGCGCAATCGTCGACGTGTACGGGGGAAGTAAAGCGGCTCCGGCCGCGCAGGCCATAGACCGGTTTGCCGGCCTTTAGGGGCTCAAGGAGGTACTGCGCGAACCACGAGCCGGGGCCGTATACCCAGCCGGGGAAGGCTGCAACGATGGGCAAACCCCGCGCGACGTAGCCCGGCAGGGCTTCGATAGCCGGTGCCAGGTAAGGACCAAATCCCTTTGGGTGTGGAACGGTGTCTTCATCGCATAAGGTGCGTCCGCATTCGCCGTAGTAGCTCGTTCCGGCGACGTAGATGATCCGCCGCGTCTTGGCCGGATCCACGGCCTTAAACAGCGTTCGGTCCATGGCGAGACGGTCGTCCCCGTAACGCTTCGCCCGTGCAGTGGTGACGCGGCCGTCAAATGTCTGCGGTTGCGCGAGATGGACAATGGCGTCGGCACGACGAGCGGCAGTGCGCCAAGACCCGGAGGCGTCCCCGAGATCTCCGATGACGGCATTTACGCCTTGGGCGCGAAGCGCTGCCGCCGATGCTTCGGATCGGGTGAGCGCATCAACGCCATAGCCGGCGGCCGTAGCCGCGCGCAGCAGCGACGCGCCGATAAAACCGGTGGCGCCTGTGATGAAGATGCGTTCAGCGAGCATCGAACCAACTGTCCGCTCGCACGATGAGGTAGCTCAAAGCGGCGAGTGGCGCACCCGAAAGGATTCGAACCCCTGGCCTCTGCCTTCGGAGGGCAGCGCGCCTATTCAGTTTTGGCAAGCGGTCTGCTCCTTGTAAGGCCAGAAGCAGACATCGCGCCATGCATTGGGGGCTTACCCCTCTGCCAAGCGATAGCCGATGCCGAGCTCGGTGAGGATGATCTTGGGGTCGTCGGGGTTTTGCTCCATTTTTTGGCGCAAGTGCCCGACATAGACGCGCAGATATTGCGTCTCCGCCGCCTGCGCCGGACCCCAAACGGCGGTCAGCAGCTGACGGTGGGTCAGCACCCGTCCGGGGTGTTTTGCAAGGCAGGCCAGCAGCTCGAATTCCCGCGGTGTCAGCTTTACCTCCGCGCCGGAGCGCGTCACGCGGCGGCGGACGGAGTCGATCTCGATGTCGCCGACGGCAACCACCGCGCTTTCACCTTGGCCCTGACGGCGATGGCGCAGCGCCGTGCGCAGGCGTGCCATGAGCTCGCCGACGCCGAACGGCTTGTTGACGAAGTCATCGGCGCCGAGATCGAGCGCCTCTATCTTCTCCGCCTCGCGGTCGCGCGCGGAAAGGACGACGATGGGAACGTTCGACCACTGCCGCACTTGTTGAATGAGATCCTTGCCGTCGCCGTCGGGGAGCCCCAGGTCGAGCACGACAACGTCGGGCGGCTCGCCGGCGACGCGCTTCAGCGCCTCGGCGAGGGTCGTCGCGCTGGTGACGACATAGTCGTTGGCTTCCAGCGCTGGTTTCAGAAACCGCAAGATCGCCGGCTCGTCGTCGATCACAAGGGCGCGCGTCTTCCCGGTCATCGGGGTATATCCTCGCGCGGGAAAGTGAAGATGATGCGCGCGCCGTGCCCGTTGGCCACCGGACTCTCGGCTGCGATCGCCCCACCATGGGCGTCCATGATGCCCTTGGCGATGGCGAGGCCAAGTCCGGTGCCTTCCCCGCCGTCGGCGCTGCCAGCTTCTGAGTTGGCGGCGTGGACGAACTTGTCGAATATCCGCGGCAGCATCTCGGAGGCGATCCCGGGGCCGTCGTCGGTCACGCGCAGCGCCACGGCTTTGTCGGTGACTTTGGCGTCGATGAGAATGAGCGTTTCCGGCCGCGTATGTGTCACGGCATTGCCGACCACGTTGCCGAATGCCTGCTCGACGAGCTTGGCGTCCGCCCTTACCAGCGGCAGGTCGTCGGGCAGGCGCACTTCGATTGCCTGCACGGCACCTCTGCGGCGAGCGGCGCTGGCAGCCCGCTCGGCGAGCTCGCGCAGGTCGGTCCAATCGCGTCGCACTTCCAGGGCGCCTGCATCGATGCGCGTCATGGCGAGAAGATTGCGCACCATATCGTCGAGGCCCTCCGCCTCGTATTTGATGTGACCCAGCAGCTCCTTACGCGCACCTGCATCGAGTTTTTCGTGAAATTCGAGCAGACTCGTCGCCGACCCGAGAATGGAGGCGAGCGGCGTGCGGAAATCATGCGAAATCGAGGCCAGCAGCGTATTGCGCACTCGCTCGGTCTCGGCCGCACCGCGCACCGAAACCATTTCCCGCGCGAGCGAGGCGCGATCCAGTGCCGCCGCCGTTTGCTCCGCGAGCGTTTCGAGCAGCGCGCGGGCCTCCGGATCAAGGCTTGGGCCCTCAACATCGCGGCCGAGACCAATGACGCCGAATGATCCGTGGGTGGTCCTGAGGGGCAGGAAGAACCACGGGACCGACGGTAGGGTCGCCGTATCGGCGCCCGCCGGCTCGTTGTGCTCCAGCGCCCACCGTGCCGCGGTCATCGCGGCCGTGTCGAGCGATTCCTCGGGCGGCCACGCGGCGTGCAGCTCCAGCTCGCCGTCTTGCTTGAGCAGAATGAGCGCCGGCCTTCCGAGGCTAGAATGGATCGCAGCGACGGCGGCCTCCGGGATGTCGTCGAAGGCAGCGATGCCGGAGAGCCGGCGCGTGAACTCGTACAGACGGCGCGTCGCCCGCATGCGGCCTACCGCCATCTGCGCCTGATCGCGCACCCGCCCCGCCAGTGTCGAGATGACCACGGCGATGGCGAGGAAGACGCCGAGGGCCAGCAGCTCGTGCGGTTTGGCGACCGTGAGCGTGTAGAGCGGCTCGATGAAAAATAGATTGTAAGCCAGAAACGACAGAACCGACGCGTAAACCGCCGGCCAGATGCCGAACGACACGGCCGCGTAAACGACCGCCATCAGGAAGATCATGGAGAGGTTGGGAAACGTCGTCAGCTTCGTCAGCACGTGCCCGACCGCGACCGCCGCGGCAACCGCGACCGTCGACCAGACGAACGGCGCAACATCGAGCCTCGGCCGCGCAAATCCCGAGGGAACCGCCAGGGTGCCGGCTCCATTCTTGCGGCTGGTGATCACGTGAACAGCGATGCCGTCGGCACGGCGGACTAGCTCGTGCGGGAGGGAGCGCCGCAACAACTCCGTGAGAAATCCTCCCCGCGAGCGGCCGAGCACGATCTGAGTGACGTTCTCGAACCTGGAATAGCGCAACAGCTCGGACGCGATGTCGTTCGCCGCGAGCGTTACAGTCTCGGCTCCGAGCGACTGGGCAAGCTTCATCGCCTCGTGGACGTGCCGGCGTGCCACATCGGAGAGCTGATCGCCGGCCTTCTCGACGGTCGCGGCGATCCAGGGCGCATCCATGACGTCGGCAAGGCGTTTTGCCGCGCGCACGATCAGCGCCGCGTCGGGGTCGGGGCCGATGCAGGCAAGGATGCGCTCACCCGCCGCCCATGGCCCCTCGATCGCCTGCGCCTGCATGTGCTCGATGAGGTCGGCGTCGATGCGCTCGGCGGCGCGGCGCAGGGCGAGCTCGCGCAGCGCGGTCAGGTTCTCCGGCTTGAAGAACCGCTTGCGGGCACGGTCCGCCATTTCGGGCACATAAACCTTGCCCTCCGCCAGCCGCTTCAGAAGCTCCTCGGTCGGCAGGTCGACCAATACGATCTCGTCGGCGTCCTCGAACACGCGGTCGGGCACCGTCTCGCGCACTTGCACGCGGGTGATCTTCTGCAGGATGTCGTTCAGCCCTTCGAGGTGCTGAATGTTGAGCGTGGTCCATACGTCGATGCCCGCCGCTAGCAGCTCCTCGATGTCCTGCCATCGCTTGGGATGGCGGCTGCCGGGAATGTTGCTGTGCGCCAGCTCGTCGACGAGGAGAAGTCTCGGCCTGCGTGCCAGCGCCTTGTCGAGGTCGAACTCGCTCAAGATCTTGTTGACGTAGATCGTGGGCTTGCGCGGGATGGCCTCGAGGCCCTCGACGAGGGCTTCCGTCTCGCGACGACCATGCGTCTCGACCAGACCGAGAACGACCTCGCGCCCCATCTCCTTCTCGGCACGCGCTGCCGTCAGCATGGCAAACGTCTTGCCGACGCCGGGAGCGGCGCCCAGAAAAATCTTGAGACGCCCGCGAGCCTTCTTGCTCAGCGCAAGCAGGGCGTCGGGCGAGGCTCGTTGGGTCGTCGGGGTGGGGGGCATCGGTCCGTCCTTGCCCCAAGGAGTTTAGCGCGGCAATGCATCGAGTGCGAGATTGAGCTCTAGGACATTAACACGTGGTTCTCCGAGCAGGCCTAGCGCCCGGCCAGCGACGTGGGCGTCCACCAGCGAACGCACGCGCTCGTCGGGGAGTGCGCGTGCTTTTGCCACGCGCGGCACCTGGAGGAGCGCCGTCTCCGGCGAGATGTCGGGGTCGAGCCCGCTAGACGAAGTGGTTACGGCGTCCACAGGGATGGGGCCGGCGGCGCCCTGCGCGCGCAGCGTCTCCACGTCCGCTTTCACCCGGTCGATCAGCTTGTTGGTGATCGGCCCGAGGTTGGAGCCCGTCGAGGCCGCGGCGTTGTAGGGCGCGTCGACCGTCTTGGCGCTGTCGGCCGGGTCTGGGCCCGACGTGGCGGACGGGCGCGCATGAAAATATTTGTCGCTCGTGAACGACTGCCCGATAAGGCTCGAGCCGATTACCTTGCCATCCTTGACGACGAGGCTGCCTAAAGCCTGATCTTGCATCATGATCCAGCCGATGCCGGTGACGGCGAGTGGATAGACGACGCCTGTCAGCAGCGTGAAGGCCAGCAGCATGGCGACGGCGGGACGCAAATTTTGCAGCATGAATTGATCCTCCTCTCAGGCGAGGCCGAAGCCGGCGACCGCGAGGTCGATGAGCTTGATGCCGATGAACGGTGCGATGACGCCGCCAAGGCCGTAGACGAGAAGATTGCGTCGCAGCAACGCCGCGGCGCCGACCGGCCGGTAGGCCACGCCACGGAGCGCGAGCGGGATCAGCGCGATGATGATCAGCGCGTTGAAGATGACGGCGGAGAGAATGGCGCTTTGCGGCGTGGCAAGATCCATGATGTTCAGCGCCGCAAGCTGCGGCAGCGAGGCGACGAACAACGCCGGGATGATGGCGAAGTACTTCGCCACGTCGTTGGCAATGGAGAACGTCGTCAGCGAACCGCGCGTCATCAACAGCTGCTTGCCGATCTCGACCACCTCGATGAGTTTCGTGGGGTTGAAGTTGAGATCGACCATGTTGCCGGCCTCGCGCGCGGCCTGCGTGCCCGTCTGCATGGCGACGCCCACATCGGCCTGCGCGAGCGCCGGCGCATCGTTGGTGCCGTCGCCGCACATGGCGATCAGCCGCCCTTGCGCCTGCTCGGCGCGGATGTAGGCGAGCTTGTCCTCCGGCGTCGCCTCGGCGACGAAATCGTCAACGCCCGCCTCCGATGCGATGGCGGCGGCGGTCACCGGGTTGTCACCCGTGATCATCACGGTCTTGATGCCCATGCGGCGCAGCTCCGTGAAGCGCTCCTTCATGTCGGCCTTCACCACGTCCTTGAGGTGGATGACGCCGAGCAGCCGATCCCCATCGGCGAGCCCAAGCGGGGTGCCGCCGGAACGGGCGATGCGGTCGACCGCGGCGCGGAACGCCGGCGGCTCCACCAACTCGCGGCCCGTCGCGTCGCGCACGAACTTGCGGATGGCGTCGACGGCGCCCTTGCGCAGCTTGCGCGTGCCGACATCGATGCCCGACAGCCGCGTCATCGCCGAGAACTCGATGAAGCCGCTGCGCGGGGGCGCCTCCGGCATCGGAATGCGGTATTTCTCGCCCGTCAGCGCAACGATCGAGCGGCCCTCGGGCGTCTCGTCGGCAAGGCTGGCCAGCAGCGCCGCCTCGGCCGCTTCATGCTCGCTGACCCCGGGGACGGGGATGACCTCGGTCGCCAGCCGGTTGCCGAACGTGATGGTTCCGGTCTTGTCGAGCAGGAGGGTATCCACGTCGCCCGCCGCCTCGACGGCGCGCCCCGACATGGCAAGCACGTTGAATTTTAAGAGCCGGTCCATGCCGGCGATGCCGATGGCCGAGAGCAGCCCACCGATGGTGGTCGGGATGAGCGTGACGAGTAGTGCGACAAGCACGGGAACGGGAACATCGGTTCCCGAGTAGGCGCCGAGGCCCTTCAAGGTCACGACGGCCACCAGAAAGACGATGGTCATGCCGGCGAGCAGAATGCTGAGCGCGATCTCGTTGGGAGTCTTCTGCCGTTCGGCGCCTTCCACGAGTGCGATCATGCGATCGAGGAAGGACGATCCGGGCGCCGACGTTATACGCACGACGATCCAATCGGAGATGACGGTGGTACCGCCGGTGACCGCCGAACGGTCGCCGCCAGCCTCGCGGATGACGGGTGCGGATTCGCCCGTGACCGCGGCCTCGTTGACGGATGCGACCCCCTGCACGACGTCGCCGTCGCCCGGGATGAGGTCGCCGGCCTCGACGAGGACGAAGTTGCCCGGACGCAGGTCGAGCGCTGACACGCTTGTGTAGTTATCGCGCTTGTCCGCAGCCGACAGCCGCTTGGCCATCGTCTCCGTGCGGGTGCGGCGCAACGCATCGGCCTGCGCGCGCCCGCGTCCCTCAGCGATCGCCTCGGCAAAGTTGGCAAACAGCACGGTAAACCATAGCCACACGGCGAGCTGACCGGTGAACGAAGCGCTGCCACCGGTCACCAGATCCCGGATGAACAATATCGTGACGAGCGCCGACACGATGGCGGTGACGAATATCACCGGATTGCGGACGAGGTGGCGGGGATCGAGCTTGGCAAGTGCATCGATGGCAGCCCGCTTGACGAGCGCCGGATCGGTGACGGCACTCGCATACCGCTTGCGGCGTGTGTGGAGACTTTCCTCGGCAACTTCAATCATAGCGTCATTCTCCTTGAACCGGCGCGCGCTCAGAACGTCTTGCCGTCGAGCATCTGGAAGTGCTCGACGATTGGCCCGAGTGCGAGCGACGGGAAGTATTCAAGTCCGCTCACGATCACGATGACGCCGGTGAGTAGGCCAACGAACAAAAGCCCATTCGTCGGAAACGTGCCTGCCGACGGCGCCAGCTTTGGCTTAGCCGCCAGCGATCCGATGATCGCCATGACTGGGACGATGATGCCGAAGCGGCAGGCGAGCATGGCGATGCCCATGGTCGTGTCGTACCAGGGCGCGTTCGCCGTCAGTCCGGCGAAGGCCGAGCCGTTATTTCCGGCCGCGCTCGAAAAGGCATAGAGCATCTCGGTGTATCCACGCGGGCCTGGATTGGCGAGCCCGGCCAGGGCCGCGGGAAGCACTGCCGAGACGGCGGTAAAGCCGAGGATGAATACGGGCATGATGAGGATCGCCAACATGGCCATCTTCACCTCTTTCGCCTCGAGCTTCTTGCCGAGATATTCCGGCGTGCGTCCCACCATCAGCCCGGCGACGAACATGGCGATGATGGCGAACACGACGATGCCGTAAAGCCCCGACCCGACGCCGCCTGGCACGACCTCACCGATCTGGATGAGCACCAGCGGCACTAGCCCGCCGAGCGGCATGTAGGAATCGTGCATCGAGTTGACCGAGCCGTTGGAGGCGCCGGTCGTAAAGGTGGCCCACGTTACGGACTGCGGAATGCCGAAGCGGACCTCCTTGCCTTCCATATTGCCGCCGGCAACGCCCATCTGCTGCATCAACGGGTTGCCCGCGGCCTCCGCCCAGTAGGCGACTGCGCAACCTACGACGAGGAACAGCATCATGACGGCGAGCAGCGCCCAGCCCTCGCGCTCACGGCCAATCATGCGGCCGAAGGCGACGGCAAGGCCAAGTGCGAGCGCGAGGATGGCCCACAGCTCAAGCGTGTTGGTCCAGATGTTGGGGTTCTCGTAGGGATGCGCGGAATTGACGTTGAAGAAGCCGCCGCCATTGGTTCCGAGCTGTTTGATGGCGATCTGGCTGGCGACGGGCCCCTGCGCGATCGTCTGCTTGGCGCCCTCGAGCGTCGTCGCATCGACGTAGTTGCTGAGGTTTTGCGGTATGCCGAACGCAATGAGCGCGAATGCCATGACGATGGAAAGCGGCAGCAGCACGTAGAGCGTCGTGCGCGTCATGTCGACCCAGAAATTGCCGACGGTCGTGGCGTTGGCGCGGCTGAAGGCGCGCGCCAGCGGTACGACGATGGCGATGCCGGTCGCCGCGGAGACGAAATTCTGCACGGTGAGCCCGACCATCTGGCTGAAGTAGGAGAGGGTCGTCTCGCCGCCGTAGCTCTGCCAGTTGGTGTTGGTGACGAAGGACACCGCTGTGTTGAAGGCGAGGTGCTCGCTCATGGGGCCGAAGCCCTGCGGGTTGAGCGGTAAATATTGCTGCAGCCGCAGGATCGCATAGAGCAGGATGAATCCCGCGGCGTTGAACATCAGCAGTGCGGACACGTAGCCGAGCCAGCTCTGCTCACGCGTCTCATCGACGCCCGCAAAACGATAAAGGCCCGTCTCAACGGGCCGCAGTCCGCGGTGCAGGAATGTTGACCGCCCGTCGAGCACCGACGCCATGAACACGCCGAGCGGTCGTGCCGTCGCCACGACGAGGGCGAGCATGAAGCCAATCTGGATCCAGCCGTTGAGTGTCATGTGGAGCAACCTGTATGGCGAGTGCGCGATCGATGCGCGCAGGCGATCAAAGCTTCTCGGGGTAGAGAAGCGCGTAGACGAGGTAGAGGGCGATGGCGGCGGCGACAGCGCCGCCGAGGATGAGATCGAGCATGCTTGGCCTCACGCGTTCGCGGCCCAACGGGCGTAAAGACCCATCAGGGCAAAGAGGCCAAGGCCTAGCGCGAGATAAAGGAGATCCAACACGGCACGTCCTCCAGCTGGTGAGCTGGAGAAGGAGCTAGTCCTCGCCGCATAAAATCTCGATGTGAGTTTTTGGCTGCCCGCATAAACGGGAAATAAAAGTCTTCGCTTCGGGTCGCGCGAAGTCCGCTTTGGGTTAGGAGCTGACTACGTCGCGCCGTGTCGCCCGCGTCCGCTTTGTACTTGCGAGCGGACATTAGAACGCTGCTCGCGAGCGACCGTAAGGGCCATTGGCGTACGGCGCGCTGTTGGTCCGGAACTAGCCGACACGCTGCCCGAGATGGCCATCGGCTGACTTAGCCGGCGCCCACTCTCGCCATAGCTGTCAGTTCTAACTAACCGGCTGCCGCGCAAAGATATTCGTGAAGGCCCGGCGCCAACCAACCGTGATCGGTTAATAATCTTCATACGGCGTCCTATCCGATTAACGTAAATGCATGCCATACAACAACATTGATAATTTCTTACTGGCCACGTCGTTCGGCGACGTCGGGGCCGCTCACCGATCAACTTTTATAATGATGGGAGCTGGCGATGGCACAAACACCTGTTTACGCGGGTCTCAATGACTTATTGGCTCGCAATCCGAACGGCAGCAACACCGACGGCAACAACGACAATTCAGATGACATCGGCGAAGTTGGCGATCCCTATCTGAGGATCACACCGAACAGCTACACGGATGGCCTTGGCGCGATGGCCTATCCGGTGGCGCCAACGAACCCGCCCCCGATTCCCATTCCACAGCCGCCTAATTTTGTCGGCACTCTCCCGCAGGCACGCGCCATCTCCGATGCGGTCATGGCCTTGGCGCCAGGCGACCAGAACCATCCGAGCTCTTTCGGCGTCAATGAGTTGTTCGACTTTTTCGGCCAGGCCCTTACGCACGACGTGGCAGAGGCCTCCACCGCGGGAACTGAGCTACCGCTGCTTATGGACGGCCTGCCGTTCCCGTTCGGCCGCACGGGTTTTGAAGTGGATTCAGACGGTGTGCGCCAGCAGCACAACGAGGAGACGAGCTTTCTCGACCTGAGCTTCGTCTACGGCAACAGCCAGCCGCGTGAGGATCTCGCCCGGGCCGATACGTTCGCCGGCAGCGGCGTCCAGTCGGCCAAGCTACTGTTGGGCGCTAACGGGTTGCTTCCGACCATCGCCCAGGTTGCCGCGGATTCCGCAATCGATAACAACCCTGCCCAGAGCGGTTCGCTCGAGGTCCTTGCAATCTACACGGACCCCGGTTTCGCGGGGCTTCCCAACCCGGCAACCAATCCGGCGGACGCGACGTTCGAGAATCTCTACTACACGGGCGACAATCGCGCCAATCAGCAGCCGCCTTTGATTGTCCTGCAGACGATCTGGGCGCGGGAGCATAACTATCAAGTCGACCAGCTCACGCCCTACGCCACGGCGCAGGGCTGGACGCAGGACGAGCTCTTCGAGGCCGCGCGCGCCATCACCGAGGCGGAATGGCAGCACATCGTCCTCGACGAATACCTGCCGAAGCTGATCGGATCTCAGGCGGACGATCTGCTTGCCGCCTACAAGGCGACGCATCCCGACATCGGGCCGGGCATCATCAACGAGTGGACTACGGTAGCCTTCCGCTTTGGCCACGACCAGTCGAGCAACGACTATACGCTGCTCAATGCGGACGGCTCGACCTACCTGCAGCTGTCGCTCGGCACTGCGTTCGCGCTCGCCGGGGCGGCGCAGGATGTTCCGGGTGCGGCGCATAACGCGACGGACATCGACGCGTGGATCCGGGGTCTCTCTGCTCAATTCACCCAGGAGATCGACGGCAAGATCGCCGACGGCAACCGCAATGCGCTGTTCGGGATCCCCGGCGCCACGGTGGATCTCGAGGCTTTCGACATCCAACGCGGGCGCGACCATGGTGTGGGGAACTACAATGAGCTGCGGGCCGGCCTCGGCCTCACGACTTACGCGACGTTCGATGCATTTGCCTCGGCCAACGGGTATGCCCCGGGCGATGCGAGAATTGTCGCCCTCAAGAATGTCTATGGCGACGACATCAGCAAGCTCGACTCGATCGTCGGCGGCCTTCTCGAGAAGCGGTACGCCGACAGCCAGCTCGGCGTGACCTTCACACTTCTCAATGCGATTCAGTTCGACGTGCTGAAGGCCGGAGACCCCTTCTATTTCGAGAACAGATTGGCCGACAATCCAGAGCTGATCGCCGACATCAAGGGCATCACGCAGGCCGAGATCAACGACCGCAACAGCGGCACCGACCACTCGCATCTCGACAGCTTCCAGGTCTTCAATCGCGTGGAGTACGGCGACGGCCGCGACACCAAGTACGGTGCCGACAACGCCACCTACTTGAAAGCCGATCTGATGATCGGCAAGGGCGGCAACGACACGCTCTACGGAAAGGCCGGCAACGACACGCTCTACGGCGATGCCGGCAACGACAACCTCGACGGCGGTCTCGGCGACGACTTCCTGAAGGGCGGCGCCGGCAAGGACGACCTCTACGGCGGCAAGGGCAACGACCAGGCCTGGGGCGAGGACGGCAACGATTACATCAACCTCGATGGCGGCGACGATTGGGCCAACGGCGGCTCCGGCAATGACTTGATCTCCTGCGGCGATGGCAACGACATAGCGCTCGGCAAGGAAGGCAACGACGACCTCTCCGGCGGCAAGGGCAATGACGAGCTCTATGGCGGCGACGGTCAGGACGCAGTGAGTGGCGATGACGGCAACGACAAGTGCTACGGCGGGGCCGGCAACGACTGCGTTGCGGGCGGCGCGGGCAACGACTTGATCGTCGGCGAGGCAGGCAACGACGAGCTCTATGGCGATGCGGGCTACGATACGTTCGCTTTCGGCGCGGGCTCGGGCAAGGACAAGATCGCCGACTTCAACGCCAAACAAGATCAGATCGATCTATCCGAGCTCGAACAGTTCGACACGTATGGCTCCGTCAAAGCAGCCATGACGACGAGCAGGTGGGGGACGACAACCATCAATCTGGGCGACACGGATCTCGATGGAAATTACGACACCATCGAGCTTGTCGGCGTTAGTCAGAAGCTGCTCAAGGAGGGAAACTTTGTGCTCTACCACGAGGAGCCCGCGGTCGTTTAGGAAGCCAGCAGGGGCGTGCTCGGCGAGCACGCCCTGATAATTCTGAGCCGTTGTCGTGGAGTTCGCCTAACTTGGGTGCGCCGGGAAAGAACCCTCTCAAGCGGGCGCTTGGCGATGTACGCAGCGCGTTCATCGTCGTCGGGCTGTTCAGCCTGTTCATCAATCTGGCGGCTCTCATCGTGCCGCTCTACATGATGCAGATCTATGACCGCGTGCTCACCTCGCACAGCGGCGAGACGCTCATGGCGCTGACAGCGCTCGCCCTCGCACTCCTTATGGTCGTTGCCTTGGTCGAGGTTGCGCGCTCGCGGCTCTTGGTCCGCATCGGCGCCGACCTCGATGAAACGCTTGGCGCGCCGCTGTTCGGCACGGCGGTAGAGGAGCGCGCGTCCGGACATCAAGCGGCCTCCAGCCAACCGCTACGCGACCTGGAGAACTTGCGCTCGTTCATGACCGGAACAGGTATTCTCGCACTCTTCGACGCGCCTTGGACACCGATCTACCTCGCGATCATCTATCTCCTGCATCCGGCTCTCGGGTTCATCGCAACCCTCGGCGCCCTCGTTATCCTGATCCTCGCCGTTGCCAGCGAGGTCGCCGTGCGCAGCCCGTTGCGGGCGGCAGGATCATCAACGCGCTGGTCGAATGAGCTCATCGAAATCTTTGCCCGCAATGCGCACTCCATACGGGTCATGGGTATGCTCGGGCGCCTAGAGGCCCTGTGGCAGAGCCACCGGCGCGACGGCGTCGCCTGGCAGGCGATCGCCAGTGATCGCCTCGGCATCCTGCAGGCCGTGGCAAAATGCGTGCGGCTCGCGCTGCAGGTGGCCATCCTAGGCGTTGGCGCCTGGCTGGTGATAAACGGCGCCACGACAGGCGGCGTCATGATTGCCGCCTCCATCATCATGGGACGCGCCCTGGCGCCAGTCGAAGCGGCGTTGGGACAATGGCGCGGCTTCGTCAACGCACGGGAGGCATACCAGCGCCTGCTTGCGGCGCTCGAGCGATCGGAGCCCGCCGGCGAGCGCATGCAGCTGCCCGCCCCCGCGGGCCGGCTCGAGCTCGACAATGTCGGGCTGCGTTTTGGTGAGGGAGGGCCTCCGGCGCTCTCCGCGGTCGCGCTCTCGCTTGAGGTCGGAGAGACGCTGGGCATCGTCGGGCCGAGCGGCGCCGGCAAGTCGTCGCTTGCGCGCCTGCTGGTGGGGATCAGCACGCCAACTCTCGGCAGCGTACGGCTTGATGGCGTCGAAGTCTCGCAGTGGCCGCAAGTGGAACTCGGACCTTTCCTCGGATACCTGCCGCAGGAGATCGAGCTCGTGGGCGGAACCGTCGCTCAGAACATCTGCCGTTTCGGCGCCGCGCAAGGGCCGGCCATTGTCGAGGCCGCGAAGCTCGTCGGGGCTCACGACATGATTCTGCGGCTCCCGCAGGGCTACGAGACGCTAGTTGAGGATGGCGGCCGCAATATTTCGGGCGGGCAGCGCCAGCGTCTCGGACTCGCGCGTGCCGTTTTCGGCGATCCGCGCCTCGTGGTGCTCGACGAGCCCAACGCCAATCTGGATGCCGACGGAGAAGCCACGTTGCGATCTGCTCTTGGGATTTTGAAGAGGCACGGGCGAACCGTCATCGTCATTACTCACAAGCCATTGCTCCTCGGTGCGACCGACAAACTTTTGGTCCTGAGGGAGGGGCGCGTCCACCTGTTCGGCAGCTCTGCGTCGGTTATGGCCGAGCTGGTGGCTAACGCAGGCGTCGGTCAACGCGCCGTCGGCAAGAATGCACCACTATCAAGGCGCCCAACGCCAAGTGCGACGGAGATAGGCAATGCAAAGGCGCAGGTCACCACCTGAGTCAAGCTCCCGTTCGTGGCAACTGGGCGCCGCGCGCGCATCCACGGCCGGTCGGCATGCGATGCGCTCGCCGATCCTCATCGGCTTGGTGGCAATCTTCACCGCGCTTGGGGGCATCGCGGTGTGGTCGGCCGTGGTGCCGATATCGAGCGCCGTTGTTGCCTCCGGCAAGGTGGCAGTGTCGTCGAAGCGCAAGGAGATCCAGCATCTCGATGGCGGCATCGTTAAGGCGATCCGCGTGCGCGATGGAGACATCGTCGACGCAGGCGACGTCCTGTTCGTACTTGACGATTCGAAGGCCAAAACCCGCCATGATCTCGCACGGGCCGCCTATTTCTCTGCAGTGACCGCGCAGGCGCGGCTCGTCGCCGAGCGTGATGGCGCGGACGACATCGAATTCCCTCCCGAGCTCCTGGCCGAGGCCAAACGCTCGTCCGCAATCGGACAGGGCATAGCGAACCAGCAGAAGCTTTTTGCCGGCCGCCGCCGCGAGCTCGCCGGCCAGATCAAAATCTCACTGCAAAAGATCGCGCAGCTCAAGGAAGCAATCACTGGGCTTAGGTCCGAGCGCGCGTCGACTGGCACACAGTCGGAGCTCGCCAGGAAGGAAGCTTCGGTCATCGAGGACATGTTTGCGCGCGGCTACGTTACGCGTCAGCGCGTACATTCCATACGGCGGGAGATTACGCAGCTTGATGGAAGCATGGGGCAACTGGACGCTTCGATTGCCAAGTCGCGCAAGGAGATCGGCGAGACGGAACTCTCAATCCACCAGCTCACGCTCAAACGTCAAAGCGAAACCCTGACCGATCTCAAGGATATCGAGCAGCGGATTTTCGATCTCGAAGCGTCCTATCTGGCAGCTGCCGACGAGCTTACGCGTCTCACGGTCGCCGCTCCGGTCGGGGGGATCATCGTCAATTCGCAACTCAACACCATCGGCGGCGTGATCCAGCCCGGCCAGACGGTGCTCGAGATCGTTCCAGGGGACGACCCCCTCATTGTCGAAGCGCGCGTTCGTCCCATCGACATTGACGAAGTCGAGAAGGGACAGACAACCGAGGTTCGGCTTTCCGGCTTCAAGCAGCGCACGACCCCATTTGTTTTGGGTATGGTCTCGCGGGTGTCGGCGGATGCCGTCGCCGATGTGCGAACCGGCGAGCTCTATTACAGCGCCATCGTCAGCATTTCGTATGCCGAACTTGAACGGCTCGGGCACCGGCTGCAGCCAGGCATGCCCGCCGAGCTCCTGATCAAGACTGGAAGACGCACGCCTATCGCCTATCTCGCACAGCCCTTGCTCGACAGCATGCACAAGGCGCTGCGAGAGCAATGACGCGGAACTAGCAATGCATACGCCAAAAGCCAGTTTCGGACCTGAAACCATCGCCCTTATGGAGGAGGTTTGCGACGCGGCGTGGTGTCTCCTGGAAGCGACTACCTCTTCTATTTCTCCGGCCGAGGCGCACAAGATTCGCAGCCAGATGGCAATTCGGGTGATGGACGCAGTCGCTGCCGGGGAACGCGACCCCGAAGAGTTGAAGGTCATCGCGCTGAACTTGAGGCAGGGCTAAAGCGGCGCGGTGCACCACCGCCAAGTGACGGGGTCGCTGAAGCTAGAAAATCATTCCAATGTTAGATGGCGCACCCGAAGGGATTCGAACCCCTGGCCTCTGCCTTCGGAGGGCAGCGCTCTATCCAGCTGAGCTACGGGTGCTTAAGAGGGCGCTTGATAGCGCATTCCTCTCCGACCGGCAAATAGTGCGGCGTTGCGCGCGGCCCCATTTTTCGCTCCGCTGATCGTCCCCATATGAGTGCAGCCGGCGGGCTGACCGCGCCGGACGCAGCGCCTATAGTCCAGCGCCATAGCTGGACACATGACCCCATCCATGAGCGAAACGAAAAGCAAAGCCAAAAAGGCCACGACGTCGACCGTGCCCGCGGGCGAGCCGACGCCCATCGCCAAGGGCAGCCACGTCTATCTGGTCGACGGCTCCGGCTACATCTTCCGCGCCTTCCACGCGCTGCCGCCGCTGACGCGCCCCTCCGACGGCCTGCCCGTCGGCGCCGTGCACGGCTTCTGCGCCATGCTGTGGAAGCTGCTGCGCGAGACCAAGGCGTCCGAGGCGCCGACGCACCTCGCCGTCATCTTCGACGCCTCGGAGAAGACGTTCCGCAACGAGATCTATCAGGACTACAAGGCCCACCGGCCGCCGGCGCCCGAGGAGCTGATCCCGCAGTTCCCGCTGATCCGCGACGCGGTGAAGGCGTTCAACGTCGCCTGCATCGAGCAGCTGGGCTTCGAGGCCGACGACCTGATCGCCACCTACGCCCGCCAGGTCGTCGACGCCGGCGGCGACGTCACCATCGTCTCCTCCGACAAGGACCTGATGCAGCTGGTGCGGCCCGGCGTCGTCATGTTCGACGCGCATGAAGAGCGAAGAAGATCGGCCGCGACGAGGTGCTCGAGAAGTTCGGCGTACCGCCCGACAAGGTCGTCGACGTGCAGTCGCTCGCCGGCGATTCGACCGACAACGTGCCGGGCGTGCCGGGCATCGGCGTCAAGACGGCGGCCGAGCTGATCAACGAGTACGGCGACCTCGACACGCTGCTGGCGCGCGCCGGCGAGATCAAGCAGCCGAAGCGCCGCGAGAAGCTGATCGAGTTCGCCGAGCAGGCGCGCATCTCGCGCGAGCTCGTGCGCCTCAAGGACGACGTGCCGGTACATGATTCCGGCCGATGCGCTCGGCGTGCGCGATCCCGAGCCCGCGACGCTGCTCGGCTTCCTGCGCGACATGGAGTTCAGCACGCTGACGCGGCGCATCGCCGAGGCGCTCGGGCGCCGAGCCGCCGGCGACTGCTGCTGCCGTCATCTGCCGACCGAGGCGCCAGAAGGCGGCGCTCCGCGGCGGCGCCAAGCGGAGACGCGGCACGCCGCCGCCGAGTCTCCTGCCGCGGCCGTGGCCAAGGCGGCGGCGCTCGCCAAGGCGCCGTTCGACCGCACGAAGTACGAGACCGTCACGACGCGTGAGCGGCTGGAGGCGTGGATCACGCAAGGCCTACGAGGCCGGCCGCGTCGCCTTCGACACCGAGACGACGTCGATCGACCCGATGCGTCGCCGAGCTCGTCGGCTTCTCGCATGGCCGTGGCGCCGGGCGAGGCCTGCTACGTGCCGCTCGGCCACCGCGCGAGCTCGGAGGCGTTCGATTTCGGCGCACACGACGGCATCGTCCAGATCCCCGTCATCGAGGCGCTGGCGCTCTTGAAGCCGCTGCTCGAAGACCCGTCGGTCCTCAAGATCGGCCAGAACATCAAGTACGACCTCAACGTGCTGGCCCAGCACGGCATCAACGTCGCGCCCATCGACGACACGATGCTGATGTCCTACGCGCTCGACGCGCGGCAAGGGCACGCACGGCATGGACGATCTGGCCATGCGCCACCTCGGGCACGCCTGCATGACGTTCGAGCAGGTGATCGCGCACGTGCCGGGCAAGAAGAAGTCCGAGCGCACTTTCGGCCAGGTGCCGCTCGACAAGGCGACGGAGTACGCGGCCGAGGACGCCGACGTCACGCTGCGCCTGTGGATGGTCCTCAAGCCGCGGCTCGCCGCCGAGCGCATGACCACCGTCTACGAGACGCTGGAGCGGCCGCTGATCCCCGTCATCGCCGACATGGAGCGCGCGCGGCATCAAGGTCGACGGCGCGATCCTGTCGCGGCTGTCCGTCGACGTTTGCGCAGGGCGTCGCGCGGCTCGAGGAGGAGGTCAACCGCCTCGTCGGGCACAAGTTCAACCTCGGCTCACCCAAGCCAGCTCGGCGAATTGCTGTTCGACCGCCTGAAGCTGCCCGGCGGCAAGCGCACCAAGACCGGCCAGTGGGAGACGCGCGCCGGCGCTGCTCGATGATCTCGCCGCCAACGAGGAGCTGCCCGACGACGCGCGCAAGCTCATCAACACCATGCTCGAGTGGCGGCAGCTCACCAAGCTGCGCTCCACCTACACCGACGCGCTGCCGGCCTACGTGCACGGCGGCACCGGCCGCATCCACACGTCCTACGCGCTGGCCGCGACGACCACGGGCCGCCTCGCCTCGTCCGAGCCCAACCTGCAGAACATCCCGATCCGCACCAAGGAAGGGCGCGAGATCCGCACCGCCTTCATCGCCGAGCCGGGCAAGAAGCTGATCTCCGCCGACTACAGCCAGATCGAGCTGCGCGTGCTGGCCCACATCGCCGACATCCCGCAGCTCAAGCAAGGCCTTCGACGAGGGCCTCGACATCCACGCCATGACGGCGTCGGAGATGTTCGGCGTGCCGGTCGAAGGCATGCCGGCAGAGGTGCGCCGGCGCGCCAAGGCGATCAACTTCGGCATCATCTACGGCATCTCCGCCTTCGGCCTCGCCAACCAGCTCGGCATCTCCAAGGAAGAGGCCGGCGCCTACATCAAGACCTATTTCGAGCGCTTCCCCGGCATCCGCGACTACATGGACGCGACGAAGAAGGTCGCGCACGAGCGCGGCTACGTCGAGACCATCTTCGGCCGGCGCATCCACTATCCGGAGATCAACACCAAGAACCCGTCGATGCGCGGCTTTCTGGAGCGCGCCGCGATCAACGCGCCGATCCAGGGCTCGGCCGCCGACATCATCCGCCGCGCCATGATCCGCATGCCCGGCTGCGCTCGACGCAGGCGGGCCTCAAGTCGGCGCGGATGCTGCTGCAGGTGCACGACGAGCTGGTGTTCGAGGTCGCGCGAGGCCGAGGTGCCGAGCACCTTGCGGACGGTGAAAAAGGTGATGGAGAGCGCCGCGCTGCCAGTCATCAAGCTCGCGGTGCCGATCCACGTCGACGCCAAGGCCGCCGACAACTGGGAAGCCGCGCACTAATGCGTGAAGCGCATTGAAGCGCAATCAGCCGCGCTTATCTATCGAGCAAGGAAATGCGATTGGCGCTTATGTGGGCAGTGCCTGCATAGTGACCATGGGCCGGGCGAATGTCGCCCGTCCGCTAGAGGAGGAAAGAGCCATGAAGGTTTGGACCAAACCGGCAGTTCGCGAGCAGGAAGTTGGCCTCGAAGTCACTTCTTACATGCCTGCCGAGATCGACATCATCTAACTGTCGATTCCGTTTTAGACGGGCAAGCGGCGGTCCTCACGGGCCGCCGTTTGTTTTTGGCTCGAGCGTCTTCAGGAACGCGATGATGCGCTGGCGCACCGCCGGATCTGCGACGCCGCCGTAAGGCGGGCTCATGCCGTTGCCGGGGATCACCGCGCCGGGATCGGCGATCCACTTGTCGAGCGTCGCCTCGTCCCAGGTGACGCCAGAAGTCCTTCAAGGATTCGGTGTAGCCGTAGCCGGCCTGCGCGCCCGCTTTGCGTCCGACGACGCCGAACAGCGTCGGTCCCAACCGGTTGTCGCCCTTCAAGAACGAATGGCACTCGCGGCAGTGATCGTTGAAGGTGATCTCGAGGTCTTCCTCGGCCAGCGCGCTGATGGGAGACAGAAGGATCGCTGCTGCAATGAAAATAGAACGGCGCATCGGCAACTCCATCTGCGGGATGCCCGCAAAGAGATGGAGATTGCCGGAGAGACGCTAAGGCGCGCGCTAAGAGTCGCATTAGACCGGCGAGACGGCCACGGACGGATGGTGCATGCGGCGCGCCGTGCGGCCGGTGGGGATGGAGCCGCGCTCATACTCGATGGTGCGGATGAACTCGCGGATGCGCGGCTGGATCTCGGTGCGCCAACGCGTGCCGTTGAAGACGCCGTAGTGGCCGACGCCCTCCTGCATGTAGTGCACCTTCTGGTCCTCGGGGATGTTGGTGCACAGATCGTGCGCCGCCTGCGTCTGGCCGATGCCGCAGACGTCGTCGCGCTCGCCCTCGACGGTCATCAGGGCCGTATCTTGAATGGCCGAGCAATCGACGCGTACGCCGCGGTGCATCATCGTGCCCCTGGGCAGCGCGTGATCCTGGAACACGGTCTTGACCGTCTGCAGGTAGAACTCGGCGGTGAGATCCATCACCGCCAGATACTCGTCGTAGAAGTCCTGGTGCTGCTTGACGCTGTCGCAGTCGCCTTTGACGAGGTTGTTGAACAGGTCGACGTGCGCGTTCATGTGGCGCTCGAGGTTCATGGTCATGAAGCCGGTGAGCTGCATGAAGCCCGGATAAACGGGGCGCATGAACCCGGCGTGCGGGAAGGGCACGGGGCTGATGACGTTGGCTTCGAACCACTCGATCGAGCGCTGCTCGGCGAGCTTGTTGACGCCCGTCGGATTGCGACGCGTGTCGATCGGACCGCCCATCAGCGTCATGGAGGCGGGCTGGCAAGGATCGTCGATCGAGGCCATGTGCGCCACGGCGGCGAGCACCGGCACGGCCGGCTGGCACACGCCGATGACGTGCGTATCGGGGCCGAGCACGCGAATGAACTCGATGACGTGATCGATGAAGTCGTCGAGGTCGAAGCGGCCCATGGCGAGCGGGATGTCGCGCGCGTCGACCCAATCTGTGATGTAGACTTCGTGGTCGGGCAGCATCGCCTTGACGGTGCCGCGCAGCAGCGTCGCGTAGTGACCCGACATCGGCGCCACGATCAGCACCTTGGGGTCGTAGCGCTTGCCGGTCAGCGCGGTCTCGTCGCGCTTGAAGTGCAGCAAGCGGCCGAACGGCGTTGAGGCCACGATCTGCTCGCGCACGCCCACCTCGACGCCGCCGACGTGCGTCGTCTTCAGGCCGAACTCCGGCTTGGCGTAGCGGCGCGTGACGTTCTCGAACAGCTCGCAGGCCGCGGCGAGATGCCGGCCGTACGGCGTGTTGCCCATCGGATTGAACGGCGAGTCGAGCATGCTACGGAACCCGCTCACGCCGAGGCGGAGCGGAGACAGAACGGTGTGGGCCAATTCATATGCGTAGTAATGCATTGCCGTTCCTTTTGCTGCGCCGCAGCAAGCGCGGTTCGAGTACGAGCCTAGGAGAGGGCCGAAGCATCGACTACAAATTACCACACGCTGTCAGAGCCATGCCCCCATATTATAAGAGATCTACAGGCATGCTGTTCCCTTTAAGACACTTCATACTGTCGCGTGCGGCAGAGTTGCCGCAACCTCAGACCGCCGAAATTGCCCGCTACTCTGCCGCAATGCACCGAAAACGGCCTTTAATGCGAGTTGCAGCGCCTCCATTTAGCAGGCGGGCGTATAAGTTCCAGCCGCCGGTGCAAAGGAGCCATTCGAGGCCGACATGACCAACACCAGGCCGCCCGGCAGGGGCTCCCCTCCAGTTCCGCGGCGTGATTCGACGGGCCCAGGGCGATATCCGCCTGGCCCTCAACTCGGCGTTGGCGCCGATCGACGTCACGCCGCTCCGCCGCCCCGGTCCTCGGCCCTCTTTAGTGTTCTTCTCTACGGTGGCGTGGCGCTGCTCGCCCTCGGCGTCGGCGCGGCGACGTTCTTCATCATGTCGCCGCCGTCCGACTACATCCGCCGCGAAATCATCGCGCGCGTGAAAGCGGAGACCGGACGCGACCTGACCATCGCCGGGGGAACGTCGTTCACCATCTTCCCCTCGCTCGGCCTGCGCCTCAGCGATGTGTCGTTGTCGGCGCCTCCGAGCATGGGCGGCGACCCGTTCGTGAAGGCGGCGAACTTCGACGTCGGCGTGCGGCTGCTGCCGCTGCTGCGCCAGGAGATCGTCGTCGATCGGGTGGAGCTGAACGAGCCGGTGTTCTCGCTGCGCGTCGATGCCGAGGGGCGCAAGAGCTGGGACATGGCCGGCCTCGATGTGCCGGTGCGCTTCGCACAAGCTTCGCCCAGTGGCGGTCTTGGCGATTTCATCATCGGTCCCGCTGCGGCAGCGGAGCCGCGCGAGGTCGCCGCGCTGTCCCTCGACGACATCCGCATTACCGATGGCGCCGTGCGCTACAGCGACGAGCGCAATGGCGCTTGGGGCCGCTTCGAGGGCATCAACGCACGCTTCTCACTCGCCGCGATGCAGGAGCCGCTCACTGGCAGCGGCAGCCTCATGGCGGATGGCGAACCGTTCGAGTTCAAGAGCACGCTCAGCACGCCGCAGGATCTCGCCGAGCAGCGCCCGGCGAAGCTGGCGCTGACCGTTTCGGGCGCGCCGCTCAGCTTCAGCTACGACGGCACTGTCGGTCCGAACGACGGCGAGGGCACGATCACCGCCAACTCGTCATCGCTCGGCGCCTTGGCGCATTGGTGGGGCACCGATCTGTCGCCGGAGGCGGGCGCGGGCGAAGTCGCTTTCTCGGCGAAACTGAACGCGACCGACAAGAGCGTGCACCTCTCCAACATCGATCTGAAGGCCGGGCGCGCCGCGGCGAGCGGCACGGTCGGCTTCGAGGAGCGCGAAGGCGCGCGGCCGCACGTCGCCGCCGATCTCAAGATCTCCGGGCTGAATGTCGCCGAGCTGCCGCTTGGCGCCGACTCGCGTGCGGGCCGCCCCGCGGTGCCGGCGCCGACGCCGCTAAGTCTTGCCGGGACCGGAATTCCGGTTCAGCCACGCAGGAGCCGAACTCGATCGAAGATCTGCTCGAGCGGCCCGGCGCCGCAGGTGAAGGGCTACACGCAGCGCGCCGGCTGGAGCACCGCGCCGATCGACATCAAGGCGCTGGGCCTCGCCGATGTCGATGCGCGCGTCGCGCTGACCGACGTCACCTACGGGGGCACCCGCATCGACGGCGCGCAGGTGTCGGTTGGCGTCAAGGACCAGGTTGCCAAGGTGACGCTCGCCGAGCTGCGCCTCTACAACGGCAGCGGCCACGGTTTGGTGACGCTCGACGGCTCGGCGGCCGAGCCTGCCTTCACCGCCGACGTTTCCCTGTCGGGCATCGCGGCACGGCCGCTGCTGCGCGATTCCGCGCAGGTCGACTGGCTTGCCGGCAACGCCGACGTCGCGTGGAAGGTATCGGGCCACGGCGCTACGGAAGCGGCGATAGTCCAGTCGCTCAACGGCACCTCCAACGTGGCGGTGAAGCGACGGTGCCGTGATCGGCTTCGATCTCGGCGGCGCCATGCACGAGTTGTCGGAAGGCAGCATCCCGAGCTTCGCGTCCGATCCTTCGAAGAAGACGGACTTTCGCCGGCTCAACGGCACTTTCGTCATCGCCAACGGCATCGCCACCAACAACGACCTGAAGCTCGACAGCCAGCATCTGCACGCCTCGGGCGCCGGCACTGTCGATCTGCCGCAGCGCAGCCTTGACTACACGGTGCGCCCGAAGCTGGTCGCCAACCTCGGCGGCGACGGCGGCGAAGCCAACGCCGCCGGCATCGAGGTGCCCGTGCACATCACCGGCTCGTGGGAGAAGCCCGACATCTCGCCGGACATCGAAGGCGCGATCAACAGTCCCGGCACCGTCGACGCGGTGAAACAGATCGGCAAGCAGCTCAAAGGCAAGAACGCCGGCGAGGTCGTCCAGGATCTGTTCGGCGAGAGCGAAGACGGCGGCCCGTCGAAGGCGCAGAAGCTGCTCGATAACCTTTTCGGAAAGGAATGAGCGGCGCTTTGCGCGAATGTCGCATATGCCGCTGAAAGCCCGTCAATGCCGCGCGAAACTCTGCTCGCTGAATCCGCGTGAGCGCGCGGCGAATTTTTTTTGCCCCCAGGCCCAAATTTTTCTTGCGTAGGGGGGGGGTGTGCCTCATATGACCCCTCTCCGTTCGTCCACCTGCCCTTAAGGTCGAGGTTTTCCAAAAACCCCAAAGGTAAGGAGCGGACGGGTCACCTCTATCTGCTGGTTGGGGAGGGTCATATGGCCTTTAATGACACCCTCTTCCAATTGGGGATGGACTTGACTCGTTCAAGCACCGCCCAAGAGGAAGATCGTCGTGTTGCTGCGCATGTAGCGCACGAAGACAGGAAGGACTTCTTCATCGAGCGCGACGGCATGCGCTATGCCGGCACCCACCTTCTGGTGGATCTGTTCGGTGCCCGCCGCCTTGATGATCTCGAGCACATCGAAAGCACGCTCAAGCGATGCGTGGAGGCAGCGGGCGCAACCCTGCTGCACATCCATCTGCATCACTTCACGCCCAATGGTGGCGTGTCGGGCGTTGCCGTTCTGTCGGAGAGCCACATCTCCATTCACAGCTGGCCCGAGGCCGACTATGCGGCCCTCGACGTCTTCATGTGTGGAGAAGCTCAGCCGCAGAAGTGCGTCGAGGTCCTGCGCGAAGCTTTCAGCGCCCGTGACGTCGTGGTGAAAACTCACCACCGCGGCTCGGAGCTGGAAAACCTGAAGTGGCAGGCCGCGCGCTCTAAGCAAGCGCCGGTGCGTTTGAAAGGCGTGAAGCGGCCGAAGCGCGCGGCTTAGTTAAGCCCGCCGACTGGCCCTCCCCGCCTTTCCGGTCACGTTTCCGCCTTGTCCTTGGGCGACGCAGTGGCGACAATGCCGCTGCGTCGCCCGGATTCGGCGCGGCCGCTTAGCGCAGGGAACGATCGACGTGGTTCGCGCCCTTCTCACCATAGCTCTTTCGGCACTTCTGCTCGTGCGGGTGCTGCCTGCATCTGCGCAGGAGCAGGGGCTCGGCGGCAGCTTCATCACGCCGTTTCCCGACAATGACGTCTATCAGGTTCAGGTCGTCGGCGACTGGCTCGCCGAAGGGCTGCTCGGCGGCCTCGTCGAAGCCTTCACGGCCGGACCCGGCGTATCGATCTCGCGCAAGCGCTATGATCTCGACGGCATCATGCGCAACAGCTCCGCCAACGATATGGCGCAGATGGAGCAGACCTTCGGCACCGACCCGAGCCACATCGCGATTGTCATGCTAGGCGCGCAGGATCGCTACAGCCTCAGCCGCAGACGCGCCTCCGAGGAAACCGACGACTGGCGCGGCGAGTACGCTGCGCGTGTCGACCGGCTCATGAAGCTTTTGAAGAAGAACAATCGCGCCGTCTATTGGGTCGGTTTGCCGAACATGCGGCGCTGGCAGGACAACGAGCGCGCGCAACGGATGAACGACGTCATCCGCGAGCGTGCGTATCTCAACGGCGTGCGCTACATCGATGCCTATGCGAGCTTCATCGACGAGAGCGGCGGCTACAGCGATTGGGGCCCCGACGTCACCGGCAAGGTCCGCCGCCTGCGTGACAGCGACGGCGTGCATTTTACCCAGGCCGGTTATCTGAAGCTCGCTCACTTCGTCGAGCGCGAGTTGAAGCGCGACATCGTTCAGGCGCGCACCGAGCGGTCGATCCCGCTCGCCGGCGACACGGCCGAGCAGTCGCGCGTCAATCCCGACAAGGTACGCATCAAGGCTGAAAGCGAGCGCGCGCAGGCCCAGGCCAAATCGGCCAAGGGCGGCAGCGGCGTAGCTGCGCCGGCCGCCAACTCCGGCGCTGCCGATGGCGCGCGCGATCAGAAGCTCGAGACCGGCAAGGTCGACATCCGCGTGCCGGGCGCCGACGGGACTGAGCAGGTTGTCACCGTCGAGATCGTGCGGCCGGCCATTCCGGCGTCCGTCGTCGCGCTCGTTACGCGCAAGCAGAGCGACGACAAGGCGGCACAGATGGGCGATGTGCTCGTCGATCAGATCCCCGGCGGGCTCACCGTCATGAGCTCGATCGTGCCTCCGCGCGGCGCCGACGGCAGCCGCCGGCGTCTGTCGCCGACGCAAAGCCCGTACTTCCGGGTGCTCGAGAAGGGCGAGCGCATGCCCTCGAAGCCGGGCCGCGCCGATGACTTCACCTGGCCCCGTCAGCAGACGACGGCCGAAGTGCGCAGCGAGCCGCCGCCGATGACGGAAAGCGTGCCGAAAGGGACCGCCTCGACACGCTGATAGCGCGCTGATCGGGCCGCATCAGCGCGCTACATCTGCCCAATCCCGTCATGGCCGCGTCATGGCGAAGCCATGCTCCGCATAGACCGGCCATCCACGCCAGCTTCAGCAAGCTCTTTTGGTGAAGTTGGCAGTATGTGCGCGGCAGGCTCGCTACCCACTTCGTCTGGAGAGTTCGTGGAGACTTGCGTGGATGGCCGCCTGCGCGGCCATGACAATTCAACGCGAGCGGTTGGGCCGTTCGGCAACTATGACTGACGGATTCAGCGCGGCAGCGCGCTCTTGCCCATCAGGAACGTGTCGATTGCCTGCGCGGCCTGGCGCCCTTCGCGGATCGCCCACAAGCGGCCGCGCGCGACAAAGTTGGACCGCTCCGCATCACGTCGTCTTTAGAGATCGATGGGCGTTCTGCGCGCGCGCAAAGCGGCGGTAAAAATCCTCTGGGCGTCGGGAGCTCAGAGTGGCTCCCCTGTTACCTACGTAACAATCGGCCGGCGACGACAAAGGTAAACGGGCGCCTCCCTAAGGTCTTGTCACAAGGAGATACGCATGCGTAGCACGTTGCTGCTTTTACCTGCGCTGGCCAGCTTGTCATTAGGCGGTCTCGCGTTGTCGGGGCTGCCCGCAGCGGCGGCCGACGATGTGAAATCAATCGCCATCATCAAGAACGCGGACGGCAAGTTCGTGTTCACCGATACGAACGCCAAGATCAAGGAAGGCCAGACCGTCAAATGGGTGGCCGTGGATTCGGACGTAACGCATCAGCTGGTTGCGGATTCAGAAAGCGACGCCCTGACCGACACCGGCGCGTTCGACAGCACCAGTTCTCCCAATCAGAAGTTCGACGCCGTCGGCACCATCAAATATCACTGTGCCATTCATCCGAAGAGCATGCGGGGGACGATCACCGTAGCGTCGACGCAAGCTCCGGCCGAGGAGGCGGCGAAGCCTGAGCCTAAGGCAGAACCCAAGGCCCAGGCGGAAGAGCCTGCGGAAGAGGCGCCCGCCCCGAAGAAGCAGAAGGCCAAGGCCAAGCCCTCGTACGGATATTCCTACTAAGGGCACCCACTGAGAGGAAGCGCGAGGCATTCGCGCTTCCTTTCGGCCTGCGGCTTGCCTGGATTCAGCGCGGCAGCGCGCTCTTGCCCATCAGGAACGTGTCGATTGCCTGCGCGGCCTGGCGCCCTTCGCGGATCGCCCACACGACGAGCGACTGCCCGCGGCGGATGTCGCCGGCGGCGAACAGCTTCGGCCGGCCCGGGATGCGATAGTCGCGCTCATTGGCATCCACACCCTTGAAGCGGCCGCGCGCGACGACGGGTAGCGTCAGCTCATTGACGACGTCGTCCTCGATCGGGCCCGAGAAGCCCATGGCAAACAGCACGAGGTCGGCTTCTAGCTCCGCCTCGGTGCCGGGGACCGGCTGCATCTTGTTGTCGACCTGCACGTAATGCAGCTTCTTCACCTTGCCGTTGGTGCCCGAAAAGCCGGTGGTCGACACCGAGTATTCGACTTTGGCGCCCTCGGCCTGGCTGCTCGAGATGCGCAGCTTCAACGGCCAGTTCGGCCACGAGAGCCCCTTGTTCTCGCGCTCGGGCGGCATCGGCATGATCTCGAGCTGCGTCACCGACTTGGCGCCTTGCCGGAACGAGGTTCCGATGCAGTCGGAGCCGGTGTCGCCGCCGCCGATGACGATGACGTGCTTGTCCTTCGCCAGGATGTCCTTGGCGTCGGTGATGGCCGGTGGCGTCTCGCCCGCAACGCGGCGGTTCTGCTGCGGCAGGAAATCCATGGCGTAGTGGATGCCGTCGAGGTCGCGCCCGCTCGACTTCGCGAAAAAGTCGAACGGCTGCTCCGAGCCGCCGGCGAGCAGCAGCGCATCGTAGCTGCTCTCGAGCTCCTTGGCGGAGATCGTCTTGCCGACGTGCGCATTGCAATGGAAGGTCGACGCCTTCCGCTTCCATCTGCTTCACGCGGCGGTCGACGATCCCCTTCTCCATCTTGAAGTCGGGGATGCCGTAGCGCAGCAGACCGCCGGGCTTGGCGTTCTTCTCGTAGACGTGCACGTCATGGCCGGCACGCGCGAGTTGCTGAGCGGCGGCGAGACCGGCCGGACCGGAGCCGACGATCGCGATCCGCTTGCCGGTCTTCTTCTCCGGCGGCTCGGGCACGACCCAGTCTTCTTCGAGCGCCCGATCGGCGATGGCGCATTCGATCGCTCTTGATGGCCACCGGCACGTCGTCGATGTTGAGCGTGCAAGCGGCTTCGCACGGCGCCGGGCACACGCGGCCCGTCACCTCGGGGAAGTTGTTCGTCGAGTGCAGGTTCTGCGCCGCCTGCTTCCAGTCGGAGTGATAGACGAGGTCGTTCCAGTCGGGGATCTGGTTGTTGACCGGGCAGCCGGTGTGACAATAGGGGATGCCGCAGTCCATGCAGCGGGCGGCCTGGACCTTCGTCTCCTCCTCGCTCAGTGCCTGCACGAACTCGCGCCAATGCTTCACGCGCTCCGCGACCGGTGCGTACTTGCGCTCCGCCCGCTTGAATTCGAGGAAGCCCGTAATCTTGCCCATACCCGCTCCCTATCAGCGGCGCTAGAGCCCGCATGGCTCTTAACGCCGTCGCCCCGGCCATCATTTCATGGAGAGGCGAAATCTTTCAAGCCTTGGCCACTTTGAGGCCGATGTCGATCGTCGCAAGGCCGTCCTTGTCTGCCGCCTGCGCCTTGGCCATCAGGGCCAAAGCCTTGCGATACTCGACCGGCATGACCTTCTTGAACTTCGGCATGTACGCCCGCCAATCGGCGAGAATGGCCTTCGCCTTCGCCGAGTTGGTGTAGTGGGCGTGCCGCGCGACGAGCGCGTAAAGCCGCTCGGCGTCGTGCTTGGTCATGTCGCTCATGACGTCGACGAGGCCGTGGCTCTCGAGGTCACCCTGCTGGCCCATCAGCCGCCGCATGAGCTCTTCCTCGGCCTCGATCGGCTCGAGCTCGACCATTGCCATGTTGCACTTCGATCTCGAAGTCGCCGCTCTGGTCCAGCACGTAGGCGATGCCGCCCGACATTCCGGCCGCGAAGTTGCGGCCCGTCGCGCCGAGCACGACGACAACGCCGCCGGTCATGTATTCGCAGCCGTGATCGCCGGTGCCTTCGACGACGGCCGTTGCGCCGGAGTTGCGCACGGCGAAGCGCTCGCCGGCGATACCGCGGAAATAGCACTCGCCGGTGATGGCGCCGTACAGCACCGTGTTGCCGACGATGATGCTCTCCTCGGGCTTGATGCTCGAGATGGCGTTCGGGCGGACGATGATCTTGCCGCCCGACAGTCCCTTGCCGACGTAGTCGTTGCCTTCGCCGACGAGGTCGAGCGTCACGCCGTGCGCGGCCCAGGCGCCGAAGCTCTGCCCGGCGGTGCCCGACAGCGTCAGCCAGATGGTGTCTTCGGGCAGGCCGGCATGGCCGTAGCGCATGGCGACTTCGCCCGACAGCATGGCGCCGGCGCTGCGATCGGTGTTCTTGATCGCCAGCTCGTGCTTCACCGGCTTCTTCGACTTGAGAGCAGGCTGGCACAGCTCGATCAGCTTGTTGTCGAGCACCTTATCGAGGCCATGGTCCTGGGCTTCGGTATGAGTAGATGGCGACCGACTTCGGCATGCGCGGCTTGTAGAAGATGCGCGAGAAGTCGAGGCCCTTCGCCTTCCAGTGCTCGATGGCGCGGTCCTTATCGAGCGCGTCGGTCTGCCCGATCATCTCCTCGAACTTGCGGAAGCCGAGCGCGGCCATGTACTCGCGCACCTCTTCGGCGACGAAGAAGAAGTAATTGATGACGTGCTCGGGCTTGCCCTGGAACTTGGCGCGCAGCACCGGGTCTTGCGTCGCGACGCCGACCGGGCAGGTGTTGAGATGGCACTTGCGCATCATGATGCAGCCGGCGGCGATGAGCGGCGCCGTCGAGAAGCCGAACTCGTCGGCGCCGAGCAGCGCACCGACGACCACGTCGCGGCCGGTGCGGACGCCGCCGTCGACCTGCACGGCGATGCGCCCGCGCAGGCGATTGAGCACCAGCGTCTGGTGCGTCTCGGCAAGACCGATTTCCCACGGCGAGCCGGCGTGCTTGATCGACGTCAGCGGCGAAGCGCCGGTGCCGCCCTCAAAGCCGGAGATCGTCACGTGGTCGGCGCGCGCCTTGGCGACGCCGGTTGCCACCGTGCCGACGCCGACCTCGGAGACGAGCTTTACCGAAACCCGGCCCTTCGGGTTGACGTTCTTCAGATCGAAGATCAGCTGCGCCAGATCCTCGATCGAATAGATGTCGTGGTGCGGCGGCGGTGAGATGAGGCCGACGCCGGGCGTCGAATGGCGCACCTTGGCGATCACCGCGTCGACCTTGTGGCCGGGGAGCTGGCCGCCCTCGCCGGGCTTGGCGCCCTGCGCCATCTTGATCTGCAGCCATGTCGGAGTTGACGAGATACTCCGCCGTAACGCCGAAGCGGCCCGACGCCACCTGCTTGATGGCCGAGCGCATGGAATTGCCGTTCGGCAGCGGCTTGAAGCGATCGGTCTCCTCGCCTCCCTCGCCGGTGTTCGACTTGCCGCCGATGCGGTTCATGGCGATGGCGAGCGTCGTATGCGCCTCGCGCGAAATCGATCCGTAGCTCATGGCTCCGGTCGCGAACCGTTTCACGATATCGACCGCCGGTTCGACCTCCTCGATCGGCACCGGCTTGCGGCCGAACGCCTCCGCCGAGCGGATGCGGAACATGCCGCGCATGGTCATCAGCTGCTCGGACTGGTCGTTGATCTGCTTGGCGAACGACCGGTACTTGTCGGGAATGTTGCCGCGCACGGCGTGCTGCAGATCGGCGACGACGCTGGCGCGCCACACGTGCGACTCGCCGCGCACGCGGTAGGCGTACTCGCCGCCAACATCGAGTGCGTTCTCGAGCACGGGAACGTTGCCGAAGGCCGCCGCGTGACGATCGACCGTCTCCTGCGCCACCTCGCGCAGGCCGATGCCCTCGATCTGCGTGTGCGTGCCGGTGAAGTACTTCCTCACGAAGCTCGAGCGCAGGCCGACCGCGTCGAAGATCTGCGCGCCGCAGTACGACTGGTAGGTCGAGATGCCCATCTTGGCCATGACCTTGAGGATGGCCTTGCCGATCGCCTTGATGTAGCGCTTCTTGACCTCTTCGGCCGACATTTCCTCGTCGAGCTCGGGCAGCATCTGCTCGAGCGTCTCGAAGGCGAGATAGGGGTTGATCGCCTCGGCGCCATAGCCGGCGAGCGTGCAGAACTGATGCACCTCGTTGGCCTCGCCCGTCTCGACGACGAGACCGACCGAGGTACGCAAGCCCTGCTTGATCAGGTGATGATGCACCGCCGACGTCGCCAGCAGTGACGGAATGGGAATGCGGTCCGGGCCGACGCCACGGTCGGACAGGATGATGATGTTGTATTCCTTCGAGCGCACGGCCTCCTCGGCCTCGGCGCACACGCAGTCGAGCGCCGACGCCATGCCCGCTGCGCCTTTCTCGGCTGCATAGGTGATGTCGATGGTGATCGAGGAGAACTCGTTGTCCTTCACCTCGCCGATCTGGCGGATGCGCTCCAGATCCTCGTTGGTCAGGATCGGCTGATACACCTCGAGCCGCTTCTGCCGGGAGGTGCCTTCGAGGTCGAGGATGTTGGGGCGCGGGCCGATGAACGACACGAGGCTCATGACGAGCTCCTCGCGGATCGAGTTGATCGGCGGGTTCGTCACCTGCGCGAAGTTCTGCTTGAAATAGGTGTGCAGCAGCTTTGACTTCGACGACAGCGCCGAGATCGGCGTGTCGGTGCCCATCGAGCCGACCGCCTCCTGCCCGCTCTCCGCCATGGGCTGCATCAGCAGCTTCAGGCTCTCCTGCGTGTAGCCGAACGCCTGCTGCAGATCCAAGAGCCCGACGTTCGACTTCTTCGCCGGGACGCGGCCCTTCGGCAGCGGCAGGTCGGAAACGAGGATCTGCGTGCGCTTCAGCCAGGTTTCGTACGGGTTGCTGGCGGCGATCTCCGCCTTCAGCTCCTCGTCGGAGACGATGCGGCCCTTCTCGAGGTCGATGAGCAGCATCTTGCCGGGCTGCAGGCGCCACTTCTGGACGATCGTCTCCTCCGGAACCGGCAGCACGCCGGCCTCCGAGGACATGACGACGAGGCCGTCCTTGGTGACGAAATAGCGGGCCGGCCGCAGACCGTTGCGGTCGAGCGTGGCGCCGATCTGGCGGCCGTCGGAGAAGGCCATGGCGGCAGGGCCGTCCCACGGCTCCATGAGACAGGCGTGATACTCGTAGAAGGCGCGCCGCTTGCGATCCATCAGCGGATTGCCGGCCCACGCCTCGGGGATGAGCATCATCGCGGCATGGGTCAGCGAGTAGCCGCCCATGACGAGGAATTCGAGCGCGTTGTCGAAGCACGCCGTGTCCGACTGGCCCTCATAGGAGATCGGCCACAGCTTCGAGATGTCGTCGCCGTAGAGCGGCGATGACACGGACGCCTGGCGCGCCGCCATCCAGTTGACGTTGCCGCGCAGCGTGTTGATCTCGCCGTTGTGGGCGACGAAGCGATAGGGGTGCGCGAGCTTCCACGACGGGAAGGTGTTGGTCGAGAAGCGCTGATGCACGAGCGCCATCGCCGACACGAACCGCGGGTCGGACAGGTCCGTGTAGTAGGCCTTCACCTGATACGACAGGAACATGCCCTTGTAGACGAGCGTGCGGCTCGACAGCGATACGGTGTAATGGCCGATCTCGCGGTTCTTGTAGGCCTGCTGGATCGAGTTGGAGACGATCTTGCGCGTCAGGAAGAGGCTGCGCTCGAAGTCCTCCTGATCGAGGATGGTCGAGGGGCGGCCGATGAACACCTGGCGGTGCACCGGCTCCGTGCCGATCACCATCTCCGACAGCGACGAGTTGTCGACCGGCACCGAGCGCCAGCCGAGCAGCTCCAGCCCTTCCTCCTTTACGATGCGCGTCCACACGCGCTCGCAATGGGCGCGCAGGCGCTCATCGCGCGGCATGAAGATGTGGCCGACGGCGTAGCGGCCAGGCGGCGGCAGAGTGAAGCCGAGCTTCGTGCACTCGTCCTTGAGGAAGTCGTGCGGAATCTGAATGAGCATGCCGGCGCCGTCACCGGCCAGCGGGTCGGCGCCCACCGCGCCGCGATGCTCGAGGTTGGCGAGAATCTTGAGAGCGTCGGAGACGATCTGATGCGATTTGCGGCCCTTGAGGTCGGCGATGAAGCCGACGCCACACGCATCGCGCTCATGCGCCGGGTCATATAGACCCTGCGCCTGCGGCGCCTCGAAGCCTTCGAATGCCTCGGCTTCGCTCATGTCTTGGCTCTTCGTCATACTGCGACCTCGGTGCGGGACGCTGCAGTGTGAATTTGCTCAATTCGGACAGATCAGCGGAGCCACATAAGACCGATTGATCGACCTCAGGTGGGGTTAGTCAAGAACGTCAGAACGAAGCGGAGGTTTTGGCGGCGCTTGCTGCCGCGCTGCGGCTGGCTGCGCCAGCGGCGCTTGCCGGCCTACCGGTCGGCCACATTTCGACGTACACCTCGCTCGCTCCTGCCGGTCATGGCTTTAGCCAAGGCGCCCTTTAAGGCGCCCCTGGCGGCGGTTCATAAAGGACAGGAGTACTGACCTTTCCGCCGAGCTTCGCAGATTTCTGGTGCGCACACAAGTATCAACGCAACGCCTTGAGCGCAGCGCGGCGGACAACGAAAAGGCGGCCGCCGTCGGTACGGCGACCGCCTCGCTGTCAGCGGCTCTGGAAGCGGACGCTTAGGCCGTCGCTTCGATCTGCTTGGGGGAAGCCGAGCCGATCGAAATCGTACGCGGCTTCATGCGCTCGGGCAGATTGCGGACGAGGTCGATGTGCAGGAGGCCGTCGCTGAAGTCGGCGCCCTTGACCTCGACGTGATCGGCGAGCTGGAAGCGGCGCTCGAAGCTGCGGGCGGCGATGCCGCGGTGCAGGAAGACGCGCTGCTTGTCCTCGGGCTTCTTCTCGCCGGTCACGATCAAGGTGGATTCCTTCACCTCGATATTGAACTCGTCCTTGTGGAAGCCGGCGACCGCCATGGTGATGCGGTACTCGTTATCGCCGAGGCGCTCGATGTTGTAGGGCGGGTATCCGTCGGCATCGAAGCCACCGACGCTGTCCAAGAGCTGGGCAAGACGATCGAAGCCGACCGTCGAACGGTAGAGGGGAGCAAAGTCGAACTGTCGCATGAACATATCCTCCATGATTGAGCGACATGCGGTGCGCCTGCCGGATCGGCCAGGCGGTCGTTGAACGCGCACCCCCGAAGGGCGTGCGCAGGCTTTATTTAGGCGCCGGCTGGAGCGCGTTCAAGCCTCGGCGGCTGCGCGATGGGCGCCGCCAAGTGGCTCCTCTGCAACGGAAAATGATCGCCCCTTCAGGCGCGGTTCATGTTCGAAGCATCACTCTCGTTCCGCTTTGGGAAAGCAGCCACAACCGGTTACGAGGAGTTCCACAATGCCAGCGTACGTCCGTTTCGCCGCGGCATCTGCGCTTGCCGTGTCTTTTGCCGCCTTCGCCCTTCCCGCCGCCGCCGCCGACCTCTACGAGCCGCCCTACGACGGCTATCAGGAGGGCTATGGCGAGGGCCCCCCGCCTCCGGACCGCTACGCCGACGTGCCGGATGATTTCGAGCCGCCCTATCCGCCGCCTGCCTATGCCGGACGCGACGGCTGCATCCCGCGCGAGCTGGCGCGCGATCGCCTGCGGGCCGCCGGCTGGCGCGGCTTCCACGCCATCGAGCCGCACGACCGGGTCGTGCTGGTCAAGGCGCGCCGTCCCTCGGGGCGGCTATTCGAGCTGACCATCGACCGCTGCTCCGGCGAGGTCGTCGACGCACGGCCGCTCGGCGGGCGCCGCTACGGCCGCTTCGCTGTCGGTCCCCGCCGCTACTGGACGCGGCCGTACTACTGAGCAAAGCTAACAGCATCCAGCTCCACCGTGGCCGCAGCTCTTCGCCGTCTGTATGATGGCGGCGAAGAGTTGGCCAACGCTGAGGGGGCGCGATGGAACTGGTATCGCTGGCCAAGAATCCGGTTCCGAGCGGGGGAACCGTCGGATCCTTCCGAGGATACGACGGCGCCGAGCTGCGCTATGCGCGCTGGGACGCTACGCGCATGCCGCGCCGGGGCACCGTATGCCTGCTGGGCGGGCGCGCCGAGTTCATCGAGAAATACTTCGAGGTCATCGCCGATCTGCGGCGCCGCGGCTTTGCCGTCGCCACCATGGATTGGCGCGGGCAGGGCGGCTCGCAGCGCATGCTGTCCAACCCGCACAAGGGCCATGTGCCCGGCTTCTGGGAGTATGACCGCGACCTCATCCGCTTCATGAAGGACATCGTGCTGCCCGACTGCCCGCCGCCGTTCATCGGCCTCGGGCACTCCATGGGCGGCAACATCCTTCTGCGCAATGCGACGATGCCCGGCCTGTGGTTCGAGCGGATCGTCCTGACGGCGCCGATGATCGCCATTGCCGAGAGCTGTCTCGGCACGACGCAATCGCGCGCCAGGGTCTACGCCGAGATTGCCTCCCTGCTGGGGCTGTCGACCGCCTACGTGGTCGGCGGCTCCGACGAGAACGCCTCGGGCCAGAAGTTCGAGGGTAACTGCGCTCACCTCCGACTACGAGCGCTGGCTGCGCACCAAGGCCGTCCTCGATCTTGCTCCCGTCGCTTGGCCTCGGCTCGCCGACGGTCGGCTGGCTCAAGTCCGCGCTGCGGTCCTGCCGTCATCTGGGTTCGCCCGATTTCCCGGCGCGCATCAACGTACCGCTGCTGTTGTTCGCGGCCGGCAACGACACCGTCGTCTCGACGCGCGCGATCGAGGACTTCGCCGTGCGGGCCAAGGTTTCCTCGTGCATCCTGATGCCCGGCTCGCGGCATGAGATCCTGCAGGAGAACGACGCCGTGCGCACCCGCTTCTGGGCGGCGTTCGACGCGTATCTGGGCGTCGATGTGAAGGTCGCCTGAGCGCAGACGCCGAGCGAGACAGCACCGCCATCGCCTGCTCGTGCACGCGCGGATCGCCGGCGGCCACGATCGCGCCCGCCGGCCGTCGCCGGTTTGCCGTCCCACGTCGTGATGCGCCCGCCGGCGCGCTCGATGATCGGTATGAGCGCGACGATGTCGTAGGGCTTCAGGCCAGCCTCGACGACGAGATCGACGAATCCCGCCGCGAGCAGACAATAGCCGTAGCAGTCGCCGCCGTAGCGGGTCATGCGCACCTGCGACGTGAGCCGGGCGAAGCCATCCGCTTCTTCACCGGTGGCGAAGAGGTCGGGATGCGTCGTCGAAAGGATCGCGTCGCCGAGGCGCGGACAGGCGCGCGTCTTGATGCGCCGGCCTCGCCGTCGCCCGTGCGCAGGTAGGAGGCCATTGGCGCCGGACCAGTAGCGCTCGCGGGTGAAGGGCTGGTCCATGAGCCCGAGAATGGGCGCGTCTCCGTCCAGCAGGCCGATGAGCGTGCCCCACATCGGCCAGCCCATGATGAAGGCGCGCGTGCCGTCGATCGGGTCGACGACCCAGCGGAGTCGCGCGTCCGGCCGCGTCGTCCCGTGCTCCTCGCCGATGAAGCCGTGCTCCGGCCAGCGCTCGGCGACGGCCGCGGCGATGACCCGCTCGGCCGCCTTGTCGGCCTCGGTGACGGGGTCGAAGGCGCCCTCGCCGGCCTTGTTGGCGACGTCGATGGGCTGACGAAAGTACGGGCGTATGGCCGCGCCCGACGCGTCGGCGAGGGCGTGCGCGAAATCTAGGAGGTCGCTCAACGGTCGGCTGCGTCTGATTTGTCACAGTATTACACTCGCTGGCCTCAAGACGTCGCCTAATAGAGGCGGGCTCAGTTTGGGCATAAGTCGGTGAGTTGCAGGTCCGCATGTTTCATTCATGTGGCCGACGCTCAATATGTGTTGCCGAGTGGCGACATAGTACCGGCAATGCGTGGCCCAATGGCTGTCGTTGGTTGATGCGAGCGCCGAACAAGCTCATACCTCGATAGCGCGGTGGCGTTGGTCGATCCAGGTCACCGTTAGCCCACTTGGGCGTTTCCTCCCTAGACTTGGGCCGTTCGTCCTCCGAACGGCCTTTTTTCGTGGTAGATTCGCCCTACACGCCACGAGCCCCTGATTTCGGCAGGGCAGCTCTGCAAAAATTGCATTTGAAAATGGTGCGGCGCACCAGTAGCTTTTGCGATGCGACATCGCGAGCCCGGCTCGTTTGTTGTAGCCCTCCTTGGGCGTTTCCTCCCTAGACTTGGGCCGTTCGTTGACCCGAACGGCCCTTTTTCTTGTCTGCATCCATCCGGCCGCTGAAAATCTCCTCGCATCGACGGCGACTCGATGCTGGCCTCGTCATGCCTTGAGGTCGAAAAGTGCGGATTCGGTCAGATTATGCTGCGCTGCAGCATGATTGTTCTGCATAGCTTAGCAGGCGGAAACATGTGGCCGGGTCGGCTCATTCGGCGGCGGCGCGGCGCTCGAGCAGCGCGGGCAGCTCGTTGAAGAGCGGCGCCGCCAGGCTCTGCAGGTCCCTCTGCAACTCGGCGAACGCCGCCGTCGGCCGCAGCGTCAGCTCGTCGAGGTAGAGCCCACGATTGATTTCGATCTGCACGGCATGCACCTCGCGCGCCGGCCGGCCGTAGTGCTCGGTGATGTAGCCGCCGGCATACGGGCGGTTCATGTGCACCTCGTAGCCGAGCCCGCACAGCGCATCCTTCAGGAAGCGGGTGATCTTGCAGTCGGCCGAGGCACCGAAGCGATCGCCGAGCACGATGTCGGGGCGCGGACCTCCGGCCGGCGCCATCGACGCCGACGGCATGGAGTGGCAGTCGATGAGGATGGCGTAGCCGAAGCGGCGGCGCGTCGTTTCGATCAGGTCGCACAGCGCGGCGTGGAACGGAATGTAGAGCTGCTCGACGCGCTGCGAGCCCCGACGCCAGCGGCAACTTGCGACGGTAGATCTCCTCGCCGTCGGCGACAATGCGGGCGATCGTGCCGAGGCCGCCGGCGACGCGCACCGACTGCGTGTTGGCGAAATCCGGTAGCGGCTCGTGGAACAGCTCGGGGTCGAGCTCGTAGGGCTCGCGGTTCACATCCAGGAAGGCGCGCGGAAAACGCGCAGCGATCAGCGGCACGCCGGCCGGCGGCAATCGGCGCGAACAGATCATCGACAAAGCAATCTTCCGACTTCGCTGAGCGACAGCGGGCTCAAGCGCGAAAGCTCGACGAAGCTCGACGGATAGATGCTGCCTGAATGCGGCGAGCAGAGCACGAACGGCGCGATCTGCGGCTCGGGCGCGCTGCACGACATATGGCGGCAAGAACTCCGCTGGAATTGGGGGGCAGTCGCGCACGGGCATGCTTCTTGCGATTACTTTCTGCGTTAAGCCTTTTGCGTGAGCGACGCCTGACAGCCGGCTCTATGTGGCTCGCCTAGCAGCGGCCGGACACTAAAAAAACGCACCGCCGGGACAATGCGTCTCAATGCACACCATCGCCCTTGCTCACTGTGCCAACGTCGTCTCAATATGTCCATCGGGGGACGGTAAGGCTGGAAGCCTCGTTGGTGGAGAAAGCGAGGTTGCCGTGGCTTGCCGGGGCACGCTTCACCTCCCGTTTACCATAGTCGCATCACAGTCGAGCCAGCGCCCGGCGCCGGCAGACGCGTCGAACCGATAGTTCCAGAGTAGCCATGACCGCAAAGCCATCAAGCGTAACGATCTCCCGTATCCTGCTCGCCGAAGACGACGACTCGATGCGCGGCTTTCTGGTGCGCGCGCTGAAGAAGGCGGGCTACGACGTCATCGCCTTCCCGAACGGCGAGGAAGCCTTCGAGCGGCTGAAGACGGAGCCGTTCACCCTGCTGTTGACCGACATCGTCATGCCGAAGATGGACGGCATCGAGCTGGCGCGCCGCGCGAGCGAGCTCGACCCCGACCTCAAGATCATGTTCATCACGGGTTTTGCCGCCGTCATCCTCAACAACGATACGGCCGCTCCCAAGGACGCCCGGGTGCTGTCCAAGCCCTTCCACCTCAAGGATCTGGTGCGCGAGGTCGACCGGCTGCTGGCGGCCTAAAGGCGCATGAAACGGGGCGAACTCAATCAACTGTTGACCTCGGCAGGGGCGACCGCATAGAACCGCGCCTCTGGGGCGCGTAGCTCAGCGGTAGAGCACTACGTTGACATCGTAGGGGTCACAGGTTCGATCCCTGTCGCGCCCACCATCATTTGCCATCGGTGTTGAGATGAAAGTTCGGAACTCGTTGAAATCGTTGCGCGCCCGTCACCGCGCCAACCGCCTCGTCCGTCGCAAGGGCAAGGTGTACATCATCAATAAGGTGCAGAAGCCGCTTCAAGGCGCGCCAGGGCTGAGGCGTACTCCCGCCACGCTTTGACGCTTACCTGAGCGCATCCTATGTTTGTGCGGATGCGCAGAATGATACCTCGCTTCGTCTTGGTCTTCGCCGCCACGAGCCTCTGTGCCGTGGCTACGCCGGTTCTGGCCCAGGAGGGTCCGCCGGGGATACCGGCGCCGGGCCTTGGCATCGAGGACATGCGGCCCGACGCGATCGCCGGCCCCCGCGCCCCAGGCCGCCGACCCCCGCTCCGCACGCCGACAAGGCGCCCCAGCCGGCCAAGCCGCAAGCCACCACGCCCGTTCCGCAGGATCGCGACGCGCTGCTCGCCGAGCTCTACGTGCATCTTGCGCAGGCGCCTGACGCTGCTCAGGCCGCGCCGATCGCCGAGACGATCGAGGGCCTGTGGCTGCAGTCCGGCAGCGACACCATCGGCGTGCTGATGGGCCGCTCGGCCAAAGCCATCAACGAGCAGAAGAACGATCTCGCCCTGCAGCTGCTCGACGCGGTCGTCGAGCTGGCGCCCGACTACGCCGAGGGCTGGAACCGGCGCGCCTACGTGTACTTCCTGCAGAACAACTTCGAGGGCGCCATCGGCGATCTGCGCCGCGCGCTGGCGCTCGACCCCAATCACTTCAAGGCGCTCGAGGGGCTTGCCCGCATCCTGCGCGACAGCGGCCAGAAGAAGAGCGCGCTGCAAGCCTACAAGCAGATCCTCAAGATCAATCCCTTCCAGGCAGGCGCCAAGGAAGCGGTCGACGAGCTGTCCGTCGAGGTCGAAGGCCAGGGCATCTGAGCATGCGGACCTGCGTAGACCGGCTCCGCACGGCGCTCAGTCAGCACCTCGGCGACGGGCGCGCCGTTCTCATCGACGAAAGCGATGCGGATCATGTTGGTGGCGCCCGGCGAGCCGAACGGCACGCCGGCTGTGATCAGCATGCCGTCGTGCGGCTTGACGAAGCCCTCGTCGAAGGCGATGCGGCAGGCCTTGCTCACCATATCGGTCAGCGTCGCAGGGTCGCCCGTCAGCACCGACTGGATGCCCCAGACGAGCGACAGCCGGCGCGCCGTCGCTTCGACCGGCGTCAGGCCCATGATCGGCAGGCCGGGTCGCTCGCGCGTGACGCGCAGCGCGGTCGAGCCGGTTGCCGTGTAGCAGACGATGGCGGCGAGCCTCACCGTATCGGCGATGGCGTGCGCAGCGGACGCGATGGCGTCGGCGCCGGTCGGCTGCGGCATAATACGAGTCGCGTGCACGATGGCGTCGTAGCTCGGGTCGGCTTCCACCTCGATGGCGATGCGGTCCATCATCTGGATCGCCTCGAGCGGGAACTGGCCGATGGCGGATTCGGCCGACAGCATCACCGCATCGGCGCCGTCGAACACGGCGGTCGCCACGTCCGACACCTCGGCGCGCGTCGGCACCGGCGAGGAGATCATGCTTTCCAGCATCTGCGTGGCGACGACCACCGGCTTGCCGGCGGCACGCGACTTGCGCGTGATCTGCTTCTGCAGGCCCGGCACGCGCTCGACCGGCATTTCGACGCCGAGATCGCCGCGCGCGACCATGAGGCCGTCCGCCGCCGCGATGATGGCATCGAGATCGCCGATGGCCGACGGCTTCTCGATCTTGGCGAGAATTGCCGCGCGATCGCCGACGAGCTTGCGTACGTCGTGGACGTCCTCGGCGCGCTGAATGAACGACAGCGCGATCCAGTCGACGCCGATCTTCAGGATGTGCGCCAGATCAGCGCGATCCTTCTCGGTCAGCGGACCGATCGGAAGCACCGTGTCGGGCAAGCTGATGCCCTTGCGGCTCGCCAGCGCGCCGCCGACGAGCACCTCGGCGGCGATGCCGTTCTGCTTTTTCTCGATGACGCGCATGCGCAGCTTGCCGTCGTCGAGCAGCAGCATGTGCCCGGGCTCGACAGCCGCGAAGATCTGCGGATGCGGGAGGAACACGCACTCCGAGGAGCCCGGCTTTTCGGTGCGCTCGAAGCGGAAGATGGCGCCGTCGTTGACGAACGCGCGGCCGCCGGCGAATTCACCGACGCGGAATTTCGGCCCCTGCAGGTCGGCGAGGATGCCGATCGGATGGCGATGGCGCTTTGCTACCCAACGCACGGAATTCTGCAGCGCGCGCGCCGTCTCGTGCGAGGAGTGGCTCATGTTGATGCGGAACACGTCGACGCCCGCCAGGAACAGGCGCTCGATCATTTCCGTTGCGGACGAGGCAGGGCCTAAGGTCGCGACGACCTTGACCCTTCGTTGGCGTCTCATTTTTCACTCGCCTCGGGGTCGGTGAGGCGGATGGTCCACTCCTGCGACTCGCCCGTGTCTACTTCAAAGAAGCCGGTGCGTTTGAAGCCGCGCTGCTGACAATCCTGTACTCCGCGGATGGCAAACGATTTGTCGCCGGTACACATGAAGTTGGTGCCGACCCACTCGCCGCCGCGGTCATAGTCTAGGGCGTGAATGTAAATAAACCGGCTGGGCACAGGCCCCTTGAGCAGGGTCTCGCAGGTCTGCGAGGCGATGTTCCACCAGCCCTCGGTCGCCCATCCAGTTGCATCCTGGTAGCCGACGGCGACGCCGACGCGGCTCGATGTCGAGTTGCACAGCTTGAGGTCGGCCCGGGCACCGGCGCTGGGCAGGGCCAGCAGCGGCAACATCATGATCGCGGCGGCATGCTGCCGCGCCCTCCGCCAAAGCCGCTCTCCTCGCTCAGCCGACACGCCGGTTCGCTCCGCTCGCCTATGCAATTCGCGCCATGCTCAGCGCCGCGGCGGAAGAGCCGTAGAGCCGGCTCGCCTCCGCCATCGTGCAGGCGTCGGATACGTTTGAGTAACTGAAGGAAGGGCGCATGCGGGATCGCCATTCGCCCGGAAAAAGCGGGCGCGAGAGTTGTTTTCCAGGAAGTTGGCGGCATTGCGATTGAGCTGCGGCGGGCGAGAGGAATGAACGGGGCGGGGCATTGATCCGGGCCTCGCCCTCGGTGTCAGCTGTGATCGCCGATACGTCGGGTGCGGCCATTGTTCTTTCCGGCTCCCTGCCCAAGGGGGTTGGTTTGCGCAATCGCGTTTCCGCCGTCAAGCGGCGCGCCGACGCGGGTGGTCTTAAAGGGCTCGCAAAGCTATATTTGGCGGATGCCAGATTTCAACGGGCGCGAGGCTGCCTCGCTCGTCGCCCCCCTCGTTACGGATAGCTACGAAATCATCCCCGGCCGGCGCGACGCCGGCCTGCTGCTGCTGTGCGACCACGCCGTAAACGCGATCCCGAGCCGACTACGGAACGCTCGGGCTGTCGGCCGACCAGCTCGAACGCCACATCGCCTACGACATCGGCGCCGCGGCGGTGACGAAGCAAGTCGCCGCAGATGCTGGACGTGCCTGCCATCTTCACGCGCTTCTCGCGCCTGCTGATCGATCCCAACCGCGGCCTCGACGACCCGACGCTCATCATGCGCATCTCCGACGGCGCGGTCGTGCCGGGCAACCGCCATCTCGACGCGGCCGAGCGCGAGCGGCGCGTGCGGCGGTATTACGAGCCCTATCACCTGCGCATCGACAGCCTGATCGACAGTTGCGTTGCGGCCGGCGTGCCGCCGGTGCTGATGTCGATCCACAGCTTCACCGACAACTGGAAAGGCGTGCCGCGGCCGTGGCACGCGGCGATCCTGTGGGACCGCGACTATCGCTTCTCCGTTCCGCTGCTCGAAGCGCTGCGCGCCGACAACGGCATCATCGTTGGCGAGAACGAGCCCTACGACGGCAAGCTGGCTGGCGACTGCATGTGGCAGCACGGCACGCGGCGCGGGCTGGCGCACACCATTATCGAGGTGCGCCAGGATCTCATTCGCACCCCGGAAGGGCAGCTTGAGTGGGCCGAGCGACTTGCCGCCGCGGTGCAGACCGTGTTCGCGCGTTCCGATCTGTGGGAAGCGATGCATCAGGTGCAGTACTTCGGCTCGCATACGGATACAGAGGCCGCACCGCCCTTCACCAGCCCGGCCGAAAGGAGCAGCGCATGACTGACATCGATCGCGCAACGGCTACGCAGCTCGAAGCGGCAGCGTTTCGCCGGCTCGTCGCGCATTTGCGCGAGCGCACCGACGTGCAGAACATCGACCTGATGAATCTTGCCGGCTTCTGCCGCAACTGCCTGTCCAACTGGTATCAGGAGGCGGCTGCGGAACGCGGCCTTGCTCTCGGCAAGGATGCGGCGCGCGAGATCGTCTACGGCATGCCGTACAAGGAATGGCAGCAGCGCTACCAGATCGAAGCATCGCCGCAAGCGCAGGCGGCTTTCGCCAAATCCAGCGCCGCTGAGCACAAGCCGTAAGGCCATTCGGCCGATTGTGGCTTGCGCGCCGCAGGCGCCCTGCAAGAATCCTCTGGATCGTTCTCCCGCTCGCCTTGAAGCGGCAAGGCGGCGTCGCTAGCGTCGTTCCTCATATCACGACGGGGAGAAGTCCGATGACGACGCTACAGGCCTCGGCGCAGAAGCAGTTGCGTCAGATCGTCGAGCAGATCGAACGGCTTGAGGAAGAGAAAAAGGCGCTCGCCGGCGACATCCGCGACAAGTTTCTCGAGGCCAAGGGCCTCGGCTTCGACGTGAAGGTGCTGCGCCAGGTCGTGCGGCTGCGCAAGAAGAGCGCAACCGAGCGGCAGGAGGAGGACGCGGTCCTCGAGGTTTACCTGCACGCGCTCGGCATGCTCGAGCAACTCGGAAATGGTCGCGATGCGGCCGTCGAGGCGATGATCGCCGCGGAATAGGCATGCGTGCGCGCTGCTCGACGAGAGCAGCGCGCACCCACGCAGGGATGAAATAGAGAGCGCCCCGGTCCGATTCGGCGCTCGGCCGAGGCGCCCGCGGCTGAGAGGAAGGGTTTCCCCCTCCCGCCGTTCTCAGGCGGCGCAGCGCCACGCGAGCGGTCTGCGCCAAAATCCGTCTCCTCGTATAGACAGCCGGAGGCATAAGTTCTAATCGTATATTGTTAGGCGTTGGATCAGAGTTTCTTATGCCCCCGCATGTGACGCTCAAACAGCTCCGCTACTTCGACGCGCTGGCCCGCGAGCAGCATTTCGGCCGCGCCGCGGAAACCTGCGCCGTTACTCAGCCCGCTCTTTCCATGCAAATTCACGAGCTCGAGCACCAGCTCGGTCTCATGCTCGTCGAGCGCACGCGCTCCGGCGTGCTGTTGTCCGACAAGGGGCGCGAGATTGCCGCCCGTGCGGCCCGCATCCTCGGCGACGTGCACGAGATGGTCGAGTTCGCCAAGCACTGCAAGCACGTGCTTTCGGGATCGTTGCGCCTCGGCGTCATCCCGTCGATCGCACCCTACATGCTGCCGCCGCTGTTGCCGCTCCTGCGCGAGGGCTATCCGCATCTCGAGCTGCACGTGCGCGAGACGCAGACGCTGCCGCTCATGCAGGAGCTGATCGACGGCAAGCTTGACGTGCTGCTGCTGGCGCTGCCGATGGTGCAGGTCGAGATCGAGACGATGTCGCTGTTCGACGATCGCTTCCTGCTGGCGCTGCCGCAGTCGCGCCGCTTGTCGAGTCGCGTGCGGGCGACGCGGGACTTGATCGAGCACGAGCGTTTGCTGCTGCTCGAGGAGGGCCACTGCCTGCGCGATCAGGCCCTCACCTATTGCAGCCTGCAGCAGGTCTCCACCGTCAACACGTTCGGCGTCTCCAGCCTGTCGACCATCGTCGAGATGGTGGCGGCCGGCTACGGCATCACGCTGCTGCCTGAGATGTGCCTCAACGTCGAGATCCGCGGACGCGACATCGGCGTCACGCGTTTCGTCGAGCCGGAGCCCTATCGCACGGTGGGGCTCGCGTGGCGCGCAACGTCGCCGCGGGCGGGCGATTTCCGCGAGCTCGGCCGGCTCATCAAGGTTGCTTGGTCGCGGGGCTGCGTGCCTCCCGGCCGCAAGAACCCGCGACACACGCGTCCGCTCAACGCCCCGTCGTCTTGACCGTGCGCGAGGTGAGGCCGGTGGCACGTGCGGCGTCTGTTTCGTGTGCCGAGAAGTCGACCGCATTGCCCTGGAACTGCTGCGCCCAAAGCACCTCGGCGATCTGACCGCCGGGCCGCAGCCGCATCGGCAGCACGATCTGCTTGTCGTCGAGCAGGTCGAGCGTGCGCGCCAAGTTCGGATGCACGATCTTCACCAGCGCCTCATCGTCGGCCGAGGCCGATTGCGTTAGCAGCGGCGCGATCGGGAATGGCCGGTAGGACAGCTCCTCGGGATGGTCTTCGTCGAACTCCGGCGCGGGCGCCCAGCCTTCGGACTGTGCACTTGGCCGGCTAGGCTTGCTCAGATCGAGCACGCCAGGGTCGAGCGACGCGACCTGCGTTTCCTTCTTGAGCGCCATCTCGGCCGCCTCTGGTCGCGGCGCCGGCGCTTCGACCGAAGCGGTGCTGACGAGCTCGTCGAGCTGGCGGCGATCGGTCTCGGCCGTCTGCGGACGCTGCGCGGGGATGTCGGTGGGGTCGAGCGAAGCCAGCGTCACGAGCTGATCGAGACGTCCGCGCTCGGCTTCTGATGGCGGTGGCGCGGGCCGCGGCGCCTGCACCAGCTTCGGGGTCGGCGTTACGACGGGAGCTGGGTCGAAGACTTCAGTTTCGAGCTGCGGCGACGCGCGCCTCTGGAGCCGGCCGCGCAACCAGCGTCGGCGCTGCCTTGAGCACGGGCGCGATCGATACCCCGGCCTCGGCCGCGGCGATCTGGGTTTCCGACTTCGGATGATTGCGGACCTCGAAGTAAGCGGCCACCTGCGTGGCGACTTCCTTGTTGGCGCGTGCCTTGCGCACGTCGTCCTTGGAAATGGAGCCGCCGTCGGCCGGCTGATGCCTGGTCTTGCCGTTGGGGAACAGCAACGCCAGCTCGTTGCGAGGCAGCCGCGGCCAAGCGCGCACCGGCCCGGTGTCGACGTGCACGAACGGAATCCCCGAGGTCGGGTAGTAACCGATGCCGCCCACCTCGCGGATGGCGGCTGACCAGCGCAATTGCTTCAGGGGAATGTCGGGGAACGTGGCGTCGATCGCCTGCCCCGTCATGTGCTTGCTTTTCTTGGCCTGGCCGCCGACGGTCCGGCGCAGCATGTTGTTGGTCTTCTCGGCGCGATAGCCGCAAATGATGTGGATCGGTTCTTTGCTGCCGAGCTCTGTGTGCATCTCCCACAGCAGGTCGATGGTCTTGGGGTCCATCTCGATGGCTTCGTTGAGACGCCAGTCGCGCATAACCCAGTTGATCTTCTTGAGCGCGTCGGCGTCGTACTTGCCATCCTTCTTGTAGGTGATGGTTAGCGTCTCTTTGGTGTGGATGTGATAGAACGAGATCGTGCGCGTCGAGCCGAAGGCGGCGACGACGTGGGGCGAGCCGGCGCTCATGCCCAATAGCGCAGCGGCCAGGCCGCCGAGGATAGCCTTTTTACGCAATACCAACGTGCCACCCCGTGTCCTGACCGGTCGCGGCGAGCCCTGCGCGAAGCGCCCTCGGGCATCCCGGTATGCGACCGGCATTCACGTTCCCTCAGGGTTAACAACCAACCCTTAACGATTGGTAACCACTGAGATGGGGGCAGAAGGCGGCCTGGTCGGGGCAAGATCTGGGCGACGGACGGCCGCTAAGGCCATGGCGGGACGCAGGAAATCGGCGCGGATGCCGGCGGCCTAGAAGCCGCCGAGCGCCGAGTTGATGAAGTCGCCGACGCTCTTGAAGCTGCCGGAGGCGTAGGAGACGCTTTCGGGCGTGCGCACCGGGGCGAGGTGGTTCGGGCCTTTGGCGATCTGGCTCCAGCGGCCTTGCAGCGCCTGCGAGATGCGCTGCTCGTGCCCGTATACGTCGCGGGCGATCTGCGTCTCGTTTTTGTCGTCGACCCAGGCGGTGAAGTAGGTGACGTGCACGCCGATCTTGCGGTCGATCAGCACCTCGTTGTTCTCCGGCCCGTTGGCGATCAGGTCGGCGATGCGCGCTGCGTCCCAGCCCTTGTCCTCGCCGAGGAGGATCTCGGCCATGCGGCGCGGATCGCGCACGCGCATGCAGCCGTGGCTGAACGGCCGGCTGACTTCCTCGAACAGGCCCTTGGCGTTGGTGTCGTGCATGTAGACGGCGTGCTTGTTGGGGAAGGCGAACTTCAATTCGCCCAGCACATTGCCCGGGCCGGGCGGCTGGTAGACGTCGTAGTTGCGGATGTCCGACGAGCTCCAGTCGACGCTCTCGGGATTGATGTCGCGGCCATTGCGCGACAGGCGCAGCCCCTGACGCCCGAACGAGGTACCGCCGCGCGCAAGGCTGGGCCACAGCTCCAGCACCTTGATCGAGGTGGGCACGTTCCAGCGCGGCTGGAACACGATCATCTTCATGTACTCGGAGAACACCGGCGTCTGCTTGCCGGGCTGCCCGGAGATGACGCGCTCGGTGTGGATCACCGCGCCGTTCTTGACGATGCGCAGCGTGAACTCGGGGATGTTGACCGTAACGTAGAGATCGCCGAGGTCCTCGGGCATCCAGCGCCACTCTTCCATGTTGGCGAGCAGCTTGGCGGGGCTCAGCACCTCGACGTCGTTGAGCAGGGCGCGCGTCGCATTGCCGACGTAGCCGTCGGGCCGCGTGCCGCTCTCGGTCTGGAAGGCCATCACGGCGGCCTTCAGCGTGTCGTCGTAGAAGTTCTCGTCGGCCGGCTTATCGGTCGCCGGCGGCAGAGCGACCTTCAGCCGCTTGCGCAGAATGGCGACTTGCGGATTGGTCGTCCCGGGCGCGAGCTGCCGGCCCGTTCGGTAGCTGCACCAGAGCCGTCACGGCGGCGGCCTTGCGCATCTCGAGATACTTCTGGCGCAGCTTCTCGAATTCCGGATGCTTCGGGTGCAGCCCGCGCAGGTACGCGTCGGCCTCGCTCGCCGCCGCGATCTTGTCGATGACGTCCTTGGGCTCGAGAAGCTGCGGCTTGCGGTCGAGATACGAGCTGAGCTGCGTCGCCGGATCCATGATGCGGCCGCCGCGGGCGTAGCGCGCGTACTTCAGCGCCGACAGGGACAGGGCGACTTCGGCGTCGGCCAGCGCGGCCGGAGATGGCGCATCGCCGGCCGGTGCAACGACGGGGATAGCTGGGAAATCGGCGGCGCTAAGGCCCCAATCATCGGCTTTGCCGAGCTCGGCGATGACCGCCACGGCTTTGGCGTTGAAGCCGCTGCTGGACACCCAGACCGGCGCATAAACGCGCGTTGCGTAGAAAGCCGGCAAGCGCGGCGCGCTCCTGTGCATCGGCATCGTCAGCGCGCGCTTTCGCTGGCGCCGAAAGTTTCTGTTGAAGCGCAATGCCGATGCGGATCTTGCGGTTGCGGCGCGGGTGCTACGGCCGGCGCCGTCGCCGGCAGGGGCTCGGTGGTGGCGACACGCTTGGAGTTCGCCTGCTGCGCCTCGGCCGCGGCCACAAAAAAGAGGCTCGAGGCCATGCCCAGAGCCAACGGACGCCAACCCAACATACGCCTCCTCCACACCTGCTCGCGGCACGCTAGCCGAGCCGTGGCACGCCCGCCACAACGGACGCTGGCCTGCGGGCGCCGGGCGCCAAGGTGGGCGAGGACTGTTGCGCAATTGCGACGGCAATCGTCCGTTATGGCGGAAATCCACGGCAAAAAATAAGAACGCCGCGCTACCCGAAGGCAGCGCGGCGTGCTTCCGACCAGGAGCCTCGCGCCTGTTAGGCGCGCGGCTCGAGACCGTATTCCTGCATTTTGCGGTAGAGCGTCGAGCGGCCGATCTTCAGGCGCTTGGCCACTTCCGTCATGTGCCCGCGATAGCGGCCGAGCGCGAGGCGGATCATGTCGGCCTCGATCTCGTCGAGCGGGCGGATGTCGCCGGCTTCGGTGACGACGGGAATGCCGAGCGCGCTGTCGTGGCCGTTCGAGCGGATCTCCATCGTCTGCGGGATGATGTCCTCGGCGCCCAGCACGGCCGGGCCCTTGAACGCCCCCGGCTTCGGCGCCGGGGCGGGTGCTGCCGGCACGCCCGTGTCAAAGCCCGTCACGTGCGCGGCGATCTGCGGGAACTCGGCGACAGTCAGCTCAGGCCCGTCGGCCAGCACGACGGCGCGGAACACCGCGTTCTCGAGCTGACGCACGTTGCCTGGCCACGGGTAGCTCTTGATCAGACGCAGCGCGTCGTCGCTGATGCCGTTGATGCGCTTGCCCTCCTCGGCCGCGAAGCGCGCCATGAAGTGCTGAGCCAGCTCGGCAACGTCGCCCAGGCGTTCGCGCAGCGGCGGCACCCAGATCGGGAACACGTTGAGGCGGTAGTAAAGGTCCTCGCGGAACTTACCCTCGCGCACGAGCTGGATCATGTTGCGGTTGGTCGCCGAGATCAGCCGGAAGTTGACGTTGATCGACTTCTTCGAGCCGACGGGGTCGATCTCGCCGTCCTGCAGGGCGCGCAGCAGCTTCACCTGCGCCTCGAGTGGCAGCTCGCCGACCTCGTCGAGGAACAGCGTACCGCCGTCGGCTTCCTGGAACTTGCCGATGCGCCTGTCGACGGCGCCGGTGAACGAGCCCTTCTCGTGGCCGAACAGCGTGCTCTCGATGAGGTTCTCGGGGATGGCGCCGCAGTTGACGACGACGAACGGCTTGCCGGCGCGCTCGCTCTCACCCTGGATGGCGCGGGCGATGAGCTCCTTGCCGACGCCGGACTCGCCTTCGATGAGGACCGGGATGTTGGAAGCGGCAGTGCGCTTGCCGAGCGCCACGACGCGCTCCATGCCTTCGCCGCGCACGACGAGGTCGGCGAACGTCAGCATGCCCTCGACCTTCTTCTTGATGCGGCTGATCTCGCCGGCGAGCGCTTCGATCTTCAGCGCGCTCTTGATCGACACTTCAAGACGCTCGGGCGACACCGGCTTGACGACAAAATCGACGGCGCCGGCGCGCATGGCGTTGATCGCGGCTTCGATCGAGCCGTGTGCGGTTTGCACGATGATGGGAGGAATGCCGGGCTTGCCGTTGAGCCTGTCGAGCACGCCCATGCCGTCGAGGCCGCTCATCACAAGGTCGAGAAGCACGAGAGAGATATCGCCGCGCTCGGGCCCTTCGAGGATCTGCAGGGCTTGCTCGCCTGAGCTGGCGGTCTTAGTACCGAACCCCAGGCGCTTTATTGTTTCTTCGAGGATGCGGCGCTGGGTGGGATCGTCATCGACGATTAGAAGACTCTTGACCATGAGGCACTCGAACTCAACCTGATAACGGACCGCCCCGGTCGGACCCCCCGAATTGCTCCAGGATTGGACACTCGGCCACCGGTAGCTCACTCAACAAGGCAAGACTGCCCAACAAGGGTAAATAAGCTGTTGCGATGGAGCCCAGGTTGAGCCTTTTTTGGGCACAGCGCGTCCAAGGCGCCACGCCCAGTGCCTCAACACGAAACACCGCGAGCCCCGATTTCCCCCATTTCACTGGAGCAAATGATGCGATTTCATGCCCGCGCCAACGACATGCGACGCACCTTCAACGCGCCGGACGGTGCTGCGGCAAAAGCGGCGGAAGCGCTGGGCGAGATGCCCGAGTGGAACCTTGCTGACCTTTATCCCTCGCCGACCGCGCCGGAGATCGCCCGCGACCTGCAAATCGCCGCCGACGAGGCGCGCCGCATCAAGGAGGCGTATCACGGCAAGCTCGTCGCGCTGGCGTCCGACGGTGCCGTGCTGGCGCTCGCCATCGAGGAGTTCGAGCGCTTCGTCGAGCTGATGGGGCGCCTCGGCTCCTACGCGGGCCTTTACTACGCCGGCAACCAGGCCGATCCCGAGCGCGCAAAATTCTATGGCGACATCTCCGAAAAACTGACCGCCATCTCCACCGAAATCATCTTCTTCGACCTCGAGCTCAACCAGATCGATGAAGCGGTGATGGCCAGCGCCCTGCAGAACAAGCGCCTGGCCCGCTACAAGCCGTGGATCGACAACATCCGCAAAGAGAAGCCCTACCAGCTCGAGGAGAAGGTCGAGCGGCTGTTCCACGAGAAGGGGCAGACCTCGGGCGGCGCCTTCAATCGCCTGTTCAACGAGACGATCGCCGCGCTGCGCTTTCCGGTCGCCGGCGAAGCCGACCCGCTGCCGCTCGAGCTGACGCTCAATCTGTTGTCGAACCCCGACGAGAAAAAGCGCGGCGCCGCCGCCGAGGCGCTCGCCAAGGTGTTCAAGGACAACGTGCGGCTGTTCACGCTCATCACCAACACGCTGGCCAAGGACAAGGAGATCTCCGACCGCTGGCGCGGCTTCAAGGACGTTGCCGCCAGCCGCCACCTTGCCAATCAGGTCGAGGCCGAGGTGGTCGATGCGCTCGTCTCCAGCGTGCGCGAAGCCTACCCGCGCCTGTCGCATCGCTACTACGCGATGAAGGCGAAGTGGCTCGGCAAGGAGCGCCTGTCGCACTGGGACCGCAACGCGCCGCTGCCCGAGCGCCCCGAGCGAACGTTCGCCTGGAACGACGCGCAGCGCCTCGTGCTCGGCGCCTACCACGACTTTGCCCCGGAGATGTCGGCGGTTGCCGAGGAATTCTTCGACAAGCGCTGGATCGACGCGCCGGCGCGCCCCGGCAAGGCGCCGGGTGCCTTCGCCGCGGCGACGGTGCCGTCGGTGCACCCGTACGTGCTGCTCAATTACCTCGGCAAACCGCGCGACGTGATGACGCTCGCCCACGAGCTCGGTCACGGCGTGCATCAGATGCTGGCGCGGCCGCAGGGCGCGCTGCTGGCGCCGACCCCGCTGACGCTGGCGGAGACGGCTTCCGTGTTCGGCGAGATGCTCACCTTCAAAGCTTTGCTCAAGGAGACGCATGAGCCGCGCGAGCGCAAGGCGCTCATCGCCGGCAAGGTCGAGGATATGCTCAACACGGTGGTGCGCCAGGTCGCCTTCTACACGTTCGAGCGCAAGCTGCACGAGGCACGCCGCCAAGGCGAGCTCACCCCCGACCAGCTCGGCGCCATCTGGCTGGAGACGCAATCCGAAAGCCTCGGGCCGGCCATCGAGCTAAAGCCCGGCTACGAGGTGTTCTGGGCCTACGTGCCGCACTTCGTCCACTCGCCGTTCTACGTCTACGCCTATGCGTTCGGCGATTGTCTCGTGAACTCGCTGTACGGCCTCTACGACGAGGCGCACCCCGGGTTTGTGAACAAGTATTTCGACATGCTGAAAGCCGGCGGCTCCAAGCACCATTCGGAATTGCTGGCCCCCTTTGGCCTCGATGCGTCGAAGCCCGAGTTCTGGGGTAAGGGGCTCAAGGTCATCGAGGGCATGATCGACGAGCTCGCCGCAGCCGACGCCGCAGCTTGATCAGTTCTTGAGCACCCATTGAGAGACGCCAACTTTCCGCACGGCAATAATCGTGCGTTGGGGCCTGGGGCGGCTGCGGCTCTTTTGCTCTCGCTTCAGAATCCTGGGGTATTGTCAAGGCTATGAAGCTCGGCCCGCAGCCGCTAAGGGCTTTTCCTTAAGCGGCTTTAAGGTTAGAAGCGCCCGCCATTTGCTGCACTGCAGCCAATTCAATGTGAGGTGCCGACTTGGCACAATCGCAAGCCGTGGCGAAGGGCGCCGAGCAGGGTCCGCCGGACGCCGCTCCCCAACAATACTGGGCCCTCGTTCTCGGATCGATCGGCGTCGTCTACGGCGACATCGGCACCAGTCCGCTCTATGCGTTCAAAGAGGCGATCGTCGCGGCCAAGGCGACGAGCTTTGCCGGACGCGAGGCGGTGTTCGGCGTGCTGTCGCTGATCGTGTGGGCGCTGCTGCTCATCGTCACCCTGAAATACGTGTTCATCCTGCTGCGCGCCGACAACCGCGGTGAAGGCGGCATCTTCGCGCTCATGGCGCTTGGGCAGTCGGTGGCCAAGCGAAGCGCGCCCATCATCATGGGGCTGGGCATCGCCGGTGCGGCGTTTTTCTACGGCGACGCCGTCATCACGCCGGCCATCTCCGTGCTGTCGGCGGTCGAGGGCCTGAAACTGGTCTCGCCCGCCTTCGAGGACCTCGTCTTGCCGCTGGCGGTCTTGATCTTGATCGGGCTGTTCGCCGCGCAGTCGCGCGGCACGGCGCAAGTTGCAGCCCTGTTCGGCCCCATCACCCTCGTCTGGTTCATCGTCCTGTTTGTGGGCGGCCTCATCCACATCATCGCCAATCCGGATGTGCTCGTGGCACTCAATCCGGTCTACGGCGTGAAGTTCGTCTTCAAGCACGGGTTGATCGGCCTCACCGTCCTCGGCCTCGTATTTCTCGCCGTCACCGGCGCTGAAGCTCTCTACGCCGATCTTGGCCATTTCGGCCGCCAACCCATCCAGACCGCCTGGCTCGGCCTCGTCCTTCCGGCGCTCACCGTCAACTATTTCGGCCAGGGCGCGCTCGTTCTCTCCAATCCAGCGACGATCGACAGCCCGTTCTACTTGCTCTACCCGGAGTGGGCGCTTGTCCCCATGGTGATCCTGGCGACGCTAGCCACCATCATTGCCAGCCAAGCGGTGATCACAGGTGCCTTCTCGCTCACCCGCCAGGCCATTCAGCTCGGCCTCCTGCCACGCTTCGGCATCACCCACACGTCCGAGTCGATGCAGGGCCAGATCTACCTGCCGCGCGTCAACTGGATACTCCTCGTCGCCGTGCTGTTCATGGTGCTGCTGTTCAAGAGCTCGAGCAATCTGGCGGCGGCCTACGGCGTCGCGGTGACGGCGGAGATGGTGCTGACGTCCCTCATCGCGTTCTTCGTCATCTGGCGCATGTGGGGATGGAACATCTGGCAGGTGGCGCTGTTGATCGTGCCGCTCCTCTTCATCGAGCAGGCGTTCTTCCTGGCCAACATGTTGAAGGTCTTCGAGGGCGCCTGGGTGCCGCTGCTGCTCGCCGGCTTTGTCGGCCTGATCATGGTCACGTGGGTGCGCGGCGCGCGCCTCCTCTCCAAGCAGACGCGCAAGAACGAAGCCGACCTCGACTGGCTCTTGCGCAAGCTCGAGGCAAAGCCGCCGCATCGCGTGCCCGGTACCGCCGTGTTCTTCACCGCCGATCCGACCGCGGCGCCGACCGCGCTCATGCACAACCTGAAGCACAACCGCGTCCTGCACGAGCGCAATATCATCCTTTCCATACGCACCGAGGAAGTGCCGCGCGTGCCGCGCCATGAGCGCGTGTCCGTCGATCGCGTCACGGATACCTTCATCCGCGTCGTTGCACGCTACGGCTTCATGGAAACGCCGAGCGTGCCGAAGATTCTCGAAGTCTGTCGACGCAAGGATCTCAACATCGACATGAGCGCGACGTCGTTCTTCCTGTCGCGCCGCAATCTGCGGGTGACCCCAAAGTCGGAGATGCCCGGCTGGCAGGACCGGCTGTTCGTGGCGCTCGCCCGCAGCGCCCAGGACGCCACCACCTACTTCCAGATCCCCACCGATCGCGTCGTCGAGGTCGGCACCCAGGTCGCCGTCTGACGTACGGGCGCCTTTTTTGCGCGCCTCCGGCACGACTTGCCGTTGCGCCGCGCCGTCCCGATATCCGTCGCATGGCCAATGAGGAAAACCGCTTCTCGGCACGCGCCGCGCGCTACGTGAAGGTCGGTGCCAACGTCGGGGCCGTTGCCGCGCGTGTCGCCGGTGAGCGCCTGTTCGGCGTCGAGCACGACCGCGCCCGCGGCGCCGCCGATCTCGCTGCTGCCCTCGGCGGACTGAAGGGTCCGCTCATGAAGGTGGCGCAGCTGCTCTCGACCATTCCCGAGGCGCTGCCGGCCGAGTACGCGCGTGAACTCGCGCAGCTGCAGTCCGCCGCCCCGGCCATGGGCCCGGCGTTCGCCAAACGCCGCATGCAGGTGGAGCTTGGGCCCGACTGGTCATCACGCTTTGCGTCATTCGATACCGCCGCCGCTGCGTCTGCCTCGCTCGGCCAGGTGCACCGCGCGACCGCCCATGATGGGCGCGCGCTCGCCATCAAGCTGCAGTACCCCGATATGCCGTCGGCCGTCGAAGCCGACCTCATGCAGCTCAAGGCCGTGTTCGCCATAAACGCGCGCATGAACCCGGCGGTCGAGACCGGTGAGATCCTGCAAGGAAATCTCGGCGCGGCTGCGCGAGGAGCTCGACTACGAGCTCGAAGCGCGGCACACCAAGCTCTACGCCGGCATTTTCTCGGGCGACGCGCGCATCCGCGTGCCGGAGGTTCTGCCCGAGCTGTCGACCAAGCGCCTGCTCACCATGACTTGGCTCGACGGCAACAGGCTGCTCGGCTACAAGCCGGCGCCGCTCGAAGACCGCAACGCCATCGCGCAAGCCATGTTCCGCGCCTGGTGGTTTCCCTTCAGCCACTACGGCGTCATTCACGGCGACCCGCACCTCGGCAACTATACCGTATTCGAGGAAAGCGGCCGGCCGGCCGGCATCAATCTGCTCGACTACGGCTGCATGCGCAGCTTCGCGCCGCGCTTCGTGCAGGGCGTCATCGATCTCTACACCGGTCTCCTGCACGGCGACCGCGATCGCATGGTGCACGCCTACGAGACCTGGGGCTTCCGCGGCCTCTCCGCCGATCTCATCGAGGCGCTCAACATCTGGGCGCGCTTCATCTACGGCCCGCTGCTCGACGACCGCGAGCGCTCCATCGCCGAAGGCACGACACCGGGCGAGTACGGCCGCAAGGAAGCGTTCAGCGTGCACCGTATCCTGCGCGAGAAGGGGCCGGTGAGGGTGCCGCGCGAGTTCGTGTTCATGGACCGCGCCGCCATCGGTCTCGGCGGCGTCTTCCTGCACCTTGACGCGCGCCAGAATTGGTACCGGCTGTTCAACGAGCTGATCGAAAATTTCGACCTCGCCGCCGTCGCCGAGCGCCAGGGACGTGCCTTCACCGCCGCCGGCGTGCCCCTAGCCGAGGCACCCTGAGCGAATCCCGATGCGTTCCCGCTGTTCCGTAGGGAACACTGCGCCGGTTCGATCTTAATCGATAGTGAGCGCATTTCTCGGCAATCGTGGAGTGCGCCACATGTCTCGAAAAGCCGTCTGTTTAGCCGCCTTATTGATCCTCACTTTCCATCTTCCGGCCGTCGCCGAAACCGGACGCAGCATCGAGCTGGTGCTGGATGCCTCCGGCAGCATGAACGCCAAGCTTCCGGAAGGGACGACACGCATCGCGGCGGCCAAGGCTGCCGTCGCCAACTTGGTCAGCGGCCTCGGCTCAGATACGCGGCTCGCATTCCGCGCCTATGGCCATCAATCGCCGCCAAAGAAAAAGGACTGCAACGATAGCGCACTGGTCGTCGGATTTGACGCCGTTGCCAGCAACAAGGCGGCGGTTCTAAGCGAGAAGGACGCCATCAGCGCACGGGGCTATACGCCCATCAACCACTCGCTTCAGCTCGCCGCCAAGGATCTTGCCGGCGAAGAAACTGCCGAGCGCGTGGTCCTGCTCGTCAGCGACGGCAAGGAAACTTGCGCAGGCGATCCGTGCGCCACCGCCAAGGCGCTTGCCGAGGCCGACGCGAAGCTCGTCGTCCACACCGTCGGTTTTGGCGTCGATGACGTTACGCGCCAGCAGCTGCAGTGCATCGCCAGGGTGGCGCGCGGCAGCTACTTCGATGCTGCGAGCACCGGCGAGCTCACAGATGCGCTCAACAAGGCGGCGCAGGCAAAGGCGGCAGACCCGGCGCCGGCAAAAAAGCAGATCGTCGTCACCACGCAAAAGTTCGGTAAGCTGAAGATGGAAGTCGCGGGCCATTTCTCGCACGATGTGATCGACGCCGCGGGTCAGAAGGTCGACGATCTCTCGTCGGTCCGGCGCGTGCTCGAGCTGTCTCCGGGCATCTACAGTGTGAAGTTCGGGAATGGCAGCTGGACGGGGCTTGAGGTCAAGGCCGGCGAGACGACCGAAATCAAGCCCGGTTATCTCGAGGTCAACCCGAGCGGCGGAGAATTCGCCTATGTGCTCGAGCCAGAGACGGGCGAGGTCGTCGAGGAGATACTTTACGCCAAGCCGCGCGCCACGCTGATCCCGGGCCGGTTCGACGTGAAGTTCGGCAACCTGCTCTGGCCGGGCGGCGTCGAATTGAAAGCCGGCGAAACGACGACGATCAAGCCGGGCGTGCTCAAGGTTAAATCTGATCTCGGTGTCTTCAGGTTCCTATTGCGCACCCCCGACGGTCAGGAGGCGGCCGAGGGCGACGTGCCGGGCTCCACCCAGATCGCGCTGCCTCCCGGCAAGTACATGCTGGAGATTGATCCCGATAAATGGATCAAGCAGCTCGGCGACGGGCAGCGCAAGATGGAGGTGGAGCTGAGCGCGGGTCAGGAGTTCGAGCTCAGCATCGAGTGACCTTAGTTGTGGCCGGCAGCGGCGATCATCTCACCACTGCAGCCCGATCCATAGGCCGACGGCGCCGGCGAGCAGCGTGGCGGCGAGCACCGGCGCGAGGAGCTTGGCAAATTCGCGTCCGCGCCGTGACGGAGGCGAGCACCACCTTCGAGATGCTGTTGGCGGCGACGGCGATGAGAATGGCCGTCACGGCTGTGGTCGCATCGAGTCGGTCCGGTGCGAGGCGTGCCATCGACAAGCTTATGGCGTCGACATCCACCGTGCCGGAGATTGCAGCAAGTGCGTAGGCGCCGGCCGAGCCGGCCCACGCGGAAATGCCGTTGGCGAGCGCCATGATCACGGCGAGCAGCGCGCCGAATTGAAGCACGGCAGGAAGGTCGAGCGGATTTTTGAGCGCTAGCGGCGGGGAACTCTCGCCCTCGCTGCCCGCACGTATGGCGATGGCGCCGCCGATAACAGCCTGCGTCAGCGCGCCGAGGATCAGCGGCAGCGACAGGCTTGGCAGCAAGGCGATATTGACCGCGGAGACGACCACCAAGACGCGCAGCATCATCATGGCGCCGGCAAGCATCGTCGCGGCAGCAAACAGTTGGATGTGGGCGGGGTGCTGCCGGGCGAGATGCGCCATGTTGAGCGTCACGGCCGTCGACGACACGAGGCCGCCGACCAATCCCGATAGGAGGATGCCGAGCTGCGGCCCGGCGACGCGGATGACGACGTAGCCGGCAAACGACAAGGCGGCGATGAAGATGGTGATCAGCCACACTTCGCGTGGGTTGACCGGAAACCAGGGCGCGAGCTCGCGGTCGGGCAAGCAGCGGCAGCATGATCACCGTCATCGCCAGCAGGATGAGCCCCGAGCGCAGCTCCTCCCATGTCAGCCGCTCGAGCCAGGCATGCAGTGCCGCCTTGGTCGCCAGCAGCAAGGCCGCTAGCGACGCCGGCGGCGGCAGCCGCCCGCGGGTCGCCCAGCACAGCCAGCGCTCCGAGAGAGAAGGCGATCATGGCCGCCACGACCGTCGTCGCCCCGAAGCTCCCCTCGTGCTGCATCTCTCGGTAGCGGAAGATGGCGATTACCGCCGTGAAGCCGATGAAGGCGAGGCCGAGCCCGATCAAGCCCCACTGGCCGGCGCCGAGGGCGAGCGCGCCCCAGACCCCACCCAGGAGCCCGGCGAGAGATAGCGTACGCAGCCCGGCCGCCCGCTCGCCCTCCGGCTCTGAACGCTGCTTCCAGCCGCGCTCGATCCCGATGATGAGACCAATGGCGAGGGCCACAGCCAGTCGTTGAATGAGTTGATAGGTGTCCATGGGGGCCGTATTTGCTGCCCCGCAGGCTAGCAGGTCCGCTTCCGCTCACCCAGTCGGCACCCCTTCCCCCGGTCCGGCCCAGGCCGCTTGATAGCGGGCCAGCCTTGAGGTAGGAGGGAAACCAAGGACCAGTAAAACCCAAGGGAGGGCAAAGGTGGCCATCGATTTGTCTGGCGGCAATCCGAACATGGATTACGCGCAAGCTGAGCAGACCTACAAGAGCTTCATTCTCTTTACCAAGGTGTCGATCGTCTTCCTCGTCGTGCTGCTCGCCGGAATGGCCTACTTCCTGGTCTAAGGACACCGCGCCGCGCGCTGGATGCTCGGCGCCGGTCATGGGGCGCTCGGGTCCGGCGGTGTGAGAAACCTCCACACGATCGGACGAGTGCATGGTCACCATAGCGGTTACGGCCGAGGCTGCGGACGAGCCGCGCGTTGCGGTGTCGCCCGAGACGGTCAAGAAGCTCGTCGGCCTCGGAGCTAAGGTGAAGGTCGAGGCGGGCGCCGGCGCCCGCTCGCGCTTCTCCGATGAAGCGTTGCGCGCCCAGGGGGCGGAAATCGCTCCCACCGCGGCCGATGCACTGCGCGATGCCGACATCCTGTTGAAGGTCCGCCGTCCCGACGCTGCCGAAATGCAGGCGCTGAAGCCCGGCGCGCTCGTCATCGCCATGCTCGACCCTTACGGCGATCGTGCGGGCATCGAAGCGCTGGCGGCGGGCAATGCCGCGCTGTTCTCCATGGAGTTCATGCCGCGCATCACGCGCGCGCAGTCGATGGACGTGCTGTCGAGCCAGGCGAATCTCGCCGGCTACAAGGCCGTCGTAGATGCTGCGGCCATGTTCCAGCAGGCGATGCCGATGATGATGACGGCGGCGGGCACGGTTCCCGCCGCAAAAGTTTTCATCATGGGCGCGGGCGTCGCCGGCCTGCAGGCCATCGCCACGGCGCGCCGGCTCGGCGCCCAGGTCACGGCCACCGACGTGCGTCCCGCCGCCAAGGAGCAGGTCGCTTCGCTCGGCGCCAAGTTCATCGCCGTCGAAGATGACGAGTTCAAGCAGGCGCAGACGGCGGCCGGCTACGCCAAGCCGATGTCGGCCGAGTACCAGGCCAAGCAGGCAGAGCTCGTCGCCGCGCATATCAAGAACCAGGACATCGTCGTCACCACCGCGCTCATCCCCGGCCGCCCGGCGCCGCGCCTGATCACGCGCGCCATGGTCGAGAGCATGAAGCCGGGCTCGGTCATCGTCGACCTCGCCGCCGAGCGCGGCGGCAACTGCGAGCTGACGCAGGCCGATCAGACCATCGACCACAACGGCGTGCGCATTTTCGGCCCGCTCAATCTCGCCGGCGAGATCGCCGTCAACGCCTCGAGCCTCTACGCCAAGAACCTCTATGCCTTCCTCGAGACGCTGATCGACAAGAAAGAGAAGGCGCTGGCGGTCAACTGGGACGACGAGATCGTCAAGGGCACGCTCGTCGCCCGCGAGGGCAAGATCGTCCACCCGAGCCTGCAGGGAGCCTGAGATGATCGATCCGAACTCCCGTAAACACATGGGCCCTTCTTCTTCTCCCTCCCCCTTGATGGGGGAGGGTCGGGGTGGGGGTGGTGCATTGCCCTTGACGTCGTGGACACCCCCCTCCCTAACCCTCCCCCGCGTCCATGCGAAGCATGGCTCCGCCATGAAGGGGGGAGGGAAACGTTTTGCTGCAGCCGCCCTCCTCGCAGCCGCGATGCTGCCGACGCAGGCGCTTGCCGCCACGGGCATCGGCGGCGCCATCGATCCCGTCATCTACGAGCTGATGGTGTTCGTGATGGCGATCTTCGTCGGCTACTACGTCGTGTGGAGCGTCACGCCCGCGCTGCATACGCCGCTGATGTCGGTGACCAACGCCATCTCCTCGGTGATCGTCGTCGGCGCGCTGCTCGCTGTCGCCGTCGAGCACGGCGTCGTCGAGGGCTTCATCAGCGGCGATACGCTCGCCTCCAAGGCGTTCGGCGTGCTGGCGCTGGCCATGGCCTCGGTCAACATCTTCGGCGGCTTCCTCGTCACGCAGCGCATGCTCGCCATGTACAAGAAGAAGGGCGACAAGCGGTGAGCACGCCAGCGATCGCCCACGGGGGAAGACAGCAATGACGCCTAATCTCGTTGCCGGCCTCTACCTCGCATCCGGCGTGCTGTTCATCCTCGCCTTGCGCGGGCTGTCGAGCCCTGCCACCTCGCGGCGCGGCAACTATGCCGGCATGCTCGGCATGCTGATCGCTATGGCGACGACCCTGGCGGTGGCCAATCCGCAGCTGTCGCTCACGTGGATTTTGATCGCCGTCGGTCTCGGCGTCGGTGGTATCGCCGGTGCCGTCACCGCGCGCCGCATCCCGATGACGGCGATGCCCGAGCTCGTCGCCGCCTTCCACTCGCTCGTCGGCCTTGCCGCCGTGTTCGTCGCCGCCGCCGCGCTCTATGCGCCCGATAGTTTCGGCATCGGCGAACGGGGCAGCATCCACTTCGCCAGCCTCATCGAGATGTCGCTCGGCGTCGCCATCGGCGCCATCACCTTCACCGGCTCGGTCATCGCCTTCTTGAAGCTGTCTGGCCGCATGTCCGGCAAGCCGATCATCCTGCCGCTGCGCCACGTCATCAACCTCGCGCTGTTCTGCGGTCTCGTCTACCTCATCTACGTGTTCTGCAACTCCGGCGGCGACCCGCTGCTGTTCTGGGCCATTACGCTGACGGCGATGCTGTTCGGCGTGTTGATCATCATCCCGATCGGCGGCGCCGACATGCCCGTCGTCGTGTCGATGCTCAACTCCTACTCGGGCTGGGCGGCGGCCGGCATCGGCTTCACGCTGTCGAACATCGCGCTGATCATCACCGGCGCGCTCGTTGGCTCGTCGGGCGCCATCCTCTCCTACATCATGTGCAAGGGGATGAACCGCAGCTTCATCTCCGTGATCCTCGGCGGCTTCGGCGGCGAGGTCGCGGGCCCGGCCGGCGGCGCCGAGCAGAAGCCCGTCAAGCTCGGCTCGGCCGAGGACGCCGCCTACGTGATGAAGAACGCCGCCAAGGTCATCATCGTGCCGGGCTACGGCATGGCCGTGGCGCAGGCGCAGCATGCGCTGCGCGAGATGGGCGACCAGCTGAAAAAGGCCGGCGTCGAGGTGAAGTACGCCATCCACCCCGTTGCCGGTCGCATGCCCGGCCACATGAACGTGCTGCTCGCCGAGGCGAACGTGCCCTACGACGAGGTGTTCGAGCTCGAGGACATCAATTCCGAGTTCGCCGCAGGCCGACGTCGTCTACGTGATCGGCGCCAACGACGTCGTCAACCCGGCCGCCGAGACGGACAAGTCATCGCCCATCTACGGCATGCCGGTGCTGCAGGCGTGGAAGGCCGGCACCGTGCTGTTCAACAAGCGCTCGCTGGCCTCCGGCTATGCCGGCATCGACAACCCGCTCTTCTACAAAGACAACACCGTCATGGTGCTGGGCGATGCCAAGAAGATGACGGAAGAGATCGTCAAGGCGCTGGCGCACTGAGGCCGGCGCCAACGCCCTTTGCAAATTGTTTCACCATGATGGCGTGCCGCATCCGTTGCCGGGTGCAAGGCATGCTAAAATAGCTGCTATGGCACCCACGCGCGCATTCCTGCTGGCATTCCTCTGCATGGCGCAGGCCGGCCACGCCGCATTGGCTGGTCCCCTTCCGCCCGCGCCGCCGGGCGCGTCCCCGGTCATCGAGGTCCAGGCGCGCAAGGGAACGCGCCTTTACACCCCCGACGGAGCTGTGCCAACGGCGCCCGACACTTCGCAAGAACAGACGCAAGACAGCGACGCTGCGCTCGAGCAGTGCATGAATACCTGGGATGCGGGCACGCACATCACCAAGAGCAAGTGGCGGGAAATCTGCAAGCGTCAGCTCAATGATCGCGACTCCATGTACCGCTGACCCGCGCTGCCGAATTCCTGCCGCGCGCCCAATAGATCTACGCCGTGCGGTTTACGTAGCGGCAATTCCGTTGCGCACGCAGTGTGAACGCGACGGTCACTGTTCCCGGTCGGTGTGCCCCAAGGAGCGGTCGGGGGCGACTTGATCGCGAACCAGCCGCTTGAGCTCCTTGATATCAGGAAGGCGCCCCTTTTCTTTGCGCGACCAGATGAGGTCGTTGTCGACGCGAACCTCGAAGACGCCACCCGTCACATCCGGGGTGAGGGTGATGGAGCCGAGTTCCTCGGCAAAAGTCGTCATGAGCTCCTGCGCCATCCAGCTGGCTCTCAGACCCCAGCCGCACAGTCGGCAGTATGTGATCTCGATGGTCGGGCTTCTCGGCATGGATGCCACCGCGCTGCGAGGGTACGGCTTCGAGCAAGTCCGCCACTGGCAGTGATGCTTCGAGTGCCCCGATTTGACAATTCTAACATAGACCACCCGAAGGCCGAGCAACACGTCCGCGCGGGACATGCGTCTAGGCCTTCGATCCTCGTTTGAGCTTGACGCGCTTCTGGAGCAGGTATGAGCCTAAGCTCTCGGTCCTATCGAGTGAACAGGCGCGGCAGCCGCGGACGACTTGAGGGTTGGGCGCATGAAGCCGTTGGTTGATCCTCGGCGACGGCGACGTCGAAGACGACGCGTCGAGCACCAAAGCCCAACTCACTCTTCTCGATGGCGGGCAGCCTTCTCGGCGAGATCAGCTTCGCCAAGCTGATCACCGCCTGGCTCATCCTATTCATCGTGCCCGCCGTGATCGTCGGGCTCGCCCCGCTGATTGCCTCGGCGTGGATCGGGAAGGTTGCCGGGAAGATTACGCTTCGCCACTTTTCGGCATCGTGCCGATCGCAATCTTGTCTGGCCGTCGCCGCTCTCGGCTGGCTGTTCGGCAGGAGGCTATTCCGTCTCGCCGAGAGCAATTTCTGGTCGTTGAACGCGGTCGCGATCGAGCCGGCCTACACGTTCTGCCGCGAAGCACTCCGTCATCTGGCCGAACGGGTGCTGCCGGAGGACGCCGTGCCGCGCCGGCGCGAGCGCCTTCGCTCCTGGGCCGCAGCCGTGGCGGGCCTACTCATCAGCGCACTGGCCCTCCTGGTGGCGACGTTGACTTGGCCGTCGACGCGCTGGATCGGCGGGGTGAGCGATTTGCTGTCGCCGTGGGAGCTCGCTTGGGTGGCGCTCGCCAACACCGTGGTCGTCGTCAGTGCCTACCTCGCCGTCGCCGGGCTCGTATGGGGGCTCGCCGATGCGACGATGGCCGCGCCGAGGGATCTCGAGGGCTTTCCCCAGCCGACGCCCGGTGCCCGCACTTGGCGCATCGCCCACTTGTCCGACGTGCACGTCGTCGGCGAACGCTATGGCTTCCGTATCGAGAGCGGCAGGTCGGGCCCGCAGGGCGATCATCGTTTTCGCCGGCTTCTGACTTTGCTTGAAGAGATCGACGCCGCGTCGCCGCTCGATGCGGTTCTCATTTCGGGCGACGCGACGGACGCCGGCCGCTCCGGCGAGTGGGCCGAGTTCCTCGATGCGCTGGCCGACCATCCTGCCATCGCCGACCGCGTGCTCGTGCTGCCCGGCAACCATGACGTCAACATCGTGGATCGGGCCAATCCTGCCCGGCTCGATCTGTCCATCGGTCCCAACAGCCGGCTACGCAAGATCCGCACTCTATCCGCCATCAACACGATCCAGGGGTCACGCGTTCGCGTCATGAGCCCCTCAGGGCATGCGTATCGGCGACAGCCTCGCCGGACGCGCTGCAGCCGCACGCCGCCGACTTGGCGAGATTTGCCACGACCGGACGGCCCTATTTCTCGACGTCGGCGTCCGATCGGTGGAACGAAGTCTTCCCGATGGTGCTGCCTCCGGATGGCGAGAATGGCCTGGGCATCATCCTCCTGAACTCAAACTCGGACTCCCACTTCTCATTCACCAATGCGCTGGGGATGGTCTCGGCAGCGCAGGCCAAAGCGATCGACAGCGTTTTTGCGCAGTACCCCAAGGCATGCTGGCTCATCGGAGCTCATCACCATCCCATCGAGTATCCGCGCGCCGCGAAGGTCCTGTCGGAGCGCGTCGGCACGACCCTGGTCAACGGCAACTGGTTCCTGCGCAGTTTGCAGCCGATGGCGAAGCGGTGCGTCTTGATGCACGGCCACCGGCACATCGATTGGATTGGCGAGTGCGGCGGTCTCGTCATCGTCTCGGCGCCCTCGCCGATCATGGAGGCGACGAACGATGCCGACACCTATTTCTACATTCACACTTTGGAAATCGGCGCCGACAATTGTCTGAGGTTGTTGGCACCCCAACGCATCGACGTAAGGGGCGAACCGGCGAGCCGCGAGCGTCCGTCGAATTAGGCGACTGCGGAGCCCTCGCTCAATCAGCAAGCGTCATCCGCTTCGGGGGTGGACGGGCATCGCACTTTTCCATTGGCGGGGCTGTCGTCGACCAGCCATCCTTGGTCACCGTCACGACGTACCGCCGACAAGTTGGGGCGGCGCCGGGCACGAAGTGAACCCGGAAAAGTGCGAGCTCAGGCTTGCGTTGCCGGGGCCAAACGAAGACGGCGTCGTCGGGGGTCTTTGCCACCGCAGTCTGAATGGCGGTCCCCGCATTGCGATAGTCGGTTGGCGACAGCCGTGCCAACAGCGCCCGCGAAATATCCGGGTGGAGACCGACCGCGACCGCGCGCTTCTGGTAAGGGTCGCCGGGGTCGACCTTCGGTGGCGGCAGCGGTTCAGCTGCCGGCTGCTCGGCTGCCGGTGCGATAGCGCCCGTCGTCACCGGAGACGAGGCCGGCTTCGTCCCTTCACCGGGAGCATCCGCAATCTCGATCGAAGCTGGTGGTTCCGCTTGCGCGGGCGGCGGACTGACGGCCCACGGTTCGGTCGCCGGCGCGGTGTTGGCAGGCGGGGGCGGTGGTGGGATCGGCGATGCGGGTGCCAACAGGGCCGCGAGCTCGGTCGGCAGCCAGCTGGGCGGATAGCGCAGGAGCGCCCAGCCCCCGCCGAGCATGATAAAAATGACTAGCAACGCCGGCAGCAGGCTATCGCTCGCGGCTCGTGGCGGGCAAATCCTCTCGCCCGAACTGAGCTCCCCAAGCGTGAAGTCTTCGTCGAAATCAGAATCGTACGTCTCTGCGCGCCAGCGCTGAGCGGGAACTGCCATGACTAACCCCCCCTGGTATCCTTGTAGATACCGGTCCCCGCTACATGTCTAAGCGTCAGCAGACTCAGGCAAAAAAATGGCCGCGCGCCGGCGGGGGATGACCCAAGCCGTGCTTTCTACCGTTCAAGCGGCCGGTGATGTTGCCGTCGCGTTCGCCTGGCGATAAATTTTGCCATGATTTAGCCAGAGGCTTTCGCGGTATTCTTTAGCTGCATCGAGGGAGCCAGGGGGCTCGATTGTTTTCTGCACGCCAGTTTGCTGCTGCTGTGACGGCATCGTTGCTGATCGCCGGTGCATTTTTCGTCGCAGATGCGAACGCACAGGCCAAGGGTCCATCCGGCAGCTGCGAAGACGCTGCTGGGCTCGCGGTCCTGTCCTCGCCGATCGCGCCGTGGAAGGGCGCGCCTTTGCGTGTCGTCTTCACCGCGGAGCAGCCGCTCGATGGCGAGCTTTCGCTGGTCGCGCCCGATGGAAACGTCGCCGTTGCTTCGCGTGAGCGGCACGGCGGGCCGCCGTATTTCTGGTTCGCCGAGGTCGCATCGCCCGCCGTGGGCACCTGGCACGCGAAGCTCGCGCGCGACGGCGCGTCGGCGGAGTGCGGCACGATCACGCGCGAGATACCCGTGCGCAAGGGCGCATCTGCGCCGCCGGGTGCGACGAGGAAGAGCGTCTGGCCCGTGCGCGATACATGGAACCGCGCGACGGAGAACCTCTACTCCGCATGGATCGAGAAGCTGTTCGACGCGCCGCTCGAGGAGGCGCTGTCGTGGAAGGCGCTGCACGAGGTGCTGCGCGATAAATCGCGCAATTTCCTGTTCAACCATCTCGGCGCTGCGCGAGGACGAGAAGGGGCTCGTCATTCAGCCCGACTGCGCCGACCTTCCCTACTTCTTGCGCGCGCTACTTCGCCTTCAAGATGGGGCTGCCGTTCGGGTACTCGAAGTGCTCGCGCGGCGGCGGCGGCAAGCCGCCGCAGTGCCCGGCGTGGTGGAACATTCAAAAGGAGGAGCCGCCTCCCGCTCCGCCCACACAAAGTGTCGCCTACGGCGACGCGGTGGCGGCGGTCTCTTCGGCGGGATGTTCGAGCAGCCCGTCGTGCGGCAAGTGCCGAGGCTTCCGCCGCGGCCGCAAGGGCTCGTGCCGGGGTTTGGCTACTATTTGCGGACGACCGTCGCCAACGGCGTCCATTCCGGCACCGGGCGAACGGCAGCCGCCGACGACGACACCGACTATTATCCCGTGGCGCTGAAGCAGGAGACGCTGCGCCCCGGCACCGTGTACGCCGATCCTTATGGCCACGTCCTGGTGATCTCAAAGCGCGTGGCGCAGACGGACGACGCGGCGGGCGTCATCCTCGCCGTCGATGGGCAGCCGGACGGGACGGTGGCGCGCAAGCGCTTCTGGCGCGGCAATTTCCTGTTCGCGCAGGATCCCGCGCTCGGCGGCCCCGGATTCAAGCGCTTCCGGCCGATCGTGGCGGTGAAGGGCGGCGGCCTGCGGCGGCTCTCCAACGAGGAGATCGCCAACGATCCTCAGTACGCCGACTTCTCGCTCGATCAGTCGAAGCTCGGCATCGAAGACTTCTACGATCGCATGGATGACGTGATGTCGCCGGCGCCGCTCGATCCGTTGCGCGCCATGCAGGAGGCGATCACGGCGCTCGAGGAGCAGGTGAAGACGCGCGTCACATCGGTAGAGAACGGACGCAAGTATCAGACCGGCGGCGGTGCCGAGGTGGCGATGCCGGACGGCGCGTCGATCTTCGAGACGACCGGCGCGTGGGAAGATTTCGCGACGCCGTCGCGCGATTTGCGCCTGTTGATCGCCATCGACGTGGTGCGCGGCTTTCCCGATCGCGTCGCGCGGCGGCCCGAGCGCTACGCGATGCCGAAGGACAAGAGCGTCGGCGACGTGAAGGCGGAGTTGGAGAGCAAGCTCGCTGCTGAGCTCGCGGCGCGCAAATTTTCCTATACGCGCAGCGATGGCTCGCCGTGGACGCTGGCGCTCAAAGAGGTGGTCGACCGCACGGCGCAGCTTGAGATGGCGTACAACGTGAACGACTGCGTCGAGCTGCGCTGGGGCGCGGCGGACAACAGCGACGAGGCGTCGACGTGCAAGCGGCGTGCGCCGGGGGCGCAGCGCGGGAAGATGACCGAGTACCGCGCGTGGTTTAGCGAGCGGCGCCGGCCGGCGCGCGGTTAGCCGATCAGGCTACGCCGCCGAGTGGTGCGGCAGGTCCGCGTCGGGCGTGACGACATGCTCCGCGTTCACGAAGCTCATGACCGCATCATGCAGGCTCAGCGGATTGTCGACGATAATGCCGTAGGTGAGGGCATTGATAGGCACGTGGCTGTAGCCATAGTCGAGGAGGATCAAGGGAATACGCGCCGCGATCGCCGCGCCGTAGTCGGCGCCGGTGTCGCCGACCAGCAGCGTGCGCTCGATGCGGCCGCCGGCACGCGCCACCGCCTCGAAAATGGGGCGCGGATCGGGCTTCATCGGCCGGTCGCCACCGGAGCCGACGACAGCGTCGAACAGACCGCGCAAGTCGAAACGCTCGAGGATGTCGACGCCGATGTGCTCGATCTTGTTGGTGCACACCGCCGTATGCACGCCGCGCTCGCGCAGCTCCTTGAGGAGCGCGCGAATGCCGGGGTACAAGTGCGACAGCCGCGCCGGCGACTGACGGTAGATTTCGATGAACCGCTTACGCGCGGCATCGGCTTCGACGGCGGGAAGGCTGAGCCGCTTGGCCACGAGTGCATGCCAGAAGAATTGGCTCAGGCCGTCGCCCATCATGCTGGCCGCCTCGCCGATGCTCGTCGGCGTGACGTTGTAGGGGGCGAGCGCGATGTCGAGCGCGTCGGCAATGTCCGGCACGGTGTGCACGAGCGTGCCGTCGAGATCGAACACAATGGTGGGCGTAATTGGAGTTGCGGGTAGCCGCATCACTGGCTCCTGAAAATTCTGGGTTGGCGCGGCGTGCGCAATCTGCGGCAGCGTGGGCACGCAAGACTTCGAGGGCACCGCGGCAGTCGCATCATAGCGCGAAAAATGTTCGTTCGGCGACAGGGCACCAAGGTAGCAATCACGATAGTTAAATGAAGTGTAATGGTCTGCGGCTCCGCCTGCGAGAAACAGCCGCGCGATTTGCTCAACTCGTGCTCATGGAGCCAGGGCTGCCATCGCAAGGCCGGAGGGCCGTTGGTGCGCGCTCGCCTTTGCCAGCAGCATCAGGCAGCCTTTGGAACGACAAGGACGCGTTGAGCCAATAGCTGCCGTGACCCGCCACAACATGGTGAGCGAGGGGCGCCGCGCAAATGGCGGCAGCCCGACGCTTCATTTCAAGCCGCGCGCATCAGCCCCGTGTTGGGGTGGCAGTTGATGTACTCGTAGTGCTGCGCGTCGGCGTCGAACACAGACACCTCGTGATACAGCTTCAGATTCGGGAGTTTTTGCACCAGCCTCATGAAGGTGCCGAAGATCCGCAGATGTGTATGGTGCGATTCCGCCCAGCTCTCGAGATGGGCGAGCGAGCGCCAGAGGCTGTACCCAAAACCCTTGTCCAGCAGATTGCCGTTCTCATCCATGTGGTAGACATAGCGGTTGCAATAGCAGCCCACTTGGAGACCGTCGTCGCGCAGGAAATTCATCCCTTCGAGCAGCACGGGCTGAATTTCCTCAAACCAGGTGCGCTGCTCTTCGCCTTCCGTATTGCTCCAATCCTCCCCGGAGCGGATAACGGCGAGATTCTTGTGGCCTCGCATCACGACGCGGCCCCCCTGCTTCGGCTGGCCCTGCTTCAACTCGACGGCGCCTTCAGGATCAATAGTGTCGGTCTGTGAAAGCGGAAAGCGTTCGCGCATCGAGCCCCAATAGCCGTGCTCCACGATCGGGTCCGACGACATGCTGCCCATGACCACACCGACACCTTCCAGCTCCTTCGCCCCGTAGATGGTTTCAAATTGCTCCATGCGCGGCGACAGGATCTCACGGAAGTAGCCGATGTCTTCCTTGAGACGATCGTCCGAGTTCCACCAGCCAGCAATCGCGGGGCTGCCGTTCCAGCGCTTGTACGTTTCCGGATTGGTCCAGTAGGCGATCGCGATCATGTTGTCGTAACCGTCGCCATCGACCTGGTGGACGAGGTCGTAATGGCCGGGGCCGTCAGGCAGCTTGAACGTCTCGATAAGCTGACGAAACGCAGTGCACGCCTTTCCTTTGAGTGCATCGCCCTTCGACTGCACGCCATAATAGGCCATGACCACTTGCTCGACGGACACATCCGCGCGCGCCGACCAACAGTCGTATGGCGGCCGGAACGTGTCACTGACGCGGCGCGTGCGCGTGCGCGGACAGCGTAAATGTGGAGCAATCGAAGAGTTGATGTCCATTGGCGTTCTCCCGTTTTTTGATCGCGTCGCCGAGAAGTGGCACCTAGCATGTGGGGCAGGTACCCCCAGCGAAAGGGCACCGTGACCCGGTGTTCCGGGCATTTTGCCCGGCGTGCCAGGCCGAGCCTTGCCTTTCCTCCCGGGCAACCGCCAATCTGAGGTCGGAAGGGGAACGAACATGAACCTGTTGATGCGACTCGTTCTGCGGCTTTGCGGTGTGGTGGCTCTTTGTCTTGCCGCCGCTGTAGGCTGGATCGCCATCGATACCCACCGCTCCATCGATGCTTCGGTCGCCGCGACCGCCGTCCGCGTGAGCCAGCATCTCGAGGGACTGTTCTGGCAGCGGCTTGTATGGCGCGGCGGTATGCGCAAGAGCAGCATCTTGCCGTCACCGGATTGGCAGTCGCTCGCGACGCAGACCATCATCTCGCCGGGGATCTGCGTCCGGCTCACGCCGCCGAACCAGGAGAGCAGCACGCTGTGCAGCCAGGTCGAGGCCGTCGGAGAAGCGCCACCCGCATGGTTCGTAAAGTCGTACACGCTCGTTCTGGGCCGGCACGTGCCGGTAGAGCGGCCTCTAACGCTGCGCGACAGGGCTGCCGGCGCGATTACAGTGATGGCGCAGCCTGAAGCGGCGCTGCGTCTCGCCTGGCAACGCCTCTCCACGCTCCTCGGCATCGCGCTGGCCATGGCGGGCGGCATTGCGGTGCTCGCCACCTTGATGATCAGCTACTCCCTGCTGCCGGCACGCGCCATCACAGAGGGCTTGCGACAGCTGCAACATGGCAACCTCGCGTGGCGCCTACCGAGGTTCCGCACCGGAGAGTTCGATCACATTGCCAAGGCGGTGAACCAGCTCGCTGAGAACCTTGCCGCCACGCGAGCCACTCGCCAGGCGCTGGTGACGCGGCTCTTCCAGGTGCAGGAGGACGAGCGACGCGCGATCGCGCGGGATTTGCACGACGAGTTCGGCCAATGCCTTGCGGCGACGGCGGCGCTCGCTGCCATCATCGAACGCCGCGCGGGCGAGGATCACGAGGACATCGCCATCGACGCGGCGAAGATCGCCGAGCTGCAGAGGTGGATGATGCTCTCCTTGCGCAGCACGCTGAAGCGCCTGCGCTCGCAGAACATCGATGAGATCGGCCTTGAGGCCAGCCTGCGCCAGCTAATCAGCGAGCACAACGACCAGGCGCGTCTAGGCACCGTGTTCCGTCTCGAGTTTGCCGGACAGCTCGCCAGCCTACCGAACCAAGTCGCAACCGACGTTTATCGTATCGCGCAGGAATGCATCACCAATGCGCTCAAACATGGTGAGCCGTCCGAGGTGCATCTGAGGCTGGAGCGGTTCCAGGGAGACGGGGATGCGATTGCGCTCACCGTCGAGGACGACGGGGCAGGGGATGCGAGCAATTTCGAGCGCGCGGGCGGCTACGGCATTCTCGGCATAAGAGAGCGTCTTGAACCATATGGCGGCTCACTCACTCTGGCGCAGGCCGGCGGAGGCGTGCGTGTGGCGGCGATCATCCCTCTGGAGGCCGGTACGGCGCTTACATGAGCCAGATCTCCATTTTACTCGTCGACGATCACCCTGTCGTGCGGGAGGGGTATCGTCGCCTCTTGGAGATGCACTCGGATTTTCGCGTGTGTGCCGAAGCTGATGACGCGCAGAATGCTTACGTCCTCTACAAGAAGCATCAGCCGTCTGTGGTCGTCATGGACCTGGGACTTCGCGGTGTCGGCGGCATAGAAGCGGTTCGTCGCATTAGGGAATGGGATAAGGACGCACGTATTCTGATCTTCTCAATGCATGAAGGAGCAGCATTTGCGCTCAAGGCCTTCGAGGCTGGAGCGGCGGGCTATGTGACGAAGAGCAGTGATCCAGCGCAACTCATTCGCGCCGTTGCTACTGTGGTGCGTGGCGGGCACTTCCTCAGCGAGGACGTTGCCCGCGCTCTCGCTGCGGATCGACTTTCCGGAACCCAGCACCTGACCGAAATCCTCACCCCGCGAGAAACGGAGATTCTGAGGCTACTGGCCACGGGTCTGTCTAGCGAAGAGATCGCGCCGCTACTCAATCTCAGCCAAAAGACGGTTCGCAATCACCACTATACGATCAAGGCGAAGATCGGTGCGCGCAGCGATGCCCACCTAGTCTGGCTCGCACTCGCTGCCGGGCTGGTGCACAGTGCCTTTGGCTCGGCAAATGCCGACGCTACAGAATGAAACTATCTTGTGTTTTTAGGTAGTCGATGATGTCCGCTTCTGGCCCTAGGCAGTCGGACACGTGACAAACTAATCCCCGCCCTTACGCACGCCAGTATCCTGCCCCCATTCCGCCCCTTGGGGACGAGCTCGAGACCGTCTCAAGTTTCGGGGGTGGATGCGGTTGCAGTAGTAGCCACGTCGCGAGGGTAACGACCGAAGGGCGTGGTGAAGGCGAACCGTCTGGGGATCCTGAATCCGCAGGTAGTGGAATAAGGCCCCCAACTCCGGACAGTCGATGAACGAGCCGCGGCGGGGCGCGGTCATGCCGAAGGCATGTCTCCGACATGGCGCCGAACTAATAAATACTGATGCGGTGCCTGCGCGCCCCGTCTCCCCACTTCTTCCGGGCGAGCGAGTGAACGAGCGCCATTGCCGGAGGCATGCTTCCAGCATGACCCTGGGACCCAGCACAAGGAGTGCGCGGCCTACGGTAGCTGCGCCGCTCATAAGCTGGATCCCGGAAGAGAGATGCTGGCGTACCCGTTCCCCTGCCGCAAACCTGAGCAGCCGTTTCTCCGGGATGAGGACAAGTTCGCGGTTGCCATCGCGGCATCTACCAATACCCTTGGGGCAAAGCGAACCGCGAAAGGACGAGCATGCGCGTCGGCGTACCCAAAGAGGTGAAGGTTCACGAGTACCGCGTCGGGCTCGTGCCGGCGAGCGTGCGCGAGCTCGTCACGCACGGTCATGAGGTCCTCGTCGAGACCTGCGCCGCCGAGCGCATCGGCTTTTCCGACGACGACTACCGCAAGGCCGGCGCCAAGATCGCTGCCAATGCCGCGGAGGTCTTCGCCAAAGCCGACCTGATCGTGAAGGTGAAGGAGCCGCTGGCCGCCGAGCGCGAGATGCTGCGCGAAGGCCAGACGCTGTTCACCTACCTGCATCTGGCGCCCGATCCGCACCAGGCCAAGGAGCTGATGCGCTCGGGCGTGACGGCGGTCGCCTATGAGACGGTGACGGGTGTGAACGGCGGCTTGCCGCTGCTCTCGCCGATGAGCGAGGTTGCCGGCCGCATGTCGATCCAGGCCGGCGCGCACTGCTTGGAGATGGAGCAGGGCGGACGTGGCATGCTGCTCGGCGGCTCGGCCGGCGTCGCCCCCGCAAACGTCGTCGTCATCGGCGGCGGCGTCTCCGGCGTCAACGCCGTGCGCATGGGCATCGGGCTCGAGGCCGCGGTGACCTGCATCGACATCAACATCGAGCGGCTGTACGCGCTCGACCAGCGGTTCGGCGCCTCGGTCAACACCATCTTCTCGACGCGTCAGGCGATCGAGGACTACGTGCTGCAGGCCGATCTCGTCATCGGCGCGGTGCTGGTCCCCGGTGCCGCGGCGCCCAAGCTGATCAGCGAGAAGCTGGTCAAAGCCATGAAACGCGGCTCGGTCATCGTCGACATCTCGATCGATCAGGGCGGTTTTTCAGAAACGTCCAAGCCGACGACGCATACCAATCCGACCTATGTGAAGCACGGCGTCGTGCACTACTGCGTCGCCAACATGCCGGGCGCGGTGGCGCGAACCTCGACCTTCGCGCTCAACAACGCGACGCTTCCATTCGTGCTGGCGCTTGCCGACAAAGGCGCGGTGGGGGCCCTGCGCAGCGACCCGCATCTGCTTGCCGGTCTCAACGTGTACGACGGCAAGATCACCTACGCCGCCGTCGCCGAGGCGCTCGGCGCTAAGTACGTCGACCCGCTGCGCGCGCTTGCGAAGTAAACCCCCGCCCCCGAAACGAAAAAGGCCGGGCGGAGAAGTGCCCGGCACGCAGGGTCGAGGGAAATTCTTTAAATGACTAGCTAAGCAACGCTCCCTCCCGGCAATATTGTTATTTGGTTGCAGCAGCTATACGCCGCAATTAGAGGTTGCCGCAAGGCGTAACGCACGATCCGCCTTCGCGCGCGCCGCCTCGGCGGTCTATGTTTGGTCCGGGGTGTGCAGACAGTCAGGGAAATGGCCTCTCGCCACAGCGAACCGTAAGAGCATGCAGCTGATTTTGAAGCTCACGTTCGGGCTGACGGCGCTCTACGCGGTCGTGGCTCTCTCGGCATTCTTCCTTCAGCGCCGGCTGACCTACTTCCCCGATCCAGAACGGACGGCACCCGCCAGCTTCAATCTTCCGCGCGTCGAAGAACGCATCATCGAGACGCCGGACGGCGAGCGCCTCGTCTCCTGGTTCGCCCCGGCCTCTCCCGGGCGCCCCACGCTCCTCTATTTCCACGGCAACGCCGGCAATCTCGCCAACCGTTCCGAGCGCGTGCGACGATTTCTGGCGCGCGGTTATGGCGTGCTGTTCATGAGCTATCGCGGCTATGGCGGCTCGAGCGGTAGCCCAAGCGAGCGTGCCAACGTCGCCGACGCCAAGCGCGCCTACGAGACGTTGCGCAAGGAAGGCGTCGCGCCCGAGGACATCATCGTCTACGGCGAATCGCTGGGCTCCGGCGTCGCCGTGCAGGTGGCGGCTGACAAGAAGGTGGCTGGGCTGGTGCTCGACGCGCCGTATACGTCGATCGTCGACGTAGCGGCGGAGTCCTACCCCTATTTGCCCGTGCGCCCGTTCATGTTCGACCGCTACGAGACCATGCGATTCTTGCCGCGCGTGACCGCGCCGCTCCTGGTCATGCACGGCGAAGAGGACCGCGTCATTCCCGTCGACATGGGCAAGGCCGTCTATGCGGCCGCCAACGCGCCAAAGGAGATCGTCACCTTTCCGCACGCCGGACACTCCGACCACCACCTGTACGGCTCATATGACGAGCTGTTCCGCTGGGTCGAGGCGCTGCGGGCCAAGGCGCACGCCCGCGAACCGGTTGCGCACCCCGCCCAACAGCAAATGCGCCCGTGAGCTCATCGCTCAGGGCGCATCGTGAATTCGTCAGCGAAGTGCAGCTTAGCGGCGAGGACCGGCGGCGGTCGTCGGCGTCGGCGCCTTGCCGGGCAGCAGGCCTTCGCGCTGGGCGCGCTTGCGGGCCAGCTTGCGCGCGCGGCGCACGGCCTCGGCCTTCTCGCGAGCCTTACGCTCGGAGGGCTTCTCGAAATAATTGCGAAGCTTCATTTCCCGGAAAATGCCCTCGCGCTGCATCTTCTTCTTGAGCGCCTTGAGAGCCTGATCGACGTTGTTGTCGCGGACGAGAACCTGCAAGCGGGTGCTTCCTTTGCCTGACCTGCCACCAATGAAAAACGCGACATCCGGTGCGGCGGCTGAACCGCCGGCATCCCGTTTGCCGTTGAGGATGGGCGGATCACTAGCAAAAGGCGGTTAAATTGTCCATGCGTACGACGCGGGGTCCCGTTCAGCGGCCCTTGGACAGGGGCGTTAGCCGGTTGACATGCCCCATTTTGCGCCCTGGCCGGGCCTGGTGCTTGCCATAAAGATGCAGGCAGGCCCCCGGCTCGGCGGCAAGCTGCGGCCATGCAGCAACGTCGTCGCCGATGAGATTCGTCATGCGGCAGTCGGAATGCCGGTCGGTTGCGCCGAGCGGCCAGCCGGCGATGGCGCGGATGTGGTTCTCGAATTGGCCGACGGCGCAGGCGTCCATGGTCCAGTGTCCGCTGTTGTGCACGCGCGGGGCGAACTCGTTGATCAAGAGCGGCTCGGGCGCGTCGCCGACGTAGAACATCTCCACCCCAATGACGCCCACGTAGTCGAGCGCATCGGCAAGCCGGGTGGCGATCTCGCGGGCGCGCTCTTGATGCGCTGGCGGTAGATCGCTCGGCACCATCGAGGTGCGCAGGATGCCGCCCGCGTGATGGTTGGTCGGGATGTCGTAGAAGCGCGTCTCCCCGGTGAGGCTGCGCACGAGCAGGACCGACACCTCGCTCTTGAAGCGCACCAGCGCCTCGAGTGTCGCCGGCGCACCGCCGATGGCCTCGAATGCCGCTGCGATTTCGCCGGCCGTCTCGATGCGCGCCTGGCCCTTGCCGTCGTAGCCGAGGCGCCGCGTCTTCAGAATCGCCGGCGCGCCCACCTCGGCGATTGCCGCGGCAAAGTCGTCGGGGCCCGAGACCGACGCAAAGCGCGCGATCGGTATGCCCAAAGACGAGATGAAGTCTTTTTCCCTGTAGCGGTCCTGGGCCGCCTCGAGCGCCTTGAGGCCGGGCCGCACGGGGCGCACGCGCGCGACGGCAGCGGCGGCTTCCACCGGCACGTTCTCAAATTCGTAGGTGACGACGTCCGTCTCTTCCGCGAATTTTTCGATCTTCGCCAGATCCTCGTAGGCACCGATCGTCGTCGACACCGAGAGGTCGGAAGCGGGCCCCGGCAGGTCGCTATAGATGCGGCACTTGAAACCGAGTTGCGAGGCGGCTGCGGCGAGCATGCGGCCGAGCTGTCCGGCACCAAGAATACCAATAGTCGAGCCCGGCTTGAGAGCCTGCATCAGCCTAGTGTCCCGATTCCGAAGTTCGCCAGATCTCGCGGCTAGGACAGGGAGCGAACTTCGAAATCATAAGGGACACTAGAAGCATAGAGTGGCTAGTGTGATTCAGATCGAGAAATTCGCTCGACACCCAGCCGCTCGTGATGGCGAATTTCTCGATCATCACACTAGTGCCTCACGCATCCTTGGGCTCTTCGGCGACCTTGGCGGAGCGCGCCGCCCGGTGCGCCTCGACGCGCTGCAGCAGCTGCGGGTCGGCAAGGGCGAGAATCTGTGCGGCTAAGAGGCCGGCGTTGGTCGCGCCCATTTCGCCAATGGCCAGCGTCCCGACCGGCACGCCGGCCGGCATCTGCACGATCGAGTAAAGGCTGTCCTGGCCGCCAAGATCTGTCGTGGCGATCGGCACGCCGAGCACCGGCAACGGCGTCAGGGACGCGGTCATGCCCGGAAGGTGTGCGGCTCCGCCGGCGCCGGCGATGATCACTTTCAGCCCGCGCGACTTTGCCGACTTGGCATATTCATACAGGCGCTCCGGCGTGCGGTGCGCAGAGACGATCCGGGTCTCGAAGGGAACCTGCAACTCGTCGAGGATTTCGGCGGCCTTCTTGAGCGTCGGCCAGTCGGACTGGCTGCCCATGATGATGCCGACGACGGCTTTTCCCGTGCTCATTTTCGCTGCGTCCGGCCGAAAAGAAAGCGGGGGATTACAGGAGAGGAACGCCCATTACAAGCGGATTGTGGGGCTGCAACGGGCCCCTTGAGGCCGCAGAGCGAACGGCGGTCAGGCGATGATGTCGGGGAGGAGCTGGTCCTCGATCGCCGTCATCCTGTCCTTGATGGCAAGCTTCTTCTTTTTCAGGCGTTTGACCAGCAACTGGTCCGCGGATGCGGCGTCTTCGAGCAGAATGATCTGGTCGTCGAGCTCACGGTGCTCCGCCCGGAGCTTGACGAGTTCATCTCGGAGCTCTCTCTCGTCGATGCGCTTCATTGGCCGACCGGTCAATGCCCCTATTGAACACCGCGCGAGCGGGCGGACTATCGTCCTGTTCAGCGTATATGGCAAGCCGTAGGCGATTGCCTCGGCTTACCTCGAATTGGACTTGCAGCGGCTTGGGTTGCCATAAGCGGAACTGAGGAGACGTTCTCATTTTCATAAAAAATAACGCGATCATCATCGCCGACTCACATTGGACAACGCCACAATGTTCTGTCACGTTATGGGGTCTCTTCAACATCTCATGGAGGACCATGATGGCGCTTGCAGCTCACCTTGCAGAGCTAGCGGAGAAGCACAAACTTCTCGAGCGTAAGATTGAAGCAGAGGTCTCCCGTCCCGGTTCGGATGACCTAGAAATACACCGACTAAAACTCGAAAAACTAAAACTGAAAGACGAGATCGCTCGTCTGAGCGACGGCGAGACGCGCCACTAGGGCGCCCGAGGCGAGCGGTCCCGCTCGCCTCTCCTCACCCCCGATGCTGTCCCGGTGCGCTTGCCGCATTTTCGGCTGCGCGCCGCGGTCCTGGATTTTCCTCGCGCGTGGCCATCGAGGTGGCGGCATCACGCGTCCTTCGCCATCTCGCGCAACTTGAATTTCTGAATCTTGCCGGTCGACGTGCGCGGCACTTCCGCGAATACGATGTGGCGCGGAACCTTGTAGCGCGCGAGCCCCTCGCGGCACCAGGATAGGAGCTCGTCCGCGGTCGCCGTCATCTCCGGGCGCAGTTCGATAAAAGCGCACGGTGTCTCACCCCACTTCTCATCCGGCTTGGCGACCACCGCGCAGTAGGCGACCGCCGGGTGCTTGTAGAGCACGTCCTCGACCTCGATCGAGGAGATGTTCTCGCCGCCCGAGATGATGATGTCCTTCGAGCGGTCCTTGAGCTGGATATAGCCGTCCGGATAGAGCACGCCGAGATCGCCGGAATGGAACCAGCCGCCTTCGAAGGCTTCGGCGCTGGCCGCCGGGTTCTTCAGATATCCCTTCATAACGATATTGCCGCGGAACATCACCTCGCCGATGGTCTCGCCGTCGGCCGGCACTTGCGTCATCGTCAGCGGGTCCATGACGGTGAGATCCTCGAGCGCGATGTAGCGCACTCCCTGGCGCGTGCGCTTGAACGCGCGGCCCTCGGCGTCGAGATCATTCCAATCCCTGTTCCACTCGTTGACCGTTGCTGGCCCATAGGTTTCGGTCAGCCCGTAAAGGTGCGTGAGGTGAAATCCCGCAGCCGTCATCGCGTCGAGCACAGCCTGCGGCGGCGGCGCTGCCGCGTGATTGACGGAGACGCGATGGTTGATCGGCCGCTTTTCCTCGGGCGTTGCGTTGAGCAGCGTCGACATAACGATCGGCGCGCCGGAAAGATGCGTTACTTGGTGTTCGGCGATGGCATCGTACATCGCCTTGGCGCGCACCCACCGCAGACACACATGCGTGCCGGCGACCACCGACAGCGACCAGGGGAAGCACCACCCGTTGCAATGGAACATGGGCAGCGTCCACAGGTACACCGGGTGCGGACCCATGCCGGCTTCGAGGGTGTTGGCGTAGCACATCAATGCCGCGCCCCGATGGTGATAGACGACGCCTTTCGGGTTGCCCGTGGTGCCCGAGGTGTAGTTCAGCGAAATGGCGTCCCACTCGTCGTCCGGCATGCGCCAGGCGAACTCCGGATAGCCGATCGCAATGAACGTCTCGTACTCCTCGTCCGACAGCCGCTCGCCCGTCTGCGGAAACTCCGGATCGTCGTAGTCGATGACCGCCGGCTTCACTTGCGCCAGGCCGAGTGCCGCCTTCGACGTTGCCGCGAACTCGCGATCGGTGATCAGCAGCTTCGAATCCGCATGGTCGAGCTGGAAGGCGATGATCGGCGGATCGAGGCGCGTGTTGATCGTATGTAGAACCGCACCGATCATCGGCACGCCGTAGTGCGCCTCAAGCATCGGCGGAGTGTTGGCCAGCATCACCGACACCGTGTCGCCGGGCCCTATGCCGCGCGCCGCCAAGACTGAGGCAAGCCGCCGGCAGCGCGCGTAGAACTCCGCGTAGGTAAAACGCTGCTTGCCATGAATGATGGCCGTGTGATTCGGATAGATCAGCGCCGCGCGCTGCAAAAATTGTAGTGGCGTCAGCGGCTGGTAGTTGGCGGGATTCTTATCGAGACTGTCTTCGTAGGGGTTGGGTAGCATGTCCGACCGGCGCTCGAGGAAGGAACTGCAGCGGGATATCCGCAATGTCGGGAAAACGCTAGCGAAAGCCAGCGCGCTGAGCAACGGCGATGTCGGCAATCCAAACGGTCTGCGGTTGGTCAGAGCGATTCCTACGGATTCTGCGGCCTCCCGTCTTTTGCGCCGGCCGATTGGACGCTAATCTCCGCTATCGCATGGTCTGCCAGGGAGATGGCCATGAGCGAGCTCAAGCAGCAAACGATCGCACTTTGGATCTTGCTGATGTTGCTGATCTTGGTGCCGTGGGCACTGGAATAGCGCTGTCGTGGTTGGCGCTGCCGTCGTCGTAGCCGCGCGCCCGCGCGCCTTGCGTTGACAGCTCGCGGCGACGCAATCTTAAGCGGAGACGGGTGTCGTCAGTCCTTGCCGGACTCATCGTCGTCGGTGCGCTCGCCGCCCGACAGCTCCTTGAGCTTGGCGAAGACGCGCGCCTGCTCTTCCTGCTCGGTCTCCTCGCGCTGCTCCTCATGCTTGGGCTGCATGATTTCGACTTTGCGCTCGGCGGCAGGCGACGTCGTTTCCTCGGTCGGCAGCAGGGTGCCGGCCTTTTCCGCGCCCGGTTTGTCCTTGCGGTCGCGATCGAGGCGGCGCGCCGCCTTCTTCACCTCGGCGTCGAGGTCGATCTGCGAGCACAGCCCGAGCGTGACCGGATCCTGCGGCGTCAGATTCGGCGCGTTCCAGTGCGAGCGCTCACGAATTTGCGTGATCGTCGGCTTGGTCGTGCCGACGAGGCGCATGATCTGGCTGTCCTTCAACTCGGGATGATTGCGCAGGAGCCAGAGGACGGCGTTGGGCCGGTCCTGGCGGCGCGACACGGGCGTGTAACGCGGGCCTTTGCGGGTCGGCGTCTCCGGCACGACCACCTTCGGCTCGGCGAGGTGCAGATCGCGCGTGGGGTCGCGCTCGGCTTCCTCGATCGCCTCGCGCGTCAGCTGGCCCGAGGTGACAGGGTCGAGACCCTTGATGCCCTGCGCCACGTCTCCGTCGGCGATGCCTTTTACCTCCAGCACGTGCAAACCGCAGAATGCAGCGATCTGCTCGAAAGTCAGCGACGTGTTCGAGACGAGCCAAACGGCCGTCGCCTTGGGCATCAGGGGTCTGCGATCGCTCATGGGGGCTTAACCTCCGGCTTCCTGCGTGGTCCGCAGGGCCAAGTATTTTGGGGCAACTGGGGAATTGCGCGCCTTATAGCTCGCGATGGCCCCGGCATGCAACCGGCCCCTCACCCATTGGTTGAGGGTCGGTTGGGGCGCCGTGTTGCCCATCAAGCTTAGCACAGATAGTGTCGCCGCCGGCCGCAAGGTAGATCGGACACGGGAAGGGCTTACCAGATGGGCACGGCGCCAAAGAGTGTTTACTTCGAAGACCTTAGCCTTGGTCAGGAGGCGAGCCTCTCCAACACCGTGAGTGCCGACACGATCGCCGCATTTGCCGCTGTATCGGGCGACTGCAATCCGGTCCACCTCGATGACGGATACGCGGCGACAACCATGTTCAAGGAACGCATCGCGCACGGCATGCTGTCGGCCGCATACATCTCCGCGTTGTTTGGCATGGAGCTGCCCGGGCCCGGCGCGATCTACATCTCGCAAACATTGAACTTCAAGGCGCCGGTCAAGATCGGCGACACGGTCGTCGCCACCGTAAAGGTCGCCGAGCTCATTCCCGAGAAGAAGCGCGCCAAGTTCGAGTGCGTGTGCACTGTTAATGGCAAGCCGGTGGTCGTGGGCGAGGCGTTGCTCATGATTCCGTCGCGCTCGGCCTGATCGGGTACCCGGCGCGCTTGGGGGCGTTCGCTGCGCGGAGAGCAAATGCTCGTCGTTCACGGCTACAAGGATGTGCCGCTTGAAGCGCGCGGTGCCGTGCTCGCCATCGGCAACTTCGACGGTGTGCACCGCGGACACCAGGCGCTTCTACGCGCCGCCTCCGCCATCGGACGCGAGCTCGGCGCGCCGGCCGGCGCGCTCATTTTCGAGCCGCATCCGCGCGAGTTCTTCCATCCCGAGGAGCCGCACTTCCACCTGACGCCGCTGCCACAAAAGCTGGCGATCTTCGATCGCTTGGGGCTCGACATCGCCGTCGTCTTGCCCTTCGACGCCCAGCTCGCGGCGTTGTCGGCCGACGAATTCGTCAACAGAGTCATCGTCGATGGCCTCGGCGCCCGGCACGTCGTCATCGGTCACGACTTCTTCTTCGGCAGGAACCGCGGCGGAACGCCGGAGACCATGCAGGCTGCGGCGTCGCGCGCCGGCTTCGGCCTCACCGTCATTCCGCCCGTCGCCGAGGACGGCGAAGTTTTCTCTTCCAGCGCCATCCGCCTGCGCCTCGCCCAAGGCGACGTCAAAGGCGCCGCGCGGTTGCTCGGCCGCGAATGGCGTGCCGCGGGCACCGTCGTCGGCGGCGCCAAGCGCGGAACCGGCCTCGGCTTTCCCACCGCCAACATACCGCTGCCGCGCGGCACGGCGATCGGGCACGGTATCTATGCGGTGCGGGTGCACATCGACGGCGAGCACCACATCGGCGCCGCCTACCTCGGCACGCGGCCGACCTACGACAACGGCATGCCGGTGCTCGAGGTCTTCCTCTTCGACTTCGACGGCGATCTGTATGGCCGCGACATCGAGGTCGAGTTCGTCGACTTCATCCGCGACGACCGCAAGTTCGATACCAGCGAGGCGCTTATCGCGCAGATGCAGGCCGACTGCGCCCGCGCCCGCGCCATCCTTGCCGCTAGCCCCTAACTCACTGTCATCCCGGCGTCCATGCGAAGCATGGCTCCGCCATGACCGAGGCACATGACGAGCGCAGAGCCGGGACCCAGGAGAGGTGTGCCGCAGGCACATGATTCGGGGTCTGCGACGCTTTTCGTGCTGGGTCCCGGATAGCCGTCACTGCCGCTCCGGCTTCCGGGATGACAGAGGCCTGGATAAGCGCGGAGCATGTTGCTAGAACCCCGGCTTGAAATTCGGGCGAGAGTTGAAATGGCCAAGGACAGCGGCGGCAAGAGTGCCGTCAAAGCGAAAAAGACGGCGGCAGCTTCGGCCGTCGCGGCGGAGCGCGCGCAAGATCAAGGGCCCGTGCAGGCAGAAGCCACGATTCCGCCTGGCGCCGACGGGCGCAACTGGGGCACGACGCTGTTTCTGCCGCAGACCGCCTTCCCCATGCGGGCCGGCCTGCCCGACCTCGAGCCGCGCCTGCTGCAGCGCTGGGCCGAGATGAACCTCTATCAGCGGCTGCGCCAGAAAGGCCGCAACCGCGCGAAGTTCCTGCTGCACGACGGCCCGCCCTACGCCAACGGCCACATCCACATCGGCCACGCGCTCAACAAGATCCTCAAGGATCTCGTCGTCAAATCGCAGGGCATGCTCGGCTTCGATTCCAACTATGTGCCGGGCTGGGACTGCCACGGCCTGCCGATCGAATGGAAGATCGAGGAGAACTACCGCGCCAAGGGCCGCAACAAGGACGCGGTGCCGATCAACGAGTTCCGCGATGAGTGCCGCGTGTTCGCCGCGCACTGGATCGACGTACAGCGCGAGGAGTTCAAGCGCCTCGGCGTCGTCGGCGACTGGGCGCATCCGTACAAGACCATGGATTATCCGGCCGAGGCGACCATCGCCGGCGAGCTGATGAAGTTTGCGATGAACGGCACGCTCTATCGCGGCTCCAAGCCCGTGATGTGGTCGGTCGTGGAGAAGACGGCGCTGGCTGAGGCCGAGGTCGAGTATCTGGACTATCAGTCCGACATGATCTGGGTGAAGTTCCCATCACGAATTCGATCCCGCCGCTCAGATCAGGCAATATCTGAGCAGCGCGAATTCTGGCGAGCCAAGGGCAGGTCCGGCGGGGATCTGGCTGAGCGATTTAGGGGGGCGAGTTCGACGGTGCGTCCATCGTCATCTGGACGACGACGCCGTGGACGATCCCCGGCAACCGCGCCATCTCGTTCTCGTCGCAAGATCGCTTACGGTCTCTACTGAGTCGTGACCGCTGCGCCCGAAGGCAACTGGGCCAAGGTCGGCCAAAAGTTCATCGTTGCCGACAAGCTCGCTGACGAAGTGATGAAGCAAGCCAAGGTCGAAGCATTTGATCGAGTTCGACGTCGTCAACAAGACGGAACTGGCGAGGATCGTCGCTGCGCATCCGCTCGCTGCGCTCGGCTACGACTTCCAAGTACCGCTGCTCGACGGCGATCACGTCACGGACGACACCGGCACAGGCTTCGTGCACACGGCGCCCGGTCACGGCGCCGACGACTACAACGTCTGGATGGCGAACGCGGCGAAGCTGAAAGAGCGCGGCATCGATACGACGATCCCGTTCACAGTCGATGCAGATGGCGTCTTCACCAAGGACGCGCCGGGCTTTGAAGGCAAGCGCGTGCTCAACGCCAAGGGCGACAAGGGCGACGCCAACGACGCCGTCATCAAGGCGCTTGCCGATGCCGGCGCGCTGATCGCGCGCGGCCGCTTGAAGCACCAGTACCCGCATTCGTGGCGCTCGAAGAAGCCGGTCATCTTCCGCAACACGCCGCAGTGGTTCATCGCCATGGACAAGCCCGTCAAGGGCGTCCCCAAGAGCGGCAACCAGACGCTGCGCCAGCTCGCCGTCAAAGCGATCGAGGAGACCGAATGGGTGCCGCAGTCGGGCGAGAACCGCATCCTCGGCATGGTCGAAGGCCGCCCCGACTGGGTCGTTTCGCGCCAGCGCGCCTGGGGCGTGCCGATCACCGTGTTCCGCCACAAGGAGACGGGCGAGGTCATCCCATCCGCCAAGTTCGTCAAGGCGAAGGAGCTGATGGCGCGCATCACGCAGGCGTTCGCCGAAAAGGGCGCCGATGTGTGGTTCGCAGAGGGAGCCGCGGCGCGCTTTCTCGACGGCCTCGTCGATAACCCGTCCGAGTGGGAGCAGGTGCGCGACATCCTCGATGTGTGGTTCGATAGTGGCTCGACGCATGCCTTCACGCTGGAGGACCCGCAGCACTTCCCGACGCTGGCCGGCGTCAAGCGTGTGCGTGACGGCGGCAAGGACCGCGTCATGTACCTGGAGGGCTCCGACCAGCACCGCGGCTGGTTCCAGTCATCGCTCTTGGAATCGTGCGGCACGCGTGCACGCGCTCCCTACGACATCGTGCTGACCCACGGCTTCGTCCTCGACGAGAAGGGGCAGAAGATGTCGAAGTCCGACGGCAACGTCGTGTCGCCGCAGGACGTGATGAAGACGTCCGGCGCCGACATCTTGCGCCTGTGGGTTGCGGCCTCCGACTACTCCGACGACCTGCGCATCGGCCCCGACATCCTCAAGAACTTCGTCGAGACCTACCGCAAGCTGCGTAACACGCTGCGCTGGATGCTCGGGGCCTTGGCGCATCTCGAAGAGGGCGAGCGCGTCAAGTTCAAGGACATGCGCGAGTTCGAGCTCGAGCGGCTTATGCTGCATCGACTGACCGAGCTCGATGCCGAGGTGCGGGCGGCCTACGCGTCATACGACTATCGCAAGGTCGTCGCCGTGCTCTCGCAGTTCATGAATACGGAGCTGTCGGCGTTCTACTTCGACATCCGCAAGGACGCGCTCTATTGCGAGCCCTATTCGAGCGTGAAGCGCCGCGCCGCCCTCACCGTCATCGACGAGATTTTCAAGGCGCTCGTCGCCTGGTTGGCGCCGATCCTGTCGTTCACTGCCGAGGAGGCGTGGCTCGCCCGCGACCCGGGGCGCGAAGGCTCGGTGCATCTCGAAGCCTTCCCCGAGCTCGACAAGGCCTGGCGCAACGACGAGCTTGCTAAGAAGTGGGACCGCGTTCGCGACGTACGCCGCGTCGTCACCGGCGCACTGGAGCTGGAGCGGGCCGCCAAGCGCATCGGCTCGAGCCTCGAGGCGGCTCCCGAAGTCTACGTCGCCGACCGCGACATGCTGCGTGCGCTCGAGGGCGTCGAGCTGGAGGAGGTGTCGATCACCAGCGGCGCGCGCCTCATCGCCAAGTCGCCGCCCGAGGGTGCCTTCACGCTGCCTGACGTGCCAGGTGTCGGCGTCGTGCCCAAGCGCGCCCAAGGCAGGAAGTGCGCGCGTTCCTGGCGCATCGTTCCCGACGTCGGCGCCGATCCCGACTATCCCGACCTGTCGCTGCGCGATGCCGCCGCCGTGCGCGAGTTCGATCAACGCGCCAAGGGAACCGCATGACGACTGAAAGTTCCGGCATGCGCGGTTGGTTGTGGGGTCCCTACTCGCGGCTCGGCCTCGCCGTTTTCCTGATCACCCTCCTGCTCGACCAGGTCCACAAGTGGTGGATGCTCGATGTCTACCGCATCGCCGAGCGCGGGCGGGTCGCCGTCACGCCCTTCCTCGACCTCGTGTTCGTGAAGAACATCGGCATCAGCTACAGCATGTTCGACCAGGAGAGCTACGGCGGGCAGATCATGCTGGCGGCCTTCGGGGTGGCGGCAACCATCGCCCTATGGATCTGGCTCTCCCGCGGGGCCACTGGGGGCCTGCTGGCCGTCTCGCTCGGCCTCATCATGGGCGGGGCCATCGGCAACGCCATCGACCGGGTGGTTCTGGGCGGGGTTGCGGACTTTTTCTCCCTGCACGCCTTCGGGTTCTACTGGTATGTCTTCAACATCGCCGACGTGGCCATTGTTGCCGGGGTCATTGGCCTGCTGTATGACTCCCTTATGGCGAGTCGCAAAGACGCCGCAAAGTCCTTGTAGCGCAGGGGATTAGCATACGGCGCTACCGCGATTGATGCGGGACAGGAGCGCCACGGGGGAACAAATGCCGCCGAGAAGCAGTCCTGCGAAAGGTATCTGGCTGGCGCTGGTAGCGAGCCTCTCGCTCGGCGTGGCCGGCTGCTCCTCCGACGACATTCAGTTCAATGGCGGCATTTTCGATGCCGTCGGTCTGTCGGATGCCGGCAAGACCAAAGGCGGCGATCCCAAGCTGGCCGAGCGTGCGCCGCTCGTCGTGCCGCCGTCGCTGGATCGGCTGCCGCCGCCGGGCGAAGCCCCGCCACCGTCGCAGATCGCCGACATCAAGGATCCCGACGCCGCAAAGCAGAAATCGCGCGCCGAGCTGGAAGCGCAGCAGGAAGCGTACTGCGCGAAAAACTACGACGACGCGAAGATGCGCGGCGAGGAAGCCGCCATGGTTGAAGGTCCCTTGGGGCCATGCCGTAAATCGGTGCTGACGGCGATCAAGAAGTGGAACGAGGAAGACGTGGTCGAGGGTCAATAACCTCGACTTTTCCGCGGCCAGTCGCTTTATTTGTTGCGCTGCGGCGCCTCGGATATGGGCGAGCAAATCGCCCTATCCATAACCAAATCCGCAAGAATTCGGTTGCAGCCCTGAGAGCGGCAAATTATATCCGACGCGGGGGGACGGGAGCGGCTGCTTTCGTCCTCCGCTCAAGGAGGAAACACCCAATGAAGATCTGGAACAAGCCGCAGGTGCGCGAGCAGGAAGTTGGCCTCGAGGTCACTTCCTACATGCCAGCCGAGATCGACATCATCTAACGCTGTCGATTTTTTTTTGCGGTATCGATGCGGTGGTCGAGAAATCGGCCGCCGCATTTTTTTGTGCCGATGAAGGCGCGGTGCGCGGCGCGCAAAGGCGAGACTACTTGTCGAAGCTGCCTTCGACCTTCGCCACCCACTTCTCGAACGAGGTGCGCAGGATGTCGACGTCGAAATGGATCCCCTCGATGACACCGGCCGGATGATCGTCGCGCGCGTCGAGCTTGCGGCGAATGTCGGCGTGCTTCTCGATCATCGCGGTCCAGTCCTTCTGCGCCTCGTCGTTGAGATCGCCGCGCGCACCGAGCGATGACTTTGCCGTATGGATGCGCTGCTCGAGATCGTCGAGCTTGTTCTTCGTATCTGCGATCGGGTCTTGGCTCATGTCGCTCTCCGCAAGTGGCGATCTGCTCGGCTGGATCGGTGGAAGTTGGTGGCGTTTGGCGCTCCAGCGTAGCGCGTGGGGCTATCCAATTCGTCAAGACCGCAATGCGTGTGGCGGGCTTTTTGCGCCGCGGCTGCGTTGGTTCGCGTTGCTTCCACTCGATTGACACAAACGTAAGAAATGAACCGTTACGTCATATGCCGTAGTTGAACGCTGACAATGGAGGACAACATGCGTCACGCCCTTTTGCTCGCAGCCGCGACGATGATCGCTGCCCCGCTTGTCATCGGACAGGCGACTGCCGCCAGCGCGCCCGACGTCGCTTGGGCAAAATCGAAGGCAGCCTCGGGCTCGGTCGTCGACAAGGCCGGCTACCGCTGCGGCCGCTGGAACTGGCGCTGCGCCAAGCGTTGGGGTTGGGGCTCGCCGCGCTTTGCCCGCTGCATGTGGCGGCACGGCTGCTGAGCGGCGGCGCGCTGCCCCATTGTAAGATTGCGATGGCGGCCTCAGCGGGCCGCCATTTTCCTTGGCGGCGATATCAGCCGATATCCATTTGGCCGAGAACTGCCGCGATGGCGGCGATCAGCATCAGGCCGACGAAGAACCAGGTGATCGCGCTGTCGCTGTAGCTTTCCAGGGTCCGGGTCCGTTTGCGTGACATGGCGTTTCCTCGTTGCGCCCATACGCACGCACTTCTTGCTTCCTCCGTGTACAGCGGTCACCGACCTTCGCTGATTTGCCCCTGAGGTGGCTAGACAATTCAGCGGGCCGAAACGAACCAGCTTCGCAGTTGCGAGTAGATCTTGGCCCGCACGCCGGGCGCGAATCGGGATTTGCACATCAAAATCACGCTGCCGGGCGCTATCGGGCGCCCCGATCTGTTGGCTGCGCCGCAAATCAGATAGCCGGAAGGGTGCCGCTCGCGATGCCTTCGCACCGTGCCGCGGTAACTGGAGGCCGAACCATGCTGCCGACCAATCGACTGACCTGGTTCGCGATCGGCGTGCTCGGATCGCTGCTTCTGGCAGGCTGCGCCACCGAAACCCTGCGGACCGGATCGGTGACAAAGCATTACCGCCGCGCCAAGGTCGACAAGGCCGTTGCCCGCAAGGAGGAGCCGTCGAAAATCGACACCGGCTCGATCGCAACGGATGCAAACCCGGTCACCTCGAAGGAAGACCCGCGCTGGCAGTGGTGCGAGCAGCGCCACATCGATCATCAGGCCGGGAAGGCGCCTGGCGGTGCTACGGATCTCGCCAAGAAGCTCGAAGACGACCGCATCTGCGCCGCCGTATACGAGCGCGGCTAGCGGAAGCCTGATCAGACGGGCGGGGCCGTCAGCAGGAAGGCGGCGGCGAGTATGGCCACCGCGGCGCACGCCACGGACATCACGAGCGTGAAGTCGACGATAAGGGCATAGACGGCGCGGAGCGCCGCGTGGACGCGCCGGCTGCGCGCGATCGCGACCGTCGCAGAGACAGCGCGCGTTACGGCGGAATTGGCACCGAGGGCAAGTTTCCGCAATCTGCGCAACCGCGGCGCCCTGCCGCCCGCAATGCGCGGATACGACGAGCTTAACTCGGCGATGACTGCGCGGTTGTTGGTGGCGTCTCGTTCCAGGAGGGCGGCGATCAGCTCGAGCTGATCCAGTTTCGCCGCGGCATCCGCACGAAAGATCTGCTGTCGGTTCGGACGCATCGGCCAAGCCCACGCTGAACGGCGAGGGCGATTGTGAACCTTGATGTGCTTACGATCAATGACAGTTTGATCGGCGCGGTGCAGCACACGTGGTTTTAAGCCGATAAGTTGCTAGGCGTACCCGCCGCCTGCTCGGCGTCGCGATCGATCTCGGAGACGAGCAACCGGACACTGGTCATCACGGTTTCCACCCACCTGCCGGCGGCGACGTTGTCCTGCCCCAGATCGTGCATGGCATTGGCGTAGGCGCGGTGCGCGACATCGAGCGCGTCGTCGCGCGACGCGACGGGAAGCGCGGCGATCTTCATCGCGGTACGCTGGATCGTGTCGAGCGTCTGCTCGACCAGAGCCCGTCTATTCATCGGCACGTTGTCCTCTGACATGCCTCAGGGTCCGAAGCCGGCGGGGCGTTTGTGAGGCGGACGCAGGGCAAGCCTCGCGCCCGGCTCCGTCTCGACAAAAATTCGCCGCGGATGTGTGTGCCAATCCCGCCAGCGGGGGAACGCACCTAATCAGACCATGCAGAACGCGCCCAACGGCGCAGGAGGTGACCTCGTGTTCAATACAGATCCCAAGAGCAACCTGCCCCAGCCGAAGCCCGGCCCCACGCCGTTGGGGGCTGCCGCAACCCAGGCGACGCGTTCTTCCCCGTCCCCGTTCGATAAGTCCGCCTCGGCGCCCAGCGGCACGTCCGTGATTGGCACCGATCTGACCATTCTCGGCGATCGGATCACCATCATTTCGGCGAACAAGCTTCAGGTTGATGGCGATGTTCGCGGCAACGTGCATGGCAAGCAGGTCGTCATCACCGAGGAGGGCTCGGTGGTCGGCATGGTTTGCGCGGAGGCGATCGAGGTTCGCGGCGGCGTGCGCGGCTCGATACGCGCCGTGAGCGTGAAGCTACAGGCTTCCGCGCAGGTCGAGGGTGATATAACCCACCAGAAGCTCTCCATCGCCGAAGGCGCCGAGTTCGATGGCCGGGTGAAGCTCAGCAAGGATGTCAACGAGCTGATGCCGGTTCTCGATCCCGAAGCGATCGAGCGCACGCGCGCCAACGGGGATGCAAGCCGCTACGAAGCACCGAGCCACCTTGGAGACCGGGACGATTGAAGGGATGGAGACATGACGACTTTGGCCGAGGCGCTCGCCACAGAGCGAGACAATAGGCGCCGCGATGCCGACGATGCCGCAACCCGGATTGAGGTAGGCCGGGCTGTGTTGCAGGCTTTGGCGCAGCGGCTCAATGCCGAGCCGCTGCCGACTTGGTTCTTTATTTCTAAGGGCGACGAGATTCTCGTCGCCCACACCAAAAACGGGGCGGCGTCGCGCCAGCACGTCGGATCATGGGTCGTGGACCAGGAGATGCGCCTGGTCCTCGATCAGGAGATGACGGAGTGGATCACCGCGGAAAGCTGTGCGCGCGTCGTCGACGAGGCCGTTCAGATCACCGCCAAATTCATTGTCAACGTCGAAGGTCGAAACCTTCCGGCAGCGCGAGAATTAAGCCAGCTGCCGCGGCGGGTTTAAGCCCGCCCATTGCCGGTTGGCGTCAACGTTCAGGCCGTTCACTCGCCCTGCAAGTGCTTTTGTGTGCGCTCTTCAGCCGCCTGCCTTGAGCTTGATAGAATTCAAGTCCGCCAAGTTTCAGAAACTGATGGCTTGCGCGCTATCGACAGCGGATGGGTTTGCGCCGTCGGCGCGGTTCAAAGCTGATCCTGAGTACGCCGCCATCGCTCAGTGGTTCAGCGAGATGCGCCGGACAGATGAGCAGGCGGTCGCTTGACCGCAACGCAATCGATCTCTCCTTGCCGGAGAGACCTCTTCAATCCCGCGCCGCTAGCGGGTTGCAGCGGTTTTTAGCTCGCGTTTATGCCGCCGCCCAATTTCTCGCATCGCATTTTTATGCCGGAACATCTACCTGACTTCCCACCTGGTGCGTGGGAGGTGCGTCATGAAGTTCCCCGATTTCAGGTCGTCCGATTGGTTTGACACATCCGGCCCAGCTTACGTCATCATTCTGCTGGCAGGCGTGATGCTCCTCGGCGTGAGTGCGTCGTCAATCGGTCAGCATCGGACGCCGCCATCCAATATGACCGCTTGCACTTCGCTCGAGGAGAACGATAAGCGGTTGGTTTGCTATGACTACGCTTTCCATCGCTTGCCCGGCCAGTCTGTCAGAGGCGCCAATGCGCCGTTGGTTCGGTAGCTCGGCGCTGCGGTGCACAACGCGTATTCGGACAACAATCCCTTAAGTTTGTGCAGTGAATACGCTTCTCCTTGGCGGCATTAGCGGTACACGGAGGAGGGGACACTTCGGCCCGTTTCGCTCGGATAGCCCCATGCAGTTCCCTTCCGGCGCCTACGATACCGAATTGCTGAAACTGATGTCGTGCGCGTTCGACGACGCGTGCCGCGACGTAGCGCGCATGGATGCGTCCTGCGACGCCGCTCAGACGATGATGGCGCTTCGCATCATGACGGCTGTGGCAGCAGGCGAACGCAGCGTTGAGCGCCTTAGACTTTTAGCGCTGCAATCGATCGACGGTCGTAGGATCGCTAACGACGTTTAGCGTGCAGCGCGAGAACCGAGCTATTTGTCCTTGGCAGCATCAGTTGGAGCCGGCGCGCTTTCTTCTCTTTTTCTCATCCTCGACGGGAGGCGCGTTCATAGGCTCCGGTGGTGGTGCCCCCATAGCATCGTCCATAGGCGGCGGTGCATTCATGGGCGCTGCGCCGCCGTAAGGCTCATCTACGGGACGGGCGACACCTGCCGCGCCTCCCGTGCCGGATGAACCGTTCATATTTTGCGCGAGGGCGGGAGCGGTGACCGCTATCGAAGCCAGCAAAGTGACACCCGCGGCAGTGACAAAGGGCTGTTTTGTCCAACGCATTGCTAGTCCCTCCAATCGTCCTCGTTACACAGCCAGCCGGTCGAGCATACGCCTGCGCCCGCTTGTCCAACAGCTATTCCGGAGGCTGAATGCCGGCAGACGAAATCGTAAAGTACAGCGCGAGTGCGCCGCTCGCCTGGACCGACCTCACCCCTGTCCGCAAAGTACCGCGCATCTCAGGCGGAGCATTCGATTGTGCAGCTCACCAAGCTCCATCCTGATCTTGATGAACTCCTGTCTCCGCACCTCACGTTCGGCCGCCGTCGGCTCGTGGTCGACGTGGTCGAAGCGTCCAAGGACGCGGTGCACATTCACTTTCGACGTTCTTCAGTTCTTCCCTGATGCGCTCGCACGCCATCAGCTTTTCAAGGGAGTCCGTATCGAGCAGCATGGTGCCCTCGCTTCCGCATCGCGAGCCGACAACATGTGATGATGCGATACCGTGCTCCAGGGCGACCGGTCGATTGTCCCCGCTGTCCCGCCAATCAAACGGAGTTCAAGACCGACCGTGGCAGGGGTGCATCGAGCTTTCGGCCCACCACCCATGCTTGTCCTGCAACAATCGCTCGCCATTCACGTTATGCTGCCCATCGACGCCAGGGAGGACGCCATGGTCACGTTGACGGAAGCCTTAGCCGCTGAACGAGCTAAGAGGCAGCAGGACGAAGCAGACACCTCTACCAGGCAGCAGATCGGTCAAGCGGTGCTGGAGGCACTAGCCGACCGTCTAAATGCAGAGCCACTTGCCGCATGGGCATTCGTTCTAGATGGCCAGGTAATCCGGATCTTACGCAATGAGATCGGCGCACGTCAGCAGGTTGGCACGTGGACGGTGGATCAGCAGATGCGATTGATGGCGGGGGATCAGATGACGGAATGGATCACGGCCGAGAGCTACGCCCGCGTGATCGATGAGGCGGTTCAGATCACCGCGAAGCTTATCGTCGAGGCTGAAATGGCCGGTGCGGCGAAGCCCAACAAAGGTGCAGAGACGACAAAAGACCTTCAAGGCGCTGAGATAGTGGAACTCCCTCCGCGACTTTGATGTGCACTAGAACGTGTCTGCTGCTCTCAATCGCAGAAAACTGGCAGCACGGACGAGCGCGGGCTCAATCGCGCTCCCCCCAGTCGCTTGCGTCCAGCCTCGTCAGCCTTTCCCATTCGAAAACGTAACCGCGGCGGCGCCACAGGATCGCATCCGCTACGTCGTCGAGGGCTGCTTCGAGTTGGGGAGTGGGCTTGTTGTTGGAAATGCGGACGCTCAGCTCACGTACCAGGGCGTCTTCATCGCAAGTAAGCTGAAAGCGTGTGCCGCCGTCTTTATCGAAAACCCAGGGCGTGACCTTCTCGCGCCATCCCAGGGGATGCTTGAACCGAGTGGCGAGTTTTTGAACGGTGCTCTGCTGCTCGTAACTGAAGCGGCTACTCATTACAGACCCCCGTGAGCTAAGTTGCAATGCACACAGGAAGCCGCATATACATGCGAACGTGGGCAAAATTACGAGCGCTCGCTGTGGTCCGGTCTAGAGGTTCCCCTCTTCGCGAAAGGACCCCGCACTCCTCTCGGCGCGTCCTGCGAGAACATTTTGCAGTCTGATAGTTCGGAGCCGCGCCTTCCGCCTGGCGCCGTCTGTCGTAGCTAGCCAAGCCTTGAGGTCGCGAGCTGGCCTCCCGATACGACGTGCGCGCATGGGGTCGGTTCGACTGAACCAACCAAGCAGGCTGCGCTAGTTTTCTGATTAGGTAGACAGTTGGGAGACCGGCGCGCGAACAGCGCTAGGCAGCGAGCCGCAGACGCTCAGTTGTGGCGTATTTGGCGGCTTGAAAGTGTTGGTGGAGCCAAGCGGGATCGAACCGCTGACCTCTTGCATGCCATGCAAGCGCTCTCCCAGCTGAGCTATGGCCCCGAACACGGCGAATGGGCGACACGATGGGCCTGCCGAGCCGTACGGAGCGGCTTCATTAGGCTGATCGCTGTGAAACTTCAAGCCTCAAATTGGTGGCGTTGCTCGGCCGCCAGGATGCGGCGGACGCCCATGAAATGCCGACCCGGGCGGCCTGTGCGAGGAGCGCCGATCAGCGCTCCTCTTCGCCCTCGACCGGGCCGCCGATGATATTTGTAACGTCGCCGCCGTCCTCTTCCTCTTCCTCGAGGAACGTCTCGTCCGCCTCGACGGCGGCCGCATCTTCGGTTTCGTCGGCCTCGACGTCGACAAGTGCCTCCTCGGTCTCGGCCTCGGCGGCTACCGCCGGCTCGACGAACTCCTCGCGCTTCACCTTGCGCGGAGCCTTCTCTTGAGGCGCGACGGCGGCGGCCGCCGCCGTCGAGTGGGCGATCGTGTACTTCGATCCGCAGATCGGGCACACGACGGGACTACGATTGAGGTCGTAAAAGCGGGCGCCGCATTCGCCGTTCTGGCAGGTGCGCTTGGTCCCGCGGTCTTTATTGGTCGCCATGAGCCAACCTTTAGGTGGTGAGGGGGTTTTTTGCGATCTGCCACATGGCTACGGGCTTGTCAAAACAAAGCTCGGCCGGGCGCCGACGGCGTTGACAGGGCGGGGAAGCGTCGGCTCTATCGCTCGCCAAACCGAGCCGCGCCGCGCCGCCCTCGCAAGCGCTGGAGCCTACCCACGTGACCTCCGAAACCGCAATCGCCACCAAACCCTTGGCCGCCCACGCGGGCGGTCCGCTCAAGGGACGCGTGCGCGTGCCAGGCGACAAGTCGATCTCCCATCGCGCGCTGATGCTTGGCGCGCTGGCGACGGGCGTGACGCGGCTCACGGGCCTGCTCGAGGCCGAGGATGTGCTAAACACGGCGAAGGCGCTGCAGGCGCTCGGCGCGCCGATCGAGAAGGTCGGCAACGCCTGGCGCGTCACCGGCCGCGGCGTCGGCGGACTGCGCCAGCCCGATGTGCCGCTCGACTTCGGCAACTCCGGCACCGGCACGCGGCTGATGCTCGGCGTCATCGCCGGCCACGACATGACGGTGCGCATCGAAGGCGATGCATCGCTCAGCCGCCGGCCGATGGGCCGCGTGCTCGGACCGCTGCAACAGATGGGCCTCGAGATCGAAGGCGGACGCAACCTGCTGCCACTCGTGGCGCGTGGTTCGGCGAGCCTCATTCCCATCGCCTATGAGCTGCCGGTGCCGTCGGCGCAGGTCAAAAGCGCCATCCTGCTCGCCGGCATGCATGCTGCCGGCGCGACGAGCGTCATCGAGACGGAGGCGACGCGCGATCACACCGAGCGCATGCTGCGCCACTTTGGTGCCGAAGTGATTGTCACCGAGAGCGGCGGCAAAACCCGCATAACCGTCAAAGGCGAAGCCGAGCTGCACGGCCGTGACGTCACTGTGCCGGGCGATCCGAGCTCAGCCGCCTTCCTCGCCGCTGCAGCCGCACTCGTGCCGGGCTCGGACATCACCATCGAGGGCGTGCTCGTCAACCCTACGCGCACCGGATTTTACCATACGCTGCGTGAAATGGGCGCCGAGGTGGCCCTCACCGGGATGCGCGAGGAAGGCGGCGAGCCGGTTGCCGATATCCGCGTGCGCTACGCGCCGCTCACCGGCGTGCAAGTCCCTGCACACCGGGCGCCCAGCATGATCGACGAATATCCGATCCTCGCCGTCGTTGCGGCGTTCGCCAACGGCGAGACGCGCATGGATGGCCTCGCTGAGCTCAAGGTGAAGGAGAGCGACCGGCTGGCCGCGACGGTCGCCGGTCTTATCGCCAACGGCGTCGTGGCCAGCGCCAAAGGCGATACGCTCGTCGTGCGCGGTGCGCGCGAGGTCAGAGGTGGCGGCACCGTCACCACGCACCTCGATCACCGGATTGCCATGGCCTTCCTCACCATGGGCCTCGCCAGCCGCGATCCGGTGACCGTCGACGACACGACAATGGTTGCGACGAGCTTCCCCGAGTTCATCAGCATCATGGCAAGCGTCGGCGCCCGCTTCGGCACATCTGCGGGGCGCACTCGATGATCATCGCCATCGACGGACCGGCGGCATCCGGCAAGGGCACGCTTGCCAAGCGTATCGCTGACCTATGGGGCTTGCCCTGCCTCGACACGGGTCTCCTCTATCGCGCCGTCGCGCGCGACGTCGCCTCCCGCGGCTTCCGGCTCGATGACCGTTGGGCGGCACTGGTGCAGGCCCGCAGCCTCGATCCGGCCGGCCTCGACGATCCTGGCCTGCGCACGCCGCAAGCCGGCGATGCTGCATCGATCGTCGCCCGCATTCCCGAGGTGCGGGGCGCCCTGCTCGTCTATCAGCGGGCTTTCGCAGCTCAGCCTGGGGGCGCCGTGCTTGACGGCCGCGATATCGGGACGGTCGTTTGCCCCGGCGCCGACGCCAAGATCTACGTCACCGCCCGCACCGAGGTGCGGGCCAACCGCCGTTTTCTCGAATGCGTGGCCCGCTCCGAGGCTGTCACATTCGAGGCCATCCTGGCCGATATCGAGCGCCGCGACGAGCGCGACGCCTCCCGCGGCAGCGCCCCCATGCGGCCGGCCGCCGACGCCGACTTGCTCGATACCTCGGACTTGGATATAGAGGCGGCATTCGACGCCGCTGTCGGATTGATCAAGAGGAAGATCGGCCAATAGGACGCCCGAAACGGGCATCCAATTCGTATTGGCGGGCCCGGGGCCCATCACAGCGGCAAGAACTCAAACACACCGCCGGCAGGAGACTGTCCGCTCACGCTCGTCGTGGCGGAGGACATTTGCCGCATCTCACATCGCCATGGGCCGCAGCGCGGTCCTATCAACATTTCAGGAGCTCTTAACCGCATGTCGCAAGCCGCCGTCTCAAAAGACTTCAACCCGTCGCGCGACGAATTCGCCGCGCTGCTCGCCGAAAGCCTTGCCAAGGAAGACCTGTACGAAGGCAGCGTCGTCAAAGGCAAGATCGTCGGCATCGAGAAGGACCTCGCCGTCATCGACGTCGGCCTCAAGACCGAAGGCCGCGTCGCGCTGCGTGAGTTCTCCGTCGGCGGCAAGGCCGACCTGAAGGTAGGCGACGAGGTCGAGGTCTACCTGGAGCGCGTCGAGAACGCGCTCGGTGAGGCCGTGCTGTCGCGCGACAAGGCACGCCGCGAGGAGAGCTGGACGCGCCTCGAGAAGATGTTCGAGAAGAACGAGAAGGTCTCGGGCGTCATCTTCAACAAGGTCAAGGGCGGCTTCACCGTCGATCTCGACGGCGCCGTCGCCTTCCTTCCCGGCAGCCAGGTCGACATCCGCCCGGTGCGCGACATCGGCCCGCTGATGCATCAGCCGCAGAGCTTCCAGATCCTCAAGATGGATCGCCGCCGCGGCAACATCGTCGTCTCGCGCCGCTCGGTGCTCGAGGAGACGCGCGCTGAGCAGCGCGCCGACATCGTCGCCCGCCTCGAGGAGGGCCAGGTGATCGACGGTCTCGTCAAGAACATCACCGACTACGGCGCCTTCATCGACCTCGGCGGCATCGATGGCCTGCTGCACGTCACCGACATGGCCTGGCGCCGCGTCAATCATCCGTCCGAGATCCTCAACGTCGGCGACACCGTGAAGGTGCAGATCATCCGCATCAACCCGGAGACGCAGCGCATCTCGCTCGGCATGAAGCAGCTGCAGGCCGATCCGTGGCAGTCGATCGAAGCCAAGTATCCGGTCGGCGCGCGCGTCAAAGGCACGGTCACCAACATCGCCGACTACGGCGCCTTCGTGGAGCTGGAGCCGGGCGTCGAAGGCCTCATCCACGTCTCCGAGATGAGCTGGACCAAGAAGAACATCCATCCCGGCAAGATCGTCTCGACGAGCCAGCAGGTGGAAGTCCAGGTGCTCGAGGTCGACGCCAACAAGCGCCGCATCTCGCTGGGCCTCAAGCAGACCCAGGATAATCCGTGGGAATCCTTCCTCGCCGCCCATCCGAAGGGCACCGAGGTCGAGGGCCCGATCCGCAACATCACCGAGTTCGGCCTGTTCATCGGTCTCGATGGCGGCGTCGACGGCATGGTGCATCTGTCCGACCTCGACTGGACGCGCGCCGGCGACGAGGTGATCAAGGACTACAAGAAGGGCGACAACGTCAAAGCCGTGGTGCTCGACGTCGACAGCCAGAAGGAGCGCATCTCGCTGGGCATCAAGCAGCTCGGCGGCGATCCGATCGATACGCTGGCGAAGTACAAGAAGGGCGATACCGTCACCTGCAACGTCGTCGCAGTGCAGGAGAACGGTCTCGAGGTGAAGACCGTCGATGGCGAGCTCACCGCCTTCATCAAGCGCTCCGACCTGTCGCGCGACCGCTCCGAGCAGCGGCCTGAGCGCTTCAACGTCGGCGACAAGATCGACGCCTTCGTCACCAGCGCCGACAAGGCCGCGCGCCGTCTGTCGCTGTCGATCAAGGCCCTCGAGATTGCCGAGGAGAAGCAGGCCGTGGCGCAGTACGGCTCCTCCGACTCGGGCGCGTCGCTCGGCGACATCTTCAAGGCCGCCATCCGCAAGCGCGAGAACGACGGCGCCGAGGATGCCGACGACAAGGCGGACGACAAGGAATAAGTCGCCGGCTTATTCCGGCGGTCACGACAACTCGGCGCGGCAGGGCGAAAACCCTGCCGCGCTAGTGTCCTGATCGCGAAATTCGTCTCAGTGTGCGGCAAGGTCGGAACGAATTTCGCGATCTGAAGGACACTAGCCAGCTTAATGCCACGCCAGCCGAGCGCGATGTGGCGGACTTCTCGATCATCACACTAGCAATTTGGCAAGGCTCCGCGCTCACTTCTCTTGTCGGTTGCGCAATCCTTGCCTAACGTCACTTGCGTTGCTGACCGGAGAGCTCAATGACGGCCGAGATCGACACCGTGCTGGACCGGCGCCGTCTGCGCCGCCGCCTCACCGTGTGGCGGGCGCTGGCCGTGGCGGCGCTGGTTGCCGCGCTGTTCGCCTTCGGCGTCAGCGATGACAAGCTGTCGTCGTTCGGTACCAAGCAGATCGCCCGCGTCGCCATCGAGGGCACGATCACCGAGGACCGCGAGCAACTCGAGCTTCTGAAGCGCATTGCCGAGGCCGACAACGCCGCCGCGCTGCTCGTTTTCGTCAACAGCCCGGGCGGCACGACCACGGGTGGGGAAGCGCTGTTCGCGGCACTGCGCGAGGTGTCGAAGAAGAAGCCGGTCGTCGCCCAGTTCGGTACCGTTGCGGCTTCCGCGGGCTATATCGTCGGCCTCGGCGCCGACCACATCGTCACCCGTGCCAACACCATCACCGGCTCGGTGGGCGTGCTCATTCAATGGCCCGAGGTGAGCCAGGCGCTCGACAAGCTCGGCGTCAAGTTCAACGAGATCAAGAGCGGCGACCTCAAGGCCGTCCCGTCGCCCTTCGAGCCCCTCAGCGAGGAGGGCCAGAAGGTCACCCAGACGATGATCGACGAGGGCTTCCGCTGGTTCCTCGGCCTCGTCGAGCAGCGCCGCGGCATCCGGCCGGACCAGATTCCGGGCCTGAACCGGGGGCGCGTCTTCACCGGCCGCGAGGCGGTCCAGCTCAAGTTGGTCGATTCCATCGGCGGCGAGGAGGAGGCGGTCGAATGGCTGCGCACCACGCGCAACATCGACAAGACCCTCAAAGTGGTCGATTGGAAGCCCCAGACCTCGACCTCGCTAGGCTTTTTCAGCTCGATCGGCGCCGCTGCAGCGAGCCTTTTCAACCACACCTACGTAGGCCAAATGCTGGCCCGCGACCCGTCCTTGTCGGCTCTTGGCCTTGACGGGCTCATTTCCGTTTGGCACCCTTCAGAAAAGTAATAGATTACAGTCATTTGCGGCGGGGCGAGCGATGATAAAGTCAGAATTGATCCATAAAATCGCGAATACTAATCCTCATCTCTATCATCGCGACGTCGAGCGCATCGTCAAAGTCGTGTTCGATGAGATCGTCGAAGCGCTGTCGCGCGGCGACCGCGTCGAGCTGCGCGGCTTCGGCGCCTTCACCGTTAAGCATCGTGCCGCGCGTCAGGGCCGCAACCCGCGCACCGGCAAGTCGGTGTCGGTCGCCGAGAAGTTCGTGCCGTTCTTCAAGACCGGCAAGGAGCTGCGCGACCGGCTCAACCGCGGCAAAGAAAGTCACTAGCACTCTGCGAGGGCGTGCATCGTGCTGAGGCGGATCGTCTGGCTGCTCATTGCGTTCCCGGCGGGGCTTCTGCTGGTCACCCTGGCCGTGGTTAATCGGCATGAGGTGCAGCTCGTCCTCGACCCGTTCCGCCCCGAGACGCCGGCCGTATCGCTGGCGCTGCCGTTCTACGCCTATCTCTTCATCACGCTGCTGCTCGGCGTGCTGCTCGGTGGCACGGCGGTGTGGCTGGGCCAGGCACGATGGCGCCGCAACGCGCGTCATCACGGCAGAGCCGCGGCACGCTGGCATGCCGAGGCCGATCGCCTGACGCGCGAGCGCGATGCGGTTGCCGCGGTGCGCGCCAACAAGCCCAAGCAGTTGGCCGCCACCGGCACCTAAACGGCGCACCGCACACCTCGTAGAGGCGTCATGCACGACACGCGGGGCGTGTCGGCACTATATTTCGTTCCAAGGCAGCCAAGCTGGCCCATCCGGCGAGAGAGATGACCACGGAAGTCAAAATCTGCGGACTGCGCACGCAAGGCGCGCTCGATGCCGCGCTCGACGCCGGTGCCGACTACGTCGGCTTCGTGTTCTATGCGCGCAGCCCGCGCAACATCGCGCCGAGACGAGGCGCGCGCGCTTGCCGATAAAGCGCGAGGCCAAGCCAAGGTCGTCGCGCTGTTCGTCGATCCGGACGACGCGTTGCTCGCCGAGGTGGTCGAGGCCGTCGCGCCGGACATCATCCAGTTGCACGGCGCCGAGTTGCCGGCGCGCGTTGCCGAGATCGCGCAGCGCTTCGGCCGTCCGGTGATGAAGGCGGTGACGGTCGCCGGCGCAGCGGACGTGCAGGCGGCGCTGGCCTACGCCGGCAAGGCCGACCGCATCCTGTTCGACGCCAAGGCGCCCATGGATGACGCTGACGCCCTGCCCGGCGGCAACGGCGTCGCCTTCGACTGGCAGGCGCTGGTCGGCCTCGAAGGGCGCATCGACTACATGCTCGCCGGCGGTCTCACGCCTGCGAACGTCGGCGATGCGATCCGCTCAACCGGCGCGCGCGCCGTCGATGTCTCCTCCGGTGTGGAGAGCCGGCCGGGCGAAAAGGACCCCGAGCTCATCCGCCGCTTTATTCACGCGGCAAAGACCGCTAAGCAGACCCCCTGACCACGGCTGGTGCCGCAAAGGATCACGATGGGAAGCGCGAAGAACAAGGCGAAGGACGCCAAGCTCAACACCTTCCGCAGCGGCCCCGACGAGCGCGGCCACTTCGGCATTTTCGGCGGCCGCTTCGTCGCCGAGACGCTGATGCCGCTGATCCTCGACCTGCAGCGCGCCTACGACGACGCCAAGGCCGACCCGAAATTCCACGCCCAGCTTGCCGATCTCAACACGCATTACGCCGGGCGCCCGAGCCCGCTCTATTTCGCCGAGCGCCTAACCGAACATCTGCGGGAAGTGTCGGCCGCTTCCGGCGGCGCGGGCGGCGCCAAGATCTACTTCAAGCGTGACGAGCTCAATCACACCGGCAGCCACAAGATCAATAACTGCCTCGGCCAGATCCTGCTGGCGATGCGCATGGGCAAGACGCGCATCATCGCCGAGACGGGCGCCGGCCAGCATGGCGTCGCCGTGGCGACGGTGTGCGCCCGCTTCGGCCTGCCGTGCGAAGTTTTCATGGGCGCCACCGACGTCGAGCGCCAGAAGCCCAACGTCTTCCGCATGCATTTGCTGGGCGCCAAGGTTCATCCGGTAACCAGCGGCGCCGGCACGCTGAAGGACGCGATGAACGAGGCGCTGCGCGATTGGGTCACCAACGTTCACAACACCTACTACATCATCGGCACCGTCGCCGGCCCGCACCCCTATCCGGAGATGGTGCGCGACTTCCAGTCGATCATCGGCAAGGAAGTGCGCGAGCAGATGCAAGAGCAGGAGGGACGCCTTCCCGACTCGCTCGTCGCCTGCATCGGCGGCGGCTCCAATGCGATGGGCCTGTTCCATCCGTTCCTCGACGACGAGAGCGTCAAGATCTATGGCGTCGAAGCCGGCGGTCACGGTCTCGAGGTAGAGAACGGCCATGCCGCTTCGATGAACGGCGGGCGCCCGGGCGTGCTGCATGGCAATCGCACGTATCTTCTACAGGATGCCGAAGGACAGATCCTCGAAGGCCACTCGATCTCGGCGGGTCTCGACTATCCGGGCGTCGGCCCCGAGCACGCCTGGCTCAAGGATAGCGGCCGCGTGACGTACGTTTCGGCGACTGACAAGGAAGCGCTCGACGCCTTCCAGATGTGCACCAAGCTCGAGGGCATCATCCCCGCGCTCGAGCCATCGCACGCACTCGCCTACGTCAAGAAGCTGGCGCCTACGCTGCCCAAGGACAATCTGCTCGTGATGAATATGTGCGGCCGCGGCGACAAGGACATCTTCGCCGTCGCCGGCCACCTCGGCATGAGCATCTGACCCTTTACCTCCCACCGCACGCGGAACGACACTTCGCATGACCAAAGAGACGCGCATCGATCGCCGCTTCGCCAAGTTAAAGCGTGACGGCCGCCCCGGCCTCGTCACCTTCATCACCGCCGGCGATCCCGATCTCGAAACTTCGCAGCAAATATTGCTCGGTCTGCCGCAGGCCGGCGCCGACGTCATCGAGCTCGGCATGCCGTTCTCCGACCCGATGGCCGACGGCCCGGCGATCCAGGCGGCGTCGCTGCGCGCGCTCAAGTCCGGCCAGAAGATGCGCGACACCCTGGCGATGGTCGCCGCGTTTCGCATAGTCGATCAGGACACGCCCATCGTGCTCATGGGGTATTACAACCCGATCTACGTCTATCCGAACGAGGCCTTCATTGCCGAAGCGATGGCCGCCGGAGTTGACGGCCTGATCGTCGTCGATCTACCGCCCGAAGCCGACGACGAGCTGTGCCTGCCGGCCACGAAAGCGGGGCTCAACTTCATCCGCCTTGCCACGCCGACAACCGACGCCAAGCGCCTGCCGACGGTGCTGCGCAACACCTCGGGCTTCCTCTACTACGTGTCGATCACCGGCATCACCGGCGCCGCCGCGCCTAATGTTAACAGTGTTCACAATCACGTTCGGCGGATTAAAGAGGCGACAGCCCTTCCCGTAGCCGTCGGTTTTGGCGTAAAAAGCCCTGATCAGGCCAAGGCGCTGGGCACGGTCGCCGATGCCGTCGTGGTCGGCTCGGCCCTGGTTGGCGCGATCGAGAAGAGCCTCGGCGCCGATGGCCGCTCCACTAGCAAGACGGTTCCGGCTGTCCTAGATTTGGTCGGCTCCCTGGCTGCCGCACTGCGGGCCGCATGAACTCAGCCGAAGCCGCAGTTAACCGCCTTCGTCGCTGCAGGGCGGAAGTGCGCTGGGAAGCGCCATATTAGGGGGTCTTATGGTCCCATATGTTAGGTGTACCTGGACCACAGACTGACAAGGCAGGCGTCGCCGTCGGATCCGGCCAAGCTGTCGAAAGGCCAAGAGCGTGAATTGGATCAATAACGTCGTGCGGCCGAAGATCCGCAGCTTCCTGACGACGAAGCGCGAGGTCCCCGACAATCTCTGGGTGAAATGCCCGGAGACCGGACAGATGGTCTTCTACAAAGATCTCGAGGCCAATCAGTTCGTCGTCCCTGGCTCCGACTTTCACATGCGCATGGCGGCTGACCTGCGCCTGCAGCACCTCTTCGACGCCGGCCAGTATCAGCGCGTGCCGACGCCGCCGGTTGTCCACGACCCGCTCAAGTTCCGCGACGGCCGCCGTTACTCCGAGCGCCTCAAGGATGCCAAGGCGAATACCGATCTCGACGACGCGGTGCTCGTTGCCGAAGGCAAGCTCGACGGACAGGATATTGTCGCGGCCGCGCAGGACTTCCGTTTCATGGCCGGCTCGCTCGGCATGGCCGCGGGCGAAGGCGTTATCGCCGGCATGCTGCGCGCGGTCGAGAAGAAGACGCCCTTCATCCTCTTCGCCGCCTCCGGCGGTGCGCGCATGCAGGAAGGCATCCTGTCGCTCATGCAGATGCCGCGCACGACCATCGCCGTGCAGCGCCTACGCGAAGCCAAGCTCCCCTACATCGTCGTGCTGACCGATCCGACGACCGGCGGCGTCACCGCCTCCTACGCCATGCTGGGCGACATCCATATTGCCGAGCCCGGTGCGCTTATCTGCTTCGCCGGCCCGCGCGTCATTCAACAGACCATCCGCGAGCAGCTCCCGGAGGGCTTCCAGCGCGCCGAATATCTTCTGGCGCACGGCATGGTCGACATGGTCGTGCACCGCCACAAGATACGCGAAACGCTGAGCCGCATCTGTCGTCTGCTCATGCGCGCCCCGGCTCTGAAGCACGCCGAGCACGGCGCCAGGAAGCTCAACGGCGGTACGCACTACGCCAACGGCAGCAGGGTCGATGCGAGCGTGATCGACACGCGCAACGGCTCGGCGCCGGCGATCGAGGCCGAGATCCTCGGCCCCGAGGAGCGCTTCGACACGGCGCGTATCGAGCAGCGCGACAAGACACGCGACGACGAGGACACGCCCCCGACGCGCTCGCTTCCCAAAGACAGACAGCACTGATGGACGCGTTTCCTTCATCGCGGTTGACCGCGCGGTCCTCGATCGGCGGGCGCTTCACCCTTGCTCAGCCGGCGCGGGCGATTCGAGCGTAACGGCGGGAGGGCCGCATGCCGACGAGCGCTAAGCTCCTCGCCGAGATGAAACTGCTGCATCCGCTGCTGATCGATCTGTCGCTTGGCCGCGTCGAGCGGCTGCTCGGCAAGCTCGGCAATCCGCACAAAAAGCTGCCGCCCGTTGTGCACATCGCAGGCACCAACGGCAAAGGCTCGGTCACCGCCTATCTCAAGGCGATACTCGAAGCCGCGGGCGCGAGCGTGCATGTCTACACGTCGCCGCATCTGGTGCGCTTCCACGAGCGCATCGAGCTTGCCGGACCGAGTGGCAAGGCGGCGCCGATCGGCGAAGGGACGCTGGTCGACGTGCTGACGCGCACGCAGGCGACCAACGGCAGCGACGACGTCACCCAGTTCGAGATCACCACCGCGGCGGCGTTCCTTGCCTTCTCCGAGCATCCCGCCGACGTGCTGCTGCTTGAAGTAGGACTCGGCGGACGGCTCGATGCGACCAACGTCGTCGAGCGTCCCGTGCTCAACGTCATCACGCCGATCTCGCTCGACCATTCGGAGAAGCTCGGCGCCACGCTTGCCAAAATCGCTGCGGAAAAAGCCGGCATTCTACGCCGCGGCGTGCCGGCGGTTATTTCACAGCAAGAGCCGGAGGCCGAGGACGTCATCCGCGCCGAGGCGCTGCGCTTCGGTGCGCCGCTCATTGTGTGGGGCGAGCACTTCGACGCTTACGAGCAACGCGGTCGGCTCGTCGTGCAGTTGGAGGAGCTGCTGCTCGATCTGCCGCTGCCGGCGCTCATCGGCCGCCATCAGGTCGTCAACGCCGGCACCGCCGTCGCCGCGGCGCTGCGGCTCGGCTCGGACCTGCCGCACCTTGGCCTCGGCGAACGCGCCATCGAGCAGGGGCTCACCTCGGCGCGCTGGCCGGCACGTATGCAGCGGCTCGATTCCGGCCCGCTGCCGTCGCTACTCAAGCCGGGCTCGGAGCTGTGGCTCGACGGCGGCCACAATCCGGCCGCCGGGCGCGCCCTGGCTCAGACCATGGCTGACCTCGAGGAACGGGCGCCGAAGCCGCTGCACCTTATCGTCGGCATGATGGGCCTCAAGGATGCCGGCGGTTTCCTCTCGGCCTTCCGCGGCCTTGCTAGCCACGTCGTCACCGTGCCCATTCCCGGCGCGCACGAAGCTCCGCACGCGCCCGAGACGCTGGCCGAGACGGCGCGCGAGGTTGGGCTCAGGGCGGAGATCGCTGCCGACGTTGCCGCCGCATTGAAACGCACCGACGCGCACGAGCCGGGCCCCAAGCGCATCCTCATCTGCGGTTCGCTTTACCTTGCCGGCCACGTGCTCGGCCTGCAGGAAGGCGTCGAGCCGCAAGCCAACTAGACTCGGTGGGCGATCCAGACGTCCAAGTTCACATCGCACGTCTGTCATCCCGGGGCTTGTCCCCGGGATCCATCCCACCGCGAGCTCCGGTCCAAGCCGCGCCCTAGATCCCGGCAACAAGTGCCGGGATGACATTTTGAGTTGCAGGGTCTCGCTCGGGGATAACAGGGGACACCTGGCTCAAGCGCGGTCGACGAAGCTGTCGACGACGCGTTTGCGGCCTGCCTCGTCGAACTCGATGGTCAGCTTGTTGCCGTCGACGTCGGTCACCGTGCCGACGCCGAACTTCTGATGCATCACGCGCTCGCCGCGCTTGTAGGCGGCGCTCTCGGTCGAGGAGGCGACCAGCTCGCCCTCGATGGTCAGCGGCCCGCGCGCCTTGCGCTGATCCGCCGGGCTCCACTTCTTCGTTTCCTTGGTGCGCTCCTGCGCGCGCTGCCAGCCGGGCGTGTCGTAGGTGCCCTCGAACGGGGCCGCGTCGTCGAAGCGGCTGCGGCCGTAGCCGCCGCGCCCGAAGGTGCCGCCGAAGTTCTGGTAGGCGCCGCCGAACGGCATCTTGGCTTCCGTCACCTCGACGTGCGCCTCGGGCAATTCGTCGACGAAGCGCGAGGGCAGCGCCGACTGATAGAGCCCGCGGTTGCGCCGGTTCTGGGCGAACGAGACCTTGGCGATGCGCTTGGCGCGCGTAATGCCGACGTAGGCGAGCCGCCGCTCTTCCTCGAGCCCCGCCTGGCCGCTTTCATCGAGGCTGCGCTGGTGCGGGAACAGCCCTTCCTCCCAGCCGGGCAGGAATACGACCTCGAACTCCAGGCCTTTGGCGGCGTGTAGCGTCATCACCGAGACGCGCTGGCCGTCGCCCGCCTGGTCGGCGTCCATGACGAGGCTGACGTGCTCGAGGAAGCCTTCGAGCGTGTCGAACTCGTGCATGAAGCGCACGAGCTCCTTCAGGTTCTCGAGCCGCGACTGCGCCTGCGGGCTCTTGTCCGACTGCCACATCGCGGTGTAGCCGGACTCATCCAAGATCAGCTCGGCAAGCTCGGTGTGCTTCATGTGGCTGATGTGGCTTCGCCAGCGCTCGAAACTAGCGACGAGGTCGGCGAGCGACTTGCGCGCCTTGCCCGGCAGCTCCTCGGTTTCGACGATCATCTGCGCGGCCTGATACATCGGGATCGAGCGGGCGCGCGCCAATTCGTGCACGCGCTTCACCGAGGTATCGCCGAGGCCGCGCTTGGGCACGTTGATGATGCGCTCGAACTTCAAATCGTTGGCCGGATTGGCGGCGATCTCGAGATAGGCGATGGCGTCCTTGATTTCCTGGCGCTCATAGAAGCGCGGGCCGCCGATCACGCGATAGGGCAGCCCCATGGTGATGAAGCGGTCTTCGAAGGCGCGCATCTGGAACGAGGCACGCACTAAGATCGCCACCTCATTCAGCGGCTGGCCCACGCGCTTCTGCATCGCCTCGATGTCGTCGCCGATGGTGCGCGCTTCCTCCTCGTCGTCCCACACGGCCGACACCGTCACCTTGGCGCCGAGCTTGCCGTCGGTGAACAGCGTCTTGCCGAGCCGGCCCTTGTTGGCGGAAATCAAGCCCGCGGCGGCGCCGAGAATGTGACCCGTCGAACGGTAGTTGCGTTCGAGCCGAATGACCTTGGCGCCGGGGAAGTCTTTCTCGAAGCGCAGGATGTTGTCGACCTCAGCGCCGCGCCAGCCGTAGATCGACTGGTCGTCGTCGCCGACGCAGCAGATGTTGGGCGAGCCTTGCGCGAGCAGCCGCAGCCACAGGTACTGCGCGATGTTGGTGTCCTGGTACTCGTCGACGAGGATGTAGCGGAAGCGGCGCTGGTAGTCGGCGAGCACGTCGGGGTGGTCGAGGAACAGGCGCAGGTTCTCGAGCAGCAGATCGCCGAAGTCGCAGGCATTGAGCTCTTTGAGGCGGCGCTGGTAGGCGGCATAGAGCTGCGCGCCCTTCCCCGACGCAAATCCGTAGGCTTCGCCCGCCGGGACCTTATCGGGCGTCAGCCCGCGGTTCTTCCAGCTATCGATGAGCGAGGCGAGCTGCCGCGCCGGCCAGCGGTCCTTGTCGAGACCTTCGGCTTCGATCACCTGCTTTAAGAGGCGGATCTGATCGTCGGTGTCGAGGATGGTGAAGCCGGACTTGAGGCCGACGAGCTCGGCGTGGCGGCGCAGGATCTTGACGCCGATGGAGTGGAACGTGCCGAGCCACGGCATGCCCTCGACGGCGCCGCCGACGAGATTGCCGATGCGCTCCTTCATCTCGCGCGCCGCCTTGTTGGTGAAGGTGACGGAGAGCACCTGTCCGGGGAAGGCGCGGCGGGTGCCGAGGATGTGAGCGATGCGCGTCGTCAGCACGCGTGTCTTGCCGGTGCCGGCGCCGGCGAGAACCAAAACCGGTCCGTCGAGCGCTTCGACGGCCGCCCGCTGCTCCGGATTGAGGTCGTCGAGGTAGGGCGAGGAGGGCACGGCGCCCGAGCCCTGCAGCGCGCGCGCCGAGATGGGCTGCCGCGGGGCCTTGGGTGTGGCAACGGGCAAGTCGAACGGCGGATCATCGGCCGCAGCCACAGGCACCGCCTCCGGCAGCACTACACGTGCCGCCTCTGGCGGCGCCGCCGCGGCCGGCAGATCGAATGGCGGCTCGTTCGCGTCGTCCGAAGGGGCCGCGTTCGCCAAATGTTTTCCGCCTTGCGCCATTCTTTCGAACTATATCACCGGGCACTGCGGGGCAACGGCCGCAGGGTCGCCGCCCACACCAGATATGGGGGTTGGAATATGGGGTGTAGCGCCCCGATATTCCGTCGCGGCTGCCTGTTAATATTGCACTCGCTTGCGCCATTTTTCTGTTGTCGCGCCGTGAAATGGTCTCCCGATCGTGATCCAGACATGGGAAAGCGAATAAGCTAGAGTGCGCGCCAACCGATCTGAGGACGGACAACGGCTCTTTCGGCCCGCTCGCGTCATCGGCTCGACAATCGCGAGGGGCATGCCGGCGGGGGCGCATCCGCGCCACCGGCTCCGCAATTTTTGCAGAGATGGCCGAATGCTAATCGGGTTCCTGGAAGGTTAGATGAGCAACGGACTTCTTTACATTGCGGGGCTGTTCTCCCTGGCCCTCGCGGCGCTGTTTGCCGTTCCTCATTTCGTCGACTGGAACGGCTATCGCGGCGTGTTCGAGGAGGAGGCAACGCGCATCCTCGGTCGCGAGGTGCGCGTCGGCGGCGACGTCAACGTACGCCTGCTGCCGGCGCCCTACGTGAGCTTCGAGAAGCTGCGCATCGCCGACCCAACCGGCACCACCGGCGAGCCGTTCTTCCGCGCCGATAGTTTCACCATGCGCTTGTCCGTTGCGCCGCTGCTCAAGGGCATCATCGAGGCCAACGAGATCGTGCTCGAGAAGCCGGTGCTGCGCCTCGCCGTCGACGCCGAGGGCGGCGGCAACTGGCGCAGCTTCTCCATCGCGCCGGGCTCGCTGCCGTTCGTCCCGGCGGGCGTGACGCTGCAGTCGGTCAAGATCGCCGACGGCGTCGTCGCCTTCCACGGCCCGAAGGGTATCGGCTTTGCCGAGCTCGGCGGCCTGAATGGCGAGCTGAAGGTGGAATTGATCGACGGCCCGTTTGCGTTCAAGGGCACGACCAAGTGGCAGGGCGGCGACCGTGACGTGCGCATCTCCACCGGCTCCACCGAAGCCGACGGCGGCATCCGCTTCAAGGCGATTGTGCGCGGCACATCCGGCGGCACCAACGTCTATTCGGTCGACGGCCGCCTCGACGATCTGAAAGGCCGCCCGCGCATCGCAGGCGAGATCACCGCCAAGCTCGCGCTCGCTCCCGGCGAGCTGTCGATTGCCACCGCGCCCGAGGCAACACCCGGCAGCACCGGCAACGGGGAGGCGCCGCTTATCGACTTCAAGGCGCGCGTCGCCGGCGACGCCAAGGGCCTGCGCCTCGACGACATTGCGCTCGCCTTCGAGCACGTCGGCCAGCCGCAGCTCATCAGCGGATCGGCGACGGCGACATGGACAGAAGCGCTGAATGTCGAGATGGGACTGGCGTCGCGTTGGCTCGACCTCGATCGGGTGGCTAAGCCAAACGAAGGCGCCGGCAGTCCGTTCGAGACGGCACGCAACTTCATCCTGGCGATGATGGAGGCGCTGCCGAAGAACGCCGACAGCAAAGTCAATTTCAATCTCGATCAGGCGAGCCTCGGCGGTGAGGCCGTCAGTGGTATCCGCGTCGAGGTGGCGCGCACTCAAGGCGTGCTGCTGCTCACCAATCTGCGCGCCGGTCTGCCGGGCGGCTCGAATCTGGCGCTCGACGGCGCCGTTGCCGACGCCGCCAGCGGGCAGGCGTTCCGTGGCGATCTCACGTTGCACGGGACGAGCCTCGCCCGCTTCCTTGATTGGGCAACAAAGGACAAGGCTTTGGCCGAAGCGGTCCGTAACGAGGGACCGTTCTCCGTGCAGGGCCGCCTCGCCATGAGCGAGCACGGCATCGATCTTACTGAAGCCGGCGCCGAGATCGCCGGCCGGCCGATCACCGGCGAGGTGCACTACGGCAAGAAGGATCGCCCACGCCTTTCCGTAGTGCTTGACGGTGGCGAGATCGACGCGGCGCAGTTGTGGCCGGCGGGCGTCCGCGCGCTCAAGGGCATGCTGGCCGGCGCCGGTTCCGAGGCCGCTCCGCCGGCGAAGCCGCAGCTTGCCTGGCTCGACGCCGCGACGAGCGATCTGCATCTGCGCCTGCGCGCCGGCGAACTCATCACCGAGCGCGGCAAGCTGCGCGATGTCGATATGGACATCGGCGTTGAGCAGGGGCGCCTCGCTATGCGCGCCTGCAAGTTCGTCACCGCCGACGGACTGCAGTTGGAGATCGAAGGCAACGTCGCTGACGTGACCAAGAGCCCGCGCGGCTCGCTGCAGTGGATCTTCGGCGCACCGACCAAGGACGCCTACGCGACGCTCGTGCAGCTCTTCGATCTGCCGGAGGAAACGCGCCACCAGGTCGACGCCTTCGCGACCCTGGCGCCGATGCGCATCGCCGGCACGGTGCGTCTCGGCGAGCGGCAGCCGGGTTCTGCCGACCTCGCCGCCGACGGTAGCGTGCAGACGGGCGGCCGCCTCATCGTCACGGCGCTGCTCGACGGCGGCCTCGGCAATTGGCGCAACGCGCCGGCCGATATCACGGCGACGATCGACAGCCCCGACGTGGCGCCGATCGTCATCGGCCTCGGCTCGCGCGCTTCCGCGGCGCGCCCGGTCGCCAGCCCGCCGCAAGCCGGCGAGATTTTCCTCAAGGCTGTCGGCACGCCAGCCAAGGGCATGACGGCATCGGCGTCCGCCAAGGCGCCGGCGTTGTTCTTCGGCTACGACGGCCGCATCGTTCTGCCGGACGACGGCAGCCGCGGGCTCGATGGCGAGCTGCGCGTCTCGGCGCGCGGACTGAGCGACGCCATGTCGGTCGCCGGGCTTGGCTCGAGCGAGGCGCTGCGCGAAACGCCCGTCGTTGGCACGTTGAAGGTCGCATCCGCCAATCACGCTATCGAGTTGAAGCCGCAGCAATTGGCCATAGGCGGCAGCAAGATCGACGGCAGCGTCGCGCTCTCCTATCCGAGCGAAGGTCCGGCCATCGTCACCGGGCAGATCGAGGTCGACAGCGCCTCGGTGCCGGGGCTGCTCGGCCTCGCGCTCGATCGCAAGCAGATTGCGGAAGCGCCGGGTGCCGAGCCGCTCACCGCCGGCAAGACCATCTGGCCCGAGCACGCGTTCGACTTCGCTGCCCTCGATGGCATCGAGGGCAAGCTCAATGTCGGCTTCGGCGCCCTGACACTCACCGACAAGATGGCGATTCCCAACGCACGCGCCGAGATCGCGCTGGCGCCGGGCAAGATCACGGTCGCCAAGCTCGAAGGCAAGGTGCTGGACGGCGACCTCGTTTCGAACTTGACGCTGGAGCGCGCGCCGGGCGGGGCCAGTCTCGCCGGCGATCTACGCATCAACGACATGCACATCAAGCAGACGGCCGCAGGAGCCGCCGAGCCGGTCGCCAAGAATGCGCTGGCATCGTTGTCGCTCGACTTCTCCGGGCGCGCCTCGACGCCCGGTGCGCTCGTCTCCGTCGCGTCCGGCAAAGGCGAATTGAAGCTCGGCGACATCACCATGCACGCGCCGACGCCGCTGGCCGTGGTCGCCACCTCCGACGCGGTACTGTCGGGCGAGGCCGGCGGCAGCGGCGAGCAGCTCACCGCCGCGCTGCGCACGCAAATCGACGCCAGCGCCGTGGCGGTCGGTCCGCGCACGATACCGATCGAGATCGCCGACGGCGCGGCCAAGCTCGCCCTTGTCACGCTCGATTCCCAGGCCGGTACGACCAAGGTCGAGACGACCGTCGATCTTGCGTCGCTCGTCGTCGACAGCGCCTGGCTCGCCGAGCCGAAGGCGCCCGATGTCCCGCAGGCCGACAAGCCCCGCGGGGGCGCGTTGCCGAGCGTCGGCGTTGTCTACACGGGCCCGCTGGGCAATGCCTGGGCGCTCGAATCGCGCATCACCGCCGAGCCGCTGGAGCGCGAGCTCGCCATCCGCAAAATGGAGCTTGATGCCGATCAGCTCGAGCGCCTGCACAAGGCCGACGCGGAGCGCGCGCGCCGCGAGGACGAGCGCCGCCGCGCGCTGGAATCCGATCAGGGCAGCGTAGTGCCCGCGCCGCCAGCGCCCGTGCCGGCTGCACCGAGTGGGCGCCGTTCCGTTCGTGCCGCAGCCGTCGGCAAACAGCGCCGTTCCCGGCGATCCGGCGGCGCCGCCGGCCGACGCTGTCGCGCCGGCCATTCCGCCCAGCAGCGCCAGCGCGCCAGGTGTGCTCGTGCCACCGGCCCCCGGCGAGGAAGCCCAGGCCGTAGCCCCGGCGCCGATCGATCCCGCCACCGGGCTGCCCATGCCCACGTCCGGCAGCCCCGCGCCGCAGGGCCAGAACGGCAGCAATCGTCAGCGGCGCCCGGAACGGCAGATTCAGGTGCGCGAGCAGACGCTGCGTAATCTGCAGAACGCGAACTGATGAGCCGAGCCGGGTCGCGTCAGCCCGGCGTCGGCATCGAGCGCTTGCGGAAATAGTCGAGGATCCACACGCGCACGGCACTCGACAGGCCGGCGTCGCCGCGCGCCGCGTCGATGCTGGCGACGAGACCCGATAGCGTGCTGTTCTCCAGCGCCGCCGCCTGCTGCAGCGCCTCCCAGAACGGCGCCTCCATCGAGATCGAGGTGCGGTGACCCTTGATGGCGAACGAGCGCTTCAGCGGACGCGTATTGCGCTGCATCGTTGCATGACGATCGCCGGCGGGCATTACTCGCCCGGCTCCTCGTCGCCGTGCTGGCGGCGCAGCGAGGCCAAGCGCCGCGCTTCGCGGTCCTTCTCCGCGCCGGTTGCTTCGCGTTCCGCCTTGGTGCGGCCGAACTTGGCGCGGTTCTCTTCGGCGCGCGCTGCCGCGTCGCGGCGCTGCTTTGCCTTACGCGCCTTTCGCAGGTTGATGATCTCGGCGCTCATCTCAGCTCCTACAACGCAAATCCTCAGTCGGGCGCCAGCATCTTGCGCGGGTCGACGATCTCGTCGAACTCGGCGTCGCTGACATATCCGCCGCCCACTGCCTCCTCGCGCAGGGTCGTACCGTTCTTGTGGGCGGTCTTGGCGATCTTCGCCGCCGCGTCGTAGCCGATCTTAGGCGCCAGGGCCGTGACGAGCATAAGTGAGCGCTCGAGGCCGGCCTTGATGTTGCCCTCGCGCGGCTCGATGCCGACGACGCAGTTGTCGGTGAACGAGACCGCTGCGTCGGCCATCAGCCGCACCGACTGCAGGAAGTTGTAGCCCATCACCGGATTATAAACGTTGAGCTCGAAGTGGCCCTGGCTGCCGGCGAAGGTGATGGCTGTGTTGTTGCCGAAGATCTGCACGCACACCTGGGTCAGCGCCTCGCACTGCGTCGGGTTAACCTTGCCCGGCATGATCGAGGAGCCCGGCTCGTTCTCGGGCAGCGATAATTCTCCGAGGCCGGAGCGCGGGCCGGAGCCGAGCAGGCGGATGTCGTTGGCGATCTTGAACAGCCCCGCCGCCAGCGTGTTGATCGCGCCGTGGCTCATCACCATGGCGTCGTGCGCGGCGAGCGCCTCGAACTTGTTGGGTGCGCTCTTGAACGGCAGCTGCGTGATGGCGGCGATGCGCTGGGCGATCATCTCGGCGAAGCCCTTCGGCGCGTTGAGCCCGGTGCCGACCGCGGTGCCGCCCTGCGCCAGCTCCATCAGCGACGGCAGCGTCTGCTCGATGCGCTTGATGCCGTTCTCGACCTGCTGGGTGTAGCCGCCGAACTCCTGCCCGAGGGTCAAGGGCGTCGCGTCCTGCGTGTGCGTGCGGCCGATCTTGACGATGTGCTGCCAAGCCTGCGCCTTGTCGTTCAGCGCGTTGCGCAGCTTCTGCAGCGCCGGCAGCAGCCGGTGCACGATCTCCTCGGCGCAGGCGATGTGCATGGCAGTCGGGTAGGTATCGTTCGACGACTGGCTCATGTTGACGTGGTCGTTCGGGTGCACGGGCTTTTTCGAGCCGATCTCGCCGCCCAGCATCTCGATGGCGCGGTTGGAGATCACCTCGTTGGCGTTCATGTTCGACTGGGTGCCCGAGCCCGTCTGCCAGACGACGAGCGGGAAATGGTCGTCGAGCTTGCCCTCCATCACCTCCTGTGCGGCTTTGACGATCGCTTCGCCGACTTTCTTGTCGAGGCGGCCGAGCGCCATGTTGGTCTCGGCGGCGGCGCGCTTGACGATGCCGAGCGCGCGCACGATCGGCACCGGCTGCCGTTCCCAGCCGATCTTGAAGTTGCCGAGCGAGCGCTGCGCCTGCGCGCCCCAGTACTTGTCGGCGCCGACCTCGATGGGGCCGAAGGTGTCGGTCTCGGTGCGAGTCTTCTTGGTGGTCATGCGAGGGGTCCGGTTGCGCGTAATTGTTGGGCTGAGCCGCAATAGCACGCGGCGCGGCAGCGGGCAGCAGGCAGTTGGCAGCAGGGCAGGATTTAGTGGTGCGAAGGGCGATCGCCGCGTGGGCAGGGGATCAGAGCAATATCGGCAGTGGAGACGGCCGCTCTGCTCTCCCAAGTATGCCGTTAATGTCTGCTTTAGGGTCGGTAACGCACGCTTGTCTGCCCTCGCCGCCAAGATGGCGCTCAGGCCCATGACTACGCTGGCAGGCGACTTAAGCAACGGAGGCGTGCCATGGCGAATACGCGGAACGCGACGATCGAGCATACGGACGTGGCGACCGGGCTTGCCTACGCGGCGCTGGTCGAAGCCTTCGAGGCGGAGCTGGGCCGCTGGGATGCGGCTACGGCGCAAAGGCTCGTGCAGCGCAATGCGCCGTGGAGCGAGGTTGAAGCGGAGGCAAGTCGCGCCGGCGGGGCACGCGGCCTGATGATCATCGAGACCATCAATCAGGGGGTTGTAACGTCGCTGTCAGGCCGGCCGAAGCATTGCCGGCTCTACCTCGTCGGCAATCCCGCCATCGCCAACCGCATCTTCGACATCGATCCGCGCGGGGCGTTCTACGTCCCCTTCCGCGTCAGCCTTTACGACGATGGCGGCCCGGCCGGCGCGCACATTTCCTACGATCGTCCCAGCTCTTTTCTGGCGGCGCTCGAACACCCGGAGCTGGCCACCATCGGCGCGCAACTCGACGAAAAGATCGACGGCGTCACGCGCGCCCTCTGCCGCAGCCGCGCCGACGCGCTCTAAGGGCCTTTTCAGCTTCGCGTTGGTGGCAGCATGCCGGCTGCGGCAATGCCGGCCCCGCGTGTCGCGCGCGCCGACCCATCCAATCAGACCCCTACCTACAACCTGAATTCCGGCCGTTGGCCTGGGTGGCAGCCAGTCGCCCGCTTCGTCGCAGGGAAAAAGCGTGTCTGCGCCCTTGCGCAGAGGAGGCAACACGCCATATACCATCCATATGGATGTTAGTCGGATGGTGCTGGGATGGTAGCGAGCGTTCGAGAGCTGCGGCCAAAGGTTGGTGACCTGGAGAAGGTCACGATCAATCTCGGCTACGTCGATCTTGGGCAGATCGATCTAATGGTGCACGAGGGGTTCTATTCGAACCGCACCGATTTCATCCGCACCGCCATCCGCAACCAGCTCGAGCGGCACGCCGACGTCGTCAAGCAGAGCGTCGCGCGCAACACGCTCGATCTCGGTCTGCGGCACTACACGCGCGCCGATCTGGAAGCGGTGCGCGCTGCACGGCCAGACGCTCGATCTGCACGTGCTCGGCCTCATAAGCATCGCAGCGGACGTCACGCCGGAATTGGCGCGCGCCACCATTTCCTCGCTCTCGGTTCTGGGAGCGCTGCACGCCAGCGCCGAGGTCAAGGCCGCGCTGGCTGACCGTATGCGGTAGTCGCCTAGCGTGAACTCCATCTCTGCAGATCCGACCCACAGGATAGATTTCAGATGAAACCACTACTGCCCGACAACATGGCCGAGGCAACCCGTCTCACGCGCGCCGGGCGCCTGAGCGAGGCTATGGCGCTCATCCAGAGCATGCTGCGTGGCGAGCGGCCGGGCGCTGATCCGGAAACGGCGACGGCCGCGTCCGCTTCCGCCGCGCTGCCGGCTCTGCAACTCGAGGCCCGCGTGCTAACCGACGCGGCCGCGAGCGTGTCGCCGCAAACGCTCCTGCCGCGGATGCTCGGCGGACTCGACGATCTGCCTTCGTTGCCTTCGTTGCCTTCGTTGCGCGGCCTCGGCGTCCGCAGCGCGCCCGCCTCGGATATCTACCCTGCCGCCGGCGCGTTCCTCACCAAGTCGTTCAGCAACGCCGCCGGCACGCGTGCCTACAAGCTCTACGTGCCGAGCGGCCGCGCCGACGGGCCGCGCCCGCTGATCGTCATGCTGCACGGCTGCACGCAATCGGCCGACGACTTCGCCGCCGGCACGCGCATGAACTTCGCTGCCGAGGAGCACGGCTGCTTCGTCGCCTACCCCGAGCAGCCGGCCGCGGCCAACGTCTCGCGCTGCTGGAACTGGTTCAAGGGCGGCGACCAGCAGCGCGGCATGGGCGAGCCAGCCCTCATCGCCGGCATCACGCGGCAGATCATGGCGGACTACGCAATCGACCCGCGCCGTATCTACGTCGCCGGCTTGTCGGCCGGCGGCGCGGCGGCGGCGATCATGGGCGAGACCTATCCCGATCTTTACGCCGGCGTCGGCGTGCACTCCGGCCTTGCCTGCGGGGCGGCGCGCGACCTGCCGTCGGCCTTCGCCGCGATGCGCGGCGATGCGCCCGTGCGCGCCGGACCCCGTGCCGGCAAGGACGCCGGGCACGCCGTGCCGACCATCGTCTTCCACGGCGACCGCGACACCACCGTGCATCCGCGCAACGGCGCCCAAGTCGTCGCGCGCGCAGGCGGCGATGTGCAGGTTCTATCCGATCCGCAAGCGGCTTCGCCGCGGGGCAGGTTCACGCGCTCGGTGCGCCGCGATGCCAGCGGGCGCAGCGTGCTCGAGCTGTGGGAGATCCACGGCGCCGGGCATGCGTGGTCGGGCGGCAGCTCGGCCGGTTCGTTCACCGATCCGGCTGGCCCCGATGCGACGCGCGAGATGCTGCGCTTCTTCCTCGATCATGCGCGGCCGGCGCCCTGAGGTCGCGCGCCAGCTCAGTTCGCCAACGGCGGCAGGCCGGCCCGCTCGCGCGCCATGGCGCACGCGTCGTCGCCGGGCTGGCATTCGCGGCACACATCGGGGCGAAGCTCGTAGACGGTGCACGACGTGGCGACGCCGACCTTGCCGACGAGAGCGCAGCAGCGTGCTCCATCGCAGCGCATGCCGGCCGCGTCGTCGGCGACAAACTCGCGCGGGAGGCGCGCGATGGCCACGTCGCTCTCGAGCGTGAAGCGCGGCCATTCGGCCGAGTAGGAGCAGCAGGCGCCGCAGGCGTTGCACGGCGAGACGCTGGCGGAGGCGGCGGATTTCATCAATCGCGCAGCATCGCCAGGGCGGAGCGGCGATCGGCAGGTTTCAGCTTCAGGAACAGCGCGCGCGCCGCCTTGATGTCCTTTTCCGAGCCACTGTCGGACGCGGTCTGCAGGGCAACCGTGGTCGGGTGCTGCGGACCGCAAATGAAGGCGAGGGCCTTGGCGAGCCGGCCCATGGCCGCGCGATCGATGACGGTTTCTTCCATGCGTGCACTCTAGTGGGCGCGGTCGGCCGGGGATAGCGGGTCCGAAAGACGCGGTCGTGGGCAGTTTGATCGACGTTTGTGACGCGGGGAACTGCGGAACACGATCAAGAGCTCCATCCGTTGACCGTTTGCTCTGCACACGGGGTGACCTCTATGGATTGGGTTCCCACCGCCGACATCTGCGCCGGCTCGGCCACCGGCTCGCCGTCGGCGCACGCGCGTATCACGCGGCGCTCGCTGCTTGCCGCGCCACCCGCTGCGGTGTGGGAGCGCATCGTCAGCGTGCGGGGGATCAACGCAGAACTGATGCCGATCGTCCGCATGACGTTTCCACCGGCGCGCGTGCGCATCGATGCGTTGGAGCCTGCCCAGGGGCAACCGATATTCCGCAGCGTGCTGCTGCTGTTTGGTGTGCTGCCGGTCGATGTGCACACCTGCACCGCGTTGGACCTCTCGACAGGACGCTGCTTTGTCGAGCAATCGTCCTCGCTTGTGCATCGTGTCTGGCTGCATCAGCGACGCTTGCAAGCGGTGCCGGGCGGTACGGAGCTGACCGACCAAATCGACTACGCCTGCCGCCTGCCCGGCTTCACGGCGGTGCTGCGGCCGGTGCTGGCTGGGGTGTTCGGACATCGGCATCGCCAGCTTCGCCGGCACTTCGGAGCGCTCTCGCCGGTTGTGTGACGGACCACGGATGGCCAGCTCGCGCATCGAGCCGGGTTTTTCCCCATTCCTGCACTATTCCTGCGCTTCTTTTCAGCAGCGAAAATAAATGCCCGGTAATTCATCATGAGAAAGCATATACAAAATAAATATATGGCGCCAATCGCGAAAATACAAGTCATGCAATGTCAGGCAATGCGAGTATGCAATTATACTGCCAAATAGAACAATTCAAATAACGCGTAAGAATCCGATTTACGGCATTAACCATTCGCAAAAGGCATTTCACTTCTTGAGACAATCATACATCAAAAAAATCCCCCCATTTCGAAACTGTCCCCATTGGCATGCGTTGGCTGGGCGTGCGGGGAGGGCGACGTAGTTGGCTAAAGCTTGTTTGGTCGAGCGCCGCCCACCCCTGCCGCACCGCCAACCCAACCCTCCAACCCAAACGTAGGGAGACTAAAACGATGGGTCACTCCGAAGCGTATCCGCAGTCATTTTTCCAGAACCCCGCCCAGTGGGGACAGAGTCCACAGCTCTGGGGCCTGGTCAATCCACAGTTGGGGCCACAGATCGGTCTCGGGCAGGCGGCCTTTGGCCAGCCTGGCTACGCAAGCCGTTCGGCCAATCCGGCATCGGGGCCGGCATTGGTGCATGGGGCCAGCAGCGGCAGCTGTCCTACCATGACGTCGGCGAAGTCGTCCGCCAGCTCTTGCCGTTGCTACCTCAGGTCGTCGGCCAGGCGCAGTACCAGCCGCAGGCGGCGTACGGCTATGGGCCTTATGGTCAGCAGTGGCCATTGGCGCAGGCGCAACGCACGTTGACCCAGCAGGACGTGAACGAGGTCGTGCGTCAGATCCTGCCGATCGTGCCGCAAATCGTCAGCCTTCTGCAGGGCCAGGCGGGGCCGCAGGCTGCGGCGATTCATGGCGGATACGGCGGAGGCGGCTACGGTTGGTCGCAGCAGCCGTGGGGCCAGATCGGAGCGGGGCAATCTGGGTTCGGCTTCAATCCACTCGGTCAAAACCCCTGGGGCCATCAGCAGCAGCCGTTCGGCCAGTTCGGGTCCCAGTTTGGCTCATTGCCGGCGTATCAGGCGGCGTACGGCGGCACGCAGGGTTGGGGTCAGCAGAGGCAGCTCAATCAGGCTGATGTCGGCGAAGTCGCCCGGCAGTTGTCGGCCATCATCCCGCAGGTGATTGCCAATCTGCAGGCCCAGCAGCAGCAGCGCGTCGTCTGAAGCAAAGTTTGAAATCGCCATAAGGAGAGCCGTCGCCCGCCCGGGCGGCGCTCTCCGCTCATCTGATTCTAAGGAGCAGGTTCATGTCGAACTCGGAACTCCCCCACTCGTCTCGCTCAACGCGCACGGCCACGCCCGATGCCCAATCGCTAATCGGCTTACTGGAGAATCTCGTTCCGCTCTTGCTGCGGCTGCAGGCACAAACCGGCCAGCCGTTCCAAGTCCCCCCGCCCGATCCGGCGATTCAAAGTGCGATACTCGACCACCAGGCGGCAGTTGCGTTCACTGAGGACGTCATTGCCGACGCGCTGCGAAATGTTTCTTCCTATGTGGAAACAAATGCAGAGCGATATGCGGGGCTCGAGCCTTGCCGGGCAATAGTCGTGCAGGCAAAGCAGAGTTTTGCCGCGCGCGATTATGCGCAGTCTCTCGCCCTGATATTGCAAATCTATCGTGCGGCGATTGCATTGCGCCAGATTAAGCCCGATTTACCGCCGATCGGCCGTGGCGCCGATTTCGCTAAATCGGTTCACTGACCGCGCCAGCGGGTATCAGGCTTGGTCGAATATCTGCTCGCGCCGGAGTGCGGGCAGTCAATGTCGTGCGCATTTCCAGGCGGTGGACCGGTCGCCAAAGCGGAAATGACACTTCTGCCCCTGGCGGCAATGCTCCCAATGAGAAAAACGCCGGGGTTACGCCCGGCGTTTTTTGTTGAAAATGTGGTGAGCCCACCTCGATTGTGGCATGAGATCTGGCGACGGGAACGCTAGGTTTGACGCTAGGTTTGTGTCGACGCACTGGATAGGCTGGGGGCCGGGCAGTGTTTTGCCGTGAGGGGACGGGGGATTTCTCATTTCTGGCGGCAAGTCCGGGACCTGAGCTTGGTCCGTTTTTAGGCATGCACGCTAGGCAACTGCCGAGCGCTTGGGCGCCCGGCGCGGATGCCATCGCCTTCATTAGTCGGTCGGCAGCTCCGTACGGCTCAACGCACGCCCGCACCGACGATTCGCGCGAGCTGTCGCACGTCCAGCGGCGGTTGCATCGGGCCATGAACGAGCGGCAATCGATGCGCGTGATGGCCGGCATGGTCTTGTTGCTCGCCATGTGCGGCTGGGTCAGCGGCGGCGATGAGGGCGCACAGAGCGCCGTCAGTCGCGGCATGCCGGCGCCGAACGCCTTGCCGATCACACCGGAGGTGATGCGGCAACGTTTCGGCGCGCGCCTGCTGCACCCCAACGAAGCGCCGGAGCTGTTTGACATCCTGGCGAGCATTTGCCGGCGCGCTCGTCTACCCCGTCTTCCCGATTTGTACGTGCTTCCTGACAACAGCATGAACGCTTACGCGTTGGGCGGGCCCGCTGGCTCGGCCATCACGTTGACCGATGGGCTGTTGCGCGGCATGACGCCGGCCGAGGTGGCGGCCATCCTGGCGCATGAGGTTGCCCATATTCGCAACGACGACGGCTGGGCCATGAGTTTGGCGGCAGACCTCCATCGTGCGATTGCATTTTCGTCTCTCGCGGCATCCTGGTCACTACCGGTGGGTTATGACCGAAACGCCATGTCGAGCCGGCCCTTGGTGTGGTTGCTTGGCGCGGCGCCAATGCTCGGCGAGCTGCTGTGCTTGGCGTTGTCGCGCATTCGCGAATTGGATGCCGACGCGCTGGCACTCGAATTGACCGATGATCCGCAAACGCTCGCTGCGGCACTCGAGAAACTGGAGCGTCATCACTGCCATTCGCACGCCATGCCCATCACTTTCATGAGGGACGAGTTGTCGTCGCTTCTGCGTAGCCATCCGACGACCGGGCAGCGCGTGAGTATTCTGCTCGCGCTCGGCCGCACGGGCTAGCGTCGTTGCCCCGGGCGCCTTTGTGTCATGCGCTCGCCGCGATTCGCGCGTGCACCTCCTACCAGCGGCGACGGATCGAGGCGATCGTGGTTCGCCCGACGCCGTAGTAGCAGGTGTCCCAGCAGGTAAGCGTCTCCTCGTCGGCGATGTTGGACATGTTGAGGGCGAAGCGCCAATCGCCGGTCTCATAGTCCACAACGCCGTCGAACAGCGTGTAGCTGGGCACCGTCATGTCGGCGCTATTGGCGATGTCGCCGAAGGTCTCACTGAGGTAACGCGCGCCGCCACCGAAGCCGAAGCCGGCGAGCGGGCCGTCCTGCAGACGGTAGTGCAGCCACAGCGATGCCATGTGTTCGGGAGTAATCGGTTCGCGCTGACCGACCTCCAGCGGATCGATGCTCTCGGTGATCTCGAAGGTGGGAAGCCACGTGTAGGCGCCGATCAGGTCGAGGCCCTTGGCCAGCTCCGCAGTCGCCTCGAACTCAATGCCTTGCGAATGGATCTCGCCCGTCTGGCGTAGATTGAAGCCGCCATCATACGTCAAATTGTTCTGGCGCTTGATGTCGAAGGCGGCGAGCGTGAACAGGCTGCGGATGCCGGGCATCTCGTACTTGATGCCGACCTCGTATTGCTGGCCGGTTTCCGGCTCGAACGGCTGGTGCGTGTCGACATCCGATCCAGCGACGGGAATGAAAGATTCTGAATAGCTGACGTACGGCGCTAATCCGTTGGCCGCGTGATAGAGAATGCCAGCCTTCCACGTGAAGGCCTCGTCCTTCTTAACTCCCGAAGCGGTGGGGGATCTAGGTAGTTGGTCGTTTCGATCTCCGCCCAGTCGTAGCGGCCACCCAAGGTGATCACCCAGCCGTCGGCGAATCTTGGCCTGTTCCTGAAGGTAGGCACCGGTCTGCTTCAGCGTCGTGTCGGCGTCGGCGTAGACCGCCAGATTGTCCGGGATCCCGGCGTTGCCATAGACCGGATTGTAGATGTCGATGCTGTTGACCGCCGAGATGGCGCCGAGCTGATAGAATTTGTTGTTCTGGTAGTCGAGGCCGGCAAGCACCGTGTGCCTTATCCCCGCAGCGACGAAGTCGGCCTGAACCTGGTTATCCATCGTGAAGGCAGAGACGTGCTCGTCCGACGAGAAGGCGTTTCTCGTCAACTCGGTGGTCGGGTCGGTTCCGTTGAACACTAGTCCCGTGCCGTACACGGTTTTGTAGTCCACTGACGACTCGCGATAGCGCAGGTTCTGGCGCATCTGCCACACCCTGTCGAAGCGGTGCTCGAACAGATACCCAACGGCCCACTGCTCCAGCTCGAAGTTGTCGTAGCCCGGCTCGCCAGAGAAAAAGCTGCGCGGAATTGTGCGACCTGCGTTCGGACGCAGCGTCCCGTCTGCCGGCAAGAAGCCGATGTTGGGAATGTCGTCCTCTTTCAAATACTGGCCGAGCACCGTCAGGCTCGTGCTCGTGGTTGGCCGCCACGTGAGGGCAGGCGCGATGAACACGCGCTCCTGTTCGGTGAAGTCGACCTGCGTGTCGGTGTCGAGCACCACACCTGTCAGACGGTAGAGTACCTTGCCGTCTTCCGTCGCCGGGCCTGAGAAGTCGAAGAGGCCTTCGGCCCGGCCATGGTTGCCGATGCGAACTTCGGTTTCGTTCAGTGGCTCGTCCAGCGGCCGCTTGCTGACGACGTTGACAAGGCCACCCCGTTGGACTGTCCGTAGAGAACCGACGGGGGCCCTTTCAGGATCTCGATGCGCTCCGTGCCGTACGGCTCAACCTTCCAGACTGCATAGGTATTGTTGTTGCGCGCCAACATGCCGTCGACGAAGAAGCCGGGGATGTAAGTGTCGAAGCCGCGAATGCTGAGCCAGTCGAAGCGCGTGTCGACCCCATACAGGCTGGGCCTAACGCCGGCAGTATAGCCAACCGCATCGCTGATGCTGGTGACGCCCTGCTGCGTCATGCGGTCGGCGGTGATGACGGAGACGGACTGCGGCGTCTCGATCAGAGGCGTATCGGTCTTGGTGCCGGTGGCGCTGCGCGTGGCGACGATGCCCTTCACGGGCCCGAAGGCGCTTTCGCCGTCAGAGGAATTGGATTGCGTCTGCTTGGGCGCTGCGGGGGCGGGAGCTGCCTTCGCCTGCGGCGCCTGCTGGGTCTTTGCCTTGGCGGCCTTCTTCGGGGCTTTGGCTTTTGGCGCCTCGACGACGACGGGTGGAAGCTCCGTCGTCGGTTCCTGCGCCAAGGCCGGGTTGGCCGATAGTCCTAGGCCGGCCGATGCACTCAACGCGAACGCTACGATCCACTCACACACACTCGCCCGCTTCGACGTCAGCCGAAGCCGGGCAACCGGAACCAACACCACGAGAACACCCCGCTACGCAACGCTACGCTCGCGTTCGACACGCCGATGCCCTCGCGAATGGAGCCACAACAGCAAATCTATACACGTAAAGTCAAGTTATTGAATTGGCGCAGGCCCACATCTTATTCACAGCGTGGCGATGCGATCACAACGTGGCAGCGTCCTGCTGAGACGTGGGCTATACCGGCGCCATGCCTACGACGTGGAGCCTGCAATCCCTGCTAGGCAGGCCGCTCCGACGTCTGGCAAAAACTCGTCGGCCATTCCGCGTATGGAGCCCACCATCATGCCAGTCGATGCAAGACCCACGGTCGCCGCGCCGGACGACGATCCCTACCTTTGGCTCGAGGAGATCGATGGGGCGAGAGCCCTGGCTTGGGTCAGCGAGCAGAACAGCGCCACGTTGGCCACGTTCGGCGGGACCGGCTTTGCCAACGATCGCGATACGCTCGCGGCGATCCTTGACCGGCCGGACAATATTCCGTTCGTCACGCGCCGCGGCACGCACCTCTACAATTTCTGGAAGGATGCGAAGAACCGGCGCGGCCTGTGGCGGCGGACGACGCTCGACAGCTTTCGCACCGAGCAGCCCAAGTGGGAAACCGTCTTGGATCTCGACGTCTTGGCGGAGCAGGAAAAGGAGGACTGGGTCTGGGCCGACGTGACGAGCCTGCCGGGAACGCACGATCGCGCCATTCTGAGCTTGTCGCGCGGGGGGAGCGACGCCGTCGTGCTGCGCGAGTTCGACATCGCCGCCAAGGCTTTCGTGAAGGATGGCTTCGTCCTGCCGGAAGCCAAGAGTTGGGTCGATTGGCTCGATGAGGATGCGTTGTTGCTGTCGAGCGCCTACGGCGAAGGCATGGCGACAACGTCCGGCTACCCGCGGGCCGTCCGCCTCTGGCGACGCGGCGTCGATGTCGAGCAGGCGCCGGTGCTGTTCGAGTTCGACGCAAGACACCATGGTCGTCTCGCCAGCGTCGATCGTACTCACCCAGGGCGGGTTTGGTTCGTAGACAAGCCGGCTTTCTTCGATGCGATCAATTGGATGGGCGATGGCACGGGCCCCAAGGTCAAGCTCGATCTGCCGACCGACATCTCGATGAGTACGCATGGGGAATGGCTGGCGGTGAAGCGCCGGGCGGCCTGGACCATCGGCGAACGCACCTATCCCCCTGACACCCTGCTTGGGCTTCCGCTCGCTGCGTTCGTTTCCGGCGACCGCAACTTCACGGTCCTCTTCGAGCCGGGCGAGCGGCGCGCCCTGCAGCACTTCTTTTGGAGCGACGGGCGGCTGGTGCTGTCGATCCTCGACGAATTGCGTCCGCTGTTCGAGGTGTTGACGCCATCGGCCGAGGGCTGGTCGCGATCAAATTTGCCGGGGTTGCCCGCGATCGGCGTGGTCAATGTCTGGCCCCTCGATAGCGAGGAGGCCGAGAGCAACGGCGACTTGCTGGCGAATGCGCAGGACCCGCTCACGCCGTCGTCCATGATGCTGATCGAGTGCGGGAAACCTCCCGCATTGCTCAAACGGGCGCCGCAGGCATTTTCACCGGACGGCCTTGTGGTCACTCGCCATGAAGCACGGTCGATCGATGGTGAGCGGATCCCCTATGTCCAAGTCGGCCCCGCCGGCGAAACCGGCGATGCCCCCGTGCACATGACCGGCTACGGCGGCTTCGGTGTCTCGAGCCTGCCTTATTACAGCTCCGCCATCGGCAAGCTTTGGTTGGAGCGCGGCGGCACGAGCGTGACCGCCAATCTGCGTGGCGGCGGTGAGTTCGGCACGTGGTGGCACGAGGCTGGGCGCCTCGCGAAGAAACCGTTGTCGCACGATGATTTTGCCGCCGTTGCCGCAGACCTCGTCCGACGCGGCGTCACGCGCCCCGGTCGCATCGCCGCCGAAGGCGGGTCGAACGGCGGAATTCTGATCACCAACATGCTGACGCGCTACCCGGAGCGGTTTGGCGCTCTGTTCTGCGCCATTCCTCTGGTCGACATGCGCCGCTACAGCAAGCTCCTCGCCGGCGCCAGTTGGATTGCGGAGTACGGAGATCCGGACAAGCCCGATGACTGGGCGTTCCTCAAGACCTATTCCGCGTATCACCTGGCGCGCCCGGGATGCAGCTATCCGCCGATCTTGCTCGCTACGACGCGCAAAGACGATCGGGTCCATCCGGGACATGCGCGAAAGATGGCCGCCAAGCTGCAGGTCTTGGGCTACGAGGCCCATTTCTACGAGCCTGCCGCTGGGGGCCACAGCTCCGGCAAAGACAACAAGGAAAGTGCCGCGTTCACGGCGCTGGGCTATGCGTTTCTGCGCGAGAAAATTGGCTGGCTCACCGGCGGCATTTGAGTCCTCCTTCCTTGCCAGGCGTTGACCGCGCATGTCAGGTCGTCGCCGTAGATCACTTTGCGCAACCAAAGATCGTCAAATGCACACTGCACTGCCCGCAGGACTGATCGACGGCTTTGAGCGCCGCCGCCTGCCCGGCGACGGCGTCGACATCGACGCGCTCGTCGGCGGCGCGGGCCCGCCGCTCTTGCTGCTGCACGGCTATCCGCAAACGCGTGTGATGTGGAAGGCGATCGCGCCGGCGCTGGCGGAGCGCTTCACCGTTGTCGTGCCGGATCTGCGCGGCTACGGCCGCTCCGAGAAGCCTGAAGGCGACGCGGCGCACGCGCGTTATTCCAAGCGCGCCATGGGATCCGATCAGATCGCCAGCATGCGCGCCTTGGGCTTTGACCGCTTCGCCGTCGCCGGCCACGACCGCGGCGGGCGCATCGGCTATCGCCTGGCGCTCGATCACCCGGAAACGGTGAGTGCGCTCGCCGTGCTCGACATCCTGCCGACGGCCGACGTGTGGGCAGGCGCCAGCGCGGAAGGCGCGATGCGGATGTACCACTGGTATTTTCTCGCGCAGCCGCGGCCGTTGCCGGAGACGCTGATCGGCAGCGACCCGGCATTCTTCCTGCGCTACACGCTGGCCAGCTGGGCGGGGAAGGGGTTCCAGTTCGATGCAGCCAGCATGGCCGACTATCTCGCCTGCTTTTCCGATCCGGCATGCATTCACGCGAGCTGCGAAGATTATCGCGCCGGGTGGGCGGTCGATCGCGCGCACGATGAGGCGGATCGCGGCAACAAACTGATCGCGGCGCCGCTGCTGGCAATCTGGAGCGAGGCGTTCGGCCTCGCCAAGGCGCAGCCGCTGAAAAAGTGGGGCGAGTGGGCGGAGCGGATCGAGGGGCACGCGGTGCCCGGCGGCCATTTCGTGTGCGAGGAGCAGCCCGAAAAAGTGCTGGCTTCGCTCACGCGCTTTTTCGACAGGCACGCACGCGGCTAGGCGCTAGCGCACATGCGTCTTGCGCGTGGTTCTTCGACAAAGATGCCGGGGCGACGCACGCGTTCTTCGGCATGGCGGCGGCGGTAGCGCAGAGCTTGTGGACGACGTTCGAGCAGGGGCGCGAGCACTCAGGCGCCGTAGCGCTGGGCAATCATGGCTTGCGTCGACCCTGTGAACGCCTCGACGCGGTTGCGCCCGTTCGCCTTGGCGGAATAGAGGGCGGCGTCGGCGTTCGCCAGGATGCTGTCGCTGCCGGAGACGGGGATCTCGCAGGCCAGGCCGGTGCTGACGGTGACGAGGCCGAAGGCGCTGCGGCAGTGGGGGATATTGAGAGCTTCGACCGAAGTGCGCAGCTGCTCGGCGAATTGATGGGCGCCCTCCGCCGAGGTGTTCGGCAGGATGACGGCGAACTCCTCGCCGCCGTAGCGCGCGGCGACGTCGCCGGGGCGGCGCGCCATGCCGCGCAGAAGGTGGCTCAGCCGCTTGAGGCACTCATCGCCCTCCTGGTGGCCGTAGCTGTCGTTGTAACTCTTGAAATGGTCGACGTCGACGAGCAAGAGCGCCAGCGGCAGTTCATCGCGGGAGCAGCGTGCGAGCTCGCGGGTGAGCGCCTTGTCGAACGAGCGGCGATTGGCGAGCCCGGTGAGACCGTCGGTTGACGCCAGCATGCGGAGGTTGCGGTTGGCTTCCTCGAGCTGATCCTCGGCCGACTTGCGTCGCGAGACATCGCGGATGGAGAGCATTGCGCCGAGGCCTCCACCGAGCGCGCGGCCCGTGATTTCGACCCAGACGTAGCTCCCATCCCGCCGGCATGCGCGGTACTGCAGTGCCGGCGTTTCGGCGCCGAGCTGCAGCGCTTCCAGCATCATGGCGAGCTGCGGACGGTCCAGAGGGTGCGCGAGGTCGATCGGACTGCCGCCGAGAAGCTCCCTGGGTTCGTAGCCGAGTATGGATCGGCTGGCGGGCGAGACGTAGCCGCGGCGACCGCTGCAATCGATGTGCGTGACGAGATCGGCGGTGTTCTCGGCGAGCAGCTTGTAGCGCGCCTCGCTCGACTTGAGCTCCCGGCTGGTGAGCTGGAGACGTTGGGCCATCTGATCGAGAGTGTCGCCGAGGCGATGGAACTCCGGTGCCTGCCAGGGCTCGAGCGAGGCGCGGGTGGTGAGGTTGCCTTCGCCGATGCGCTCGGCGACGTCGGCGAGCTGCTTTGTGGGTCGTACCAGGCTGATGTTACCAAGCGCCCATGCGGTAAAGAAAGCGAGCGCGATGGCCGTCAACGCCAGGCCGAAACTGACGAGGCTCTGCTGGTTGACGCCGCTGAGGACGACGCCGCGCGGAACGCCGACCGCAACCATGGCGCCGGAGGTTTCCGCACCCGGCAGCGGCGCGAAGCCGAAGATCTCTCGCTGGCCGTGCAGGCTGCCGACGACGTGGCCGCCGTTCGGGCTGGCGCGCATGGCGCGCAGGAGATCGGCATCGGGGAACACGGTGCCAAGCGGCAACCCGCTTGCCGCCGATCGCGCCAGCACGATGCCTGTGTCGGGCTCGACCACCATCATGACTCGATTGTTCTGGCCGGTAATTTCGTCGGTAATCTGCGAAAAGGCATTGAGGTCGATGCTGACGTAGACGACGCCAGTCTTGGCGCCGGTTGGAGACAGCAAAGGCCGCGCCACGAAAATTACGGGGCGGCCGGTGACGGGCCCATGGAGATAGTGACTGACGTAGACGTCGGGCGCCCCATCGCGCAGCAACTCCTTGAGGATTTTCTGTTGCGGCACGCTCTTTGGCGAGTTCAGCAGATTGTGGCAGACGATGACGCTGTCCGTGCGCAGCACCCCGATTGTGTCGAGGCGCGGATGCAACGCCGCCAGGCGATTGAGCTGTGCGCGGCACGCGTCGCCGCCCTCGACGGTGATCGTCGGGATAGAGCGCATGTTCTCGGTGAGGGTGATCGCCTCGGCGAGGGCGCCGGACTGGCGCAGCGCGCTATGCGTGCCGATTGCAGCGCCGTCGCGCCTGCTTGCTCGATCGCCGCCCGGCGATCGTCGGCTGCGTTCCACGCGATGAGCGCAACGAGTGGCGCAACCGCCAGCAACACCAGAATGAGCAGGCGCTGCTTGATTCCGAGAGAATATGCGAGGCGCCTGAATATGTTCATGACAAAGGAATTGGATGATGTCCTCCATTCGTTGCACGGACCATTCTAAGGGCTCATGAAAAGGATTGGTTAAATGCCGTGCGGATCGTCCGTTAACGGCCTTTCACCGGTTCGCGTAGCGGCCGACAGGACGCTTTTTCGCAACGACCTTTTGGTAAGCCGCCTGCAACTCGGCGAGGACGGAGCGGCGGGGTGTCGGACCGCCTACGTGCAGCGCGCGCAGCTCCTTCATGAAGGCGTCCCACAGACGCGGGCCACCGTCCGACAGGAGTTGCGCGCGGATCGACAGCTCCTCAGAGACGGGCGTGTAGCGGCAGCCCCACGCGCCCATGTGGGCGAGCAGCGGGACGAGCGCGATGGCCGGCTCGGCGAGCGAGTAGATCGCCTTCTGCTTGTGGGTCGGGTCTTCGCGCCGCGTGAGCAGGCCAGCCTCGGTGAGCCGCTTCAGCCGGTCAGCGAGCACGTTGGAGGCGATCCCTTCCTCGGATCGCTGCAGCAACTCGCGGAAGTGGCGGCGGTTTCCGAACATGATGTCGCGGATGACGATCAGGCTCCAGCGGTCGCCCAGGGTCTCGAGCGTCAGGTTGATCGGGCATCCGGAGCGTTGCGCGGTTTCCACGTGGCTCGTCTCTCAGCGGTAAACTGCTTGCTAAGTAGGATCAGATTCGCTAGACCACAACCGGTTGCAGAATGAAAGCAGTTTGGTTGATGGGAGTCACGCATGGCCAAACTTCGCGTCCATAATTTTGCCGTGTCCCTTGATGGATACGGCGCCGGCGACAATCAAAGTCTCGCCAACCCTCTCGGGGTTGGCGGCATGTCACTGCACGGATGGGCCTATGCCACGCGAACGTTTCAGAAGATGTTGGGGAAGGATGGCGGCGCAACGGGCATCGACAATGACTACATGGAGCGCGGTCTCAGCAAAATCGGAGCGTGGATCCTCGGCCGCAACATGTTCGGGCCGATCCGCGGATCGTGGCCCGACGACACGTGGAAGGGGTGGTGGGGTGCTAACCCACCGTACCATACTCCGGTCTTCGTGCTGACCAACCATCCTCGCGCTTCGGTCACTATGGAAGGCGGTACCACCTTTCACTTCGTCACCGACGGCATCCACGCCGCCCTGCAACGCGCTTTCGAAGCCGCCAACGGTGAAGACGTTCGCCTCGGTGGGGGTGTCAGTACGATCCGCCAATTTCTTTCGGCCGGTCTGATCGATGAAATGCATTTCGCCGTTGCACCGGTCCTTCTCGGGTCCGGGGAGCATCTTCTCGCGGGTATCGATGCGCCAAAGCTCGGCTACCGGGTCGCAGAACATGTACCAGCGCCCAACGTTACCCACATCGTTCTGGAAAAGATTGCGTAGTTGAAGTCTTCGCCGATCATGCGTGCGAAGCGGCTGAGGAGTTCAGGCATGACGTTGCAACTCTACGCGCACCCTTTCTCATCGTACTGCCAGAAGGTGCTGATCGCGCTTTACGAGAACGACACGCCGTTCGAGTTCCGCATGCTGGCGCAGGGCGAGGACACGACGCTTGCCGAGTTCGTGCAGCGCTGGCCGTTGCAGCGCATGCCGGTGCTCGTCGACAGGGAGCGCACGGTGTTCGAGAGCAGTGTCGTCATCGAATATCTCGGGCTATACCATCCGGGCCCGGTGCGTCTCGTCCCGCAGGATCCCGACGCGGCGCTCGAGGTCCGCAAAATGGACCGCGTGTTCGACAACTACATCATGACCCCCATGCAGAGGATCGTGTTCGACCACATTCGGCCAAAGGATGCGCGCAATCCGAACGGACATCGAAGAGGCGTGCGGGATGCTCGACCGGGCCTATACGTGGCTCGACGACCCTCATGGCGGAGCGACTTTGGGGGGCGGGCGACGCGTTCAGTCTCGCCGACTGCGCCGCCGCGCCGTCGCTGTTCTACGCCGACTGGGTGCATCCCATCCCTGAGGAATTCGCCAACTTGCGCGACTATCGCAAGAGATTGCTGGCCCGACCGTCGTTTGCCCGCGCGGTCGACGAGGCACGCCCGTATCGCGCGTTATTCCCGCCCGGCGCGCCCGACCGCGACTGACATGAAATAAATGCAACAAAAAGGTTGCATAATGCGGCAACATGGGCATAGATATGCGCAACCAGGAGGTTGCGTATGACAGATCGCATCGAGAAGACCATCGAGATCAAGGCGCCGGTGTCGCGCGTCTGGCGGGCGCTCACCGATTATCGCGAGTTCGGCACGTGGTTCCGCGTGCGGCTCGAGAACCCGTTCGTGCCGGGCAAGGCTGCGGGCGGGCAGATCACTTATCCCGGCTATGAGCACGTGAGGATGGAGGTCGTGGTGCAGAAGATGCAGCCCGAGCGCCTGTTCTCCTTCACCTGGCACCCGTTCGCCGTCGATCCGAAAGTCGATTACTCGGATGAGACGCCCACGCTCGTGGAGTTCACGCTGGAGCCCACGGCGCAAGGCACGCTGCTGCGTGTGGTCGAGAGCGGCTTCGACAAGATTCCGGCGCACCGCCGCGACGAAGCGTTCCGCATGAACGACGGCGGCTGGGCAGCCCAAATCGGGAACATCGAGCGCCATGTCCGACAAGCGGCCTAGCCGGCTCGCCGCGCTCAAGACGCGCGCCATCGTGTTCGCCGCCCTCGGCGACGAGACGCGGCTCGCGGTGTTGGCGAAGCTTTTGAACGGCGAGCCGCAGTCGATCGCGCGGCTCACCGAGGGCACGCACCTGACGCGCCAGGCCGTCACAAAACATTTGCGCGTCCTGGAAGGCGCGGGTGTGGTGCGCAGCGCGCGCGCCGGACGCGAAGCGCTGTTCGAGCTCCAACCACGCCCGCTCGAGGATGCGCGCGCCTATCTCGATCGCATCGCGCAGCAGTGGGACGACGCTCTCAATCGCCTCAAATTGTTTGTCGAGGACTAATAATGCGCGCCTGATAGATGGCGGGCGTCATAAAAACCTTATCCCGGCAGTGGCGTTCGCGCCGAGGCAGTCTATATTCCCTGAAGCCAACCCGCGTCAGGGAATAGCCAGCCATGATCAATCTCACCGTGAACGGGACGAAGGTATCGGTGCCGGCCACCGACGACATGCCGCTGTTGTGGGTGATCCGCGACGTCCTCGGCATGACGGGCACCAAGTTCGGATGCGGCATCGGGCAGTGCGGCGCCTGCACCGTGCACGTCGACGGCGAGCCGCGGCGCTCCTGCCTGACACCGGTTTCCGACGTCGCCGACCGCGCCATCACCACCATCGAAGGCATCGGCGCGACACCGACCGGCAAGGCCGTGCAGCAGGCCTGGCTCGATCTGGAGGTCGTGCAGTGCGGCTACTGCCAGTCCGGCCAGATCATGAGCGCCGCGGCGATCATCGATATGATCCCCGAGCCGACCGACAAGGACATCGACGAGGGCATGTCCGGCAACATCTGCCGCTGCGGCACCTACGTGCGCATCCGCGAGGCGATCAAGCAGGCGGCCAAGTCCGCCGCCGGCGGAAGTGAGGCGCACCATGCAGAAGCATTGTGAAGGCTTTCGAAGCCGCATACAGTGTCGCGCCGCCGCTTCCTGCAGGCGAGCGCGGCGTTCGGCGGCGGGCCTGATGATCGGCTGGGTGCGAGACTGCGCGATGCCGAGCCGGGCAGTGCGCCTGTTGTCGATTTCGCGCCGAACGCGTTCATCAGGATCGATCGCGACGGCAAGGTGACGGTCATCTCGCCGATGATCGAGATGGGTCAGGGCACCTACACGTCGCTGCCGATGCTGGTGGCCGAAGAGCTCGATGCCGCCATGAGCCACGTGGTCGTGCGAGCATTCGCCGCCGAACGACAAGCTCTACGGCAACGCTTTCCTCGGCGGCGTGCAGACGACAGGCAATTCGTCGTCGATCCGCGCCTTCTACTTGCCGATGCGCCAAGCCGGCGCCACGGCGCGGGCAATGCTTGTCGCGGCAGCGGCAACGAAGCTCGGCGTCGATGCGGCGGAGCTGACCACGGAGTCCGGCGAGGTCGTCCACGCCAAGAGCGGGCAGCGCGTCGGCTACGGAGCACTGGTCGACGACGCGGCGAAGCTGCCCGTGCCGACCAATGTCACGCTCAAGGACCCCAGCCAGTTCCGCATCATCGGCACGCCGGCCAAGCGGCTCGACGTTGCCGGCAAGGTCGACGGCACGGCGATATACGGCATCGACGTGAAGCTTCCCGGCATGAAGGTCGCGACCGTCGCGGCCTCGCCGGTGTTCGGCGGCACGCTCGCCTCGTTCAACGAAGCGGTGGCGTTGCAGGTGCCCGGCGTGCATCAGGTCGCCAGGCTCGACAACGCCGTGGCGGTGATCGCGGATCACTACTGGGCCGCGAAGAAAGGTCTCGAGGCTGGCGCGGCCACGTTCGACGATGGGCCCGCACGCGCGCGCTCACGACGGCCGACGTCGTTGCCGCGCTGGCGAAGGCCGCCGAGAAGCCGGGAGCCGTCGCCAAGAACGAAGGCGACGCGGAGGCCGCTCTCGCGCAGCGCCGCAACGAAGCTCGAAGCCGTCTACGAGAATCCGTTCCTCGCCCATGCCACGATGGAGCCGATGAACTGCACGGTGCACGTGACGCCGGACGGCTGCGACATCTGGGTCGGCACGCAGATTCCGAGCGTGGCCCAGGCGGTCGTCGCTCAAGACCCTCGGGCTGAAGCAGGAGCAGGTGCGCATTCACAATCATCTGCTCGGCGGCGGCTTCGGCCGCCGGCTCGAGTTCGACTTCATCGTGCAGGCGGCGCTCATCGCCAAGCAGTCGAAGGATCCGGTCAAGGTCGTCTGGAGCCGCGAGGAGGACATCCAGCACGACATGTACCGGCCCTACTACTACGACCGCATCAGCGCCGGCCTCGACGAGAACGGCAAGCTCGTCGCCTGGAACCATCGCATCGTCGGCTCGTCGATCATGGCGCGCTTCTTCCCGCCGTTGTTCAAGGACGGCATCGATCCCGACGCGGTCGATGGCGCGATCGAGCTGCCCTACGACATCCCGAACTACCACGTCGAATACGTGCGCGAGGAGCCACCCGGCATTCCAACGGCGTTCTGGCGCGGCGTTGGCCCAACGCGCAACGCCTACGTGATCGAGAGCTTCATCGACGAGCTCGCGGCAGCGGCGAAGAAGGACCCGTTCGAATTTCGCCGCGAGCTCACCGCCAAGAGCCCGCGCGCCCGGCATGTGCTCGAGCGTGCCGCGGCCGATGTCCGGCTGGGGCACGCCGCTCGGGCCGCGCAAAGGACGTGGCATCTCGCTGCTGTATGCCTTCGGCAGCTACATGTCGCAGGTCGCCGAGGTTACCGTCGCCAACGACGGCGAAGTGCACGTCGACCGCGTCGTGTGCGCCGTCGACACCGGCGTCCCCGTCAATCCCGATACGATCGTGGCGCAGATGGAGAGCGGCATCATCTTCGGCATCACGGCGGCGCTGTGGGGCGAGATCACGCTCAAGAACGGCCGCGTCGAGCAGACGAACTTCGACGACTACCGGATGCTGCGCATCAACGAGGCGCCGATCATCGAGGTCGAGGTGGTGAAGAGCAGCGAGGCCCCGGGCGGCATCGGCGAGCCGGGCACCTCGACGCTGACGCCCGCCGTGCTCAACGCGGTCTATCGCGGCGACCGGCGTGCGGCTGCGCAAGCTACCGATCAGGCCAGAACCATTGCGCTCGACATAAAGCGTCGAAACGCGGCGACGACAGCGACGTCATCGTGCAGGCGGTCATCGACCTCGGCCATAACCTCGGTTGCGAGATCATCGCCGAGGGCGTCGAGACGGAGGTGCAGGCGCAGCGGCTGCACCAGATGGGCTGTGACGCAGCGCAGGGGTACCTCTACGGATACCCCGTTTGCGCGGAGCGCGCCGCGCGCGAGCTTGCCGAGGCCGGCGCGGCATCGCGCGAAGGGCTCAGGTGGGCGCGCGCCTAAACCTTAGGCATATTGGCGAAGGCGACGCCGAGCCTTAACGCTACCCATGGCCACGGCGCCCAAATGTAATGCGCGCAACGCGCTCGGGCGCCTTGGGCCAAGCCCCCTCGTCAACGAATTTCACGCCCATCGCAGCCTCATTCCTCCAGACGACAACCACCTTGCGCGTAACCCCGGAAAACACGTCCCAAAGATTGAAGCCGTTGAGGACCCACCGCGACCCGGATACCGACAGTCCCGCGCCGCCAAGAGACACATCGCGGATGAGGCAAGGCATCGTGTCGACGCCGTTGAAGGAAACCTTCGCGGGCCTCTGAACACGCTGGCGGGGCTGTCTTCGATCCATGCCCTTGGATGGAGCAAGTTGCGGGCCAAGTTGCGGTTGAAACGCACGCAGCTGCCGCCCATCGTTAACGAAATGCGACCTCACGCCGGTGGCGTTGAGCGCAGCGGGCTAGCGCAGCCGATAGCAGTTCGTTTGCACGCGCGGCTCTCGCGTGACGTCGTAGCCGGCGCGGCACTGGATCAGGTGTGTCTCGCTCGGATGGCGAAGCAGGATGAAAGTCGACCAATTGTCGACGGCACCGGTGAAGCCGGCGATTTGCCATCCCGCCTTCAACAAGTCTTCGATCGCGAGTTTGCCGCCCGCCTCCTGAGCCGCGGCCGCGTTGGCCGTTACGGCGAGCAATAAGCAAATCGCAAAGCGGCGCACGACGGCGCTTCGCTGGCCTGAGTGCCTCATGCCGAGAGCATACTCCCGGAATTCGATTGAACAATTCACATCGTCGACCGCGTGAATTAACGCTGTTGGCAGCGACCGGAGCCGGCGGCACGAAATCGTGCGCGCCGCCAGCTTCGTCGAACCGTTCATCCGCCGCGGGTACGGCCGGAGCTAGTTGCAGCCAGAGCTACTTGGTGCCCGGCTGATCCTTCATCGCCTTCTCGGAAAGGCTGCCGCTATCAGGCTTTGCCGTGGGCATGTCGGTGCTGCCACCCATGGTGCCGGGTTGATCCTTCATTGCCTTCTGGGTGGCGGCGCCGGTGTCCGGAACGGCTGTCGGATTGGCAGTCGTTCCGCCCATGGTGCCGGGCTGATCCTTCATTGCCTTGGTGGTCAGGCTGCCGTCCTCAGCGGCGAGGGCGAACGTCGCAGATGCGAGGATGGCGAGGGCGCTCATGATCATCTTGTTCATTTGATTTTTCTCCGTGGGGGTTTCGTCCACGAAGGGAACTACGGCGCACCAATCGCGTGCGTTACGCAAAAAAATTTCGCGGCGACGATGTAACAAATCAGCCGAGGTAAATCGCATCGGAGAGTAGCTGCTGCAGACGCGGATCCTCGACTTTGAAGAACGCTGTTTCGATGCGCGGTGTAATCTTCGGGCGCGCGAGAAACGCACCGATCTTGTCGGCCGCATCGCGATAGTTTTCGAGGTAGGCCGAATGAAAATATGTGCGCGAGGTTTGGTAAATTACGTCAGAGCGCAACACGGCCATGTGGATGGCGGCGGCGGGATCGTCGGCGTTATCCCAGACCTTCAGCACACGATCGAGATCGCCGTGGGCGGTGACGACAAGCGTCAGAACATCGGAGAGATCGAACTTCAATCGCCAGCCGACGGGCCAGCGCACGAGCTCGAGACGCTCAAGGCTCGCCAGCATGAGCTCGTCGAAGAAGCGGTCGATGATCTGGCACTCGCGATCTGGCCACTTGGCGCGCCAGTCGGCCTGCGCGAGACGGCGTAAACAGATGTCGATCCCGCCAGTATCCGGCGGATCGTCGAGCGCGATGAGCTCTAAGTAGCGGGGCACGAAATGGCGCATCTCGCGCGCCACCGGGCCGTCGTCCCAACTGTGCGCGGAGCCGGTGTACTCGGCGAGCAGGTTGGCGGGGATCTCGCGCAGGCGCGTTTTGAGCAGCTCGCGCTCGTGTTCGACGCTCATGCAGGAATTGCAGTGGCAGACGCTGAGCGAGTGGCGAATGCGATACTCGCCGAATACGTCATAGGCGTCGTCGACGACGGCGCGCAGTTGCGGGCGCATGTGCTATGTCCGGCCTTGGCTCCGGTGATCCGTAACCACGATGCATAACACGCGACCCATCCAATGCAGCGTCTCCTTCGGTACATCGCCTGGCTGTTCGCCCCGCTAGCGGGACTCGGTGCTACGCCTGCGCATGCCGGCGGCGAGCCGCCGTCTTACGCACGCGTGTTCGAATTGGCTTTTCAGCCGGGCTGGCAAGCGCACCTCGGCGACAAGAGTGTGGGGTTCCGCGTTTTCGATGCGGGGCAGCTGCGGCTGACGAGCGGCCGCATCAAGGCGTGCGATCCGTTCGTCGGCATGCAGCATCGCCCGTTCACGCCCCTCGTGCCGAAGGGCGACTTCCCGGTGCGTCTTGCACTGGTTGATGGTGGCATCGATGACAGCCGCGTTGCCTTTGCGCGCGTCGACTTTATTCCCGCGCCGGTGGTGCGCTGGGAGATGGCGGTGACCGAGGGACAGGACACGTCGACGCTGAAGGATGGCGAGCTCTTCGGCTACCCGGTCGATGCGGGTACCGGCAGCTTCGTCGACGCGGAGACGGCGGAGATCGCGTCACGGCGCATGGCGGCCGACGAGGGCCTCGCGCAACGCTGGATCGCCGACGGCCAGACGCGTGGTGCGCCCAAAGGCGCGCCGAGCTTTCACGCCGTGATCGACATCGGCTCCGGCAACGTCGTCATGTTCCAGAGCGGCTGGGGCGACGGCGTTTATGCATCGTGGTTCGGCTACGACGCACGAGGGCGCATGGCGGCGCTGCTCACCGATTTCAATGTCGTGGATTGGTCCAAGGCGAAGTGGTGAGGAGTTGGCGCGATTTCGCGCAGGTGATACGCTGCCCGTCTTTCACGTGCAGGATTGTTGCAAGGAATAAGACCTGTGTCGGCTCACTTTTGATGGGAGTTATTTCAGATGAAGACCGCAATTGTTCTCGCAGTTATCGCCCTGATTTCAATCCCGCTGTCGGCGTCGGCGAAAGACGCGTGCGCGTTGGTGTGCCCAATGGACACTAAGCTCGATGCCGAGAAGTGCGTCTGTGTCGACGCGCGGGGGACGCAGCTCGACACCACGACGGGGGTTATCTGTCCAGCCGATCTATGTCCCGACGGCTCCCCGCGCGATCCGAAGACATGCGCATGCCCTGACAACACGAAATGACGCCGTCAGTGTGCTGGCCGACAGTCGCAATAGCGGCCGGTATCGCATGCAAAAACGCGTGCGTGCCGGCCTAGGCGGCCAGTTCAAAAATCACTTCTTGCGGAAGGCGTCGAGGCGCACGATCTGCGCGCCGCCGTTGTCCTGCTTCGGCTTGTCGTCGGCGGACTTGGCTGCGGCGGAAGCAACGGGCGCCGGCGCCTGCGGCTTCAATTGCGTCGGCGGGGCAGGCGCGGGCTGCGCCGGGGCGCGGTTCGGCTGCGGTTGCGGCGGCGTCTGCGCGGCGGCCGGCTCGGTCTTGGCCTTGCGCGGCACGCGCGGCTTCTTCGGCGCCGTCGAGCGCAGCGTCGCGCGGCCGCCGTTGGCGCGCTCTGGCGTGCGTCCGGCAAAACGCTGGCTCATGCTCTCGCCGGCTTCCGGCTCGATGTCCGGATCCTCGAACTGCAAGCCGTAGCGCACGCTCGGATCGAAGAACACGCGGATCGCCGCGAACGGAACGACGAGACGCTCGGGGATGCCGTCGAACGTCAGCTTCACCTCGAAGCCATCGTCGGAGACCGACAGATCCCAGAAGCGGTGCTGCAGCACGATGGTCATCTCGGCCGGATACTTGTCCTTCAGCCGCTTCGACAGCACGACGCCGGAGGCGGCCGTATCGAACGAGACATAGAAATGGTGTTCGCCCGGCAGGCCCGACTTGGCCGCCTGCGTAAGGACAGTGCGCACGACACCACGCATGGCGTCCTGGGCTAAGGCCTCGTAATCAATCGTCGGCTCGGCCGGCATCGGTCTCGCTTATTGGTCCCCGGTCGCGTCTCGAGTCGCTAACGTCCCTCGGCTCGAGGGTAGAAGTGGAGGGCTTCTGTTGCCCGGTGCCCTCCGGACCGCGCCTTATCCGGCTAAGGATAAGGGCTTCAAGTTCAGGCTATTCGCACCGCATTACGCAGCGAGAGCAGCCTCAGCATAGTTGTCATTGGCAACTATTCTGAATGGCCCGATGACGGCGGAACCATGCCGAGCAAAAGCTAAGCCCTTTACACCTTCGTCGATCCTAGTTCGCCCCCATCAGATGCCCGCGCCGCGAAGGTGATGTGCAAGCTGGCTCGCACGGGCATGTGGTGGAGGCGCCGGGTACTGCCCCCGGGTCCGAACGGCTTATTACGACCGCGTTTATCGCCATAGCCGGACGAATCCGGCACGGTGAATATAGAGGCAGACGCGGCGGAAAAAAAGCCTGTCTTGTCCGCGACATGGAAAGGCATGCCGAGGCTGCGTCTGCGCAAGCATCCGGTAAGCATGCCGGCGGCGGCAGCGACGTCGCGCGGCGGGGACAAATATGGAGGGATGCGCGCGTCGGCGCCGTGCTATAGGGCGGCAAGGATGAAGCGCGCGCTGGGCATGACTGAAGCGGCGCCGTATCGGGGAGCCGCAAGCTGACAGTCCAATCGATCGAGACAGCCGCGACCGGAGCCGACGCCGGCCTACGTGCCGCGTACTGGCTGGCCGGCGTGGGCGGTGCTGCCCGCCGGGGTCTTGATTTTCGCCATCGCTGCGGCGTTCGGCGCCGTCGGGTCGTTTGCCGCGGCCGTGATTCTGGCGATGACAGGCTCCGGCGCTGCCGTCGATCGCCGTTCCGCACGGCGTGATTGTGGCCGGGCTTGGTGCCCAGCAGATCGGCCTCATCGTTCTGACGATCCTCTTCGCCGGCTTCTTTTCCTCCAACCGTGCCGAGACACTGGCGCTGCGCCCGCCGCGCGGCGGCTGGGGCGTGCTGTCGCTGTCGCTCGTGCCGCTGTTCGCGATGACGGGCGCGTGGTCGGGGTTTCTCTGGTGGTGGCGGCCGGAGGTCGTCGTCGGCGACCTGCGCATCCTTTCCGACTCTGCTGCACGGCGATACGGCCATCCTCGCCTTGCTCGCCATCGGCATCGGCGCCCCGCTGTCGGAGGAGCTGCTGTTCCGCGGCTTCCTGTTCTCCGGGCTGGCGAAGTCGCGGCTGGGGCTGATCGGCACCAGCGTTCTGACGGCCGTTCTGTGGACCGCGCTGCACTATGGCTATTCGATATTCGGGCTCATCGAGGTCCTGGCCATCGGCCTTTACTTCTCGTGGCTCCTCGTCCGCACGGGCAGCCTGTGGGCCCCCATCTTCTGCCATGCCGTATACAATACGGTGATCGGGCTGGTGCTGTACTTCGTTACCCTGCCGCCGCCCGCTTGAGGCATCGCCGCTGCCACGGCGGAATCGCACTATATTTATCCCATGCAGCAGTACCTCGACCTCATGCGCCACGTGCGCGACCACGGCGTGCGCCAAGACCGACCGCACCGGCACCGGCACGCTGTCCGTGTTCGGGCATCAGATGCGCTTCGACCTCGCCGACGGCTTTCCGCTGGTGACGACCAAGAAGCTGCACGTGAAGTCGATCATCCACGAGCTGATCTGGTTCCTCGCCGGCGACACCAACACGGCCTATCTCACCGATAATGGCGTTCGCATCTGGGACGAATGGGCGGACGAGAACGGCGACCTCGGCCCGGTGTACGGCAAGCAGTGGCGCTCGTGGGCGACGCCCGACGGCCGTGCGATCGACCAGATCACCGAGATCGTCGAGACCCTGAAGACCAATCCCGACAGCCGGCGCATGATCGTCTCGGCGTGGAACCCCGCCGACGTGCCGGACATGGCGCTGGCGCCTTGCCACTGCCTGTTCCAGTTCTACGTCGCCGACGGGCGCCTCTCCTGCCAGCTCTATCAGCGCTCGGCCGACGTGTTCCTCGGCGTGCCGTTCAACATCGCCATCTTACGCGCTGCTGACGATGATGATGGCGCAGGTGACGGGGCTCAAGCCGGGCGAGTTCGTGCACACCTTCGGCGACGCGCACCTTTATCTCAATCACCTCGAGCAGGCGGACGAGCAGTTGCAGCGGACCCCGCGCGCGCTGCCGCGCATGGAGATCGATCCGGCGGTGAAGTCGATCTTCAAGTTCAAGTACGACGACTTCAAGCTCGTCGGCTACGATCCGCATCCGCACATCGCTGCGCCGGTCGCGGTCTGAGCGGTGCCATGATCATCTCGCTCGTCGTCGCGGTCGCGGACAACGGTGTCATCGGCCGCGATGGCGGCCTGCCGTGGCGCATATCCTCTGACCTCAAGACGTTCCGCCGCCTCACCATGGGCAAGCCGCTGATCATGGGGCGGCGCACGTTTCAATCGCTACAGAAGCCGCTCGACGGCCGCGACAACATCGTCGTGACGCACGAAACGGCGTGGCACCCAGAGGGCGCGATCGTGGCTGGAAGCTGGCTTGCGGCGCTGGCCGAGGCGCGCCGCTGTGCTGTAGCGCGTGGCGTCGACGAAATCATGGTTATCGGCGGAACGGCAGTCTTCGCTCACGCGCTGGCTTCCGCGCATCGCATCTACAAGACGGAGGTGCACGGCAGCCCTCGCGGGCGACGCCTTCTTTCCCGCCATCGACTGGGCACAGTGGGCGGAGCGCTCACGCGAGGCGCTGCCACGAGGCCCGCGCGATGACTTCAAGGCAACGTTGATCGTGCTCGAGCGCAAGGGATCAACCGGTGCGGGCCACACTGCTGCTTGAACGCCGCCGGCAGGAACCAAATGTAATGAGCGCGTTTGCGCTGCAGGGACAGCCTGTCCTATAAGCGAGCACGCCAACCTTCCCGCCGAGAATAAGGGATAGGATCCCCCGGGCCGGGCGTTGCTTCCGGCCAGCCTCTGGCGCTACCCTAAAGCATTGAAGGACCTCTATAAATGCCCTGGAACAATCAGAGTGGCGGCGGCGGCTGGAAGAGCGGCGGCGGCAACGGCGGCGGGCCGTGGGGCCAGGGTCCGAGCGGCGGCGGGCAACCGCCCGATCTCGAAGAGATGCTGAAAAGGGGTCAGGACAAGGTCAAGCAGGTCATGCATGGCGGCGGCATTCCCGGTCCGCTGCTGTTTCTCGTGGCCGTCATCGCCTGCGCCGTCATCGCCTGGCAGGCATTCACCTTCCGCGTCAATCCGGACGAGCTGGGCGTCGTCATGCGCTTCGGCAAGTTCGTCGAGCAGTATCCGCCGGGCCTGCATTTCCGCTTGCCTTACCCGATCGATGAGGTTTCGCTGCCGAAGGTAACGCGCCAGAACATCATCGAGGTCGGCAGAGTTTCGGCCGGCGGCCGTCTCAACAGCGGCGTGCGCGATCAGCGAGCCGAGAGTCTGATGCTGACCGGCGATGAGAACATCGTCGACATCGATTTCGTCGTCTTCTGGCGCATCAACGATGCCGCCAAGTACCTGTTCAACATCCAGAACCCGGACACCACCGTGAAGGAGGTAGCCGAGAGCGCCATGCGCGAGGTGGTCGGCCAATCCAACATTCAGCCAATCCTGACGCAGGAACGGCAGAAGACCGAGGAAGCCGTGCAGGCGCTGATGCAGCGCACGCTCGACAGCTACGGCGCCGGCATCCAGATCGATCAGGTGCAGTTGCAGAAGGTCGACCCGCCCGGCGAGGTGATCGACGCCTTCCGCGACGTGCAAGCGGCGCGCGCCGACAAGGAGCGCCTGCAGAACGAAGCGTATGCCTACTTCAACAAGGTGGTACCGGAGGCGCGCGGTGAGGCCGAGCGCACCCTGCAGGCCGCCGAGGGCTACAAGCAGCAGGTGGTGAACGACGCCACCGGTCAGACTTCGCGCTTCCTGCAGGTGTACGACCAGTACAAGAACGCTCCCGAGGTGACGCGCCAGCGCATGTTCCTCGAGACGATGGAGCGGGTGCTCGGCGGCACCGACAAGATCATCCTCGACAACAAGGGCTCCTCGGTCGTGCCGTATCTACCACTCGACAGGCTGCAGAATCGTCCCAGCTCGACTACCGAGGGGGGGAACTGATCATGCGCGCATTTCTCGCCCTGCTCATCATTCTCGTCGGCCTGGCGGCCGTGGCGGTCTACTCCTCGGCCTATATCGTGCATCAGAACGAGCAGGCGCTCGTGCTGCGCTTCGGTGAGCCCAAGCGTGTCGTGAAGTCGCCGGGTCTCAACTGGAAGGTGCCGCTCGTCGATGCGGTCGAGATCTACGACAAGCGCATTCTCGATCTCGACAGCCAGCCGCAGGAGGTCACCGCCTCCGATCAGAAGCGTCTCGTCGTCGACAGCTACGCGCGCTACAAAATCGTCGATCCGCTGAAGTTCTATCAGACGCTGCGCTACGAGGAGGGCGTGAAGTCGCGCCTCGGGCCCGATCATCGATTCCGCCATGCGCCGCGTGCTCGGCGCCTCGACCTTCCAGGACGTCGTGCGCGACAAGCGCGAAGAGCTGATGTCGCGCATCGCCAAGCAGGTGAACAAGGAAGGCAACGACTTCGGTCTCGAGGTCGTCGACGTTCGCATCAAGCGCGCCGACTTGCCCGAGCAGAACTCCAAGAGCGTGTTCGACCGCATGCGCGCCGAACGTCAGCGCGAGGCGGCGGAGTTCCGTGCGCAAGGCACGGCCGAAGCCAACCGCATCAAGGCAACCGCCGATCGCGAAGCAGTCGTCATTCTGGCGGAGGCGACGCGCAAGGGCGAAGAGATGCGCGGCGGCGGCGACGCCGAGCGCAACAAGATCTACGCCGAGGCATACACCCGCGATCCGGAATTCTTCGAGTTCTACCGTTCGATGCAGGCCTACGAGAAGGGGCTCAAATCGGGCGAGACGCGGTTGCTCATCTCGCCTGACTCGGACTTCTTCAAATACTTCTCCGATCCGCACGGCAAATCGCCGGCATCGACAACGCCGGGGCAGCCGCCGCGGCAATGAACGATCTCGTCGTCGGTATCGGTCTAGTCTTGGTGATCGAGGGCCTGCTTTGGGCCCTCGTTCCGAATCTGGCGATGCGGATGCTGGAAGCCGCAGCATCGGTGCCGCAAAACGCACTGCGCATCGCCGGTTGGAGCTCGGTTCTGATTGGGCTCGGGCTCGTGTGGATTATCCGCGGTTGAGAGCTGCCCGGCCGCGTTGACAGCCATCGCGGCTTGCCATCCACTTGCCGCGAGCGCCCGCTATCGAGCGCAGGCGCGGCGAGGCTCGTGCGGGTGTTAGCCGGCGCTCGACCGGCAGGAGAAAAGAACAATGCAGGCGATGACGGCGTGCGGTCAGCGGGAGCGCGGCATACCCGTTGGTCTTCGGCGGCTCTGGGCGCTGACGCTCGCTTTGGCTTGTAGCGTGCTGCCTTGTGCGCTGCCCGCGACCGCGCAGACGCGCGGACCGCAATCGGTCGCCCCCGTTGCCGAGGGGCTGATCGAGGCCGTCGTCAACATCTCGACCAGCCAGGCGATCAAAGGCCCGCAAGGATTGCCGCTGCCGAGCGTGCCCAAGGGCTCGCCCTACCATGAGTACTTCGACGAGTTCTTCGACAACCGCAACGGCCGCTCGGGCTCGGACCGCATGGTGTCCTCGCTCGGTTCCGGCTTCATCGTCGACGGCAAGGAAGGCATCATCGTCACCAACAACCACGTGATCGATGGCGCCGAGGAGATCCAGATCAACCTGCACGACGGATCGAAGCTCAAGGCCGAGCTGCTCGGCAAGGACACCAAGACCGACATCGCGCTGCTGAAGGTGACGCCCAGGGTGCCGCTGAAGGAGGTGAAGTTCGGCTCCTCCGCGGCGATCCGCGTCGGCGACTGGGTGATGGCCATCGGCAACCCGTTCGGGCTCGGCGGTAGCGTCACCGTCGGCATCATCTCGGCCAAGGCACGCAATATCAATTCCGGACCCTACGACGACTATCTGCAGACCGACGCCTCGATCAACAAGGGCAACTCGGGCGGCCCGCTGTTCAACATGGACGGCGAGGTCGTCGGCGTGAACACGGCGATCATCTCGCCGACCGGCGGATCCATCGGCATCGGCTTTGCCGTGCCCGCCGACACGGTGGCGCCAGTCGTGCAGCAGCTGCGCCAGTATCACGAGGTGCGACGCGGCTGGCTCGGCGTGAAGATCCAGTCGGTGTCGGAGGAGATCGCCGGGGCGCTCAACATTCCGGAAAACGCTGGCGCGCTGGTCGCCGCAATCACGCCGGATGGGCCGGCCGCGAAGGGCGGCGTCAAGGCCGGCGACGTCATCATGAGGTTCGACAACGAGGACGTTACGGCGATGCGCAGTCTGCCGCGCCTAGTCGCGCGCGCGCCCATCGACAAGACGGTGCCGGTCGAGGTGCTGCGCAAGGGCGAGCGCAAGACGCTGCAAGTGACGGTCGGGCGGCTGTCGGACGAGGAAGAGAAGGCGCTCGAGGGCGCCGACAAGCCGGCGACTGCCGAGGCGCAGGTGCTGGGCCTCAAGCTGTCGGCGCTCACCGACGCGCTGCGCTCCAAATACGGCCTCGACGCCGGCATCAAGGGCGCACTCGTCGACGCGGTCGATCCGAAGAGCCCCGCCGCCGACAGCATCAAGGAGGGCGATGTCATCGTCCAGGCGGCGAACGAGCCGGTGTCGACCCCGCAGGACGTCGCGAGGCGCATCGAAAGCATCAAGAAGAGCAGCCGCAAATCGATGATGCTGGAGATCGAGGACGCCAAGGGCGGCCATAGGTTCGTCTCCGTCCCGGTGGAATAGGAACAGAGGCGGCCGCGCCGCGCACGGCGCCCGGTAGCCGAAACTCTTGAAGGAGCAATCCCCGTGTCGAACGGCCACGGCATCATCGATACCATCATCGACAGCCTCGCGCCGGTGAATCGCGACGGCCACAAGTTCATCGCCATCGCCGCGGGCCTGGCGCTGATCTTCTTTCTGGTGTGGCCGCCGCTCGCCTGGGTGTTCGTCATCGCCGCGCTCTACATCGCCTATTTCTTCCGCGATCCGGACCGCGTCACGCCGCTGCGCGAAGGGCTGATCATCGCCCCTGCCGACGGGCGCATCGCGGCGATCGAGAGCGTGCAGCCGCCGGCCGAGATGGGCCTTGGACCCGAGCCGCGGGTACGCATCTCGACCTTCCTCAGCGTGCTCGACGTGCACATCACGCGCGCGCCCGTTTCGGGCCGCATCGTGCGCTCGATCTATGTCCCGGGCGCATTTCTTAACGCTGCCCTCGATAAGGCTAGCGAGGAGAACGAGCGCCGGGTCATGATCATCCAGAAGGTGGACGGCACGGAGATCGGCGTCGTGCAGATCGCCGGGCTCGTGGCGCGCCGCATCGTGCCGTTCGTGCACGAGGGTGATAGTGTTGGCGTCGGCGAGCGGCTCGGGCTCATCCGGTTCGGCTCGCGCGTCGATGTCTATCTGCCGCCGGGCAAGCACGCGCTTGTCGCCGTCGGGCAGCTCGCCAATGGCGGCGAGACGGTGCTTGCCGACCTGCAATCGGCGGAACCTGAGCGCGTCGCGCGGCGGAGCTGACACAATGGTCAAGGTTCGGCACTGGCGCAGGACGCTTCGCGAGCAGAAGAATGGCGTTGGCAGGGCATTCGGCATGGATCCGATCCTCCCGAGGCTAGAGCGAGAGACGCGCCGCCGGCGCCGCGCGCCGATGTTTCGCCACCAGCGGGTGCCGGTGCGCATGCTGGTGCCGAACTTCTTCACGCTCCTGGCGCTGTGCGCCGGCCTCACCTCGATCCGCATGTCCATCGAAGGGCGCTACGAGCTGGCGCTGGGCGCCATCGTGTTCGCGGCGCTGCTCGACGGCATCGACGGCCGCGTGGCGCGCCTCTTGAAGGCGTCCTCGCGCTTCGGCGCCGAGCTCGACAGCCTCGCCGACTTCGTCAACTTCGGCGTGGCGCCGGCGTTCCTGATCTTCACCTGGGGCCTCGGCGATCTGAAAAGCCTCGGCTGGATCTGCGTGATGATTTTCGCGCTCGCCTCGGCGCTGCGGCTGGCGCGCTTCAACGTCGCCATCGACGAGGACAAGCCGAAGTGGCAGACGGCCTACTTCAGCGGCATGCCGACGCCGGCCGCGGCGATCGTCGTGTTGCTGCCGGTCTATATCGAGCACCTGGGCTTCGATGCCATCCGCTCGACGCCCGTTCATGCTCGACGTGGTGCTGGTCTACACGCTCTCATCGCCTTCATGATGGTGTCGACCATCCCGACGTTCTCCGGCAAGCTGCTCGGCGAGCGCATCTCGCGCGAGTACGTGCTGCCGCTGTTCATGCTGGCCATCGGCTTCGTCGCGCTGCTCATCACCTATCCGTTCGGCACGCTGACGGGCGCTTGCCTCGTCTATCTGGCGACGATCCCGGTCAGCTGGCGCCGCTTCGGCCAGATGCTGGCGGCCTCGCCGCCGGGGCCGGCGGAGGAGCCCGAGAGCGCGCCACGGCGCGTCGTCGCCATCCGCTCGGGCGAGCCGCCGTCGCGCTGATTGCCGCGCAAAGACGATCAGCGCTGCTGGCGCTGAATGAGCCGGTCGCGCAACGACTTCAGCGCCGGCCCGGCACTTCCTTGTCGTCGGCGGCGACATCCGGAACGGCAGCCGGCTCTGCGGCTGGCCTGCAGCCGGACGTGCGGGCGCGCTGACGCCGGGGCGCCCGGACGCCACTAGCCGCCGGGCGCTGCGGGTCGGGCTCGCGCCGCATTGGCCGCGGCGTATCGGCGCGGCGGCACGGGCGCGGCGCTCGGGCGTGACCGGCGCGGTCGGCTCAGGCCCGAAGCCTTCGGCAAGGAACGCCGCGTGCTGGCCAAGGTCGCCCCGGCGCCGATATCGGACGTGCGCCACTTCTCGACCACCTGCTCGAGGAAGCCTTCATCGCCGACGGAGCGCTGCCAATGCTCGGTGAAACGCGCCGTGGTGCTGCGCGGCAGGCAGTTCGCCGGCAGCTCGTCGAACTTGATGCGCACCGGTAGGGCGACGCCGTCGCCGAACGCGAGCGCCTCGCGCTGGCCGAGCGAGGGCAGGAACTCCAGCAGGCCGGAGCCCGGTGTCGGTGATCGCCGAGGTGACGATCTCCTGGTCGCGGTCGTTCGACATGCGCAGCGCGAACACGGTGTTGCACTGGGAGAGAATGGTCGGATCGACCTCCGCCGGGCGCTGCGAGACGATGCACAGGGCAACGCCGTACTTGCGGCCTTCCTTGGCGATCTTGGCGATGGCGCGCTTGCACGGCTCAAAGCCGAGGTGGTCGGCCGCCGGGACGTAGCGGTGCGCCTCTTCGCAGACGAGCGTCAGCGGCACCTTGCCCTCGCTCCAGTGCGCGAAGTCGAAGGTCATGCGCGCCAGCACCGAGACGACGACGTTGACGATCTCGGTCGGCAGGCCGGTCAGCTCGACGATGGTGATCGGCTTGTTGTTGACCGGCACGCGGAAGATGCGGCTGAGCACCTGCGTCATGCCGTCGTAGACGGTGAGCGAGCCGAACATGAAGGCGTAACGGCCGTCCTGCGAGATGGAATCGATGCGCGTGCGCAGCTGCCGGTAAGGCGACAGATCCCTCTTGTTCTCGAGCTTGCCCATGCGCTCGTCGATGAGGCCCGTGAGATCGGAGATGCGATAGGGAACGGGCGTGTCGACGGTGAAGCGAGCCTGCTCTGGCATGGCGCGCCGCATCGCCTGATTGTCGCGCGCGCGGCCGGCGCTGTAGCGCGCCTTGGCGATGGGGATCAGCTCCTGCAGGATTTCGATCTCGGCCTTGCGGCTCGGATCGCTGATCAGCACCTCGACGACCTCCTCGAAGTTGAGGAGCCAGAAGGGGAGCTGCATGTTGCGCGGGCTGATGACCTCGGCCCACTCGCTGAAGGCCGTGGCGTACTCGTTGTGCGGATCGAGCAGCACGATGTGCGCGGCCGGATTGCGCTCGAGGATCGCGCGCAGGATGAGCGCCGTGGTGCACGACTTGCCGGTGCCGGTGGTGCCGAGGATGGCGAGATGCTTGCCGAGCAGTTCGTCGACGCGAACCATGGCCGGGATGGTGCTGTCCTGGCGGATGCAGCCGACGCGCACCGAACGGCTCGGCTCGCCGCAGAAGGCTGTGCCGAGCTCGGCCTTGGAGGCGACGCGTACGCGGTCGCCGAGGGAGGGATAAGCGGTAACGCCGCGGGCGAATATCGTCGCCTGGCCGGTCTTGTCGCGCCACAGCTCGCCGACGAGTCCCAGCTCGGCGATCCAGATCTCGGCTTCGTCGTCGCGGTGCGCCGGCACCGGCACGCTCAAGGCGGAAACGATCGCCAGCACCACTGTCTTCGCCGTGTCGATCGCCATCAGCGTGCCCATGTCGGGCTTCTCGGCGGCGCGCCCGTGTCCGTTCTTAGGGCCGTCGAGCAGCACGATGGCCTTGGAGCCGGTCACCGACACGATGCGGCCGAGCGACTTGTCGCTCGCCGGTGGGGTGCGCATGGCGCCCGGCATGGTCAACTGCATGTCTGCCGTTTCGCTCACGATGCGAGCCCCCTTTGCGAAGCATACTGAGCATCGGTGCTGATGAGCGGAAAGCTCACCTCCACCGACGTTCCCATGCCCTTCTGGCTTTTGATCTTGAGTTCGCCGCCGTGCAGCTTGACGAGCGCGCTGGCGATCGGCAGCCCGAGACCGGTACCCTCGCGCCAGCGCGCGTGGCTGGCGTCGACCTGGCCGAAGGGCGTGAGGGCGACGGCCATCTCTTCCGCCGTCATGCCGACGCCGGTGTCGTGCACGCTGACGAGCACGCCGGTGGGTTTCACCTCTGCGATGACGTTCACCGAGCCGCCGTTGCGCGTGAACTTCAGCGCATTGGAGATGAGGTTGGTGAATATCTGGCGCAGGCGCACGCTATCGCCGCTGATCGGTGGCAGGTTGGGCTCGATGCGCTCTTCGAGGAGTACCCCCGCGTTCTCCGCCATCAGCCGAAACGAGGAGGCCGAGGCGCTCAGCACCTCGCCGAGGTCCACCTCGCGCGGGTCATCACGGCTTTGCCGCTCTGAATCTTCGAGATGTCGAGGATGTTGTTGATGACGGCGAGCAGGTGTCCGGCCGCATCGTGGATGAGGTTGGCGTAGTCGGCGACCTCGGTGGTGGACAGCCGCCGCTGATCCTGTTCGGAGAGAAGTTTGGAGAAGCCGATGATGGCGTTGAGCGGCGTGCGCAGCTCGTGGCTCATGTTGGCGATGAACTCGGACTTCACCTTGCTGGCGAGCTCGGCCTCGACGCGCGCCGAGTGCTCGGCAACGCGCGCGCGATGACGAAGGACAGCGTCGCCCAGCAGCGAAGCGTACTCGCTCATCAAGGACGCGGATTTTTGGTTGGCGAGGGGGCCGCTGAACATTCGCTAAATTTTGACTGTGATCGCTGCGACGCAAAACCTAGTCAGCAGACAATAACGGGCGGTTAACCGCCGTCTGTTCTTGAAACGAACAAAGCCTTTAGGGGCGTGCCGGAGCGGCACGTGAAATGGTGCGTCTTGGCGGGTTTCAGCGCGTGACGAAGCGGAAGGGAACCTGCACTTCGAGCGGCCCACGCGCGAGCTCTTGCGGCATCGGCGGGAACGGCGCGGCGCGATCGAGCGCCGACATGGCGGCGTCGTCGAGGAGCTTGGAGCCGGAGCTCTGCAGCACCATGCGCGAGAGAAGCTCGCCCTTGGCTCCGACGGTGAAGCGGAGCATCACCGTGCCCGAGATGGTCGAGCGCGGGTTGACCTTGCTGCGCTCGAGCGTCTTGCGCACCTGCCCGAGGTAGGCCCTGCGCTGCGTGGTGTCGCCGCCTTCCTGCGCGATGCCCGAGCTTTGCTCGATGAGGGTCGCGACCTGCGGCGCCTGCTCTTCGACGGGCACCTCCTTCGGGCGCTGCTCTTCGATGGGCTTGGGCTCCTCGGCCATCACCTGCTCTTCGTGCTTGCCTTCCGTCGAGGTGACGACGTCGGTCAGCTCCGGCTTGATCTCCTCCACCGGCTCCGGCACCTCCGCCGCCTGCACCGGAGGAATATCGACCGTCTCGATCATCTCCTCGGCTTCGCCGAACTTGGCGAGGCCTTCCAGCGCGATGCCCTGCTCGACCACGACATGGTCGTCGCCGGTGCCGGCTTCGAGCGCCGCTCCGCCGCCAAAGCTCATGAGCGGCAGAAACAGTGCCGCGTGCAGTCCGATCGAGAGAAGTATGGTTGCGAGGCGAAGCATCTGCATCAATCGTGCGGGCAAATTACGGGGCGGCTTTCGCCGCGGGAGACGGCTGCGACAACAGCGAGACGCGCTGATAGCCGGTTTCGCCGACGCGGCCCAGAATTTCCATCACCTCGCCATATGGGATCTTCCGGTCAGCGCGGACATACACGACCGTGTCACCCTCCTGCGAGCGCATAGCGATCAGGCGATTGACGAGGTTGCCGCGGTCGACCTGCTCGTCGCGAATGTAAATCGCGCCGTCGGGCGCCAGCGTGACGACCATCGGCTTGCGCACTTTCTCGAGCTTGGTCGCCGACGTCTTCGGCAGGTCGACGGGCACGCCCTGCACCATGAGCGGAGCGGCGACCATGAACACGATGAGCAGCACGAGCATCACGTCGACGAAGGGCGTGACGTTGATCTCGGCAAGCGGCTTGTATTCGCCGCTCTCATCGTCGTCCGATACGCCGGCGGATGGCAGAGCCATGGCCATCTAGCCAACTCCCTCGAGGCGAACGGTGCCTTCGCTCTGTCCGCGCGCGACTGCCTTGGCCAGCGAGGCAATGCTGGTCCCGGCGCGCTCGGCCGAGCGGCCGAGCGAGACGGTGATCTGGTTATAGGCGACGACGGCGGGGATGGCGGCGGCGAGGCCGAGCGCCGTCGCGAACAGCGCTTCGGCGATGCCCGGAGCGACGACGGCGAGACTGGTGTCCTTCGCCTGCGCGATGGCGGTGAAGCTGTGCATGATGCCCCATACCGTGCCGAGCAGTCCGATGAACGGCGAGGCGGAGCCGACGGTGGCGAGGAACGGCAGGCCGGGCTCGATGCGCCGCAGCTCACTCTTCATCGCCGCGCGCATCGAGCGCTCGACGCGGGCGCGCAGGTCGTTGCGGCTTTCGCCGCGTGCAAGGCCGTCCGCCCATTCGCTCTGCGCGGCAGCCTGCACCGCGCCGACAATGCCGCGCCCGCGATCGGGCGACAGACGGCCGGCGGCCGCTTGCGCGGCGAGCTGGCGAACCTGCCGCTTCAGCAGCATGAGCCGGATGAACTTCTCGAAGATGAGCGCCCAGCAGATGACCGAGCAGACGGCGAGCAGCAGCATGATCGCCTGCACGAACGGGTCGGCATGCGAAATGAGACCGATGAGAGAGAAATCGCGGCCTTCGACGACGAGATTTGGTTCCAAGGAAGTACCCTACTACTTTGAAATTTCAACCTTGGTCAGTGACTTGACCTTGAGGCGTGACAGACAGTCGGTTGCCGGCCCGGTAGACGTGCGGCAATCCATGACGTCATTGACGAGAAAGCTACCGATCTCCTCGCACGGGGCGCCGTCGAGATCGAACAGCTTCACCGAGCGCTTGTCCGGGCGCACGGGAGAAAGGTCGAGGGCGAAGCGCCGCCCGACGATGCCGTCCGTCTGGAACATGACGAGGTCGAGCTTGAACGCGTCGTAGGAAGTCTTCGACGGATTGGTGACCACGACGTAGGCTCGGCAACCCTTGTCAGACTTCTCGATCTTGTTCAGCTCAAGCGTGATGATGTCGCCGCTCTCGGGCTGAGCTTGTGCCGTGGCATCTTGGGCGTGTGAGGCGGCACTCAAGAGGAGGCACGCGGCGGCGGCTAAAAGCGGTTCTGCAGATCATTGCATTCACGGGACGCAACCAGTTCATTCGCTTGCTCGGTGACTGCCGCGGGCGGTCGTTCAATTGCTCACTGCCGTCAACGACTTGGCGGTTGGATGTGCGCTACAAGAAGCGCGGCGGTGCAGTCGGCGACGTGTCGGTCCGCTGGCTACGGCGCATGCGGCTTGCGCATGTTTTCTCTCCCTCCCTCGGCTGAGCACTGCGCGTGGAGCGCGAGCCAGCTCTGTTGTTTTTGTCGGCGCGTCCGCGGCAACGAGTTCCGGTCAGCTTCGCCGATTGGTGAAGTAACACTGCGCAGATGAGCTCTGTCAAACACGGAAAAACAAGACGACCGTGATCGGGAAAAATTCACTCAACCATCGGGAATAATTCCCGAATTCGATGCGCGGGAGACACAGTGTGCAGGGGTTATAGTGTAGCGCGCGTGGTCGAACCTTGACCGCAATGTGGTGGAGGAATTTCTTAGCTCAGTTAAATTACGACCGACTTCAAAAAATAATCCCGTCAATGGGAAATTTTGACATCGGTCGACCGCCGGAATTGGAGCCCGCGAACGGGCGGCAGTCGCAAGAAGCTCCAACCGGAATGAACTTGGTGAGTGTTTGTCACCTCGCGTACTACTGGGGGAGTAAGGTTGATGCGTTCCGCGTCCGTGTTTGCGTCCGTATTGTGTGTTGTTTGTCTCACGTCGGCGCAGGCCATAGCCCAGGATTCCGGCGCCGCAGCTCCGCCGACCCCGGCCCCGCCCGCCGCCGTCCGAGCTTCCCGCCGTCGAGGTCATCCAGAAAAAGGCGCACCCGCGACCAAGGCCGCGCAGAAGAAAAGCGCGCCGAAGAAGAAACAGGTCGTCGCTCCCGCGCCGCAGCCGGCGCCGGTCGAGCCCGTGCAGCCGGTCGAGGCAACGATACCCGGCACGGGCGGTATCGACAGCGGCACGGTGCAGATGTCGCCGATCGCCGGGCAGCGATATTCCGATCGGCAAGTTTCCGGCCGGCGTCGGCCGCGCCATCGCCGCTGACATCGCGCGCTCCAGCGATGCTTCGCTTCCCGAGGTATTGCAGAACACGGTTCCGGGCGTGATCCTCGGCGACGCGCAGGGCAACGTCTACCAGCGCAATCTTCAGTACCGCGGCTTCGAAGCCTCGCCCGTCAACGGCGTGGCGCAGGGCCTCGCCGTCTACCAGAACGGCGTGCGCATCAACGAGTCGTTCGGCGACATCGTCAACTGGGACTTCCTGCCCGATAACGCCATCGCCGGCATCACCATCACGGGTCCCAATCCGGTATATGGCCTCAACGCCATCGGCGGATCGGTTGGCATCGTCATGCGCGACGGCTTCAACTTCCAGGGTGTCGAGATCGACAGCCGCTTCGGTTCGTTCGGCCACGTCCAGGGCTCCGTCGCAGCAGGCGCGCGCAGCGGCAACTGGGGCGCCTTCATCGCCGGCGAATACATCGAGGACGACGGCTTCCGCGATTTCTCCGAGGCTGAGATCAAGCGCATGTACGCCGACATCGGTGTCAAAGGCGACGGCGTCGAGCTGCACCTCAACTACACCGGCGCCGACAACCACGTCGGCGTGACCGCGGCTGCTCCCGAGCAGCTGCTCGACCTCGGCTGGAACCGCACCTTCACCTCGCCGCAGACGACCGACAACCGCCTGTCGATGCTGTCGATGAACGGCTCGGTGAAGGCCACCTCGACGCTGACCTTCTCCGGCGTCGGCTACTACCGCTGGTTCAATCAGAAGCATGACGACGGCAACATCGCCGAGGCCGAGGAATGCGATCCGCCTGGCAGTGGCATCGTTTGCTTCGAGAATGAGGAAGACCCGCTCGCGCCGCCGGAGGAAGCCTCTTCCAATGGCCAGCCCATCCCGTTCGATGACGACGTCAGCTACGGCACCATCGATCGCACGTCGCAGAATGCCGATGGATATGGCCTGTCGGTTCAGGCGGTCGACAAGTCACGGCTGTTCGGGTTCGCGAACCAGTTCCTCGTCGGCGCCAGCTATGATCATGGCCGCGTCGGCTACACGGCCAACAGCGAGCTCGGCTTCTTCGGTCCGAAGTTCGTCGTCAACAGCTTCGACACTCCATTTCCGCTCGACGGGCCGGACGACTTCGAGCCGCGCGACCTGACGACGTACAACGACTACTACGGCCTCTATTTCTCCAACACCACCGATCTGACGCGCGACTTCGCACTGACTTTCGGCGGCCGCTATAACTTTGCGCGCATCGAACTGAAGAACAACGCGTTCGAACCCGATCCGTTGGATCCCGACGAGGAGGATCCGCTGACCGGCACGCACAACTACGATCGCTTCAATCCTATGGTCGGCGCTACCTACAGTCTGGTCCCGGGTCTGACGCTGTACGGCAGCTACGCCGAAGCGAACCGCGCTCCGACGGCGGCCGAGCTGGCCTGCGCCGATCCGGAGAACCCGTGCCTCATCGAAAGCTTCCTCACGGCCGACCCGCCGCTGAAGCAAGTCGTGTCGCACACCTTCGAGTTGGGTCTGCGCGGCAATCTCGCCAATCTCGGCGCCGACCAGAAGCTCGAGTGGACGGCCGGGCTGTTCCGCACCGAGAATACCGACGACATCATCGCGGTGGCCTCGACCTCGAACGGCCGCGGCTTCTTCCAGAATGCCGGCGACACGCTGCGTCAGGGCGTCGAGCTCGGTGTCGTGTATCAGGACACGCGCTGGTTCGCCTACGCCAACTACGCCTTTATCGACGCGACGTTCCAGACGGCGAACATCCTGTCCTCACCCGACAATCCGGTGGGCTTCCGTTGCCCCGGCACCAACCCGGCGATTCCGGACGACGATGCACCCAATTGCATCCAGGTCCTCGAAGGTGATCGCCTGCCCGGAATTCCGCAGCATCGCTTCAAGGCGGGCTTCGACTACTGGGTGACGCACGCATGGAAGGTCGGTGCCGATGTGGTGGCCGCCAGCGACCAGATCTTCTTCGGCGATGAAGGCAACGACAATGCCCCGCTTGGCGGCTATGGCAAGGTCGATATCCGGACGTCCTACAACATCACCGAAAACATTCAGATCTACGGCCTCGTCGATAACGTGTTCGACTCGCACTACGGCCTGTTCGGCGCCTTCTTCAATCAGGACGCGGCTGCCGAAGCCGGCGAGGCCGACGGTCTCGATGACGACTTCTTCGAGAACAGCTCACGCACCATCACGCCGGCTCCGCCCGTTGCGGCTTACGGCGGCATCAAGGTGAAGTACTGATCTGACCCGACGCGCGGCGCGCTCAGCGCCGGCGGCATCCATACGAAGCCCTCTTCACTGCGTGGAGAGGGCTTCGTCATGTTGACGGCCTGTGGGCTACTTCCGTAACGACCTGTGCGTCGTTGCCGGAGCGCCACGTGATTAAACGATACACAATTACGTCTGTGCGCTGCGCTTGACGCGAGCAATGGGCCATTACCCAATTCTTTGCGTGCGCATTATTGAGTCGCTGCAAAAAGCACGTGAAAAACGGGAAAAATTCCCGATTTTTGATGACCTAAGTGCCCGGCAGCGCGCGAGTTGAGTTTTTGCGGGAGTAAAGGCGGAAAAAGCAAACGAGCGCTGGGGGGCGATATGGCAGGCGGAAGTCTATTGCGGCTGGTACGAGCTGCCGGTGTGACGGCTGTGCTCGTCCTTCCAGTCAGCGCTCAGCAGACCGCCCCGCAGGATACGCCTCCGGCCGGAGGCGCCGCGACAACCACACCCAGCACCACGCCGAGCACGACCACCCCGAGCACCACTGCTCCGAACACCACCGCTCCGAACGCGGCGACCGCCGGGCACCACCACCACGCCGGCGCCGAACGCAGCATCGCCGCCGACACCGGCGCCTCCGGCGGCGAACCAGCTCCCGCCCGTCGAAGTCATTCAGAAGAAGGCGCAGCCGGCCCCCAAGGCCGCCGCCAAGAAGGCAGCACCGAAGAAACAGGCAGTCGCCCCAACGCCCCAGCCGCAGCCTCCCGCGGCAGAGCCGATTGCGCCGACCGAGGCAGTTGTTCCCGGCACCGGCGGCATCGATAGCGGCTCCGTGCTGATGTCGCCGGTCGAGGGCAGCGCCATTCCGATCGGGAAATATCCGGGCGCAGTCGGTCGGGCATCCGCCGGCGATATCGAGCGGCGCGGCATCGACTATGTGCCGGAAGTGCTGCAGCAGACCGTGCCGGGCGTCATTCTCGAGGACGCGCAGGGCAACGTGTTCCAGCGCACCCTGCAGTATCGCGGTTTTGAATCCTCGCCCGTCAACGGCGTCCAGCAAGGTCTCGCGGTCTATCAAAACGGCGTGCGCATCAACGAGTCGTTCGGCGACATCGTCAACTGGGACTTCCTGCCGGACAACGCCATCTACGGCATGACCGTCATCGGTGCCAATCCGGTGTTCGGCCTCAACGCGCTGGGTGGCGCAGTCACCATTCTCATGCGCGACGGCTTTAACTTCGAGGGCTTCGAGCTCGATTTCCGGGCCGGTTCATTCGGCCGCGTGCAGGGCTCGCTGGCGGCCGGCGGCAACAGCGGAAACTGGGGCGTGTTCGTCGCGCTGGAGGGCATCGAGGACGACGGCTATCGCGACTTCTCCTCCGCCACCATCCGCCGCATGTATGCCGACCTCGGGGTGAAGGGAGACGGCAAGGAGTTCCACTTGAACTTCACTGGCGCCAACAACTTCGTCGGCGTCACGGCCGCGGCACCTGTGCAGCTGCTCGATCTCGGCTGGAACCGCACCTTCACGTCGCCGCAGACGACCGAAAACGAAATGGCCATGGTCTCGCTCAACGGCTCGGTTGCGGCCACTCCCACGCTCACGTTCTCCGGCGTCACCTACTACCGCTGGTTCCAGCAGGGCCACGACGACGGCAACATCGCCGAGGCTGAGGACGACGGCGCTGGTCTCGTGTGCCTCGAAGAAGATGGGGTTTGCGAAACGGCCGAAACTGCCGACGGCAGAACGCAACCCTTCGACGACGACCTGAACTACGGTGTGATCGACCGCACCGGGCAAAACGCCAACGGCTGGGGCGCAGCGCTGCAGGGCGTGGAGAAGACGCCGCTATTCAATCTGCCTAACCAGTTCCTGCTCGGCGCCAGCTACGACCATGGACGAGTGGGCTATTCCACCAGCAGCGAGCTTGGCTTCTTCCGTCCGTCGTTCGTTGTCGCCGGCTTCGACGATCCGTTCATTCTCGCCGAGCCGGAAGATTTCGCGCCGCGCAATCTCACCACGCAGAACGACTACGTCGGCGTGTATTTCTCCGACACCATGGACCTCACCGACAGGTTCGCGATGACGGTCGGCGGACGCTACAACTTCGCCCGCATCACGATCCAGGACAACACGGGCGAGAACCCGGACCTCAATGGCGACCATACGTACGAGCGCTTCAACCCGATGGTTGGCGCGACCTACAAGTGGCACGACGGTCTGACGATGTACGGCGGCTATGCCGAGGCAAACCGCGCGCCGACTGCAGCCGAGCTCGCCTGCGCCGATCCCGAGGAGCCTTGCCTCATCGAGAGCTTCCTCACCGCCGACCCGCCGCTCGAGCAGGTGGTCTCGCACACCTATGAGTTTGGTTTCCGGGGCGAGCTCGCCTCATGGGGCAGAGACAAGCGCCTCGAGTGGTCCGCTGGTCTGTTCCACGCGCTCAACACCAGCGACATCATCTCGGTCGCGGCGCCGACGTCGGGCCGCGGCTTCTTCCAAAACGCTGGCGACACCCTGCGTCAGGGCGTCGAGATCGGCGGCCGGTACACCGAGAAACACCTGATGGTGTACGCGAACTACGCATTCGTCGACGCCACCTTCCAGACCCCACTTGAGCTGCCGTCGCCCGACAATCCGTTGGCCGTACCGTGCTCTGACGCGCCGACGGCGAACTGCGTCAATGTCCAGTCTGGCGACCGTCTGCCCGGAGTGCCGCAGAATCGGTGGAAGACCGGCTTCGAATACTGGATCACGGATGAGTGGAAATTCGGCGCCGACCTTCTGGCCGCGACAAGTCAGTTTTTCTACGGCGATGAATCCAACATCAACGCGCCGCTCCCCGGCTACGTCACGGTCGACATCAACACCTCGTACGACGTCACCGAGCACGTGCAGATCTACGGCCTGATCGATAACCTGTTCGACTCCCGCTACGGCTTGTTCGGCACGTTCTTCGATCTCGACGCGGGCAACGAGGGCGCCGAGGCCGACGGTTTGGGCGACGACTTCTTCACAAATCCCCGCACCATCGTACCCGCTCCGCCGATCACGGCGTATGGCGGCGTGAGGGTGAAGTACTAAGTGCTACGGCTGACGGCGTTAGCGGCCTGAAGGCCAGCTACGAATAAGTCTCGGACGCCCGGTCAGCAGGCCGGGCGTCCGTTTCTTTGCTGGTCGCATCGGTTGCGAGCGGGCGGATGTCCTACATCTGCGTGACGTAGGCGCGGCCCTCGATGACGTCGTATTCGCACACCGGCGCCGGTTCGCCCCGGTTGAGGGTCAGCACCACGTGCGGGTGTTTGAAGCGGGCCGGCCACCGATCGCTGCGGAGTTGCCAAATCTGCACATCGACGCTGGAGCGGCCGATGACGAGATCGACGGAAGCCGGCCGCGTCCATAGGGGCGCATCGGCGCCGGCGCGGAAGATCTGTTCGCTCTGGCAGGCGGCAATAGCCCGCTCGCGGTAGGCGCGAATGAGCGCCTCCTGTGCCCCGTCGCGGTAAAGGCGATCCTGGGCCCAGATTTTCGCGCCCGCCAGCACGGCGAGTGCGACGACGAGGGCTCTCAGCATGAAAAGCGTGCTCCCACCCGGGGAATGAAAAAGGTCCCGCCGGCCGCGTGCGCGGCGGCCTCGCGAGGCGCCCTTGAGTTTCCCTGGGCTTGGTGAAGAAAGGGTTGCGACGCGTATCGCCGCGCTTGTCAGGGGGCCGTCATTGCGGCATGGATCGCGGCCAAGTCTTGAACCAAGTCTCACACCGAGTTCGAATTCCGGGGGAACGTCCCATGAGCAAGAAGAAAATCCTGATCACCTGGCCTCTTCCGGAGGCCGTCATGGCCCGCGCCCGGGCGTCCTACGACGTTATCGCGCATGGCGATAACCCCAAGATCACCATCGAGGAGCTGCTCGAGACGGCCAAGAACGTCGATGCGCTGCTCATCACGCTCAACGAGAAGTGCCGCAAGGACGTCATCGACAAGCTGCCCGAGAACATCAAGTGCATCTCGACGTTCTCGATCGGCTTCGATCACATCGATCTCGATGCCTGCAAGGCGCGCGGCATCAAGGTCGGCAACGCCCCGCACGGCGTCACCGTCGCGACGGCCGAAATCGCCATGCTGCTGTTGCTCGGCTCCGCCCGCCGCGCCTCCGAGGGCGAGCGCATGGTGCGCGCGCGGGCCTGGCCCGGCTGGCAGCCGCTGCAGCTCGTCGGCCAGCGGCTCGACGGCAAGAAGCTTGGCATCTACGGCTTCGGCAAGATCGGCCAGGCGCTGGCCAAGCGCGCGCGCGGCTTCGACATGGAGATCCACTACTACGACATTTTCCGCCAGCCGCCGGAGAAGGAGAAAGAGCTCGGCGCCACCTATCACGAGAGCCTCGACAGCCTGCTGAAGATCTCGCAGTTCTTCTCCATCAACGCGCCGTCGACGCCGGAGACCCGCTACTTCTTCAACAAGGACGTGATCGAGAAGCTGCCGCAGGGCGCCATCGTCGTGAACACGGCGCGCGGCGACCTCGTCAAGGACGAGGACATGATCGCGGCCCTGAAGTCGGGTCGCCTCGGCTATGCCGGCCTCGACGTCTTCGCCGGCGAGCCGAAGATCAACGAGGGCTACTACGACCTGCCCAACACGTTCCTCTTCCCGCATCTCGGCTCGGCGGCGATCGAGGCGCGCAACCAGATGGGCTTTGAAGCGCTCGACAACATCGACGCGTTCTTCGCCGGCAAGGAGATGCCGTTCAAGCTGGCCTGAGGCCTGAAGCAAGAGACGGGCCGCGCAGTACGCGACCCGTCCGAGCGTGGCTCCCTAGAGGTAGCTGAGCCACCAATCGCTTCGGCGCCGCTTGACGTCCGCGAACCAGCGGCAGAGCGGATAGAGCGTGACGACCACGACGAGCCACACGCCATAGACCCACGGCAGCGCCAGCCCGTAGCCAGCGGGCTTGTCCGACGGCAGACCTCCGAAGAGGAAGGAGGCGTCGCCGAAGGCCATCCATGCGTATGCGACCGCCAGCGCATGGATGAGGAAGATATGCGCGACATAGTAGAACATCGGGACGCGACCGAAGGTCGTGATCCAGGAGGCGAGCCGGCCGCGCGCATGCTCGAAGAGGCCGAGCAGCATCAGGCCGGGGCCGAGCGTCATCATCAGATAGAGCAGCGACGGCGGATATTTCTCGACGTTGAGCGCCGAGAGCACCGTTGCCGACATGGTCTCGTGCACCATCCACGGCGCCGGGTCCCCATAAAGGTTGCTGAGCCGCAAGGCGACAAAGGCCGCCGTGAGCAGCGCCCCAAGGCCAGAAACCGCTGCCGGCGCTCATTCGCATCGAGCGAGAACTGGGCCCCAAGCGCGTAGCCCGCCGCCATGACGCCGACCCACGGAATGAGTGGATAGAGCGCATAGAGGCTCGAGGTTTGCGACAACTTGATCAGCGCCGGCTGGTGGAGAAACGTCCAGATCCAGCCCGCCGAGCCGAAGTCCGCCGCATTGATGCCGTCGAGCAGGTTGTGACCTGCAATCATGGCGATGCCGATCGCGCCGATCGCCATCCGCGGGAGCCAGACGAGGCCCGCGAGCACAACCATCGATGCGCCGATCACCCAAATCACCTGCGTGACGAAGTGGTCGACCCCGAGATTGAATGTCCAGCCGAGCCGCACGATGGTGAACTCGAGCACCATCAGCCAGAAGCCGCGCGTGAAGAGAAACCGGCTGAGCTCCGCGGTGCTGCGTCCACGTTGTCCGTAGAGATAGGCGGAGACGCCCGAGAGCAGAATGAAGATCGGCGCGCAGAAGTGGGTGATCCACCGCGTGAGGAAAAGGGCGGGGTCGGTCACGTCGCGCGGGTTCATCCCACTCGAGCCGAAGAAGTCGCGCGTGTGATCGAGCGCCATGAGCACCATGACAAGGCCGCGCAGCAGGTCGATAGAATCGAGACGCGGGCGGGCGTTGACGTCGCGGGTCGCCGCGGTCAAAGGCGGCAGGTAGACTGGGGACGGCAGGGGGACTCTTCAGATGAACGTTCATGGCATCCTTCTATTCGTGAATGCTGTCACCACTTGTGGAAGCGAGTTAAACGGAAGGGTCTCGCATGCAGCGGCGTGCTCCGACTGTTCCCCGGGGTCGACACGCGGTCGCCTCGCCGGCAAGGAAATGCCCTTCAAGCTCGCTTGAGCGCTCGGCGGCAGCAATATGGTAAGAGCAAGGAAGGGAAGCTCGTGGGGGATGATGTGGCACGGCGCTGACTTCCGCTTGGGGAGGCGGAGTTCGGCGATTGAGGAGGAGCACTGCCAATGGAACCTATCGAGCAGACGACGAGCAATCCGGTGACCGAACAGCGCAAATCCAGCTTCGGCGATTCCGCCGTGTGGATGCGCGGCCTCTACATGCTGCTGCTGGTGCTCGCCTTCGGCGTCGCGCAGACGCTGCTGTGCGTGACGGCGATCGCGCAGTTCCTGTGGCTGCTGTTCGCCGGTGAGGCGAATAGTCAGATCGCACAGTTCGGCAACTCGCTGTCGCGCTGGCTAGCCGACGCGGCGCGCTATCTGTCGTGCGCCAGCGACGCAAAGCCGTTCCCCTGGGCGCCATGGCCCCCGGCCCAGTAAGGGCGCCCCCGGCCCAGTGAGGTGCTCCCGGCTCAGTAGAGGCCTCTTCAGGCGGTGACTTCGCCGGCCAGCCAGCGCGCCGCGCGCAATAGGCGCCCGTCGTCATGGCGCAGGCCGACGAGCTGCACGCCGACGGGCAGACCTTTCACCTCGAGCAGCGGCAGCGACACCGTCGGCATGCCGAGGTAGGTCCACAGCCCGTTCATGATCGGGCTGCCGGTGGCGCCGAACCCTTCCGGCGCCGGCCCGAGCGCCGCCGGAGTGAGGATGGCGCTGAAGCCCTTCAGCGCCGTGGCAATGGTGCGATAGGCCGGCTCGCGTCCGGTGATGGCGCGCAGATACTCCTGCGCGTCGATGGCGAGCCCCGTCTTGAGGCGCTGGGTGAGACCGGGTGAAACCAGCTCCGGCGCCTGCTGCATGAGCGGGCCGTAGTAGTGCGCGTTCTCCGCGAGCTGCACGATGCGCTGCCACTCGATGACATCGCCGAGCTCGGGAATGTCGATTTCGACCGCCCGCTCACCGAGCGCGCTGGCGAAATCGGCGAACACCTTGCGCATGTCCGCATCGGCATCGGCCCAGGCCGGCGTCTTCACGAAGGCGAAGCGCGGCGGCATCGGTGGACGCGACCGCGTGGTGCCAAGCAGCCCCGGCCGGCTGCGGCGGAAGCTCGTCGCGTCGTCACCTTCGAAGGCCGCCATGCAGTCGGTGAGCAGTGCCAAGTCTTCCACCGAGCGGCCGTAGACGCCGACGGTGTCGAGCGTGTGCGACTGCATCAGCACGCCCGCACGCGGAACGAGGCCGAGCGTCGGCTTGAAGCCATAGACGCCGCAGAACGACGCCGGACGAATGATCGAGCCGGCCGTCTGGCTGCCGAGGGCCGCGGGCACCATGCCGTCGGCGACGGCGGCGGCCGAGCCGGCCGACGATCCGCCCGGCGTGTGCGCAAGATTGCGCGGGTTGCGTGTCCGCGCCGGCGTCAGCAGCGCCAGCTCCGTCGTCACCGTCTTGCCCATGATGACGGCGCCGGCGCTGCGCAGGGCGGCGACGCACGTCGCATCGCGCTCGGGACGGCGGCCGGCGAAAATCGGCGAGCCGCTCTCGGTCGGCAGGTCGGCGGTATCGAAGATGTCTTTGACGCCGATCGGCACGCCATGCAGCGGACCCGACGCCTCGCCCGCGCGTAACGCAGCGTCCGCTTCGCGCGCCTGTGTCAGAGCCAGGTCGGGATCGAGATGCTCCCATGCCTGCACGTCCTCCTCGCGCGCGGCGATGCGATCGAGGCAAGCGCGTACAAGCGCCTCGGAGGAAAGTTCGCCATTGCGGATGGCGTCGGCGGCGGCCGCCGCCGTGAGCGATGTCGGGTCGGCGATGTGGGGACGGCTCATACTTTCGGCGGCCTCTCGGTGGCCAGGTGAAGCGTCGGCTGCGCGACCATGCGGCACACCGGCCACAGGTTCACAATGCTTGTTTTCGACATCCCTTAACGGGGGGCGGCATTCCGCTCAATCCCCATGCAGACGGCTTGACGGGCCTTCGTTTTCCTACCTATAGCTGCTCCCTTCGCCGACAAAAGAATACCCCAAGGGGTGCCTCGTGCTCGGTTTCGGCCGGCAGTGGGCGCTTCAGGGGTTTTGCTGCGACATGCGCTGAGCATTGCGAGGGGAACACAATGGCCAATCAGGCCGGCCGCCACTTCCTGCAGATCCCTGGACCGACGCCGGTTCCGGAGCGGATCCTCAATGCCATGTCGCGGCAGATGCTGGATCATCGCGGCCCGACGTTCGGTGAGTTCGGCCTGAAGCTGCTCGCCGACGTCAAGACGATCTTCAAGACGACCAACCCGGTCATCATTTATCCCTCGTCCGGCACGGGTGCGTGGGAAGCGGGCTTCGTCAATACGCTGTCGCCGGGCGATCACGTGCTCATCGTCGAGACGGGTCAGTTCGCCGTCCTGTGGCGCAACATGGCCGAGCGTCTCGGCTTGAAGCCCGAGGTGCTGCCGACCGACTGGCACGGCGGCGCCGACGCCAACGCCGTCGAGGCGCGCCTCAAGAAGGATAAAGCGCACGACATCAAGGCCGTGTGCGTGGTGCACAACGAGACCTCGACGGGTGCGCGCACATGGATCGACGAAATCCGCAAGGCGCTGGACGGCGCCAAGCATCCGGCGCTGCTGATGGTCGACGCCGTGTCCTCGCTAGCGGCCATGGACTACCGCCACGACGAGTGGGGCGTCGACGTCGCCGTGTCGGGCTCGCAGAAGGGCTTGATGCTGCCGCCGGGGCTGTCATTCACGGCCGTCAGCCAGAAGGCGCTCGCCGCCTCCAAGAAGGCGAGGCTGCCGCGCTCCTACTGGAATTGGGACGACATGCTCGCCATCAACGCGTCCGGCACGTTCCCGTATACGCCGGCCATCGGCCAGCTCTACGGGCTCGCCGAGGCGATCGCCATGCTGCACGAGGAAGGCCTCGACAACGTGTTCGCGCGCCATGAGCGTCTCGCCGAGGCGACGCGCCGCGCCGTGCGCGGCTGGGGCCTCGAGACCTGGTGCCGCGATCCCCGCTCGCATTCGCCGGCGGTGACCGCCGTCGCCATGCCGGATGCGCACAACGCCGATGCCTTCCGCAAGCTGGTGCTGGAGAACTTCAACATGTCGCTCGGCACCGGCCTCAACAAGCTGGCCGGCAAGGCATTCCGCATCGGCCATCTCGGCTACACCAACGAGCTCACCGTGCTCGGCGCGCTCGCGGGCGTGGAGATGGGGCTGGAACTCGCCGGCGTACCGCACGAGAAGGGCGGCGTTGCCTCGGCGATGGCCTACCTTTCGGAAACGGTGCGGCCCGCGACCGCCAAGGCGGCTTGAGCGCGGGCCGCTCCGCGCTATTCGAAAGCAAATTTGAAGAAAGCGGCCTTGGTGCTGGTGCTGGCGCTGGTGCCGGACCTCGGCACGTTCGACGGGCCTGAATAGCCAGCCGACGCCAGCTCGACCTTGCAGCGCTTGCCCAGCTGCGCGTACTTCGCGATCACACAGCTTTTGACTTTGGCATAGGTCGGCGAAGGGCCGATGCACCCTATGCGACGCACGTCGCCCTCGCAGGCAGCGCGTAAGGCAGGCGTGACCTCCGGCGGAAGCTTCGGCTCCTCAGCGAAGGCCATCGAGCTCAGAGACAATGCTGCGCAGACGACGAGGACGTGTGTTCTCTGCATGACTACCCCTCTGGCGAGTGACCCAATGGCCCATCAGACAGAGCCATGCAGCAGAATGTTGACGCACCTAGTGTGTGCGACAGGTGACCGCATGTAAAACGGAAATTGCGGGGGAACTTTGTGCTGCCCAATCGGCGGGCAGTTTAGCCGTTGCGCTTCTTCGGCGGCTCAAGCGTGACGCGAGCGGTCAACTGCCTCGCCAAGGCGCACGCTGTCGACGTCATCCTTGTGGATGACGTCACTGGCGCCGCCGGCCATGAGGCGCGTGCGGCGCGCCTGCGTGACGGCGCCGCTGACGACGATGATGGGGCCGACGTAGCCGGCGCGGCGCAACTCGGCGATCGACAAGAAGGCGTCGGCCGACGGTTTCAGGATGTCGCCGAGGAAGGTAAGGCTCGGCTGCCTTTCGGCTAGGCTGTCGATGGCGTCGCTGAGCGAGCGAGCCCAGCGGATCGGCACTTGATAGCCGAACAGCACGCGCAGCGTCGCCGTCAGCCGCTCGGCATCGAGCGCTTCGTCGTCGATGACTAGGATCTCGCCCGGCAAGGCATGCTTGGCGCGCGCACTGGCGAGGTCGTTGCGCTTCGCCAGATGGCCGCTCCCGGTCGGCCGGTCGATCGACTTCTTGGGGAGGGGGCGCGCCAACGGCTCCTCGCCGGCGTCGGTTTGCTCGGTGCGGCTCGTGCCACGCATGGTCTTATCGGGAAGCATCAGCCCAACGCCGAAGAGGGGGACGATCCGTCCGCCAGCTGCCAATAACTGAGCGCCGCTCAGATACGAGCCGCCCGTAGTCACTTCGGCTAGTGGACGACGAACGTTACACCCCTGCTTTGGTCCGAATTGCCGTGGACATGAATGGCGCCCAGCCACCGTCCGTTATGCAGCGGGACTAGGCGGAAATTGACACGTGTCAGGCAATGGCGTCGGCACCGGCGGCCCCGCGCCGGAATGCTGTGTAGCTGTCGTTGATGCGCCGCGTCTGGGCGTCGGCGCCGGCGGCATGGGCGACGACGGCGTCGGCGACGCGGCGAATGGCGTGCGCGAGCTCGGAGGCAAGCGGCCAGGTGCGGTCTGCCGGCGGCTCGGGATAGAGCATGTGCCGGTGGGCTTCCTCCTCCGCCAGCGAAAGCTGGAATTCGGCGGAAGCGGCAGCGGCAAACATGGCCTGGTCGGCGGCACTGAGGCGATCCCAGAGCGCCAGGCTAATGCCGAGCGACAGCGCCGTGCCGTGCCGGTTGATGCTGGTGCCAGCCCAGTAGGGGGCGACGGCGTGCAGCCCGAGCGCGTAGCTGGTTATAGCGCCGCCGCATTCGGCCGCGAAAACGTCGCCGCTGCGCATGGCCCCGGCGAGCTGCGCCGGTGCGACCGACACCGGCTCGAGGCCGAGTCCGCGGGCGACGTCGCGCGCGAGGCCCTGCACGTGCGCCTTGCGGCCGGCGAGGGCGCTCATGGCATCGATGCGCTCGGTGGCGAGAAGGTAGCTGCGCGAGCCGGTGTGTGCGGCCAGCATCGGCTTGACACCGAGACCGGCGGCGAGCTCGTCCCACAACGCTTGGCCGCCCCCGATCCCGATCCACGTTTGCAGGTGTTGCGGGCTGAGGCCGAGATCGCCGGGGAGGCCGGCGAAGTAGGCGAGGCCGCGATGGGCATCGAGGTTGTCGTGCTCGCTGGCGAAATAGAGGTCCGCTGTGCCCGCGCGCACGGCGGCAAGGCCGTTGGCGACGCCGAAGCTCGGCACGACGCGGATGCGACCCTCGCTCATCGTCGTGATGCGTTGGCCGAGGCGATGCGCCTGGTCGGCAGGGCCGGCGACGCCGTCGGTCCACGGCATGGCGAGGCGCAGTTCGTGGAGTCCTTTGGACACGGCGGGCGCGGCGATCGCGGTCTCGACGGCAGCCGTTGCCGTCGTGGCGGCGGCCGCAGCGGCACCCGTCGATTTCAGGAACTCACGCCGGTCCATCGAGCATCCCCTCTCGGCAAGTGTCCCGATTCCGAAGTTCGCCAGAACTCGCTGCTGGCGCCGGGAGCCGGTGCGCGCATCAAAGCCGATCGGTGCGGGATTTACAACCGGGCCGAACGCGCCGGCGTTGGTCGGGTGCCGCGTCAAACAACTGGGCAGCAATGGGAATTATGACTTGGTGCACTCGACGGCGACGGTCTTGCCTCCCGAGCCCAGGTTGACACTTCCCACCTGGTTCATGGCACCCGAGAACGCCTCGTTCAGCTTCTGCGTGTCCGCGTCCTCGGCCGGCTCGTGGATCGTCGTCTTGCAGCCGGCGGGCGCGTTGGCACCGAGCTTGACGGAGTCGGCCTGGGCGAAGTCGAAGGCGATGAAGTAGCTGGAGTTGAACACCGCGAAATTGAAGCCCGGCGCTTCCGCGGAGACGGGCTGCTCGAGCGGCAGCGTGAAGTGCAGCGTCAGGATGCCCTTGTCGGTGTGCTCGAGCCAGTAGTCGACCGGCGGCTTGAACTTCAAGACGGTGTCGCCGAGCTTGGCGAAGGTGAAGTACTCGAACTCCTTCAGGCCGTCGATGTTGACCTGGGCCAGTTCCTTCAACTCTTCGCGGTCGTATTTGCCGTCGCCGTTCTTATCGAGACCTTCGATGGCCTGCTGCGTGTACATCTCGTCGAACGTCCAGGCCTGCTGCAGGCCGGTGATGGTGCCTTTGTCGTAGAGCACCATCTCGTTCATGGTCACCCACACGTGCGGATGCGCTTGCGCGGCGGCGCTGCCGAGGATGAGCGCGGCGGCCATGGCGGCGAAGGCGAGGATGCGTCTTGAGGCGCGCAAATCGGGTGTCCTCTACGTCGAGTGTGCGAAGCGCCGGTCTATCGCGGACTCGGGCGTTTCGCCAGTTTGGATGTAGCAGGAACGTGGCGGTTGCGTGGTGATGGCAGCTGAACTAGGTTGCGCCGGATAATATCACATCCTGCAATCGACCGGATCAATGACATGGCGCGCGGCCTTCGGACGCTGGGACGGGCTTTGCGCGGCACCCGGTCGATGCAAATGCCCATACTCGGCCTTCTGCTCTTTCTGAGGGTGCTGCCGACGGCCGTGCACGCCGAGGGCGTCGACGTCGTCGTAACCATCAAGCCCATCCACTCGCTCGTGGCGCAGGTTATGGAAGGCGTCGCCGCGCCGACGCTGCTGGTTGAGGGCTCGGCTTCCCCGCACAGCTTCTCGCTCAAGCCCTCGCACATCCGCGCCATCGACGCCGCCGGCGTCTTCATCCGCGTGTCGGAGCGCCTGGAGCCGTTCACCGGCAAAATCGTCCGGTCGTTGCCCGAGAGCGTGCGTCTCGTCACGCTCGTCGACGCACCCGGCATCAAGTTGCTCAGTCAAAGGCAGACCGGGACCTTCGAGCGCCAGCGGCACGACCACGATGCGCCGGACCACGCCGACGACGCCTCCAAGGACAGCCACATCTGGCTCGATCCCGACAACGCCAAGGCGATCGGCCGCTACGTCGGCGACGTTCTGAGCGAGCGCTATCCGCAGCATGCCGCGCGGTTCAAGGCCAACGTCGAGCGCCTCGCTCAGCAGATCGACGCGCTGACGGCGGAGCTCGAGGCTACGACGAAACCGCTGCGGGGCCGGCCGTTCATCGTCTTCCACGACGCCTACCAGTATTTCGACGATCGCTTCGACCTCGACGCCGTCGGATCCATCACCGTCAGCCCTGAAGTGCAGCCGAGCGCCAAGCGGCTCACCGAGTTGCGGCAGAAGATCCGCTCCCTCGAGGCGGTGTGCGTGTTTGCCGAGCCGCTGTTCCAGTCGCGGCTCGTCGCGGCGCTCACCGAGGCCACGGATGCGCGAGCGGGCACACTCGATCCCGAGGGCATGAACCTCGAGCCCGGGCCGCAGCTCTATTTCACGCTGATGCGCAATCTGGCCGGCAGCCTAAAGGCGTGCCTCGCGCCGGCGACCTAGGACCACTGAAAGCAAAAGGGCAGCGGATGCCGCTGCCCTTGCAATCCGATTCTAGTGTAGCGCGCCTTAGAGCGCCGCGCGCTTGTCCGGCTCGCTAGACTCCGTCGACGTCGCCTTCTTGGCGTCCTCGGCGGCCTTCTTGGCGGCATCGGCTGCTGCCCGCGCCGCCTCGGCGGCCTTGGCGGCAGTAGCGGCGGCCTTCTCGGCAATCGCAACGGCGTCATGCGAGACCGGCGTCGCTTCGTGCTTCTTGTGCACCTCGGCCTTCTTCACCGGCTTCGGCTCGATCGGCTTCTCGGCCGCGGCGGCCAGCGTCTGGTCGTCGGCGTTCGGATCAACCGATGTGGCGTCATCCTTGCGGTCTGCCACCATCTCGGCGTCGGCCGCCGGCGTGCGCTGGCGAATGCTGCGCGGCGGGCTCTTGTAGGTGGGCCCTGAAGCCATCGGGTTGAATGGCGCCGGCTCGTCGCTGGAGGCGACCGCCTGCGAGGAGAAGCGCTGCCACGTCACCGTGACCTTGGTGCCGACGGGAACTCGCGGATAGAGGTCCAGCACGTCCTCGTTGAACATGCGGATGCAGCCCTTGGAAACCGCCTGGCCGATGGTCCACGGCGCGTCGGTGCCATGGATGCGGTAGGTGCTGGCGCCGAGATACATGGCGCGCACGCCCAGCGGGTTCATGCGGTGGCCGCCCGGAACCCAGGTCGGCAGCTTCGGGTTTTCCCTGATCATCTCAGGGGTCGGCCGCCACGACGGGTTGATGCGTTTATCGGAAACGGTGGTCGTGCCCTGCCAGCGGCTCTGCTCGCGCGGCACGGCGATCGGATAGCTGATGGCCTGACCCGCCTTAGTGATGAGATAGATGCGCCGGTCGCCGAAGCTGACGATGATCTGCCCAGCCGTATATTTCGGGTCGAACGATACGTTCTGTTTGCTGCCGCCCCATTCCTGGCTGCCGCCCCACAGGAAGTCGATCAGACCCTGGGCTTGCGCTTGCGGTGCTGCAACGAGCGACGCGGTGGCTGCCACGGCTGCGAAGGCAAGAGAACTCATCAGACTGCGAGGGGGCATTACTGAATGGCTCCGGGGTTTCGGTTTAGCTCGCTGGGAGCTTGGGGCGATATGGTGAATGGATCGTATATAGCAATCCCACTTTGTCGCGGCAGAGCATGGGTGCAACACCTGGTTCCGTATCGCACCATTTAGAGCAGGTTCCCGAATTTTTGCGGAAGGATGTTTCCTCGATGCACGGTCAACGGCCCGAATATCCGGCAGTTTCTTGCTCAATGGTGCGGCATCCGCGTCGCATGATCTGATTCATCGCCGTTTGGCAACATTTGAGCTGTGGAAAAATCCGCACACCGGTGTGGCCCGGATTGATGTTGGCCGGACACGCCGCTGCAACCTTTATTACCCAGTTTTGTTCTTGTTTTGATCTTGACCGAAATCGCCATTCAGTCTAGAACAAAAAAAGAACGCGACGGCATTCGAGCTGCCGTCGCTTCGGTTGTAGCGAGAGCGTTCCCGTGGACCAGACGGCCCCATCCCCCACCCCATCGTCCGGCCGTCTGCCACGGATCTCGCGGCCAGAGCCAGGCCCCAGTGCGTGTCCGCGTAACGGGTTGCGTAGCGTTGGGCCTAAGCGCTCTTGCCCGAACCGGAACGGCGAGTCCCTCCTCGCCGTTCCGGGGGGCACGGCTCCGGAGGACAGGGTCGGCATGCTCGCCGAGCTGCGCACGCGCATCACGGCGCTCGAGCGCGGCTCTTCTCTCATCGCTTCCCCCTCTTCCCCCGAGCTTGCCTCACAATCTCAGCGCCTGTGGACGCTCGGTGCCGCCGAGCTCGATCAGCGTCTTAGCCCCGGTCTCGATGTCGCCTCCCTGCACGAGGTGAAGGCCGAGCCGCAGCCTTCGGGCGCCGTTGCCGCCGGTGCCAGTGCTGGCAGTTGGGCAGCGGCGCTCGGCTTTGCCTTGCGCCTCGCCGTGCGGCGGCTGCAAAGCATCGAAGCGTCTCCTGCGGGTCCGCCGCGCATCCTGTGGTGCTGGCCGTCCGTCTTTGCCCGCGAGTTCGGTGCGCCGTATGGGCACGGCTTTGCCGCCTTGGGGCTTCGAGCCTTCGGCCTGGCTGTTCGCCGAGACGGCGCGCGCCGGCGATGCCTTGTGGGCCATGGAGGAAGGCCTGCGCTCGCAGAGCCTTGCCCTCGTCATCGGCGTCGTTAGCGAGGCGGAGCTGACGCCCGCCCGCCGCCTGAGCTTAGCTGCGGCGGAGCATCTGACGCCGTGCCTTCTCATTACCGACCCGCGCCTCTCCCCGGCCGGGTCCACCGCCACCCGCTGGCGTGTCGGTGCACGCGAGAGCGCTTCGCACCCCTTCGACGGCGCAGCTCCCGGTGCGCACCGCTACGCCGTCACTCTCGAACGCTGCCGGCATCGCCCGCTGATGGGCGACGCCGGTGCCCCACCTCTTGGAATGGTCGGATGAAACGCATCGTTTCCGTGTGGCTGCCGCTGTGGCCCATCGAGCGGATGCGCCGCGCGCAGCCATCGTCGGTCCCGGATGACGCGCCGCTCGCCCTCGTCGAGGCGGGCACCCACGGCATTCGCATCACCGCCGTCAACCCGCATGCGGCGGCTGAAGGCGTGCGCATCGGTCAGGCCCTCGCCGATGCGCGCGCCGCTTTTCCCGGCCTCGCCACACAGCCGGCCGATCCGCGCCGCGATCGCACCTCGCTCTTGCGCCTCGCGCGCTGGTGCGGGCGCTACGGTCCCAACCGCAATATCGACGGCGATGACGGCCTGTGGATCGACATCACCGGCGTCGCCCACCTCTACGGCGGCGAAGCGCAACTCATCGCCGATCTCATCGGCAGGCTGTCGCGCTTCAAGCTGACGGCGCGCGCCGGCCTCGCCGATACGCTCGGCGCTGCGCACGCGTTCGCCCGCTTCGCGCCGTCACCGGCGCTGGCCGAGGAAGGGCGGGCGGAGGCGCGCCTTGCCGGCCTCCCCATCGAAGCCTTGCGCCTCGCGCCGGAAACCGTGCTGCTTTTAAAGCGCCTCGGCCTGCGCCGCATCGGCGAGCTCTATCGCCTGCCGCGCGCTGCCCTGCAGCGCCGCTTCCGCTCGGCCAAGGGCGTCGAAGCCGTGCTCACGCGTCTCGATCAGGCGCTGGGAGCGCGGCCAGAGCCGCGCCGACCGCTCATCGAGCCGCCGGCGCTGTTTGTACAACGCTCGTGGCCCGATCCGCTCATCTCGGCTGAGCAGCTCGAAGCCGAGACGGCGGTCCTGGCGCAGGAATTATGCGCGCACCTCTCCGCGCGGGGCTTAGGCGCGCGCCGCATCTGCCTGTCGCTTTATCGCGCCGACGGCACCGTCGCCGAGGTGCGCGCCGGCTTGAGCTTGCCCTCGTGGGCGCCCGAGCACATGACGGCGCTCATCGGCGAGAAGCTTGCCGCACTTGATGCCGGCTTTGGCGTCGACGTGATGGTGCTCGCCGCCGTGCAGGTGGAAAAGCCCGTCGCCCAGCAGGCCACGCTCGCCCCGCGGCTTACCGGGCGCGCGCGTGCCGACGCTGCGCAGCTCGTCGATCGTCTGGCGAACCGCTTAGGTCCCGCGCGCGTCCGCCGCCTCGAGCCGCGGGCGAGCCACATCCCCGAGCGCGCCGAGGCGCAGGTCGCGGCGCTTGCGCGTCCGCAAGAAGTTTCCTGGCCGCCTGCCACCGGGCCGACGCGCCCGCCGCTGCTGCTGGAGAATCCGGAGCCGATCCGCGTCGTCGCCGAGGTGCCGGAAGGTCCGCCGGCGCGCTTCGTGTGGCGGCGCGTGGAGCGGCGCATCGTGCGCGCGCAAGGCCCGCAGCGCATCGCGCCCGAGTGGTGGGACGAGATCGCCGCGAAGAAAAGCGGCACGCGCGATTATTACCGCATCGAGGACGAAGGCGGCGCCGGCTACTGGGTGTTCCGCGAGGGCCTTTACGGGCGCGACGAGGAGCTGCCGCGCTGGTTCCTGCACGGCCTGTTCGGATAGCCGCATGGCCAAGAAGCCCACCCCGCCGCGCTACGCCGAGCTGCAGGTGACGACCAACTTCTCGTTCCTGCGCGGGGCTTCGCACGGCGAGGAGCTGGTGGCGCAGGCGCATGCGCTGGGCTGGCGGCGCTCGCCGTCACCGACCGCAACACGCTGTCGGGCGTCGTGCGCGCGCACCTTGCGGCGAAGGAGGTGGGCCTCAAGCTTATCGTCGGCGCGCGGCTCGATCTGCAGGATGCGCCGAGCCTGCTTTGCCTGCCGCGCGACCGCCAAGCATACGGACGCCTGTCGCGCTTGCTGTCGCTTGGGCAGATGCGCGCCAAGAAGGGCGCGTGCACGCTGTATCTCGACGACGTCGCGCAGCACGCCGAGGGGCAGATCTTCATCGCGCTGCCGCCTGACGACTGGGACTGGCGCGCTAGCGCTGGTGCAGCCAATGCCCCACGCACCGCCGCCATCATCCCTTTCGTGCGTCGTTCTGAGCGTGAAGCGCAAGAATTTCCCTCCCCCCGTCATGGCGGAGCCATGCTTCGCATGGACGCGGGGGAGGGACAGGGTGGGGGGTGTGCACAGAGCAAGAGGTTTGAGCACCACCCCCTCCCCGACCCTCCCCCATCAAGGGGGAGGGAGAAGAGAAGAGGAGCCACCAGCCTCGCGAGGAAGTTTTGATAGCGGAGCTGCGGCGCCTCAAGGAGGCGCTGGGCGAGGCGACGCTGTATCTCGCGGCGAGCCACACCTATCGCGGCGATGACCGCGCGCGCATCGCCGCGCTGAGCGCGCTGGCGACGAGCTGCGCCACGCCGCTCGTCGCCACCGGCGACGTGCTCTACCACGCGCCGCACCGCCGCCCGCTGCAGGACGTGCTCTCCTGCGTGCGCGAGAAGACGACCATCCAGGAAGCCGGCCTCAAGCTCGAAGCCAACGCCGAGCGGCATCTCAAATGGCCAGCGGAGATGGCGCGGCTGTTCCGCGGCCACGAGGAAGCGCTTGCCCGCACGCTGGAGATCGCCGAGGCCTGCCGCTTCTCGCTCGACGAGCTCGTCTACGAATACCCCGACGAGCCGACGCCGCCCGGCAAGACCCCGCAGGCGCATCTGGAGGAGCTCGCCTGGGAGGGCGCGCACTGGCGCTTTCCCGACGGCATTCCCGACAAGGTGCGCGCGCTCATCGTGCGCGAGCTGCAGCTCATCGCCGAGCTCCATTACGCGCCGTACTTCCTCACCGTGCACGACATCGTGCGCTTCGCCCGCTCCAAGGGCATCCTCTGCCAGGGGCGCGGCTCGGCCGCCAACTCCGCCGTCTGCTACTGCCTTGCCGTCACCGCGGTGAACCCAACCGAGATCGACGTCCTGTTCGAGCGCTTCGTCTCGCCCGAGCGCAAGGAGCCGCCCGACATCGACGTCGACTTCGAGCACGAGCGGCGCGAGGAGGTGATCCAGTACATCTACGCCCGCTACGGCCGCGACCGCGCCGGGCTCGCCGCCACCGTCATCTCCTATCGCGCGCGCTCGGCCGTGCGCGACGTCGGCAAGGCGATGGGGCTTTCGGAGGATACGGTCGCGGCGCTCGCCGGCATGGTGTGGGGCACGACCAGCGGCGGCGAATTGCCCGAGAAGCACGTGCGCGCCGCGGGGCTCGATCCGACCGATCCGCTGCTCGCCACCGTGCTGGAGCTGGCGCACGAGCTGATGGGCTTTCCGCGCCACCTGTCGCAGCACGTCGGCGGCTTCGTGCTGACGCGCGGGCCGCTGGTCGAGGTCGTGCCCGTCGGCAATGCGGCGATGGACGACCGCACCTTCATCGAATGGGACAAGGACGACATCGCCGCGCTCGGCCTGTTGAAGGTCGATGTGCTGGCGCTCGGCATGCTCACCTGCATCCGCAAGGCATTCGACCTCATCAAGCTGCACGAGGGCAAGACGCTGACCCTCGCCACCGTGCCGCGCGAGGACAGCGCCGTCTACGACATGCTGTGCAAGGCGGATTCCATCGGCGTGTTCCAGGTGGAAAGCCGCGCGCAGATGAACATGCTGCCGCGCCTGAAGCCGCGCTGCTTCTACGATCTCGTCATCGAGGTGGCGATCGTGCGCCCCGGGCCCATCCAGGGCGACATGGTGCATCCCTATCTGCGCCGCCGCGACGGCGTCGAGGCCGAGCACTATCCTTCGCCGGCGCCCGAGCACGGACCGAAGGACGAACTGAAAAACATCCTCGGCAAGACCAAGGGCGTGCCGCTGTTCCAGGAGCAGGCGATGCGCATCGCGCTGGTCGCCGCCAAGTTCTCCGACGCCGAGGTGAACGAATTGCGCAAGGCGATGGCGACCTTCCGCCGCCGCGGCACCATCGGGCTGCTCGAAGAGAAGATGGTCTCGCGCATGGCGGCGCGCGGCTACGACAGGGACTTCGCGCAGCGCTGCTTCAACCAGATCAAGGGCTTCGGCGAATACGGCTTCCCCGAGAGCCACGCGGCGAGCTTCGCGCATCTCGTCTACGTGTCGTCGTGGATCAAGTGCCATCACCCGGCGGCGTTCGCGGCGGCGCTGCTGAACTCGCAGCCGATGGGTTTTTATGCGCCGGCGCAGATCGTGCGCGATGCGCGCGAGCACGCCGTCGAGGCGCGCGCAGCCGACGTCAATCTCTCCGACTGGGACTGCACGCTGGAAGCCGGCGGCTCCGACGGCCGACCGGCCCTGCGCATCGGCCTGCGCCAGATCGACGGCCTGCAGGAAGACGAAGTCAAAAAGCTCGTCGCCGCCCGCACCGTGCCTGCGAGCGAAGGACAGCTACCTTCCCCTCTCCCCAGCGGGGAGAGGGCTTCGCGCCATGAACTTAGGCCCGGCCACGAAAGTATCGCTCTACCGAGTGAAACGTTAGGGCCTAAGTCCATAGGCGCGAAGGGTGAGGGGGAAACAACGCCTGAGAGTTTGGGAACCCCCTCACCCGGTTTGCCATGTGACTTGCTCCTAAGTGGTCGCAAGTCACGGCAAACCGCCCTCTCCCCGCTGGGGAGAGGGGTAGTTGAGACTGAGGCTAAGACACCGAACGTCAAACCGTTTCGGGATGTGCATGACCTGTGGGCGCGGGCGCGGCTGCGGCTGATCAGCTTAGAAAAGCTCGCCGCAGCGGACACCTTCCGCTCCGTCGGCCTCGATCGCCGCCAGGCGCTGTGGGACGTGAAGGCGCTGGGCGCCGCCGAGCCGCTGCCGCTGTTCGCATGGACCGAGACGCGCGAAGCCGCGGCCGAGCCGTTCGTGCAGCTCCCGCAGATGCGGCTCTCCGAGCACGTCGTCAACGACTACCAGACGCTGCGCTTATCGCTCAAAGCGCACCCGATGAGCTTCCTGCGCGACCGCTTCGCGGCGCGCCGCGTGCTCGCCTGCGATGGCTTACGCGGCGTGAAGGACGGCACCTACGTCTCGGTCGCCGGCGTCGTGCTGGTGCGCCAGCGCCCCGGCTCGGCCAAGGGCGTCGTGTTCATGACCATCGAGGACGAGACCGGCATCGCCAACGCCGTCGTGTGGCCGAAGACGCTCGAGCGCTTCCGCAAGGAGGTGATGGGCGCGCGCCTCATCGTCATCCACGGCCGCATCCAGCGCCACGAGGACATCATCCACGTCGTCTCCGCCAAGCTGGAGGATCGCAGCGACTGGCTGCAGCTGCTGTCGGAAGAGGCCGCGAGCATGAAAGCGCCGATCGCCAACGCCGACGAGGTGCTCAGTCCAGATCCCGACATCGCGCTCGGAGCTTCAGTCAGGCTTGCAACAACGATGCACCCGCGCTGGGCGACACATCCGCGCGATGCGCGCATCATCCCCAAGTCGCGCGATTTTCACTGAGGCGGAGGGTTCGGCAGCATCTCGGTGTCGGGCACGCCCTCGGCGCCCATGAACACGGCGAGGATGCGCGCCGGCGCCCGAGCCGGTGTTGCGTCCGTTGTGCGGCCCAGTCGATGGCCTCCACGAGCGCGTCCCCCTTCTTGATAGACGCGCGTGCCCTTGGCGCCATAGTCGACGGTGACCTCGCCTTCGAGGATGTAGCCGAACATCGGCACGTCGTGCTGGTGCCAGCCGGTCTCCTCGCCCGGCTGCATGGTGACGATGGCGGCCGCGACTTTCGCCGGCGCCTCCGTCGGATAGACGATGGGCTGCCCAAGGATCGTCTGCGTCGTGCTGAGCAGCGATAGGACACTCTCGCGCGTCATGCCGCGCTCGGCGCCAGCAACCAGCAGCGCGGCGGCCAGCAGCGCCCCGGTCAGCGGCCAAACGAACGGTCTCCGGCTCGCCATGCAGTGTTCCTTCCAACGGCCATTGTGCTGGGCGGCATGATGGCGGAAGTTGGTGAACAACTCTCCGCCTCGCCCGGTCGCCATGCTCCCTCGCAAATTTGCCCACCTCGCCGCGCAAGTCCTGCTGATTGCGTTCGCCGTTGGCGCGCACGCGCAGCTGCTCGATCCGCGCAGCCAGCCCGAGACTTCGACCGGGTCGGAGTCGCACGAGCTGGCGACGGCCAAGCGCCACATGGTGTCGGCCGCCAACGCGATCGCCGCCGAAGCGGGCCGCGAGATGCTGCGCGCCGGCGGCTCGGCCATCGATGCGGCGATCGCCACGCAGCTCGTCCTCAACCTTGTCGAGCCGCAGTCGAGCGGGATCGGCGGCGGCGCGTTCATTCTCTACTGGGACAAGGCGAGCGCGGAGCTGAAGGTCTACGACGGCCGCGAGACGGCGCCGGCCTCGGCGCGCCCCGACCGCTTTCTCGTCAATGGCAAGCCGATGCCGTTCGACGAAGCGGTGCTGTCGGGCCTGAGCATCGGCGTGCCGGGCCTCGTGCGCCTGCTCGAGGACGTGCACAAGCAGCACGGCAAGCTGCCGTGGGCGAAGCTGTTCGAGCCGGCGATCCGCATTGCCGAACAGGGCTTCGACATCTCGCAGCGGCTGCACATTCTCTTGCGCCTCGAAGGGGCGGAAAGCTTCGTGCCGGCGGCGCGCCGCTACTTCTTCACCGAGACCGGCAACGCGCTGCCCATCGGGCATCTGTTGAAGAACCCCGAGTTCGCGGCGACGCTGCGCCGTATTGCAGCGGGCGGCTCAGCCGCGTTCTACGAGGGGCCGATCGCGCAGGCGATCGTCGATGCGGTGGCGTCAGCGCCGATCGCGCCGGGCGGCATGACGCTCGACGATCTCAAAGGCTACACGGTGCGCGAGCGCGCGCCGCTGTGCGTCACCTATCGCGGGCATGAGATCTGCGGCGTCGGTCCGCCGTCGTCGGGCGGGCCGACGGTGGCGCAAACGTTGAAGCTGCTCGAGCCGTTCGATCTCGGCAAAGGCGCCGATGCGGCGCTGCGGCCCGCTGCGCTGCATCTCATCGCCGAGGCGGAGAAGCTCGCCTATGCCGATCGCAACCGCTACATCGGCGATCCGGATTTCGTCGCCATCCCGGACGGACTGCTCGATGACGCGTATATCGCGCAGCGCCGAGCGCTGATCGATAAGCTGCGCGCCGCACGACAAGCCGAATGCCGGGCGAGCCGCCGGGCCTCAAGCGCCAATCGTTCGGCGCCGATGCAACCATCGAGCGCGCCGGCACCAGCCATATCTCCATCATCGACGACGACGGCAATGCCGTCGCCATGACGACGACCATCGAGGGCGGCTTCGGCTCGCACAACTGGGCGGCGGGCTTTCTGCTCAACAACGAGCTGACGGATTTCTCCTTCGTACCCGTCGACGCCGCCGGCCAGCCCGTCGCCAACGCTGTCGCGCCCGGCAAGCGCCCGCGCAGCTCCATGGCGCCGACCATCGTGTTCGATCAGCAGCGCAACGTCGAAGCCGTGCTCGGCTCGCCCGGCGGCAGCCGCATCATCCTCTACGTCGTGAAGACGCTTGTCGCCCTTCTCGACTGGGGCCTCGACGCGCAGAAGGCGGCCGACCTCACCAACTTCGGCAGCCAGGGTAGCGGCCTCGAGATCGAGCTCGACTGGCCGGCGGTGCCGCTGGCGCTGACGCTGAAGCCGCTCGGCCACCGCATCGTGCCGTCGCTGATGAACTCCGGCATCCACATCGTCACGCGGCGCGACGGACACCTCGAAGGCGCCGCCGATGCACGTCGGGAAGGTGCGGCGCGACTCGGGGATTGAGCGCGGCGCCGCAACGTGCGAACGGTAGGCCGGCCTGCACATCCGACAGACGAAGCAATGCCCGCCAACACGCGCTCCATCACGGTGCTCGGCGCCGGAATCCTCGGCCTCTGGCAGGCGCTTACGCTTGCCCGCGCCGGCCATCGCGTGCGCCTGATCGAGGCCAGCGCCGAGCCGTTCACGCATGCGGCGAGCCTCTACGGCGGCGTCATGCTGGCGCCCGAGCGCGAAGCGGAGACGGCGCCGGCCATGCTGCGCCAGCTCGGCCGCGAGGGCGTCGCGCTGTGGCGCAATTTCTATCCGGCGCTGAAATCGAACGGCAGCATCGTCGTTGCCGCCGCGCGCGACCGCGGCGAGCTGGAACGCTTCGCGCGTCGCACGCAGGGCCATCGCCTGCTCGATGGCGCCGAGCTCGCCGCGCTCGAGCCCGATCTCGCCGGCCGCTTCACGTCGGCGCTCTACTTCCCCGACGAGGCGCACATGCCGGCGCCCGCTGCGCTCGAGTTCATGCTGGCGGAGGTGCAGCAGGCGGGCGTCGAGATCGTCTTCGGCGAAGCGCCGCCGCCGGGCTGATGACGAGACGATCATCGACTGCCGCGGGCTGGCGGCGCGCGATGCGCTTCCCGATCTGCGCGGCGTGCGCGGCGAGCGCGCGTTGATCCGCACGCATGAGGTCGGCCTGCAGCGTCCCGTGCAGCTCCTGCATCCGCGCCTGCCGCTGTACATCGTGCCCTGGGACGACGGCCTCTACATGATCGGCGCCACGCTGATCGAGACGGAGGACGCCGGCGCCGTGAGCGTGCGCTCGGCGCTGGAGCTGCTCGGCGGCGCCTATGCCGTTCACCCTGCCTTCGCCGAGGCGGAGGTCGTCGACCTCGGCTCGGGCGTCCGCCCGGCGTTCCCCGACAACGTGCCGCGCGCCGTCGTCCGCGAGGACGGCCGGCGCATCCTGGTCAACGGCGCCTACCGGCACGGTTTTCTGCTGGCGCCGGTGCTGGCGCGGGCGGTCGCCGACTACATTGAGAGCGGCAGAGCCTCGGAGCTGCTCGTCAAGTGACGACGGTTGCCTTCGGCCCCATCATCGCCTGGATCTGGCGCAGCGACCGCGATGCTCGCCACACGTTCTCGATGCGGAAAACCTCGTTGCCGCCGCCGAAGATGGCGATCTTGCCCTCGATGTCGCTGGTGCCGAGGCCGATGATGCCGAGGCCGAGGATCTTGTGGTCGAGGATGTCGTCGGTGAAGCGGGTCAAGCGCACATGCATCACCGAGTAGCTCTCCGGAGCGCGCCCCAGGACGCTGGCGAAGCGCTGCACGCGCTCGATCTGGGCGCCGCGGAAGCGCCAATAGCTCAGGCGGTCGAAGCCGAAGACGATCACCACCCAGACGACGAACAGCGCCGAGGACACCATCATGTAGAAGGCGAGGTTCATGTGCACGAGGATCGCCGGCGGCGTCCTGAACAGACCCTCGATGCTCATGATGAACTGCGTCCCGACCGCCGCTCCGATGAGCAGCAGGATGAGGAGGATGGAGCCGATGCCGCGCGCCTTGACGGTGGTGGAAAGCGCCACGAACAGCAGCAGCATGGTGAAGGAGATGCCCACCCACGGGCTAGGGTGGATGAGCAGCGGCTTGCCGCCGCCGATGGTGAACGTTTCGCCCTGTATCAATGTCAGCAGGGCGCAGAAGAAGCCGTAGGCCCAGACGACCCACCAATAGAGAATGGGGGAATGCGGGTAGATGCGCACTTCCGTGGGAGCACCGGGCGCAGCCGCACTCTGCGGAGCGGTCTCGAAGCCAGGCGACGCCATGCAACCCCCCTGCCCCAATTATGCGGGCACGTCGGCGAGCCTGCCGGCCTATAAATACGAGCAAACGTCGCCCCGTCCTTATATGCAATATTCATGGCACCGGGTGTGGGGTACGTCAACGCGCGCGGGGAGCCCGGTGCGCTTGAGGTTTCGGGCCGAAGCCTGTTGAATTGCGCGCTGGTGAAGCGTGCTCCAAGGCGCCACATAGGAGCGGAGAAGGTGAGCGAAGCACGGGTCAAGCGCGCCATTCTGGTCAACGGCGACCCGTTGGCTACGGAGGCTGCCACATTGGCCGATCTCGTCGCCGAGCGCGGCCTTGCCGGCGCGCGTGTCGCCACCGCGCGCAACGGCGACTTCGTGCCCGAGCGCGCACGCGCGGCAACGGCGCTGCACGCCGGCGACCGCATCGAAATCGTGTCGCCCCGGCACGGGGGTTGAGCGAAATCATGAACGCCCCGAACCATCGACCCGAGCAAGGAGCGCACTTGACGCTGTACGGCGTCGAGCTGCCCTCGCGCATGCTGATCGGCACGGCGCAATATCCCTCGCCGCAGGTGCTGGCGAGCGCGGTGCAGGCGTCTGGCGCCGGCATTGTCACCGTTTCGCTGCGTCGCGAGCAGGCGCGCGGCCGCATGGGCGAGCGCTTCCTCGAGCTGATCGGCGCGCTGGGCGTGCGCGTGCTGCCCAACACGGCCGGTTGCCGCACCGTCAAGGAGGCGGTGACGACGGCGCACATGGCGCGCGAGGTGTTCGGCACCGACTGGATCAAGCTGGAGGTCATCGCCAACGACGACACGCTGCAGCCCGACGTTTACGGCCTCGCCGAGGCGGCCGCGGTGCTCAACGCCGACGGCTTCAAGGTGCTGCCCTACACGACCGAGGATCTGTCGGTCGCCGAGCGCCTGCTGTAGGCCGGCTGCCAGGTGCTGATGCCATGGGGCGCGCCGATCGGCACCGGCCGCGGCCTTGCCAACCCCTACGCCATGCAGAGCCTGCGCGCCTATTTCCCCGACGTGCCGCTGATCGTCGACGCCGGCATCGGCGCGCCTTCGCACGCGGCCCAAGCGATGGAGATGGGCTTTGACGGCGTGCTGCTGAATACGGCGGTGGCCAAGGCGGGTGATCCCGTGCGCATGGCGGAAGCCTTCGCGCAGGCTATCAACGCCGGACGCGCGGCGTTCGAGGCGGGCTTGATGGGCGTGCGCGACATGGCGCAGCCGTCGACCCCCGTCGCCGGCACGCCGTTCTTCGATTTGAAACGCGAGCGATGAGTGAGACACGCGCCGCCGGGCTCGATGTCTTTTATCCGATCGTGCCTGATGCAACTTGGGTGGCGCGCATCGTCCCGCTCGGCGTGCGCACGCTGCAATTGCGCGTGAAGGATGCGTCGGCCGCGGACGTGCGCCGGCAGATCGACGAGAGCCTCGACGTAGCGCGGCGCCACGGCTGCCAGCTCATCGTCAACGACTATTGGCGCGAGGCGATCGACGCCGGCGCCGACTACGTGCATCTCGGCCAGGAGGATCTCGCCGCCGCCGACGTGGCGGCGATCAAAGCGGCGGGCATGCGCCTCGGCATTTCCACGCACAGCGAAGACGAGCTTGCAACGGCGCTTGCCGCCCAGCCCGACTACGTCGCGCTCGGGCCGATCTACGAAACGAAGCTCAAGGCGATGAAGTGGGCGCCGCAGGGACTGGCGCGCATCGGCGCCTGGAAGGCGCGTATCGGCGCGCTGCCGCTTGTCGCCATCGGCGGCATCACGCCGGAGCGCGCCGACGGCGTTGTCGCAGCCGGCGCCGATTCCATCGCCGTCATCACCGACTTTATGACAGCGCAAGACCCTGAGCGGCGCGTCGAAATGTGGCTCGACGTGGGCGGCGGCGCAGCGGCACGCAGCGCAATTGAAGCGTCGAGCGCGCCGGCGCACATTGTTCAGCCGCGCGCTTGCGCCCGACTGTCATGTAGCATCAAATGCCGGCACGGATCTGTACGGTCTTGTTGCGGCGTCGAGTACAGCCGATTGCGGAAACTGCATGGCCTTTCGCTTCAAGCTTGGTGAGCCTTTCGACGAAGGTTGCAGGCGTATCGCCGTCGATCAGATCGAACGGGCGCAAAGCCAGCTGCACGACAAGGGCGATCAGGCCATCGCCGTGCACGAAACGCGCAAGTCGCTCAAACGCTTGCGCGCGCTGCTGCGGCTCGTCCGCCCGGCCATGGGCGAAGCCGCTTTCAAGCAGGAGAATGCGCAGCTCCGCGACATCGGCCTCAGCCTGTCCGGCGAGCGCGACCGGCACGTGCTGCTGGAGACGGTGAACAAGCTCGAGGGCTCCGCCGGCTTCGGCCGCAGGGGCCTCGTCGGCAACGTGCGCGAGTGCATCGTCGCGGCGAACGGCGAGGGCGCGCCGCTCAGCCTGAAGCAGGCGACAAGGCCGTCTCGCCGACGCCAAGAAGCGCCTCGCCGAGCTGCACATCGACGGCAGCGGGTTCGACGTCGTCGGCGCCGGTCTCGAGCGCTCCTACCGCAGGGCGCGCCGCGCGTTCTGCGAAGCTTACGACGAGCAGACCGACGAAGCGTTTCACGAATGGCGCAAAGGCACGCAAGCGCATTGGCGGCAGATGACGCTGCTGGCGCGCGCCTGGCCCGACTACCTCGGCGCGCGCGCGAGCGAGGCGCGCAACCTGTCGCAACTTCTGGGCGATGATCACGACCTCGCGATGCTCGTCGCCTTTGTGCATTCCGACGCCGCCACGGGCCTCAGCAACGAGCAGGCGGCCATCGTCGAGAAGGCCGCCCGCCAGCGGCAGGGCGAGCTGCGCGAGACGGCGAGGCCGCGCGGCGCACGCCTATTCGCCGACGGTCCCCGCAGATTGCGGCGTAGTATCGCCATCTATTGGCAGTCGGCCGTGGCGCTCAAAGAGCACGAGCTGGACGAGGGCGCCGCCACCCCGGCGGTAAAGCGCATCCGCCGGCAGAGCGCACCCCGCCGCCGGGCCTCCGTCAGCCTCCAAGGCTTGAGACTTCGCTTCGGCGGCGTCATATTGGCTAAGGTGCGCCCGTCACCCGCCGGCAGCCTGAGGCCATCCAATCGTGAACGAAATCAAGCCCACCACCGCGTTTCAGCCCGACCCGGCACACCGGCCGGCCGGCCATCCCGCCGAGCGTTGCGGGCGCATCGGCGTGCTGCTGCTCAATCTCGGCACGCCCGATGGCACCGACTACTGGTCGATGCGCCGCTACCTGAAGGAATTCCTGTCGGACGAGCGCGTCATCGAGGTGCCGCGCTGGAAGTGGTGGCCGATCCTCAACCTCATCATCCTCACCGTGCGCCCCGGCCGCAAAGGCAAGGACTACGCCACCATCTGGAACAACGAGCGCAACGAAGGCCCGCTCAAGACGATCACGCGCGCGCAGGCCGAAAAGCTCGCCGTCGCGCTCGGTATGCCGGAGCGCGTCGAGGTCGACTTCGCCATGCGCTACGCCAACCCGACGACCGACAGCCGCATCCGCGCGCTGATGGACAAGGGCTGCGATCGCATCCTGCTGGTGCCGCTCTATCCGCAGTACGCGGCGGCGACGACGGCGACGGCCGCCGATCATGCTTTCCGCACGCTCATGCAGATGCGCTGGCAGCCGGCGGTGCGCGTCGCCCCGAGCTATCACGACGATCCCGTCTATATCGACGCGCTCGCCAACTCGATGCGCCGCGATCTCGCCAAGCTCGACTTCACGCCCGAGGTCATCATCGCGACCTTCCACGGCATGCCGCAGGCCTACCTCGAAGCGGGCGACCCCTATTATTGCCAGTGCCAGAAGACGTCGCGGCTGCTGCGTGCGGCGCTCGGCTGGCCGGAGGACAAGTGGCTGACGACGTATCAGTCGCGCTTCGGCAACGATCCCTGGCTGCAGCCCTACACCGACGAGACGGTGAAGCGCCTCGCCGCCGAGGGCGTGAAGCGGCTGGCCCTGGTCGCGCCCGGCTTCTCGGCCGACTGCCTCGAGACGCTCGAGGAGCTCAACGGCGAGAACCGCCACTACTTCGAGGCGGGCGGCGGGGAGAAGTTCGCCTACCTGCCGGCGCTCAACGACAGCGACGAAGGCATGCGCGTGATCGAGGCGGTGGTGCGGCGCGAGCTGCAGGGCTGGCTGTAGGCGCAGCAGTTCGCATCCCGGCTGCACGCTGTTCCATAAGTAACTGCCGGCAAATTATTTTTTAACCCTATGTTTTCTTCCGCGCCGTACCTTGGCGCTAGCTTCGTCCATCCCTTTCCCACGGGTCTTTGCAATGGAACCTGAGGTCCTGAGCCCATTTTCGGGCGGCTTCGAAATCTTCGGCGTGCTGCTCGTCATCCTGGCCATCGTCGTCCTGTGGTCGACGGTCAAGATCGTCCCGCAGGGCAAGAACTACACGGTCGAGAACTTCGGCCGCTACACGCGCACCCTGCAGCCCGGCCTGCACATCCTCATCCCGGTGATGGAGCGCGTCGGGCATCGCATGAACATGAAGGAGCAGGTGCTCGACATTCCCGAGCCAGGACGTCATCACGCGCGACAACGCCATGGTGCGCGTCAACGGCGTGACGTTCTTCCAGGTGATCAACGCGGCGCGCGCCGCCTACGAGGTCGACCAGCTCGAGCCGTCGATCGTCAACCTCACCATGACCAACATCCGCACGGTCATGGGCTCCATGGACCTCGACGAGCTCCTGTCCAACCGCGATCAGATCAATGCGCGGCTGCTGCAAGTCGTCGACCAGGCGACGGAGGCCTGGGGCATCAAGGTCACGCGCATCGAGATCAAGGACATCGATCCGCCGCGCGACCTCGTCGACAGCATGGCCCGGCAGATGAAGGCCGAGCGCGAGAAGCGCGCGCAGATCCTCGAATCGGAAGGCTTGCGGCAGGCGGCGATCCTGCGCGCCGAGGGCGAGAAGCTGGCGCGTCGTGCTGGAAGCCGAAGGCCGGCGCGAAGCCGCCTTCCGCGACGCCGAGGCGCGCGAGCGCTCCGCCGAAGCCGAAGCCAAGGCGACGCAGCTCGTCTCCGACGCCATCTCCAAGGGCAACGTGCAGGCGATCAACTACTTCGTCGCCAACAACTACGTGAAGGCGCTGGAATCGCTCGCCAAAGCCCCCAACCAGAAGGTCATCCTCATGCCGCTCGAGGCGTCGGCGGTGATCGGCTCGTTGGCTGGCCTCGCGCAGATCACCGGCGAAGCTTTCGGCGGCGGTGGTTCCACGCAGCCGGCGCGCCGGCCCCGCGCGGCAGCGTTCCGCGCGCATAGCAATGGCGATAACGAGCCAACTCTTGCTATGCTGCACCGTCGCGTTGGAGATGTGAGCCATGGGATTGTCCGAATTCTTCTGGAACCTTGGCGCGTGGAACTGGTTCATCGTCGCGGTCGCGCTGTTCGCGCTCGAGTCGATCGTGCCGGGCGTGCACTTCGTCTGGTTCGGCATCGCGGCGGTGATCGTCGGGGCGCTCGGGCTCACGGTTGACGTGGCATGGGAGTGGCAGCTGATCACCTTCGCCATCATTTCCTGCATCACGGTGTTCTTCGCGCGCCGCTACGCTGCGCCTGACGTGGCGGCCAGCGATCAGCCCGAGCTCAATCTGCGCGCTGCGCAGTACGTCGGCCGCGTCGTGACGGTCGAGGAGGCGATCGCCGACGGACGCGGCAAGGTGCGCGTCGGCGATACCGTATGGAATGCGCAAGGCTCCGACGCGCCGCAGGGCGCGCGGGTGAAGGTCACCGGCACGAACGGCACCTGTCTGCTTGTCGAGCATGCCTTCAACTGAACCAGACCGGCGTCCAAGCGCCCTCGTTTGGCTCGCCGCCCTGGTGAGCCTCTGCTTGCCGATCGTCGGCGTCGGCGCCGCGCTCTACGGCGTTTTCGCGATTTACAAGGGCATTGCCGGCGGCTGGCTCTGGCTGGCCGCGGGTCTTGTGCTCCTCGTCGCCGACCTGATCATCGATCAAAAGTGGGCGCGCTGGGCGACTATCCAGCGAGCCGGACCTCAATCGCCGCGGCGACCAGCTCATCGGCCAGATCGTGGCCGTCGTCGAGCCGATCGAGCGCGGCGGCCGCGGCAGCGTGCGGGCGGCCGACAGCGTCTGGCCGGCCGAAGGCGCCGAGGCGGCTGCGCGGCGCGCGCGTGCGCATTACCGGCTGCAAAGGCACGGTGCTGACGGTCGAGACCGTCTAAGCGCTCCGAGACGTCTGAAAGCTAGGCGATGCCGGCGCGCAGCAGATCGTGCACGTGCACGATGCCGACCGGCTTGCCGCGCTCGACGACGAACAGCGCGGTGATGCGCGAGGCGTTGATCAGCTCCAGCGCCGCCGACGCGAGCATGCCCGGCTTCACCGTCTTGGGCGCGCGCGTCATGATGTCGACGGTGCGGCGGCGAATGAGGTTCTCGCCCATGTGACGGCGCAAGTCGCCGTCCGTCACGATGCCGATGAGCTTGCCCTTGGCATCGACGATGCCGAGGCAGCCGAGGCTCTTCTGCGTCATGATGACGAGCGCGGCGCTCATCGGCACGGTGTCGCGCGCGAGCGGCATGCGCTCGCCCTTGTGCATGACGTCGGACACGTACTTCAGGCTGGCGCCGAGCGAGCCGCCGGGATGGAACGCCTTGAACTCCTGCGGCGTGAAGCCCCTGGCTTCGAGCAGCGCGACGGCGAGGCAGTCGCCGAGGGCGAGCTGCATGGTCGTCGAGGTGGTCGGCGCGAGCCCGTGCGGGCAGGCCTCCTTGGTGCGCGGCAGCTCCAGCACGATGTCGGAATGCTGGCCGAGGGCGGAGTTGGCGCGCGAGGTGATGGCGATCAGCGGCACGTTGTAGCGCCGTGAATAGGTGATGAGCGGCTTCAGCTCGACCGTCTCGCCCGACCACGACAGCGCCAGCAGCACGTCGTCGGGCGTGATCATGCCGAGGTCGCCGTGCGAGGCTTCGGTCGGATGCACGAAGAACGCCGGGCGCCCCGTCGAGGCGAAGGTCGCCGCGATCTTCTGGCCGACGTGGCCGCTCTTGCCGATGCCGGTGACGACGACGCGTCCGCGCGCGGCGCGCAGAATGCGCAGCGCATCGCCGAACGGCGCGGCTCATGGGCCCCGGTCAAAGCCTCGCGCAGCCGGTTCAAGCCCCTCGCATTCGAGATCGAGCGTCCGCAGTGCGGATGCAACCGGAAGCCGGCTCAGCTTCTTGCCGCCGTCGACCGTCTCGAAATTTGCGCAAAGGCCCGTCGGCCGCCGTCATGGCTTCATTCCCCCGTGCCCCAGCGACGCCTAAGTTTAATAGTTTCTTACAATTTCACAGGTCCTGTCCAGCGGCGACGGGACAGGCCGCTTTCACCGGCTTGACGGACCGGCGCAAACTAAACAGACCGTTAACCGACGCGTCCTAGCGTCCTAGGCGGTACTGTACGGCGTTCGCGTGACGAGTAATCTTCATGGGAGCGCCTTTGGCTGGCGAGCGCAAGATCGTCTGGTTCGTACTGGGCTTCGCCGCATCGCTCGGCGTTGTGCTGGCGCTCGAACCCATGCCGGCCGCAGCGCAAATCCTCGATCCGCCGTCGCGCGGTGCCGAGCCCCGGCGCCCGCAGCTTCGCCCCACACTCCCTGCCGGCACGACGCCGCTCGAGGAGCCGTCGCTAGCCGAGGAGGACCGCCGCGCCTTCGATGACGGCCGTTTCGGGCCCGGCGAGACGTCGCCCGCCGGCGGCCGATGCGGCGCGGCGCAGGACGGCGATACGGATCAGGCGGGTGAGCAAATTCGCGCCGAGGACGGCCGAGGACTTTGCACGGACGCGCCGCACCGGAGGCGCCGTGCCGCGGCCGCCGCCGCTGCCGAGGACGACATCATGGCGAAGCGCGCGCGCGTCCGCGCCGCTTGCTCGCGCCGCAGGATGGCGATCCGGTCACGGTGTTCGAGCCGCCGGCGCCGCAAGACGGCCTTATCGATCTCATCGAGCCGACGCGCGCCCATCGAGGGCGAGGAGGACATCACCGAGGCCGACATGCGCTCGCCCGAGGACGTGCGGGTGTTCGTCAGCGAGCCCGCGGCGTACGATCCGCTGCTGCTGCAGGCCGAGGAGACCAACCCGGTATTCAGCGACAGCACCTTCCAAGGCTTCGCGCTCGATCCGTTCCCGCCGATCGGCACCAAGATCGGCAGCTTCCTGCTGTTCACGACGGTCGAATCCGACGTCGACTACAACAGCAACATCTTCGCTTCCCCCGAGGCGGTCGGCGACACCGCGCTCGAGGTGCGCCCCGCGGCGCGGCTTGCTTCGAACTGGAGCCGGCATGCGCTCGAGGTGCGCGCCAGCGGCGACCTCAGCTTTCACGACCGGTTTCCGACGGAAGACGACCGCGCCTATCTGGTCGAAGGCCTCGGCCGGCTCGACGTCACGAGCCTCACCAACTTCCAGGGCTTGATCGCCCACGAGTTGGCGCAGGAAAGCCGCTCGGCCATCAACGCCCAGTCGGCGGGAACGCGGCCCGACGTCAACGTCAGCCGTCTGCGCGGCGCCTTCAATCACCGCTTCAACCGGCTCACGGTGCAGCTGCGCGGCGGCATCATCGATACCGCCTACGGCAACAACCTCTTCGACGGCACGGTGCAGAGCAATGCCGACCGCAACTTCACGCTCTACGATCAAGCGGTGCGGCCGAAGTGGGAGTTCTCGCCCTACCTCTATGCGTTCTCCGACATCGCCTTCAATCAGCGCGACTACGATATCGCCGCGTTCTCAGACGGCATCAACCGCAGCTCGACGGGCGAGCGCTACCGGGTGGGCGTGTCTTTCGGCGAGATCAGCGAAATCCTGCGCGGCACCTTCAGCCTCGGCTATGGGCGGCAAACGCCCGACAGCTCGCGAGCTGGAGGTGATCGACGGCCTGCTCATCGACGCCGACCTCACCTGGCAGGCGACGGCGCTGACCACGCTTGCAGTTCACGGCGACGAGCGAGGTAGCGGAGACGACGACCGTCGATTCAGGCGGCGTCATGGAGCGCACCTACGGCCTCGAAGCGCGCCACAACTTCACGCGCGTACTTCGTCGGCATCGCCGGCTTGGGCTACTTGACGCGCGACTTCGTCGGCGCCGACATCAACGAGAACCAGTTCACGGCGGCGGCCGGGGCCGAATACTACCTCAACCGCTGGGCGGTGCTGTTCTCGCGCTATCAGCACACCGTCTTCGACAGCTCGCAGCCGAACAGCAGCTACACGGTCGAAGAGGTGCAGGCCGGCGTGCGCCTGCGCCACTAGCGATCGCGCCTTATACGAGCTTGGCGATGCCGGCCTTGAGGGCGGCGGCGAGATCCTCGCGCTCGAGGCCGTAGGCGACGTTGGCCAGCAGGAAGCCGATCTTGGTGCCGGTATCGTAGATCGTGCCGTCGAAGCGCACGGCGTGGTACGGCTTGCCGGCCTTCTGCATGGCGAGCATCGCGTCGGTGAGCTGGATCTCGCCGCCGGCGCCGCGCTCCTGCGTTGGCGAGGATGTCGAAGATCTCCGGCTGCAGGATGTAGCGTCCGGTGATGTGCAGGTTGGATGGCGCCGTGCCCTGCTTCGGCTTCTCCACCATCTGCGTGATGCGCGAAACCTTCGCCTTGCGGTCCTCGACGCCGACGATGCCGTACTGGTGCGTCTCGCTGTCGGGCACCGGCGACACGGCGATATGGTTGCCGCCGTGCTCGTTGTAGGCCTCGATCATCTCCGCCAGGCAGCCCTTGCCGCCGTGATGCAGCATGTCGGGCAGCAGCAGCGCGAACGGCTCGTCGCCGACGATGTCGCGCGCGCACCACACCGCGTGCCCGAGACCGAGCGGCGCCTGCTGGCGCGTGAAGCTCGTCGCGCCGGCTGCGGGAAGCTCGCTCGGCGAGCTCGGCCAGCTCCTTCGTTTTGCCGCGCTCCGCCAGCGTCGCTTCGAGCTCCGGCTGGCAGGTCGAAATGATCCTCGATCGAGGACTTGTTGCGCCCCGTCACGAAAACGAAATGCTCGATCCCGGCTGAGCGCGCCTCGTCGACCACGTGCTGGATCACCGGCCGGTCGACGACGGTCAGCATTTCCTTCGGCATCGCCTTGGTCGCAGGCAGAAAGCGCGTGCCGAGGCCCGCCACGGGGAACACGGCCTTGCGGATACGCTTCTGGGGGGCGGGCATGGTGAACTCCGAGCCTGATGGCTTTGGTTATCGGGTGGGACGTGCAACTGGTGCAAATCTTGAATAGGGCGGTGCATAGCGAGGGTCGCGGAGGCCGTGTACGATCGATTCAATGCATAGTTAAGGCCTTGCAATGTTAAGGTGCATCCCCGAGCGGCCGCAGCATCCGGAAGGCACGAAGCAACGATGACCATCCTCGTCACCGGCGGAGCCGGATATATCGGAAGCCACATGGTTCTCGAGCTCCTCGATAGCGGGGAGAGCGTCGTCGTCCTCGACAACCTGTCGACCGGTTTCCGCTGGGCGGTGCCGGCCAACGCCACGCTCGTCGTCGGCGATATCGGCGATCAGGAGCTCGTCCGCAGCATCGTGCGCAAGCACGGCGTGAAGTCGATCATCCATTTCGCCGGCTCGATCGTCGTGCCGGAGTCGGTCGTCGATCCGCTGGGCTACTATCATAACAACACCGTCAAGTCGCGCGCCCTCATGGAGGTCGCGGTCGAGATGGGGATCGAGAACTTCATCTTCTCCTCGACGGCGGCAGTCTACGGCATGCCGAAGGAAATTCCCGTGCGCGAGGATGCCGCGCTGGCGCCCATGTCGCCCTACGGCTCCTCCAAGCTGATGACCGAGATCATGCTGGCCGACACCGCCCGCGCGCACAATTTCCGCTACGTGGCGCTGCGCTATTTCAACGTCGCCGGCGCCGACCCGAAGGGCCGCTCCGGCCAGTCGACGCCGCACGCGACGCACCTCATCAAGGTCGCCTGCGAGACGGCGCTCGGCAAGCGGCCGTACATGGAGGTGTTCGGCACCGACTATCCGACGCCCGACGGCACCTGCATCCGCGACTACATCCACGTCACCGACCTCGTGCGCGCGCACATGGCGGCGCTGCGCCACCTGCGCGACGGCGGCGATTCCGAGGTGTTCAACTGCGGCTACTCGAAGGGCTTCTCGGTGCTGCAGGTGATCGACGCGGTGAAGCGCACGTCCGGCGCCGATTTCGAGGTGCGCATGTCGCCGCGCCGCGCCGGCGATCCGGCGGCCATCGTCGCCGCCTCCGACAAGATCCGCGTGCGCCTCGGCTGGCGTCCCGAGTACGACAGCCTCGAGACCATCACGGTGCAGGCCTTGGCTTGGGAAGCGCATTTGCAGCAGTTCAAGCACGCGAGTTAGCCCCGCATTGCCGAGCGGGGCCGCAAATTTGCCCGGAAATTGCGATGACGAGGGCGCCCTGTGCGCGTCGAGCGCGCAACGGAGCAGCGTGCGAAGCGTTCGATGGAGGTTCGAGTGACGATTGGCAGCAAGGCAATGCGGAGCCGCGGTTTCGGTTCGCGCGCCGCAGCCGCTAGTCGGCGCCGCGCTCGCGCTGCTCGCGGTCCGTGGCCGCGCCGGTGATCGCCGCCGATCCGTTCCGCGACTTCCTCGACAGCCTGTGGCCCGACGCGCAGAAGGCAGGGCGTCTCGCGCGCCACTTTCGACGCGGCCTTCCGCGGGCTGACGCCCGACTACTCGCTGCCCGATCTCATCGTCGCCGGCCGCAAGCGCGACGACAGCGCCGGCCAGGCCGAGTTCACCAAGTCGGCGCTCGAGTATCTCAACCCGAAATACCTCGAGCTCGCTCGCCGTGCAGGGACGCAAGTTCCTCAAGGAGCACGAGAAGGACATTCTCAACATCGAGAAGAACACCGGCGTCGACCGCTACATCATGGTCGCCATCTGGGGCCGCGAGACCGCCTACGGCACGCACAAGCTGCCGCACGACGCCATCCGCGTGCTGGCGACGCAGGCGTTCACCGGGCGGCGCAAGGACGAGTTCCGCCTCGAGATCATCGCCGCGCTGAAGATGCTGCAGGCCGGCGTGCCGCGCGCCAAGATGCGCGCCTCCTGGGCCGGCGCCGTCGGGCTGACGCAGTTCATGCCGACCGAATACTTCAAGCACCTCGAGGACGGCGACGGCGACGGCAAGGTCGACATCTTCGACTAGCGTGCCCGATGCGCTCGGCTCGGCCGCGCGCCAGCTCGCCAACAAGGGCTGGGTGCGCGGCCTGCGCTGGGGCTACGAGGTCAACATGCCGGAGGGCGGCGATTGCTCGCTCGAAGGGCCCGCCCGGCGAGCGCACCATCGGCGAATGGCAGAAGCTCGGCTTCCAGCGCACCGGCGCCAAGCCGTTCCGCCCCGACGAGGCGGCGATCCGCGCCTATCTGATGATGCCGTCGGGCGCCTATGGGCCGGGCTTCCTGGCGACGCGAGAACTTCAAGGTCATCCGCCTCTACAACACCTCCGACCTCTATGCCCTGTTCGTCGGCGACCTCGCCGACCGCATCGCCGGAGCCGGCGGCTTCCACGTGCCGGCGGCGCAGGTCGCCCAGCCGCGCACGGCGCAGGTGAAGGAGATCCAGGAGCGGCTGCAGAAGCTCGGCTATCCGATGGACAAGATCGACGGCAAGATCGGCTCCAACACGCGCCGGCAGGTCGGCACCTACCAGAAGATCGGTCGGCCTCAAGATCGACTGCTGGCCGACCGAGGCGATGCTCTCGCACCTGCGTTCCAACGCCGCGCGCGCCCCGCAATAGCGGGTCCAATCGACGGTAGAAATTTCTTGCCCGCGTGCTATGCCCTCGGCGCCGGCGGCCACCCCTGACGCCGGCTATCCGATCGCGGAGGAGACACCATGGATCGCTGGGTCGAAGAGACGTTTCATCCCCATTGGCGCGTGCGCCTCGCGGCGGACGAGGTGCTGCACGAGGTGAAGACGGACCACCAGCACCTCGTCATCTTCAAGAACAAGACGTGGGGCACGGTGCTGATGCTGGACGGCGTCTGCCAGCTCACGACCTCGGACGAGTTCATCTATCACGAGATGATGGCGCACGTGCCGCTGATGGCGCTCGACAAGCCCAAGCGCGTGCTGGTCGTCGGCGGCGGCGACGGCGGCGTGCATGCGCGAGGTCCTGAAGCACCCCACCATCGAGAAGGCGATGCTGTGCGAGATCGACCGCGAGGTGATCGACACGGCGCTGAAGTACTACCCGGAGATCCCCGGCAACACGTTCGATGACGAGCGCACCGTCGTCGTCATCGCCGACGGCCGCAAGTTCGTCGCCGAGACGCGACGAGCGCTTCGACGCCATCATCGTCGATTCGTCCGAGCCGATCGGCCCCTCCGCCGTGCTGCACACGCCGGAGTTCTTCGCCTCCTGCAAGCACGCGCTGAAGGAGGGCGGCATCCTCGTCACGCAGAACGGCCTGCCGTTCCTGTTCCCCGATCACCTGCGCGACACGACGCGCGCCTTCGCCTCGCTGTTCGACCGCGTGGCGCCGTACTTCTGCACGCAGCCCTGCTACTTCGGCGGCCCGTTCGCGCTCAACTGGGCGTCCGACGAGGACGAGCACCTCGACATCGCCGAGAAGAAGCTGGCCAAGCGCCAGGAGAAGCGCGGCATCGAGACGAAGTACTGGACGCCGGCCGTGCACAACGCCTCGTTCGCGCTGCCGCGCTATGGCGAGATCGTCGTCGAGCAGGCGATCATCGACGGGCGCAACGATCGCGCGGCCAAGAACGGCCGCGGCAAGAACAAGTCGGCGAAGAAGACGCGCAGCTGAGTCGCTCAGGTCGGCTCGGCGAGCGTGGTGCCGAGCAGGCCGTCGTACACCTGCAGCGTCTGCTGCTTCATCTGCTTCAGCGAAAACGCCTTGAGCACGTGCTGTGCGGGCGCGCGCGCCCATGCGCGCGTGCTCGTCGGGCGGCATGGCGAGCGCCTCGGCGATCGCGTCGGCAAGGCGCGTTGCATCGCCGGGCGGCACCAGCCAGCCGGTGGCGCGATGCGCCGAGACGCCGGGGCGCCCGAGCACGGTCTCCGGCGGGGCGCCGATGTCGGTGGCGATGACCGGCGTCGCCATGACCTGCGCTTCCGTGGCGGCGCGTCCGAAGGCTTCCGGCTCGACCGAGGCGACGACGGCGACGTGCGCGGCGCGGAAGGCGGCGGCCATGTCGTCCTCGTGGCCGACGATGCGCACGCGCTCATCGAGCCCGGCCGCACGGATCTGCGCCACCAGCGCCGACCTTGTAGGCTCCGCGCCGCTGCGCATCGCCGGCGAGGATGAACACCGTGTCGTCGAGCGCCCGCTGGTGCGACAGCAGCGCCGCCGCCTCGATGACCACCTTCTGGCCCTTCCACGGCGTCAGGCGCGCGGCGTGCAGGACGACGCGCTTGTTGTCGTCGATGCCCCAGCGGGCGCGCACGGCGGCGACGCGCTCGGGCGCCACGTTGACGGGATCGAACAGCCGCCCGTCGACGCCGCGATAGATGACGTGCAGCTTGGCGCGCGGCGTGCCGTAGCGCATGCGGATGAGGTCGGAGGTGTAGTGCGAGTTGGCGATCACTGCGTCGCCGCGCGCCATGACGCTGTTGTAGAGCCGCTTGACGTCCGACTTCTCCGAGTAGGCGCCGTGATAGGTGGTGACGAACGGCACGCCGGTGCGGCGCGCGGCGATCAGCGCGCTCCACGCCGGCGCGCGGCTGCGCGCGTGCACGAGATCGACGCCGTCGCGGCGTATGACGTTGGCGATGCGATGCGCGTTCCACAACAGGCGAAGGGGATTCTTGGCCGCGGCCGGAAAGAACTGCACCTCGGCGCCGGTGTCGCGCAGGCGCTGCACCAGCCGGCCACCTTCGGTCAGCACGATGGCGCGGCCGCCGGCCGACGTTATCGCATCGGCAATCTCTATGGTGGAAAGCTCCGCCCCGCCGGTATCGAGCTCGGGGATGATCTGCAGTATGGTCGGGCGCTTTTCGGCCACGCGCTATCCCTCCGGCGGCGAAAGGGTTGTTTAGATTGAGTGAGAGCGAACCGCAATTCCTCGACGTCGGGCCGGGCGAAGTCGTCCCCGCCCGGCGCATCGCCTATCGCGCGGATCGTGCCCCGGCCGGCGGCACCGGCCTCTTCTGGCTGCCGGGCTACAAATCCGACATGGCGAGCACCAAGGCGACCGAGCTCGCCGCCTTCGCCCGCGCCAACGGCTACGGCTGCACGCGTTTCGACTATTCAGGACACGGCGTATCGAGCGGCGACTTCGAGGACGGAACGATCGGCGCCTGGCTGGAAGAAGCCGAGGCGGTATTCAAGCGCCTCACCGAAGGCAAGCAGATCATCGTCGGCTCCAGCATGGGCGGCTATATCGCTCTGCTGCTGCTGCGCCGGCTGATGGCGGCGGCGCCCGGAGGAAGCCGCGCGCATCGCCGGGCTCGTGCTCATCGCGCCGGCCTGGGACATGACCGAAGAGCTGATGTGGAAGCAGTTCAACCTTAAGGCGCGCCGCGAGCTTGCAGGACACCGGCGTGTTTCGGCAGCCGTCCGAATATGGCGAGCCCTACGCCATCACGCGGGCGCTCATCGAGGAAGGCCGCAGCCATCTCATGGCGAAGAAGCCGTTCGACCCCGGCCGGCCCGTCATCATCCTGCAGGGGCGCCTCGACACGTCCGTGCCGGTTGGCCATGCCCGCGCCCTCTGCGGCCTCCTGCAGGGCGGCTGGGCCGAAATGATCGAGATTCCGGACGGCGAACACCGGCTGTCGCGGCCGCAGGACTTGTCGCTGCTTTTCACAAAAATCGACGAGCTGGCAACGGGTCGCTTACCGCCCCGCGAATGAAGGCATCGACAGCCGTCCCGGTCCGTGGAAAGCTGGTTCTCGCGTACTGAGAAAGCGAGTTCCGCCATGAAGAACAGCGGGCATCTTCGTTCTCACCGCCGCCTGCGCGGCGGTGTCGTTCGCCCTCCCCGCCACCGCCGGAGCGACCGGACAACAGCGCAGCGAGACCAAGCGGCAGAACCCGCTGCTTCCGCCGGTCGAGAAAGACAAGAGCGGCTATCGACCGCCGTGGGCCGACCCGGACGCCAAGCCGCCCGAGCCGGGCATCGAGAATGATCCGGTGCCGTTCAATCCCGCCGACGTCGACAGCAATTCCGACGGCCTCAACAACAACCTGTAAGTTCGTCGATCCGATGGACGCGCGCGCGGCCGCGAGCCGCATCACGTGAACCACCCGCGACCTGATGCGTTGGCCAATTTGGGGATCGTTACAATTTCAGGAGTTCCGCCACATTTGAACGGCTTGCGGCGCGACTTTCCAGGTCGCGCGCCATAGGTCCACCACGAGTGGAAGCTTTCATCGACACTGCCCGTCACGTGACGTCACGAAACCGGAGAGAACGATGGAAAGACCCCTGCAGATCGCCTTCAAGAACGTGGAAAGCTCGGCCTCGCTGGAAACACTGATACGCGAAAGGGTGGAGCGGCTGCAGCGCTTTCATCCGCACATCACGGGCGCCCGCGTCGTCGTCGAGGTACCGCACCGCAGTCCCGAAAGCGGCAAGCTGCCGCTCGGCATCGCCGTCGAGATCGACGTCCCCGGACGCAACCCCGTCATCGCCAAGGGCGAGCAGGACCGCCGCGAGGTGAAGGGCGACCGCTCCGCCATCGTCAATCGCGTTTTCGAGGCGGCCGAGCGCCAGCTCGAGCAGATCGCCGCCATCCGCAAGGGCGAGGTGAAGCAGCACGGCTCGGCCGGCGATACCGGCATCGTGGTGCGCATTTTCCCCGAGCAGAACTACGGTTTCATCGAGGTGAAAGATTCCCCCGACCTCTACTTTTCCCGCGAAGTGGTCGGCAATGGATCGCTTCGAGCACATCAAGGTCGGCTCGCTGGTGCACGTGACGCGCGCCGCGACCGAGGGGCCGATGGGCCCGCAGGCGAGCTCCGTCAAGCTGATGGGCGCCACGCTCGTAGCCTTTCATGATGTTGCCAACATGCATCCGTCGCAGATCCCCTGGCATGCTAAGGAGGTGCAAAGACTAAAGGGGGAGGGATCGGATGCTGCATACCACGCCCCGCCGGCGGCTGCGAGGACGACCTCGCGGCCATCGAGGAGATCGCCGCGCGGCCGGCGACGACCGCCAAGGAGCTCGCCGCCAATCTCACCGAGCTGTACGAAGCGACGTTCAATGTCCGCCTCGACCGCTACGATGTGCAGACGCTGGTGCGCTCGGCGCCCGATATCGCGCGCACGATCTTCGCCATGCGCCTGCGCCTGCGCGATCAGGTCGCCGACTGGCACGCGCGCGGCTTCCTGACGCTCGCCGGACAGCGCGCCCTGCGCAACGCCCTGCGCATCGCGCGCTATGCGACCGACATGCTCGGCGAGATCAACATCCGCTATGCGCAGCTCGGTCCCGGCGAGAAGACGCTGCGCGGCTTCAGCGGGCGCAACATGAACACGCTCGTCAATCCCGCCTTTGAGACCGGCCGCGATCTCGACTTCCGCTCCGGCGATCTCCTGCTGATGCGCGGCATGCATCACAACAGCGCCGCCATCGCGCGCATCGGCGACGTCGACAGCCAGTTCAGCCACCTCGCCATCGTGCATACGGATGCCGACGGCAAGCACTGGGTGGTCGAAGCCCTTATCGAGGAAGGCGCGGTGATCAATCCGCTCGCCTATACGCTGACGCACGGCCTGGGGCGCTGCGTGCTGTTCCGCCACAAGGACAGGCATCTCGCCGCGCGCGCCGCCGCGCTGATCCACGACGTGGTGCGCCGCTCCAATGAGAAGGGCGGCAAGCACATCTGGTACGATTTCACCATGGAGCTGGCGGGCGACAAGGAGCTGTTCTGCTCCAAGCTCGTGCGCAAGGCGTACGGCCTCGCGAGCGACGAGAAGGTGCTGCTGCCGACTTTCGCCACGCGCTTCGACATGAAGAACCGCGATTTCGTCGACCGCATCGGCGTCACCGCGAAGGAGACGTTCGCGCCAGCCGACATCGAGCTCGAGCCGAGCTTCGACCTCGTCGCCGAGTGGCAGGACTATCGCGTCACCTCGCGCCTGCGCCTGCAGGATCTGCTGATGGACCGGCTGTTCCTGTGGATGGAGCAGTACGACTACCGCTTCCGCGAGGATCTGCCGATCAAGCTGATCGGCTATTTCGGCAAGCTGTCGGGACAGCTGTCGACCCGCGCCAAGGACCTCATCGCCGACGTCGTGCCGAAGGTGCCGCCCAACATGCAGCGCTCGACCATCCAGGCGGTCGCCATGCTGCACCGGACGGCCGAGCCCCTGCTGGCTGAGTTGCAGGCGATGGAGAGGCGCAGCATTGATCGAACGGGACGGCCGCTGCACGCGCGCGAGGTCTATGACTTCCTCGAAGGCGAAGCGGCAGGCCTCGAACGGCGAGATCGGCTACCTCGTCGGCAAGGCGTGAACTGTCGAATCCCAGCCGCCGTATGACGCAGAGCGGGCGGCGGGCAGGCCGTCGTCGAGCGCACGCTCCAGCGCCAGCGCGCCGGCCTTGTCGGCGAGGCTTTCCGGAATGATCCAGGCGCGATAGCCCGTCGACACGATCGGCGCCGAGCAATGGAGCTGCCCGTCGTTCGCGTCGCATGAGCGATCCGCCTCGATGGTGCGCGTCTCGCGGCGGTCGTGGCGCAGGAAGCCCATGTCTACCGGCTGGATGGTCGCCATCGGCGAGGCGAGCGTGACGCCGCGGAACACGCACGTCGTCTGATTGCGGCATGGGCCGGCGTTGCGGCCGAGCGTGTTGCCGGGGCCGAGCGCCTGTGCGCGCCGCATGAGGATGGCCGGCGTGCCGGCGCCGTTGCTGACGTAGCAGCTCCTGGCCGAGGCACAGCACCGGGTTGGCGGTCATGCGCCTGCCGCCGAAGCCATGCCGGCGCGGCTGCATGACGACGAGCACGGTGACGCGCTGCGGGTAGGTCGTTTGTGCGGTGGCCGGCGGCTCGATGAAGGGTGACGGCAGTTCATGCTCCGGCATCGGGCCGCCGAGGGTGGAGCGCGTCTCCTTCTCGTGCTCGCGCGCCTCGCGCGCCAGGCGGAACTTCTCGGCGATGCGCTGGGCTTGCCTCTCGCGCTGCGCTTCGAGCGCGGTACGCTGTTGGGCCTCTTCGAACTCCCTGATGCGGCGCTGCTCGGCAAGATGTGCCTCTTCGGCTGCGCGCCGGCTCTCTTCGGCAACGCGGGCTTCCTCCTCCCGACGCTTCTGTTCGGCAACGCGCGCCTCTTCCGCCTTGCGCTTGGCTTCAGCTTCTTCAGCCCGGCGCTTCAAGTCGGCGACGCGTGCTTCTTCGGCCTTGCGTTTTGCTTCGGCTTCTTCCGCTTGGCGCTTCAATTCGGCAACGCGCGCTTCCTCGGCCTTCCGCTTTTCTTCGGCGATACGCGCTTCTTCAGCCTTGCGCTTTTCCTCGGCAACGCGGCGCTCCTCGGCCTCGCGGGCGATGCGCGCGGCCTCCGCCTGGCGCTCGGCCTCGGCCTTCTCGGCAGCGACGCGGCGCTCGTCCTCGAGACGCTTCTCCTCGGCGATGCGCTGCTCCTCGACCTCGCGCTGCAGGCGCGCCGCCTCGGTGCGGCGCTCCTGCTCGGCTTGGCGCTCCATCTCGACTTTCTGCTGGTAGGCTTCATCGGCGAGGCGCTGCGCTTCGGCGCGCGCCGCCTGTCGCTCGGCTTCGATGAGATCCTGCTGGCGCTGTTGATCGTGCTTGCGGCGCGCTTCGGCTTCCTCGTTGGCGCTGCGCAGCATCTCTGCCTCGTCGGCGGCGCGCTGCTCGGCGGCCCGGCGCTTTGCAGCTTCGGCTTTTTCTTTAGCTTCGGCTGTGGCGCGCGCCTTCGCTGCCTTGGCGTCTGCGGCGCGCTTGGACTCTTCGCCGGCCTGCGAGAACTTCTCGGCCAGCGCGTGCGCTGCGTCATCGTTGGCGGCTGCCGTGTTGGGACTATACATCCAGCCCATCAACGCCACGGCGCACACCGCGCCACGGCTGAGGCCACTCACTGTTGACCGCATAACGTCCTCGCAAGCATTGATCGTTTGGGACCGGGGGCTCCCAAGGTCGCGGCAAAAGCGCGACTGGATTTCGCCAATAAAGCGGGCGCTGCTTGAACGGCGGCTGAACGGCGGCGTTGAGGTTGCGCGGGCTGTGGACTGTTCAGCGGCGCGGTGGTTCGGCGAGGATGGCGCGTAGGCCTTCCCGGTAGGTGGGAAATTTCAGAGCGACGCCAAGCTCTTGGCGCAAGCGTGCGTTGCGGATGCGCTTGTTGTCGGCATAGAAGCTCGCTGCCATCGGCGAAAGTTGTGCGTCCGCGAAGGCGATCTCCGGCGGTGGCGGCATGTGCAACAGCTCCGCGGCGTAGACGACGACGTCCTGCTGCGGCGCCGGCTCGTCGTCGGTGACGTTGTAGATCTCGTGCATGCGGCGGCTGAGCATGGCGGTGCACACCGCTTCGGCGATGTCGTCGACGTGAATGCGGTTGAACACCTGTCCGGGCTTGACGATGCGGTGCGCGGTGCCCTCGCGCAGCCGGTCGATGGCGCTACGGCCTGGACCGTATATTCCCGCGAGGCGAAAGACACACGTGCAGATCCTCAGGCAATAGCCCAACGCCAGCCACTCCGTTTCTGCCGCGATGCGCCGGCGGCCGCGCGTCGACGTGGCTTGCGTCGGCGTCGCCTCGTCGATCCAGGCGCCTTGGCTGTCGCCGTACACGCCGACGGTCGATAGGTAGCCGATCCAACTCAGTGACGGAGCATGCTTGAAGTCGTGCCCATGGTGGCGCAACACCGGATCGCCGTCGGCATCAGGCGGAACTGAGATTAGGACGTGCGTCGCGCTTGCGAGCGCTTGTGTCACACCGGCGGCCGGCGCCGTACCATCGAAGACAAGAGCGTCATAGCCCTGTGCAGCGACGGCTGCCGCGCCTTCCGCCGTGCGTGCGGTACCGGCGATGCTCCAGCCCTCGGCAGCAAGCCGGCGCGCGATGCGCTGCGCGCTGTAGCCGAGGCCGAAGCAGAACAGCCGGCTCATGACGATAGTGTCCCAATTCCGAAGTTCGCCGGAGCTCTCTGCTGGTGCCAGGAGCGAACTTCGGAATCATAAGGGACACTAGAATTATAGACTTGCTAGTGTGATTCAGATCGAGAAATTCGCTCGATACCTCGCCGCCGATGATAGCGAATTTCCCGATCATCACACTAGACCGCGTGCCACTCGGCGCGCACGGCGCTGTCGCCTTCGCGCGCCAGATGCCGGTGGCGCACGCCCTCGCCGACGCCGTCGCCGGTCAATTGGCGCATGGCCCAAACGGCCATGGCGCGCACCAGCGGCGAGGCATCGCCGAGCAGGGCCTCGATGCGGGGCAGCAGGCTTGCGTCGCCCGAGTTGCCGGCCGCGATCAGCACGTTGCGCAAAAAGCGGTCGCGGCCCGTGCGCTTGACCGGCGTGCCGGCAAAGCGCGCGCGGAAAGCCGCGTCGTCGAGCTCAAGCAATTCGGCGAGCGGCGGATTATCGGTTTCGGCGCGCGCATGAAAGCGCGCTTCGCGCGCCGCGGCGGCGAACTTGTTCCACGGGCAAACGGCGAGGCAGTCGTCGCAGCCGAAGATGCGGTTGCCCATGGCGCGGCGGAACTCGGCAGGGATGTGCCCCTTGTGCTCGATCGACAGGTAGGCGAGGCAGCGGCGCGCATCGAGCTGATACGGTGCCGGGAAGGCCGCCGTCGGGCACACGTCGAGGCAGCGCCGGCAGCTGCCGCAGTGGTCCTCCTCCGGCGCATCGGGCGGCAGCTCGGCGGTGGTGAAGATGGCGCCGAGGAACAGCCACGAGCCATGCTCGCGCGACACGAGCATGGTGTTCTTGCCCTGCCAGCCGAGACCTGCGGCGGCGGCGAGCGGCTTTTCCATCACCGGCGCCGTGTCGACGAACACCTTCACTTCCGCGCCGCTATTTGTCGCGAGATGCGAAGCGAGCTGCTTGAGCTTGCCCTTGAGGATGTCGTGGTAGTCCTTGCCCTGGGCGTAGACCGAAATGGCGCCGCGCGAAGGATGTTCGAGCGCATCGAGCGGGTCTGTCTCCGGCGCGTAGCTCATGCCGAGCATGACGATCGAGCGCACCTCGGGCCACAGCCGTGTCGGGCTGCGGCGGCGGTCCGCGTTCGTTGCGAGCCACGCCATGTCGCCGTGCCGCCCCGCCTCGAGAAACGCGGCGAAGCGTCCACCGGCGGCGGTCGTCGCGTCGGGCGAGGTCACGCGCACCGCGTCGAAGCCGAGCACGCGCGCCTCGCGCAACAGGATGTCCTTGAGCGCCGCAGTCACGTTGGAGCCGTCAGAAGTCGAGGTCGGCGTAGTGCGCCGCAGGAAGCGCGCCGGGAACGCGGTCGGCCAGAATCGTTCGGAACGCGCGCCGCGACTTGAGGCGCGCGTACCAGACCTTGGCGACGGCAAATTCCTCCCATGGCACTTCGCCCAGATAGTCGACCGATGACAGATGCGCGGCGGCGGCGAGATCGGCGAACGACAGCTCCTCGCCCGCCAGCCAGCGCCGACGGTCCGCCAGATAGCTGATGTAGCTCATATGGTAGCGCAGGTTGGTGCGGATGGCGCGCAGGAAGTCGACGTCGGGCGTGCCCGCGCCGTTGGGCTGCAGGCGCGCGTAAACCTTTTCCTGCAACAGCTCGTGCGTCACCTCGCGATTGAACTTGCCGTTGAACCAGTCGGTCAGGCGGCGGGTCTCGGCGCGCTGGGCGCGGTCGCCGGGGAACAGCGGAAAGGCCTCGGCGTCGGCCTCCTCGGGCTCCGGCGGCTTCTCCTCGGCCAGATACTCGGAGATGGCGTAAACGCCGCACAGGGCCGGGCCGCCCTCCAATTGCAGCACGGGCAGCTCGCCCGCAGGGTTGAGGGCGAGAAACTCCGGCCGCCACTCCCACGGGCGCTCCTCGATGAGCTCCACCTCGATGCCCTGCTCGGCGAGCGCCAGGCGGACGGCGCGCGAGAAGGGGCAGAGCCGGAAGTGCGTCAGTGTGTGCATTGCTCAGATGCTGCCTTTGTTTTTGCTTGATGCCGGCGGCTGCACCGCTCGTAAGGCCCGGCGGTGGATATGACAATCGCCTCGTGTGGCGCGGAAGTGGCACCGCGTTCCGGCAAATCCTGCTAATCCTCGCCGCCGCACAGAAAAGCCGACAAGTACGGGGCCACGGATGCCGATCTGGGAAGTGATCCTGCTTGGCCTCATCGAGGGGCTGACCGAGTTCCTCCCCGTATCGTCGACCGGCCACCTGCTGCTCACCGAGCACTTCCTCGGCATCTGCACGCCGGGCAAGACGTTCGAGGTTTTGATCCAGCTCGGCGCCATCCTGGCGATCCTCAGCGTCTACTCGGTGAAGCTGACGCGCATCGCGCTGGCCCTCCCGTACGATCCGCGCGCGCGCCGCTTCGTCGTCAGCGTGCTGCTGGCGTTCCTGCCCGCGGCCGATCATCGGCGCGCTGGCGCACGACTTCATCAAGACCGTGCTGTTCGAGACGCCGATGCTGATCGCCATCATGCTGATCGTCGGCGGCGTCGTGCTCGTGCTCGTCGACCGCATGCAGCTCGCCGTGCACTACACCGACGCGATGGATTACCCGCCCTCGCTCGCCTTCAAGATCGGCGCTCATCCAGTGCCTCGCGATGATCCCCGGCGTGTCGCGCTCCGGCGCCACCATCGTCGGCGCCATGCTGCTCGGCACCGACAAGCGCTCGGCGGCGGAGTTCTCGTTCTTTCTCGCCATGCCGACGATGGCCGGCGCCTTCGCCTACGACCTCTACAAGAACTGGTCGATCCTGCAGCCGGGCGACATCGCCAACATCGTGTTGGGCTTCATCACCGCCTTCATCGCGGCGGTGTTCGTCGTGCGCTACCTGCTCGACTACGTCAGCCGCCACGGCTTTGCGGTGTTCGGCTGGTGGCGCATCATCGTCGGCGGCGTCGCGCTGGGCGCAATGCTGCTGCTCGGCCAGACCACTGGCTGCCCGGTCATTCCCTGATCGTCGGAAGTTAAACCTTATGCGGCGTGCGAGGGCACCGGCCGCGTGAGAGCGAGGCGCAGCCCGGCGACGTCGGGCGCATTGCGCAGGGCGTCGAGCACCGAGGGCTCGCGCACCACGCGCGAGATGCTGGCCAGCGCCTTCAAATGATCGCCGCTGGCGTGATCGGGCGCGAGCAGCAGGAAGACGAGGTCGACCGGCTCGTTGTCGTGCGATTCGTAATCGATCGGATCCTCGAGGCGCGCGAACAGGCACACGATGTTGCGCAGGCCGGCGAGCTTGACGTGCGGAATGGCGATGCCGCGCCCGAGGCCCGTCGAGCCGAGGCGCTCGCGCTGCAGCAGCGTGTTGAAGATCTCGCGGGAGTCGAGCCCGGTCCTCTCCGCCGCGATCGTCGCCAGTTCCTGCAGGGCGTGCTTTTTGCTCGTCACCTTGAGCGACGCAATGATGCCGTCGGGAGCCAGCAGGTCACAGAGATCCATCGTCAAATCCTGTTCCAACCTGTTGCGAAGCGCCGGCTACCGCGTGCCCCCTGGGCTGCACGATAACGGCCGGCGATTCCAACAATTCTACCTTTACGCTCGTGCCCCCGCACGTACCCTCTGCGCCCCTGGGCCACTCTTATCCCTCGCTAAGTGCGCCGCCCCGTTGAGAAACCAAAAAGATGGCACTCGCAAGGTCGGCTGCACAGGAAATTTGCAGCCCGTCTCAGTGTGTTCCTCGGCTAATGCACGGGCTGAGCAGCATTTTTAGCCTCGCCAAGGCCGCCCCGCGCGCTCTTTACCGAAAATGCCCTCCAGACCGCTTGTCCGCCCAAGGTTATCCCCAGGCCGTGCGGTGCAAGAACGGGGCCATCACCCCAACGTTGTGAAGAATGACGAGGTTCCAGACCCGCCCTATGGCATGGCCCGCCTCGCGACCCGCGTGCCTATAGAGCAGTCCGGCGGGGCACACAAGTCCGCCTGGGTGCGATCGCGCCGCTCAGGCGGGCGCCAACGCGCTCGATCAGCCGCTTGTCGCGCCGGCGCTGCACCGAGGAGGGGATGCGCATCGCCTCGCGGTACTTGGCGACCGTGCGCCGCGCGATGTCGATGCCGTCGCTCTTCAGCTTCTCGACGATCTTGTCGTCGGACAGGACGCTCGCCGGCGTCTCGCCGTCGATCATCTGCCTGATGCGATGGCGCACGGCCTCGGAGGAATGCGATTCGCCCTCGTCGTCGGCCGAGGCGATGGCGGAGGTGAAGAAGTACTTCATCTCGAAGATGCCGCGCGGCGTCGCCATGTACTTGTTGGAGGTGACGCGCGACACGGTCGAATTCGTGCATCGAGATGGCGTCGGCGACGGTGCGCAGATTGAGCGGGCGCAGGTACTGCACGCCGTGCGTGAAGAAGCCGTCCTGCTGGCGCACGATCTCCTCGGCGACGCGCAGGATGGTGCGGGCGCGCTGGTCGAGGCTCTTCACCAGCCAGTTGGCGGTCTGCAGGCATTCGAGGAGATAGTTGCGGTCGGCCGCCGAGCCGGTCGCCTTCGACACGGTCGTGAGATAGGTGCGGTTGACCAGCACGCGCGGCAGCGTGTCGGTGTTGAGCTCGATGATCCAGCTGCCGTCGGGCGCCGCGCGCACGAGCACGTCCGGCACCACGGGCTGCATTTGCACCGAGCCGAACTTGAGGCCCGGCTTGGGGTTGAGCTTCTTGATCTCGGCGATGATCTCGAGCAGCTCGTCCATCTCGCATGCCGACCGCCTTGCGCAGCGCCGGCAGGTTGTGCCCGGCCAGCAGATGCAGGTTCTCGAGGAAGCGGCTGATGATCGGGTCGTAGCGGTTCTGCTCCTTGAGCTGCAGCGCCAGGCACTCGGCGAGCGAGCGGGCGAACACGCCGGGCGGGTCGAGCGTCTGCAGGCTCGCGAGCACCTTCTCGACCACTGCGGCTGCGGTGCGCCGAGCTTCTCGGCGATCGCGCCGAGATCGGCCCCGGCAGATAGCCCGCCTCGTCGACCATGTCGACGAGGTACTGACCGATCAGCCGCTCGACCGGCTCCTTGAGCACCAGCGGCACCTGCGCGGCCAAGTGCTCGCGCAGCGAGACGTCGTTGGCGACGAAGGCTTCGATGTTGACGTCGTCGCCGGAGCCGGAGCGCGCGCTGGCGCAGCGAAGCCCAGCCGGAGGCGTCCTGCCCGTTGGCGTGATCTGACGGCGCGCTGTCGGGATAGACGTTGTCGTAGTCGGTATCGAAGGTCGCCTTCGGGATCGGCTACCGGCTTGTCGAGGTCGAGCGCAGTCGGTCTCGCTCGCCGGCGCCGTCTCTTCGGGCTTGGCGAACTCAGACGTCTCGATCTCGGTGCGTACGGGCGCTTCGGCGCCGTCGTCGCGCTTCGAGCAGCGGATTGCGCTCGAGCTCGGCTCTCGACGTATTGCGTGAGCTCGATGTTCGACAGCTGCAAGCAGACGGATGGCCTGCTGCAGCTGGGGTGTCATCACCAGCTGCTGGCCTTGTCTCAGCTCCAGCTTTGTCGAAAGCGCCATGCGCTCGTCCAGGTATCTCGGCCACTGATGCGCGTACTGTCTAGTCAGCGCGCGTTAACGAACATGTCTCCGAGGTACACACGCCGCACGTCGTCGTTGGCTATGATTTCCTCGGGCTTACCCTGTGTCAGAACCTGACCGTCGTAGATGATGTAGGCCCGGTCTATCAGGCTAAGCGTTTCGCGGACGTTATGATCGGTGATGAGCACGCCGATGCCGCGTTCGGTCAAGTGCCGCACCAACTCCTGAATATCGCCGACGGCGATGGGATCGATGCCGGCGAATGGCTCGTCGAGCAGCATGAACGACGGGCCCGAGGCCAGCGCCCGGGCGATTTCGCAGCGGCGCCGCTCGCCGCCCGAAAGCGCGATCGACGGCGACTTGCGCAGGTGCGTGATGCGGAACTCCTCGAGCAGGCTGTCGAGCTTCTCGCGCCGCTTCTTGGCCGAGGGCTCGACGATCTCCAGCACGGCCATGATGTTCTTCTCGACCGTCAGGCCACGGAAGATCGAGGCTTCCTGCGGCAGGTAGCCGATGCCGAGGCGCGCGCGCCGGTACATGGGCAGGCGCGTGACGTCCATGCCGTCGATGGTGATGTTGCCCTTGTCGGCGGGAACGAGGCCGGTGATCATGTAGAACACCGTCGTCTTGCCGGCGCCGTTGGGGCCCAGAAGCCCGACCGATTCGCCGCGTCCCACCGCGAGGCTCACGCCGCGCACGACGAGGCGCTTCTTGTAGCTCTTCTGCACGTGGTGGACGGTGAGCCAGCCTTCGGCGCCGAGCTGCTGCTGGCCGCCGTTGAGCGCCGGCTGCTCGGCATAGCCGTGCGCCTCGCCGGCCCACTCGTTGTAGGGCTCGGGCTGCGTACGCTTCGAACCGAAAGAAAGGATTTTCAGCACGTCTTGAGAACCTCGGGTTGGGCCCTACCAACGGCCGCGGCGCCATGGTGCGCCGATCGGGAGCCCTGTCAATCTGCGTATTGGCCGCTGTTTACCCTCAGCGATCGGGCACTGAGGCGATCCCAGCCCCCACTGGGACCGGGTGCAGCTTCGCCATCGCTAGCCAGCGCCGGAGGGCTTCTTTTCGGCCGCGCTTTTTCTCGCGAGGGTAAAAAATTGCGCTCGGACGCTTCGCCGTGCCTGGCTGCATGGTAAAGCCGGCCCCCTTTTTGTCGGCGGGGGCCGCGGTCGCCGACCACGCCGCGCCGGGGTCGGTGTGGATGACGCTTTCGCCGGTCAGCATGTCGATCGTCAGCTTCGACCCGCGCACGACGTTCTTTTCCTGCGTGAGAATGACGTCGCCGCCGAGCACCACCTGGTTCTCCTTGACGTCGAAGTCGGCCCAGTCGCCGGTGGCGTTCTGCCCGTTCTTCGAGGTGACGATCACCTTGCCGCGCGCCTCGATGCGCGTGATCTCAGCCGGCGCCTTCTTGTCGGCGGGAGTGCTCTCTTCGGCGAGGCCGGCCGCGCCGGTGTAGAAGGCGCGCATCTCCGAGGTGCGCACGACGAAGTCGCCCTGCACGGCGTGCACGTCGCCCTTGAATACGGCTTGCTTGGTGCGATCGTCGACATCGAGACGCCCGGCCTCGACGTCGATCGGCGCCGTCGGGTCGGTCTTGAACACGCTCACGGCGCCGCCCTTCGCTGCGGCGGCCGCCTCGTCGGCAAGCTGCTTCACCTTCTCCTTGGCGGACTGCGCAGCGTTCGCTTCGCCGCGATAGAAGCGCGTCGAGATGCGTCCCGCCTCTTCGCCCGCGCCGCCCGGTGACGACAGCTGCGTGCGGCCCGTCGCCCGCTCGACGTAGAGCCGCTCGCCCTTCAACTGGTTGCGTCCCTGGATGGCGACGACGCTGCCCGTCAGCAGTATCGTGTCGGCGCGCTGGTCGACCGTCGCCTTGTCGCTGGTCGCGCGCCGGTCGGCACCTGACGTCATCTCGACGTCGCCGTTGACCACCGCCACCTGGTTGACGGCGTCGTAGTCGAAGCTGGCGCCGGTGACGCGGTCCTGCGGCGCGCGCGTCATGACGACGGGCGATTTCGAGACGATGCGCTTGATCTTGGTGCCGGCGCCCGGCGTCGCGGCGGCGGAAGTGCCGGTAGCGCCCGCATTGCCGCCTTCGTACTGCACCTCGAGCGCTGCGGTTTCCAGCGCGGCGTCGCCCTGCTTGCGCCTTGACGTTGCCGGTGAACGTCGCCGTCTTGCCGGTATCGTCGATGTCGAGGCGGTTGGACGTGACGTCGATCGGCCCCTCGCCGCCGCCGATCATCGGTGCCGCCGATTTCTTGGCGGCGGCCGCTTCGCGGCGTCTGTGGCGCATCCGGCTTTTCAGGCACGAGGTGCGCCTTCACGTCGTTGACGAAGGCGATCTCGCGGCTCTTGTTCAAGATACGCATCTCGTTGGAGCGGATGGTGCCCGACGGCATCTCGACGACGACCGGCTCCTTGGAAAGATGATGTTGTCGTTCGTCAGGATGGTCGCGCGCGACATCTTGGCCTTGAGACCGCTCTCGGCGACGATGTCGATGCCGCCGGTGAGCTCCAGCTGGTTGGTCTTGGTGTTGAACTCGCCATGCGCCGCCTTGAGATTGGTCTTCGACTTGTTGGCGTCGGTCATGTCGCCGGTGATGTCGTTGAGGCGCACGAACTCCGTGTTGACGAGGTCCTGCACGGCCGTCTTCGCCCGCACGACGTATTTGCCGCCGTCCTTGTTGAATCCCTCGTAGCTGGGGTTATCCATCGTCAGGTTGTCGGGGATGATGCGCGGCATCTCGATGCTTCGGGAAGCTGCCGACCCAACCGGTGGTGTCGAGGATCATCACGAAGTAGAGCGCCGACGACGCTCGCCGCCGCGGCGGGAAGCGACCAGCGCAAAGCTCGCACCAAGTACGTATGACGGCGCGCACGCGCAAAGTTCCGCGCCCGGTCGGCGGCAGTGCGTGCCGGCGAAGGGGTCGGTGCCCGTCCATTCCTGCCCGGGGGCGAAATTGGTCGTCGTTGCCATGCGCTTTATCGGAAGCTGCCGGCTAGTGTGATGATTGAGAAATTCGCCATCGTCAGCTGCGAGGTATCGAGCGAATTTCTCGATCTAAATCACACTAGCAAGTCAATGCTTCTAGTGTCCCTTACGATTGCGAAGCTCGCTCCCGACCCAGCAGCGCACTCTGGCGAGCTTCGCGATCGGGACACTAGCGGCCGATGCCAGGTAAATCGCCGTCAATTGGGGTTATATTGGGACTGTCGGCAGGTGGCAAAGCCGCACTGCCCGGGCGAGAACGGACAAATTGCGCCCAACGGATTCGCGCCGGGCTCCCGCCGCTAACCTCAATGCGAGAAAATGTCGTCCTCGCCAAAGCCGGCGAGATCGAGCTTGGCGCGCGTGTTGAGGAACCCGAAGGCCGCCTCGGCAAACTGCGTCGCGTCCCTCGCGGGCCAGCATGGCGTCGAGCTTCGCCTTGAGGGCATGCAAGTGCAGCACGTCGGACGCCGCATAGGCGAGCTGCTGCTGGGACAGCTCGCTCGAGGCCCAGTCGGAGCTCTGCTGCTGCTTCGACAGCTCGATGCCGATGAGCTCGCCGACGAGGTCCTTGAGGCCGTGGCGGTCGGTGTAGGTGCGCACCAGCTTGGAGGCGATCTTGGTGCAGTAGATCGGCGCCGTGACGACGCCGAGGTTCTTCTCGAGCACGGCGATGTCGAAGCGCGCGTAGTGGAAGATCTTGAGCACCGCTGGGTCGGTCAGCAGCGCCTTGAGGTTCGGCGCGGCGTAGTTGCTGCCGTCGAACTGCACGAGGTGCGCGCTGCCGTCGCCCGAGGAGAGCTGCACGAGGCACAGCCGGTCGCGATTGACGTTGAGCCCCAGAGTCTCGGTGTCGACTGCGACGCTGCGTCCCCGAACGCGAGCCCGGCGGGGAGATCGTTCTTGTGCAGCGTGACGGAGGTCTTGGCCATCGTGGTCAGGGCCCTCGGCGATTGGCGTTCATGCATGGGGCTGCGATGGGCAGCCGCCGGGTATACGCCCTAATGCTTTAAGTTCGGTTCACTATCGAATTCCGGCCCACCAAAGCAAGCGCCTCGGCACCCTAGCCGTCATATTCCGCGGATCTTGCTGGCAAATCATTACGCGCGGCGCAGCAGACCGGTACGAGGTGCAAAGAGAAAGGCGAGCAAGAAGACCATCATCTGGATCAGCACGATGCACGGCCCCGTCGCGCCGTCGATATGAAAGCTCACGATGGTGCCCGCGACGCTCGAACCTATGGCGACGGCGGCAGCTATCGCCAGCATGTGCTCGAAGCGATTGCTGAGCAGGTAGGCGATGGCACCGGGTGCGATGAGCATGGCCACGACCAGGATGATGCCGACCGCCTTGAGCGCGGCGACGATGGTCAGGGACAAGAGCGCCAGCAGACCATAGTGCAGCGCGCGGACGGGCAGGCCGATGGCGCGCGCATGCTGCGGGTCAAAGCAGTAGAGCAACAGGTCGCGCCGCTTGATGAGCACCACGAGCAGGGTGCCGCCGGCCACGATTCCGGTCTCGATCAGGTCGCGGGCGGTGACGCCCAGCATGTTGCCGAACAGGATGTGGTTGAGATGCTGGTCCGTCTCGACCTTGGTGAAGAGCACTAGCCCGAAGCCGAACATGCCCGAGAACACGATGCCCATCACCGTATCCTCCTTCACCCGGCTGTTCTCCTTGAGATAGCCCGTGGCCACCGCACACCCGAGGCCGGCGGCGAACGCCCCCACGGCCAGCGGCAGGCCGAGCACGAACGCAATGACGATGCCCGGCAGCACCGCATGCGAGATGGCGTCCCCCATCAAGGACCAGCCCCTGAGGACGAGAAAGCAGGACAGCACGGCGCAGACAGCACCGACCAGCACGGCGACGACGAGCGCGCGCTGCATAAAACCGTAGCTCAATGGCACTGTGACGAGATCGAGAATTGCGCTCATGGCCGACCTTTCAGCGCGTCCGCAGTCTCGCGGGTCTGCGGGGAAGCTGACTTGCGGCGTGCAGCCAGGACGCCGTGCTTGGGCGCGAAGTAGAAGGCGGCGAGGAATACAAGCGTCTGCAACGTCACGATCACGCCGCCGGTCGCCCCGTCGAGGAAGTAGCTGAGGTAGGCGCCGACGAAGCTCGTCAGGCTGCCGATCGCGACTGCGATCACGAGCAGGATCGGAAACCGATCCGTCAGTAGGTAAGCCGTGGCGCCGGGCGTGACGACCATGGCGATGACGAGACACGCTCCCACGGTCTGCAGCGCGGCCACCACGGCAGCCGACAGCAGCGTGAAGAACAATACCTTGAGCCAGCCGGGATTGAGGCCGATCGAGCGTGCGTGGGCCTCGTCGAAGAAGACGACCATCAGGTCCTTCCACTTGAGCAGCAGCACTCCGAGCGTGACCAAACTGATGATGACGACTTGGTTCGCATCCTCGTCTGAGATGCCCAGTATGTTGCCGAGCACGATCGACTGCACGTTCACCGACGTCGGGTAGATCGATACAACCAGCAGGCCTGCCGCAAAGAACGATGTGAAGACGAGACCGATGATGGCGTCCTCGCGCAGCCGCGTGTGGCTGCGCACGAATGCCATGCCAAGCGCTGCCAGCAGACCTGCGAAAAACGCACCGGCCGCGTAGGGAAGATTGAGCAGATAGGCGCCGGCCACACCGGGCACGATGGAATGGGCGAGCGCGTCGCCCATCAGCGACCAGCCCTTGAGCATGAGAAAGGCGGAGAGAAATGCGCACGTGCCGCCGACGAGCGCCGACACCCACATCGCCTTGACCATGTAGTCGTAGGCGAAGGGCGTGAGCAGCTCTGCCATCATTCCTTGTCCTCCCCGCTACGCAGCGGCTGGTCTCGCTCCTCGCGGCTGCCGTAGAACACCACCGGGCGCTCGTCGTCGGTCAGCACCGTCACGCTGCGCCGGTCGTCATCCTGGTGCAGCTCCTGCCCTTGAAGTCGGAAATGCCGCAGCACGCCGCCAAACGCGCGCTCCAGGTTGGTTTGCGTGAATGTGGTCGCAGTCGGCCCGGCGGCGATCACGGTGTGCAGCACGAGCACCACTTGATCGCAGAAGTCGGGCACGCTGCCGAGGTTGTGCGTGGATACCAGCATCAGGTGCCCCTGGGCCTTGAGTTCGCCCAGCAGGTCGACGATGGCGCCCTCAGTCTTGACGTCGACGCCGGTGAACGGCTCGTCGAGGAGGATGATAAGGCCTTCCTGCGCGAGCGCGCGCGCCAGGAAAACGCGCTTCCTCTGGCCGCCCGACAGCTCGCCGATCTGCCGCCGGCGGAACGCCGTCATGCCGACGCGCTCAAGCGCCTCGTCGACTTTGCGCCGGTCAATCTTCGATGGTCTGCGCAGGAACCCCATGCGGCCATAGCGGCCCATCATGACCACGTCATCGACCAGAACGGGGAAGTTCCAGTCGACGTCCTCCGACTGCGGCACGTAGGCGACAAGATTGCGCTTCTGAGCCGCGCGGGGCGTCAGGCCGGAGATGCGGATTTCGCCGGCCGATGGCGCCACGAAACCCATAATTGCCTTGAACAGCGTCGACTTGCCCGAGCCGTTCACCCCGACGAGACCGCAGATGGTGCCAGATGCAAGCGCGAACGAGGCATCCCGCAAGGCGGTCGTGCCGTTGGGATAGGTGACCGTCAGGTCACTGACCGAGATTGACGCGGCAAGGCCTGAGGCGGGCCACGCGACGGCGTCGGACGCTGGCCCGATCATGCCGCTCACGTTCCAAAGCCCGCTGCGATCGTCTGGACAGTAACCTCGAGCAGCTTGAGATAGGACGGCACCGGTCCGTCATCGGCACTCAGGCTGTCGACGTAGAGAACGCCGCCGTAGCGTGCTCCGGTTTCCTTGGCGACTTGCCTGGCCGGCTTGTCGGAGATCGTGCTCTCGCTGAACACCACGGGGATCTCCTCCTTGCGCACCGCATCGATGACGCGCTTCACCTGCTTCGGCGTCCCCTGCTCGTCGGCATTGATCGGCCACAGGTAGAGCTCCTGCAAACCGTAGTCGCGCGCCAGGTAGCTGAAAGCACCCTCGCTGGAGACGAGCCAGCGCCTCTCCTTGGGTATCGCCGACAGGCGCTCGCGCATTGGCTCGTCGACGGCCTTGATCCGAGCGGCGTACGCAGCCGCATTCTTGGCGTAGGTCTCGGCGTTGGCTGGATCATACTTGGCGAATGCCTTGCGGATGTTCTCGACGTAGATCAAGGCGTTGTTGGGCGACATCCAGGCATGCGGGTTGGGCTTGCCGGTATAGGGTCCTTCCTTGATGCCCATCGGCTCGATGCCCTCGGTAACGACGACGCTGGGCACGTCCTTGACGTTCTCGAAGAACTTCTCGAACCAGCGCTCGAGATTCATGCCGTTCCACAGCACGAGATCGGCCGACTGCGCCTTGACGATATCGAGCGGGGTGGGCTGATAGTCGTGGATCTCCGCCCCCGGCTTGGTGATGGACTCTACGATAGCCGTCGTGCCGGCCACATTCTGCGCGATGTCCTGGATGACCGTGAACGTGGTCACCACCCGAAACGGCTTTTTCGAGTTCGTCTGTGCGTGGCTCGCCGTCGCCAAACAAAGTCCGGCGCTCGCCAGCGCCGCGGCGCCGGCGATGAGCCTCGCGACAATGCCTGCGCGCGCGCCCCAATTCGCTTGCATGGTTCCTTTCTCCCCGTGGACTGAGTGAAAATGCATTGCGGCATCCGGACGTGGCGCGCCGCTAGAAGCGCGTCGAAAGACCGACAAATGGATTGATGCGGTCCGCGGCGGAGGTGACGCCGACGTTCACGCCGGCATCGAGCTGAATGTTCTCGGTCAACGCGTAGGTGACGCCCGTCGCGAGGACGATGATGTCGCCGCGCGGCGCCGCCGGTACTGGGCGGCCACCTCGTAGTACGTGCCGAGCTTGTCGTTCCATTCGTAGGCGAGCGACGCCGTGGCTCAGGTACTCGGCGTGATAGCCTGACAGGCTCTCGCTCCTTCAGAAACACCGTGCCGACGTTCAAGCCGAGGCCGAAGTTGTGGGGCAGAGCTGACGGCAAGCGGCACAATCAGCCCGCCCTCCACGAGCTCAGGGCTGATGCCGTTGTTTTGTCGGTGGGGAGGGTGACGAAGGGCAGCAAGCGCCAGTGCGGTCGAGCCCGGCTTGTCGAAGGCATCGTTGCCCCACAGATTGACCTTGCCGCGAATGTCGAAGCCGCCGATGCCGGAATCGCGCAGCGTGACGACGGGATCGATTTGGCGGGTCCGCAGGCTGCCGTAGGGCTGCCAAACGAAATTGATCTCGGCGTTGTTGGTCAACCCAATCCTGACATTGGTGGTGGCGAACTCGTAGCTGTCGGTGACGGCCCCGTCCGGATCGGGACGCGAGCGCGCGTAGGCGAAGAGGTTGGTCTCGATCTGCATGTGCCCCGCATCGACAGTGAACGGACTCTCCGTCGTATCCGGGCGATCGGTCGTCATGTCGCGCAGGAGCCGATCAGGGGTAGGATTGAAGAGCGAATATTGTGTCTTGTCCGCACCCATCCCGTTCGTCGTACCGATCAGCACAAAGGCCCCGGCAATTAAGCTCGTCACACACGCACGTTGCATCCCACCCCCACGCAACCAACGCTACAAATTAGCTTCGACGTCATTTGTTAGCGATGGCTAACTTTGCTGTCAATGCGAATCTTCCGCTAGAACGCGCACTGGAGCGCAGGAGAAGAGATGGCAACCCGTCGACGATCCGGAGCGCGAGTGCGCGCCGACGTTCCGAACAGTTCAAGCGCGTTCGCGACGCGCATCAGACGGAAATGGCTGAAGACTACGTCGAGCTCATCGCCGATCTCATCGATGAGAAGGGCGAGGCGCGCGTCGTTGATTTGTCGGAACGACTTGGCGTGACCAAAGCGACCGTCAACAACACGATCCAGCGCCTGCAGCGCGACGGTTTCGTTACCAGTCAGCCCTACCGCGCGATCTTTCTGACCGACAAGGGTCGGAAGCTGGCCACCGCTTCACGCGAGCGCCATCACGTCGTCCGAGACTTGCTCATCGCCTTGGGCGTTGATGCAGAGACCGCCGACGCCGATGCCGAGGGCATCGAACATCATGTGAGCGACGCGACGCTAAAAGCGTTTCGAAAACACTTGGCCAAAGCCCGTCGCGTTCGATGATTCCGGGGGCAGGCTGGGGATAGCCCAAATTGCTGAACCGACAGCAGGCCGTTGCGGAGGGCTAAAAACGCCAGCAAGCATTGATGGTGCCCAGGAAGAGGACTCGAACCTCCACACCCTTGCGGGCGCCAGCACCTGAAGCTGGTGCGTCTACCAATTCCGCCACCTGGGCACGAGCGGGATCAGTTAGAGAGCGTTGGCGCCCTTGTCAATTATGTCTCGTGCGGCCGTGCGCGGCCTTCCCAGGGGCGGCGCCGGTCGTATACTGCTGGTGTCGGCGAGGGTGGCGCGGCGAGCGGCACAACGGCGGAGGAACCGGCGATGGCGGATCGTCTCGACGACAAGGGAATTGCAACGGTTTTCGGCGGATCGGGTTTCGTCGGCCGCTATGCGGTTGCGGCGCTGGCCAAGGAGGGCTGGCGCGTGCGCGCTGCCGTGCGCCGGCCGGACCTCGCCGGCTTCCTGCAACCCGCCGGCTTGGTGGGGCAGGTGGCACCGGTGCAGGCCAACCTGCGCTACCCGCAATCGGTGCAGCGCGCGCTACTGGGCTCGAAGTTCGTCGTCAACGCCGTCGGCGTGCTGACCAGCAGCGGCCGCCAAACGTTCCGCGCCATCCACGTCGAGGGTCCGCGCGCCATCGCCAAAGCGGCGCGCGAGGCGGGCGTCCGCCACCTGGTGCACATCTCCGCCATCGGCGCCGACGCCAAGTCCTCGTCCCGCTATGCCCGCTCCAAGGCCGAGGGCGAGGCTGCCGTGCTGCAAGAATTCCCCGGCGCCATCGTCGTGCGTCCGTCGATCGTTTTCGGGCCCGAGGACCAGTTCTTCAATCGCTTCGCTGCCATGGCGCGCATATCGCCGCTGTTGCCGCTGATCGGTCGCGGCCGCACGCGCTTCCAGCCAGTGTTCGTCGGCGACCTTGGCGCAGCCATCGCCGCGTGCGCCTCAGGCGCCGGCAAGCCCGGCACGATCTACGAGGCGGGCGGGCCGGAGGTGCTGTCCTTCCGTGAGCTGCTCGACCTGACGCAGCAGTGGGCGGACCGTTCGCGCGGCTATCTGCCGATGCCGTTCTGGCTGGCCAAGCTGCAGGCGATCCTCACCTGGCCGCTGCCTAACAGCTTGCGGCCGATCACGTACGACCAGGTGCGCTTGCTGCAGCACGACAACGTGGTCAGCGCAGCGGCAAAGAGCGAAGGGCGCACGCTGGCGGAGCTAGGCGTTGCCTCACCGCATGGTGTGGCGGCCATCGTGCCGACGTACCTGGAGCGTTTCCGCCCGCGCGGGCAATTCACGCACTACCGCGTGTAGCACCGCATACCTGAAAACTGAAAGGCTCCGGCGCGAATGCCGGAGCCCAAGTCGTTGTGCACAACGTGTTCAACTCGGCGCGACCATGCACTCAGTGCACGCTCGCGATCTCCAAATCATCGTCGATCGCATGGCCGATCGCGGCCTGCCTCGTATCGGTAAGCGCCAAAGGGGTGCCGTCGGCCGCGTGCAACGAGAACAGGTTGATACCTTTCGGCAACCCCTCGATGGCCGGGAACATACGGGTCGCTTCGTCGGCAGTGAGCGTCTTGATGTAGGCGACGACGCCCCCGCCGAGGGTGGCGAGCTCGTGCTCAGTCATGACATTACGCGGGTCTAAGTTTCTTTCTGCTTCGGTCATGACGCAACTCCTTCTGCAAGCCGGGCCCGGCGCACCGCCAACCGAAACTGGCGTAGAGCGTATCGGCATCCCGGATCTGCGCCCACCGCTAAAACGCGCGATATGGCTGTCTCGATGCAACGTTGACGCATCTTATTTCCTGTCGCTGATCTCGATCGTCCGCACCAGGCGCTCCGGCTCCAGGCGCTTCAGGTCGATGGCGAGCAGTCCATCGGACAAGTCAGCAGACTTTACCTCGATTCCCTCTGCCAGCACGAACGTGCGCGTAAATTGTCGCGCAGCGATGCCGCGGTAGAGATAGGTGCGCGATTTTTCATCAGCCTGCTTGCCGCGCACGATGAGCTGGCTGTCGGCGAGTGTGACGTCGAGTTGATCGCGCGTGAAGCCGGCGACCGCGAGCGTGATGCGCAGCGTCTCGCCCTCGCCGTTCACTGCGTCAATACGCTCGATGTTATACGGGGGATAACCGTCGCCCGAGCCTTTGTTGGCGCGATCGATCAGGCGCTCGATCTCCTCGAAACCCAAAAGCAGCGGGCTAGAGAGCAGGGAAATCCGCGACATCGTCCGAAAGTCCTTCCTTAAGCGACCTTCAAGTTGGAGCATCCTTCGGAGCCTCTTAACCTTGGCCTCCGATGGTCCAGCCCCTGAAGTCCGGGCGCTGGGATTGCAAGGAACATATGGGCGACGGACGGGGGCCGTTCAAGCGTCGGAATCGGTCACCAATGGGTCACTATTTTGGTTCCCGAAGGGCCCCTGCTCGGCGCTTGGGCGAGCCCACGGCAGATGAACACGATGTCATTTGACAAGGGGGGAGCGAACCCGAAGATGACAGCCAACGCGCGGTTTCGCCGAGCCGGCTGCGATAGCGGTTCATTCCGGCCTTTCATCCGGACCTAATCGGGGTTCAATCGATGCTCAAGCTCGGCGTCAGCCGTCCCACACTCTTATCAATGGCCATGCTCATGCTCGCCTTCGCACAACAGACTGCCTCTGCTGAACCGCGCGCCTCCGAGTTCAAGCTGTCGAACGGCATGGACGTTGTGGTGATCCCCGATCATCGAGCCCCGGTCGTCACGCACATGGTCTGGTACAAGGTCGGCGCCGCCGACGAGCCCAAGGGCGTCTCCGGCATCGCGCACTTCCTCGAGCATCTGATGTTCAAGTCGACGGACAAGATCGCCGTCGGCGACTTCTCCAAGATCATCTCCAAGCTCGGCGGCCAGGACAACGCCTTCACCGGCCAGGACGTCACCGCCTACCATCAGCGCATCGCCAAGGAGCAGCTCGGCACCCTGATGGAGATGGAGGCCGACCGCATGACGCACCTGCGCCTCACCAACGACGAAGTCGCCACGGAGCGGCAGGTGATCATCGAGGAGCGCCGCTCGCGCATCGAGAACAACCCGAGCGCGCGGCTCGATGAGCAGATGAACGCCGCGCTCTACCTCTCGCATCCCTATGGCGTCCCGGTCATCGGCTGGGAGCACGAAATGGCGAAGCTGTCGCGCGAGGACGCGCTGCGCTTCTACAAGCGCTACTACGCGCCCAACAACGCCATCCTCGTCGTCGCCGGCGACGTGACGGTCGATGAGGTCAAGCGCCTCGCCGAAGCGACCTACGGCAAAGTGCCGGCCAACCCCGAGGTCGACGGGCGCGTGCGGCCGCAGGAGCCGCCGCACATCGCCGCCCGCCGCCTCACGCTCAAGGACCCGCGCGCCGGCAACGCCTCGTTCCACCGCTATTACATCGTGCCGGGCTACGTGACGGCGAAGCCGGGCGAGGCCGAGGCGCTCGACCTGCTCGATGAAGATCCTTGCCGACGGCTCGACCAGCCGCCTCTATCGCAAGCTCGTCGTCGAGGACAAGGTCGCGGCGACGACCGGCGGCGACTACTCGGGCTACAGCCTCGACAGCGGCGCCATCTCGCTCTACGCGGTTTCGGGCAACGGCAACGACCTCACTCCGGTCGAGGCCGCGGTCGATGGCGTGCTCGCCGAGATCCGCAAGAACGGCGTGACCCAGCTCGAGCTCGAGCGCGCCAAGAAGTCGTTGCTGGCCGACTACATCTACGAGAGCGACAACCAGGCGAACCTCGCCCGCCGCTACGGCTGGGCCGTCGCCATCGGCCGCTCGATCCCCGACGTCGAAGGCTGGCCGGCGGCGATCGCCAAGGTCACCACCGACGACATCAAGAAGGCGGCGGACAACTATCTCGACGCGCGCCACTCGGTGACCGGCTGGCTGCTGCCCGAGCCCGACGACGGCAACGGCGTCGGCGAGCACGTCGAGCAGCCCGTCGTGCACTCGCGGTCGTAATGCCCATCATGCGAAAAGGCTATGATATGGTCGCGGCCCGCGCCCTGCGCTCAGCGTCTTCCCACGCCGCTTTCCGCCCGACGGCCATCGCAGCGTCGCTCGCCGCGCTCGCCGCTGGCTTTCCTCACCACCTACAGCGTGCCCGCAAACGCCATGAAAATTCAAACCGTGAAAAGCCCAGGCGGCATCGAGGCTTGGCTGGTCGAAGAGCACGCGGTGCCGATGATGGCCATGCGCTTCGCCTTCGAAGGCGGCAGCTCGCAGGACCCGGTCGACAAGGAAGGTCTCGCCAACTTCGTCACCGCCATGCTCGACGAAGGCGCCGGCGACCTTACTTCGCGCGAGTTCCAGGAGCGCATGGAGGACCTCTCCATGCGCATGAACTACGAGGAGGCGAAGGACGCCTTCTACGGCAACTTCGAAACGCTCACCGAGAACCGCGACGAGGCGGCGAAGCTTCTGAAGCTCGCGCTCTCAAAGCCACGCTTCGATCAGGACGCGGTGGAGCGCATCCGCCAGCAGCTCCTGGCTTCGCTCGTCTACGCGGCGCGCGATCCCGACAAGGTGGCGCAGAACCAGTGGTACGCCGTCGCCTTCGCCGGTCATCCCTACGCGCGCCCCGCCAACGGCACCGAAGCGACCGTCGGCAAGATCACCGGCGCCGACCTCGAGAGCTATCGCAAGCGCGTGTTCGCCAAGGACACGCTGAAGGTCGTCGTGGTCGGCGACATCACGCCCGAGCAGCTCGGCAAGCTGCTCGACGAGGTGTTCGGCGACCTGCCGGCCAAGGCCGAGCTGACGCCGGTATCGAAGACCAATCCCGTCCCCGGCGGAAGCCAGACCGTCGTCGACATGAACGTGCCGCAGTCGGTCGCCGTGTTCGGCATGGGCGCCATGCCGCGCAAGGACCCGGATTTCATGCCGGCGTTCGTCCTGAACCAGATCCTCGGCGGCGGCGGCTTTGCCTCCAAGCTGATGGAGGAGGTGCGCGAGAAGCGCGGCCTCGCCTACTCGGTCTACACCTACGTCTATCCCTATCAGCACACCTCGATCTTCTCGGGCGGCGTCGCCACGCGCAACGACATGATGGGGCAGTCGCTCGACATCATCCGCGAAGAGCTGAAGAAGATGGCGGACGGCGACGTGAAGCAGGAAGACCTCGACAACGCCAAGAGCTACCTGATCGGCTCTTATCCGCTGCGCTTCGACACCAACGCCAAGATCGCCTCGCAGCTTCTCGGCCTGCGCATGGACGGCTTCGGGCCGGAGTACGTCGATAACCGCAATGCCATGATCGCGGCGGTGACGCTCGACGACTTGAAGCGGGTGGCCAAGCGCCTGCTCGACACGCAGAACCTCATCGTCACCATCGTCGGCAAGCCGACGCTCCTGCAGGCGAAGAAGGGCTAAGCCCTAGCGGTTCGACTTCTTGGCGCGCTCGATCGCTTCGGTGATGAGCCGGCGCGCCTCGCCCGAGTCGCCGATGTGGTCGATCTTCGCCCACTTGCCGGGCTCGAGATCCTTGTAGTGGCCGAAGAAGTGCTCGATCTGTTGCACCGTGATCTGCGGCAGATCGGTGTAGTTCGCCACCTTGTCGTAGCGCATCGTCGTTCTGCTGCTCGGCACGGCGAGGATTTTTTCGTCGCCGCCGCCTTCATCCTGCATGACGAGCACGCCCACGGGCCGGCAGTTGATGACGGCGCCGGGCACGATCGCGCGCGTGTTGCAGACCAGCACGTCGATCGGATCGCCGTCGAGCGACAGCGTGTGCGGGACGAAGCCGTAGTTCCCCGGGTAGCGCATCGGCGTGTAGAGAAATCGATCGACGACCAGAGTGCCGGAGGCCTTGTCCATCTCGTATTTGATGGGCTCACCGCCCACCGGAACCTCGATGACGACGTTGATGTCGAGAGGGGGATTCAAGCCGATCGCGATAGCGTCGAGCCGCATTACTTCTTGCTCCGCAAGGTTCGATGTTCAGCGTTGGCGCCCGCCATAGGCGCACTGGCAAGTCATCCCGCAAAGTGGTGGACAAATTGCGCACATCCCTTAGCAGCGCCGCCGCTGTGCGTCGCGCCGCAACCCCCCGCTTTGCCTCGGACATTAGTACACAGGCACCTGCAACCCGGTCGCCGCGGCGCGTCGTAGCGAATCGCGCGATGCGCTAGCCTCCCCGTTCGCAGGGAGACTAACGGATGCCGATCCGCCAGCTTTCGCCGGAGACGATCAACCGCATCGCCGCGGGCGAGGTGGTCGAGCGGCCGGCCAGCGTCGTCAAGGAGCTGGTCGAAAACGCGCTAGACGCCGGCGCCGGCGAGATCGAGGTGGTCACGGCTTCAGGCGGCCTTTCGCTGATCCGCGTCACCGACGACGGCAGTGGTATGCCGCCCGAGGATCTGATGCTGGCGGTCGAGCGTCACGCCACCTCGAAGCTGTCGGAAGAAGACCTGTTCGCCATTCGCACGCTCGGCTTTCGCGGCGAAGCGTTGCCCTCCATCGGCTCGATCGCCCGGCTCACCATCCTGTCACGCGCGCGCGGCGCGTCGGAAGCCTTCGCCCTCAGCGTCGATCGCGGCGCCAAGGGTGCGGTGAAGCCGGCCGCCGGCAATGCCGGCACTTGCGTCGAGGTGCGCGAGCTTTTCTCGAGCGTGCCGGCGCGTCTCAAGTTCCTCAAATCCGAGCGCGCCGAGAACCAGGCCGTCTCCGAGGTGGTCAAGCGCCTCGCCATGGCGCATCCCGCAGGTGGGCTTCACGCTGACGACGGGTGAGCGCAAGGGGCTGCGCTTCCCGCGCGAGGGGGCGGGTCGCCGACGGCCTGTTGCAGCGCCTCGGGCGCATCATGGGCCGCGAGTTCATGGACGACGCGGTGCCCGTATCCGGCGAACGCGAGAGCGTGTCTGTCTCGGGCTTCGCCGGGCTGCCGACGCTGCACCGCCCCGACGCCGCGCAGCAGTTCCTGTTCGTCAACGGCCGCCCGGTGAAGGACAAGCTGCTGATCGGCGCCGTGCGCGCCGCCTACGGCGATCTCATTCCGCGCGGTCGTCAGCCCTTGCTGGCCCTGTTCGTGTCGCTGGCGCCCGAGGAGGTTGACGTCAACGTGCATCCGGCCAAGGTCGAGGTGCGCTTCCGTGATTCCGGACGCGTGCGCGCGCTGCTCGTCAATGCGCTGGCCGCGGCGCTGCATGCTGCCGGACACCGCGCTTCCGCCGCCAATGGCGTGTCGGCGCTGCAGGAGCTGCGCCCTAACGTCGTGCCGTTCGAGCGCCCGCGTGCCGGCTATTATGCGCCTCCGCGCAGCTCCGTCGCGTTCGGCCTTGCCGAAGCGATGCAGGCACCGCTCGATGTGATGGCTGCACCGAGCGCGGACGCGCGCGCCTTCACCGCGCCCGTCGTCGAGGCGCTGCAGGACCGCCCTCTGGGCGCTGCCCGCGCACAGCTGCACGAGAACTACATCGTCGCCCAGACGCGCGATGGCGTGATCATCGTCGACCAACACGCAGCGCATGAGCGCCTCGTCTACGAGCGCCTGAAGGCAATGCTGGCCGATGGCGGCGTGGCGCGGCAGGGATTGCTGGTTCCCGTCGTCGTCGAGCTCGATAGCGACGAGGCAGCAGCGCTCGCCGAGAAAGCCGACGAGCTGACCGAGCTCGGCCTCTTGCTCGAAGCCTTCGGCGCCGGAGCGGTCATCGTGCGCGAAGCGCCGGCGCTGCTCGGCGGCTGCGACGTCTGCGGCCTCGTCAAGGATATCGCCGCCGACATCGTGCGCGAGGGCACGAGCACGGCCTTGAAGGATCGGCTGCTGTCAATCTGCGCGACCATCGCCTGCCACGGCAGCGTGCGCTCGGGACGGCGGCTGACGCCTGACGAGATGAATGCGCTCTTACGCGACATGGAGGCGACGCCCTATTCGGGGCAGTGCAACCACGGCCGCCCGACATACGTCGAATTGAAGCTCGCCGACATCGAGAAGCTGTTCGGCCGCCGCTGAACGCTCGAGCCCGTCGCCCGCTCAGCCCTTCTTGAGGATGAGTGTCAGCCCGCGCAGCGTACTGTTGAAGAACTGGATCTCCACGATCTGCCGGTCGTTCATGACGATGACGTCCATGTTGGCCGTCAGGTCGCCGGCGCGCACGACGATGCGCAAGCCACGCTCGGTCACCTCGCCGGTCATTTCGCCGCCGAGATTGTAGACGAGCTCGTTCCAGGTGCCGCTGAGCTTGCCGTCCTTGTTGGCGTTGACGAGGCTCTTCACCTCGATCTTGCCGCTGGCCGAGGCGCAGCGAACGTTCTGCTTCAGCTCGTTGCCGGCCGCATTGACGAAGTACGTGGCGCGGCATTGCACCTTTTCGGTCTTGCCGTCCTTGAGGCCGATACGGCCTTCGCCAACCCAGCGGCCGGGGAGCTCCTTGAACGGCGCCGACTTCTGCACCGGGGCCGGACGCGGCGGTGCGGCACTATCGTCAGTCTCCGCACCGGCGCCGTCGTCGCTTTCGACGGCGGCATCGTCTTCCAACATGGCCGGCGGATCGTCCTGAGCGAAAGCCGCGCTCCCACCGGCGAGGCAGAGCAGGGCGGCAAGGGCGAGATGGGCGGGCTTCATTTTTGCGGGCGGGCCTGGACGGATTGAGCACGGGCCGCCGGTGGCCGATCCCAGCCTCGACGGATGGGCGGAATGTCGTTGTGATTGCATCCGATTCCTAGTGCCGCGGGGCCACACGCCGCAGCCGAACAGCGCCACAATGGCTCATCCAGCCTTGGCGGCGGCATGCAGTTCGGCGACGCCGTGGGTGATCGAGGCGTAGCCGCTGATCGGCAGCGGGTGGCCGATGAGGAAGCCCTGTATCTCGGTGCAGCCCTCCTGCCAGAGGAACGAGCGCTCGCCCTCCGTCTCGACGCCCTCGGCGATGACGGGGATCTTCAAGCGCTTCTCCGAGGCCGATGATCGAGCGCACGATGGCGGCCGACTGCGCGTTGGTCTCGACGCCGGAGACGAAGCTGCGGTCGATCTTGATCTTGTCGAAGGGGAACGACTGCAGCGACGACATCGAGGCATAGCCGGTGCCGAAATCGTCCATGGCGATCTTGACGCCGAGCGCCTTGAGGCGGCGCAGGATCGACAGCGCGCGCGCCGGATCGTCGAAGATGACGCCCTCGGTGATCTCCAGCTCCAGCCGTCCCGGCGACAGGCCCGTCTCGAGCAGGATCGAGATGCACGAGGCCGGCGAGGTCGCCGTAGCGGAACTGCACGGGCGACAGGTTGACGGCGATCTGCAGCGGCGCCGTCCACGACGCCGCCTCGCGGCACGCTTGCCTGCAGCGCCCATTCGCCGATCTCGACGATCATGCCGTTCTGCTCGGCGAGCGGAATGAACTCGGTCGGCGACACGAAGCCGCGCGTCGGATGCTGCCAGCGCACCAGCGCCTCGAAGCCGAACACCTCGCCGTCGATCTTGGCCTGCGGCTGATAATGCAGCAGCAGCTCGTTGCGGCTGATCGCCGAGCGCAGATCGATGCTGCAGCGCGAAGCGGTCGCGCAGGCGGCGGTCCATTTCGGGATCGAAGAAGCGCACCGACTTGCGCCCGTCCTCCTTGGCGCGGTAGAGCGCGGCATCGGCGTTGGCGAGCAGCGCCATGGCGTCGGCGCCGTCGTTCGGATAGACGGCGGCGCCGATGCTGAGGCCGATGGGGATCTGCTGGCCCTGCATCTCGAATGGCTCGGCGACGGCCTGCAGCAGGCGGCTCGCCAGCGCCTCGGCGGCCGCGCGGCTGATCGCGCGTCGCCGCACACGAGCGTGAACTCGTCGCCGCCGATGCGGGCGATGAAGTCGCCGTCGGCGGCGATCTCGAGCCGCCGCGCGACGGCGCACAGCAGCTCGTCGCCGACCACATGGCCGAACACGTCGTTGGCTTCCTTGAAGTGATCGAGGTCGACGGCTGAGCACCGCGAAGCTCGTCGCCGCTCGCCTTGGCGCGCTCGAAGACCTCGGCGAGCCGGTCGGCGAGCAGCGTGCGGTTCGGCAGGTCGGTCAGCGGGTCGTGATGGGCGAGATGGGCGATCTGTGCGTGGCGGGCGAGCAGCTCGGCGCGCGCGGTGCGCATGTTCTCGCGCGCCTCGTCGAGGCCGAGCGCCGCGTCGCGCACCTCCTCCTGCAGCATGTTGAAGCTCTCGGCCATCTCGCCGAGCTCGTCGCGCGAGTTGGGCTTGACCGGCACGATGTTGACCGAGGCGTGCGCCGCGTCGAGGTCGCCGCGGCCGAGCGCGCGCATGGCGCAGCGAGAAGTCGCGCAGCGTGCCCGAGGTCAGGCGCTTGGCGGCCGCGCTGACCTCCTGTCGCCGAGTAGGTGATCATGCCGGGCAGCACCAGGCCGACGCTGATCGTCAGCAGCGCGACGGCGACGAAGATATCCTCCAGCACGGCGATCGAGCGCCGCGTGTGCCCGCCGGCACGCGTGTTGACCGCCATGAGGTAGCCGACGCCGTCGAGCACCAGCACGAACAGCATGGCGCCGGTGAGCTTGACGTGCAGCGTCTGCGCGATCAGCGGCAGGCCTGCGCGGCGCCGGTCCTCCATCACGCGCCACGCGTAGAGGGCGGCGCCGGAGTAGGCGAGCGCCAGGCCGAACAGCACCGTCGGCAGGCCGAACTGCTGGAAGCCGAGGATGGCCGACAGCAGCCAGACGCACGCCGCGACAACGCCGAGCATGATGGTGCCGCGCGGCGCGCGATAGGGGCGCGCGCGCGTCGGGCAGGTCGCGGCGCAGCAGCCAGGCCGCGATGTTCGGCATGCAGATGCCGATGAGGTAGGTGAAGTTCGCCGCCGCGATCATCCAGATCGGATCGCCGACGAGCAGGAAGACGATCGCCAAGCCGGCGGTCAGCAGCGTCGCCGCCCACGGGCAGTCGGTGCGCTTGCAGGCGCAGCGACAGGAAGCGCGGCAGCAGGCCGTCGTCGGCGAGCTGCGACATGGTCCGCGCGGCGCCGGCCAGCGGCTGCATCGTGCCGTGGAACATGTTGAGCATGATGAACCAGATCGCCGCCGCCTTGCCGAAGCTGCCGAGCAGCGGCGCGAAGGTCGGGCCGAGCACGGTGGCGAGATCCTGCCCGAGCGGTCTCGGGCCGAGCACGCCGAGCCAGACGAGCGGCAGCGCGATGAAGTAGATGCCGGCCATGCACGGCGGCGGCGAGCATGGCGCGCGGCACGTTGCGGTTCGGATCCTTCGTCTCGCCGACGTGGCAGGCGGCGGCCTCGAAGGCCGGCGCGGCGAAGCCGATCAGATAGAGCCCGGCCATCACCGACGTCAGCTCGCCGAACCAGCCCTCGAACGGCGTCGTCAGGTGAAGGTCGAACGCCTGGCGCCAATCGACCGCGCCGGTCGAGCATCGGGACGAAGGCCGACAGGAAGGCGAGCGTCGCCGAGCCGGCGGCGATCGGGATGGCGAGGCGCGCGACCCATTTGACGCCGCACAGATTCACGACGTGAAGAAGCAGCACGATGCGCGATGGCGACCGCTTCGACCGGCAAGTCCGGGCAAGTACCATTGCTGGATCGCCGAGGCCGAGAGGAGCGCGGTCAGGCCGCAGGTCGGCACCCAGCCCCACCAGTAGCAAGTGCCGGTCAGCGCGGCGAGGACGGGGTTGTAAGGACGGAACGCTTCCGCGCAGGCGGCGGAGATGCCGCCGACGCGGTTGGGCCACATCAGCACCAGCTCGGTCCATGCCGGCGCCGCCGCCCAGCCGAGCAGCACGCCGACGATGAGCAGCGGCACCGCCGCGCTGCCCTGGCCGAGGATGTCGCCCTGGCCGACGAACAGCGCCGTGATGATGAAGATCATCTGGTTGCTGCCGCCCATGGCCAGGGCGGTGGTGCCGACCCAGCCGAGCACGCGTGGGTGCGGCGGCGTCGGAGCTATGTCGGTGCGCAGTGGAACCCATTCGACGCGCGCCTGAGGCGTCGCGCGGCCGCAGCCCGCGCTGTGACAACTGGCGTCGAAAATGCCGTAAGTGCGCGTTATTTATTCGCGTTGTCGAGTGTCTAAAATTTTATCGGACTCGGCGCGCGAGCCGGCGATTTGCATGTACGGAGCATTTTCAGGCTAGCGCCGGCGCGGTCCGCCATCGCCTCGGGTCCGCGCGGCGGAGGGCCCATGCGGTCGAGCTCCTCGCTCTCGGCTTCCGTAAAGACGCGCGAGCGGGTGAGGAAGCGCAGCCCCTCGGGGACTCGAGCGAGAAGCCGGAGCCGCGCCCGGGCACGGCGTCGATGATGAGATGCGTGTGCTGCCAGTACTCGAACTGCGGCCCGGAAATGTAGAACGGGCAGCCGGCGATCGCGCCCAGATACACGTCGCGCTGGCCGATGCGGAACTCGCCGCGCGGGTAGCACATCGGCGCGCTGCCGTCGCAGCAGCCGCCCGACTGGTGGAACATGCAGTCGGCCGTGCTGCGCCGCCAGCTTCTCGATTAGCGCCGGCGGCCGGCACGGCGTGTCGGTGTGACCCTCTGGACTGGCATGGCGATCAGCTCGGAGTCCGGTCTGCAGACGGTACCGAGGAGCGGAAGATCGCGGCTCGCCGACCTTCGCACTCCACGGCACGTAACTCTATGGAAGGCCCGCATCGGCCTCAGAAGAAGCCGAGCGCCTTCGGGCTGTAGCTGACCAGCATGTTCTTCGTCTGCTGGTAGTGGTCGAGCATCATCTTGTGCGTCTCGCGCCCGACGCCCGACTGCTTGTAGCCGCCGAACGCCGCGTGCGCGGGATAGAGATGGTAGCAGTTGGTCCACACGCGGCCCGGCCTTGATGCCGCGGCCCATGCGGTAGGCGCGTGTTGCCGTCGCGCGACCACACGCCGGCGCCGAGGCCGTAGAGCGTGTCGTTGGCCATGGCGAGCGCTTCCGCCTCGGTCTTGAACTTCGTGACGGCGAGAACCGGCCCGAAGATCTCCTCCTGGAAGACGCGCATCTTGTTGTGGCCCTCGAGCACGGTCGGCTCGACGTAGTAGCCGTTCTCGAAGCCGCTGCCGATCTGAGCGCGCTTGCCGCCGGTCAGCACCTTGGCGCCTTCGCCCTGGCCGATGTTGATGTAGGCGAGGATCTTCTCGAGCTGGTCGGAGGAGGCCTGCGCGCCGATCATCGTGTTGGGGTCGAGCGGGCTGCCCTGCACGACCTTCTTCACGCGCTCGATGGCGCGCTCCATGAACGCGTCGTAGATGCTTTCCTGCACCAGCGCGCGCGACGGACACGTGCACACCTCGCCCTGGTTGAGGGCGAACATGGTGAAGCCCTCGAGCGCCTTGTCGAAGAACTCGTCATCCTCGTTCAGCACGTCGGCGAAGAAGACGTTCGGCGACTTGCCGCCCAGCTCCAGCGTGACGGGGATGATGTTCTCGGAGGCGTACTGCATGATGAGGCGGCCCGTCGTCGTCTCGCCGGTGAAGGCGATCTTGGCGATGCGCGGGTTGGAGGCGAGCGGCTTGCCGGCCTCGACGCCGAAGCCGTTGACGACGTTGAGCACGCCCGGCGGCAGCAGGTCGCCGATGAGATCCATCAGCACCATGATGCTCATCGGCGTCTGCTCGGCCGGCTTGAGGACGACGCAGTTGCCGGCGGCGAGCGCCGGGGCGAGCTTCCACACCGCCATCAGGATCGGGAAGTTCCACGGAATGATCTGCCCGACGACGCCGAGCGGCTCGTGGAAGTGGTAGGCGATGGTCGTCTCGTCGATTTCCGACAGCGAGCCTTCCTGCGCGCGGATGCAGCTGGCGAAATAGCGGAAGTGATCGACGGCGAGCGGCAGATCGGCGGCCATCGTCTCGCGGATCGGCTTGCCGTTGTCGATGGTCTCGACCGTGGCGAGAGCGGGAAGGTTCGCCTCCATGCGGTCGGCGATCTTGAACAGGACGGCGGCGCGGGCGGCCGGAGCCGTCTTGCCCCAGGCGTCGGCGGCGGCGTGCGCGGCATCGAGCGCCTTCTCGATGTCCTCGGCGGTGGAGCGGGCGATCTCGCAGACGAGCTCGCCGCTGATCGGCGTGCGGTTCTCGAAATATCTGGCCCTTGCGTCGGCGGCACCCACTGGCCGCCGATGAAGTTGTCGTAGCGGCTGCAAATCTTGATGTTCTGCCCCACGCGTGCAAGCGCGGCGCTGGGCGTTTCCGGCTTCACGATGAGCTGCATGTATGTCCTCCCAGGAATCGGGGCGCTAACCCTTCTTGTGTTGGCTGCGCAAGTTAACCCAAATGGGGGGCAACCAAAGGTACCGGCGCATTGGCAATTAGTGCATAAGCGCCGCAGCCGAGTATTTGACTTGCATCAGATCAATCGATGGTCGCGAGTTGCCCCTCGGCCAGCCCACAACTTGTAGTCAGCGGGATGACACGCAAAGTCTCCGGACCGGAAATCGAACGCGTCGTGCAGCTGCTCGGGGCGGTTGCCGGGCCTTGGCCCGCGCTCGGCGCGCAAAGCGGCGCTGGCGCTGATCAAGCGGCGCAACGATCTGCTCGTGCCGCTCGCCGAGGCGCTGGCCAACGCGGTCGAGAAAATCGTCGAGTGCCCGAGCTGCGGCAACCTCGACACAGTGTCGCCGTGCAGCCTCTGTCAGGATCCGCGCCGCGATCGCAGCATGATCGTCGTCGTCGAGGAGATCGGCGATCTTTGGGCGCTGGAGCGGGCCGGCGTCGTCAACGGCCTTTACCACGTGCTGGGCGGGCATCTGTCGCCGCTCGACGGCATCGGGCCCGACCGTCTCAACATCGCGCGGCTCATCGAGCGCGCCGCCGTCCGGCGAGGCGCAGGAGATCGTGCTGGCGCTCAACGCCACGGTCGAAGGCCAGTCGACGGCCCACTATCTCACCGAGCAGTTGGCGCCGACCGGCGTCGTCGTCTCGCGTCTGGCGCAGGGGGTTCCCATGGGCGGCGAGCTCGACTACCTCGACGAGGGCACGCTGGCGGCGGCCATCAAGTCACGCCGCCGCATGTAGGGCCTCACGCGGGCAATGTGGCACGGGGACTCGCAAAAAAGCTGCCGCCACGGGTCTACGCGTTGAAAAAGCGGTGGTAACCGACTGAAAGTTGGGCGACCGGCCCAATACAACCTTTTTTGTTCTGGTATGATCCTACCGGGCACGGTTAAGAGCGATTGTGTCGACCCGTCGCGCATTATTCGTTGGCGCGCATCAGGGGCAATATGAGCGAAGATCGCCGGCAACAGCCGGTTTCGGCCGAGTGGCGATCGCGGCTGCTCGAGCTGCCGCGCCTCAACAAGCGCCTCATCCTCGTCGCGCTCGACTTCCTGCTCCTCAGCCTGGCGCTGTGGATCTCCATCTCCATTCGCTACAACACGCCCTACGTTCCGCACGACTGGTTCACCGCGCTTGTGCTCTCAGCGGGCCGGTCATCACCGTGATGACCTTCTCGCTCTCGGGGCTCTATCGCTTCGTCACCCGCTATCTCGGCTATCGCGGCCATACGCGCATCATCGGCTGCATCTGGCTGTCGGTGCTGATCTGGTCGCTGGTCGTGCTCATGTCCGGCCAGCTCGGCATCCCGCGCTCGGTCGTGCTCGGCTATGGCGTTCTGGCGACGCTGCTGATCGCCGGCAGCCGCGAGGTCGCCGCGCATGATCCTCGAGAGCGCCGGCATTCGCCTTTCCGAGCTTCCCGACCAACATCGAGCGCACGCCGGTCATCATCTTCGGCGCCGGTCAGCTCGGCGTGCAGCTGCTGGAGGCGCTGCGGCGCGCCTACAATCGCACCGCCGTCGCCTTCGTCGATACCGAGCCGTCGCTGTGGCGGCAGTACGTTGTCGGGCATCAAGGTGCTACCATCCCGACAAGCTGCCGCTGCTGATCGAGCGCCACGAGGTGAGGGAGATCCTCGTCGCGCTGCCCGACGATCGGCGGCGCGAGCGCCGCCGCATCCTCAAGGATCTGCAGGACCAGCCGGTCGAGGTGAAGGTGCTGCCGGCGGTGGAGGACATCGCCTCGGGCCGCGTCAGCGTCACCGACCTGCGCCCGCTCGAGGTCAACGACCTGCTCGGCCGCGACAAGGTTCCGCCCAACGTCGATCTGCTGGCGCGCAAGACGCGCGGCAAGTCCATCCTGATCACCGGCGCCGGCGGCTCGATCGGCTCGGAGCTGGTGCGCCAGCTTCTGAAGCAGGGCCCGCGGCCGCATCGTGCTGTTCGATATTTCCGAGGTCGCGCTCTACCAGATCGAGGACGAGATCACCGAGTTCATCAAGACGATGCGCCCCGACCTGCCGCGGCCGGAGATCGTCGGCGTGCTCGGCTCGGTGCTCGACGCGGCGCAATTGCGCGAGAGCCATCGTCGGCAACGCAGGTCGAGGTGATCTATCACGCCGCCGCCTACAAGCACGTGCCGATCGTCGAGCAGAACGCCGTTTGCGGGCTGCGCAACAACACCTTCGGCACCGCGGCGCTCGCCGAATGCGCCAAGGCCGCCGGCGTCGAGCTGGTCGTGCTCATCTCCACCGACAAGGCGGTGCGTCCGACCAACATCATGGGCGCCAGCAAGCGCCTGGCCGAGCTGGTGCTGCAGGCCGCCGCGGCCAACGGCGGCCCCACCATCTTCACCATGGTCCGCTTCGGCAACGTGCTCGACAGCTCGGGCTCGGTGGTCAAGAAGTTCCGCCGGCAGATCCTCGCCGGCGGCCCGGTGACGGTCACGCACCCCGAGATCATCCGCTACTTCATGTCGATCCCCGAGGCGGCGGAGCTCGTCATTCAGGCCGGCGCCATGGCCGAGGGCGGCGACGTGTTCGTGCTCGACATGGGCGAGCCGGTGCGCATCGACGATCTCGCGCGGCTGATGATGCGGCTTTCCGGGTTCGACGTGCAGAACCGCCGACAACCCCGACGGCGATATCGCCATCGCCTACACGGGCCTGCGCTCGGGCGAGAAGCTCTACGAGGAGCTGCTCATCGGCGCCAATACCAGGGCGACCGAGCATCCGCGCATCTGGCGTTCGGACGAGCCGTTCCTTCCCTCCGATGAGCTCGAGCGCGAGCTCGAGATCTTGAAGGCGGCGATGAACGAGCGCGACCTCGAGACGATGCAGGCCGTGCTCATGCGCAACGTCGAGGGCTATCAGGCCGAGCCCGCTCTGCCGCCGAGCGAGGAAACCCCGCTCGCCGCCTGGACGCCGCCTTCACGGACGCTGCACTGACATGGCGCTGCCTGCGGTCACGCCGGCGGCAGGCGTGCAACGGATCGCCTTCGTCTGCCCGCCCGGTGCGCCGCTGCAGCAACTACGCGACATGCTGTTCGGCGAGGTCATAGCGCGCAACAACAGCGTCCTCGTCGTGGCGCCCGAATTCAGTAGCGAAGACGTGCGCGCTCTGGATGAACTCGGCGTCGAGCACGCCGTGTTCACGCCCGAGGGCAACGGACCGAAGCTGTTCGCCGACTGGAAGGCGATCGGCGGCCTGAAGCAGACGCTTAGCGACTGGGAGCCGGACGTCGTCGTCGCCTACGGCGCCAAGATCATGGTCTACGGCGCGCTGGCGGCGAAAAGCGCCGACCCCGAGCGCATCGTGCTCATCGTCGACGGGCTGCCGGAGCATCGCTTCAGCGGAGCGCTGGGCGCCGACGAGATGCCGGCCTGGCGCTATGGCCAGGCGCTGCGCACGGCCGATGAGGCCGTGTTCCACAATCGCGACGATCTTGCGCTGCTCAAGAAGCTGGGCGTCGTTCCCGACGCGTTGCCCGTCGCCGTCGTTCCCGGCGCCGGCGTCGATCTCGACAGCCAGTCGGTTCTGCCGCTTGCCGGCGCTCGGGCACGGCCTCGTGTTCCTGATGATCGCCAGCCTCGAGCGGCGCCGCGGCGTTCTGGAGTACTGCGCGGCGGCGACGGCGGTGCGCCAGCGTGCCCCGAGCTCGCGCTTCCTCCTTGCCAGCCTGCCCGCCGAGGGCGCTGCCGCCGTAACTTGCGCCGAGCTGGCGCAATTCGCCGACGTCGAGTATCTCGGCGCCGCCGCCGATCATCCGGCCGCGTTGGGGGAGTGCCACGTCTTCGTCTATCCCTCGTGCGTCGGAGGCATGCCGCGGCCGGTGCTGCAGGCGATGGCCGCCGGGCGCCCGATCCTGACGACCAACATTCCCGGCTGCCGCGACACGGTCGACGAGCGCGTCAACGGTTGCCTCGTTGCGCCGCGCGACGCCGAGGCGCTCGCCGAGGCGATGGAGAGCTATCTCAAACGCCCCGATCTCATCCCGGCGATGGCACGTGCCAGCCGTGCCAAGGCCGAGCGCTTCTGCACTGCGGGCTCGGTGAAGCGTTCGATGATGGACGTGCTGCGGCTCGACTAAAGTGTTGGCGTGCCGGCGCGGCGTCAGTGGCTAGCGTACAGCCGGTAGCTCAGCCGCGGCTGGCGGAACGAGGCAGCACAGTCGACGAGCATGTCGGCGGGGATCGCCTGCCGCCCGATCAGCATGCGGTAGGCCATGCGCTCGCGGTTCGTCAGCGTGACCTCGATGGGCCATTGGCGGCCGGCAATGCAGAGCGTGGTCATGATCACGTAGCGCATTTCGGGCACGCCGTTCGAGCTGATCACCTCGCGCCGGTCGACGACGTCGGCGCTTGCCGCAACCTCGAGGTCGCCGGCCTTACTCGGGCGCACCGAGAAGCGTACCTTCGGGCGTTTGGCCGACCCATAGGGCTCGATGAAGTGCGTATGCAGGGCGGATGTCTTGGCGCCGGTGTCGATCTTCGCCTTCAGCGCCGGCAAGCCGAGCTCGGGCAGCGCGATCCACTCCTGCCAACCGACGATGAAGCTTGGCGCATCCGAGAGCACAGCGGCTGCCTTCCAGACAAACCTGCGACCCTCCGCATATGTTACCAATTATTGCGGCGCTGCACAGTAGGCCGGTTGACGCGGACGGCGGGCGCCCCCGCCTCAAAACCGCTCATTTCCCCGCCCTTGAATTGCGTCTGCGCCGATTCCCGCGGCAGGCCGGGTGAGCCGCGGCGCCTAAGGAGGAGCCATGATCAAGAAACGACTGCTGGTCCTCGCGCTGACCAGCCTGCTCCCGTTCGCGGGGGTCGCTCCAGGCTATGCCGCCGATCCGCCGCCGACCGACCCCGGCATGGCGGCCGAGCCGGCCGACCCCAACGCCGCACCCGATCCGCCCGATGGCGTTGTCGACCCGAACGCGACCTACCCCACGGACGAAGGCGATAGTACGGATCAAGGCGAGACGGGTGCCGATGCACCCGCCGCTCCGCCAGCTGGCGGCAACAACGCGCCGAATTAATCCGCTTGGGCCTGATGCGACACTGAACGGTGGTGCGAACGCGCCGGCGCGATTGACCGCACTGCCTTACTTTCCTATTTCAGCAGCATGGCCAAGCTGCCCATCATCACCCTCCCGGATCCCATGCTGCGCAAGCTATCGACGCCCGTCGAGGGCGTGGACGACGAGCTGCGCCGGCTGGCCGACGACATGCTGGAGACGATGTACGCGGCGCCAGGCGTCGGGCTTGCCGCCGTCCAGGTTGGCGTGCCGCGCCGCCTCGTCGTGCTCGACGTCGCCGACGAGGATGAGAAGCCGCAACCGCTGGTGCTGTTCAATCCGGAGATCGTGGCACTCAGCTCGCAGACGCGGCTGCACGAGGAAGGCTGCCTGTCGATCCCGGACTTCCGCGTCGAGATCGAGCGCCCGGCAAGCCTGACGCTGCGCTACATCGATCGCCAAGGTGTGCCGCGCGAGATGGATGCCGACGGTCTCCTGGCGACCGCCATTCAGCACGAGATCAACCACCTCGACGGCAAGCTGATCATCGACTTTCTTTCTCCGCTGAAGCGCGACATGGTGGTGCGCAAGTTCAAGAAGCAGGCGCGGGCGACCACCTGAGTCCCACCCGCGGCGGACCTCCTCAAATCTCGGCCGATACAGCCATGCCGCTGCGCATCGTCTTCATGGGAACGCCGGACTTCGCCGTGCCGACGCTGGCGGAGATCGTCGGCGCCGGGCACCAGGTCGTCGCCGCCTACTCGCAGCCGCGCGCGCGCCGCCGGTCGCGGCATGGCCGCACGCAAATCGCCGGTGCAGACGTTTGCCGAGACCGCCGGCATTCCGGTGCTGACGCCCGACAACTTCAAGGGCGCCGATGCGCAGGCAGCGTTCGCCGCGCACGCCGCCGATGCTGCGGTCGTCGTCGCCTACGGTCTGCTGCTGCCCGCTCCGGTGCTCACTGCGCCCCGTCTCGGCTGCTTCAACCTGCACGCCTCCAAGCTGCCACGCTGGCGCGGCGCCGCGCCCATTCAGCGCGCCATCATGGCCGGCGATACCGAGACGGCGGTGATGGCGATGCGCATGCAGCAGGGGCTCGATACGGGACCCGTGTGCCTTGCCGAACAGATCGCCATCGGTGCCGACCAAACCGCCGGTGAATTGCACGACGTACTGGCGCAGCGCGGCGCTTCGCTCATGGTGCGGGCGCTGGCGGCGCTGGAGCGCGGCTCGCTCGACTGCACGCCGCAGGCGGCCGACGGCGTCACCTACGCCAAGAAGATCGACAAGGCGGAAGCGCGCATCGATTTCAACGCAGACGCGCGCGACGTGCATAACCGCATCCGCGGCCTCTCGCCGTTTCCTGGCGCCTGGTTCGAAGCGGGTGTGGACGGCAAGCGCGAGCGCATCAAGGTGCTGCGCGCTATGGTCGTCGAGGCCAACGGCACGCCGGGCGCGGTGCTCGACGACAAGCTGACCATCGCCTGCGGCTCCGGGGCCGTGCGGCTCATCGAGCTGCAGCGTGCCGGCAAGATGCCGATGCCGGCCGCCGAGGTCATGCGCGGCTTCCCGCTGCCGCGCGGCACGCAGCTCTAAGCGCCCCCGAATTAGCCCTGCTGCCTTACATGCGGTTGACGCGAGGCGCCCCTTGAGCCTTAACTTTTCATTAAGTGTTTCATGGCGTTCCAGGGAGTTGTTCGATGCGCTTGTTCGTCTCTCTTGTCGTCCTGGCCGCTGGGCTGGCGCCCGCGGCTCTCGCCGAGGCCCCGCACACGACGCGCATCGAGACGCGCCCCTACTATGGCGCCGTCGTCACCATCGAGCACGGCGTGCGCGTCTTCCGCCCGGTACCGCCGACGCAGCATCTCATCGTCAACCCCGACGGCGCGACGCCGCTGCAACTCAATATCGGGGCCGGCGGCAGCATCAACTCGAACGCCCGGATCAATACCGAAGTTGACCGCTGAGCGCTGATTGCTTGCGCACCGTGCTTGAGGCTCCTCGCCCGCGCAGCTAGGGATGGGCGGCGCGCACCATGACGCGCGGCGCTTCAGGCCTCCATGCCCCGCTACCGCATAACCATCGAATACGACGGCACGCCGTTCCTCGGCTGGCAGCGCCAGGCGCAAGGGCCGTCCGTGCAGGGCGCGCTCGAGGAGGCGCTGGCACGCTTCTCCGGCGAGACGGCGAGCGTACGCGGCGCCGGCCGCACCGATGCCGGCGTGCACGCGTTGGGCCAGGTGGCGCACTTCGACCTGGCCAAGAGCTGGGAGCCGTTCCGCGTGCGCGAGGCGCTGAACTTCCATTTGCGTCCGGCGCCGGTGGCGGTTGTCGAATGCGAGGCGGCGGCCGATGACTTCGATGCGCGCTACAGCGCCACGGCGCGGCACTACCGCTATCGCATCCTATCGCGCCGCGCCCCGCCGGCGCTCGAGCGCGACCGCGTGTGGTGGCTGCCCATCGCGCTCGATGCCGGGGCCATGCACGAGGCGGCGCAGGCGCTGCTCGGGCGACACGACTTCACGACCTTTCGCGCCGCGCAGTGCCAGGCGAACTCGCCGCTGCGGACGCTCGATCGGCTGGACGTGTCGCGCTACGCCGACGAGATCGTCGTCGAGGCCTCGGCGCGCTCGTTCCTGCACAACCAGGTGCGCTCCATGGTCGGCAGCCTGAAGCTCGTCGGCGAGGGCAAGTGGCAGCCGCGCGATGTTGCGGCGGCGCTCGAAGCGCGCGACCGCACCGCCTGCGGCCCTGTGGCGGCGGCGTGCGGACTTTATCTCGCGCGCGTCGACTACGGCGCGCCCGCTGCCAACGGCGGCGAGCTCGCCCCCGACGACGACTGAGTCCGTCAGTCGATGATCGACATGAATTCCTGACGCGTCACCGCGCTGTCGCGGAACACGCCGAGCATGCGGCTCGTGACGAGGTCGGTGCCCGGCTTCATGATGCCGCGCGCCGTCATGCAGAAGTGCTCGGCCTTGAGCACCACGCCGACGCCCTGCGGCTGCAGCACGTTGTTGATGGCGTTGGCGATCTGCGCCGTCATCTTCTCCTGGATCTGCAGGCGCTTGGCGTACACCTCGACGATGCGCGCCAGCTTGGAGATGCCGACGACGCGCCCGCTCGGAATGTAGGCTACCCACGCGCGGCCGATGATCGGCGCCATGTGATGCTCGCAGTGGCTCTCGAAGCGGATGCCGCGCAGCACGATCATCTCGTCGTAGCCTTCGGTCTCCTCGAAGGTCTTCGACAGGATCGCCTCGGGATCCTCGTTGTAGCCGCGGAAATACTCCTCGTAGGCGCGCGCCATGCGCGTGGGGGTCTCGACGAGGCCCTCGCGGTCGGGATTGTCGCCGGTCCAGCGGATGATGGTGCGGAAGGCCGCCTCGACGTCCGAGCGGCTGGGGCGAACGACTTCATCCATGAGGTGCTCTTTGTGTTTCTTGCTCAAGGTCTTTGCTCTGCTGGGATCGCGGCTCTAGGGGTTGGCGCGGCGGGTGGCAAGGGACACGTGGCAGCAGGATAGCCGCATCCGGTTGCCGTTTCACTCAAAGGCCGCGCGATCTTGCCTCATATGGGGGTCGAACCGCTTAGCGCCAAACGGCGCTCTGTCTATTGCGAGTACGCCAGAAAGCGGAGTGGGCGTTCGACAAAGTCGCAACAAGTGACGGTGCGTTCGCGTAAGCGCCGGTCGATCTGTTTAAGTTCGACGCAACGCGTGTGAGTGGGGCAACTACGATTAGCTCAGCCGTCGCGGTTGCCGTTTTCATGCGGCGAAGACTTAGGCCTCGAGCTGCAAATGCACCCGAAAAAGCCCACAAAACATCAGCGTATTCGTTTCAATTGTCGGCACTAGGCGAGCGGAACTTTAGGGGTTTTGCGCCTATGTTTTGCGCATCGGACGGTGGCACGTTCGGGGCGCTTGGAAGACAGGCGTTCGGACTAACGGTGTAATCTTTTGTGGAGTTGAAACGTCATGTCGACCTCTAAGTTCATTGCAGTTCTCGCTGCTACGGCCATGGTTGGCCTGTTCTCCGCCTCGGCCTTTGCCGAGTCGATCCCGCAGGAAGAAATCGACCAGTACAGCGGCTCGTCCAAGCCGGACGTTGACGCCAGCGCCTCCAAGGGCTCCGACGAGTTGATCGTCAAGCAGGAGCAGAACCAGTTCGGCAACGAGCCGGCCAAGGATCTCGACAAGAACGTCCAGGAGGGCGGCGGCGAGACCCTTCCCCAGATGGAGAAGGAAGGCATTCCCGGCGGCGATCGCTAATCCTAAGATCACCTGACGTTGCTCCGGCGGCCGCGGCGGCATTTGCCCCCGCGGCCGTCCGGCATTTTGCGCCGATGCGCGAAAGAAATTGCCAGGACGAATTGCGGAACAAAAAAAGCAACGCCGCGAACGGCGTTGCTCTCGCAAACCTAGCTTCGTCAATCGTCAGCGCTGATTGCGCTCGGACGGGCCGCCCTGCTGCCCACCGCCGGACTGTCCACCGCCCTGCTGGCCGCGCTGCTTGTTCTCGGCTTCGCGCTGGCGGTTCTGATCGCTTTGACCGCCCTGCTGTCCGCCACACTGCCTGTGCTGGTCGCGGTTCTGATCGCGATTTTGGCCCTGTTGCTGCTGACCCTTCTTGTGCGGGTCGCTATCGCCCTGCTGGCGGCCGCTGGCCCTGATCCTTGTTAGCCATGTTTGGATTTCCTCAAGTTACTGGCTGGCTTGAAGCTGCGTTCCATAGGCAGGCAAGGACCATAAGCCGCCAATCCGTAAGCCCAGTATTTGCCGGCGACGCAGCGTCGACATCCACCTGGAACCCATCCGGATCGGCCAGAGTTGGCCCACTATGCAGACCCCGAACGACATTCCTTATTGGATGCGCAGCATCGGCCGCCATTTGCGCGCGCATTGCGCGCTGGAGCCGCACCTGCCGTTCGGCGTCAAACTCAACCTCCTGCACCTTCTCCGCGTCGAGGGCGCGATGGGGCTGCTGCAAACGCATCCCGGCCTGTTCTAAGCGGTGCAGATGGGAATGTGTGTGGCGCATTTGCGCCGACATGGCTGCGTTTCCACCTTGCCAGACGGACCTGCGCCGATTACACCGGCAGCGCTCTGCGCGATCCGCTACCGCGGACCAGGGCCACCCAGGCGCTGCCGTAGCTCAGTGGTAGAGCACTCCCTTGGTAAGGGAGAGGTCCTGAGTTCAATCCTCAGCGGCAGCACCAGCAAACACGGCATTCCGCGCGCATTTACCTCGTTGGCTTATGCACCGGCAGGTTGCCGCACCCCCGTCAATTCCGGCCCGTGTCCCCCATTCAGGGGACAGACCTTTCCTCTAGCCTCAAGGTAATTTCCTAGCGTGGCGGCGATCGATACTTGCGCCGCTTTCTAGTTTTGCGTTCGGGGAAAGCAAATGGCTTGGCTATCTGTTGTCGGCGTCAAGGAAAACAGTGGGCACCCGTCCCAGATCGAGCCCTCGTTTTCGAAACCCCCAGTTGTCACGGCTCCCCCCGCCGAGACGACCGATCCGGCGCCGCATAGCGGTAACCGCCAATGCCTTCTTATTCCGGGCGGGCGATCCCCGAACGCATCTTTATCGTGTGGAGAGCGGCGCGATCTGCCTCTACGAGACCCGCCGTACCGATCGTCAGTCGGTCATCGAGTTCCTGTTCCCCGGCGACTATGTCGGCCTCGGCTTCCTCGAGAAGCACCATCTGAGCGCCCGGGCGCTGCTGGATTCCACCGTCACCTGCATGCCCGATCGACGCCTTGGCCGACGTTGCCCGGAGCGATCCGCGCGCGCAGGCCAAGCTTGCCCAGTCGGTCGAGCGCGAGTTCGAGGCGCGTCGCGACGAGCTGTGCGACGCCGGACAGCGCCGGCCGATCGAGCGCGTCGCCGCGCTGCTCGTCACCTCGGCGCGCACCAACGTTCAGCAGGGCCGCACTGCCGAGCTCATCAAGGATTCCTGGAAGTGCGGCGTCATCGCCGATCTGCTGCAGCTCACGCTCGACGATCTCAGCGCCATCCTGGTCGAGCTGGAGCGTCGCGGATTGATCGAGGCGGCGGGCGAAGACCTGCGGCTCACCGACATCGCCGCGCTCGAAGCGATGGCGGACGGCATCTGGCCGGACAACGACCATGGCGCAGCTCTGGCGCCGAAACTCTTGCCGGCCTACAGGGCCGCCTGAGTGACCGTTGGTCTTGAGCATGCCGAGGCTTTGCGCTCGGACGACCGCCTGTGCGCGCGATTCCGCCGACAGCTTCTGAAAAATGCGCTTCAAGTGCGTCTTGATTGTCTCTGGTGCGACACCGAGCTCCCGCGCAATCTCCTTGTTCGACTGGCCCCGGGCGATGAACTCGACGATCGAGCGCTCGCGCGGCGTCAGATCTTCGCGCGGTCGCGCCACCGCGGGCTTGTTCGTCGAGCGTAAGCGCTCACGCAGCTGCTCGAGCAATCCGTTGACGAACCTCAGGGCGTCGCCGTCTTCATCGAAGACGCCGGCATCTCTGGCCTGCAGCAGGATTGGAACGATGCGCCGGTCGTGATCGAGCACGAAGCTCGGCATGTTTGCCTCCGCCCCCCAAGACATGAGCTGCCTGAGAAGGTCGTGGGCCTTGTCCGAGGATCCGAGGCGCGCATGCAGGACGGCGAGATCAATTCCCACTCGCAGCGCGATAAACCGGTCGTCGGTCAGCCAGAAGTCCGTCGAACGCCTCGCCCAGCGAAATCGCAGCTTCCTCTAAATTGTCCGACGCCGCATCGATCAGGCCCTTGGACACCATGCTCCAGGTGCGAATGGGGGTGCTCGAGCATGAGCATGCCGGCAGGGTGCTTGGCGTGAAGCTCCTCGAAGGCCGGCAGGAGCGCGATGGCTTCGCTGATGTTGCCGTCGGCGAGGAGCAAGCGCGTCCGCTCGACCAGGATCATGGCGACCACCACGCCCCATCCGCGCTCCCAGCTCAGCCTTTCGGCGCGATTGAGGAGGCTGACGGCTCGGGCGCGGTCGCCGCGACGGGCGGCGGCACGGACAAGCACGAAGTAAGCGTTCCGGAAGCCCTCGTGAAACGCCGTTGTCTCGATGAGATCCAGGGTATCGAGCACCCCGACCTCCGCCCCGGTGACGTCTCCGCGCTCGTACTGCAGCCGCGCGATGAGGCCCGTGAGCATCGATGCCGATACCGACTTGGCGCCGGCGTATCTTTCAGCAAGCGACTGCGCGGCCGCATAGTACTCGAGCGCCTCGTCGAACTTCAGCTGCTTGACCGCGGCGAGACCATAGAGGCAGAGGCGGTAGTTCTCAGGCAGCACGTATGATGCCTCGCTGGCTGAAGCGTCCGGCTTCGGGACGGCGTAGAATGCCTTCCAGTCGCCCGCCTTCAGGTAGGCGTAGCGGGCGACGTTGCACAGCGCGTTGAAGTTGAAGGCGTCGAACTGGTGCCCGGCGAGGCACTCCAAGGCGATGTCCCTGCCGCGGGCGCTGTCGTCGGCGAGCGCACAGAAGACCGCGCGCGCCGCACGGCATCTCCACCACAAATCGCTGCCGGGATGTTCGTGGGTGCCGGCCTCGACCTGCGTAAGCAGCACGTCGGCTTCCTTGAAGCGGGTGACGAGGCTCATGCCCCAGGCGAGGGCGAGCTTGACCTCGAGCTGGGAGCTCATGAGCTCCTTCGGCAACTGCTGCTCCCAGCTCAGCAGCGTCAGGAGGTCGCCTTTGACCACCATGGACATCGCGCAGTTCTCGATGAACTCGATGGCCTGCGGGAAGTCCTCGGCCACAATCGCGTAGTGAACCGCTTCGCTCCACATCGCGCGTGCGGCGTACCAGCGATAGGCGCGGCGATAGAGGTCGGGGATTTGATCAGGCAGCTTGGTGCGCAGCCGATCCAACAAAAACTCGCGCAGCAGATGGTGATATCGGTACCAGTTGCCGAACTCGTCGAGCGGTACGAGCAAGAACTGCTCTCGCTCCAGCGCTTCGAGCATTGACGCGCCATCGGACGTTCCGGATACCGCACTGCACAACGAGCCGTTCATCTGCTCGAGGATCGACGTCTTAAGGAGAAAGTCGACGACGGCGTCGGGCTCGGTAGCGAGGGTATCTTCGAAGTACTCGGAGATGGTGCGCGACGTTCCCGAGATGGTGCGCACGTGCGCCAGCGCATCCGGCGAGTTCATCAGTGAAATACGCGAAAGCTGCAGGGCGGCCGGCCAACCTTCCGTTGCCGAGAGCAGCTTGGCGACACCCGCCTTGCCCAGCCGGTTGACCAGCTCCTCGCCGAGGAAGTCGCTCATCTCCTGCAGCGTGAATTTCAAAAGGGAGGCGTCGATTTCAACCAGTTCGTCATCGAGCCGCAGGCGCGACAGCGAGAAGCGCGGCTCGGTGCGCGATACGAGCACCAGATGCAGGTTCGACGGCGCATAGCGCACCAGAAGCGTCATCAGCTCGTGGCAGCGCGGATCGGACACGACGTGGAAATCGTCGAGGAACAGGTACGTCTCGGAATCGACCTCCGAGACGGCGTTGAGAAGCGACGAAACGACGTTGCGCGCTGGGATCAGGCTCGAGGCCTGCAGAAGTTCGATGGCATCGCGACTTAGGGTTGGGGCGGCGCTCTCGAGCGAACGGGCAAGGTGGTAGGCGAACGCGCCCGGCTCGTTATCGTCGATATCGAGGCTGAGCCAAGCGACGAGCAAGCCCGCGTCCCGCAAGCGCTGGCTCCATTCGGCGGCGAGGGTCGTCTTTCCGTATCCGGCAGGGGCTCTGAAAAGGATGAGCCGGCGCGCAGCAGCGCTGTCGAGGAACCGCATGAGTTCCGGGCGCTGCACCGCAAACTTGCGAACGGCAGGAGGCACGGTCTTGGTCAGAGCAATGCGCGGTAGTTCGACCAAGACGGGGTGACCAAAATCCTGCGTCAGACCCATCACACTCATCTGCGCGCGCTCCCCACGCACAGAATTAGCGCCCTCGTTAATCGATGTTAGGCCATGCCACCGGGGGCTTCAATTAAAATGAGGACTGACAGGTATTTGCTGCATTGCCCTTGGTGATTATTACAGCACACCGTGTGCGGACGGCCGGGCTCCCCCACCGTTAACGACGCCGCTCCCCCGTTCAGGGGACAGCTATACAACCTAAACTCGCGTAAATTCTAAGGAGGATAGGTCAACCCCCGGATCATCCACATGATTGCAAGATCACTTTTGGTTGCAGCTTTGGCCTCAGGGCTGGGCCCTGTTCTCGGCATCTGCGTGTTCGTTTTGGCGTATGGCGGCTAGGGCCGCAGTGGGAAGAGGAACAATGTTCGCGTCTCATAAGATCCGGCCGGCAGCCCTCGCCGCCCCCCGCGCTCAGCATGGCTTTCGCCGCGTGAGCGGCCTCCTGATCGTCGGCGGGATGTCGCTTTTCCTTGGCGCCTGCGCGCACAATGGTGGCGATGCGCCAGGTGTGCAGTGGCAGTTCAATACCTCGGACGCCGGCAGCGCGGGCCCGGTGATGTACGAGGTCGATAGCGCGCCGGTGGGCGATGTTTCTGTCGAGCGCTCGGCAATTGAGGCGCCGGCTGCAGAAGACTCGGAGCATAGCGCGTCTGCTCCGGCGTGCGGACACGGCGACACATCGGGCTGGTCGGATAATTGCTACGTTTATCGCGGCGGGCGCGATCCGGTCACCGGCCGGGCCCTCACGCAGCTGTAGGCGCTGGCGCAGTCTTGGGCGATGGCCCCTACGGCATATTGTTCTTGATCGGCGGTGTAATATCCTACCGCCGCCATGGCTCGCCTCGGGACCATCGTTGTCGCCGCGCTTATGCTCCCGCCCGGAGCGGCGCTGGCCGATTGGTCGCCGCAGAAGGCCGCACGCGTAGACGCGCTCGTTCAGCAGTTCATCAAACCGCGCAACGGCCCCGTCACCGTACCCGGGTTGTCGATCTCCATAGGTATTGACGGCGCGCTGGTGCACGCCAAGGGCTTTGGACAGGCGCGCCACGGCACTGCCGCCAGCGAGCGGACCGTCTATCACATCGGATCGCTGACCAAGCAGTTTACCGCCGCGGCGGTGCTGCGGTTGATCGAGACGGGCGCCCGCGCGCCGCTGTCGGCAAAGCCGTTCAACCTCGACACCCCGATGCGCGAGATTTTTAGTGGCGTCGACAGGTGGGCGCCGCCGGAAGAGCCGCCGATCACCGTGCGCAGCTTGCTCACCATGACGTCCAACCTGCCGAACTTCACTTTGCATCCCCCGCCCGAGGCAGATCCGTGGGGTGCCGTCGCGACGCCGCAGCTTCTGGCCGCGCTGAAGCAGCTTCCACCGCACGGCTGGCCGAACACCTTCGAGTACAGCAACACCGGCTACTTCCTGCTGGCCAACGCGCTCGAAGCCGTGTTCGCAAACGATCACCGGCGCACCACGTTTCGCGATTACGTGCGCGCGATGATCGTCGCCCGCGCCGGCCTGACGCAGACGGGTTTCGTCGGCGACTACGCGCCGGGCTCCGACGTCGCCCAGGCGCATTACCAGCGCCGCCCCGCGTTCGCGCAGCCGCACTGGCTCGATGGCTGCGGTGATATGGCGAGCAACGTCGTCGACCTGTTCGCGTGGAACAAGGCGCTGATCGACGGCCGTGTCATCGGCGCCGAGAGCAGCCGCGCCATGTTCTCGGACGCCGCGCGCGTCGATCCCCACACCTACTACGGCATGGGCTGGTTCGTCGGTCACGAGGACGGGTGGGACAGCTACCATCATTCCGGATCGGTGCCGGGCTACACTTCGTACAATGCCATCGTGCGGCGGCAGGGAGCGGACCGCTGGCTGTCGGTGACGCTGCTTACCAACAGCGACGGCGTCGAGGGTATCGAGCGTCTCGCTGATGAGATTATCTACATCGCGCGCGAGTGACGGCGCTTGTCGCGTCACGCTATCCGATGACACGAATGTGATGCGCCACGCAGCGCACCACTTGTGCCGGTTGCGTCGAACAATTCGCCCTTGTCGGGAATGAAGTGCAACGCATTCGGGCGAACATTGCTGGCTTGCGCGGGAATGCCTTCACTGGCGCGATTTTGCAGCGGTCCTTACCGTCGCAATGCCACGCTTTGCGGCCGGGCGCCGAGAAGACCGTTACCTTCATTTTGGGTCCTCTCGGCGCCTGGCCGCGCTTTTTTCCCCGACTTCGCGTGGCCGGTTGCAGATTGGCAATCTCCCCACTCAACGCGCTGCGAACTTTAGTAGCTGGGGCCCTTCGCAACATTGAGCGGCAATGCCTTTCCGACGCGGCGCGGCAAGGCGCGCGCGGACATTCAAGACATTGTGATGGGGAAAAGTTTGCCGATTGCGGCGGGAATTCATCCCCTATCTCCGGGCAAACCCGGCACCTAATGTCAATTCGCCGCGCTACCTGAGCGGAAGGGAAATCGAGCAGGCCAATTTTCCTGAACGCAAAAGTCCTTCCGCATTTTCTCAAGTCGCAGTCCACGGACATGCGTCTGGGGGTGGAGCCGCTGGAAAAGAGCAAGACTGCTTCGACGGGGACCTTGCGGTCTCCGAACGGCGGAACTTGTTCTCGTGCGGTTCTTCGGGGGCGCGAATAAGCGTGGATACGGAGGAAGCGCAATGCGAATGACGAGGACAGGGGCCATCCGCTTAGTCGGCGGACTAATGGCAGCCTTGATCGGCCTTGCCGGACCAGGCATGGCGAATGACGAAATAGAGAAGCGGGCGAAAGACCCGAACACTTGGCCGGCACCGGGACGCGACAACAAGCTGACGCGTCACAGCCCGCTCAAAGACATTACTGCCGACAACGTCGGCAAGCTGCAGATGATCTGGTCGCAGTCGACCGGCGCGCTGCGTGGTCACGAAGGCCAGCCCCTCTTCATCGAGGACGTTGGCGGCAAGCCGATGATGTTCTTCATCTCGGGCTGCCCCAACATGGCTCAGTGCAACATCGCTCAGGGCCTCGATCTCACCGATCCGGACAATCCCGAAGCAGATCTGGAACTACGTCAAGAAAGACGATCGCGATGAATCCGCCGTGCCGCGCGCCTGCTGCGACACGGTCAATCGCGGCGCGTCCTACGCCGAAGGCAAGCTCGTGTACGGCACGCTCGATGGCTACGTGATCGCCCTCGACGCGCAGACGGGCAAGGAAGCGTGGGTCGTCAAGCATGCCTGGCCGGAGAAGGGCGAGACCATAACGTCGGCTCCGCTCATCGCCGAGAACCTCGTCATCATCGGCTTCGGCGGCGACGAGTTCGCCGCGCGCGGTCGCGTGACGGCGTACAACCTCGCCGACGGCAAGAAGGTGTGGGAGTGCCACTCGACAGGTTCCGACAAGGACCTCTGCTTCACGGGCGACACCAACAAGGCCAATCCGCACTACGGCACGGCCGGCAAGGAACTCGGCATCAAGACGTTCCCCGGCGAGGACTGGAAGATCGGCGGCGGCGCGGCTTGGGGCTGGTACAGCTACGATCCGGAGCTGAAGCTCGTCTACTACTCGACCGGCAACCCCGGTCTGTGGAGCCCGGCTTATCGCTGCCCGGACAAGTCCCACGAGGAGTGCAACACGGGCGAGTTCGACAACAAGTGGTCGATGACCATTTTCGCCCGCAAGGTCGATAACGGTGAAGCTGTCTGGGCCTACCAGATGACGCCCTTCGACCAGTGGGACTACGACGGCGTCAACGAGAACATCCTCGTCGACATGAAGGTTGACGGTAAGGACCGCAAGGCCCTCGTCCACTTCGACCGTAACGGCTTTGCCTACGTCCTCGATCGCGTCGACGGCTCGCTGCTGCGCGCCAACAAGTACGTGACGACGGACTGGGCCGAGAAGGTCGACCTGAAGACCGGACGCCCCATCAAGGTGCGCGAGCACTCTCCGCTCGAGCGTGGCCGCAACGTCGCAGCCTGCCCGTCGGCGATGGGCGGCAAGGACCAGCAGCCTTGCGCTGTCGATCCGGCCGACCCGGCCAAGTTCTATTGCCCCACCAACAACTGGTGCATGGAGCTTGAGCCGCAGGAGCGCACGCACACGCAGCAGGGCACCGTCTACGTGTTCGCCAACGTGTACATGTATCCTGAGAAGCCTGGCACCACCGGTAAGATCAAGAAGTTCGACGTCCTCACCGGCAAGGCCGATTGGGAAATCCCCGATCCGTATCCGAACTGGGGTGGCACCATGGTCACCGACGGCGGCCTGATGTTCTACGGCTCGCTTGGCGGTGACTTCCGTGCGGTCGACCGCAACTCGGGCAAGATCCTTTGGCACCGCAAGCTTGCCTCGGGCATGATCGGCAATCCGATCACCTACAAGGTCAAGGACAAGCAATACGTTTCGATCCTCGTCGGCATCGGCGGCTGGATCGGCGTGCCCGTGACCGCCGGCCTCGACCTGAACGACAAGTTCGGTGCGATCGGCGCTACCGCGATGACCAAGGCCGCCAACCTCGACAAGATCCCGCAGGCTGGCACCTTGTTCACCTTCCGCGTCATGGAGTGACGTAATCGAGATGTGATGGCGCCCCTGCCGAAACGGCAGGGGCGCCATTGCTGCTTCGCGCACCTCTCCGCGTCGTCCGAGCCATGCGCGCGGACCAAGCACGAAAGTGAAAGATTGAGCCCGTGAAGACTGCACGCGTCTCGCTGCTCGCCGCCGCCGTCATGCTGTGCGGGTCTCTCAGCGCCGCAGAGGCCGCGCGGGATCTGCAAAAGGACTACGACGAGCTTACCTCAGCCGAGAAGACGGCGGCGCGCCGCGCGGGCAAGGAGGTCTTCGAGAAGAAGACGCTCGGCAAGCTCAACGTCTGCGCCGACCCCGGCAACATGCCGCTCTCCGACATCAATCGAAACGGCTACCAGAACAAGATCGCCGAGGTCATCGCCAAGGCACTCGGTGCCGACCTCGTCTACTTCTGGCGTCCTTACCTCGAGCGCGGCCTGACGCGCGAGACGTTCGAAACCAACGTGTGCGACGTGCTGCTGGACTTGCCTGCCGACTATGGCCTGGCGCTCACGACGTTTCCCATCTACCGCACAACCTACGTGTTCGCGTATCGCAACGACCGCGGCTTTGACTTCAAGGGGTTCGATGATCCGGCGCTGAAGAGCCTCAAGATCGGCGTGTTCCAGACCTCGGGGGTGCGCGAGGTTCTGACCGAAGCGCGGCCTCGCCCCGAACCTGAAGCTGCGCACCCTCAGCCACAACGCCGACTTGAAGCCCGAGAACCAGCCCTGGCGGCAGGTGCAGGACGTTCTCGATGGCAAGCTCGACGTGGCTGCCATCTGGGGGCCGTTCGCCGGCTGGGTGCAGAAGATGAAGGGCGAGCCGATCGTCGTGCAGCCCGTCAACTTGTGGGAGGACTACATCCCGCTTGAGTTCGAGCTTTCCGCAGGCGTGCGCAAGCGCGACGCCAAGCTCAAGTATGCGCTCGAGTATGCGCTCGAATCCGTCAAGCCTGAGATCGAGAAGATCCTCAACGACTACGGCGTGCCGCTCGTGCAGTGCAGCCGCTGTCTGGTGCAAGGCACGTTGCCCTCGCACGGCGCCTATACGGTGCTGCCGTCGACCGTCTTCGCGCCCAAGCCGGACGCGGCAACGCCCGATCAGGTCGTCACGCAGAAGAGGGTGCAGACCTGGCTCGAGGAAGGCGCCGACCTGACGCAGGAGCTTTCCAATGCGGTGTTGGCGACCGACGTGGAGCGGATCAAGTTCCTTACCAAGAACGGCGCCGACATCAACGCGCGCGACGCGCAAGGGTACGCGCCCATCCACACTGCGGCGCGCAATCGCCATCCCGAGCTGATCGCCGCGTTGGCCGATCTCGGCGCCAACCTCAACGCGCCCGACGGCGATGGCATGACGCCTTTGATACACGCCGCAATGCGCAACCACGTGCCTTCGGTGAAGATGCTGCAATCGCGCGGCGCCGACATCGAGAAGCCCGGCACGCAAGGCTATCCGCCGCTGGCGCTGGCCATCGCCGAGAACAAATTCGAGGTGGCAAAGGCGCTGATGGAGGCCGGGGCAGCCATCGACAGTCCGTCGGGCCCGGACGGGCTGACGCCGCTGATGGTTGCCTCAAGTCAGGTCTCGCCCGGCGAGGGTGCCATCTTCCTGCCCGGCAGCACGCGGCCGATCGACATCGCGCGCGAGCTGATCAAGCGCGGCGCCAACGTCAATGCGCAATCAAAGCACGGCGTCACGCCGCTGATGATCGCCGCGGCGCGCAACGTAACGCCGATGATCGGTCTGCTCGTGCAGTCGGGCGCCTCCGCCGACCTCAAGTCGGAGGAAGGCAAAACGGCGCTGCAGATCGCCGAGCAGAACGGTTCCGAGCAGGCGGCCAAGGCGCTGAAGGTTATCGGCAAGGCGACGGACGGGAGCATCAACTAATGCTGACCAGCCGGACAATATCGGACCGATCGATGTTGATGTGGACGCCCATCGTTGGCCTGTTGGTCATCGCCACAGCGGTGGGGAATTCCCACGCGACGGATGCCCCCGTCGGCGCCTCGCCTGGCCTCGCCGAAGCGGCGCCCGCTGCCAACGCCGGCAAGGAGTTCCGTGAGGAGGACGTGGTTGCTGCACTGAAAGCCGCCATTGCGGAACGCTCGCGCGATGGCGCGTTCGTTTTTCGTGATGCGAAAACCGATACCGACCTCAAGCTCGTCTTCGACGAGGTGAAGCTCGTTCGCGGCATGCGCGGCTATGGCTGGTTTCCCAACGTGATCTTCCACGACGCGGGCGAGCCTAAGAAGAAGTACGCGATCGACTTCTGGTTCAAGCCTGACGGCGACAAGCTGCGGCTCGTCGATATCCGCGTGCAGAAGGGCCCGCGGCGCGAGGGCGACGGTTACACGATGATCACGCGCATGCCTGTGGCGTGGTGGTGGCTGCCGGTTTCAGAGCATCCCGGTGACACCGAGATTGTCAGGCATTGGCAGGTGATGAGTGCCATCCACGATGAGATCGCGTCCAAGCGCGACAAGGACGGGGTCTACTACATCAAGGACGAGGAGAACGGGCAGACCATCCCGCTGCAGTTCATCGAGATCCACCAGCCGATCCGGCGGCTGAAGAAAGACGGCCGCTACTTTGCGTGTACGGACTTCCGCAAGCCCGGTAGCAAGGATGAATACTACGACGTCGACTTCTGGCTCGACGAAAAGGACGGCAAGCTGAAGGTCGGCGAAGTTCGCATCCACAAGGTGCCGGTGCAGGAAGACGGCACGTGGACGCAGAAGCCCCGCTATACGTTCGACGGTCTTGAGACCGAGGACGTGAAATGATCGGCGCCGCTGTCGGCAACAGACGCGGCGGAGCCCGTGGATGTTCCAACGCCGTCGCTGCGGCAGCGCTGGCGTTGTCCGCGGTTGCTGCTGGGGCCGATCCCAAGACGCTGACGGATGAGGAAGTCACCGCTGCCGTCAAAGAGGTCATCGCCGAGCGCAGCAATGATGGCATCTTCGCGTTCCATGACGTGCGCAGCGGCGACCAGCTTGCGTTGGTGCTGGACGACGTCCGCGTGATCCGCGGCCTGCCGGTTTTCGGTTGGTTTCCCAACGTTGTCTTCCACGACAAGGACTTCCCAGCGAAGAAGTATGCGCTCGACTTCTGGCTGAAGCCGGACGGCGATCGCCTCAAGCTCATGGACATCCGCATCCACAAGGCGCCGCAGGCCGACGGCTCGTCGTGGCTGAGCATGACGCGCGCGCCGCTGCCCTGGTGGTGGCTGCCGACGATCAAGCGCGTGAGCGCCGTCGTCGGCATGCAGGCCTGGCAGGTCATGGGCGCGATCCACACGCACATCGCCGATGCAAAGAAGGGCGACGTCGTCACCGTTGCCGATGCCAGCGGAGCACCGCTGTCGCTGCAGCTCGTCGATCTCCTGCAGCCAGTGGGAAAGTCCAAGGCGGATGGCAGGTACTTTGCCTGTGCCGAATTTCGCAAGTTCGGAAGCGAGGCCACCAATTACTCCATCACCTATTGGCTCGACCCGCAGACGAAACTAGTTACCGCAGGAAGCGTGCACGCAATGGACGCAGGCACCGGCGAACGAAAAGCGGCAGCAGAACCGCGCTGCGATGTCGGAGGAATTGCTTTCGATATCGTCGACTGAAGTTGGGGAAATAGGAACAGGGAACGTCAATGCAAACGTCACTCCGCAAGGCAGCGGCCGCTCTCGCTCTCGGCGCTGTCATCGCCTACGTCAATCCGATCTCGGCCGCCGGCACCTCGGCGCCACCGGTGCCTCCGAAACAAGCCGAAGGTGCTGCTCCGGCGCCGCTTCCGATGGAAGAGCTCAAGAAGTCGATGAAGCCGCTCGAGCGCGTCGCCGCCGCTCCCAAGGGTACGCTCAAGAACCCCTACACCGACAATCCGGAAGCGATCGCCGAAGGCAAGAAGCTCTACTTCGGCAAGAGCTGCAACGGTTGCCACGGCGGCGGTGGCGGCGGCGGCATGTGCCCGCCGCTCACCAACACTGTCTGGGTCTACGGCGATACCGACGACACCCTGTTTCGGCTGATCTCGCTCGGCTCCGATCAGCTCAAGAAGCAGGGCTATTCGCGCAAGGGCACCGAGGGCGTCGTCGGCCCGATGCCCCCGTTTGGCGAGCTCATCGATAGCGATCAGGACGTGTGGAAGATCATCGCCTGGATCCGCACCGTGTTTTCCGGCGGTCCCGAGCGCCGCCACTGGTGAGGGAACGCAGCGCGGGCACGCAATCGGCGGCGGTCGCTGGCTGCGGGCTCGCGCGCGCACCTGTGATTTGACCGAGGGCGCGCGGGCTGGCCTACAGGGGTTATGAGAGGTTATAACGTAGCTTGAAATGGCCCTGACAGTCCCTGCGTCCCAAGCCGTTGCCGGCCTTCTGCGCGCCGTCGCTATCGTCGGTGCCGGCTTCGCGCTTGCATTCGGTGCACAGGCCGAGCCCAAGCGTGCCGCGCCGGATGCGCCGCCTTCGCTGACGACGACGATCGTCTACCTCACCAAGGATTATAACGAACCGCCGCCGCTTTCCCTCGTCGACAAAGAGGTGAAGGACAAAGGCATCCAGGGCGCGCGCATCGCGCTGGAGGAAGACAATCGCACCGGCCGTCTGCTCGGTCAGCATTACGACCTGCTGGAAGCGCTGTTGCCTCCTAACGGCAACCCGGTCGAGAAGGCGAAGGAGCTTCTCGGTCAAGGTCACGGCGTCATTGTTGCCGATTTGGAGGCTCCGGATCTCCTCGCCGTCGCCGACCTTCCTGAAGCCAAGCATGCGCTCATCTTCGACGTGCGCACCAGCGACGATGCGCTGCGTCAGGAGCAATGCCGCGCCAACGTCTTTCACATCGCGCCGAATTGGGCGATGCGCGCCGATGCGTTGGCTCAGTACCTCTTGTGGAAGAAATGGCGCCATTGGGTGCTGATCGTCGGCAAGTCGCCGGCGGATCAGGGCTACGCCGCCGCCATACGCCGCGCCGCCAGCCGCTTCGGCGCCAAGATCGTCGACGAACGCCCCTATGCGTTCGAGGCCGGATCGCGCCGCACCGACACCGGGCATCAGCAGATCCAGACGCAGATGCCGATGTTGACGCAAGGCGTGCCGGACCATGACGTGGTCGTCGTCGCCGATGAATCAGATGTGTTCGGCGACTACCTACTCTTCCGCACGGCTGAGCCGCGACCCGTCGTCGGCACGCAAGGCCTCGTCGCCGTCGCCTGGCATCGCGCCTTCGAAGAATACGCCGGCACGCAGATGCAAAACCGCTTCGAGAAGAAGGCCGGCCGCATCATGACGGAGCGCGACTATACCGCCTGGCTCGCCGTACGCATCGTCGGTGAGGCGGTCGTGCGCACCTCCCAGAACACTCCCGACGCGCTGCGCGCCTACATCCTCTCCGACAAGTTCGAGGTTGCCGGCTTCAAAGGCCAGGGCATGAACTTCCGCCACTGGGACCTGCAACTGCGCCAGCCCATCTTGCTTGCGGGGCCGCGCGCGCTCGTCTCCATCTCGCCGCAGGAAGGCTTCCTGCACCCGAAGTATCTCACCGACACGCTCGGCTTCGACCTGCCCGAGACGAAGTGCCGGCTGCCGGCCATGGCATCCAAGAACGGGAGTAAGTGATGCGACGGCTTCTTGCCACGTTTCGTTCTGCCGCTGCTCATCGGCGCGCCGGCGGCCGCCGACACCATCTTCGTCTCCAACGAGAAGGACAACACCGTCACGGTGCTCGACAGCGCGACGCTGAAGGTCATCAAGACCATTCCCGTCGGCAAGCGCCCGCGCGGCATCGCCATCACCCCCGACTTCAAGGAGGTGCTCGTCTGCGTCGGCGACGACGATCAGCTCGATGTCATCAACACGGAGACGCTCGAAGTCGTGCGGCGCATGGATACCGGTCCCGATCCGGAGCTGCTCGACGTCGATCACAAGGGCGATCGCGTCTACGTCGCCAACGAGGACGACGGCTACGTCACCGTGCTCGAGCGCGTCAGCGGCAAGGTGCTCGCCGAGATCGAGGTGGGCGTCGAGCCGGAAGGTATGTCGGTCAGCCCTGACGACAAGCTCGTCGCCGCCACCTCGGAAGCGACGAGCATGGCGCACATCATCGACACGAGCACGTTCGAGGTGCTCGCCAACATCCTCGTCGATACACGCCCGCGCGTCGCCATCTTCACGCACGACGGCAAGCACGTGTGGGTCTCGGCCGAGATCGGCGGCACGGTCGCCGTCATCGATGCCGCCACGTACAAGATCATCAAGAAGCTGCACTTCGAGATCGCCGGCGTGCGTGCCGAGCTCATTCAGCCGATGGGCATCGTCTTTTCCAAGGACGGAAAGCAGGCCTTCGTCGCCATCGGCCGCGCCAATCGCATCGCCGTCGTCGATACCGCCACCTACGCGGTTACGGACTATATCCTCACCGGACAGCGCCCGTGGCACATGGCGATCTCGCCCGACGGCACGAAGCTCTATTCGGCCAACGGCCTCACCAACGACATGACGGTCATCGACGTGGCCACCCGCAAGGCCGAGAAGTCGGTCCCGGTCGGCCGGCTTCCCTGGGGCATCGTCATCAAGCCAAACTGATCGGCTCAAGGCGTGCGTGGCGGGGCTCCGCCTCCGCTACTGCACCATGATCTTGTTGCCGTCGCTGCCCATCGCCTCGCCGGCTTTCAGGTCGCCGCACGATTCGCCGAGATACTTGCCGCGCTGCTCGATGGTGCGCTTGACCGATATGGACTGCGAATCCTGGATGCCGGAGGTGGTGGAGTTGATCTTCACGTCGAAGGCGTTCTGAAAGTCGCCGCTCATTTCCGTCCGGCTCTCCACATCGCGCCCGTTCATGTTGCACGTGGACTTCGACGATTACCGTCTCACCGGCCTGCTTCACCTCGTACTTCGAGCAGCTCTTCTTATGCTCGGCATCGCTGGCGACGGCCGTATTGCGCTCCATGTCCGCATCGATGCAGATGGTCAGCGTCTGCTCGTGCTTCTTGCCGCCCTCGTCCATGGTGGTCTTCTGCTCCCAACGGCCGGCCTTGCGCAGCGGAAGGTTCGTGTCGCTCGCATACGCTGCCGGCTGCAGAACGACACAAGCTGCCGAGAGAATGATCGCCGTCGTCCACTTCATCGGTTCGTCCCCACGTTACTGTGTAACGGCTCATATTCTTTGCCAGGGAACGGATGGCAAGCACGCCACGCGCCGGCAAAGCGTTCTCACGCGATGTTGAAGCTGAGCCCGCGTACGCGTGTCTAGCGGCGTGACAATCCGGGAAAAATCGGAGGTGGGTCGCGGGAAAATAGCCCGATCCGGATTGGCGCCATCCGCAATGGCCGCTAAGGTCGCTCGACTCCCGACAGCGCTCGTTTGACGGCGGCTCCGCAAGCCTATCGCGCGATTCAACCTGCCTATCCTCCGTTCCCCCAGCCCAAGGACGCGACGTGCAGCCCAAGATCGCACTCATCACCGGCATCACCGGACAGGATGGCGCGCATTTGGCGCGGTTGCTGCTCGACAAGGGCTACATCGTGCATGGCGTGAAGCGCCGCTCCTCGTCGTTCAACACGGCGCGCGTCGACGACCTCTACGTCGACCCGCACGACCACGAGACGCGCTTCTTCATGCACTACGGCGACATGACGGACGCCACCAACCTCATCCGCCTGGTCCAAGAGCACAAGCCGGACGAGATCTACAATCTCGCGGCGCAGAGCCACGTGCAGGTCAGCTTCGAGACGCCGGAATACACGGCGAACTCCGACGCGCTCGGCACGCTGCGCCTGCTCGAGGCGATCCGCATCCTCGGTATCAAAGACAAGGTGCGCTTCTACCAGGCCTCGACATCGGAGCTTTACGGCAAGGTGCGGGAGGTTCCGCAGAACGAGAACACGCCGTTCTACCCGCGCTCGCCGTACGGCGCGGCCAAGCTCTACGCCTACTGGATCACGGTGAACTACCGTGAGGCCTACGGCGTGCACGCCTCGAACGGCATCCTGTTCAATCACGAGGGCCCGATGCGCGGCGAGACGTTCGTCACGCGCAAGATCACGCGCGCGGTGGCGGCGATCGAGAAGGGCATGCAGGAGCGCCTCTACCTCGGCAACCTCTCCGCCAAGCGAGACTGGGGACATGCGCGCGACTTCGTCCAAGGCATGTGGCTGATGCTGCAGCAACCCGTCGCCGACGACTACGTGCTGGCCACCGGCGAGACGCGCTCGGTGCGCGAGTTCGTCGAGCGCGCGTTCGCCTGCGTCGGGCGCCGCATCGTCTGGCGCGGCGAGGGCGTCGACGAGGTCGGCATCGACGAGAAGTCCGGCAAGGCCATCGTGCACGTCGACCCGAACTACTTCCGCCCCACCGAGGTCGAACTGCTGCTCGGCGATCCGTCCAAGGCCAAGGCGAAGCTCGGCTGGGAAGCGAAGACGACGTTCGACGAACTCGTCGCCGAGATGGTCGACAGCGATCTGAAAGCCATCGAGCGCGAGGCTTGGCGCAACGACCGGACGGCGCGATAAGCGCGGCGAAGAGATGATGGCAGCAGCAGAACTATCCGGGAACTCCGCGCTGCTGGGAAAGCGCGTATGGTTCCTCAAGCAGGACGCGTCATGAGCGAAGGTGAGCGCAAGAAAGGCGGCGGCAAAGGCCGGGCGGCACGGCTCGAAGCGGAGCTGCGTGCCAACCTCAAGAAGCGCAAGGAGCAGGCCAAGGCGCGCGCCCGCGCGGCGGCAACGGATGATACGGCGGATGCAAAGCCGCGCAAAGAGGACGGCGAGTAAGCTTGTTTACTCGGCCGGCCGGATCGCCACTTTGATGCTCTCTGCCGGCGCGCCGCTGATCTGCAGCACCACCGGCGCCGCATCCACATTGAAGCGCACGCTCTTGCGCAGCCCCGGACAATTCTTGGCGCCCGAATTCACCATCTGCAACCTAGATCGTCGCTTGGGTGTGGCGCTGATATACTCACGCCTGCGCTGCAAAGAGGATGAGCGGTGAGCAAGACGACTAAGAAGACGAAACACGCGACGGCGCCGGCCAAGAGCGCGGCAAACTCTGCGTCTAAACCTAACGCAAAGCGGAAAGCGGGACGCGCCTTTCCCTACGTGCGCATTCTCATCGGCGAGATGGTGCTGGGCCCCGGCAAGGTCGATCTGCTCGAAGTCAATCGGACGCACGGGCTCGATTTCCGCCGCCGGCCGCGAGCTCGGCATGTCGTATCGGCGCGCCTGGCTGTTGGTCGACGCGCTCAACCACATGTTTCCGGACACACTGGTCTCCGCGGCGCCCGGCGGATCGCGCGGTGGAGGCGCCAAGCTCACCGACTATGGTCGCGGGGTAGCGGCCGCCTATCGTCGTGTCGAGGCGCGTACCCGCGCGGCCATGGGCGAGGAGATGGCGGCCTTCGTGCACCTCGATCCTGATTAGCCACGTCCGCGGTGGCGCATTTTCTCGCTGTATTGCACCTTATATAACGACCTGCACGGCGTTTTGGAGGCCCGCATGTTCATTCGGCAAATGACGTACCTTGTCGCGCTCGGGCGCGAAAAGCACTTCGGTCGCGCTGCCGACGTCTGCAACGTCACGCAATCGACCTTGTCGGCAGGCCTCAAGGCGCTGGAACGCGAACTTGACATGCGCCTCGTCATCCGCGAGCCGCGCTTCATGGGCTTCACGCCGGAGGGCGAGCGCGTCGTCGAGTGGGCGGCACAGATCATCGCCGACTACGACAGCCTGCGCCAGGACATCGAGGTGTTCCGCGGCGGGCTGAAGGGAACGTTGCGGCTCGGCGTCATTCCCGCCGCCATGCCGCAGGTGGCGCGGCTCACCGCGCCGTTCTGCGCCAAGCACGCGCACGTCACCGTCGACGTGCAGTCGGTTACCTCGGCCGAGATTTAGCGCGGCCTCGACAAGTTCGAGATCGATGCCGGGTTGACTTACCTCGAGAACGAGCCGCTAAGCCACGTGCGCAAGACGCCGCTCTATCGCGAGCGCTATGTGTTTGTCACTAACCGGCTCGGGCCTTGGGGCGGCGCGTCGTCGATCACCTGGCGCGACGCTGCGACCGAGAACCTCTGCTTGCTCAACGAGACCATGCAGAACCGGCGCGTGCTCAACAACCTGGCGCTCTCGATCGGCCTCAAACTGAAGCCTACCGTGACGACCAACTCGTTCCTCGGCGTCTGCTCACATGTGTGCAGCGGCGAGTGGTCGAGCATCATCCCGCATACGTTTGCATATATCTTCGCAGGCACCGACGAGCTGGCGCTGATCGACCTCGTCGATCCCGTGCACAGCCAGACGATCGGCCTCGTCGCCTCCGACCGCGATCCGCTGTCGCCGCTCGCCCGCGCGCTGATGAGCTGTGCTGCGCGGCTGAATCTCGAGAGCGTCATCCCAGGCAAGGCGGCGGTGCTGGCCTGATCGACGCCGTCGATCAGCCGTTGCAGGGCATTTGTTTGACCCTGCGGTTGTGCAATTCCAGATTTCGCGCGCCGCGACCTGAGGCAAAGGCCCGACAAGGGTAACCCAAGCGTCCGGTGAGGAAGCGCGAGGAGCAATCGACCGTGCGGCAGCTGCCGCACATGCGACGCCCCTCACTCGAGCATGCCAAGCGTCCGGCGCGACCGCCGGCCGAAGCGCTACCTCATGGCCAATTCCATGATGGAGACGAAAATGGCGAAGATCGTGTTGGTGCTGTACGACGATCCTGTCGGCGGCTATCCGAAATCATACGCTCGCGACGACATTCCCAAGATCACGAAGTACCCCGACGGCCAGACGACGCCGACCCCTTCAGCCATCGACTTCAAGCCGGGCGAGCTGCTTGGCAGCGTCTCCGGCGCGCTAGGGCTGCGCAAGTTCCTGGAGAAGGCCGGCCACACGCTGGTCGTCACTTCCGACAAGGACGGCGCCAACTCCAAGCTCGATCAGGAGCTTGTCGATGCCGAGATCGTCATCTCGCAACCGTTCTGGCCGGCCTACATGACGGCCGAGCGCATCGCCAAGGCGAAGAAGCTGAAGATGATCGTCACCGCCGGCATCGGCTCCGATCATACCGACCTGCAGGCGGCCATGGACCGCGGCATCACTGTCGCCGAGGTCACCTACTGCAACTGAACAGCGTCGCCGAGCATGTGGTGATGCATGATCCTCGCCCTCGTGCGCAACTACATCCCCTCCTACAACTGGGTGATCAAAGGCGGCTGGAACATCGCCGACTGCGTATCGCGCTCATACGACCTGGAAGGCATGCACGTCGGCACCGTGGCCGCCGGTCGCATCGGCCTGCGCGTGCTGCGCCTCTTGAAGCCCTACGACGTCCATCTGCACTACATGGATCGGCATCGCCTGCCGGAGTCGGTGGAGAAGGAGCTCAACCTCACCCACCACGAACTGTGTCGAGAGCCTGACCAAGGTTTGCGACGTGGTGACGTTGAACTGCCCGCTCCATCCTGAAACCGAGCACATGATCAACGACAAGACGCTGAAGAACTTCAAGCGCGGCGCGTACCTTGTCAACACGGCGCGCGGCAAGCTGTGCGACCGCGACGCCATCGTGCGCGCGCTGCAGAGCGGCCAGCTCGCTGGCTATGCGGGCGACGTGTGGTTCCCGCAGCCGCGCGCCGCAGGACCATCCGTGGCGGACGATGCCGCACCACGGCATGACCCCGCACATCTCGGGCACCTCGCTATCGGCGCAGGCGCGTTACGCCGCCGGCACGCGCGAGATCCTCGAGTGCTACTTCGCCGGCAAGCCGATCCGCGATGAGTACCTGGTCGTGCAGGGCGGCAAGCTGGCGGGCGTCGGCGCGCATTCGTACAGCGCCGGCAACGCGACGGGCGGCTCGGAAGAAGCGGCCAAGTTCAAGAAGAGAGCGTGAGGAAACGCCGCGGCGCCGGGCTTCGGGTCCGGCGCCGCCACCTCGGCACGGTGGCTAGTTTGCTAGCCCAAGCAGTCGCCACCATGAAATGGCCTTGCCAACGTGGAGCTTAGGCTACTTCCGGTCGCGTATTAACTGCACAGAGAGCCGAACGGGCTATTCTCCGCGCCCGCACAAGCCGTGGGCAGGGCGCTTATCAGCCACACTTGCTGCCGGGGTCGCGAAGCGCTTAATCATTTGCGGGATTGCCGGCACTCGGCTGGCGCGAGGGGACATCTGCATGGATCGCATCAAGATCGTCGGCGGAACGAAGCTGTCAGGCACCATCCCGATCTCCGGCGCCAAGAACGCCGCCCTGCCGCTGATGATTGCCAGCCTACTGACCGCGGACCGGCTGACGCTCAAGAACGTTCCCAACCTCGCCGACGTCAATCTGCTCGCCCGCATCCTGCGCAACCATGGCGTCGACCTCGCCGTCGACGGCAAGCGCCCCGGTCCCGCCCAGCATATCGGCGAGACCTTCCACCTCTCGGCGCGCGACATCGTCGACACCGTGGCGCCCTATGAGATGGTCAGCCGCATGCGCGCCAGCTTCTGGGTGCTCGGGCCGCTGCTCGCCCGCTGCGGTCAGGCGAAGGTTTCGCTGCCCGGCGGCTGCGCCATCGGCACGCGCCCGGTTGATCTGCATCTGATGGGCCTCAAGGAGCTCGGCGCCGAGATCGAGATCGAAGCCGGGTACGTCCTCGCCAAGGCGCAAGGGCGGCAGCCTGCGCGGCGGTCGCGTCGTGTTCCCTAAGGTTTCCGTCGGCGCCACGCACAACGTGCTTCTTGCGTCCGCGCTAGCCCGTGGCGAGACCGTCATCGAGAACGCCGCGCGTGAGCCGGAGATCGGCGACGTCGCCGAGTGCCTCGTGAAGATGGGCGCCAAGATCGAAGGCATCGGCACGTCCACCCTGCGCATTCAGGGCGCCGACCGCCTCGAAGGCGCGGTGCACGCAGTGCTCGCCGACCGTATCGAGACCGGCACGTTCGCCATCGCCGTTGCGGCGGTCGGCGGCGACGTGACCCTCGAGGGCGCACGCCCCGAGCTCTTGAAGACGGCGCTCGACGCGCTGGCCAAGACCGGCGTCGAGATTCAGACGACCAACAGCGGCATCCGCGTTGCGCGCAACGGCGCGGGCATCGAGCCGGTGACGCTCGAGACGCAGCCGTTCCCCGGCTTCCCGACCGACCTGCAGGCGCAGCTCATGGCGCTGATGACGACGCGCCAAAGGCACCAGCGTCATCCGCGAAACGATCTTCGAGAACCGCTTCATGCATGTGCAGGAGCTCGCGCGCCTCGGCGCCGACATCCAGCTGCACGGCGACACGGCGACCATCAAGGGCGTCAAAGGCCTCACCGGCGCGCCCGTCATGGCGACCGACTTGCGCGCCTCGGTGTCGCTCGTCATCGCCGGCCTGATGGCCGAGGGCGAGACGATGATCAACCGCGTCTACCACCTCGACCGCGGCTTTGAGCAGCTCGAGCAGAAGCTGTCGCGCTGCGGGGCGCAGATCGAGCGCCTCACCGGCTAAGCCGCGGTAAAATCAAGCAGAACGCATATTTCTGCAGATGATTTGCGCCTGTTCCATCCGGAACAGCGAGCGCACTAGCACCGCCGTACCTTCCGACCGTCATTAATGCGCGGCCACTGACACGCCGCCCCCACGACGGAGTGGAACACCATGAAGACGATCCTCAAGACCGCCATCCTCGGCGCCCTTATCGCCTCGGCCATCGCCCCCGCAGCGCTCGCCCGCGGCGGCAAGGACTTCTACGTACAGGACTACCAGTTCGATCAACCGATGAGTGGCTACGAAGGCAAGGCCGGCAACTACTACTGTTCATATCAGCGCCTGCCGAACCGCGTCTGCACCACCAATTCCAACGGCAACGAGCGCTGCAAGATCAAAGGTTGGACGCTGCGTCAGCACTGCTACTGAGTTTTGATCGAGGGTCGCGTTGGGGCTTCCGCTCCGTCGCCCCGCTGAAGCGCCCTTGATCGGCGGGCTCCGGTTATCGACCGGGGCCCGCTTTCTTTTGTGCGGGTTGCTACTGATCGACATCGCCCGCACGAAGGCATAGGACCCTGAACAGGTCCACTCGCAGAATTTGAGCTGACGCGCGTGTTGCTAAGGATGCAGGCAACCGGCGCTAAGCACGGCGGAGCGACGGCCTATTAATCCAACTCGATCGCGCCCTCGACTTCGTGTCGCAGGTCGGTGCCCTCCGCCGTCAGCACCATCTTGACGCGCAGCTTGCCGGCGCCCGCAAGTCCGCGGTCGCGGACAAGGCGCTCGATCTCCTGCTGCGAGGAGATGCCGACCTCCTTCAGGAAGCGGCGCAAGGAAAGATTGAAGCGTTCGTTCTCCATGACGTTTCCCCATTGGCTCCGCCTGTGCCGGCGCTGATTCTGAGAGTAGGTCCGGTGCGGCGGCCGGTACAAGTGTACCCTCGCGTCCATTTTGCCTGTGTAAACCGCACGTCCGACAGGTCGGTTGCACCGCTGCGGCAGCGCCGCTATCAACACATTGAAAGCTCGCGGCTTATATGCCTTCCGAGCGCAGGGACGCTGCCCGTATGGAAGAACTTGAAGCTGATCGCGCTCGATCCGGAGGATTTGCAGGTTCTCTCCTGCCATCTCCAGGACGCGGTGATCCGCGTCGGCGACATGGCATACTTGAAGCAGGACATGCGATTTGCCGCGATTGCCAATCGTTTCGATTGGGAACGCGCGGCAAAGGACGACAGCGGCGCCTACCAGCGGCGGCGCGCCGGCCTGCGTTTCGAGCGGGTGAAGTCCGCGCATGTCCAGGGCTTCGACCTGCAGCAAAAGGATACGGCGCTGGATTTGCTGGCGCTGACCTTCGAGAACGCCGAAGAGCCGTCGGGCGCCATCACCCTGCACTTTGCCGGCGGCGGCGCGGTGCGGCTCGAGGTCGAATGTATCGAAGCGGAGTTGCGCGACCTCGGCGCCGCTTGGCGTGCGCGGACAAAGCCCGTGCATGCGAGCGATGATTGACCGGCAATACCTCTAGGAGACGGCCGCAAGGCCGATAGCGAGATGCCCAAGCGGCTGCAGACGCGCGATCCGGGCTTCGAGGCGGCGTTCGCCGCCTTCCTCGGCGAGAAGCGCGAGGCTTCCGATGACGTCGAGCGCCGCCGTCGCAGCGATCCTCGCCGACGTGCGCGCCCGCGGCGACGCTGCCCTCATCGAATTGTCCAAGAAGTTCGACCGCGTCGACCTCGGCAAGCTCGGCCTGCGCGTGACGCCGGCCGAGATGCGGGCCGCGCGCGACGCCTGCACCGCCGCGACACTGCAAGCGCTGCAGCTCGCCGCCGACCGCATCGCCGAGCACCACGAGCGCCAGATTCCCATCAACGAGCGCTACACCGACGAGCTCGGCGTCGAGCTCGGCTGGCGGTGGACGGCGGTCGAATCCGTCGGCCTCTACGTGCCGGGCGGCCTCGCCTCCTACCCCAGCTCCGTGCTGATGAACGCCATCCCCGCCAAGGTCGCCGGCGTGCCGCGCGTCGTCATGGTGGTGCCTTCGCCGAATGGCGAGCTCAATCCGCTGGTGCTCGCCGCAGCCGAGCTGGCCGGCGTCGAGGAGGTGTACCGCATCGGCGGCGCGCAGGCCGTCGGCGCGCTTGCCTATGGCACCGAGACCATCGCGCCGGTTGCCAAGATCGTCGGCCCCGGCAACGCCTATGTCGCTGCCGCCAAGCGGCTCGTTTTCGGCACCGTCGGCATCGATAGCATCGCCGGGCCGTCCGAGGTTCTGATCATCGCCGACAAGCACAACAACCCGGAATGGATCGCCGCCGACCTGCTGGCGCAGGCCGAGCACGACACGGCCGCGCAGTCCATCCTGATGACCGATGATGCCGAGTTCGCGCGCGCTGTCGAAGCCGCCGTCATGCGCCAGTTGCAGAAGCTGCCGCGCGGCAACATCGCCGGCGAGAGCTGGAACGTGTTCGGCGCCATCATCGAGCTCAATTCGCTCGACGAAGCGCCGGCGCTCGCCGACCGCATAGCCGCCGAGCACCTCGAGATCGCCACCGCCGACGCCGAAGCCATGAGCGAGCGCATCCGCAACGCCGGCGCCATCTTCATCGGCTCGCAGACGCCGGAGATGATCGGCGACTACATCGCCGGCTCCAACCACGTGCTGCCGACGTCGCGCACGGCGCGCTTCTCTTCCGGCCTCGGCGTGCTCGACTTCATGAAGCGCACGTCGCTGCTGAAGCTCGACGCTAAGGCACTCGCCGCGCTTGCCCCCGCCGCCATGGCGCTCGCCCGCGCCGAAGGGCTCGAGGCGCACCGCCTTTCCGCCGAGATCCGCCTCAAGACAGCGCCCGAGCACACCACATGAGCGACGAGGAAACGCCGGCCGAGCTCCCGAAGTCGCGGCTGATCGCCATCACGCTCGACGAGAAGTCGACCGCCACGTCGAACTCCAACATCGAGCACGAGCGCGAGGTCGCTATCTTCGATCTCCTCGAAGGCAACGCCTTCGCCCTCGATGGGCGCGATGACGGCCCCTTTCAGCTCAACCTCGGTCTGGTCGAGGATCGCCTCGTTCTGACCGTCGGCAACGAGGCCGGCGAGACGGTCGTCACGCACATGCTGTCGCTGACGCCGCTCAAGCGCATCATGAAGGACTACTTCATGATCTGCGAAAGCTACTACGAGGCGATCCGTACGGCGCCGCCCTCGCGCATCCAGGCGATCGACATGGGTCGCCGCGGCCTGCACGACGAGGGCAGCCGCACGCTGCTCGAGCGCCTTGCCGGCAAGATTACCGTCGATCTCGACACCGCCCGCCGACTGTTCACGCTGATCTGCGCCCTGCACTGGAAGGGGTAGAGGCCATGACTCGCGAGGTCGCGAGCGGCTCGACGGTGCAGCCCGCGGCCCTGCCGGGCGCGGCGGCGACGCCGGCGGTGCGCGAGCTTCGCGGAGCAGTGCTCGTTGCCTGCACGACCAATGCCGTGCGCTCCGTCATGGCGGCTGCGATCCTGCGCCACCTCGCCGGGAATCGC
>CAWHOZ010000008.1:0-95783 GCA_963831175.1 uncultured Alphaproteobacteria bacterium | reverse complement strand
CAGCCCGCGTGCCGCCGGATAGAGCCGCTCGACCAGCGCCATCGCCGCGCCGGCCGCCGCGCGCTTGGTCCCGTCCTCGATCTTCAATGCAAAGCCCAGCCCCAGCTCCGGAAAGGCGCCGCAATACACGCCCTCGGCGCCCGTCTTCATGAACACCTGGCGCGGCAGCGCGCGCATGACGACGGTGTCGGCGCGGCTCTTGCCGGCCACCATGTCGGGGTGCTCCCAGCACGCATCTAGGATGCGCGCCACCGCAGCGCGCCGCTCCGCCGACATGCCCTCCCCCGTCACCAGCTTTGCAAACATGCGCGCCATCGCCGACAGCGGCATCGCCCAGTTCGGCACCGAGCAGCCGTCGATGCTGCGCACCTCCGCGCCGAGCGGCAGCCCGGAGATGTCGGCCAGCGCACGATGCACACGCTGCTGCACGGGATGGCTTTCGTCCCAATATCTCATCGTCGGCTCGCGTAGGTGCACCGCCGTCGCCAGCATGCCGGCGTGTTTGCCGGAGCAGTTGTTGTGTAGCTGCGTGGGCGTCTCGCCGGCGGCGATCAGCGCGTTGGCGGCGGTAATGCCCAGCGGCGCGTGGGCGCCACAGCCGAGCGCGTCCGGGTTGAGCCCCGCACGATCGAGCATAGCGGCGGCGAGATGGGTATGGCGCTCGGTGCCGGCATGGGAGCCGCAGGCAAGCGCGATCTCGGCCGCCCCGAAGCCGAAACGATCGGCGGCGCCCGTCTCGATCAGCGGCAGCGCCTGCAGCGCCTTCACCGCCGAGCGCGGATAGACGAGCCGCTCGACATCGCCCAAGCGCAGCGCCAGCGCGCCCGATGGCGCGGCAACGGCGACCGCGCCGCGGTGCCAGCTTTCGACCAACTCCCCGCGCGTCACCTCGATGAGGATAGGATCGGTCATGTCCTCGCTTTGCGGCTAGACGCGTCGCGCCAATCAACGCGCAGCATCGACCGGGCGGCGGGCGCGATCAAGTCCGCTGCGGCGTTAGAGCGCCCAACGTTCAAGCATCACTAAGAGGAAATTCGAGGCGTCCGCCCGTATTCGCAGCCTGTGCTTACTTGGCGGCGCACGTCGCCAACTGGGCTTCGCGCTTCTGCGCGTTGGCCTTCGAGGTATCGGGGCCGACGGACGCGCACCATGCCGCGTGGGCGCCTTTGTCGACCGACCACTCGCTACCCGAGAATCCGCACTTGAGTTTCAGGTTGCGCTGCTGCTGCTCCAGAGCCGTCTTCACGTACCAGTCGCAGTTGGCCAGCGCCGTGGCCGGTTGCACGACGACGGCACCGAGCAGGGCCAAAACCGGGAGTGCAGTGCGTAGCCAAGCGGTCGTCATCGTCCTCACCTCAACGGTCCTTTTGCCGGATCGCATACCAACTCTAGATTTGCGGCCATGAACCCAGACTGAATGCCCTCTGGCGGCCGTTAATTCCACGCCGGCCGCCCCCGCCTTCTGACAAGTTCCATACACTGCAAATACGGCCCCGGCGAGCTTTCTCGCCGTCCCGGAAAGCCCCGCCGAAATCCTGCAAAACCTGTCACTCCCGGAACAGCGCAGCGCCCCCGTGCGCGCCATTCTGCCTCCATAGCCGGCCGCCTTTACGCACCAATGGGGCCGCACCAGTCAAACGGAGAGTGTCGTGCACGGTCGCATCACGAAGTTCAGCACCAAGATCGGCTTCGGCGTCATCGAGGCCGAGGACGGCGCCAAGTACCGCTTCACCCCGGCCGAGGTCGTGAACCTTAACGGGCGCCTCGTTGGCCACAGCGTCGACTTCCTCGTCGCCGCCCGCCAGCCGAAGGAAATCATTCTCATGACCGGCACGCCGTGGACCGCCTTCGGCGGCGGCAACCACTAACCTTAAAAGCTTGGAGCGCAAGACAATGGCCATGACTTGGGACCTCACTGACATTCCGGCCGTCGATGCGGCCGACCTCGCCGCCGCCATGCGTTCTCTGATCGAGGAGGGCCGCGGGCTGGTGCTTATCAACGGCGCCACCGAAGCCGATCTCGACACAGCGCGCGCTGCTTTGCAGAGCCGTCACCACGCCGAGCCGCAGCGCGCGCTGGCCTCCTTCGTCCGCTTCCGCCATCTCATCGAGGTATTCGGCGCCCGCCGCCTCAAGGACCTGATGCTCGATAACGGCTACGCGCTGATGGCGCCGGCCATCGCCATCGCCTCGACGCTCCGCCTCAACGGTCACCGCGGCTTCAACCCGCAGCGCTTCCTTCTTTCGCTGCAGGAAACCCTCGCGGCCAACGTCGTCACGCTCGATACGCGCCCGGCCGTTGCCACTCAGGTGAAAGCCGAGCAGCTCGCCGCCTAAGCGGCGACAGCCACGATCGCATGCAAGCGGCGCTTACCGAGCGCCGCAGCGCCCGCCAGCGAGCCACATCGTCGTCGTATCTTTTCGCACCTGCGAGCAACGACGCGTTCGCCAATGCCGCCGATTGCGCGCGCGCGCAGTGCGCAGGTGAACTATGGTGGAGCATCGCAATTAGAGCTTGCTGATGCACTCGCTTTTGTCCAAAGCCGGCCTTCCCGCCGTGGGGATATTCTCCGAGCTCAGCGCCGACGAGCGCACCGCCCTCATGGCCGAGCTCGAAACGCGCGCCCTGAAACGCGGCGACGTCCTCGTGCGCCAGGGCGATGCGGCCGACGCGCTCTACATCGTCATCTCCGGGCGCTTTGCCGTGACCCTCGAGGGACGGCGCGAGCCGCTTACCGAGATCGGTCCCGAGCAACCCATCGGCGAGATCGCCTTTCTGACCGGTGGCACGCGCACCGCCACCGTCTCGGCCATGCGCGACAGCCTCGTCTTGCGCCTCGGGCGGGCCGAGTTCGAGCGCATCTCGGCGAAGTGCCCAGGCATCTGGCGCACGCTGACCACTGCCCTATCGCAGCGCCTCGCCGCTACCACGGCGCACGAGCCCCCCGCCCCCGATCCGCGCCCGCGCACCATCGCCATCATCCGCGCCGGCGGATCGCATTTGCCGGACGAGTTCATCGACCAGCTGGCGTCAGTGTTCTCGGCCAATGCCAGCACGCTCGTGCTCGACGGCCCGCGCGCCGCCGACCTGCTGCCCAAGGGCGTAGCTCTCGACAGCGCCGACGCCACGCAGGCGCTGAACCAGCTCGAGAGCTCGTATGACTACCTGATCTTCCTCGCCGATGCCGAGCTGACGCCCTGGTCGCAGAAGGCCATCCGCCACGCCGACCTCGTGCTCGCCGTGGCGACCGACGACGCCGACCCGACCCCCAACGCGCTGGAGCAGCTGGCCGCCGCCTTCGTCAACACCGAAGCGCGGCGCCTCGTCATCGTGCATGAGCGCCGCGAGCCGCTGTCGGGTACGGCGCGCTGGCTGCGCCGCCGCAGCCTCGCCATGCACCATCACGTCGCGATTAACGAGCGTGGCACCATCGCGCGCCTCTACCGCTTCATCAACGGCACGGCGCTCGGCCTCGTCGCGTGCGGCGGTGGCGCGTTGTGCGCGGCGCATGTCGGGCTCTACAAAGCGCTGATCGAATCCGGCTTCGAGTTTGACATCGTCGGCGGCACCTCGGCCGGCTCGGCGATGGCCGGCGCCTTCGCCATGGGCAAGCACCCCGACGATATCGACCGCGGGACGCACGACATCTTCGTCACCAACCGCGCCATGCAGCGCTACACCTGGCCGCGCTACAGCCTGCTCGATCACCGTCACTACGATGCGCAGCTGTCGCGCTATTTCGCCGGCACCAACATCGAGGATCTGTGGATCCCCTACTTCTCCGTCTCGACCAACCTGTCGAGCTACGAATTGCACCGCCACCAGCGCGGCGATCTGTTCGACGCCATTCGCGCCTCCGGTTCCATCCCGGTGCTGCTGCCCCCTGTCTACACGCCGGAAGGCGAGATGCTGGTCGACGGCTGCCTGCTCGACAACGTGCCGATCCGCACCATGCACGAGCTAAAGAGCGGACCGAACGTCGTTGTCAGCTTCGACATTCCTGAGCTCGAACGCTTCGACGTCAAATACGACGCGCTTCCCTCGCGCGCCGAGCTGATCCGCAGAAGCATCAACCCGATGACGCGCGGCAAGCTGCCCGCCGCGCCCGGGCTCACCACCGTGCTGATGCGCTCGCTGATGGCCGGCCGTGACGACTTCAACCGGCAGCTGAAGCCCGACGACGTGCTGCTGGTGCCGCCCATCCCTGCGAACATGGGCATCCTCGACTGGCACCGGCATGCCGAGCTGGTGCGCAACGCCTATTGGTGGGGGCTCGAGGAGGTGCAGCGCATGAAGCGCGCGCGCCATCCGATCATCGCCGCCGTCGAGGCAACGATGGCGACCGCCGCGCCGCCTGTCGGTTGATGCGCGTCGATTGGGGGCGCACGTCCGCCTATTTCACGACGGGCAGCGTACGAGTTCTTCCGTCGCACGCGTCCACGTGAAGGTCTGGCTGAACAGCTTGACGCCGGCGTAGCCGACGACCTTCATCTTGTTACCCTGCGGAACGAGCTCGACGTCGTACTTGGCGTCCTTGTCGGGATCGTAGATCCAGCCTTCATCGAAGGTGCCGTCACCCATCGGCTTGACGTCGCCGAGAATCTGCAGCCCGCACCCCTTGGCGTTCGCCTGATCGGCCACCCACACGACCTTCCCGCATAGGTTGCCGCCGCAGTCGGTGATCTCCACCGCGCCGCGCCCGGTGTGGTCGATCCACACGCCGAGGGCGCCGTCCTGGGCGATGGCACCGCCGCTCAACGCCACGGCGGCTGCCACAGCGGCGGACGCAAGGCCCACCTTCACAAGATTTCTCATGTCTCTCGTCCCTTGTGATCATCCCTTGCGTATAGTCCGTACGCGCGAATCCCAGCGTAACCGGCCTATAGCGCGAAAATTGTGTCGCTTATGTGCGTGGTGAACAGCGCGGGCAGACGATAGGTTCAAAGTCCCCGCCGGCACAATGCCGCAAGCGAACGTTTTCCAACGCAGCTCCTGCGCGGCAACGGCTTTTCCCCGGCCGCGCCGGGGATTTTGGGGGTATTTTCGCGTCTGCGAACTGGCGGCGCTCGAGTTCGCAGCGCGGTATCATGTCGCCGTCGCGACGCTCAACTGAAATCGGGTTTCGAGCCGCGCAGCCGCTTCACGTGGCTGCGCTTCGCTTTCGATTCGCGCCGGCGTTCTTTCGATGCGCGCGACGGCTTCGTCTTGATGCGCCGCTTCGGCACAATGCACGCCTGACGGATCAGCTCGAACAGGCGCTCGCGCGCATCCTCACGGTTGCGCTCCTGCGTGCGGAAGCTTTGCGCCTGGATGACGAGCACGCCCTCATCGGTGAGCCGCCGACCGGCGAGACGTTCAAGGCGCACGCGCACCTCGCCCGGCAGCGACGGCGAAGAACGCACGTCGAAACGCAGCTCCACCGCTGTCGACACCTTGTTGACGTTCTGGCCGCCGGGCCCCGATGAGCGCACGAAGCGCTCCTCGAGCTCGGACTCCTCGAGCGTCACCGATTCCGGTGATGCGCAGCGTACCCATCTCGGCCTATGCGTCGGACTTCGGCTCGAAGAAAGTCAGCCGGTTGAAGAACGGATCGGTCACCTGGATCTCGCGCGTTCCCCACGGCATCAACTCGATACCCGGTCGCGCGTAGCCATACTGCTTGCTGCTCAGCTCGGCATGGAACGCGTCGATCCCCTCAACGGCAATGCGGATACCGGCACCCGGCGCGCAATCGCCGTGATGCTCCGACAAGTGCAGCCGGCAGTCACCGCGCGAGACCTGCATGTAAAGCGGAAATTCGGGTCCGAAGCGGTGCTCCCAATCGACGGCGAAGCCGAGGAAGCCCAAGTAGAACTCGCGCGCCTTGGCGATGTCGAACATGCGCAAGATGGGCGTGACCGCACCGAACTTCATCGATCGCTCCTACTCGAATGAACAAACGGCCCGCGGCGCCAGCCCTTGAAATCGCGGATGATCTCGCGCGCCGCGTTATGCCCCGGCGCGCCGGTGACGCCGCCGCCCGGATGCGCGCCAGACCCGCACAGATAGAGCCCGCCGAGCGGCAGGCGATAGTTGGCATAGCCGAGGCGCGGGCGCGCCGAAAAGAGCTGATCGAGCGACAGCGCGCCGTGGAAAATGTCGCCGTCGACCATGCCGAAGCGGCGCTCGATGTCGAGCGGCGACAGGATCTGCGCGGCGATCACCGCCCGTTCGAAATTGGGCGCATAACGCGTCACCGTGTCGATGACGATGTCGGCGAACGTCTCCTTCTCGTGCACGTCGGCCCAGCTGCGCCCCTCGGGAAGATGCGGCGCGACGTGCTGTACGAACAGGCTGGCGACATGCTTGCCCGGCGGCGCCAGAGTCGCATCGAGCGTCGAGGGAATGAGCATCTCCACTACCGGCTCGCTCGACCACCCCGTCATGCGCGCGTCGAGATAGGCGCGCTCCAGATAGCCGAGCGTCGGCCCGATGACGATGCCGGCGCCGTGATGGTCCTGCGCGCTGGTGCCCGGACGACAGGTGAAATCCGGCAATTCGCTCAGCGCCACGTTCATGCGGAAGGTGCCCGAGCCCGTCTTCATGCCGGTGAACAGCGCGCGCGTCTGCGGCGTGACGGCACCCTTCGGCACGAGATCGCGGAACAACAGTTTCGGCCCCACATTGGCCGCCACGGCGCGCGCGAAAATCTCTTCGCCGCTGGTCAGCACGACACCCGTCGCCACGCCATCGGCCGTCATGACTTCCTGCACCTTGGCACCGGTGCGGATCTCGCGCGCCGCGCCGCGCGGCCGACGCCGCCATGGCGCGCGTGATGGCACCCATGCCGCCGATGGCGTGGCCCCAGGCGCCGCGTTTGCCGTTCACCTCGCCGAAGCAATGGTGCAGCAGCACGTACGCCGTGCCCGGCGTCGACGGCGCCGCGTAGTTGCCGACGATGCCGTCGAAGGCGAAGGCGCCTTTGACGACGTCGCTCTCGAACCAGCCGTCGAGAAAATCCGCGGCGCTGCGCGTGAACAGGTCGAGCAGCGTGCGCTTGTCATCGAGGCCGAGCCGCGTCAGGCGCCGCCCAAGCATGCCGCCCTTGATGAGCTCGGCGATGCCGCCACCGGCATTGGGCGGCGTCGTCAGCACGAGATCGCGCAGAACGTCCGCGGCGCGCTCGAGCATGGCGTCGTACTCCGGCAGACGCTCGGCGTCGCGCACCGAGAACTGCGCGATCGCCGCCTGCCGTTCGGCGAGGCCGCCGCGCATCAGCAGATAGCGCGTGTCATCGATCGGCCAGAAATTCGCCGCCGGCCGCTCGACGATCCGCAGCCCGTGCTTGGCGAGCTCGAGATCGGCGATCACTTTCGGATTGAGCAGGCTCACCGTATAGGCGGCGACCGAATTGCGGAAACCGGGGTGAAACTCCTCCGTCACCGCCGCGCCGCCAACGACATCGTTTTGCTCGAGCACGACGACATCGAGCCCCGCCGTCGCTAGATAGGCGGCGCAGGTGAGCCCGTTGTGACCCGCACCGATGATGACGACGTCGATGTCGCCAGAACCTGTCATGTCGCTGCCGCCTCGCCAAATAGCCGTCCCGCGATAGCCCGCGTCGCGCCGTTGTGCCAGAGCGAACGGTTAATCAGCGCTTGTTAATACTGATTGCCCGCAACTTTGCGAGACCAAGGCGCGTTAGCGTCTCGTTTAGCGTCGGCGCCTAGCCTTCACGTATCAGATCCGAACGCTCGGAGTAGGACCCATGCAGCTTGCCGCGAACCACGCCTCCGCCGTCGCCCGCGCCCGCGCGCACGATGACGCCAGGTACCTGTTCGCCGGCCTGCTGATCGTCTCGCTGTTTCCCGCGCTGTTCTGGATGACCGTCGCCGCCGGCATCGGCGCCGCCGTCGGCCACGCGCCGACCCCCGCTGCGCTCATGACCTTCGGCGCCGCGGTCGCAGCGTTCCTCGCCCTGGTCGGCCAGGCGCTGTTCTCCCGAAGCTAATTCGAAAAGCCTTGAGGGCCTAGCTGACGCCGCCCCAGCCGCAGCGCAGCTTCTGGCACGACCCGCCGCGCAGGCCCTTGCACGAGACCTTCACGAAGCGGCAGACGCGGCAGCTATAGCTCGACAGGCAGCCGCGGTAAGAGCCACTTCTACTGAAGTTGCAGGTGCGAATAGTCTGGCAGTCGCGCCCCGGATTGATGAGCCCACCCGGACCTTCCTGGGCGCGCGCGAAATCCGGCGCCACGGCCAACGCCGCAGCCAGCACCATCGCCACTAAGCCCAAGCGCTGCATCTGCTTGCCCCGATGCATCTCAACCCTCCCCCACTGTGTGGGAGGCAGGCCGCGCTTGCAATCAAATGGCGAAAACTCAGTGCACGACTTGCCCACGGGTGTGCCGTTGTGGCCACGCCTTGCATAGGCGCGCCTGTGCCGGCGGGCGCATCGGCGGCCCGCCGGCCCTAGTGCCCCTGTGGATTTACTCCGCCGCCTTGCGCGCCGGCTGCTGCACGGTGGCCATGTAGTCGTTGAGCAGGTTCTCGGTGATCTGCCCCGGCTTGAACTTGTGCTCGCCGATCTCGGATACCGGCGTCACCTCGGCCGCGGTGCCGGTGACGAACACCTCCGAGAAGTCCTTCAGCTCCTCCGGCATGATCGGCCGCTCGATCACCTGATACCCGCGCTTCTTGGCGAGTTCGATCACCGTGCGGCGCGTGATGCCGTCGAGGAAGCAATCGGGATCGGGCGTGTGGATGACGCCGTCCTTGATGAGGAAGATGTTGGCGCCGGTGCACTCGGCGACGCGGCCGCGCCAGTCGAGCATCAGCGCATCGGCGTAGCCGGCGCGCTCGGCGCGGTGCTTCTCGACCGTGCAGATCATGTAGAGGCCGGCCGCCTTGCTCTTCGACGGCGCGGTCAGCGGATCGGGGCGGCGGTATTTCGCCATCGTCAGGCGGATGCCCTTGAGACGCTGCTCCATCGGGAAGTAGGAACCCCACTCCCATGCTGCGACTGCGAGATGGATTTTCGTCGCCTGCGCGGAAACGCCGATCTGCTCGCTGCCGCGCCAGGCGATCGGGCGGATGTAGCAGTCGGAGAGCTTGTTCGCCTCCACGACGTCGCGGCAGACCTGATCGATCTGGGCGACCGTGTACGGCACCTCGAAGTCGAGCGCGGCGGCGCTGTCGATGAGGCGCTGCGAATGCTCGCTCAGCTTGAAGATCTCCCCGTTGTAGGCGCGCAGGCCTTCGAACACGCCGCTACCGTAGTGCAGGGCATGCGTCAGAATGTGAATGTTGGCCTCACGCCACGGAACCATCTTGCCGTCGAGCCAGATAAGACCGTCGCGATCATGAAAAGGGGTTGGCCCGGACATACGTATTTCTCTCCGTAGACTTTCGCGCCAAGATCGCTACTTAAGGCTGGCTCGGTGAAGAGACCGCTGCGGGTGCCGCTGCTGGAAATCCAGACCGCCCCCGCGCACGTCGCTCCGGCTGTTGCCGCTCGCGCGAACGCGCCGATCGCGTGCGCAAAATGACTTGCCATGACTAACAATCGGGGCCAAATAAGTCAACATGACTGACATAACGTCCGACAGCGTAGCGGCCCGCCGCATGTCGCGCTCCGCCACCGCGTCTACTGGTGCCAACGGAGCCTCGCGCCCTTCCCAGGAAGATGCCTCGCCCGTCGAGCTCGTCGCCTGCGTGGAGCTCTTGTTTTTCGCCTACCGCGACTTCACCGGCGGCCCCGACGCGGTGCTCGAGGAATACGGCTTCGGCCGCGCCCATCATCGCGTTCTGCACTTCGTGCATCGCAACCCTGGCCTGCGCGTCGCCGACCTCCTCGACATCCTGAAAATCACCAAGCAGAGCCTCGCGCGCGTCCTGAAGCAGCTCATCGATAAAGGCTTCATTATGCAACGCGCCGGAAACGACGACCGTCGCGAGCGGCGTCTGTTCGTCACTGCCAAGGGCAGCCGCCTGTCCGAAAAGCTGACCGCGCAGCAGATCCAACATATCGAGGCGGCCCTCGCCAAAGTCGGCCCCGGGGCTGCGGAGTTTGCCCGCCGCTTCCTTTTTGCCATGATTACGGAGTCGGATCGCCCTCGCGTGGAGGCGCTGGTAAAGCTCGCATCGGGCACGCGCACCTAAGCGTGCGGCACTTCTAGACGAGGGCGAACATGAGAGCTGCAAAAGTTGCGAGCGCACCGCTCCCCGACAACGCCCCGCACGTGCTCATCGTCGACGACGACCAGAAGATCCGCGACCTCCTCGGCCGCTATCTGACGGAGCAGGGCTTCCGCGTGACGACGGCGCAGGACGCCGCCACCGCGCGCGCCGGCATGCGCGGGCTCGAGTTCGACGCGGTGCTGCTCGACGTGATGATGCCCGGCGAGAACGGTCTCGACCTCGCGCGCGAGCTCAAAGCCACGCGCGCCATTCCCATCTGCATGCTGACGGCGCGCTCCGAGCCCGAGCATCGCATCGAGGGCCTCGAAGCCGGTGTCGACGACTACCTGCCCAAGCCCTTCGAGCCGCGCGAATTGCTCCTGCGTCTGCGCAACATCCTGCGCCGTGCGTCCGGCGCTTCCGGCCCCAGCGAAGAGGTCCGCATGGGCAACCACGTGTTCCACGTTTCGCGCGGCGAGCTGAAGCACCACGACGAGACCATCAAGCTGACCGAGCGCGAGCGCGACCTCTTGCGCATGTTCGCCCAGCGCATCGGCATGCCGATCCCGCGCCACGAGCTGTCGCCGGAAGATTCAACCGGCAGCGACCGCGCCATCGACGTGCAAATCAACCGTCTCCGCCGGAAAATCGAGACCGACCCCTCCAATCCCGTGTACCTCCAGACAGTGCGCGGCAAAGGGTATATTCTCTATTCGGATTGATCCGCCGGATCCTGAGGTCGGTTGATGCTCGCCAGAGGCGACGGGCCAGAGCGCCGTTCGTTTCCGTCATGGCACGCACTGTGGCGACGCGTGCGTCGCGTGCGGCTGCCGCGCTGGCGTGACCTGCGTCTGCCGCGCCGCAGCGACTTCCGCGTCCCGCCGCCGCTGCGCAAACTCTGGCAGCGCCTGCCGCCGTCGCCGCCCTGGTTGCTCGCCTTCACCACGTGGTTCGCCAAGACGCATAACCGCAACATGCAGATCATGGGCGGCTGGCTGGCCGACGTCTCTGCCCAAGGGCCTCTATGCGCGCGCGCTCATCATCATCATCGCGCCCATCGTCGTGCTCGAGGGCGTCGTCGCCTTCGTGTTCATGGAGCGCCACTGGCAGGCGGTGACGCGGCGGCTTTCGGAAGCCACCGCGCGCGACATCGCCGCCGTCATCGACATCTACGAGGAGTATCCCAAGAAGGACGAGTACAGCCAGCTCATCGAGATGGCGCGCGACCGGCTCAACCTGTCGATGCAGGTGCTGCCGCCGGGCGATCTGCCGGCGCCGCGTCCCAAGCCGTTCTTCGCGCTGCTCGACCGCGCGCTGTCGGACGAGATCCGCCGCCAGGTGCAGCGGCCATTCTGGATCGACACCGTCGGCCAGTCGCGGCACGTGGAGATCCGCGTCAAGCTGCAGAACGCCATCCTGCGCTTCGTCGCCACGCGCTCGCAGACCTACGCCTCGAACTCGCACATCTTCCTTCTGTGGATGATCGGCTCGTCGGTGATCCTGCTCACCGTCGCCATTCTCTTCCTGCGCAATCAGATCCGCCCCATCCTGCGGCTCGCCGAAGCGGCCGACGCGTTCGGCAAGGGCCGCAGGGTGCCTGACGATTTCCGCCCGCGCGGCGCCCGCGAGGTGCGGCAGGCGGCGACCGCCTTCCTCGAGATGCGCGACCGCATCACGACGCACGTCGAGCAGCGCACGACCATGCTGGCCGGCGTCAGCCACGACCTGCGCACCATCCTGACGCGCTTCAAGCTGGAGCTCGCCCTGCTCGGCGACACGCCCGAGGCGCAGTCGCTGCAGGCCGACGTGCGCGAGATGCAGGACATGCTCGAGGACTACCTCGCCTTCGCCAAAGGCGACGGCGGCGAAGAATCGGCACCCACCAACCTGCGCGAGCTGCTGCAGGAGGTGCACGAGGAAGCGCAATACTACGGCACGCCGATCGAGTTGAAGCTACGCAAGCGGCGTGAGGAGCTGGTGCTGCCGTTGAAGCGCCAGGCCTTCAAGCGCGCCATCACCAACCTCGTCTCGAACGCCGCGCGCTTCGGCGATCAGATCATCATCCGCGGCGCCGTCGAGGGCCAATGGGTGCGCATCGAGGTCGACGACAACGGGCCGGGCATTCCCCCCGCCGAGCGCGCCAACGTGTTCAAACCGTTCTACCGGCTCGACCACGCGCGCAATCAGGACGAAGGCAACACCGGCCTCGGCCTCGCCATCGCACGCGACATCGCCAAGAGCCACGGCGGCGACATCACGCTCGGCGAAAGCTCGATGGGCGGCCTGCGCGCCGTCATCTCCGTGCCGCTGTAGTGCCGCAGCCACTGTCATCCCGGCTGAGGGAACGCAGCGACCGTATCAGCTTCGGGAGCCAGCGTCAGAACGTCGTGGACACTCTCCTGCGCCTTCGACAGTCTCTCCTGCGTCCGGATAGCCGTAGCATGAGCTCCGCCATGACGGGGGCAGGGGAAGGTTAGCTATTGGCGCCGGTCAGGACAGGGCGCCGGGCGGAACGGTGGCGGCGGGATCGGCCGTCGTATTCGGCTCAGCTCCTTTAGGCTTCGTCGGCTTGCGCGCGATGTCGGCGCACTTGTTGGCGAAGCCGCAGAATCTCGAAACCGTGTCGTCGATCGACTGCAGCGTGCGCTCGCCGCGGCGCAGGCGCCGGTCGAGCGCCGCCATGGTGCGTGCGAGACCCGGATCGTCGTCGCTGAGCCACGTGCGATAGACGGACGCGTAGACGGTGCCAAGACCCGCAGCACGCAGCTGCCCGTCGAGGCCTTCGCTGCGGATGCCGGCAGCGCGCAGCATCCATGCCTGCGATTGACAAAACGCACGCACGACCGGCGCGTCCACCGGCCACGTGGCGGCGATCGACTTTAGCGCCGGCTTGTAGGACGACAGCACATCGAAGCGGCTCATGACCACTTCGAACAGCGCATCGCGCGCGGGCTGCGTGCCCGAGCGTTGCGGCGCGCGCGCCAGTACCGCGTCATCGACATAGCGCACGAACGCCGCCAGCACGTCGCCCTTGCTATCGAACTCGTTGCGCACGTCGACGAGACTGACGCCGGCCGTCTCGGCGATCTTCGCCAGCGTCACCTCGCGCCAGGGGTGTTCGGCGGCGAGCTTCATGGCGGCAGCGACGAGGCGCCCGCGGATGGTCAACTGATCCAGCATGGCCTGCTCCCGTGTTGTGATCCTTGAGAGGTAGGCAGCGGGACAGCCGAACGGAAGCGGCAGCCGCAAAAACACCTTGGCGGGGACGACCGAGCAGCGCGGAGGTTCATGTCGCCGAGATCGGTTCATGAACCTGCCGGCATGTCGGGATGTCGGAGGTTCATGTCGGCCGTCCGACCCTGATTTTGCGGGCCATCCGGGGTCAATTTCCCCGTCTCCACACGATCTCGTGAGCGCGACAATCTTGGACTTGCCAGGTATGTAATAACATATCATAACTGATCCACGGTGTGACGCGGAAGGCGCCTTACGCGCAATCGGTCTCGTGAGACCTCTCCTCCTTGGTTTTCGGACCCTTGGTGCCGCCGCCCACCGAAATTGCCTGGGCCCGCCGGGGCTAACGCCCGCTCAGGCAACGCAAGAGACGCGGCCGCGCATTGGCAAGAGCACTCCGCTCATTTCGCCAGATCGCGGCCGCGTTTCGTTGCCGCCGCCACCGCCGCGGTCATCAGCTTCTGCAATCCATCTTCGCCGCCGAGAATCTCCAGCGCCGCCGCCGTCGTGCCGCCGGGCGACGTCACGTTCTTGCGCAGCTGCTCGGCGGAGAGATCCGACGCTTCAAGCAGCGCCGCCGAGCCGGAAATTGTCGCCCGCGCCAGCCGCTCGGCGAACGTTGCATCGAGCCCCGCCGCGCGTCCCGCCTCCGCGAGACACTCGGCGAGCAGGAACACGTAGGCAGGCCCCGAGCCCGACACGGCCGTGACCGGATCGAGCAGCGCCTCGTTGTCGACCCACATGACCTCGCCCACCGCCGACAGCAGGTCGTCCGCCAGCGCGCGCTGCACCGGCGTGACCTTGGCGTTGGCGACGGCGACGGTCATGCCGCGACCGATGGCGGCCGGCGTGTTGGGCATGGCGCGCACGATGGCGGCGCCTGGCAGATGTTTTTCGAACATCGCGATGCGACGCCCGGCGGCAATCGACAGGACCAGCGTCTCGGGGCCTGCGAGCTTCGCCAGCGGCGGCAGCACCTCGTCCATCACCTGGGGCTTGACGGCGATGAGAATGACGCCGGGCGGCTGCGTCAGCTCGTCGATGAAGGGCAGAACGTCGATGCCGTTGTCGGCGAGAAGATCGGCGACCGGCCTTGCCGGATCGGGATCCTGCACGATGACGGAGCGGGCATCGAGACCGCGGGCGAGCAATCCCGACAGGATCGCTCCGCCCATCTTGCCCGCGCCGGCGAGCAGCAGCGGACCTTGCACATTGAAGCTCATCGGCGCGACCCGCGGGTGACGGGCGTTATTGGCGCCCTAGATTAGGCCTGGCCCTCGGTCTCGAACATGGTCGAGACCAGCGCCTCGCGGCTCTGCTTACCCGCCCAGACGACGAACTGGAAGGCCTGATAGTAGCGCTCGCAGCCCTCGAGCGCGGCATGCAGCATGGCTTCGCATTGGCGCGGTCGTCGCCAGCGAGCCGTTGAGCAGCAGCGCGTGGCGGAACATGACGAGGCCTTCCTGCGTCCACAGGTCGAAGTGGCCGAGCCAGAGCTGCTCGTTGATCTGCGCAACGAGCTTGTACATTTCGTTGAGCCGGTTCTCCGGCACGCGGAAATCGAACGCGCAGGCGAGGTGCAGTGCCTCGAGGTCATCGCGCCAGTTGAGCGAGACGTGATAGTCGGTCCAGCGTGCCGGCGATGACGAGGGTCAGCTCGTCGTCATTGGTACGGTCGCAGGTCCAGTCATGAGCCGCAGCCAGGCGCTCGATGAGATCGATAGGATTTCTCGTGCGCTCATTGCCGAATTCCGCCGCCATGCTTCGAACATCCCTCTATAGGTCTCGCGGGCTTTTTTTCGTAGTCGATACAAAGCGACGCGACATCTACAGAGCGACGAACTCGATCAACGGGCGCGACGAAAACAGACGGGGGTGCGAGTCGCAAGTTCGGGCCGGCATTGTCCACGGGCAATGTGGGCCGTACGCGAACGATTGTCGCTCACGCGGTGCCGGGACGCGCGAGTTGTGCCTCCAGCGCGGCGATGCGCGCTTCGAGGCGCTCGTTCTCGGCGCGCGCCTTCTCGGCCATCGCCTTCACCGCTTCGAACTCCTCGCGGCGCACGACATCCATCTCGCGCAGGAAGCGTTCGCCCTGCGACTTGAACAGCTGCTCCGCCTCTTTCCTGAGGCCATCGGCCGCGCCGGCTGCATCCGTCATCAGCTTGGAAAATTCATCGAGGAAACGATTGGTCGTCTGGGTCATGACTTTGCTCCGGGAGTTGCGAGCATGTGCGCGCCGTTGCGCGGACTATGGGCGGGCAGCACGGCCCGTTCAAGACGCGCGCGGCCCTTGACAGCGCGCGCTACCTGCCGAAATCGTGCGGCGCCCGCAATGAGCCCATAGGAGAGGCCGTAAAGCCCGGCCCGAAAGCATCATATGAACCTGCTGACGAACCTGTGGGCCATTCCGTTTCCGAATATCGATCCGGTCGCCTTGCAGATCGGACCGGTCGCCATCAAGTGGTACGGGCTCGCCTACCTCGCCGGGCTTCTGCTCGGCTGGCTCTATATCCGCCGGCTGCTCTCCGAGCCGCAGCTGTGGGCCGGCGATCGGCCGCCGTTCGAGGCCGCCAAGGTCGACGACCTGCTGCTCTACATCACCGCCGGCGTCGTGCTCGGCGGCCGGCTCGGCTTCGTCATCTTCTATGAGCCGAGCTACTACCTCGCCAACCCGCAGGACATCATCGCCGTGTGGAAGGGCGGCATGGCGTTCCATGGCGCGCTCGTCGGCTGCATCATCGCCATCTGGGCCGTTCGCTCGCCGCAATGGCGTCAATCCGTGGAGCACGGGCGACCTGGTCACTGCGGCGGTGCCGATCGGCCTGTTCTTCGGCCGCATCGCCAACTTCATCAACGGCGAGCTGTTCGGCCGCCCGACGACGCTGCCGTGGGGCATGGTGTTTCCCGAGGCCGCCTTGCACCATCCGGATGTCGAGCCGACGCCGCGCCACCCGAGCCAGCTCTATGAAGCGGCGCTCGAGGGTCTTGTGCTGTTCCTCGTGCTGCGGCTGCTGACGCACTACTTCGGCGCCCTGAAGCGACCCGGTCTCGTTAGCGGCGTCTTCCTCGCCGGCTACGCGCTGGCGCGCTCGACGGCGGAGCTGTTCCGCGAGCCGCACTTCGCGCACGCCTTCAACGTCGGGCCGCTGACGGCCGGGCATCGTCTACTCCATCCCGATGCTGCTGCTCGGCCTGTTCGTCGTCTATCTGGCGCGCACGCGCGACCTGACATGACCGCCGCCGCGCATGCCGCAACGCCGCTGGCGCGGAGAGCTTGCGGAGCGCATCGCGCAAGACGGGCCGATCAGCGTCGCCGACTACATGCAGGCGTGCTTGCACGATCCCGAGCACGGCTACTATCGCCGGCGGATGGCCATCGGCGGCGCCGGCGATTTCGTCACCGCGCCGGAGATCAGCCAGGTGTTCGGCGAGCTCATCGGCCTGTGGTGCGCGGTCGTCTGGCAGCAGATGGGCGCGCCGCATGCCGTGCGGCTCATCGAGCTTGGACCGGGACGCGGCACGCTGATGCGCGATACGCTGCGGGCGGCGCGCCTCGTGCCGGAGTTTCGCGCCGCGCTGAGCGTCGAGCTGATCGAGAGCAATGCCGCGCTTGCAGCCATCCAGCGCACGACGCTGGGCGGCGAGGACGATGCGCTGCGCTGGAGCGCCGAGCTCGAACCCGGGGCAGCGCCCGGCGATCGTCGTCGCCAACGAGTTCCTCGATACGCTGCCCGTGGCGCAGTGGGTGTTCCGCGACGGCGCGTGGCGCACGCGCTGCGTCGGTCTCGATGCGGCCGGCGACGCTGACCTTCGTCGACGGCGCGCCCGACACCCCGCATCACGCTTCCAAGCAACATCGGACCGCCGCTGCGACGGCGACGTCTGGGAGTCGCGGGATGCCGCCCTAGCAGGGTTCGCCGGCAAGCTCGCCGCAGCTCGGCGCACCCGCTGCCGCGCTGTTCATCGACTACGGCCACGCGCAGCCGGGCCTCGGCGACACGCTGCAGGCGATCAGCGAGCACCGCTACACTGACCCGCTGCACGCGCCGGGCGAAGCTGACCTCACGTCGCAGGTCGACTTCGCCGCCTTCGCCGAAGCGATAAAGCGCCCAGGCCTCGCCTGCGATGGCCCGATCCCGCAGGCCGAGTTCCTCGGCCGCCTCGGCATCATCGAGCGTGCCTCGCGGCTGATGGCGGCGAACCCCGCCAAGGCGGCGCAGATCGAAACGGCCATCGCCCGCCTCATGGCGCCGGGCGGCATGGGCACACGTTTCCAGGCCATCGGCGTCAGAAGCCGCGATGTCGCCCCGCTCCCGGCGCTTGGCACAGTGGACACCGGGATCGGCGCATCTTAGTGGTCGGACCATGCTGCAACCGTTCGAAGCCCTATCGCTCGCCCGCCTTCCCGGCATCCGCCATGGGTTCTTCACCCGCGCCGGCGGCGTCTCGCAGGGCCTCTACGCCAGCCTCAACTGCGGACCGGGGTCGGCCGACGCGCCCGCCAACGTCGCCGAGAACCGTGCCCGCGTCGCCCGCTACCTCGGCGGACGCCACGCTGACGTTGCCACCATCTACCAGGTGCATAGCGGCGATGCCGTCGCCATCGATGGCCCCGTCGCGGCCAACGCCCGCCCTAAGGCTGATGCACTCGTCACCCGCACGCCCGGCCTCGTCATCGGCGTCCTGACGGCGGACTGCGCGCCGGTGCTCCTCGCCGACCCGGAAGCGGGGGTCGTCGGCGCCGCCCACGCCGGCTGGCGCGGGGCCGTGGGCGGGCGTGCTCGAGGCAGCGGTCGCCGCCATGGAAAATCTCGGCGCCAGCCGAAATCGCATAATTGCGGCCATTGGGCCGGCCATTAACCAAGTCTCATACGAAGTGGGTCCAGACTTCGAAGAGGCTTTGCTCAAAAGTTGCGGGAACAACGAAATGTTTCTCGCCCGCAATAATCCTCACGGACGGGCCCATTTCGACCTTCCCGGCTTTGTCGAGATGCAACTCAAGGCGAGCGGTATCAGCCAGGTTGAGCAGCAAAGTGCGTGCACCTATGCGAACAAATCGCTTTTTTTCAGTTTTCGACGCTCGCAGCACCGCTCCGAGGGCGATTACGGCCGTCAAATCTCCGCCATTGTCGTGGCTTAATTGCACAATCCACAATAGCGTCCTACGTTTCGCTCGGGGAATTACTATCGGACGTCGTGACGTTCGGATTCGATCTGGACGCGGCAGTAATGACTGGCTAGACGATTCTAGAGAGGTACCGGTCATTAAGGAGTTCAAGGCCGCAAGGTTCGTACGCCGGCCGCCGGAAGAAACAGCGGGTACTCAACGGGGGAGCGTCGCCGTGACGACCTTTGATACTGCTGCGGCTTGGCAAAAAACGAAGCCAATAGCATTCGCACTCTTCGCAGGCTGGATGGCCTTCGGATTGACCGGATGTGAAACCGCCAATTCGCTAACTTCGTCGCTCTTCAGCTCGTCGGGCGGTGACGCTCCGACGGCGTCGGTCGCGAGTCCGCCGCCGCTCGCGACATCGCGAGGAGCACAGTTCGCCATCGCGCCGGTGATCGGACCGCCCGAGAACGTGTCGGGCGAGCTGCGCAACCAGCTCATGGCCGACATGGAGAAGCAAGGCATACGCGTCGCCAAGACGCCGGAAGAGAAAGCGGAGTACACGCTCCGCGGCTACGTCGTCTCGTCGCTGGAGAAGAAGGGCACCAAGTCGAAGGTGTCCTACATCTGGGACGTCACCGACGCGAGCGGCAAAGGCGTGCACCGCGTCAGCGGCGAAGAGTCGGCGCCTTCCGGCAAGAGCAAGGATCCATGGACGGCGGTCACGCCGGCACTCGTGCAGACGATCGCGTCGAAGACCGTCACCTCGGTGACCGCTTGGATGCCGGGCGCCGGCGCAGCCCCGGCGGTCGCCAGTAGCGGCACCGCAGGCGGCATGGTGCAGACGGCGGCGACGACGCCGGGCGCCTACGCCGCGACGACCCCGGCCAAATCGACGGTCACCGGCAGCATCGGTGGCACCGGGCCGGTGAAGGCCTTAGTGCCGGCGGTCACCGGCGCACCCGGCGATGGCAGCACGACGCTCAGAGCAGCGCTACAGCGTGAGTTGACGCGCAGCGGCGTCGCCCTCACCGAGGCCCAGTCTCCCGACACCTACATCGTCGAGGGCAAGGTCGCGATGGGCACCGGCAAGGACGGCAAGCAGCCGATCACCATCGACTGGAGCGTAACCGACCCTTCCGGCAAGAAGCTCGGCACCGTGTCGCAGAAGAACGAGGTTCCGCAGGGCTCGCTCGACGGCTCGTGGGGCAAGACGGCTGACGCAGCGGCAGCAGCGGCGGCGCAGGGAATTGTTAAGCTCCTGCCGCAGCCGACGCAGCGGACGAGCTCCAACTAAACGCCGGTTACGACCGGCAAGTCACGCCGCTTCCGACGGCAATCTAGTGTGATGATCGAGGAATTCGCCTCAGCTCTCGGCTGGCAGCAAAGCGAATTTCTCGATCTTAATCACACTAGTAACCCTAAGCGGGCTAGTGTCCTTTCGCGTCCGAAGCTCGCTCGGGAGCCCAGCATCAACTCAGGCGAGCTTCGGAGCCGGGACACTAGCGCGGCCCGCCGTTTACAGGCGCGGGCCCTATTGCTAGAAGCGCCCGGCGACGGCTGTGGAGCGTACTCATGCCCTTCGATCCCCGTCCTGAGGGCCGCGGCGGTAAACCGACGATGAAAATCGTCGCCGGCAACTCCAACCGGCCGCTTGCCGAGGCGATCTGTGCTCACCTGAAGGTCCCTGCCACCAAGGGCCAGGTGAAGCGCTTTGCCGACATGGAGATATTCGTCGAGATCCAGGAGAACGTCCGCGGCCAGGACGTCTTCGTGATCCAGTCGAACTCGTTCCCCGCCAACGACAACCTGATGGAGCTGCTGATCCTCATCGACGCGCTGAAGCGCGCGTCGGCAGCCCGCATCACCGCTGTCATCCCCTACTACGGCTACGCCCGCCAGGACCGCAAACCCGGTCCGCGCACGCCCATCACGGCGAAGCTCGTCGCCAACCTCATCGAGCGCGCCGGCGCCGACCGCGTCATGACGCTCGACCTGCACGCCGGGCAGATCCAGGGCTTCTTCGACATCCCGACCGACAACCTGTTCGCCGCGCCCGGTGATGGTGCGCGACATCCAGGAGCACCACAAAGGCAACAACCTGATGGTCGTGTCGCCGGACGTCGGCGGCGTGGTGCGCGCGCAGGGCGCTGGCCAAGCGCATCGAGGCGCCGATCGCCATCTGCGACAAGCGCCGCGACCGTCCGGGCGAATCCGAGGTGATGCACGTCATCGGCGAAGTGAAGGGCATGCGCTGCATCCTCATCGACGACATCGTCGATTCCGGCGGCACGCTGGTGAATGCCGCCGAAGCGCTTGCTGAAGCACGGCGCGGTCGAGGTGATGGCCTACATCACGCACGGCGTCTTGTCGGGCGGCGCGGTGAGCCGCATCCAGAACTCCAAGCTCAAGTCGCTGGTGATCACCGACAGCATCCAGCCGACCGCCGCCGTGCTCGCCGCCAAGAACATTCGCGTGCTGTCGATCGCGCCGCTGATCGGCGAGGCCATCCTGCGCACGGCGCGCGAGGAAAGCGTCTCGAGCCTGTTCTACTAAGACGGACCTAGCGGGCGGGACGCGCGGTGCAGGCCCGGCACTGGCCGCGCAGCTCGAGCGTCATCTGGTCGACGGCGAACTTCGCCTTGCGCGCCCAAGCCGAGAGGCGTTCGATGGCGGCCGGCTCGTCGAACTCCGTCACGGTCCCGCAGTCATCGCAAATGGCGAACACGACGGCGCCCTCGTGGCTCGGATGCCGGCAGGCGACGAAGGCGTTGAGCAACTCGAGCCGGTGCGCCTGTCCTTCGGCGATGAGACGGTCGAGCGAGCGATAGACGGTCTGCGGCGCAAGGCTCGCCTTGTCGCGCAGCTCCTCGATGAGCTCGTACGCGCTGATCGGCCGTCCGACGCCGCGCAGCGCCTCGACGATCATCTTGTCCTGCTCGGGAGCAGGCCGGCGTTTGGTGCCCTTGCGAACCATCGGTAGCTGTCTCCTGTGAATCCAGCCGAATATAGCAGAGAGGAGATGGCAAAGATCGCAGTGAATTCAAACCGCTGAACGCCTCAAGCGTTTACGGGCGGCGCGCCACGCACCCCGGCCCATGGCCGCCCGGCGGCTGCCCGGGCAATTGCCAAGCCCCTGATCCGCCGCTATAACCCGCGCCATCTCAAGCATATCAGCATGAGACGGCGCCCGGCACCCTTGGAGGCCGCGTCGATCAACGGGCCGCAAGGCCCTGATTTTTTTGGAGATCCTGCCATGGCTCAGCACTCGACCGAGCTGAAAGCCACGGCGCGCCCACGTGCAGGCAAGGGGGCCGCACGCCAAGCTCGTCGTGAAGGAAAAGTTCCGGGCGTCATTTATGGCGATGGCCAGCCGCCCGAGACCATCGCGCTCGACTACAACGACCTCTGGAAGCAGGTCATCAAGGGCCACTTCACCTCGACCGTGTTCGAGCTCGACGTCGAAGGCAAGAAGAACCGCGTCATCCCGCGCGACCTGCAGGTCGATCCCATCAAGGATCAGCCCATCCACGTCGACTTCATGCGCATCGGCAAAGACGGCCGCATCCGCGTCGAGGTCCCGGTGCGCTTCATCAACGAGGCACTCTCGCCCGGTCTGAAGCGCGGCGGCGTGCTCAATATCGTGCGCCACGACGTCGAGGTCATCTGCCCCTACGACCATATCCCGCCCTTCTTCGAGGTCGACCTCACCGGTCTCGAGATCGGCCGCTCGATCCACATCTCGGCGGTGCAGCTGCCCAAGGATGCCGAGCTGACCATCAAGGATCGCGACTTCACGATCGCCACCATTGCCGGCGCCGTGAAGCAGGAAGAAGAAGTTCCGGTTGCTGCTGCAGCAGCCCCTGTTGAAGGTGCGGCGGCGGCGCCTGCCGGCGGCGAGGCCGCCAAGGGTGCAGCCCCCGCCAAAGGCGGCGCTGCTCCTGCCGCGGCCAAGGGTGCTCCGGCACCGGCGGCCAAGGCTGGCGACAAGAAGAAGTAGACTATGTCCTGATCGCGAAATTCGTCTCAGTGTGCGGCAAGGTTGGAACGAATTTCGCGATCTGAAGGACAGTAGCCGGCTTAATGCTTCTAGTGTGATTCAGATCGAGAAGTCCGCTGCACCACCCAGCCGCGCGTGACGTAGCGGACTTCTCGATCATCCACTAGGGGCGGGCGCAGCGATCATCGCGCGCCCGCCTTTTTCATCCTCGCCGGGGCATGCCCATGAAGCTGTTCGTCGGACTGGGAAACCCAGGCGCGCAGTACGCCCGCCACCGCCACAACGTCGGCTACGTGGCGCTCGACAAGATCGCGAGCGAGCATAGCCTCGGCCCCTGGCGCAAGCGCTTTCAGGGCGAGACGACGGAAGGCACGCTCGGCGGCGAGCGCGTCGTGCTCTTGAAGCCCACCACTTACATGAACGACAGCGGCCGCTCGGTCGGCGAAGCCGCGCGCTTCCTGAAGATCGACATCAGGAACATCTACGTCTTTCACGACGAGATCGACCTCGCGCCCGGCAAGCTGAAAGTGAAGGTCGGCGGCGGCAACGCCGGCCACAACGGGCTGCGCTCCATCACCGCGCACATGGGCAACGAATACAACCGCGTGCGCATCGGCGTCGGGCATCCGGGCGTCAAGGATGCCGTGGCGCATTACGTGCTGCACGACTTCGCCAAGGTCGAATACGCGTGGCTCGACCCGCTGCTCGACGCCATGGCCGAGGCGGCACCGTTTCTTGCCAAGGGCGACAGCGCCCGCTTTCTGTCCCAGGTCGCCCTCAAGACGCGCGATGACGACGCGCCCGAGGAGCGCGAGCCGCCGCCAAAGCAGAAACCCGAACGCGCACCGCGTAATCCGCATCCGGCGGGGGAGCGCGTATCAAAGCGCGCCGGCGCTCTCGCCGAGAACCTCAAGAAGTGGCTCGCCGGCCGTGGCGACAAGGAGTAAGCCCAAGCCGATCGTGCGTCATCCGGCGCCCGTCCGCGGCGCTCAAGTCGCGCCCTCGGCATAACGACTTGGAGTTGGCGATGAACCTCGGCCGCGTGCTCGCACTGTTAGTCACCGCTATGGTTCCGGCGCTCTGGAGTAGCGCCGTGCTTGCGCAGGGCCCCGTCGCCGTCCCGCCCGCGGTGCAGGAACTCGCCGGCGAGCATCCGGCCGAATATTACAAACGCGCGGGCGAGCTGTTCAAAGAGGGCAAGAAGGACGACGCCGTCTTTGTCTTCTATCTGGGACAGCTGCGCTTCCGCACGCATCTGCTGGCAAAGCCCGGTGGCGATCCGACCGGCGACCCGGCAATCTTCACATCGCTCTCGGAGGTTATCGGCAAACCGATCAACCAATACGCATTCGGCGATATTCCAACTCTGGCACGCACGTCGATGCCGTCCTGGCGTACGATGCGGCAAACCCCGATACGTTTACCTCGCCGACCGAGTTCGCCAAAATTCATGCCGACGTTTGCAACGGCCTCATTGCGATGAAGGCGAAGATGCTTTCCGAGGCCGACCGCATTCGCGCAAATCGCCTGAAGAACGGATTGGAAAACCGCTAGGACCCGCGGTTGGATAAATCTGTCGCGCCGCCCTCGGCCTTGCAGCATAAGCAGCGACACGCCTATTCCCCGAGCATGACAGCAATCATCACAATCAAAGACCTGTCGAAGACCTACGCCACCGGCTTCCAGGCGCTGAAGCATGTCAACCTGGAGATCCGCCGCGGCGAGATCTTCGCGCTGCTGGGCCCCAACGGTGCCGGCAAGACGACGCTCATCTCAATCGTGTGCGGCATCGTCAATGCGACGACGGGGAGCGTGACGGTCGACGGCGGCGACATCCGTCGCGACTACCGCCGCGTGCGCGCGATGATCGGCCTCGTGCCGCAGGAGCTGACCACAGACGCCTTCGAGAGCGTATGGAATGCCGTCTCCTTCAGCCGCGGCTTGTTCGGCAAGCCGCCCAACCCGGCATACGTTGAGAAGGTGCTCAAGGCGTTGTCCCTATGGGACAAAAAAGACAGCAAGATCATGACGCTGTCGGGCGGCATGAAGCGCCGGCTGCTGATCGCCAAGGCGCTGGCGCACGAGCCGACGATCCTCTTCCTCGACGAGCCGACGGCCGGCGTCGACGTCGAGTTGCGCAAGGACATGTGGCAGGTGGTGCGCGAGCTGCGCGCCACCGGCGTCACCATCATCCTGACGACGCACTACATCGAGGAAGCCGAGGAGATGGCCGACCGCGTCGGCGTCATCGCCAAAGGCGAATTGATCCTTGTCGAGGACAAGGTCGAGCTGATGCACAAGCTCGGCAAGAAGCAGCTCGTGCTGCAGCTCAGCGCGCCGCTCGATGCCATCCCGCCCGAGCTTGCCGCACACGCGCTGGAGCGGTCGCCGGACGGGCGCGCGCTGACCTTCACCTACGACACGCATGCCGGCCGCACCGGCATCACGGCACTGCTCAACGACATGCGCACGTCGGGCATCGGCTTCAACGATCTCGACACGACGCAATCTTCGCTCGAGGACATCTTCGTCGATCTCGTCAGGAGCGCCAAATGAACCTGCACGCGGTCAAGGCCATCTACGTGTTCGAGATGTCGCGCGCCTTCCGCACGGTGATGCAGAGCATCATCTCGCCGGTGCTTTCGACGTCGCTCTATTTCATCGTTTTCGGCGCGGCGATCGGCTCGCGCATTTCGGAGATCGAGGGCGTCAGCTACGGCGCCTTCATCGTGCCGGGCCTGATCATGCTGCAGCTCTTGATGCAGAGCATCGCCAACGCCTCGTTCGGCATCTATTTCCCGCGCTTCACCGGGACGATCTACGAGCTCCTGTCGGCGCCGATCTCGCCGCTCGAGATCGTGCTTGGCTACGTCGGCGCCGCGGCGACGAAGTCGATCATCCTCGGGCTGATCATCCTTGGCACGGCCGCCCTATTCGTGCCGCTGCACATTGCCCATCCGTTCTGGATGCTGGCCTTCCTCGTCCTGACGGCGGTGACCTTCAGCCTGTTCGGCTTCATCATCGGCATCTGGGCCGACGGCTTCGAGAAGCTGCAGATCATCCCGCTGTTGATTGTGACACCGCTGACATTCCTGGGCGGCACGTTCTACTCGGTGAACATGCTGCCTCCGTTTTGGCAGACGGTGACCCTGTTCAACCCGGTCGTGTACCTGATCAGCGGGTTCCGCTGGAGTTTCTTCGAGATTTCCGACGTCAACGTCGCCGTTAGCCTCGGCATGACGGTAGTGTTCCTGCTGGTCTGCCTCGCCGTAATCTGGCGCATCTTCAGCACCGGCTACCGGCTAAAAGCCTGACAAGTGTGTTGCGGCGCAGCTTGCGCAGGCAACGAGCCCGGGCCAGTGTGGCGCGGGGGCCGCGGTGCTGACCGGGCCGGCACGCATCGTCAGGGGAGGTGCACGTGGAAGGGATTATCAACTCCATTATTTCGTTCCTGCAGCAGGGCATCGCTGCGATCTTCAAGTTCCTGCAGCTGATCTGGAACTGGTCGTTCGGGCAGATCGTCTCGATCTTCTCGTCCGACTGGCAGTCGCTGCCGATCTGGAAGATCGTGATCCTCGTCCTCGCGCTCGGAGCCATCGCCTACATCCTCTACAAGGCGGCGCTCGTGTTGTGGGAGGCGGCGGTCGCCGTGTTCGGTGCCTTCGTCTCGCTGCTCAGCGCCTTCGTCTCGGTGCTTCCGCAGATCGTCATCGCGGGACTGATTGCCTTCGGCGCCGGCTACGTGATCCAGCACGTCAACTTCTGACGCAGCGGCGCGCTAGATAGACGAGGCACGTCATGGATCACCTGTCCGGTGACTTCGCCTGGTATGCGGCCGGCGCATTCGCCCTCGGCTTTGTCTTGGCGTGGCTAGTTTGTGGAGAGGCGGAGACCGAGGAGCATCCTGCACCAAAGCTAAATGCGCAGGATGAAGAACGACGTCGCCGTGGTGCAATCGGCTGGCTGTGGCGCGGGTATCGCGCTTACGACCGCGGCGCGGGCTGGTGGGACCGCATCGGCTGGTTCCTGTCGCTGTTCAAGACCAACGCCGGCGTCGCCATGCTCGTCGCCTCGACCGGCGCCGCGGCGACCTACGGCGCCATTGAGATCCGCGAGAACTTCATCACCAATCGGGCGCCGGTCGAGACGGCGGCCATCGCGCCGGAACCGCAGGTACGCCAGACGCGCAACTCGACCGTCTTCGCCATCGAGGGCAAGGACAAGGCCGGGCGTCGCGCCAGCTTCGACGTCGTCGTCTTGAACAAGAGCTTCCTGTGGGTACGCGGCAGCGCCGAGGACTTGGAGAAGGACGGCGTGACGATCCCGCGCGATCAGCTCGCTGCCGCCGTGCTCGACGACGAGGTGAAGAACGCGCTTTCCGACGCCAAGGAGGTGATCACGGTCGGCACCGCCTCGCAGGAGGGCAGCGCCGCGGAGGAGGTGGCGCGCGCCGAGCGCCGCGCCAAGCAGGCCGCGACGCTCGTTTCGGGTGCGGTGGCGGCGGCAACGCCGATCTGGACGCTGAACCTCGGGCAGTACCGCGACCCGTGCAAGGACTGCGAGACGGGCGGCACGAGCTGGCAGCGGCCGTTCATCGTCATCGCGGTGAAGGAGACCGACCCCGGCACCAACATCGGCGAGGCGCTCACCGACGCCATGAGCGGCAAGGACAAGCTGCCGAGCCCGGCCAGCTATTCGGCCTTCGCCCTCACCCGCTTCCGCTAGTAGGTTCGTAGCGACGTCAGCTCGTGACCCAAAGCTGACCTGGAGCACTCGGCCACGAGGACGGCCCGCTTTCCGCAAGGACGGCATGTTGCCGTGGGATCTGCCATCGCCTGCATTTTCATGTAGACGCACCAGTCCACGTGTGTAAAAAGCCCGCGGCTATGACACACGAACTGCTACATCAAGTAATCATCCGCGCACGCCAGCTCATTGACGAAGAGACTGGCTGAACGCAAAGGTACACCGCGCTCGCCGGCGACGGTCGACCTGTCGACCCATATCATCCTGATGCCACGCGATTCTGCGCCACAGGAGCGTTACTCCGCGCCGGCTTTGATCTTACCGGGGATTTCTCCAGAGCCTGTGAACTTCGCGATGCCGCCTGTGAGAGGCTGCTACCCGAACTTCCCATCCCTCGCCTGACGCTCGAGGAGCTCAATGATACGAGCATTGGGTATGTCACTGTGCTTCGGGTTTTTGACGAGTGTTTGGAGCAGCAATGATCGGCATCACGCGACGCGCGGCCGCGTGGGAGGTTGGTTACAGACGTACTGACAAAGCCAGCGCCGGCCGGTTGGTCGCGGTTCACTTCTGAGCGTCCAAGGACTCAAAGCTGCCCTTGCACGGGCGTGCTTCAATCTCGCAGCGATACAAAACCTGACCCGCGACCTCTCCGATGGAGACGCGGCCACAGCGCTTCACGAAGTCCGCGGCGTGACTAAGATCGAGGAAAGTTTCGCCGTGGTAATAACGGACGCGCTCCATCCAGTCCTTTTTGGCTGCATCCAGGGCACCCTGCTCTCCAATCCATTGGGTACCGAGCCCGCGCACGCGATCGAGGCATACGCGACCCCTTCCGCGGTCATCTCGCCGCTCCGACGCTGATGACTCTTCGCGGTGCTTCGAGCGATGCTTGTCGCGCGCCGCAACCGTGGTCGTCGCCATCATCATGGCCAAAAGAATTATGAAATATCGATACATGGCGAACCTCCCTGCTGGTTCCGCAAGTATCCGGATCAGTGAACTAACGGGTTCGTCGCGAAGCGCCGGATGAAGAGGCGTTCTGTGCGCGGAATAGCGCTACATGCTCGCTAGAGCGATTCGGGATTCGAACTCAAACGGCGATAACGCCATCCTGTGTCAGATCGGCTACGATTGCGGGTAATACCCTGGTCTGACGCCCAAGCACGCAATCTGCGTTGATTGCCGCCAGGGTGAGTTGTCTGTTCCTGGCCCAGCGCGGACTAACTCGCGCGCCACTTCAAAACTAATCCCCGCCCCTCACCCGGCTCGTATCATCGCGCCATCCCGCCCCGCTCAAGGGGTCGATCTCGAGGCGTTCCTGTATCGAGGGCGGGCTGCAGGTCGGGTACTTCAGTCCGTTACGCGCGGCGAACTACCTGAGGCTCGCCGCGCCCACCCGGTGAGAGTCCGGGAGGGGGAAACCCCTGAAACGCCGCGGGTATGCCCATAATCCTGCGCGGGGCGGCTTGAGTGTCGCTCTAACTAAAAAAAGCTTCGCGGCACTCCCCGCCCCGCAGCCCCTTGCATGTCCATGCCTCGGGGTGACCGGCCCGCGAGACCTGAACGTATGCCTCTCGCAAGCGACGTACTCGGCCAACTGCGGCAACGGAAAGCTTCACAATCCAGGCCGAAACCACTAGGCATCTGGCACGATTGTGGCTGCAGCGGCCTTCCCGCTCGCCTTCCGGTATCTCCCTTCAGCGCGGGCGCGATAATCATGGGCTTCAAATGCGGCATCGTGGGTCTGCCGAACGTCGGCAAGTCGACCCTGTTCAACGCGCTGACGCAGACCGCGGCAGCCGAGGCCGCCAACTACCCCTTCTGCACCATCGAGCCGAACGTCGGCGAGGTCGGCGTGCCTGACGAGCGCCTCGATAAACTCGCCGCCATAGCAAAATCCGGGCAGATCATCCCGACGCGGCTCACCTTCGTCGACATCGCCGGCCTCGTGCGCGGCGCCTCCAAGGGCGAGGGCCTCGGCAACAAGTTCCTGTCGCACATTCGCGAGGTCGATGCCGTCGCCTACGTGCTGCGCTGCTTCGAGGACGATGACATCACACACGTCGAGAACCGCATCGATCCGCTGGCCGACGCCGAGGTGGTTGAGACCGAGCTGATGCTCGCCGACATGGAGAGCCTGGAAAAGCGCATTGCAGCGACCGAGAAGAAAGCCAAGGCCGGCGACAAGGAAGCCAAGGCGCAGTTTGCGGTGATGGAGAAGGCGCTCGTCCCGCTGCGCGACGGCAAGCCGGCGCGCGTGGCCGACATCACGGCCGAGGAGAAGCCCTTGTTCCTGGCGCTGCAGCTCCTCACGTCGAAGCCGGTCGTCTACGTGTGCAACGTCGAGGAATCGGCTGCCGCCAACGGCAACGCATATTCCAAGAAGGTGGAGGAGAAGGCGAAGGCGGAAGGCGCCGTCAGCGTCGTCATCTCGGCCAAGATCGAAGCCGAGTTCGCCGGACTGCCGCCGGAAGATCGCGCCGAATTCCTGGCGGAGATGGGCCTCGCCGAACCCGGCCTCAACCGCTTGATCCGCGCCGGCTACCAGCTTTTGGATCTCGTCACATATTTCACGGTCGGCCCCAAAGAGGCACGCGCGTGGACGATCACGCGCGGCACCAAAGGTCCGCAGGCCGCCGGCGTCATCCACACCGACTTCGAGAAGGGTTTTATTCGCGCCGAGACCATCGCCTACGAGGACTACGTTTCGCTCGGCGGCGAGGTGGGTGCCAAGGACGCCGGCAAGATGCGGCTGGAAGGCAAGGAGTACGTCGTCAAGGACGGCGACGTGATGCACTTCCGCTTCGCCAACTAGGCGCCGCCTACGCGCCGGCTGTGGATAACTTGCAGGGGCCCTGAGCGACCGTTGGCGCCCCCAAAGACCGCTCCTATATCCCTCCCATCGCCCACAACATGGAGGATCCGACATGCAGGCGATGGATATCCAGGAGCAGGCTCGCAAGCTGCGCGACGCGCGCGGTGACCTGGCGATCGCGCAAGCAGCGCAAAAGGCCCGCGAGCTCGAGCAACAAGGGGACATAAAGGAGGCGGAGACTTGGCGGCGAATTGAAGCGGCCTTGCGCCTTATGCAGGGCCCACACGTTAGCTAACGCATCAGGGAGCAGCGGCGCTACCGGTGCTCCCGCTCAAGAGGCCACGGACGATACACATGCCCAGATTTGCCAAGACCCTGACGGTTATCCTCGCCGGAGCACTTTCGATGAGCGCCGTCGCGCTCGCCGATCCGGCAGTTCCGGCCGATGCGACCAAGGCCACCGAGAGCCCCGCGGTGACCACCGGCAGCGTCAACCGTGAGCAGACCGCGGCGCAGCGGATGGCCGATTGCATGGCGATCTGGGAGCCGCGCACGCACATGACCAAGCAGCAGTGGCGGCGCACCTGCAAAACGACGATGCAGGAATTCGTCGACTGATCAACGTTGCGCGCGTTGGCCGTAGTTTTTGAAGCGCTCGAGCACGCGCGCCATTTCGTCATCGGGCAGGATGTGCGGCTCGCCGAGCGCCAGCACCTTGGCGTATTGCTCCGATAGCACCTCGACCTCATGCGCAAGCTCGAGCGCCGAGCAAAGGTTGGTGCCGACAGCGATCTGCCCGTGGTTGGCCATCAGGCAAGCATTACGCTCGGCAAGTCCGTTGGCGATGTGATCTGCCAGCTCCTGCGTGCCGAACGTGTCGTACGGCACCAGCGGGATGTCCTTCCCACCAGCAACGGCCACCATATAGTGAAACGCCGGGATCGGCTTGTGCGCGCAGGCGAGCACCGTGGCGTGCAGCGAGTGCGTGTGCACGACGGCCTTGATATCGGGACGCGCGCGGTAGGCGCCGAGGTGGAAGCGCCACTCGCTTGACGGCTTGCGCGATTTCCTGTCGAGCAACGTGCCTTTGGAGGTGATGAAGACGATGTCGCGCGGACGGATGTCCTCGTACGCCATGCCGGTCGGCGTGATCAGCATGCCGCCTTTCCAGCGGCACGACACGTTGCCCGAGCGGCCCGGCGACAGCCCGGAACGGCTCATGGCGAGCGCCGTGTCGATCACCGCACGGCGCGCGTCCTTCTCTGGATCTTTGCTCTTTATGGTCACGGCGACGTACTCGGACTAAGGCAGCGCGGCCGCTCACTCTGCCACAGCTTCTTTTGCAAGATTATAAAGGTTGCAGCAGCGCTATTTCCCGGCCCGCTCCGGGTAGAGCGATAAGAGCCCCTCGCGCGTTGCCGGACAGACGCCCCGCTCGGTGATGAAGCCGGTGACGAGCCGTGCCGGGGTCACGTCGAAGGCCGGATTGCCGGCAGGCGAGCCGGGCGCGGCGATCTCCACGGTGACGACGCTGCCGTCGGGAAGCCGGCCCGGCATTTTCAGGACCTCGTCGGCTGAGCGTTCCTCGATGGGGATGGAGAGGCCCTCATCGAGCGTCCAGTCTATGGTCGAGTGCGGCAGCGCCACGTAGAATGGCACGCCGTTATCTTTGGCGGCCAATGCCTTGAGGTAGGTGCCGATCTTGTTGGCTACGTCGCCGTTGGCGGCCACGCGGTCCGTGCCGACGATGATCATGTCGACCTTGCCGTGCTGCATGAGGTGGCCGCCGGCATTGTCGACGACGATGGTGTGCGGCACGCCGTGGCTGCCGAGCTCAAATGCCGTCAAAGCGGCGCCCTGATTGCGCGGGCGCGTCTCGTCCACCCACACATGCAGCGGGACCCCGGCGTCGTGCGCCTGGTAGATCGGCGAGGTTGCCGTACCCCAGTCGACGCAGGCAAGCCAGCCGGCGTTGCAGTGGGTGAGCACCTCGACCTTCTCGCCCTTGCCCTTCCTCTTGGCGATGTCCTCGAGCAGCTTGCGCCCGTGCTCGCCGATGCGCCGGCAAGTCTCGACGTCCTCGTCGCAGATCTCGACGGCGCGCTTGTAGGCGGCGGCGAGACGCTCTCCGCGCGGCAGGTTCTGCACAGCGCGGCGCATCTCCTCCAACGCCCAGCGCAGGTTGATGGCCGTCGGCCGCTGCTTGGCGAGAAATTCGACGGCACGGTCGATGGCCTCGTCGGAAGCATCCTCGCGGATGGCCATGGCGAGGCCATAGGCGGCCGTGGCGCCGATCAACGGGGCGCCGCGCACCTGCATCGAGAGGATGGCGCGCGCCGCGTCCTCCGCCGACTTCAGTGGGATGACGACGAGCTCGTGCGGCAGCCGCGTCTGGTCGATGATCTCCACCGACCAGCCGTCCGGCGCGAGCCAGATGGTGCGAAAAGCCTTGCCTTTGATCTTCATCGTCTAGTCACCGCTGGGCATCGTTGGTGCCATGGGAATGTGGATCGTGTGCTCCAGACCGCAAGAGGGGCACGTACAGCGCGTACCACTCGGCATAGGGCCGCGTCGACCGGTCGACGATGACGAGGCCGGCGGCCTCGCACACCGGACAGGCGACGGGATCGGCCGGGGCGAGCCGCCAGGCGGCGATGCGCTGCAGCGCCACTCTCAGCTTGTCGGCAGGGAGCGGGTTGCCCGTCACACGCGGATCAATGCCCCTCGAAGGCCATCAGCGCATGGGTGCGGACGCCGTGGCTGCGCAACAGGTCGAGGCCGCCGAGATCCGGCAGATCGACGAGGAACGCCGCGCCGGCGACGAGGCCGCCGGTACGGCTGATAAGCTTGGCCGCCGCCTCGGCCGTGCCGCCGGTGGCGATGAGGTCATCGACGATGAGGATGCGCTCGCCCGGCTTTATGGCGTCCTCATGGATCTCGATGATGTCGACGCCATATTCCAGCGAATACTGCTGGCCGATGGTCTTCCACGGCAGCTTGCCTTTCTTGCGGATGGGGATGAAGCCGCAGCTCAGCCGGTCGGCGACGGCGCCGCCGAGGATAAAGCCGCGCGCCTCGATGCCGGCGACGGCGTCGATTTTGTCGTTCAGGTAGGGCGCAGCCATGCCTTCGATGGCGGCTTTGAAGCCCTTGGCATCGCCCATGAGGGTCGTGACGTCCCGGAACAGGATGCCAGGCTTCGGGTAATCCGGAATCGTGCGTACAAGCCGCCGCAAATCGCTCAAGTGAACCCCTCCCGCCAAATTGCCGGCGCAAAATAGCAATATCAGCCCTAAGGCGGTAGGCGTTTCACCGCGGCAATAACTTCACATTACACGGCTGCTGCAACCGGCCGTCGCCGGCCAGGGTGCAGCGCTTTCGAGGAGGCTTCCAGCGTGGCCAGCGTCGAATTCCCTCTCACGGCGGAGGAGGGTGCAGAGGATCTTCCGCGAACACTGAGGCGGGAGCGCGAGGCGCGCGAGCGCGCCGCCCGCGAGCGTGAGGCCAAAGCGCGCGCCGCCACTCTGACGCACGATTTCGGGGCTGCCGACGCCCGCCAGGAGCAGCCGGCGATCGAGGCCGGCGGAGCGACTGTTTCCCGTTTCGAAGTCTCGTTCGGGCACCTGATGATGTTCTTCATCAAGGCGGTGTTCGCCGCCATTCCGGCGCTGATCATCCTCAGCGCGTTGCTGTGGCTCGGCGGCAATGTCGTTAAAGCCATGTTCCCCGAGCTTATTCACATGCAGATTTTCATCACCTTCCCCAACTGAGGCGCCGGTCGTTCCAAAGATGGCTAGCGTGCGCGCGATCGGGATGCTTGCGGCGGGAGCCCTGATGGCCGCCGCCGGCGTTGCCGATCTCAGCGCCGCGACCGGCGACGAGCCGGGTGCGACCAAGACAAAGAAGAGTTCGGACCCCAAGGACATCCTCGTTCCGATTCCGTCTTACTCAAAGGACGTCAGCGACAACGGCTGTCACGTACGCAAGGGGCCGGAGGAGATTTTCGTCGGCCCCGATCGCGATATCCAGCATGTGCCCTTCGCGGCCCTCATCCAGCACGCGGTCGGGCGCTATTCGGTGCGCGCGATCCTCGATGATCCGGCGAAGTTCACGGCGTCACTGGGACCGCTCGACGCCGACATGCGCACGCTGGTGCTGCTCGATACGCTGCGCGACGGTCTCGGCCGTGACGGCCTGCACACTTTTTTCTTTCTCAGTGCCGGACAGCACGCCCCGGCCATCGCGCGAGGCGCTGAAAGCAGCGGGGCTCGCTCGCGAGCACGCGCTGTTCACGCGGGCGATGGCGCTGTTCGGACCGACCTACCCCGTCGACAACAAGGTGCGCGAAAAGAACTTCGGCTATGCCTCGCTCGATCAGCCGCTCAACGAGTTCGATCATCGCATGATGGAGATTAGCCGCTCGTTTGGCTCACGCGATGCCATTGCCGCAGCGATGGTCGGCTACGTCGACCGCACGCCGGCGCTGTGGCAGCGCATCGAGGCACAGCGCGCGCAGCTCGGCGAGATGGAGCGCCTGCGCTACCTCAACCTCGCACTGATCCAGCGGACGAATATCTGGGACAAGCCGGATGCCGAGGTCGCGGCACTGCTGGCCGCAGTGCCGAAGGAGCAGCGCACGTTGTTCGCGATGGAGATCTTCAACGCCGAGTTCGAGAACGGTGGCATCCACCAGTTCTTCTACAATTCCTCTGGCGTCGTAGCGCCCGAGGTCCACGCTGCTTTCCTCGAGCTTGGCCTCGATCGGCAGGCCGCCATTTTCAAGCGTGCCTTGGATATGTTCGACAAGGCGTATCCGCGCGACATGGAGCGACGGCGAAGCAAATACTTCAGCCACGCCGGCTGGAGCGCATTCGACAAGCAGCTTTCGGACCTGACAGACGAATTCTACGACCTCGACGGCGGCCCTGCCGTGGTGCGCCTCAGCGGCACGACCGCCATCGAAGGCGGCCCCGGCATTTGGTCTGCCATGGCGACGTACGCGCGGGCGAAGAAGATGCTGCCCTGCTGATCAGCGCGAATTTATCGCCATGTGCGCGAGGTAGGCGATGACTGCGTCGAGGTCGGCGTCGGGCAGCGCCTTGGCGTCGAACGCCGGCATCTGCTGCTGCGGCCAGGTGCGTACCGCCTTCGGGTTGCGGATCAGCGCGCGCAGGCCCTCGCCCGTGAGATACTGGGTCGGGTTCATCGGCCGGCCCAGGTCGGGGCCCACGTCGGCGGCGCCGGCACCCTTCATGCGATGGCATGGCATGCACTGCGTCGTGAACACCGCCTGCCCATGCCGCACCGGATCATCGGCAGGGAGCGTCGCCGCCACGGCCATCTGCGGCCAGCGATGCGCCGGAGATTCGACGCCGGCGATGGCGACGGTCTGATAGGGCCACAACTCGGTACCGACGTTCGATCGCTCCGGGTGCTCCCACACGAGATAGAATGGCCCAGCGGAGACATCCTTGCCCGGCAGCGGCGGCCACGGCGCGGCTAGCATCTTCGACGGCGATCCAGGCGACGCTGCCGCCGCTGGCGCCCTTCTCGATGAGCGCCATGGGAATCTGCGAGACGAAGCCGTCGGCAGCCCGCACCTCGACGGTGTCGAGCGTGGGATCCGGCTTGCCGCCGATCAGTGCCAGCAGCGGCACAGCACGGAACGTCATCGGGCGCCTGTACGAGATGTCGGCCGGCACTTCGATCGTCGCCGCGTCCGGGCGCGCCAGTAGCTCGGTGGCGGTGAAGCGCTGCTCACCCGTTCCGAACGACAACGTCAATGTGCTGGGGTCGGCGCGCGCCACGCCGCAGGCGAGCAGCGCAACGGCGATCAACAATGCTATGCGCATCATGGGCTCCAAGAATTGCACGGCCGCAACCCGCACTGTAGCGTGCCCGGATCGACACGGGCAAAGGACAGTTCATATGACCGGCGGCCACGACGCCCATTGCGAGCTGCACGAAATCACCGGCGCCCTCGACGTGCTGTTCACGCTGCGCGAGGAGTTCGCCCAGTGGCTGGAAGAAGCCCAGAGCGAGGAGCGCAAGGAAGAGCTGGAGAACGTCTTCCGCCACGTCGCGGCGATGGAAGCGGAATACCAGCGTCGGCGCGAAGCAGCCGAGAAGAAGCTGGCGGCCGGCTGAACTAAGACTTGGAGCCAAGCTCGCTGACGGCCGCGGTGAGAGCATCCATGACGCCAGTCTCGGTGATGGCGTGGCCGGCCTTGTCCATGATCTCGAGTCTGCAGTTGCCCCAGGCTTTCGACAGCGCATAGGCGGCTTTCGGCGGACACAGGAGATCATAGCGGCCCTGCACGATGACGCCGGGGATCTCCTTCAGCCGGTGCGCGTCGCGCAGAAGCTGCCCGGGTTCAAGAAAGAAACCGTTACGGATGTAGTGGCCTTCAACGATCGGCGTCGGCGGCGGCCGCTCGCTGCGCCCGACGGGAGCCGATAGACGCTTCTGCGAGGGCGCCAGCTCCGACAGCGCGCGCTCGTACGCCGCCCAGGTCTGCGCTGCCGGCACCTGTACGGCGGGGTCGGGATCGGCGAGCCGGCGCAGATAGGCGCCGAGGGGGTTGGCGCGTTCGGCTTCTGGCAGCTGGCCGACGAAGTCCGTAAACAAATCCGGGCGAAACAGCTTCGGCCCATCGACGAAAGCCCATTGCACCTCCTCGCGCGTGCCGAGGAAGATCGCGCGCATGACCAATCCGGTGACGCGCTCGGGGAAGGCTTCGGCGTAGGAGAGGGCGAGGGTCGAGCCCCACGAGCCGCCGACCACCAGCCAGCGCTCGATGCCGAAGTGCGTGCGGATCACCTCGATGTCGGCGACGAGATGCTGCGTCGTGTTGGCGTCGAGCGACAAATAGGGATGGCTGCGGCCGGCGCCCCGCTGGTCGAAAAGCAGGGCGTGGAAGCGCGAGGGGTCGAATAGGCGCCGGTGCAAATGCTGGGAGCCGCTGCCTGGGCCGCCGTGCAGGAACAGTGCGGGGACGCCGCCAGCGCGGCCGACCTCCTCGACATACAGCCAATGGCCATCACCGGCGGCGAGCATGCGCGCATCGAACGGGCGCAGCAGGTCGGCATTGGCGGTCGGCGTCGACATGCGATCCTCGAGCTTGAGCCGTCGCTATAGCAGGGGAACGAGGTAGGTGACGATGCCGCGCGCCTGTGGCTGCTGCGTTTCTCCCGGCGGATTGCCCGGCAGCTCGACCATTGAATAGAACACCTGGACGTGAATGTTCTGGAAAGGCCCGGAGGCCGGCAGGTACTCGAGCTCGACGTTGAACTCGTTCTGCCGCGTCAGCGGCTTGCCGCTCGGCGCATCGACCGCGTCCCAGGCCCAGCCGTAGCGGGTCTGCACTTTGATACCGTCGATGAGCAGCTTCGACAAATCGTATGCGGCGCCGACCACGACACTCTTTTCGCCCGCCTCGTTGAAGTCGAGCTGGTCGAGCACGGTGTAGGCGGGGAAGCTGCCGAACGGACCCTGCAACTCGGCGCCGTCGCCGGTGTGCGAGCCGGCGACAAGCAGCGTCGCGTCGGCGTAGCTCGCCGCAAAGCGTGCCGAGACCTGGTTCGTCTCGTACGGCGCCCCGGCGATGAGGTCGGCGCCGACCGTCCGCTGATCGGTGTAGTTGACGCTTACGCGGAACTGCATGGGGGCGGCGTCAATGATCCAGTCGGCTTCCGCAAACGTCGTGTTGAGGACGTCGGCGATCCAGTAGTCGATGGCGCCCAATGTCAGTCCGTCGATCGGAACCACCTTGGCGCCAGCCGCCAACACGCCGCGATCTTCCGTTACGCCAAGCTCCTCCGAGAACGGCAGGAAGTGGGAGCTGTCGCGCGCCTTGAAGCCCCACAAATAACCGACGCCATAGTCGAGTGTCTTGGCCTCGTCGCGGCGCCGCGTGATCACCGCGCCCTCGACGGCGTTGGGCAGCATGCGGTTATCCTGCGGATTGATGTACGGCGTCTTGACGAGCTGCCGACCGAGCACAGCCTCGAGGCCCGTTAAACGCATGCGCGCATTGGCGATGGCAAACGAGCTGACCTCCGCCTGGTTTTGCGTGAGCAGCAGCGTGCCGCCTTCACCCTCGGGGGCGAACAGTGGCTGCGACGTGGCACCCGCCGCCTCGAGCTGCAGCCAGTCGTCGAGATAGCCGGTCTTGATCGCCAAAGCCGAGCCGCCGGCCCAGGCGCGCGAGCGCGGTCCCGTCGCGTTGTCGCGATCGAAGTCATGCGTGCGCAGGTACACGGCGAGCTTCATGTCGCGGAAGAACGGATCGGCGAAACGCAGCCTCTCCTTCAGATCCTGAAACAGCACCGTGCCGTTATCGGCGGGAAGCGAGGTGCCGGGGACGAGCCGCTGAGGTCCGCCGGGGAGCGGCGCCTGGGGCGTGAAGGTGCGCTCGATGGGGCTGTAGATATCGGCGGCGTTCGACGGGACGCGCTCGGCGTCGTCGTCCTGGTCCGCCATCGCGGCGGACCCTAGCGCGCCTATCGCCGCGAGCGACACCACGCCAAACATCAACGCGCTGCGCGAAGAGGCGCGCGGCTGTAGCTTGGCGTGCATGAAATTTGGCAACAGAATCAATTGCGCCGGCGCAATTTTGCGTAGCAGCCGCGCGCGGCGCCAGCAAGCCGTGCCCCGGTCGTTCCATGCAGAACAGCGCGGGCGCAAACCTCGCCTCTATAACGTCCGGCCGGCGTTCTCGGGCTCACTTCGCTCGGGAGCGTGACCGGTGCAACGTAAAAAAGGAGAGGAAACACAAATGTACGCCAGTCGCCTTGCCGCGGTCGCCCTTGGGCTCGCCGCCGGTTTAGGCGCCATTGCTTCATCGGCACAAGCCGTGCCGGTGGACGCTCTCAGCTGCAAGCAGCTCTGGGTGAAGCGTAACCAGATCTACAAGGCCAACGGTTACTGCTTCAAGACGACCAGGGCCCGCAACTACTTCGGCAACGCCGGCTGCTACATCGACGATATGAGCGACGTGCCGCTGTCGAAGAGCGAGATGAGCAAGGTGTTGACCTACAAGCACTGGGAAGAGGTCAACGGCTGCTGATCGCTTGACGCTGAGATCCCGACGGAGGCCAGGGTTCCGGGGCCCTGGCCCACCGTGAGCCAACGGGAGCATACCCATGTCATCCTCGGATTTATTCCGAGGATCCAACCATCAGCGGGCACCAACGAGGATCGTTGTTGAGCCGGGGGACAGCGATCCTGCCCCCTGGAGCAAGCGGAGAGTTGGGTCCTCGTGACATGCCGGAGGCATGCTTCCAGCATGCGCCCGAGGATGACAGTGAGGCGCGCGGCACGCACGCAAGTCGACCTTGCGTGTCGGGGCCGGCAGGCCCAACTGTTGGTGACATCGCGTCGGCGGGGAGCTCGCATGCAGGTCGTTGTTCTGGGAGCGGGAGGCGTCGGCGGCTATCTTGGCGCCCGGCTCATCACGGGCGGCGCCGATGTCACGTTCCTCGTCCGCGGCGGCCGCGCGGCAGAGCTCACATCGCGCGGGCTCGTCTTGAGGAGCCCGCTCGGCGACTTCGCGGCGCCGGTGAAGGTCATGCTCGCCGGCACGACGCCTGAAGCCGCGCCCGACGCCGTCATTCTCGCCTGCAAGGAGCCGGCACTCGCCTCCGCGCTCGATGACGTGACGCCGCTGCTGGGACCGCAGACGCGGCTGCTGCCGCTGCTCAACGGCGTGCGCCACATAGATATGCTGGCGGCGCGCTATCCGAACACGCACCTACTCGGCGGCATCATCCACGGTGCCGTAGACCTTCGTGCAGACGGCGTGATCGAGCACCTGTCCTCGTTCATGACGGTGCTCACCGGCCCGGTCGCTACTGCTAGCGATCCCGTCGCGGATGCGATCGTGGACAGGCTGAAGGCCGCCGGCGTCGATGCCTACGTCACCCACGAGATCCGCCAGGACATGTGGAACAAGTTTCTGTTTCTCGCGGCGTTCGCGGGGATCACTTGCCTGATGCGCGCCAGCATCGGCACCATCCTGCAGGCGGATCACGGACGCGAGCGCATCCTGCATCTGCTCGAGGAAACGCGCTCCGTCGCGCAGGCGGAGGGCTATGCGCCGCCTGATGCGCTGATGGAAGAATACCGCGCGCTGCTCACCGAGGAGGGCTCGACGTTGACATCGTCGATGCTGCGCGACATCGAGAGCGGCCGGCGCACGGAAGGTGCGCACATCCTCGGCGACATGCTGCAGCGTGCCCGCCGGCATGAGCTGCCGGCGCCTGTGCTCGCCATCGCGGCGGCGCACGTTGCGGCCTACGAGAAGCGGCTATCCAGCTAGACCTTGCCGAGCACGCGGCCGGCGACGGCGTCGAGCTTCTTCATCAGCGCCGGATCGCGCGCCTCGGGCGCCGTGATGATCGCCACATCGAGCGCCGTGTCGGAGCCGATCGGGCAGGGCGGGTGCTCGCGCGGGAACATCTCGGCGAGCTGGTGCACGAGGCGCTGCGCCTTCTCGGTGTTGCCCTTCATGACGGCGAGCACGGCGGCGACGTCGACGTGCGCCACCTCCTCGTGCCAGCAGTCGTAGTCGGTGACCATGGCGACGGTCGCGTAGCAGATCTCGGCTTCGCGGGCGAGCTTGGCTTCCGGCATGTTGGTCATGCCGATCACGTCGCAGCCCCAGCTGCGGTAAAGGAAGGATTCGGCGCGCGTCGAAAACTGCGGACCCTCCATGACGAGGTAGGTGCCACCCGTGGTGTGATCGACGTCCTCGGCCTTGGCCGCCTGCTCGACCGCCTGCACCAATAGTGGGCTAACGGGATGCGCCATCGACACATGCGCCACGCACCCTTCGCCGAAGAAGCTCTTTTCGCGCGCGAAGGTGCGGTCGATGAACTGATCGACGAGCACGAAGTGCCCGGGCGCGAACTGATCCTTCAGCGAGCCGCAGGCGGAGATGGAGACGAGGTCGGTGACGCCGGCGCGTTTCAGCGCGTCGATGTTGGCGCGGAAGTTGATGTGCGTCGGCGAGATGCGATGCCCGCGCCCGTGCCGCGGCAGGAAGCGGAACGGCAGGCCGTCGACCTCGGCGAAGAGGATCTCGTCGGAAGGCTCACCCCACGGGCTCGAGATCCTCTCCCAATGCGGGTTTTCGATGCCCGGCAGGTTGTAGAAACCGCTGCCGCCGACGATGCCCAGGACGGATTTGACCACAGCCCCTCCAATAGATCTTCGCGGGTCGCGCTCGCGCCGACGCGACTGGCGTCAGTGCTTCACGCGCGACCAGGTCCGCTTCTTGACGAGATAGAGCAGGACGGTGGTGATGACCAGGTAGAGCAGCACCTGCCAGCCGAGTTGCTTGCGCCCGTTGAGGCTCGGGTCGGCCGCCCAGGCAAGGAAGGCGGTGACGTCGTGCGCGTTCTGCTCGAGCGAACCCTTGTAGCCGAACTCCGGCTGGTACTCGACAAAATTGTCCTTGCCGAGCGGCGGCGGCATGGCCAGCTGATGGCCCGGGAAGGCGGTGTTGTAACTCATGCCCTCGGTCATCTGCATGTCCGACGGCGGCTCGTGATAGCCCGTCAGCAGAGCATAGAGATAGTCGGCGCCGCCCTCCTGATAGCCGGCGGCCATGTCGCGCAGCATGTAGAACCACTGGCTGTACCAGGGAGCATGACTCTCGACGCTGCGCGCCTTGGCGATGAGCGAGAGGTCGGGCGGCAGCGCCCCGTTTTGCGCCGCGCGCGCCTGCTTGTCGTTCTTGTAGGGTCCGATGATGGGATCGGCGAGACCGGGCAGACGGTCAATTGGGTTGCCCTGGTCGTCGAGCTCGCCGGAGATCTGGTACGGCCACGAGACGGCGAGCGCCTTGACCGCGGCTTCCGGGAATTCCGGACCGCCGGGCTCCGCGAGGTTGCGGAAGCGCACGCGCTTCAGGCCGTGACAGGCCGTGCAGACCTGCTGATAGACCTGGAAGCCGCGCTGCAGCTGCGCCTTATCGTACTGGCCGGTGAAGCCGCCGAACGACCAGTCCTGGCGCTCCATGGCGTGCGCCTCGCCGCCGTCGTCGTCGGCAGCGTACGTTGGCAGGGCCGCGCCGGCGAGCGCCAGAGACCCGATAAGGGCCATCGCCGCTGCGCGCCACATGGGCTCCGGTCGTTGCATGAAGAGCCCCCGTCAGACCTTGTTCGGCGCCAGCTTGGCGCTTGATTGCTTGCCGAGCACCGCCTCGGTGATCGACCCCGGCACCTTGAGCGGCGTTTCGAACCAGCCGACGAGCGGCATCACGACGAGGAAGTGCCCGAAGTAGTAGATCGTGAAGACGCGCGCCCAGAACACGTACTCGGCATCCGGCGGCTTGGAGCCGAGCCAGCCGAGCGCGACGCACGTGAACACGAAGAGCCAGAAGAACCAGCGATAGAGCGGTCGGTACTTGGTCGAGCGCACGCGGCTGGTGTCGAGCCACGGCACGAACAGGAGGATGCCGATCGCCGAGAACATGGCGATGACGCCGAACAGCTTCGAGGGGATGGCGCGCAGGATCGCGTAGTACGGCAGGAAGTACCACTCCGGCACGATGTGCGGCGGCGTGACGAGCGGATCGGCTCGGAATGTAGTTGTCGGCGTGGCCGAGATAGTCCGGCAGGAAGAACGCGAACCACGAGAACAGCAGCAGGAAGGCGAACATGCCGACCGCATCCTTCGAGGTCGCGTAGGGACTCATCGGCACGGCGTCGGACGTCGTCTTGATGTCGAGGCCGGTCGGGCTGTTCTGCCCGACGATGTGCAGCGCCCACAGGTGCAGGCCGACGAGGCCGGCGATCACGAAGGGCAGCAGATAGTGGAGGCTGTAGAAGCGGTTGAGCGTCACGCCGCTCACCGAGTACCCGCCCCACAGCCACTCGACGATGGTGGTGCCGAGCCCCTTCCAGATGCTGTCGAGCGAGGAGAAGAGGTTGGTGATGACGGTCACGCGCCCAGAAGCTCATCTGGCCCCAGGGCAGCGAGTAGCCCATGAACGCCGTTGCCATCATCACGACGAAGATGAACACGCCGATGATCCACAGCACCTCGCGCGGCGCCTTGTAGGAGCCGTAGTAGAGGCCGCGGAAGATGTGGATGTAGGCGGCGAGGAAGAACATCGAGGCGCCGACCGCGTGCAGGTTGCGGATCAGCCAGCCGAAATTGACGTCGCGGCGGATGCGCTCGACGCTGTCGAAGGCACCCTCGGCGCTCGGCTGATAGTGCATGGCCAGCACGATGCCGGTGACGATCTGCGCCAACAGCATGAACGTCAGGATGCCGCCGAAGGTCCACAGGTAGTTGAGATTGCGCGGGGTCGGGAAGTCGACGAACTGGGTGTGCATCAGCCGCCCGATGGGCAGGCGCGCGTCCATCCATTTGCCGAACTTCGTCGTCGGTAAGTAAGTCGATCCGTGCCCAGACATCGGTGCCCCGCGCTCGTCAGCCGATCTTGATCTTGGTGTCGGAAACGAAACTGTAGACCGGCACCTCGAGATTGCGTGGCGCGGGACCTTTGCGGATGCGTCCGGCGGTGTCGTAGTGCGACCCGTGACACGGACACAGCCAGCCGCCGAAGTCGCCCTTCTTGTCACCGAGCGCCTGGCCCTTGGGGATGCAGCCCAAGTGCGTGCAGATGCCGACCATGATCAGCCAGTTCTCGTGGCCCTTGATGGTGCGGTTGAGGTCGGTCGCCGGCGCATCCTCAGGCAGCGCGTCGTTGCGCGCGAACTCGTCGACCAGGTCGGTGAGTGGCACGGCGTTCGCGGCCTTGATCTCTTCGGGCGTGCGGTGGCGGATGAACACGGGCTTGCCGCGCCACAGCACGGTGATCGCCTGACCTTCCTTGACCGGCGCGATATCGACCTCGATGGACGCAAGCGCCTGCGCGCCGGCATCGGGGTTCATCTGCTCGATAAACGGCCACAGCGTCACCGCGCCACCAACGGCGACGAAGGCGCTGGCCGCGAGGACGAGAAAGTCCCTGCGGTCCGGTTCTTCGGCGTCAATTGCCACGGGTGCCTCCGCTAGATCGCTGGACTGAAGACGTTACGCGCTGAGATGAAGTCCATCGGCTGCCGCCGGCAGGAACGACGTCCGCGCTTCGAGGGCTGATGCCATCGGGGCCCGGGCGTGGTCAACGCGATTGGCCTATAGAACCAGGCGATTTGCCATGCGGTTTATTGACATCGTTCTAAAGAGCGCTCAACCCCGCGCGCACAGAAAACGGTAGGCAATTTGGCGCATGGCGCGGACGGGGCGTAACGATCGCGTCAACGCCTGACCGAGGTCATTCGGCCGCGTCCTGCGCGAGGAAGCCGCCTGACTGGCGCGCCCACAGCTCGGCATAGAGGCCACCGCGTCGCAAGAGCTCGGCATGCGTGCCCTGCTCGACGATGCGGCCCTCGTCCATGATGACCAGCCGGTCCATGGCAGCGATAGTCGAAAGCCGGTGGGCGATGGCGATGACTGTCTTACCTTTCATGAGGTTGACCAGCTGCTCCTGGATCGCCGCCTCGACCTCGCTGTCGAGCGCGCTGGTCGCCTCGTCGAGGACGAGGATGGGCGCGTCCTTCAAAAGAACGCGGGCTATGGCGACACGCTGGCGCTGTCCGCCCGACAGCTTCACGCCGCGCTCGCCGACGTGCGCGTCATATCCCTTGCGGCCCTTCAAGTCTTCGAGGTTGTTGATGAAATCGTGCGCCGCGGCCTTCTTCGCCGCGGCAATGGCATCGTCCTCGCCCGCATCGGGGCGCCCATAGAGGATGTTGTCCCTCACCGAGCGGTGCAGGAGCGAGGTATCCTGCGTCACCATGCCGATCTGGGCGCGCAAGCTGTCCTGGGTGACGTGCGCGATATCCTGCCCGTCGATCAGCACGCGCCCGCCATCGAGGTCGTAGAACCGCATCAAGAGGCTGACCAGGGTCGACTTGCCGGCTCCTGAGCGGCCGACGAGGCCGACCTTCTCGCCCGGCGCGACGCGCAGGCTCAGGTCCTCGATGACGCTGCCGCGCCCCGTGCTCGCATCGCGCCCGTAGTTGAAACGAATGTGCTCGAAGCTGATCTCGCCCTTCGGCACGAGAAGCGGCTTGGCGTCCGGCGCGTCGACGACGCTGCGCTCGCGCGCAATCGTCTCGAGGCCGTCCTGCACGACGCCGACGTTCTCGAAGAGGCCGGCAACCTCCCACATGATCCAGTGCGACATGCCCTGCAGGCGCAGCACGAGACCGACGGACAATGCGATGGCGCCCACGGTGACGGCATCGACCGACCACAGCCACAGCGACGTGCCCGCCACCGCGAACAACAGCAGCGCGTTGAGGGTGTTGAGCGCAACAGTGAGCAGCGTCACCAGCCGCAACTGCTGGTGCACGGTGTCGAGAAACGCGTTCATGCTTTCGTAGGCGTAGGAATCCTCGCGGTCGGCGTGCGCGAACATCTTCACCGTCGAGATGTTGGTGTAGGTGTCGACGACGCGCCCCGTCATGATCGAGCGGGCGTCGGATTGCGCATGCGAGATGCGGCCCAGGCGCGGGATGAAGTAGCGCATGGTGATGAGATAGCCGGCGAGCCACAGCATGAGCGGCGCCGACAGCCGCAGGTCCGTCGCCGCGAACAGGATGACCGCGCCGGTGAAATAGATGGCGACGTACAACAGCACTTCAGTGATCTTCATGACCACCTCGCGCACCGCCATCGCGGTCTGCATGACCTTGGTGGCGACGCGGCCGGCGAAGTCGTCGTTGAAGAAGGCCATCGACTGACGCAACACGTAGCGGTGGGCCTGCCAGCGGGTGCGCATGGCGAAGCCGCCGAGCACGCCCTGGTGCACGACGAATTCGTAGAAGAACTTCATCACCGGCAGGATGAGCAGAACGACGACGCCCATGAAGGCAAGGAATTGGCCGTGCGTCGACCAGAAGGTGGCGCGATCGGCCTTCGACAGCCAGTCGACGAGATTGCCGAGGAAGCCGAACAGCGACACTTCGATGAGTGCGATGGCCGCAGAAAGAACCGACGACGCCACGATGGTCAGCCAGAAAGGGCGCGTGTAGTGCACGATGAACTGCCAGAACGTAGCCGGCGGCATTCCCGGCTGCTGCAGCGGGAAAGAATCGACGCGCGTTTCGAGCCAGCTGAAGTAGCGGGCGATCATGATGAGCTCCAGGCGCCTTTGGGGGTCGCCGACAAGTGGCGCCGCGCGCGTGCTCCCGACGAGCACCGGGGCGCAGAAAGTTATGTTTTTCCTGGTCTTGGGAGTCCCTGCGGGAGACGCGCCCCTAGACATTGCTGCAGGGGATATATAGGGGAAATTGCGCCAACAAAAGGGTTCGAGGACGAGCGGGCATGGCCGAGCTAGGTGAGCCAACGCGCCAAGCGAGCGAACTCGCTAAGCACAAAGGAGCGGCTCGCGCCTGGTTCGAGGAGCTGCGCGACGGCATCTGCACGGCGCTCGAGAAGCTCGAGGACGAGCTGCCGGCCGGTGCCCCCTTATCGGACCGCGCGCCGGGACGCTTCCAGCGTGCGCCGTGGGAGCGCACCGATCATTCCGGCGCGCCAGGCGGCGGCGGCGTCATGAGCCTGATGGGCGGTCGGGTGTTCGAGAAAGTGGGCGTGCACACCTCGACCGTGCACGGCGAGTTCGCACCCGAATTCCGCAAGCAGATCCCCGGCGCCGAGGAGCATCCGCAGTTCTGGGCCTCCGGCATCTCGCTGATCGCGCATCCGCAGAACCCCAACGTGCCGGCCGTGCACATGAACACGCGCATGGTCGTCACCTCGAAGTGGTGGTTTGGCGGCGGCGCCGATCTGACGCCGGTGCTGGAGCGCCGGCGCAAGGAAGACGACGCCGACAGCCTCGCGTTTCATGCGGCGATGTACGGCGCTTGCGCGCCGCACGCCGTCGCCGACTACCCGCGTCTCCGCAAATGGTGCGACGAATACTTCTACCTGCCGCATCGCAAGGAGATGCGCGGCGTCGGCGGCATCTTCTATGATTACCTAACGCCAACGGAGGCCGAGGGCGGCTGGAATGCCGCCTTCGCCTTTACCCAGGACGTCGGCCGCGCGTTCCAGCGCGTTTACCCGATGCTGGTGCGGGGCAACTTTGCGCTGCCGTGGAATGACGCCGACCGCGAGGAGCAGCTGGTGCGGCGCGGGCGGTACGTGGAGTTCAACCTGCTGTACGACCGCGGCACGGTGTTCGGCCTCAAGACCGGCGGCAACGTCGATGCGATCCTGTCATCGATGCCGCCGGCCGTGAAGTGGCCCTAATGCCCGGATGCGCCGCCTATGCAGCGGCGTAGCGCTCCGCTTGCTGCCGCAGCTTCATCAGGGAAGCGATGTGCAATAGGATCGACAGCGGCACGAGGAACACCGGCACCAGCACCAGCGGGAAGGCGCTGATCAGCGTATTCGGATTGTCGAACGCGAACGCCTGCACCGCCGAGGGCGACGTGAGGAAGCCGGTGGCAACGGCAATGACCAGATCGGCAATGCCGAACAGGTTCCAGTTGCGCACCTGGGCGGCATAGGTTCGCGGATCACGCGCATAGCGGCTCGCGACGACGGGGGCCAGAAGTCCCACCGCGACGTCGCCAATGCCAGCCGGCAACGCGAACAGCCCAGGCATATTGCCCATCGCGTACTGAACGAGGAAGATTACTCCCAGAGCGCGGTAGAGCTGCACTGCGACGATCCACTGCTGGGGCACGATGTCGATGATGCGTGCAACAAACGCCGACCTCCACATCAGAACGACGCCGACGATGATCGGAATGAAGAGTCCGTACTGAAGGGTCGGAGTGCGTTCGAGCGTGCCCTCGAAGGCGCCGTACCACGACAGAGCGGCTGCAACGGCGAACCAGCCGATGAGCACGCCGGCCACCGCCCGCATTGCACGCGATTGCTCAGCCTCCGGCCAGCCGGACCGCTTGAGTGCGGCTCGGACGCCGACCAGTACGGCGGTCATCATGGCGATGCTGCCGCCGAGCACGTAGAAAGTCAGAAAAGACAAACTGATCATGGCAAACTCCATGGGATTGGAATTGTCCCGAGGCGGAGGACGACCTCCGCTACATCTAATTAGATTATGGCCATAATCTTTTGTATGGATGACGTACGTAATCTAAATGGTCAATCGCTCAGTTCGGCTCTCACGCGATCGTGATCCACACGAGCGCATTCCGTCGTTAGGATTATGGTCGTAAGCTAAGATAGTCCGAGGAAATCCCTGCATGCGCATGTCGCGCAAGGACATGGCCCGTCATCACGACGAGATCGTCGCGGCGGCGGCACGCATGTTGCGACAGCGCGGCATCGAGGGGACGAGCGTGGCCGATCTCATGAAGTCGGCCGGCATGACACATGGTGGTTTCTACCGGCACTTCGACACCAAGGATGCTTTGGTCGCCGAAGCATCGGAAGCAGCCTTTGCTGGAATGCTCGACAGCATCGACGCCAACTTCGAGAAACTGGGGCCGGCCGACGGATTGAAGCGCTACGTGAGCCGCTATTTATCGAGCGTGCACGTAAAACACCCGGGCGCCGGGTGTCCCATCGCGGCCTTCGGCGCTGACGCAGGCCGCTCCGGCGCGGCGGTGCGCAAAACCTTCGCCGAGCGCATCCGCGCCCAGATCGGGAAGTTGTCTGCGGGAATGGCAGGCGCCGAGGCAGAACGGCAGGCGAAGGCGGCGCGCCTGCTGGCCACCCTTGTCGGCGCCGTCGTCATCGCCCGCGCGGCGGGAGACGGCAAAGTCGCGGGCGAAGTGCTGGCGGCATGCCGCGAAGGCTTCGAAAGGGAATTGGCGCGCTAGCCTGAGAATTTCGATCAGTAGCGTCTTACGAGACCGAAATCGAGCACGTCCATTTCAGGCGACAGGCTGTCCTGCCCAACGGGGAGCACCGAGAACGTTTGATCGTCGAAATCAATGCGCCGGTATCCGGCGTGCAGCATGAGATCTTTGTTCCAGGCGTATTCCAAGCCGCCGCCGTAAACCCAGCCGCTCAGTGATTCCTTGTCGGAGATACCCGCGACGACATCGGACACCTCGAGCTCGCCATAGGCATAGCCAGCTGTGCCGTAGGCCATGAGGCGGCCAAATGAGTACCCGAGGCGGCCGCGCACCGTGCCGTAGTAGTGGAGTTCGAACTCGAACAGTCCGGCCCCGGCTCCACGGCCGTTGCCATCGGCAAACGAGTAGAAGCCGTCGGTCATGATGCCGACGACGACATCGCCGATTTGCTTGTCGTAGCCGAGCTTGGCGCCAATCGCGAACCCTTCGGTATCCTCCAGCAGGGCGCCGCCCGTGCCGCCGAGGTTCACCTCGTCGCTGATTTCAAAGTCAGGCGAGAGGATGAAGCCCGTCCGGGTAACAGGACCGAGCTCGGCCTCCGTGGCGGGGAGGAGGCTTGGAATACGGAACCATTCCTGTGCACTGGCAGAGACCGGCGCGCCAACAGCTAACGCAAATGCAGCTACGGCGAGGGATGCGACACCACCTCGGCCAAACAACTGACGCTTCATGCAATATCCCCACTATTCCAACGGCATACTAGAAGCACAGGCGGTTGATGTCCGGTGCAAAACTGCATCGCTTGGAGGATTTTGACCGGCCCCGCGGAGGGTGGGCGCCTCAGCGCCAGGGCAGCTTTTCCTGCCGTGCCTCATCGAACGCAGCGGCAAACTCGACGGCGCCGGCCTTGCGCGAGCTGGCGTCCATGCGGCGCGTGAACTCGGCGAGCAGCTCCGCCGAGGTTTTGCCGATGACCATCTTGTTCACGTAATATGCCTTGCGGGCGAAGAAGTTCGGCGTCGGCGCCGTCAGCCCGACCGGCTGCATCATCTCGAGGCCCGTCGCCGGCCCCGAAAGGTTCATGATCTCGATTTCCTCGCCGGAGAGGTTCGTGACGCCCTTGCGCGCGGCCATGTCCTTGAGGCCGCGCAGCTTCAAAGATTGCAGCCAGGGGCCGATGTCGCCATCGAGATTGATGGCGTGCATGCCGTAGCCCTTCGAATTTTGCGCGAAGGCAACGTGGCGGTACCAGTCGTCGGGCACCGAGCGAGCGCTGCGAATCATCGCCTGCATGGCGGCGATCTTGCGGTGCAATTCGTCGGCGCGCGCAGGATCGCCGGTGCCGGCCTTGAGACGCTGCAAGCGCTTGACGAACATATCGCCGTGCTTGACGAGCTCGCCGATGGTGTTGGCGTGCAGCAGCTGCGCGTAGCCGAGCGCCGACGAGATCGGCTTGCCCTTCTTGGTGATGGGGTGAATGCCCGCCTGCATGTCGGCGGTGCCGTCGCCGCCCGTTTCGAGGGCGTAAACACGGACGACCTGTTCCTTGGTGAGCCCGAGCGAGATCGCCTCTTCCGCGTAGCGGCGCTTGAACTCGCGCTCAGGGATACGCGTCGGCTCGAAGCCGTAGTGCTTTCGGGCAGCGCCGAGGAAATCGGCGAGGCCCGGCAGCTCCTTCTTTTCCTGGGCGGGCTCTTCCGGTCTTTCCTGCGCGGCGAGGAATCGGGTCCATTGCCGGTCGAGGTCGGCGCTGAGACGCGGGCCCTGATACGTCGGCGGATAGCTCCACACGTAGTCGTCGGTGTCGAAGAACTTGGTGTTGCCGCGCTTGGCGCGGCGGCCGGCGCGCTTCTTTTCCACCTCCGCCCAGTAGGCGTCGAGCTGGCGGTCGTAGCGCATTTTGGCGTTGCGCCAGGCGGCGAACTCCTCCGCTTGCGCAGGGGCCAGAGTAGCGAGGAACTCCGCCACGGATGCTGCTGCCGCTCCGCCTGACCACGCGCTCGCCGCTGCCAATACCAAGGCGGCAGCAAAAAGAGCACGTAAGGAACGGGATCGGTTGACCGGCACCAGGGCTCCTTTCGGACAGGAAGATTCGCGTGAGAGTTGGACGTTATCGTGATTTGCGCGGGGTTTGCGAGCGATAGTGCCGACTTAACCGCTAAGGTGCGATTCCTGCTTCAGAATCCAATGCTATGGTTGCGCCATGCATGACGCACGTGCCGAGGCCCTATCGCCGTATTCTGAACGAGGATTCCGCCATTTGGCGGAGGCCAAGCTGAGCCAGACGGTCCCCGTCGCCGACTTGGGCGCGCCCGACACCCCAAGTGACTTCGACTTGAGCCCAGAGCTTGTCCCGGAGGTCGCGCGCGCGCCGCTCACTCCGGCCGCGGTTCTGATCCCTATCGTGGCGCGGACCGAGTTGACTGTGCTGCTCACCCAGCGCACCGAGGGTTTGCCGCACCACGCCGGACAGATCGCCTTTCCGGGCGGGCGCATGGAGCCGACGGACCGCGACCCGATAGCGACGGCGCTGCGCGAAGCTCAGGAGGAGATCGGCCTTGATCCGCGCTTCATCGAACCGTTCGGCTATCTCGACCCCTACCGCACCGGAACCGGCTTTCGCATTTTCCCCGTGGTCAGCCTCGTGCGCGAGGATTTACGCTCAGCTCGATGCGCGCGAGGTGGCGGACGCCTTCGAAGTGCCGCTCGCCTTTCTCATGGACGAAGAGAACCATCGCACCGAAGTTCGCGCCTGGCGGGGGATAGAGCGGCGCTTTTACGCCATGCCCTTCGAGCAGCGGTACATCTGGGGTGCAACGGCGGGTATAATGAAGAATATGCACAAGAGGCTCTTTTCAGAATGATCCGCATCGTTGCCGAGAACATCCTGCTCTTCCTGCTGCCGACGATCGTCTACATCGCCTACGTCTACCTGACGCGCGAGGAGAAGCCGGGCGCCGCGCGCGTACTCGACGACGCTCCGCTGATCTGGCTGTTCGTTGCCGGGGCGATACTGGTCGTCGTCACGCTCGTGACGTTCGGGTCGGTCACCGGCGGCAAGCCGGGCGGTGTCTATACGCCACCGTCGATGAAGGACGGACGCATCGAGCCGGGCCACATAGATTAGCCGCGAGAAGCACCGATGGCGCGCGCGAAGAATGACAGCGGGCTGCCGAGCCTGGCGGATGCGGAGTGGCTGACGCGACCACAAACGCGCGCTGTGTTCGATGCGCTCACCGCCGGGGGCGCTGAAGCGCGCGCAGTCGGTGGCGCGGTCCGCAATGCGCTGATGGGCGTGCCGGTGAAGGACGTCGATATCGCGACGACGGCGCTCCCCGAGGACGTGATGCGGCTCGCCGAGCGCGCGGGACTGCACCCTGTCCCGACCGGCATCGAGCACGGCACGGTGACCGTCGTTGCCAACAAGATGCCGTTCGAGGTGACGACGCTGCGCCGCGACATCGAGACGTTCGGGCGCCATGCCAAGGTGACGTTCGCCACCGACTGGCGCGAGGACGCCATGCGGCGCGACTTCACCATGAACGCGCTCTACTGCGATGCTGAGGGTACGGTGCACGATCCGCTCGGCGGTTACGGCGACCTGCAGACAAAGCGCGTGCGCTTCATCGGCGACGCGCGCCAGCGCATCCGCGAGGACTACCTGCGCATCCTGCGCTTCTTCCGCTTCGGCGCGCAGTATGGGGATGCCGACGCTCCCGATGCCGACGGCCTCGCCGCCGCCACAGCCGAGAAGGCGGGACTGGCGCAGCTATCTGGCGAACGCATCCGCGCCGAACTGATGCTGCTGTTAGCTGCGCCGAGCGCGGTGCCGGCGCTGCGTTCGATGCGCGACAGTGGCATCATCGAGCCGCTGCTGGGCGTTGAAGGGAATGTCGAGCTGGTCGAGCGCCTGGCGGCGATCGAGCAGACCTTGGGGCGCGCGCCCGAGCCCTTGTTGCGACTCGCAGCACTCGCATCCGGCACGCGCGAAGATCTACGCGATCGGCTGCGTCTGTCGACTGCCGAAGGCGATCGACTGGCGAACGCCGGCCGCCGCGACGACGCTTTCGATCCAAAGACCGAGGAAGCCGCAGCCAAGGCGTCCATCTATCGGCACGGCGCTCGACGTTCATCGATGCGGCGTTGATCGACTGGGCGCGATCGGGCGATAGTCCGCACGACACGGCCCGCCTCACGCGCGTGACCTTGCCAGCGCGCTGGACCGCGCCCCAGCTGCCCATACGCGGCGCCGACGTCGTAGCGCTCGGCGTCCCTGCCGGGCCGGCCGTCGGGCGTGTGGTTGCCGATTTCACGGAATGGTGGATCGCTGCCGGCTTCCCCAGCGAAGCGGAACGCGTGGGCGGCAAGTTGGAAGAACTGGCGCGCGGCGAGCTGCAAGCCCGCCGCGACGCCTGAGGGCTTAGGGCGAGAATAGCCCCGTGATGGCGTCGGAAAGCGAATCCGAGACTTGATACTGCTTCTTGCGCCGGCGCGGCTGCTGCCCATACCCAGGCTGCGGCGAATACGGCTGCGCCGTTGCCCCGTCCTCGGGATCGCCGGAAGCGACGATGTCGTCCGGGCCATAGCCGGGCTGCTCGAAGCGCATCGACTTGCCGGTCAGCGCGGCGGCAGTACGGCTGTCGAGACCGTAGAAATCGCCGAACGTCTGCAGCTTGCCGTTCTCCTCGACGCGCACGGTGAAATAGGTCACGTGCACCGGGATGTGCTTGTCGAGCTGCACCTCGCCGCCACTGAACATGCTCCCCACCTTCTCCCCTGACCAGCCCTTGTCCTCGGCAAGCAGCAACTCGGCGAAGCGGCGGGGCTCGTGCACGCGCATGCACCCGTGGCTCAGCGCGCGGAACGACTTGGAGAACAGGTTCCGCTCCGGCGTGTCGTGCATGTAGACGTCATGCGAGTTGGGGAACATGAACTTCACGTCGCCAAGGGGGTTTTTCGGTCCCGGCGGCTGCTGGAAGCTGTAGTTTTGGATGTTGACGTTGGCCCAATCGACGGAGTTGGGATCGACCTGCCGGCCACCCGCGTAAACGCGCAGGTCATAGGCGTCGAGCACGGCTTGGGCCGAGTAGCCGCCGCCGAATATGCCGAAGAAGCCCGCGCCCGAGCTTTTGCGCAGAAGCGGTGCCAGCTCCTTGGCCTTGATGCCGGCGGGCACGCCCCAGCTCGGGCGGAACACGATGGTCTTCATGTCGGCGGAGAACATCGGAGTGGGCCACGAGGGCTGTCCGACGATGATCTCGTCGGTGTGGATCACCTTGCCGTCCTTCACGATGCGCGTCAGGAACTCCGGCACGTTATCCCATACGTGGAACGTCCCCATGTCGTTGGGGACCCAGCGCCAGCGCTCCATGTTGATGAGGATACGCTCGATCCTGGAGTTGTTGGTCTGCGGCACCGGCTTTGGGCCGCCATTCAACACCTGGCGCGTGCCGTTGCCGACGACGCCGTCGGGCCGCAGATCCTTGGAGCGCTGGAACTCGCGCACCGCCTCCTGCAGCTTGTCGTCGTAGACGTTCTCGCTGGCCGGATCCGCGGCCGGCACTTTGAGCCGCTGACGCAGCAGCGCGACCTGCGGATCGGTGCCACCGGGGCGAATGATGCGGCCCATCGGCAGCTGCACGCTCAGCGCCGGGTCTTCCACCGGCACCTCTTCCTTGACCTCGCCGCCGCGCAGCTTGAGCAGAACCTGGCGCAGCGCCTCGAACTGCTGATGCTTGGGGTGCAGCGAGGTGAGGTAAGCATCCGGCTTCTCGGCTGCGGCGATGTCGGTAAGGACGGTCTTCGGCGGAACGAGCGTCGGCTGCTGATCCATCAGCTGCGAGATGTTGGCGGGATTGATGCGGCCGCCGCGTGCAAAGCGCGCATACTTGAGGACGGCCAGCGCCACCTGGATCTCGGTGTCGGCGGCGACTTCCGGCGTTAAAGTGCCGGTCGCTGCCGACGGCACACTGAACGCGGCAACGGGCAGACCCCAATTTTCGGCGCGGCCGATTTCGCCGACGACGGCCTTGCCCTTGTCGGTCAGGCCGCTGGTCGAAGCCCAGATCGCGGTGCCCGTAATCTCGTTGTAGTAGGAGGTGAGCGCCGCAGCCTCCTCTTCATTCGTCTTCTTGCCGAGCTCGGGCAGCTTCGTGCGAATGCCGGCGACGATCGGATCGGCCGGCGGCAAGACTTGCGCGGGGGCGCTGGCGGCCGGAGTGCCGGAGGTCGCGTCGGGGAGCGCTGCCGTAGCATTCGGCGGCTGACCGGTTGTTGCAGGGGTGGAAGCGGGTGTCGTCGCGGCAGCGTTGGGAGCAGCCGGCGGGGTAGCAGTAGCGGGCGTGGTCGGTGCTGCAGTTGCCGTCGCCGCAGCGGGGGCGGTCGGCGCGGTCGCTGGCGGCGCGGTCGTGTTGCTGGCGCGACGGGCGCAGTTGTCGGAGCTGCGGGCGCAGCGGTGGCGGCGGGCGTGGTCGCCGGCGCTGTGGGCGCAGCGGTGGCGACGGGTGCGGCCGTCGGTACTGTGGGCGCAGTGGTGGCGACGGGCGCGGTCGTCGGCGCTGTGGTCACCGCCTTTATGCTTGGATCCTCGACCTTGGTCGGGGACGGCGTTGTCGCCGCAGCGGCGGGGGTGCCGGCCGGCGCGGCCGGGGGCGGATTCTCGGCGCTTGCCACGAGCGAGCCCGTGACGCAAAGCGCCGCGATCGCCGGTAGAAGCCCGACGCGCGTCAATACAGCCGTTATTCTGATCATCCCTCAGTCTCCAAAAGCGCCTGCAAGCTAGATGGAGAAAATGGCCGCGGTCGGGCCGGATCCGACGCACACGAGACACCGCATGTGGCTATCGATGCATTCTGACGTCAAGGCTAACATGGGCCCCATCGGCCACAGTTCCGAACAATTACCCCCAGGAGTCGCGAAAAAGCCCCGGCCGAGGCCGAGGCTTTTCCGTTCGTCCACACCTTAAGCCGTGGGCGGATTTTAGAAATCCATGCCGCCCATGCCACCCATGCCGCCACCCGGCATCGGGGGGTGGCCGTGCTCCTTCTTGGGGAGCTCGGCGACCATCGCCTCGGTGGTGATGAGCAGGCCGGCCACCGAAGCGGCGTCCTGCAGCGCACAGCGCACGACCTTGGCGGGGTCGATGACGCCCTCGGCGACGAGGTCGCCGTAGGTGTGCGTCTGGGCGTTGTACCCGTAGTTGTACTTGTTGTTCTCGAGGATCTTGCCGACGATCACCGAGCCGTCTTCGCCGGCATTGGTGAAGATCTGGCGGGCCGGAGTTTGCAGCGCCTTCTTGACGATGTTGATGCCGACCTTCTGGTCCTCGTTCACGACGCTGAGATTGTCGAGCGACTTGATGGCGCGCAGCAGCGCGACGCCGCCGCCGGGAACGATGCCCTCTTCGACTGCGGCACGCGTGGCGTGCAGCGCGTCGTCGACGCGGTCCTTGCGCTCCTTCACCTCGACCTCGGTGGCGCCGCCAACCTTCAAGACGGCAACGCCGCCGGCGAGCTTAGCAAGACGCTCCTGCAGCTTCTCGCGGTCGTAGTCGGAGGTCGTCTCCTCGATCTGCGCCTTGATCTGCTTCACGCGCGCCTCGATGTCGGCCTTGGTGCCGGCGCCGTCGACGATCGTGGTGTTCTCCTTGTCGATCGTCACCTTCTTGGCGCGGCCGAGCATCTGGAGGGTGACGTTCTCGAGCTTGATGCCGAGATCTTCCGAGATCGTCTGGCCGCCGGTGAGGACGGCGATGTCCTCGAGCATAGCCTTGCGGCGGTCGCCGAAGCCCGGAGCTTTGACGGCAGCAACCTTGAGGCCACCGCGCAGCTTGTTGACGACGAGCGTCGCCAGAGCCTCACCCTCGACGTCCTCGGCGATGATGAGCAGCGGCTTGCCCGACTGCACAACGGCCTCGAGAACGGGGAGCATAGCCTGCAGGCCGGAGAGCTTCTTCTCGTGGATGAGGATGTAAGGGCTCTCGAGATCGACAACCATCTTCTCGGCGTTGGTGATGAAGTAGGGCGAGAGGTAGCCGCGGTCGAACTGCATGCCCTCGACGACCTCGAGCTCGGTCTCGAGGCTCTTCGAATTCCTCGACCGTGATGACGCCCTCGTTGCCGACCTTCTTCATTGCTTCGGCGAGCTTGGCGCCGATCTCGGTATCGCCATTGGCGGAGATGGTGCCGACCTGGGCGATCTCGTCGTTCGACTTGATCTTCTGGGCCTTGCTCTTCAGCTCTTCGACGACGGCATTGACGGCGAGGTCGATACCCCGCTTGAGGTCCATCGGGTTGGCGCCGGCGGCAACCGACTTGGCACCTTCCTTGACAATCGCCTGGGCGAGAACGGTGGCGGTGGTGGTGCCGTCGCCGGCGAGGTCGGAGGTCTTGGAAGCGACCTCACGCACCATCTGGGCGCCCATGTTCTCGAACTTGTCCTCGAGCTCGATCTCCTTGGCGACGGTGACGCCGTCCTTGGTGATACGGGGAGCGCCGAACGACTTCTCGATCACGACATTGCGGCCCTTGGGTCCGAGCGTGACTTTGACAGCGTTGGCAAGAATGTCGACGCCGCGCAGCATCTTCTCGCGCGCGTCCTGCCCAAACTTTACGTCTTTAGAGGCCATGTGGGGAAAGCTCCTATTAGCTTGAATGTGTGGCCGGCTTGAGCACGCTTAGGCAGCGGCCTTGACGTTCGCCTTGCCTTCGATCACGCCGAAGATGTCGCTCTCCTTCATGATCACGAGATCTTCGCCGTCGATTTTCACCTCGGTGCCGCTCCACTTGCCGAACAGCACGCGATCGCCGGGCTTCAGATCGAGGGGGATGACTTTGCCGGCATCGTCGCGGGCACCGGGGCCGACGGCCACGACTTCGCCTTGCACAGGCTTCTCTTTGGCGGTGTCGGGAATGATGATGCCACCGGCGGTCTTAGTGTCTTCCTCCAAGCGGCGAACGACGACGCGGTCATGAAGAGGACGGAACTTCATGGGATCAACCTCATGATGTGATTTGACTTTTCTGGCTGTGAATTGATGCGGAGGCGGCGAGACGGCCCTGTCGCAGGTCGCTTCGGCCCCGCGCCGCGTATATGATCAGGGCTGCTAGCACTGTCAAGGTTAGAGTGCCAAATATCGCGCACAAACAGCGGCGCCGGCAATATCCGCGCCGGCGCATTAAGGAAGACTTAGCGGCTGCTTCGTGGCCGGCTGTCAGGCGGCACGCCGGTGTTCGCCCTCTTCAACCTCTTCGATAATCTTGGCGACGAAGGCGTCGATGTCCCCCGGATGGCGGGAGGTGATGATGCCTTCGTCGGTCGCCACCTGTTTGTCGACCCAGCGACCGCCGGCGTTGACGACATCCGTGCGAATGGCGACGAACGAGGTGACCTCGCGGTCCTTCACTGAGCCGGTTTCGACGAGCAGCCAGGGCCCATGACAAATGGCAGCGACGACCTTGCCGGATTCAACGAACGCTTTGACGATAGCCAGCGCCTTGTCGTTCATGCGCAGCTTGTCGGGGTTCATGACGCCGCCCGGCAATACCAGCGCGTCGTAATCCCCGACCTTTACCCTATCGAGTGTCAGGTCGACGTCGACCGCCGTTCCCCAGTTGTTATGGTCCCATCCCTTGATCTGGCCGGCCTTCGGGGCGGCGATGTCGACTTTCGCGCCCTTAGCCTTCAGCTGCTCCAGGGGCTTCATCAGCTCCGATTGTTCGAAACCGTCTGTCGCCATGATCAGGATACGGCTTTCGTTGATGGACGGCATTGAGATCTCCCGTGTTTGCCGAATGGTATAACAAGCGGCCGGGCGCGCGCGTTCCGAGGTGAACCGACTTAATAAGCCAGCTGGAGGCCAGGGATACCGGACCAATAGCAAAAGGCCCGCGGCGCTATCGCTTCACGGGCCTTTTTTACGGCTATTGCTTCGGGACGCCGAGGGCGGCGAAGAGCCCCGAGTTAAATGGCGAAATCGGTGATCTTGGCGCCTTTGCCGAGCTTCGCGACGAGCCAATTCGGCTTGCGTCCGCGACCGGTCCAAGTCTCCGCCTTGTTGTCCGGATTAACGAACTTGGCGGCGCTCGACTTGCCGCGGCCGCGCCCCCCGAATAGCTCGCTGACCGAAAAGCCCCGCTTTTCGGCGAGCTGGGCCAATGCCTGTTTCACCTCGGACCGCTCACGGTCGCGAGCTGCGCTGATCGCCTTCTGAACCTTGCTCTCGAGCTCGAGGAGATCTTTCAGCGACATCTTATCGACATTGGGGGTAGCCATACGGCAGTCCTTCCTCTAATCGCGTGTTACTAAGGCAATTTGCCAATTGCCACATCTAGAGCTGTTTGAATTACTTTTTGCCTTCCATTTGTCAAGCATGGTCAAAAAACATTGCGAAGAAACGCAACTCTATATCAAGACCAGTGCAACCCGGGCGAGCATTATTCGCTCGGCGCGCGCGGGCACAGTTTTGCGGGCGCTTTTCAATTCGTCTAGATAGCCACCGTGAAAACCGACCGAAAGACACCGACGAATTCGTTGGCCACGGATGCATCACGTCGTTCAGGCGGCGTTCAGGTGGCGGCCGCTAGGGTCATGTAACCCTGAACTCCCATCTTCCCCGGAGTGATCCACGGGGGCGCAGCGTTCAGGGTCGCTGCGCCCCCACTTTCTTTTCAGAATTGTATTGCTGCTCACAGGCTTGCGACGCATCGATTGCGCGCGGAACTGGAGAAGCAAACGCGCGTTTGCCATCGCGCATGGGAGCCGGTAGGTTCCGGCCGCAAATCACCCCGCCCAGCATCATTCCGGAGGCCTGAGATCATGACATTCCAGCTCCCGCCGCTTCCCTATGCCTACGACGCGCTTCAGCCCTACATGTCGGCCGAGACGCTGCAATTCCACCACGACAAGCACCACCAGGCCTACGTCGATATGGCTAACAAGCTGATCCCGGGCAGCAAGTACGAAGGCAAAAGCATCGAGGAAATCTGCAAGTTGGCCTATGCCGACAAGGCGCAGCCGGTCATCAACAACGTGGGTCAGGACTACAATCACATCCACTTCTGGCAGTGGATGAAGAAAGGCGGCGGCGGCACGAAGCTGCCCGGCACCATCCAAAAGCTGGTCGACGGCTACGGCGGCTTCGACAAGGTGCGCAACGACTTCATCGAAAACGGCAAGACGCAATTCGGCTCCGGCTGGTCCTGGCTCGCCATCAAGGACGGCAAGCTGCAGCTGATAAAGACGCCCAACGGCGAGAATCCGCTGATGCATGGCGCCTCGCCCATCCTCGGCGTCGATGTGTGGGAGCACAGCTATTACATCGATTATCGCAACGCGCGCCCGAAGTATCTCGAGGCCTGGTTCGACAATCTGATCAACTGGGAGCACGTCGAGGAGTTGGCGAGCAAAGCCGCCTGATCTTCAATCGCGCGATCGAAACGAAAACGGCGCTGCCACATCCGGACAGCGCCGTTTTTCGTTGAAGGGCGGCACCGTTCAGCGGCCGCGAATGCTTTTCATGATAATGCTGCGGATTACGGATGCCACGGTGCGGGCGAACGAGCGCTGCACCTCGCGCCCGATCATTTCACCCATTCCCTGCCGGTGGCGCCCAGTCGGACCTTTGCTGCCGCCGAAGATGACGTCGGTCCAGCTACCGCCGCTTGAAGCTTCCGCTTCTTTGGTCGCCGCCTGGCCGCGCTCTTTGAGAATTTCCTCCGCGCTTTCGCGGTTCTTCACCGTCTCGTATTTCCCGTTGAACGGGCTCGCGGCGATGATGCTGCGACGCTCAGCATCGGTGAGCGGACCGATGCGTCCATCCGGCGGGCGAATGAGCGTGCGCTGCACGATCGATGGTTCGCCCCTATTCTCCAGCATCGAGACGAGCGCCTCGCCGACCTTCAACTCGAGGATCACGCGCTCGGTGTCGAGTTCGGGATTTGGACGGAATGTCTCCGCCGCCGCCTTGACGGCGCGCTGCTCTTGCGGCGTGAAGGCGCGCAGCGCGTGCTGCACGCGGTTACCGAGCTGCGCCGATACCGAGTTCGGCACGTCCAGCGGATTCTGCGTGATGAAATAGACGCCGATGCCCTTCGAGCGCACGAGGCGGGCAATCTGTTCGATGCGATCCATGAGCGCCTTGGGCGCGTCGTCGAACAGCAGATGCGCTTCATCGAAGAAGAACACGAGCTTGGGCTTGGGCTGATCGCCGACCTCAGGCAGCGTCTGCCACAGCTTGGTTAGCATCCACAGGAGGAAGGTGGCGTAGAGGCGCGGCTTCTCCATCAGCTTTTCGGCCGACAGGATGTTAACCACGCCGCGGCCGTCCGGGGCGGTACGGATGAAGTCCCAGATGTCGAGGGCCGGCTCGCCGAAGAAGTGGTCGGCGCCCTGCTCCTCGAGCACCAACAGGCGCCGCTGGATGGCGCCGACGGAAGTTATCGCGACGTTGCCGTACTTGGTCGTGAGCTCTTTGGCGCGCGCGGCGACGTTGTTGATGATGGCGCGCAGGTCGCCAAGATTGTAAAGCGGCAGCTTCTCCTCGGACGCGACGCGGAAAGCGATGTTGAGCACACCCTCCTGCACGTCGTTGAGCTCGAGCATGCGCGACAGGAGCAGCGGGCCCATGTCCTCGACCGTGGCGCGGATCGGGTGACCGCTGGCGCCGAACACGTCCCACAGCACGACCGGCGAAGCGCTGTTCTTGTAGTGCTCAAGGCCGACTTCCGCCGCGCGTTTTAGAAGAAAGTCCTTCGGCTCTCCCACCTCGGCGATGCCCGAAAGATCGCCCTTGATGTCGGCGGCGAAGACCGGGACTCCGGCACGTGAGAAGCCTTCGGCCAGCACCTGCAGCGTAACCGTCTTGCCGGTACCGGTGGCGCCGGTGATGAGGCCGTGCCGGTTCGCAAGGCTCAGATCGAGGTATTCGGGCTTTACACTCTTACCGACGAAGATCTTGCCGTCCTGCAAAACCGCTTGGCTCATAGCTGTCTCCGGCTTCCAATGGCGGCAATCAACTCGGGGGAATTGGCCGCTGTTCGCTCTTGGCATGGGAGGATACCCTTTGCAAACATCGGTTGCATGGCGGACTTGGGGAAAAGTTTGCGCCGGGTGACGCGCCTTATTTGCGGCGCGCCGAAGCGACGCGGGCCGCCGCAGCGCGCGCTTTCAGCGTGCGAACTGGCACGATGAGTGACTATAGAGTGAGCCGACCGCGCCCTTTCGCGACGAGGGTGCCCCGCGCAGAACTGAGATGTCCGAAGACATGACCGAGACGTCCACCCCGCTCGACCTCGCTTCCGGCTTTGCGCCGGCCACATTCGAAAAGTGGCGCCAGCTCGTCGATAAGGCATTGAAGGGCGCCGATTTCGACCGGAAGCTCGTCGTCAAGACGGCGGACGGGCTGCGCATCGAGCCGCTTTACACGCGGGCGGACACACTGGCGGGCGCCGCTAGCGCCGTCCCCGGCAAGGCGCCGTTCACGCGCGGCACGCACGGCCAAGTGCAGGACCTCGGTTGGCAGATCCATCAGCGCGTCGTCGAGGCGGACGCGGCTGCCGCGAACAAAGTCATCCTCGAAGAGCTGGAAGGCGGCGCCAACGGCGTCGTGTTGCAGATCGCCGGCCCAGGGCAGAACGGCATCAAGATCGCGAGCGCCAACGACGCGGCGGCGACGCTGCCGGGCGTCTTCGTCGACTACGCGCCGGTACAGCTCGTCGGCGGCGTGCAGGGCCTCGAGGCGGCACGTCACTACTTGCAGGCATTGGCGGCGCTGAAGCCGGAGGCGGGCGGCACGGCGACGTCGCGACTGAATGTCGATCCGCTCGGAACGCTGGCGCGTTTCGGCGCGGCGTGGGCGCCGATCGACAAGGCCATTGCCGAGACGGTGAAGTTCGCCGGCGAAGCCCGCGGATCAGAGCGGCGTGTGACGGCCGTGCTCGTCGATGCGACGGTGCCGCACGAAGCGGGCGCCAGCGAAGCGCAGGAGCTCGCCTATCTCGCGGCGACGCTCGTCGCCTATCTGCGCGCCTTCGAAGCCGCCGGTGTCGCGCCGAAGGATGCGCTGCCTTCCATCGCCTTCGCGCTGTCGGTCGACACCGACCTGTTTCTCAACGCTGCCAAGGTGCGCGCCGCGCGCACCATCATCGCGCGCATCGCCGACGCAAGCGGCGCTTCGCCCAGCGCCCTGCACATCACGGCGGTCAGCTCCGCACGCATGATGGCGAAGCGTGACCCGTGGACCAACATGCTGCGCACCACGGCGGCCTGTGCCGCAGCGAGCTTCGGCGGCGCCGACGCCATCACCGTGCTACCCTACACTTGGGCGCTCGGCGTTCCCGATCGCTTTGCACGGCGCATCGCGCGCAACACGCAGCTCGTGCTGCAGGAGGAATCGCAGCTCGGCCGCGTCGTCGATCCGATCGGCGGATCCTGGTACGTCGAGAAGCTTACGGACGAGTTGGCGAAGAAGTCCTGGGAGCTGTTCCAGCAAATCGAGGGCAAGGGCGGCATCGTCGCGGCGCTGTCGTCCGGGGCACTACAGGATGACATCGCCGGCGTCGCTGAAAAGCGCGCCAAGGGCATCGCAACCGGCCGCGTCGAGCTGACGGGCGTGTCGGTGTTTCCGTTTCTCGGCGACGACGGCGTCAAGGTCACGCCATATGCCGAGCCGGCGCCGCTGGCGAAGCCAACGGTGCGCCCATTGACGCCGCATCGCCTCGGCGAAGCTTTCGAGAGACTGCGCGACGCGGGCGATGCCTTCTTCGCCAAGACGGGCAAGCGCAAGCGCGTGTTCATGGCCAACCTCGGCGAGATCGCCGAGCACAACAGGCGCTCCCAGTGGATGTGGAACTTCCTTGCCGCCGGGGGCATCGAGGGCCTCACCAGCGACGGCTACAAGAGCGCGGCCGAAGCCGCCGCAGCTTTCAAAGCATCTGCCGCCAAGATCGCCTGCATCTGCTCGTCGGACGAGGTTTACGCGCGCGAAGCGGAGGCGACGGCGAAAGCCTTGAAGCAAGCTGGGGCTACCCGCGTGCTGCTCGCCGGCCGGCCAGGCGAGTCCGAGCAGGCATTGCGCGCGGCAGGTGTCGACGGCTTCCTATATGCGGGGCAGGATGCGATCGCCACGCTGGAAGACCTGCACAAGGCGCTGGCGCAGAGCTAAGTATTAGGTGTTGGTAGAAGCATCGGAGGAACGCCCGTGGCCGTCCTGCGCTTTCTCGCCAGCCTGTTCGCGCTGGTGGCCATCGTCGCGCTCGTCGCCGATGTCACGCCGGCGCTGCGCGGCACGGGGCCGTTCACCGCCCACTCGGTGATCGGCTATTGGACGGAGCTAGCACCCGCCTCGCTGGTGGCGACGCGCGCCAACATCACGGCAATGACGTTCCCGTGGGTGTGGAACCCCGTGCTGTTGAGCGTGCTGACCGCGCCGATGTCGATGCTGTTCGCCGGCCTCGCCGTCGTGTGCGGCTATTTCGGCCGCCGCCGCGTGCAGATGAAGGTGCACGTCAACTAGGCCGATATTACTTCTTCTGTGCCGGCTTCTGAGCGGGCGTGGTCGTCGCGGTGTCCCCGGGCATCACCAGCTTCGTGAGGCTGGTCAGCGCCGGCGGCAGGCCGCTGCTCGGCGGGAAGATGATGTCGAGCGCGATGCCGAGCACGACCAAACCGATGAGCAGGCTGATGATGCGCATCACCCAGCGGCGATGGCTCTTGTTGAGCGCCTCGATGTCCGAACTCATCGACGGAACCTTCGTCCTCGTTGAGAAAGCCGCGGCTAAGGCCGAGGTATTTCTTTTGCAGAGAGCGGCGCACGTTGCCGCGATGCTCGACCTTCAAACCGGCGCGCTCGGCGATCTGCTGCGCGATCTCCGGATACGGGAAGCACGGGTCGCTGTTGGCCTCGCTGACGTAGCCGAGCTTCACCGCGCTGTCGTCCTTGAGGATTAGGCGCGCACCCTGCAGCAGCACCGGCGCAATGGAGCCGCCGTAGATCTCACGCCGCGTCTCCACCGCCTTGATCTGGTCGTACGGAATGTCGTGGGTGCGATAGCGGACGATGGGCGTCGGCCCGCGCCCGGACGGCAGCGTCATCTTTACCGACGTGTCGCCGATCTCGATGCGTGTCATCAGCGAGTGCATCAGCTCGATGAACAGGAGAACCATGATGAACGTGAAGGCGGCAGCCAGCACCACGAAGCCGGGAGTACCCTGCCAGTGGCCCTGCGAGATGCGCCAGAACAGCATCGGCGGCAGGCTGATGAAGAACGGCAGCAGGATGAGGAAGACGAAGGAGAATGCGAACTTGCGCCCGCCGCCGGCCGCATAGACCGTGCGCTCGGGCTTAGGTGCGGGAGCTGAAACGGAGGCCGCGACGCGGAGCCGATAGCTGGCGCCTGCCCCATTGCTGCAACGTCCATCGCTAACGCCCCCTCAAACGTTACATCCCACCCGACCCGGATAACATCACAATAACATGAGCCTAGCGACCCTGCCGGGTTGGCGCGGAAGAGATTATATCAGGACCAGTCACCGTCCAAACCCCGGGGTGAGCCATGCTATTGCGCAAGAATAAGACATCCATGCCGACGGCAGAGACGGCACTGAAGGGCCGCGCGACGCCAATTCCGACCGCCGCTGAGCACGACATTTTCTCGCGTCCCTTGAAGGGGCCATATCCCGCCGGCCTCGAGAAGGCGATGTTCGGTATCGGCTGCTTCTGGGGCGCCGAGCGCAAGTTCTGGAGCCTCGGCGCCGGCATCTGGATTACCGCCGTCGGCTATGCGGGCGGCTTCACGCCCAACGCGACCTACGAGGAAGTGTGCACTGGGCAGACGGGGCACAACGAGGTCGTGCTCGTCGTCTACGATCCAAAGGAGATCAGTTACGAGCAGCTCCTGAAGACGTTCTGGGAGAGCCACGACCCGACGCAGGGCATGCGTCAGGGCAACGACGTCGGCATGCAGTACCGCTCCGGCATCTACACGTTTACCGAGGCACAGCGTGTCGCGGCGGAGGCGTCGAAGGCCGAGTACCAGAAGGCGCTGACGCAAAACGGCCTGGGGCAGATCACGACTGAGATCTTGCCGGCGCCGGAGTTCTTCTTCGCAGAGGACTATCACCAGCAGTACCTGTCGAAGGTACCGCACGGTTACTGCGGTCTCGGCGGCACGGGCGTGTCGTGCCCGATGCCGACCGGCGTCAACGCGGCCTAGGAGATCTATTTCGCGACCGCTGCGGCCGGCATCGTCTGCGGTGCGGGCGAAGCCGCAGCCGGTGCCGGCGTCGAGGCGACCTCGTCGCTGGTATCGGGCTTGGTGCCGGGGCCGTTGAGCACGATTTTGCACTCCGCCGGCAGCTGATCCATGGTGATCTGCCGGCGCTCGCTGTCCGGTATCACCTTCTCGCCCGGCTTCGGCTGCGGCTTCTTCAACGACGCCTCGATCGTCTTCAGCCAGTTGTCGACTTCCTTGCCGCAGCCGTCGTCACCCGAAACCGCCGGTTGCGTCTGGCAGCCGCCGTTGGGGCAGCCGATGCGAATGTGGAAGTGGTAGTTGTGCCCCCAGATGGGCCGCACCTTGCCGAGCCACGCGCGATCCTTGCCGGCTGCCTGGCAGAGCGCTTTCTTGATTGCCGGGTTGACGAACACGCGCTCGACCGCCGGATACGATGCGGCGCGCTTGATGAGGGCGACGTGGGCCGGCGTGAATACCTTGGGATCGACGGCCAGGCTCGTCTTGTCGAGCATCGTCGTCGCCTGGATCTCCTCGCGCTCCTGGCGCGTCAGCACGCGGTTCGGCATCGGCGTCAGCCAGATGTCGGCGTCGAGACCGACCTGATGGCTGGCGTGGCCGGTCAGCATCGGACCGCCACGCGGCTGCGAGATGTCGCCGACCAGCAGACCCGTCCAGCCGTCCTGGCGCAATTCAGCGGCGAAGCGCTTCAACAGCTTGATCAGCTTGGGATGGCCCCAGGCGCGATTGCGCGACAGCCGCATCGCCTGCCAGTCGGGACCAGTATCAGCGAGGTGCACGCCGCCTGAGAGACAGCCCTTGGAGTACCAGCCGAGTGCGCGGGAAGCGAGCGCCGCCGCTGTCGGCTTCTTGCTGAACAAGTCGCGCGCCAGAACCTTCGGCTTCTTCTCCTTCTTGCCGGCCGCCTTCTTCTCGGCGCCCTTATCCTTGGCGTCGGGGGTGGCAGCCTTCTGCTCCGGCGCGGGCGGCGGAGTCGCTGCGGGCGGCGGCGCGGCCTGGCGCTTCGCCTCGACCGGCGCGGGGACCTTGACCACGGGGTTCGCCGGCTGCTGTGGGTCGGCGGCGAGGGCCTGCGGGATCACCAAAAGCGATCCGATGAGGTAAAGAATACGGGTGCGTTGCATAGCTCCCCCCAAAGCAATGATCAGGCCATACTAAGCCGGTACGGCCAAAAAGCGACCTTCGGTTGCATCTGCGAAGTTAACGCTCGGACTTTATGCGAAGCCGCTGATCCATGACGCAATTTCTCAACGCCGGGCCGGCAAACGCGCAGGTCCACATCCTCTTGGCGCACGGCGCCGGGGCGGCGATGACCAGCCCGTTTCTCGAAACGATAACGCGCCTGCTGACCGAGCGTCATCTGCAGGTATCGCAATTCGAGTTCGACTATATGGCAGCACGGCGGGAGGGCGGAAAGCGTCGACCGCCGCCGCGGGCGGAACTGCTGGTCCCTGAGTACAAGCGCGCGGTCGAAGAATTGCGGGCGCAGGGAGCGAGCCGGCAGAAACTGCTCATCGGCGGCAAGTCGCTGGGCGGGCGCGTCGCCAGTCTGGCCGCCGACGAGCTGTTCTCAGCCGGCCTCATCGACGGGCTGGTATGCCTCGGCTACCCGTTCCACCCGCCGGACAAGCCGGGCAACCTGCGCACGGCGCATCTCGAAGAGCTTCGCTGCCCGACGCTGATCGTGCAGGGCGAGCGTGATCCGTTCGGATCGCGTGTGGAAGTCGAGAGCTATCGGCTGTCGCCCGGGATCAAGTTCAAGTGGGCGGGCGATGGCGATCACGACCTCGGGCCGCGCGGCGGCAGCGGTTTCACGCGCGCCGGTAATCTTGCGCTTGGCGCCGACGCCATAGCCGCGTTTGCGGACGGCGTCGGCAAGCAATAGTGGGCGCAGGGCTCAGTCGTCGTCCTTCTTCTTTTTCTTGTCGACGACCTTGTCGCCCAACTTGCCTTTGATGCTCTCGATGCCGTCCTTGAAGATGCCGTCGATGGTCTTGCGGGCGTCGGCGTCTTCCTTGCCGTCGGCGGCGTCGTAGGTTGCGGCCCACACGATGTTGACCTCATCGAGGTCGTCGTCATCGGGTGTCACGGTGAACTGCGCTTCATAGTTCTTCACCGGCAGCGGGCTCTCGATGATCTCGTAGCGGTAGCTGGCGCCGGACTTTTCGAGCAGCTTCTCTTTGATCTTGCCACCGTCCTGCAGCGTCAGCGTGCGGTACTCGGTGTCGCCCTCTTTCGATTCTTCGCACGTCTTCACGGCCGGGTGCCACTCGGCAATCGCGCACCAGCCGCCGAACTGTCCCCACAACGCCTTCTTTTCATCCTCGACCTTGGCCTCGTCGACCCTGACCTCAAGCTTCTTGCCCGACGTGAGGCTGGCAGCATTTGCGCCTCCGGCGAACGGCACGAGGGCAGCGGACAGCAGCAATAGGGTGATCGGCAATCTCATCGTTGTCTCCCAGAACGGGCCCGACTGGCCCACGTTTGTTGGTGCGCCGCATCCGACGGCGAAGTGCTACAATGTAACCTTGGGGTGGCGGAAGTGCGAGGGGTTTTGCGGCAGCTCAGGCAGCCGAAACGCACTGCGCGTCGGGAATTCCCAACCTGTCGAGGAGGGTGGCGATCGGCGCGGGCGCGCCGGTGTAGTACCCCTGCACGGAGTCGCATCCCTCGCCGCGAACGGCGGCAAGCTGCTCGTCGGTCTCGACCCCTTCGGCCGTGACGCCGAGGCCGAGGCTGTGCGCGAGCATGACGATCGCGCGCACGATCTTCAGCGAGCCGTCGTTGCGGGTGATGTCGCGCACGAATGAGTGATCGATCTTGATGCGATCGAACGAGAAGCGGTGAAGATAACTGAGCGAGGAGTAGCCGGTGCCGAAGTCGTCGAGTGCGATCGAGACGCCGAGATCGCTCAACTTGTCGAGAACGGCGATGTTTACCGCGCTGTCGCGCAACAGGACGGACTCGGTGATCTCGAGCTCCAGGCGCGAGGGTTCGAGGCCGGATTCGGCGAGCGCCGCAGCGACTGTGCGCACGAGACCCGGGTTGTCGAACTGCACAGGAGACAGATTTATCGCAACGGTAATGTTGCCCGGCCATTTCGCCGCGGCGAAACAGGCATTACGGATCACCCACGCCCCGAGCTGGTCGATAACCCCGCACTCTTCGGCCAGGGGAATGAATTCCGACGGTGAGACCATGCCGCGCTCGGGGTGATGCCAACGCAGCAGCGCCTCGGCACCCTCGATCTCGAAGCACTGCACATCGAAGATGGGCTGGAAGTAGAGTTCGAACTGCTCGTGCTGGAGCGCAGCGCGCAAGTCGGCCTCGGCGCGACGGCGTGCCTGCATGCGCTCGTTGAGCTCCTTCTCGTAGAAGATGTATGTCCCGCGCCCCAGCTCCTTCGCGCGGCGCATGGCGAGCGCGGCGTCCTTGATGAGTTCGTCGGCGCCGTTATCATCATCGGGGCCGAGCGCGATGCCGAGGCTGGCGCTCAGCTCCAAACGCTGCTCACAGACTAGGAAGGGCTCGCCGATGAGATCGATGATCTGGCGGGCACGGGCAGCGACGTCATCCTCCTTGCAGTCGCCGACCTGAATGAGCGCGAATTCGTCGCCGCCGATACGCGCCACCGCGTGGTGGTCCTTGACCACGCTTTGCAGGCGCGCGGCGACGATCCGCAACAGCTCGTCGCCCGTCGCATAGCCGGTCATCTCGTTGACGGCCCGGAACCTATCGAGACCGATATACTGGACAGCGATGCGCTGGCCGGTCTCGGCGACGATGGCCATGGTCTCGCTGACACGCTGCTGGAAGCGCGCGCGGTTCGCCAGATGCGTCAGCGGATCGGTAAACGCCTGCTCGTAGGCGCGCGATCGCGTCTCCTCGTGCTCCAGGGCGATGGTGCATAGGTTGAGACAGGTATCCACGACCTGACGCTCGAGCGATGTCGGGCCGCGCGGGCGCGGATAATAGAATGCGAAGGCGCCGATCACCCGCCCGTCGGCGGACTTGATGGGGCTGGACCAGCATGCACGCAGACCAAGCGGCAGCGCGAGATGCTTATAGCTCTGCCACAGCGGATCGGTGGCGATGTCGGTCACCTCGACCGGCTCGCCGCGGAAGGCGGCGGTGCCGCACGAACCCGCCATGGGTCCGATGAGTAACCCGTCGATGGCTTTGGAGTAGTGCTGCGGCAGGCTGGGGCTGGCGATGTGGCAGAGCTGCTGCTGACGATTGACGCCAAGCACCGAGCAAATCACCGACGGCGCCAATGCTTCGACCCGCTTGCACAACGTATCCATGATGGCCTTCAGTGGCACGCCATTGGCCATCGTCTCGAGAATTTCCTGTTGCATCACGCGCAGGCGCCGCGCGGCAGCGCGCCGGATTTCGATTTTGGCGAGTGGTGTGCCTTGGCTGATGAAGCGGCCGATCTCGAGTTCGACGAGCTCGCCGTGATCACAGAGCTTGGAGCGCGCCAGGACGAGCACGACGGTGGCTAAGCCATCGATTTGGGTTTTGCGCCATATCTCGCCCCAGCGGACGGCGTCGAACTCGGGCCAGAAGTCGCATACAAGGCGGTCGCGGACTTCGATCGATGATTGGGCGCAATCGTCTGCGAAGGCCGGAGACCAGCCATGCAGCTTTCCGTCCTCGTCAAACAGCGCAATGGGTGCGTGCGGCGCGTGCTCTGGCTCGATGGGGTGTTCGCGCCCGTGCATGCAAGATTGCCTTTGACCGCGTCACCTGCGGGTATGTGGACATCGTTCGCCGAAACGCTATTCGATCACAAATTCCCATAAAGAATGGGTTACGAAATCACTTCGATTATTCGTGCGCCGGCGTAGGGGGAGCGCGTGCGGCGCAGCAAATATCAAACTGTCGTGATTGCGAGCGCGCTCTGCACGATAGAGTAGTTCGCCCTCGCCGAGGCGGAGCTACACCGGCCGGTGACGGGCGTGAGCGCTGCGCTCCAGCGCCGCGCGCACGAGCGGGTCTATCTGTAGTCCTTCGGCCAGCAACGTGAGGAAGTCTCGCTCGTCGACTTTGATGGCAAGGTCGCTCGCCGCGACCTCCGCTGCCAGCGCATACGCGGTCTCGCGCAAACCTTGCGGCAGCGCTTCGACGATCATCCTCACGACCTTCTCACCCCGCCGGGTTTGCCGAGAATCCTTCCGCAGTTCTGCGCCTCGTGACTGAGCCAGGAGTCCTCGAGGCCGCGGAATGCCGGCAGCTGACGCACCATCGTGTTGATACGCACCAGCTCGTGCTCGGATATCGTCCGGTCGGCAGCGGCCACGGTCACCATCGCGTAGATGAGCGCTTCCTGCGGCGAGAGCTGCGGCTTCACCTTGTTTTCGGCTCGCACGTGACGTCGTCTCCCACTTGTTGTCCAAGCGGCTAATGCCGCGTCATCGACGCCCGCCGCGCGCAACGGCGTTGACGTAAGCGCCGGCCGGAACATAGGGTTCCCCGCGTTCCACTTCCACCATTTGGCCATTTCGGCCCAACCCCAGAAGCTACCGATCTATGTCGCCACCCGACGCTGCCGTATCGACCGCCCTTGCCGATGCCAAGTCCTGGCCCTTCGAGGAGGCGCGCCGCCTCATTGCGCGCCTCGAGAAGCTGAAAGGCGGCGCCGAGAAGACGGTGATTTTCGAGACGGGTTACGGCCCGTCAGGGTTGCCGCACATCGGCACGTTCGGCGAGGTGGCGCGCACCAGCATGGTGCGTCACGCCTTCGAGCTGCTCACCGAGGGGCGCTGGAAGACGCGCCTCATCTGCTTCTCCGACGACATGGACGGGCTGCGCAAGGTGCCGTCCAACGTTCCCAATCAGGAGATGCTGCACGCGGCGCTCGACAAGCCGCTGACGGTCGTGCCCGACCCGTTCGGCAAGTTCGAGAGCTTCGCGCACCACAACAACGCGATGCTGCGCGACTTCCTCGACCGCTTCGGCTTCTCCTACGAATTCATGTCGGCGACCGAAGCCTACAAGTCGGGGCGCTTCGACGAGACGCTGCTGCAGATGCTCAAGGCCTACGACAAGGTCATGGACATCATCCTGCCGACGCTCGGGCCGGAGCGGCGCGCGACGTACTCGCCGTTCCTGCCCGTGTCGCCCGACCTCGGGGCGCGTGCTGCAGGTGCCGATGATCGAGCGGCATCCAAAGAAGGGGACCGTCGTCTACGTCGATCCCGATACGGGCAAGAAGGTCGAGACATCCGTCACCGGCGGCGCCGTAAAGTGCCAGTGGAAGGCGGACTGGGCGCTGCGCTGGACGGCGCTTGGCGTCGACTACGAGATGGCGGGCAAGGACCTCATCGAATCCGTCACCCTTTCCTCGCGCATCTGCAAGGCGCTCGGCGGCACGCCGCCCGAGGGCTTCAACTACGAGCTGTTCCTCGACGACAAGGGCGAGAAGATCTCCAAGTCGAGGGGCAACGGCCTGACTATCGACGAGTGGCTTCGCTATGCGAGCCCCGAGAGCCTGTCGCTGTTCATGTTCCAGAAGCCGAAGTCGGCGAAGCGCCTGTACTTCGACGTGATCCCGCGCGCCGTCGACGAGTATCTGCAGTTGCTCGCCGCCTATGCGCGCCAGGACAGCAAGGCCAAGCTCGACAACGCCGTCTGGCATATCCACGCGGGCAATCCGCCCGCCGCCGACATGCCGCTGACGTTCGCGCTGATGCTCAACCTCGTCGCCGCGTCGAATGCCGAGGACAAGGACGTGCTGTGGGGCTTTATTCGCCGTCATGTGAAGGGCGTCAGCCCGCAGACGCATCCGCTGCTCGATCAGCTCGCCGGATACGCGGTCCGCTACTACGCGGACTTCGTGAAGCCGAACAAGAAGTATCGTCCCGCCGACGAGGTCGAGACGGCGGCCCTGCTCGCATTGTCGGAGGCTTTGAAGAGCGCAGCGCCTGGCGCAACGGCCGAGGATCTGCAAGGGCTCCTCTACGACGTCGGGCGTTCCATTCCGCGCTATCAGGATCCCAATGCCAAGGGCGCGACGCCGGAGCGGCCGGGTGTTTCCAACGCCTGGTTCAACGCCATCTACGAGGTGCTGCTAGGCGAGGAGAAGGGGCCGCGTTTCGGCAGCTTCATCGAGCTTTACGGCGTCAAGGAGACGCGTGCGCTGATCGACAAGGCATTGAACGGCGAGCTGACCAAGGCGGCTTGACGCTCCGGTCGCTAGGCGACGTCGCTGCGGGCCCCGCCTTGCATTCCCGCGACGTCGATGTCCCAGAGGTCGCGCATGAGGCCGAGCAGCTTCACTTCGCGGGCACGGACTTCGGCCGCGCGCCACACGTTGGCATCGACCACGTCACGCGTTATCGCCAAGACGGGCGGATCGTCATCGGTGCCGCGATAGATCTCGCGCTTGCGCGAAAACTCCTGGTTGCGCGCCCGGTCGTTCTGCTTTTGCGTCACGGCGACGAGATTGCCGAGACTCTCGGTGCACGCCTCACGCTCCTCGGCGTCGGCAAACCAGCGCCGCCACTCGCTCGTCGCCCCCGGGCGCTGTGGCAGAACATGCTCGACGCTGTAGTCCTTCGGGTCGAGCACGGTCGTGCTGCGCGTCAGCTCGTCGTTGAGGCGCAAGAGCAGCTGCTTGCACGCTTGCGCGTCGCGCCGGTACATCGTGCGCAAGTGGTAGCCGATATTGCGCGTCTCATCGCGCGTCAGATGGAACGGACCTTCGCCCGCTTTCACCGGCGCTCCGGACTTGATCAATTGCACGACATTGGCGAGGCGGCGCACGCGCTTGCCTGTGCCGAGGCAAAGCACCCGCAGCAGATGGGCAAGGCGGTCGATCTCCTGCAGCAGCAGCGTCGCACGCTGGGGATCGTCAGCATATTGATGCACCGCGAGGATCGCGGCCGGAGCCCAGTCGCCTTCCGGCAGGCGCCCGAGATAGACGAGATAGCGGCGCGCATCTGAGTCTAGGTTGAGATTGACGTCTGCCGCGCGCAGCACCGTGTCGTAAGCCTCGGACAGCGGCCCGACGATATCATTGAGGAACGCCTCGGCCCCACCCGCCTCGCGAATGGTGCGGCGAACGCCGGCGATAATTTTCGTGTCGCCGCGGCCATAGATGCTGAACACATGGCTGAAGAACGTTTCGAACTTCGCGCCGAGCAGGTGAGCGGCGCGGTTCCACTTCTCGAGCGCCGCCGCCACACGCTCATCCGGAATGCTCTTGAGGATCTCGGCCTTGAGAATGTCGTTGCGCTGCAGCGCTCTGCCACGCTCGTTGAGCACAGTGAATAGGCGGTGCGCCCGGTCGATGTCGCGCGTCAGCACGACGACGAAGTGGCATTGGTCGCAAAGATAGTCGGCCAGCCGACGGCGATCCCCCTCGTCGAGCAATGACAGCTCGCGGATGAAATGATCGCGCACCTTCAACAGGCGCTCCTCGGCTTCGGTCGCTATCTCCTCGTCGGGAATTCCCGAGCAGCCCCCGCGCGCTTGCACGTAGTTTTCGAGGAACCGCTGCTCGCGCGCGCTCACCTCGACGCGGAACTTCACACCGTGCTGCTTGGTCGCGGCGGAATCCGCGGCAATGAGCTGATCGAGGCGGTTGCGAGAACCCCAGCGCCAGCGCTCGGTGCCGAAGTCGCGCAGAACGGCGGCGATCATCGCCAAGGTCACGAGGCGCTGCTGGCCGTCGATAATCTCGAACAGCCGCGGATCGCGATCGCGCGCCTTCGGGAGTTCGCCACCCGCGCCGTCAAGCAGCAGGATCGTGCCAAGAAAGTAGTCCGGCTCCTCGGCACCCACCACACCGCCGATTCCGGCGGCGGCGAGGATATCCTCAAGCAGCTGCCCCGCCTCCGACGTGGTCCACGAATACGGCCTCTGGTAACAGGGCACGGAAAAGTGGAAGGGTGAGGAGAAGAGATTTGTTACAGTCAGAGACGCTGTTGGCAGACCAGGGAACATCGCGATTTATTATTTGTGTTTGGCCTTCGCGACGTCGAGGCTGAGCCGCCAAGCGCCACTTCATGAAGGTAACATGACTGCACGCATCGCGACAGACGCGATCTCAGAAAAGCACCTATCCGGCGAACGTAGTGTTGATCAAATGCGACAAGCGCGCGGCGAGGCGACGCGCGCGCAAACAGCGCGCTTGCGCCCGAAGAAACAACTTGCGCGGCGCAAGTTTTCGGACAAGCGATGACAACCTCTCGACAATTCGTCTTCAAGGTAGCTGCGCGTTCAGCGTGGGAAGACGCGTGTCGTACCGGTGCGTTCGCCGGCTCGGCCGATGATTTGCGCGACGGCTTTATTCATTTGTCGACGCGTGAACAACTCGCAGTCACGATTACCAAGCACTTTCGCGGCAAACACGATCTCGTGTTGATCCAATTCGAGACGCACTTGCTTGGCGAGGAACTGCGATGGGAGGCCTCTCGCGGCGGCGATCTCTTCCCGCACCTCTATGCGGCGCTGCCCACCGCGACTGCCGGCGCGGTGCATGCGCTTCCGCTCGGTATTGACGGCGTGCCAATGCTGCCTAAGGAATTCACGGCATGCTGAAAATGCTGTTTGATTATGCACCGCGCGCACTCGCGCTGCTTCCTCCCGAGGAAGCGCACGAGGTGACGCTCAAGTCGCTGGAGCTTGGCGTGTTTCCGCGCCCCGTCGGCGTTCGACCATGCTTCGCTGGCTGTCTCATTCGCGGGCCTGTCGCTGCCGAACCCCGTTGGAATCGCAGCCGGTTTCGACAAGGACGCGCGCGTGCCCGATGCCATCTTGCGGCTTGGCTGCGGCTTCGCCGAGATCGGCACAGTGACGCCGCTGCCGCAGCCCGGCAATCCGAGCCCACGCGTGTTCCGCCTGCCGCGCGACCGCGCCGTGATCAACCGGCTCGGCTTCAACAACGGCGGACACGAGGCTGCGCTCGCCCGGCTGCAGCGACGCACCGGCCCCGGCGTGGTCGGCGTCAACATCGGCGCCAACAAGGATTCTACAAGACCGCGTCGCCGATTACGTGCGCGGTCTCGAGACATTCTACGATGTCGCCAGTTATTTCACGATCAACATATCCTCGCCCAACACGCCCGGATTGCGCGACCTGCAGGATCCCGCCGCGCTCGACGGAGCTGCTGCAGCGTCTGCTCTCGGCACGCGCCAAGCAGATGGATGCCGGCAAGCCGAAGCGGCCGATCGTGGTGAAGCTCGCGCCCGACATCGCCGAGCACGACTTCGGTGCCATCATCATGCAACTTGCCGCGCAGAGCGTTGATGGCATCGCCGTCTCGAACACGACGCTCTCACGCCGCGGGCTGAGCGATGCCGGCGCGCGCCAGGCCGGCGGCCTGTCGGGACGGCCGCTGTTCCATCGCTCCACAGTTATGCTCGCGCGTGTGCATCAGGCAACGGCAGGACAAATTCCTTTGATCGGCATCGGCGGCATCGACAGCGGCGCCGCCGCGCTCGCCAAGATCGAGGCCGGCGCCACCCTGGTGCAGCTCTACACCGGACTGATCTACGAGGGTCCCGGCCTCATCCAGCGCATCAAGGACGAGCTCGCCGCCGCGGTGCGACGGGCCGGCACGCGGTCGATCGTCGACCTCGTCGGGCGCCGGGCGGCGGAGTGGGCCGCCAAGCCGCTCGAGGCTTAGACCGAGCCGCCACGCGGCGGCGGCGGCACATCGGATCGCCGCATTGTTTTGAGCAAGCGAGATATGAACCAGATCGGCACCACGACCATGGCGCCGAGGATCAGGTAGCCGAGCATCGACTCGATGGCGCCGAAGCCCAGATCGTAGATCCGCCGCAGCAGCTCGTTGATACGGTAGAGAATATTCTCGCGGCGTGATGCCCAGCGCCGACAGAATGACGCCGACGACGATCGAGAGCACGATCAGGCGAACCAGAACGCCTAGGACGCTGCCGCCCAGGAACGTGTTGCGGTCCATCGGGTCGTTCTCCTCTCGATCAAGGGCGGACGGGTAGGTGCCGCTCCAATTAGGCCTCGTGACATAGTCACCCGCCCTTAGCATAGTTGCCGAGCCGTTTCGACAACGGAGCGTTGCGTATCCGCCGGATGAGAACCACGACACGAGCTTCCGCTGCCACGGTGCGCCGCTCGCGCGAGCAGGCGGGGCCCCCGGTCGCCCCGCCGTTGCCCGAGCCGTTCGCCGGCTGGTTCCTCGCCCGGGGCTGGACCCCGCGGTCGCATCAGCTGGCGCTGATCGAGGCTGCCACACAGCGCCGCTCGACCCTGCTCGTCGCGCCGACGGGCGCCGGCAAGACGCTCGCCGGCTTCTTGCCGAGCCTTTTGTGCCTTGCGCAGCGGACGCGCGCCAACAGAGGGCGCCGCCTGCACACGCTCTATATCTCGCCGCTGAAGGCGCTAGCCGTTGACGTGGCGCGCAACCTGATGTCGCCGATCGCCGAGATGCAGCTCCCGATCCGCACCGAGACGCGCACCGGCGATACGTCGGTGGCGCGTCGCGCGCGGCAGCGGCGCGCTCCGCCCGACATCCTGATGACGACGCCGGAGCAGTTGACGCTGCTGCTCAGCCACGCCGACAGCGCCGACCTGTTCGCCGATCTCGACACTGTCATCCTCGACGAGGTGCACGCGCTGGCGGCGACCAAGCGCGGTGATCTTCTGGCACTGTCTTTGGCACGGCTGCGGATGCTCGCGCCCGGACTGAGAACAGTAGGGCTTTCGGCGACGGTGGCGCGGCCTTCGGAATTGCGCGCCTATCTCGTGCCGCAGCCGGAGCCGCAATCGCACATCGAGATGGCCGATCTCGTGCTCATCGGCGGAGGTGCCAAACCGCAGATCGACATTCTCGAGCTCAACGAGACCGATGCCGGCGGTCGGGCATACGACGCGCTACGCCATCGGCGAGATTTACGCGGCCATCGAGGCGCACCGCCTCAGCCTGTTGTTCGTCAATACGCGCATGCAGGCGGAGCTGCTGTTTCAGGACTTGTGGCGCATCAACGATCTCGGACTGCCGATCGGTCTGCACCACGGCTCGCTCGACGCCCTGCAGCGCCGCAAGGTGGAAGCGGCGATGGCGGCGGGCTCGCTGCGCGCGGTTGTCGCCACCTCGACGCTCGATCTCGGCATCGACTGGGGCGATGTCGATCTCGTCATTCATGTGGGTGCGCCGAAGGGCGCCAGCCGCTTCATCCAGCGCATCGGCCGCTCCAACCACCGGCTCGATGAGCCCTCGCAGGCGATCCTCGTGCCCTCCAACCGCTTCGAGGTTCTGGAATGCCGCGCCGCCGTCGATGCGGCTGAGGCCGGCGCGCAGGACGTCACCTTTTCGCGCCAGGGTGCGCTCGACGTGTTGGCGCAGCACATTCTCGGCACGGCGTGTGCCGGCGACTTCGATCCCGCGGCGCTCTACGCCGAGGTCATCTCCGCCGCGCCTTATGCGCCGCTTAATCGCGAGACCTTCGACCGCGTGCTCGGATTCGTTGCCGACGGCGGCTACGCACTGCAGAACTACGAACGCTACGCCAAGCTGAAAGCCGCGGCCGCCGGAAAGCTGCGCATCGCGCATCCGCGCTTCGTGCAGGCCTACCGCATGAACGCCGGCACCATCGTCGCCGCGCCGCTGATCAAGGTGCGCCTCGTCAGGCGCCGCGTCGCCGCTGCGCGCAAGGCGCTGGCCGGTGGACGCGTCATGGGCGAGGTCGACGAATACTTTATCGAGCAGCTGCGCCCGGGCGATGCCTTCGTGCTCGCCGGCGAGGTGCTGCGCTTCGAGGGCATGAGCGAGAATCGAAGCCTTCGTTACCCGCGCCACCGCGCGCGATCCCATCATCCCCAGTTACAACAGCGGCAAGTTCCCGCTGTCGACGCACCTCGCCGAGCGCGTGCGCGCCATGCTCGCCGACAACCACGAATGGAGCCGGCTGCCGCCTTCCGTCGCCTATTGGCTCGAGCTGCAGCAGGAGCGCTCGGTCATTCCCGGTCGCGACGAGGTGCTGATCGAAACGTTCGCGCGCGGCAACTGCCACTATCTCGTCGCCTATCCGTTCGAGGGGCGGCTCGCCCACCAGACGCTCGGCATGCTGCTGACGCGCCGCCTTGACCGCATCGGTGCGGGGCCGCTCGGCTTCGTCGCCAACGACTACGGCATGGCGTTGTGGGGGCTTGGCGACATATCGGCGCTCGTCGCCACCGGTAAGCTCGACCTCGCCGAGCTCTTCGCGCAGGACATGCTCGGAGACGATCTCGATGCGTGGCTGGCGGAATCGAACCTGATGAAGCGCACGTTCCGGCAGGTGGCGGTGATCGCCGGCCTCGTCGAGCGTCGTCATCCAGGCCGCGAGAAAACCGGGCGCCAGGTCGCACTTTCGACCAATCTCATCTACGACGTTCTGCGCCGGCACGACCCGCACCACATTCTCTTGGAGGCCACCTGGGCCGACGCGGCCACAGGCCTTCTGGACATCGCGCGACTCGGCGACTTTCTGCGTCGCATCGACGGCAGAATCAGGCATCAACCGTTGGACAGGGTGTCGCCGCTTTCTGTGCCGATCCTCCTGGAGATCGGCAGGGAGGCCGTTGCTGGCTTTGCCCGCGAGGAACTGCTGCGCGAGGCCGCCGCCCAATCAATGTCGCGTGAGACGCTAGAGGAGACGCAATGCTCGAGTTGAAACCTGAGCGCCTCGCCTTCGACGACTTCCAGGATCAGGAGATCTCTATCTGCGGCAAGCTGTTTCGCGCCGACATGTCGGGCGCGCTCTTTTGGCCGAGCGAGGACGCACTGATCGTCGCCGATCTGCACCTCGAGAAGGGATCGGCGCTCGCCAAGCGCGGCCAGCTCGTGCCGCCGTATGACACGCGCGAGACGTTGCGCCGCCTCGCCTCCGCCATCGACCGGTACGGCGCCAGCACCGTCATCGCTTTAGGCGACAGCCTGCATGACGTCGAAGCCTCGGGCCGCATCGGGCTGGAGGAGCTCGAGATCCTGCAGATCATGCAGGAGGATCGCGAGTGGATCTGGGTGACGGGCAACCACGACCCCAAGGTCGGTGAGCGCCTCGGCGGCAGCGTCGTCGGCGACATCGAGGTCGAAGGCATCGTGCTGCGCCACGAGCCACGCCCCGGACACGTCACGCATGAGATCGCCGGACACCTGCATCCGGCCGCCAAGCTGTCGATGTACGGCTATATGCTGCGCCGGCCTTGCTTCGTCGGCAATGGGCGCCGTCTCGTCATGCCAGCGTTTGGCACGTATGCGGGCGGGCTCAACATCCTCGGGGAGCCGTTTGAGCCGCTGTTCGGGCATGACGGCATGCACGTGTGGATGCTCGGCCAGGAAGGGCTCTATCCGGTCGCGACACGGCTGCTGAGGGAAGACTGACCGGCTCAGGCCGGTTGGCGGCGGAAGTAGGCTGAGGCGAGCAGCCCCGACGCCACGGCGATAAAGACGGCTATCAGCCCGTAGCTGGTCGAATAGACGAACGCGAAATTATGCACCAGCCGCTCGATGCCGGCACGCTGCAGCGTAACGCGCGCGATGTGGGCGCTCACGACCTCTCCCTTGCGGAACAGATAGGTGCGGGCGACGAGCGGCCCCACCGGCACGTTGGCCGGCAGCGCAATGTTGCTGCGAAACAGACTCCGCCCCGTGAAGGTGACCCCGTCCTTCGGCTCGATGACGTAGAGGTTCTGGGCTTTTTTCAAGCGAATGACCGCGGTCCTGTAGGCGGCGAGCTCGTAGTCCTTGATGGTTCCGCGATGGCCCGCAGCCGGCGTCATCTTGATGTGCTGGAAGCCGATCGCATGCCGCTCCAGCACTTGCGGGCCGGCGATCTCCTCGATCGGACGCGTCGAGGCGATGGCGTAGTAGCTCGGCACCGATGCGAAGGTAACGGACGATGTGTTGACCCACACGCCGGCGACGTCGCTTTTCTTGCGGACGACGACGGGGAACGGCGTCCCCTCCACGACGACGACGACATCGTAATAGCCGACGTGCTCTTGCGGAGCCTGGCTATTGTCGATGGCGCCGAACACGATGATCTCGTGGCCGGTGAAGCCGGTCGTCACCTCGAGGCTCCGCGTCGAGATGTCGGCCTCGACCGTCGGCTTCTGGACCGGAACGACCGGCACCGGAGGTTGCGCCGCCGGTGGGCGCACGGGCCCCACGCGCGGCGTTGCCTTGTCCTGCGCGAGGGCGGGAACGGCAATGATGGTGACCAGCAAACAGGCGAGGAGGCGTCGCATCAGAAGCCTCCTCCTATCACCGGGCCGATCGAATAGATCTCGGCCGGCTTGGCCATCAGGTCCCAGCCGATGCGCAGGCACACGAGCAAGACGAGGCCAGCTAGCATGAAGCGCAGCTGCTCGCCCTTCAGCCGGCCGCCGGCTGCGGCGCCGAATTGCGCGCCGATGACGCCGCCGAGGATCAGCACCAAGGCGAGCACCACATCGACTGCCTTATTCTCCGTGGCCTGCAGCAGCGTCGTCACCGCCATGACGAAAACGATCTGAAACAGCGACGTGCCGATGACGACGCTGGTCGGCACGCGCAGCAGGTAGATCATGGCGGGCACCATGACGAAGCCGCCTCCGACACCCATGATTGCCGCCATGAAGCCGACGAAGGCGCCGATCATCGCCGGCGGCACGACGCTGATATAAAGCTTGGAGCGATGGAAGCGCATCTTGAACGGCAGGCCATGCACCCAGTTGTGCTGGCCGGTCTTGCGCACCGAACTCGGTTGGCCGGACTGCGACCTGCGCAGCGTGCCGAGGCTCTCGATCATCATCAGCGCGCCGACCGCGCCGAGGAACGTGACGTAGCTCAGCGATACGAACAGATCGAACTGGCCGGCCTGTCGCAGAATCTTCATCAGCGACACGCCGATGACCGACCCGATGACGCCGCCGATGACGAGCACGGCGCCCATCTTCACGTCGACGTTTTTGCGCCGGTACTGGGCGATGGCGCCCGAGACCGAGGAGGCGAGGATCTGCATCGAGCCGGTGCCGACGGCCACGGCCGAGGGGACGCCCATGAAGATCAGAAGCGGGGTAAGTAGAAAGCCGCCGCCGACGCCGAACAGTCCGGACAGGAATCCGACGGCGCCGCCCAAGCCGAGGAAAAGCGCAACGTTGACGGACATCTCGGCAATGGGCAGGTAGATGTTCATCAGTTTCGCTAGCGGACTAACCCTTTGGAGCGCGCCTCCAAAGGCGCAGCGTGCCGGCCGACAGCCGCCTGATGCTCCGACATCGCATGCTGTGTCAAGGTGAAGCCGCGGCGGCTGCGATCAGGATATGCGGCGTAGGTAAAGATACAGGCTCGCAAAAACAAAGTGCGCCGCATCATCCGCGGCGCACTCGATATCTTTCCAGGCTGTCTACGATCAGCCGCGGCGCGGTCCGTCTCTCCAGGCCTGGCCCGCAACGCGAGCATCGTTGGCGAGTTGCCACATCGGCTTTGCGCGCCATGTCGCGGCCTGATCTTCCGCGGCGGCGAGGTCACCCTTGCTCATCTTCGGCTTCAGCGCATCACGGCGGCCAGCGGCGTCCTTGTCACCCGACTTGGCGGCAAGCAGCAGCCACTTATAGGCCTGCTGCATATCCTTGGCGACGCCCATGCCGTTCTCATAGAGCACGGCGAGATTGTACTGGCTGTCGGCGAGACCGAAGTTGGCAGCGGCGTTGAACCAGCGCACGGCGCCCTCGTAGTCGCCCTTCGGGGCGCGCGCGGCGGCAAGCACCGCGAGGTTGTGCATGGCCTTCACGTTGCCCTGCGCGGCGGCGCGCTCATACCAAACCTGAGCGCGCGAGGCGTCGGGCTTCACGCCAAGGCCGCGCTCGTAGAGCGTGCCGAGGCGGAACTGCGCCATCGCAAAGCCGTTGGCGGCAGCGCGCTGATACCATTGAGCGGCTTCCTTGAGATCCTGGTCCAGACCCTTGCCTTCGGCGAGGCGCGAGGCGACCTCGAATTGTGCCGAAGCATCGCCCTGCGCAGCCGCCAGGCGGAGCGAGAAGGGACCGACCGTCGCCGGCGGGAGCTTCGAGCCGTCGTTGGCCGGGGTTGCGGCGTCGCCGGCGACCGAGCCGGTACCGCCGTTGCGGCCAATGACATGCTCCTCCATCAGCGCGGCCGGCGTCGCCTTGGCAGCGGCTGCACCGAGCTGACCGGAGAGATAAGCCATGCGCGCCTGCTCGTTCAGCTGCGCGAGCTGCTGACCGCTGGCTTCGTTGTCCTGCACGGTAACGCCGTCGGGCAGTGAGGCCGTGTCGACCGGCGCACCAGTGGCATTCACGTCCTCATATTCACCCTTCTCGAGCGGCGGCACGACCTGCTTGGTCTGCTTCGGGGGCGCGTTCATGGCCGGCGGCGCAGCTTCGGGCGCTGCTTCCATCTCAGGCACGGCTGGCATCTCGGGGGCCATGTCGGCCGGCGGAGCCATCGCCGGAGCCGCCTCGACCTGCTTGGGAAGCGGGGCCTCGATGGCGGCGGGGACAGCGTCGATCTGCGGGGCGGGGCTGCGCGGCATGAAGAAGATCGCCGCGGGGATCGCCGCCAGCAGCACGAGCAGGCTCAGCGCCACCCGCTGCGAGCGAAAGCTGAAGATCGAACGCCGGCCGCGCGTTTTCGACGGGATATCCTTGGGGTTCACCGAGAGTTCGCCGGCACGCAGGTCGCTATGCTCGCTGGCGATGTCGGGCTTGCTCGCCGCCTTCAGCTTGGCGCGGTGCGCATCGGCGATGAAGTCGTGGCGCAACACTTCCATAGAGCGCTTTTGCGGTTGCGGCTCGCCGAAAGCCTCAGCCTCGGCATTGCGCGAGCGCGAGAAGGCTTCGTCGAGATCGAAGCTCGCCGTCGTGTAGACCGGCAGACGCGGCGGGATCTCGTCTGCCTCGGCGTCCTGCTGGTAAGCGTGCACGTCGTCGTTCTCGAAGCCTTGGGGCTCCGACGGCAGGAAATCCGATTGATCCTCGACCGGCGGCATCTCGGCGTAGACCCGCGCCGTCGGCGGCACCAGGTCGTCCATCATCGCGGGGGCGGGAGCTGTCGTCGCCGGGTCCATGCCGTAGTGGGCGGCGGCCGGCTGCTCGGTAATCTCGAGCGCGTCGATGCGATCCAGCACGCGAATGATCGCCTGCTGCATCGTCTCCAGCATGCTGGCGTTGTTCTCGTCGTTGTGGCGGCGCTCGTTGATGAGGTTCTCGAGCATCCCGCGCACTTCGCCGATGTCGCGCGCCTGGGCGTTGTGGATGTTGCTGTCGACGAAGTTGGCAGCAGCGCGCTGCGCTGCCGAGTTGGCGAGGTCCTCGTAGTCGACGTCGCGCGCGGAGCTGCGGCTGACGAGACCCGATAGGCGCTCGTCGGAAAGCTGCACGGCGATCATGCGCAGCTGTGCGTCGATGGCATCGAGCCGCCCTGCGTCGGCGCTGACCTGCACGCCTTCGTTGAAGAGACGCGTCAGACGCTCGTCGGAAAGCTGCGAGGTCAGCGTGCCAAGGTGCGCGTCGATGACGTCGAGGCGGGCGAGCTGACGGCGGAATTGGCTGAGCTGATTGCCGATGTCCTCGAGCTGGGCCTCGGCGGCGCGCAGCTCGTCAAGGTCGGCGCGCGTCGCCACGTGGCCGAGCACCGAGTTCAGCTGTGTCTCGAGCGAATCGAAGCGACGTCCAAGCGACAGCAGCGCGTTTTCGGGGCGCATGCGTGCCAGCGACTGCTCGATGCGCGCCGCGATGTCGGCGAAGCGCTGGTCGAGCCAGTTGGTATCCAGCGAGCAGCCGCGCTGCGCGGCCTGCGGCGCCTCGGTTACGGCACCGGCCGGCGCGCAGGCGTAGAGGGCCTGTTGTGAAGTGCGGCCGGAAGCAGCCTGCATGCCGCTACGTGCGCCGGCGCTCTGCGCGCGGGGCTCGCGGCGATACGAAGAATAGACCTCCGATTCGTAGAGCTCGACGAGGGCGTTGGCGGCGGCCTCGTCCCACGGATTGGTATTCTCCTCGGCGCGTTTCCCGGCGCCCGGGGCACCGAGCAGAATGACCTCGTCGGGCGACACGCGCGCCACCCGGATGTCCTCTTCGGTGACGTAGCGCACTGTCTTGACGCGCGGCTGCGTGGCCCGCTGCGCCGCCGAGTTGTATGGAACGATCGCCCCGCGGCCGAGATCGGAAAGACGCTCGCCGAGGCGCTGCATCTGCGCCTGGATGCGCTCGATATCCGGCTCGAACTCGTGCGGGACCTGAGACCTGATCGACCTTGCCTCGTCGCTCAGCGAAGCCAGCCGATCGCGCATTTGATCCAGCATGTTCGTCTGGGACGGCTCGTTCGAAGCCTTGGCCGCGGCATCGGCGCGCGCACCATAGAGTTCGTTGTAGGCTTGGTTCGACATCTCAATCCCTTGGCGCTGGTCGATGGCCCCACTCGGGGCGTTGGCTCTTGCTGCTGCTGTTGCCGAATCGGGACGCGCAAAACATGGATCCGCTCATCCCCAGGGTTTGCGAGTCGCGGTAAACGCCGGGTTAAGCAGCGGGTAAAAATTGCACTCACAGACGCAATTAGCGGCAAAATGGGCGTCGTTTTACGCGCCAGCGGCCATGACGCCGGGGCTACGCCTCGCTATGTGAGGCTGATGACGACGAAGGCGACGACCACGAGACCGGCGAAGGAGGGGCAGATCGGACAGGCGTTCGAGACGCTATCGGTCGAGACGCGGGGCCCGGGGCTGTCGGATCAGACGGCGGCAGTGCGGGCTTGGCTCGACCGGATCGGCGCCGGCGACGGGCTGCTGACCCTGTTTATCCGGCACACCTCGGCGTCGCTGCTGATCCAGGAGAACGCCGACCCGGACGTGCATACCGACCTGCTCGACGCGCTGGAGCGGCTCGCCCCGCGCGACCATGCCTACGTTCACGACGTCGAGGGGCCTGACGACATGCCGGCGCATATCAAGTCGGCGCTGACGGCAACGTCGCTGTCGATACCCGTGAAGGCGGGCAGGATGCTGCTCGGCACATGGCAGGGTATCTACGTCGTAGAGCACCGCGACCGGCCGCACCGCCGCGAGGTCGTGCTGCACTACCTCGGCACGCTCGGCGGCTAAGCGCCGGCCACGTCTCTTCGATAGCGGCGCGTTGCCGATACGAGCTCGTGGGAGATGCCCGGCTCGCTCATGGCATGTCCCGCATCCGCGACGATGCGCAACTCGGCGTCCGGCCACGCCGCTTTGAGGTCCCAGGCGTTCTTGACCGGCGTCACCACGTCGTAGCGACCGTGGATGATGGTGCCGGGAATGTCGCGCAGCCGCCCGGCGTCGGTGAGAAGCTGGCCGTCGCTGGCAAAGAAGCCGGCGTTGACGAAGTAGTGGCATTCGATGCGCGCGAAGGCCATCGCGTAGGCGTCGGCGCCGAACTGGCGGATGCGCTCGGCATCCTGCAGCAGCGACAGCGTCGAGCCCTCCCACACGCTCCACGCCTTTGCCGCGGCCAGTCGTACCTGCGGGTCAGAATCGGTGAGCCGCCGGTGATAGGCAGCGATCATGTCGCCTCGCTCGGCCGGCGGGATGACGCTCGCGTAGGCGGCGAAGGCGTCCGGATAGATCCAGCTGCAGCCCTCCTGGTAGAACCACTGAAGCTCGGCTTGGCGCACGAGGAATATGCCCCGCAAGATGAGGCTTTCGACGCGCTCGGGATGCGTCTCGGCATAAGCGAGGGCCAGCGTCGATCCCCACGAACCACCAAACAGCTGCCAGCGCTCGATGTTGAGCGCCTCGCGCAGGCGCTCCATGTCAGCGACGAGATGCCAGGTCGTGTTGGCTTCCAGCGACGCATTCGGCGTCGAGCGGCCGCAGCCCCGCTGATCGAGCAGGATGATGCGGTAGTGGCTCGGATCGTGGAAGCGGCGCATGGTCGGATTGGAGCCGCCGCCCGGTCCGCCATGCACCAGCAGCGCCGGCTGGCCGCGCGGGTTGCCGCATTCCTCGAAGTACATGGTGTGGCCATCGCCGACATCGAGCATGCCGGTGCGATAGGGCTCGAGAAGCGGATAGAGCGTCAGCCGCTCGTGCACGGTCATCTAAGTGATCCTGACTGGTCGTTAAGTGCGCTCGCGATTCTTCAGCCGCAACAGACGCATCTCGCGATCGTAAATGACCTCGCCGCCGGGAATGCGGATCTCGCGAACGAGCTCCAACACGCTGCGGCTTGGCCCCGGCGTCGCGATGCTGGCGAGTAGCGCGCCGAGTGCACCCGCCGGCACGCCGAGGATCCCCGCCAACGCCCCGTCGAGGCCGAGGATGTTGGCTTCTCCGGCAAAGATGGTGAGCACGGCGACGGCAAAGCCGCAGCTCATGCCGGCGATGGCGCCGAAAGCGTTCATGCGCTTCCACCAGATCGACAGCACGAGCACGGGGAAGAACGTCGAGCCGCTCAGCGCCAGTGACCATAGCAGCAAGCGCAGCGGATCGGTCGGGGCAATCAGCGCGATGACGCCGCCGAGTACGGCGGCGCCGCCGATGGCCAGCCGCCCCATGTGCACGCGCCCCGTGCGCGGCAGCGGCTCCCACGACAACCCGTTGACCACATCCTCGGCGACGACGTTGCCCAATGCGCTGGCGGTAGCGCCCGCACCGACCAACGCAGCGGCGACAATGCCGGCCGCGGCGAAATAAACGAAAACGCTGGGCAGCCCCGCCGCCACCGGCAGGCTGAGCAGCACGCCGTCGCGCAGGAAGCCGAAGCTAGAGAAGGTCAGCGGCGTTGCCGCGGTGTCGACCGACACGAAGCCAAGCTGAACGAGGTGCTGCACCCATGCCGGCAGCGTCCCTGGGGGACCCGCCTTGATCATGTCCATCAGGAAGTCGCGCATGTAGACCGCCACGGCGGCCGCCGTCAGCATGATGAGGACGAAGTAGACGGTCGCCCAGCCGAGCGACTTGCGCGTCTCGTAGACGCCGGGCGTCATGGTCACGCGCGGGATGAGCCAGGGCGATGAGGCGACGCCCGCCATCACCGTCAGCATGGCGACGACGAAAGCGGTGGGCCCGATGGCGCCGAAGGGCGCCGTGAACCGCTTGACGATATGACCGACGCCGTTATCCGGCAACGCGAAGGCGAGAGCCGGCGCGTCAACGATGGGCAGGGCCTGGCTGGCTTCGCTGTGCATCAGCGCGCGCAGCAGCGGCCCGTTGGTGAGCTGCGGCAGCGGGAAGTTGGTCACCATCACGGCGACGATGGTGACGGGCACGAGCAGCGCCAGCACGGCGGCGATCGCCTCGGCGCTGCCTGACCAGGTCAGCGAGCGCATGCCGCCGACCACGACGGTGACGATGAAGGCGGCGACCAGCACGACGATCATCATGCTTTGCGGCTGCCCCGAGAGCCAACCCGCCGCGAAGGCGCCCATGCGCAGCTCGGCGGCCAGCATCAACAGCGCCGGAACGGCGAGCAGCGCGGCGGACAAAAGCCGCACGAACTTTGCTTTCGAAGCGGCGCCCCAGATAGCTCGGCACCGTGAAGGTGCCGAACTTGCGGAAGAACGGCGCCAGCATCACCGACATGATGACGAAGCCGGCGAGGCCGCCGATCATCAGGCACAGCGCGTCGAAGCCGATGAGGAAGAACACGCCGGTCATGGCCACCATGCCGGTGGCGCCCAGGGTGGCGACGCCGATGGCAAGACCGGTATAGCCGGCGGGCACGCGCCGGCCGGCGGCGAAGAATTCGAGCGGCTCCTGTGTCGGCACGCACAGTCCGATGGCCGCGTAGAGCGCCAGCGGTCCTAGCAGCATCCCCCAGCGCAGCACAGTGTCCGACGTGCCGAGCTGCTCGAAGATGAGCAGCAGCATGACGAGCCCGGCCAGCGAGCTGGCGAAGATGCCGAAGTAGGTGCCGAGCCGCGGATTGACGAAGCGGGTGCGTGAGGTCAGCGACATGCGTGTGGATCCGGCCGTCGCCTCAATTGTCCTCGTGCGCCCCGTGCCAATGGTCGATGGCGTCCTGACGGTTGACGAAGCTGCCCACCGTGAAGATGGCAATCACCGCGATGCCGTGGGCACTGAGGAAGTAGCCGAGCGGGAAGCCTAAGAAGCGCTCCGTGTTGAGGCTCTCGGCGTAGAGCGGCAGCACGATGATCAGCACCAGAAACGGCACGACGCTGGCCAGCATCTGCCACTTGGTGTGGCGCCAGTACGGCTTGCGCTCCTTGCGCTCCATCATGATCGTCGCAGCTCCCTCATCCCCTTCGCCGGTCCGGCCCGGCGCAGCAAATCACGTACACGCCAACAGTGCGACGCATATATGGCGGGAAGCCTGCGGCTCATACCCTAAGGCCGGTTTTATGCTGGCTTTTCTTCGCTTAAGCTCCGGCGCCGGGTGCCCTTCAACGGGGCAAACGGTCGCCATAGCCGAGGGAGCCGCCAATGAAGGAAATGTGGGAAGAGTTCAAGAATTTCGCGATGAAGGGCAACGTCATCGACCTTGCCATCGGCGTCATCATCGGCGCCGCCTTCACGCCCATCGTCGCCACGCTCGTTGCCAACATCATGATGCCCATCATCGGCTACGTGACGGCCGGCGTGAACTTCTCGAACCTGACCGTCACCCCCGTCGAATTGGTGGAGATCAAGTACGGGCTGTTCCTCAACGCCATCATCCAGTTCGTCATCACGGCGATCGCCCTGTTCTTCCTCATCAAGGGCATCAACATGGTGCGCAAGCCGGCGCCGGCCGCCGCCCCCGGCCCGAGCCAGTCGGAGATCTATTTGAAGGAGATCCGCGACGCCCTGGTCAAAGGCAAGACCTGAGGACATCTGCACCGCGCCGCGCCCCGTGGCTTTTCGCCGGGGGCCGGCCCGTGCTACAGCCTTGGCAGCGCGGGCGTAGTTCAGTGGTAGAACGTCAGCTTCCCAAGCTGAATGTCGTCGGTTCGATCCCGATCGCCCGCTCCAACCCATCCAAGCGAGAACCGCGAGGCGCGCCTAGCTCGGCCGGCCAGCGACGCCGGTCTGCTCGCGGAACAACTGCAGAGCTCCGTCACGCTGTCGATGAGGTCCACCATTGGGCGACCTACGGTCAATCTCCTCGCATCGTTTCGACTTGGTCTGACCCGAGGCGACTCCATTTGAGAGCTGGCCACGGGGCTCGGTCACCAAACCGACTGATTGGCGCCCAGGCAGCCCGCTTGGATCGCGTGTGATCGCAAACGGTCGTAGGTTTTAATCAAAGCCCCAGCTTTACTGCGTGCATCTCTTAACTTTGATCAAACTATGTCGGCTTGGAGGTTGGGAACTTGAGGGAGTAATACGGGATGAGGCCTGTTCGAGATCAGGCGAAGGGGTGATGGAAGGGGTGATGTATGACGCGACAGGAACTTCAGCGACTGAGAACATGGGCGGATGCCAAGATTGCCGCCGGCCAGGAGCCGCAATGGGCTTGGTATCAACTCATGAAGCTGCGCGAGTCATTGGACGCTATCATTGGGCAAATGGAAGCAGAAAGTGTCGCGCTCGAGATGGCATCACTGCCGCCGGCAGAATGCGCCGAGCGCGGTCCGCGGTTGGTGGTTAGCAATACCGCACCCGGCGGCGCAACCACGCTGTCAGCAGATGACCTCGGGATGTCGATCAAGTCGGCGCAATCACGCTAGGGGAGCTATTGCTCCTTGAAGGCGCGGCTGATCTGATCATCGAGTGGCTTCAGGAGGTAGGACAGGGCAGTGCGGTCACCCGTCTGTACGAAGACCTCAACCGGCATGCCAGGCACGATCTTCGCCGATCCCAACCGTGCAATCTCCTTAGGATCGAGAGAAACGCGAACCTTATAGTAGCGTTGCTCGGTTTTCGGGTCGATCGTCGTGTCGGGCGAGAGATTGGTCAAGGTGCCATTGATGACCGGCGAAGTACGCTGATCGAGAGCCGAGAATCGCAGGCTCACCGGCTGGCCAATGTGCAGCTGATCGACGTCCTGTGGTGCGACTTTGGCTTCGACCTTGAGGGAGTCCTGGTCAGGCACGATCAACATGATCGTCTCCCCGGGGGCGACGACACCCCCGACGGTATGCGCGGTCGATTGATCCACGACGCCTGACCCGGGCGCCCTGACCTCAATCCGTTTCAGCTGGTCCTCTGCCGCAACGCGGCGCTCGATCAGCTCTCCGATCTTCGTATCGGCTTCCCGCATTTCTTTGCCGATATCGCTGTTCAGGTCCCGGTCGACTTGCAGTATCTGCAGCTCGGTCTCGGAGATTTTGCCTTTGATCTGCGCCATCGTGGCTATCAGCACGCCATGCTCACCTTTGAGGCGGGCCGCATCCCTCTGCAGCTCGGTGAACCTGGTGACCGGCATCAATTTCTTACTCCACAACTCGCGGGCGCCGACGAGCTGCTTCTCGATAAGCTCCATCTCAAGTGATTTCGCACGCACCTGAGATTCGTAGCCCACCAGCTCTTCCTTCAGCTGGTCAATACGCTTGGAGAGCTGGTCCTTCTGACCGACACGTGCGGCCCGACGTAGGGAAAACAGCTTCCTTTCGCCTTCCATTATGCGCACAACCTGCGGGTCGCTCATGCGAGCCGCGAGCTCTTGGGGCACCGGTACATCGTTCTGACCATCGCGCTCAGCCTCCAAACGTGCCTTCTGCGCGACGAGCTGGTCGAGATCTTTGCTCACGATGGAGAGGTTGGCCCGCGTCAACGTCTGGTCCAAACGAACGAGCAGGTCGCCGGCTTTGACCCGGTCACCGTCGCGGGCCAGCACCTCGGTCACGATGCCCCCCGTAGGGTGCTGTACCTTCTTCGCATTCGAATTGACAACAACGTTGCCCGCAGCGATCACCGCTCCGGATATCTCAGTGGTCGTAGCCCAAACCACGATACCGCCGAGCAAGAACACGATGAGCGCCAAAGCCACGCGAATGTTGCGGCGCATGGAAGACTGGATCGTGAGCTTGTTTTCACTTGTCATGACGCAAGACTTACCGTCTCAGGAGGAGATTTTACCGGCTGCTGCTGAGCCGGTGAGTGCTGTGGCGCCGGTCGGGCAACCTGGGGAAGGACCTCGTCCTTTGGCCCGCAGACGAAGGCGCGCCCCTGATTCATGATGAGAACCGTGTCGACACCAGCAAGTGCACTAGGCCGGTGAGATACGACAACGACGATGCCACCACGCTTGCGCACGCTGAGTATCGCTTGCGTCAGCGCGGCCTCGCCCTCGGCATCCAAATTCGAGTTAGGCTCATCGAGCACCACCAAGAAGGGATCGCCGTAGAGAGCACGCGCGAGTGCGATCCGCTGCTGCTGGCCGGCCGAGAGGCCGAGCCCGGGACCGCGAAGCTCAGTGTCGTACCCGTTGCGAAGACCGACAATGAGGTCGTGCACGCCAGCCGTCTTCGCAGCAGCGACGATTTTGGCCGGATCTGCCGAGGTGTCGAAACGCGAGATGTTCTCGGCAACCGTGCCGGCAAATAGCTCGACGTCCTGCGGTAGGTATCCGATGTAACGGCCGAGGACTTGTTCGTCCCACTGGTCCAGCGCGGCGCCGTCCAAACGCACTTTGCCGCGCAATGGCTGCCAGACTCCCACGAGCAGCCTCGCCAGAGATGATTTTCCGGCAGCGCTCGGACCGATCACGCCGAGGCCCTGGCCCGCCTTGAGCTCGATATTCACGTCGGCTACGGCGAGCCGGTCGCCCCCCGGCGGGGCTGCACTTAGTGCGTCGACCTTCAGACTCTCACTTGGCGACGGCAGAGGCTGGCGGGATGTGTTTGCGGGCAAAGCCTCAAGCAAGGTCGCGAGTCTTTGGTGGCTCTGGCGTGCGCCGACGAACCCTTTCCAATTCGCGATCGCAAGATCGACAGGAGCGAAAGCACGCGCCGTCAGAATTGAGCCGGCGATAATGATCCCGGCCGTTGCTTCCTGATGAATCACCAGGTACGCACCCACGCCGAGCACGGCTGACTGCAGCATGACGCGCAAAATCTTAGAGATAGCGCCAAAGCCGCCTGCAACATCGGCAACCTTGTTCTGGGTCTCGAGGTAAGAGGCGTTTGCCGCTTCCCAGCGATCGGCCATGCGCTCAGTCATGCCCATGGCGACCAGCACTTCAGCGTTACGCCGACCTGTCTCCGCAAGCCCGTGCCGCTCGACGTTGTCGGTCAAAGCCGACTTTGTCGGTCTGCGCGTCAAGCTTTCCGTCAACAGGGTGATCGCGACAAGGATCAGGGCGCCACACAGGGCAACCGTGCCGAGCAGCGGATGAAATGCGAAGATGATACCGATGTAGATCGGGATCCAAGGCAGATCGAAGAGTGCGGTGGGTCCAAGCCCCGACAGAAAGTTGCGTATGGAGTCGAGGTCGCGAAGCGGCTGCAGGCCGTCCCCTCGGGTGGCGATGCGCAAGGGCAAGCGCACGAGGCTCGTGTAGACGCGGCGGCTCAAGACAGTGTCAATATATGCGCCGATGCGGACGAGGACGCGCGATCTTATTAGGTCGAGGACGCCCTGGATCGCTAGCAGAACGCCCGTGAGGATAGCGAGGCCGACGAGTGTCGGCACGGATCGGCTGGGCAGCACGCGGTCGTAAACCTCAAGCATGAACAGAGAGCCGGTCAACGTGAGCACGTTGATCACGACCGTCAGCATGCCGATGCCGATTAGAGCGCCGCGGCAAGCCGCAAGCGCCCCCTGGATCTCGGATTTCTCAGAACGGGGCGGTTGAGGCGCAGGCGCGCGCGAAGTTGGTGCGCCTGATGTCGCCTCTGGTGCCAAATCGGACGCAACTCGCACAACACTCATACTATGTCACAATCACTCGCCAAAAACGGTGCCTACAGTCGACCTGCTCGATTGCTTCCGCTGTCAGGCGGCCTCCGATGATTGGACGGCGAGCGTGGCCACCGTCAGCTCCCCACCTTTGGGCCGAACCACGACTCTCACTTCCTTGCCGCCCCATTCCCGCTTCGCAAGCTGTTTGAGCATTTCACTCAGCACGCGACCCTCTCCGGCGGTCGCCACGACCCAAACAATGTCGCCGGACTTCCATTCCCCCGGCGCGAGTGGGATTGACTTGCCGGCTTGAGATGCCAACCGCTTTGCGACTTCGGCAGAGACCGTGGCCCACAAGACGGCGCCCACTGGGGTGGTCGCCCCGCTTCCGTTAGGTTGCGCGGTCGCAACTGAGATTTGGCCGTTGATAAGCGGCGGCATGACAAGCGCCTCGAGGTCTCGAAGAGGCATGCCCCTGTATTCGGACGTGCGCATAAGAAGCATCACGATCTCGCCGAAGGTCGCGGATGCGTCCCGAGCTGCGGACATGCGTCGTATTGCTTCATTGTCGCGCTCGGCATGAACGAGCCGGTTTGCAAGTGGCGCGATTGGCTTTGCGTCCGCAGCCGGCCTCATAGCCGCGTCAGAACCAGCTCCATTCGGCGCGTTTGCGTTCTCGTCTATCGATTTTCTGCCCAAAATCATGGCGCCACTCCCGCGATCGTGCTCAATTAAACGCCGCAATACCTTTTTTTTCTCGTTAAGATGATATGCCGTCGGACTAACTTCATTCGGTGCCGCGTGTGCTACTGCGTGACCGGTCGCGGCGGCGACTTAGCCTTATATCGGCTACGTCCTTAATCCACGTACTTTCGCTGAGAATTTGAAAGGTATTTGCGTTGCCTTAGGTATCAAATGGTATCCGGCTGTTTCGTTATGGCCAGGCGTTCACGCCAGGTGATCATTGTGTGGAACAAGCGTTATGGCCGTTCCCCCCGTCGCGTGGGCCGCGAACTCGAATTCCAGCGCATCGTACTGGCCTTGGAGGGCAATATTAGCGGCATGCGTACCATCGGTAATCGTTAGCACGCCTCCGTTTCCGTCTGCATTTTCCGTGTACTTCAGCGTTGCGGCTTCAGCCGAAATGTCGGCCAAGAAGATGTGGTCGTTTCCATCGAAGCCGGTAACAGCGCCGGAAAAATGAGCGGAGTTGGTGAGCATCAGCGAACCACTAGCGGTGGCGTTGATAGCGACCGTGTTGGCAAACAGCCCGTCGAATGCGAACGTCCCGTTCCCGTCAATCAGGGCCGATCCGCCGCCCGTGACATCACCCTCGACGGTGATATTGCCGCCGTTGGCCCACAACAGTCCGGAATTGAATATATCGCCATGCACGACGAGGCCGCCGGCACCCGATAATTCCAGCACGCCGGAATTCACAATCGTGTTTGCTCCGGTGTCGATGTCGAGCGCGTTGAAACCGGAAGCGGTGATTGTGCCGTGGTTCACCAGGGTGAGTTGACCTCCGCCGAGCTGACCTGCGCCGGAGATCAAGTTGTCGACGTTTGTGAACGTCACATCCGTGCCTGTGCCGAAGATCAGATTGCCGGGGCTGTCCGACAGCAGAAGCGAGCCCCCGCCCTGCAACGTGAGGCCGTGCTGAATTATCTGCAGCTCGGTAACGTCGGTGGTGGCTTCAAGAGCAATCGTTCCGGTGTTTTCGATGATACCCGAGAACGGCATGATCGAGCCGTTGCTGAGAACCATAGTGCCTGTGTTGATCGTTATCGGCTGCTGGTCGAACAGGAAGTTGGACGCGCTCAGATCGCCCTTGTCCACCCCCTTGAAGGTGATGCTCATGCCGTCGCCCAAGTTGAGCACGGCGTTACCATCTGCGTCGTTTTCTAGTGCCGCCAGAACCTCCGCATAGCTCGTCGTACCGGCAAAGCAC
>CAWHOZ010000007.1:0-11830 GCA_963831175.1 uncultured Alphaproteobacteria bacterium | reverse complement strand
CGCTGCAGACCGGCGCGGGCAAGCCATTGACGGCCGTCGAGTTACAGGCGCGCGCGGGTTTGCGCGATCTCGGCGTCATCGACAACGCCAAAGTCCGACCCGTCGACGGCGGCCCGTCGCCCGATGCGCTGGAAGTGAAGCTGCGCAATCTGCCCGCCGGTGACGACCCCGACGCGAAGATGCGCAACGGCATCGAGTTTCGCTGGTCGCCACCGGGTATCACCGGTGCTACCTCCGCCTGTCTCACCTACAGCGTTTGGCTGCCGGACAAATTCGAATTCGGCGGGGCGGAGTGCTTCCCGGCGTATTCGGCGGTGAACCGGCAGCACCGCGGCAGCGTGCCGTGAACGACCGGCTGACAGTGGCATTTGAATGGAGCAGCGAGGGGCAGCCCTCACTCGTTGCCGCGCTCGACGGTGGCGAGCATTTGCGCATGTCAGGCGCTAGCTCTCTGCCGACCAACCAATGGATCAAGATCGAGCAGGAAATCGTCTTGAACGATCCTGGCCAGCCGAACGGCATCGTGCGGCTGTGGATCGACGGCGAGCTCATCGCCGCAGATGACCGGGTGCCACTGCGCAAGGACGACAAAGCGCTGCTGACCGGCGTCCTCGTCGCAATCGGTTACAGCGCACGCCGGCTAGCGCCGGCATGCTGCGCCTGTCGCCCATCGAGATCGCCTGGCGCTAGGCAGCCTTGCGGCTCACTGGCCCTTCCCAACCGAGCCTACCGCTCCCCATATCAACCCACGTTGCGACCGCGGGCGTTAAGCGCCGCCGTCGTGCAAGGGGAGATCAACATGCGGAATATTCCTGGATTTTTGGGTTCAGCGCCGCCGAGCGGCGCCGGTATGTCAACAAGTGCCCCTCAACCGGCGCCCTCGCCGACGAAGACCTCCTCGATTCCTATTCGCGCGCCGTCGTCGACGCCGTCGACGCGGTGGCGCCGGCCGTGGTGCACGTGGAGGTCGCCGGCGTGCGCAACGGGCGTCGCGCCGAAGGCACCGGTTCGGGCGTCGTCGTCTCTCCCGACGGACTGATCCTCACCAACAACCATGTTATCGACGGCTCCAAGGAGATCGCCGTATCGCTGTCGGACGGGCGCAAGTTTGCCGCCCGCACGCTCGGCCGCGATCCCGATACCGACCTCGCCGTGCTGCGCGGCGAGACGGGCGAGACCTTGCCGGTGGCGCACCTTGCCAATTCCAAGAGCGTGCGCCCGGGGCAAATCGCTATCGCCATCGGCAACCCGCTCGGCTTTCAGTCGACAGTGACGGCCGGCATCGTGAGCGCCGTCGGCCGCTCGCTGCGCGCACAGAACGGCCGGCTGATCGGTGACGTCATCCAGACGGACGCCGCGCTCAACCCGGGCAACTCGGGCGGTCCGCTCGCCAACTCGGCCGGCCAGGTCATCGGCATCAACACGGCAGTGATCATGGGGGCACAGGGCATCTGCTTCTCGGTCGCTGCAAACACGGCGCTGCACGTGCTGACGCAGATCCTGGCGCATGGGCGCGTGCGCCGCGCGCGCATCGGCATCGTCGCCGAGCAAATGCAGCTACCGGCGCGCATCGCCTACAAGGCGAGCCTGGCGCAGGCGAGCGCCGTGCGCATCCGCGAGGTGCAACCGGACAGCCCTGCCGGGCAAGCCGGCCTGAAGGCTGGCGACCTGCTGGTGCGGCTGGACGGCGAGGTTGTCACCGGAGTCGACGATCTGTTTCGCATGCTGGATGGCCGGCGCATCGACAAGACCGTCACCGTAACGGTCGTGCGCAGCAGCGGCCTTACCGATATTGCGGTGCGGCCGATTGACCGCGAGCTGTAGTGATCAGCTCGTGAAGACTTACTGTCTTGCGGTATGGCCAATTTCCACGGGCATTTGTGCGTTGCAGTAAAATGCCGGAGGGAAACTAAAAGCATTACACTATTGTAAGTTGTTTCTTAACTGTTAGGAGAAACGGCGGCGGAATTACTTGCAAAATGGGCCGCAATGGTATCCTATGACACTCCGAACGTGGCGCCCTCCCACCTGTCCCCCCTAAGCGGCGTCACGCATCGCAGCCCGCGCTCTTCCCCCGGAGCGCGGGCTTTCCTTTTCCAGCTGCGTCATGCTGTTAGGACTGTTCGAACGGCTTGAAGCCGGCTTCCTGCGCCTCGGATTCCGAGCAGAACCAACGCTCTCCACGGCTAAGCGTTACCTTCACCCGCTCATAGCCGCGCGCCCACGGGACGACGTAGTAGCGTCGACCGCCGCGGACACTTCCCTTGATGGGGCAGCCATCAGGCGCCTCGCGCTTGGCTTCTTCCCATTTTTGCGCGCGGTAATCGGACGGCCGCGTGGCTTGACCACTCCAAATACCCGCCTTAGCGGCGCGCGCCTTGTTTTCAATGCCGCCGTAGGAGGCAAATAGCCCGCTGGTTGCGAACACGTGGCCAGCGCGCACGAGCTCTGCAGCGACGTCGACATCGCCTATTTTGCAGTCGCCGCTGCTCAGGCCCTCCGCACTGCTCGAGACATCGCAAACCACGCGGCCAGTGCGCAGCACCCCGCTGAGCGCCTGACGCGCGGCGCGGCCGCACGACCATTCGCGGCCGTCGCCGTCGGTGCACGTTTGATCGGGCTCCGGCGCCTCGATGCCGGTCAGCCGCACTGTCGTCGAACCGACGCGCAACGTGTCGCCGGTGACGGCGGTGCCACGCCCTTCGATATCACCGCTGGCAGCAGCTTGCCGCGCTTCCTCGCGCGCCGCTTCGCGTCTTTCCTGGCGCGACATGCTCGCGGTTGTAACCGAGCTGTCCGACGAAGAGCGCCATGCCATGACGGCGCCGGCGAGAAGCAGGCCCAGCACGACCAACGCGAACGCGCCCTGCACCGCCGGCTTGGCGGTGACGCCGGCGAAACGTCCGCGCAGTCTGTCGCGCGCCGACGCCGCGGGAGAGGACAGCCACGCCGGCGTGCCTCCCGCCAGATGCGCTAGCAGCAGCACACCGAGAATGACGGCGCCGATCAGCAGCGCGATCCAGGTGTCGCGCTCAAAGCCGTTGGCGAAGGCGCGGATGATGCCGCCTAGAAGCGCGACGCTGCCGGCGACGAGCAAAGGCATTCTGACGCTTGGCTGGCGCAGCACGCGACCGACGGGCGTCAGCAGCGGGCCGAGGTAGTCCGACACGATCCCAGCGATCGTGCGCAGCACGGCCCACACATAGGACAGAGTCGCCATGATCGCCGCGCCGAACCGCTGCAGGTAGGACCATGCAACGGGAATGCCGGCGCGCAGCTTGCTGCCCGCGACCTTGGCACCGGCAACGCCCATCCTGGCGCCTTGCTGCCCGTAGTGAGCTGCGCCGAGACCCATCCGTCTGGCGCCGGCGGCGCCCATCATGGCGCCTTGCTGCCCGTAGTGAACTGCGCCGAGGCCCATCCGTTTGGCGCCGGCGGCGCCCATCATGGCGCCATGCTGCCCGGCGTGCACGGCACCCCGGCCCACCGCCTTGGCGCCTTCGGCACCGGCCGCCGCACCGCGCTGTCCTGCGGCCTTCAGATTTTCGACGGCGGCCTTGCGGACTTCACCGACGCGATCGCGCCGTTTTTTGCGCCGCACGAGGATGGTCGTGCGCACGTAGTCGCGCCATTCAAAGCCGTCGTTGCGTTTGCGCCAGCCGAACATGCGGCCTCCGGAGCGGTGATGTGAAATGGGCAACGGCGCCGCTGCCACCGCAGCGAATCGAGGGGGTTTATTGAACCTGCATGAGATGATGGCAGGGCTTTGGCCCCACCGAAAGCCTCATGTGAAAACCTCAGTGATAACCTTCGCCCTCGCGCACCTTTCCGCGGAACGTCCAGTAAACGAACACCGTGTAGCCGAGGATCATGGGCAGCATGATAAGTGTGCCGACGAGCATGAAAATCTGCGAACTCGGAACCGCCGCAGCATCCCAGAACGTCAGCGTCGGCGGTACGAGGTACGGCACGTTGGAGATGGCGAGGCCGACGAAGCCGAGCAGGAACAGCGATACGGCCGACATAAACGGCAGTACCTCGCGGCCGTTCACGAGTCCCCACCAGCACGCGAATGCCGCCGCGGCGGTGAGCAGCGGCACGGGCGACAGGTAGAGCATGTTCGGCCAGGTAAACCAGCGCTCGGCGATGCGCTCGAAGGCGAGCGGCGTCCACAAGCTGATGATGAGCATGATGACCAGAACGGCGAGCAGCAGGTACTGCGCCCAGCGCCGTGCGTTCACGGCGAGCTCGCCCTCGGTCTTCATGACGAGCCACGTCGTGCCAAGCAGGGCGTAGCCGACGATGAGCGCGAAGCCGGTGAACAGCGGGAACGGCGCGAACCAGTCGAACGAGCCGCCGGCGAATTGGCGGTTCTCGACGGTGATGCCCTGCAGGTAGCTGCCGAGCACCACGCCCTGCATGAAGGTGGCGACGATGGAGCCGTAGGCGAAGGCGTTGTCCCAGAACTCGTGGCTGGGTTTGGCCGTCCAGCGGAATTCGAAGGCAACGCCGCGGAAGATGAGGCCGAGCAGCATGATGATGATGGGCAGGTACACGGCCGGCATGATCACCGCGTAGGCCAGCGGAAAGGCGACGAGCAAGCCGCCGCCGCCGAGCACCAACCACGTCTCGTTGCCGTCCCAGAACGGCGCTACTGAGTTCATCATCACGTCGCGCCGCTCTTCCTCGGGCGTGAACGGGAAGAGGATGCCAAGCCCGAGGTCGAAGCCGTCGAGGATGACGTACAGCGCGACGGCGATGCCGAGGATGACGGCCCACACGACCGGCAGCCAATATGCGATGTCGTCCATGGCTCAGGTCCCCTCGATGGCATCGTGCGCCGCCGGCTCGGCTGCGGCGAGCGGACGTGACGGCACGCCATCCGGCGTCTCTGCTGCGGCGCCCTTGGGGCCATACTCGATGAGCCGGTTGATGTAGTAGATGCCCATCGAGAACACGATGCCGTAGACGATGACGAACAGCACGAGACCAAAGAGCAGCGTGTAGAACCCGATAGGCGAGGCGGCATCAAGAGTACGCAGGATGCCTGAGGCAATCCACGGCTGTCGTCCGACCTCGGTTGTGTACCAGCCGGCGAGAATGGCAATAAAACCGAGCGGCCATGCGTACTGGACGTATTGCAAATACCAGCGCGTATCGAACAGCCGCCCGCGGAACCACAGCCAGGCGCCGACGAAGCCGACGATGAGCATGAGCACGCCCATGCCGACCATGATGCGGAAGGACAGGAACACCGGAAACACCGGCGGACGGTCGGCCGGCGCGAATTCCTTCAAACCCGGAAACAGCCCGTCGGCGCTGTGGGTGAGGATCCAGCTCGCGCCGTTGGGTATGGAGATCTCGAAGTCGTTCTTTTCCTCGGCCGAGTTGGGGATGGCGAAGAGCACGAGCGCGCCAGGTTTGGAGCCGTCCCAGTGGCTCTCGATGGCGGCGACCTTGGCCGGCTGATGCTTCAAGGTGTTGAGCCCGTGCTGGTCGCCTATGAGTACCTGCAGCGGCGCGAGGATGGCGACCATGCCGAGGCCCATGCGCATCATGGTCTTCGCTTCCTCGGGGAAGCGGCCTTTGACGAGATAGCGCGCGCCCACTGCCAGCACCACCAGCGATGTGGTGAGGTAGGCGGCGGTGAACATGTGCGCGAAGCGGTAGGGGAAGCTCGGATTGAAGATGATGGCGATCCAGTCGACCGGATAGGCGATGCCGTTTACCACCTCGTGGCCAGCGGGCGTCTGCATCCAGCTGTTGGCGGCGAGGATCCAGAACGCCGACAGCGACGTGCCGATCGCCACGAGAACCGCCGACAGCACGTGGATGTTGGGCGGCACGCGGTTCCAGCCGAACAACATGATGCCGAGGAAGGTCGCCTCGAGGAAGAACGCCGTCAGCACCTCGTAGCCGAGCAGCGGCCCGAGCACGTTGCCGACGACGACGGAGAAATTGCTCCAGTTGGTGCCGAACTGGTACGACAGGACGATGCCGGAGACGACGCCCATGGCGAACGACACGGCGAAGATCTTGGTCCAGAAGCGGGCAAGGCGATGCAGGTGGTCGCGTCCGGTGATGCGCCAGCGCACGAGCAGCGTCGCAATGAACGCCGCGAGCCCGATGGTGAAACTCGGAAAGATGATGTGAAAGGAGATAGTGAAGGCGAACTGGATACGGGCGAGCAGAACAGCATCTAAGTCCATGGCACCCGCTTCGCTTTTCTTCTTTCGGACAGCTCGGCGCATTGTGGCGCGGTTCGGCGACGGCGTCGAGACAGGCGGCTGCGGCGCGCCGTCCCGCGTGACAAGCTGTGCGCAGAATCGAAGTTGGGCTCTGGCGCGCTCGGTCTAAAGTGCGGAGCGCCCGGCTTATTCCCGCGCGAGTTGGCCGAGCGGAATAGCCCACAGGCGCACGCGCCCATCAACACCGGCTGAGGCAAGGTGCTGCCCGTCGGGCGCAAAGGCGACGGCGGTGGCGCCGCCGACATGACCAGTCAGCGCGCGCATGACGCGTCCGCGCTGCAAATCCCACAACCGGACCGTACCGTCCTCTCCGGCCGAGGCGAGCTGATCGCCCGACGGCGAGAAGGCGATGTCGGCGATGCGGCCCCTGTGGCCGCTGAGCGCGCGCAGGCGGCGCGACGACAGCACCGACCAGATCTGGATGCGGCCGTCGAGGGCGCCGGCGGCGAGCAGCTTGCCGCTCTGCGAGAAGGCGACGGAGGTGACGAAGTCACGCGGACCGCTATAGCTGCGCTTGAGGCTGAGCGTGTCGAGGTCCCACACGCGCACCGTCTTGTCGGCGCCGCCCGAGGCGAGCAGCAGCTGCTGCGGCGCGTAGGCGAGCGCCTGCACCGAGTTCTCGTGGCCGTCCAGCACTTGCAGTGGGGCGCCGGTCTGACGCGCATCCCATAGCGTCACCTTCCAGTCGTGGCTCGCGGTGGCGAAGCGATTGGGATCGCCGGTGAAGGCGACAGCCCAGATGTTCGCCTCGTTGCGCTGCACGGTGGCGATCTTCTCGGCGCGATCGACGTCCCAAAGGACGACCTTGCCGTTGGTGTGGCCGGTGAGGGCGCGCGAGCCGCTGAGCGCCAGCGAGGTCGCCGGCCCGTCGTCGAGCTCAACGGTGCGAACGATGGTGTGATGGCCAGCGTCCCACACCTTCATTGTGCCGTCGGCGCCGGTGGTCACGATGCGCCGGCCGTCGTCGCTGTAGACGGCGCCGGAGACCGAGCCGCGGTGCGCCTCGAACTCGGCAATGGGCGTGACGAGCGTGGGCGGCATCGGCTGCTGGGCCTGCAGCTGTCCGGTGGTGATGGCCGAGCCGCGGCTTTCGAATTGGGGGAAGCGATCCTGCATAGCGACGGCAGCGCTGGCGACGCCGACGCCGACGAGCAGCTTGAAGACGAGCGGCAGGAGGCTGGGGCGGCTGCCCTTCAGCCGGCGAGGCCGCGGGCGCGCCGGCGCCTTGACGACGACGAGCGCGCGCTCCTTGGGGATCGGCTTCTTCGACTGCGATTTCTTCTTGAGCAGCGGCGCGGGCGGCGGCGCCTCGAGTTTAACCGTCGCAGCGGCAGCCGGCGCAGCAGCGATCTGAATAGGCGCAGGCGCGGGGGCTGGCGCGCCGTCGGAGTCCGGCTTCTTGCGCAGGCCCTCGAGGAAATCGAGCAGGCCACCCTTGGGACCCGGCGCATCCGGTGGCGGCGGTGACGGTATCGGCGCCGCGGCCACAACGGGCGCCTTCGCGGCGACGGGGGCAACCGGCTCCGCCTCTTCCATTTCCTTCTTGCGGTTCTTGCGGCCGCCGGTCGTCCGCGTCAGCCAGCTGGCGCGCACCGGGTCGGGTGCCAGCAGGTCGCCGCGCCAGGCCGGAATCGACTTCGGCCGTGCCTCGACGTTGAGTGCCAAGGCCTTGTCGATCGCCTTCAAGAAGCCGGCGCGGTAGGAGCTGAGCGCCGCTTCGCGCGCCGGGATCAGCTCGTCTTTGACCATGCGCGAAGGCGCATCGGGCGGCCGCTTGCCGGTGACCGCGTGATAGAGCGTGCCGCCGAGCGCGTAGATGTCGGTCCACGGGCCCTGCTGGCGGCTCGTCTCGGCGTACTGCTCGTAGGGGCTGTAACCCGGCTTGACGAGCGCCGACACGGTCTTGGTGTGCGAGGCGATTTCGCCGCGCGCCGAGCCGAAGTCGATGAGGACCGGATCGCCCGACTTGCGGATGATGATGTTGTCGGGGGCGATGTCGCGGTGCAGAAAATCCGATTTGTGGATCAGCTCGAGCGCGTCGAGCAGCGGCCCGATGATGGCGTCGAGCTCTTTCTGGCGCGGGGCGCGGCCCAACCCTTTGAGCCATCCCTTGAGGCTCTGACCCTCCTCGAAGTGGAGAACCATGTAGCCGGTGTTGTTGGCGCGGAAGTAGCGATACACGCGAACGATGTTCGTGTGGTCGAACTTGGCGAGCGTCTGCGCTTCCTCGATGAAGCGGTCGAGGCCCCAGCGGTAGTCGCCGGCGCAGTCCTGCGAGCGCGGCGCGGCATCGATGCCACCGTCACGCGCGGCGATATCGCTCGGAAAGTACTCCTTGATCGTGACCATGCGGGCGAGGGCGATCTCATCGGCTAGATAGGTCACGCCGAAGCCACCGGCGCCGAGCACACGCTCGATGCGGTAGTCGCCAACCAGCTCGGTTCCGCTTGGCAGCGCGATGAGATTCGTCATGGCTCTCCGTGACGTCGGTCATTCGGCTCGCATGCTACGCGCCGCGCCGCTCGTCAATTGCCGTACTGCCTCCGACACATTTATGACCGACAAATGTGGCGGTCGCTTGAGCATGCCAAAGCTGCGAACATATCTGAACTGAAGCGCCGAATGCCATGTTCCTGCCGTCATGCGGCCCGACGCTGCACTTTGATTTGTCCTGAGACGAAGACCATGAGATCGCCGTGGTCGCCACCGCCGAAGCTGTCGATTGCCACCGTCGCGATCTCCCAAGCTAATGTTGCATTTGCAGCAGGCACATCCAAGCCGGGACGCGCATTGTGATTTCCGACCTTTCGACGCTTGCAACGCCCGCCGCCGATGCGTGGCTGCAACTCAATTCGTGGTTCGGTGACAGCTTCACTCGCGCGCCGGCGCTGATGCTGGTGCTCGCCGTGCTGATCGCGCTGCCGCCACTCGCCATTGCCGGCCTGATGATGCGCCGGCAGCGCCGCTCACCCGACTCTACCGTATTGATTTCGCGGCCATCCTTGCGTGGCGACGCGGCGCCGCGCAGCGGCGTGACGGCACGCAACGAAGTCTCGACCTGGCCGACGGAGGCGTGGGTGGAGTTTGCCGGCTCCAGCCAGCGCTACGTCATCGGACGCGCCATGCTGCGCATCGGCCGCGAGGCCGACAATGACATCTGTCGCTCGGAGAAGACGGTGCACCGCTACCACGCGGTGATCCGGCGCACGACCGACGGCGACGTCGTCATCACTGACCTTTCCGGCGCCGATGGCAACGGCGTGCTCATCAACGGCAAGCGCATCGGCGAAGCACGCCTCGTCAAAGGCGACGTCATCGGCATCGGTGAGGTCAAACTGAAGTTCGACGCCAGGCCAGTTTAGCGATGGATACCGAACCCTCGACATGCGGTTGCGGCAGATATCGCGAGCCTTGTCGTCTATCATGCTAGGAGAACGCATATGTCGGAAGAGCGCCAAGGCGTAACGGAGGACACCATGTCTCAGCAGGGAACGAAGCCGGGCCGGTTCCTAGGCTCGCTGAAGGATGCACTCGCGGCGGCGAGCCGCGACGACACGCAGCGCGGGCCGGCGCCGGCGTCGGCGGAGCCCACGACGAAGTTGGCGACTAAGGCCGAGGCGCCGAAGCCTGCTGCGACAGCAGCCGAGCCGGCCAAGAGCGAAGCAGCCCCGGCGGCGACGCCTGCAGCAACCGGTGCTGGCCTCAGCGCAGCAGAGGCCGCGCGCGAGGTGAAGGGTCAGACCTCGCTGAAGCCGCAGGACAAGCACGTCGAGTTCGGCACGCCGCCGACGACGCGCGTTGTTCGCGGTGGCCCCCCGAAGGTTGAAAACGACGCGCCCCGCACGCAACTCGTGCGCGGAAAGGTGCAGGTCAAGCGCGGCGAGTTCGAGCAGGATCCGGTGGTCGGCTGGCTGGTCATCGTCGGTGGCGCCGGCATGGGCTCGTACCGGCCTATTTTCGAGGGCAACAACACGGTCGGGCGCGCCAGCACGCAGCGCATCCCGCTCGATTTCGGCGACGATTCGATTTCCTCGGAAGAGCAGGCCTATATCCGCTATGATTCGGCCGCACGTTCTTTTCTGTTCGTGCCGAACTTAGCTAAGACCAATGTCGTTTCCATCAACGACAAGCGACCCACCGGAGCGGTCGAGCTGCACCAAATGGACGTGATCACGATCGGGCGCACCCAGCTCGTATTCGTGCCGTTTTGCGGGTCGGAGTTCGACTGGGCCGAGCTGAGCGATGCCAAGGACTGAATGCAGGCTTTCGACCACGCCTCTCGCGCCACCAAAGGCGCGAGAGATTACCAGGAAGACTTCGAGCGCGTTCTGGCCGCCCAAGGATAGGGCGGCCGGGGGCGCCGACGTACCGCCGACCGCCAACGCGGCCAGGCTCGTCGCCGTGCTGGCCGACGGCATGGGCGGTCACACGGCCGGCGCGCTAGCGAGCCGCATGGTGTGCGACAGCTTTATCTCCGCCTACGCGGGCCTCAACGGCTCGCGCCCCGAGCGGCTGATCAAGGCGCTGACCTCGGCCAACGATTTGATCGCCGCGCAGGTGCGGGCTAACCCCGCGCTGGCGGGCATGGGCACGACGCTGGTCGCCGCCGTTTTCGGCAACGAGGGCGTCGAGTGGGTGAGCGTTGGCGACAGCCCGCTGCTGCTGTTCCGCCGCGGCGAGATCGCGCTCCTCAACGAGGACCATTCGCTGGCGCCCGAGCTCGACCGGCTCGCCGCGTTGGGCCGCATCACGCCCGAGCAAGCCAAGACCGATCCGCGTCGGCACATGCTGCGCTCGGCGGTGACGGGCGATGAGCTCGATCTAGTCGATGTCTCGCGGCGGCCGCTGGTGCTGGAGGAGGGCGACTACATCATCCTTGCCAGCGATGGCCTGCAGACACTGGATGGCACGGAGATCCAGCGCATCGTGTCGGCCTACGCCAATGACGGTGCCGAGGCGGTGGCCAATGCGCTGATCCGTGCTGTGGAGGCGATGCGCGACCCGCACCAGGACAACACGACGGTGCTCGCCGTCCGACCGCTGCCCAGCGCGGCTTAGGGCACGACCCCCTTCGTTACGAGCTTGTTCCCAAACTGCTCTTGAAGCAGGCACGGTCTCAGTTTGAAATCCGGCACCAAACGCAACAAGGCCCCAGCGGCTATCTGGGGCCTCATGGCCTTACGGCACCCGATGGACGAAAGGGAAGTTCATCGGCTGAACGAAGGCTGGCCTGAGTTGGTTAATGAGCCGTAAACGGCTCCTCCACAGTCAAAAACCGAGTGCCGGGAGAGACAATTCCCATCTGCAATAGGCGACCCCTTGTTAGCGTTACATCCAAAGTCCACTAGGCGGACGATCCGACGGCAGATTATCGTCCCCTGCGCCACCATTTCCCCCTACTCCCCCGTCTGCGGGAAAGCCCCGGCCCTCGGGTGCGTGGCGTGATTTGTGGACGCCGATTCCTCCCCCGGAGTCGGCGTCCCTTTTTTACGCCGGTTTCAGTTTGAAACTAGCGACGCGCCTCCAATCGAGTAGCAACTACGGCCTCTGTTCCCAAAATGTTCTTGAATGCGTCCCGGGCT
>CAWHOZ010000006.1:0-94505 GCA_963831175.1 uncultured Alphaproteobacteria bacterium | reverse complement strand
GCCGAACTGCTCGGCCACGGCGGTCGTGAAGGGATAAACCGTCGAAGAGCCGACGATGCGGATCTGGTCGCGGGCAACGGCCGCGCCAGCGAACGCTACTGTGCAGACAGCGGCCGCCGCCGCCGTGCAGGCGATGAACTTTGTGCTCACACTGATCTCCTTGCTGGAGGTGATGCGGGGCCGTGCGGATAACCGCACCAGCGAACCTCCTCCCCGCCCGGCGCCCTTGCGCCGTGCGGCTTAGATAGACCAATGCAACGATACTTTCAGTGACAGGTTAACGCACTGAATTATTTCACATAATCGTCATGTCCGCGCGCTGGCGGCGACCCTCGCCCCCCGCCGAGGTGCAAGAGTTTCAATGCACAACCAACCCGGCAGTGTCAGGCGGAGGCGCCGAGCTCCTCGAAGCTCGCCGTGAAGGTCGAGCCGGCGCCGAGGCGCGAAGCGATGCGCAGCTCGCCGCGGTGGCGGTTCAAGATGTGCTTGACGATGGCGAGGCCGAGGCCCGTCCCGCCCTTCTCGCGGCTCGAGGCAACGTTGACGCGATAGAAGCGCTCGGTAAGGCGCGGCAGATGCTCGGGCGCGATGCCCGGCCCGTTGTCGGTGACGCTGACCCACACGCGCGCATCGCCGGCGCCGCGCGGCGCATCGCGCCCGACGCGCACCTCGATGGTGCCGTCCTCGCGCCCGTACTTGATGGCGTTCTGGATGAGGTTCTGCAGCACCTGCACGATCTCCTCGCGGTCGCCGCGGATGCGCGCCGCGGCGGCGTCGCGTACGAGTGACAGCTTCACCTTCGCCGCCTCGGCGACGGGCTCGATCGACTGGCAGACGTACGCCGCCGTCTCGTTCAGCTCGACGATGCCGCGCGGCGGTAAGTGCACGCGCATCTCGACGCGGCTGAGCGAAAGCAAATCGTCGATGAGGCGCGTCATGCGCTCGGCCTGGCTCGCCATGAGCGTCAGGAAACGCGTGCGGGCGTTGACGTCGTCGCGCGCCGGACCCTGCAGCGTCTCGACGAAGGCGCGCAGCGAGGCGAGCGGCGTGCGCAGCTCGTGGCTGGCATTGGCGATGAAATCGGCGCGCATCTGCGCCAGGCGATCCTGCTCGGTGAGGTCGCGGAAGGTGATGAGCACGTGCGGCGAGTACGGCGCCGCCGGAGCGCGCCAGGCGCGACACGGTCGCCGCCACGCGCCGCTCCACCGGCACGCGTTCGACGAGGTCGACGTCGATGCGCTCCTCCGACGTCAGCGCCCGATCGACCGCCACCAGAAGATCGGGGCTGCGCGACACCTGGCTCATCGGCTGGCCGCTCTTGATCTTGGGAAACATCTCGGCGGCAAGGCGGTTGTGGTGCACCAGCGTGCCCGCCGCATCGAGCGCCAGGGCGGCCGTTGGAATTGCATCCACCACCGCGCGCCAGCTCTTGCGCTCCGTATCGCCCAGACGATTGCCGGCAGCCGCCGCGTTCCCCGCGATGGCGTCGATGATGGCGCCGCTGTCGAGCGGCCACGTCGCCGTCGCCAGCAGCAGCAAGAACACCGCGCCGAGCGCCGCCAGTCCGTTCAATGCCCCGAGGAGCACCAGTACAGCGAGAATGCCGATGGCCGCCGCGACAGGCATCCAGCGCGCCGCCAGCCGCCGCTTGGCGGCGACCCACGCCCTGCCCGCCCAGGCCTCAGCCTCGGCCCTGCGCTCGGCCCAGCGCACGTTGCTCAATGCGGTGCCTATGGACATTTTATGCTTGGGCTCGGGGCCATTCGCTAACGCCATCGCTGCTAGATAGTCGGGATCATAACGCCTTACAAACATGACGGGGCGTGCGTCATGCGATTCACCTTACAATGACGCCGGACACAGTGACGGAACAGCGGCAATGAGCGCGAAGAACGGCAAGAACGGCAAAAGCAAGAGCGCCCAGCAGTACGCCTTCGACATCGACAACCCGATATTGCCACCCGCTATCGAGGCGCGCGCGCTCACCTCTGGCGGCTACCCCTACGACGAGGAGATGAAGAAGAAGGTCTTCAAGCAAGAGCTGATGCAGCTGCAGCTTGAGCTGCTGAAGCTGCAAACGCACATCCAGGAGACGGGCGAGCGCTTCGTCGCGCTCTTCGAAGGCCGCGACGCCTCCGGCAAGGGAAGCTGCATCAGCCGCTTTCTCGAACGCCTCAACCCACGCCACGCCCGCTCTGTCGCGCTGTCGAAACCGACCGAGGTCGAGCGTGGCCAGTGGTACTTCCAGCGCTACGTCTGCGCACCTGCCGACGGCCGGCGACATGGTCCTCTTCGACCGCTCCTGGTACAACCGCGCCGGCGTCGAGCGCGTCATGGGCTTCTGCACGCCGGCGCAGACGGAAGCGTTCCTGCGCGATGCGCCCGACTTCGAGGCGCTGCTGGTGCGCGACGGCATCCGCCTCTTCAAGTTCTATCTTGTCATCGGCCGCGAGATGCAGCTCCTGCGCTTCCACGAGCGCCGGCACGATCCGTTCAAGCGCTGGAAGATCACCGACATCGACCTCGCCGCCATCGACAAGTGGGACGACTACACGCGCGCGCAGGCCGAAATCTTCAAGCGCACGAGCACGCCTGAGGCACCGTGGATCATCGTGCGCGCCAACGATCAGCGCCGCGCGCGGCTGGAGACGATCCGCTGGGTGCTGTCGAAGTCCGATTACCCTGACAAGGACGCGCGCGCCGTCGGCACGCCCGATCCGAAGATCATCGGCACCGGCCCGGAATACTTCCAAACGGAATGACCGCCACAGCCCCCAAATGTTCGTCATGGCCGCGTCGTGGCGAAGCCATGCTCCGCATGGACGGCGGCCATCCACGCCAGCTTGAGCAAGTTCTTCTTAGTAGTGAGGAACGGCAACAGGCCAGCCGGTCGGACGCTACTTTCTCGTAGTGCTTGCGGAGACTTGCGTGGATGGCCGCCTGCGCGGCCATGACGTCATAGCGTCATCCTCGCGTGTGCGCGCCCGCAGACGTCACGGACGCAGCCTAGCGCACCAGCAGCAAGGGGCACTCGAGCACCTGCGTGAGCGGGCGCAGGCTGGCGCCGGGCGCGATCAGCCGGCCGCCGTATTGGGCCAGCGCAAAGCCGGGCTTGTGCCGCTGCAGCACCGCCGCGAGGGGCGCCGGATCGTCGTTGGCGGCGAGCACGCTGTCGAAATCGGCCAGCTCGCCGTCATCGCCGTCGGCGCATAAGAGCCGCGCCTCGCCTTCCATCCACGCCAGCTCATCGCGCCGATCGCCGACCAGCGTCAGCTTGACGTCGCCGCCGGTGACGGCCGACAGCCGCTGCGCTGCCTTGAGCATGGGCCCCAGCCGCTCGAACTCCTCCACCACGGCGACGACGGACCCGCGCGTGCGCCGCGCCAACGGCCCGGCGATCACCGCGCCGGTCGTATCGCGCACGCGCTCGAACAGCTCAGCCAACCGTGCCTCATCGCCCGGCTTCAACGGCTCGCCGACGATGACGACGTTCCACGGCCCGTTCTCGGCGCAGGCGCGCGACACCGCCCGCAAGGGCTCATCGCGCACGACGCGCGCATGGCAGGGAACGGACGCGGCCACGCCCGCCTCGGCCACCTGCCGGTGCAGCGCCGCGGCGGCAAAGCGCATCTCGCGTTCCAGGGTGGCCTGCGGCAGCGGGCGCCAGCCCTCGCCGGCGGAGCCGATGACGCGCGCGAAAGGAAAGTCGGCGAGGTCGAAGAGCTGCTTGTCCTCGACGTAAAGGCTCTCGACCTCGGCCTGGAATGCCTGCCCGAGCAGCATCGCCGCCTCGATGGCAAAGCGGCTCGCCTCAGCCGAGCCGCCGAGCCACAGCACGACGCGGCCACTGCGTTCTCCGGCGGCGGCGACGTGAGCGATCATGATGCCTCCGCCAGTTCGGGCCTGCCGCCGCGCGCCTTACTCTGGTGCAGCGCGCGCTCGACGTCGGCGGCCGAGATGACATCGCGCTTTTCGCTACTTGCCCAATGATCTGCCTCGCGGCAGACGTCGATGAGGTCGCTGATGAGCAGCGACAGCTTACCTTTGGCGCCGGCGCGGTGTGCTGCCTCATCGATCAGGAGAGCAACGCCCGCAGCATCCATCGGTCGGAGGCCCTGCTTGTCGATGACGCCGGCGATGATGCGCGCGAACGTCTCGACCGTCTCTTTTGTACGCTCCACCGCGTGCTCGAACACGGCTTCGACTTTGAAAATACGACGCAGCGACCCGTTGCCGGCGGCCAGGCGGCGCTGTGTCTCCGCACTGCCGAACACGACGAGCCTGACATTCAGCGGGATCGGCTCGAGGTCCGGGACCTCGTCGCCCACGGCGCCGATGGGGCTCACGGGCGGATCGAAGCGAATCTCCTCGGCGTCGAGAGCCCGGCGCAGGGCCTCGACTGTCTCCGGGCTCTCGAGTAGGGCGTCGCCGTCCATGAGCAGATAGCCGCCGTTGGCGCGATGCAGGGCGCCGGGCTTGATCCTGACGACGTGGCTCGCCGCCTCGGCGCCGGCGCCAAGCTCGATGCGCCCGAAGAGATTGGCATAGGTCGGGTTGGCCTCCTGCACGATCGGCGCTCCGGCCGCCGCCGAAGTCGTCGCCATGACGTGCACCGCATAGCGGGCAAAGCGCGGATGTGCACCCGCCCCGCGCGTCAGTTTACTTGTCTGCGTCCCGGCAGCCGCCACGAACAGGCCCGCATTGCGGACGAGATCGCGCGACGCGGCCTTGAGATAGCTTTCGACGCCCGCCACCTCGGCGAACTCCGCCTTGATGTCGTCGAGCGCGGCGCGCACGTGGCGCCCCGCCACCTGCTCGTTGAGCGCGACGAGACGCGCGCGGCGTTCCTTCTCGGCGTCGGGGCGCTCGGCGAGGATCGCCTCGATCTCCGCTTCCAGCGCGGCGATCTTGGTCTCCACCTCGCGGCGCAGCGACTCGGGCACCGAATTGAACACGTCGGTCTTGACGACCTTGCCTTCCAGCACGGGAGCGACCGCGATGCCGGCCGGCGTACGAAGCAGCGCGATGTTCTGCCCCTCGGCCTCGCGGCGTAGGGCCTCCAGCGCGTCTTCGCGGCTGAAGCGGAATTCTTCCTCGATGGTGCGCCGCTTAAGGTCGTAGTCGTCGGCGGCGAATGCGGCGGGCAGCGCGTCGGCCAGCTGATCGATGGCGTGCGCCATCTTCTCGGCGAACGGCTTCGCCGTTCCCGCCGGCAGCTTCAGGGCGCGAAACCCGCCGGTCGGATCGAACGAGCTGACATAGACCCAGTCGGCGGGACGCTCGGCCTTGTCGGCGAACTCCTGCAGCTTGGCGCGCACCGCCGTGCGCCGGCCGGTGCCTTCGCGCCCGATGACGAGCATGTGGTAGCCGGGGCCTCTGATACCGGCGCCGAAAGCCAAGGCCTCCATGGCCTTCGCCTGGCCGACGGGGCCGTGGGCCGGCTCGAGATCGGCGGTCGTCTTGAAACCGAGGCTCGCAGCGTCGGTCGCTCCGGACGACGTCATATGCGCGCCATGCGGCAGCGACGGTTCGACGTGCTCGGACGGCACATGCGTCGACCGCCGCCGGCGTTTGCGCGGCCTCGGCGGTATCCGACGGCGCGGAAGCAGGCTCGGCCGCAGTTTCAGCGGCCTTGCTCTTGTCTACCTTGGAGCGTTTGAAGAACATGGAGTCAGGCGCTCGTCCCCTCGATGAGTTGCCCGCAACCAGAAACGGATTCGAGCATCTCTCGGCCAGCTCGATTGGCAGTCGGATCGGCGCATGCGCGCCAAGCGACCCGCCCCCTCGATATGTCGCCGGCAAGTGTCACCGGCTTATGGTGGTCAAATGACGGCAGTAAAGGATAAAGCCGGGGAAACTGGCATGGATGTGGCGGAGGCGCCATGCCGCGAAGCGGCGAACGCCTCGGGCCGCGAAGCGGCTGACGCCGCAGGCCGCGAAGCGGCGAACGCCTCGGGCCGCGACGCCGTCACGCGCGAGGTTTGCCGCGGCGTCGGCCGCCTCTTGCGCGCCCTCGGCTTCGCCGTCATCAACGAGCTGTCGCTGGCCAACGGCCGCCGCGCCGATGTGGTTGGGCTGTCGCCCTCCGGCGATATCTGGATCGTCGAGGTTAAGTCGTGCCTCGAGGACCTGCGCATCGATACCAAGTGGCCGGAGTACCGAGATTTTTCCGACGCGCTGTTCTTCGCCGTGGCGCCGGATTTCCCGGTCGACATGCTGCCCGCCGACACCGGGCTGATCCTCGCCGACCGCTTCGGCGGGGAGATCGTGCGCCAAGCCCCGGAGACGCGCCTTGCTGGCGCCCGCCGCAAGGCGATGACCTTGCGCTTTGCGCGTGCCGCCGCATTCAGCCTGCAAGCGCTGGCCGATCCGGGCCTGGAAAATTCCTGACGAAAGACGTGCGCGCCGACTATTTCGGCGCGCGCTTGGCGAGGATGCGCTGCAACGTCCGGCGGTGCATGTTGAGGCGACGCGCCGTTTCCGACACGTTGCGGTTGCACAGTTCGTACACGCGCTGAATGTGCTCCCAGCGGACGCGGTCGGCCGACATCGGGTTCTCCGGCGGCGGCGCCTTGTCGTCCGACGGGGCAAGCAGCGCGTCCGTCACGTCGTCGGCATCGGCGGGCTTCGCCAGATAGTCGACGGCACCCAGCTTCACGGCCGTCACCGCCGTGGCGATGTTGCCGTAGCCGGTCAGCACGATGGCGCGTGCATCGGGACGCGCACGTGACAGCTCGGCGATGACGTCGAGCCCGTTGCCGTCTTCGAGGCGCATGTCGACGACGGCGAAGGCCGGCGCGCGCTCGCGAATGAGATCGACGCCTTCGGCAACCGAATGTCCGCCGCGCACCTCGAAGCCACGCAGCTCCATGGCGCGCACGAGGCGCTGCAGGAAGGCGCGGTCGTCATCGACGATGATCAGCGAGCGATCCTCGGGAAGCTCGTCCTGTCGGAAGGAAAGGTCTTCTGGCTGGTTGTTCATTGTTCCTCCGGCCAAACCGGAATCGGCCGCAGCGTTTTTCGCCTCCACGAACGCCTCCTACTCAACGCGAGAGCTGCTCTGAAGACCGGCTTGGCGATTTCAGCCGGCCCGTGGCGAGCCTCTACCGGGTTTCACCCGCTCAAGTTCGCACCTTGTCGCAGGTCTGTCAGCCTGAAGATAGCTTATTTGTCAATGCGGAATTAGCCCTAGGCCCCTTTCGACCATAAGAAAAAGCACAAAGATTAAAGGCGGTTAGCGGCTACTGCGTGAGCATAAAGGCGCGCGGCCAGCTCACCGTGACGATGGCCCCGGATCGCCCGCCGGTGCGGTTGGCGAGGCTGACGGTGGCTCCGGAGCGCTCCAGCAGCGTCTTGGCGATGAAGAATCCAAGCCCCAACCCGGTCGAATCCTCGTCCAGCACGCTGTCGATCTCCGCCGGCCGCGTCGTGACGTATGGCTCGCCGATGTTGTCCATCACTTCTGCTCGGAAGCCTGGACCGTCGTCGGCGATGGAAATGACGAGGCCGGCAGCGCTCCATTCGGCCCGCACATCGACCTGAGACACCGCAAATTCCGTGGCGTTTTCGATGATGTTGCCGAGACCGTAGATGACGCCAGGGCGGCGCTCGATCTCAGCTTGGCGGCGCCCGGGCACGGTCGTCTCGGTGACCGGCGCGGCCGAGATATTGATGCCGATCTTCTCGGAGAAATACGGCTCGGCAGCCTCCTCGAGCATGGCACGCACGCTGACCCGCGCGTGCATCGGATCCTCCTCGCCGGGGTGGCGCGTCAATTTCTGCAGGATCTCGCGACAGCGCAGCGCCTGCGTCTTGAGGAGCTCGACGTCGTCGTAGAGCGGGCTGTCGGCCTTAACCGTGTGCTCCAGCTCTTTGGTCACCAGCACGATAGTGGATAGCGGAGTGCCCAGCTCGTGCGCCGCCGCTGCGGCGAGGCCGTCGAGTGCATGCAGCTTCTGCTCGCGCGCCAGTACGATATCGGTGGCGGTCAGCGCCGCCGACATCTGCCGCGACTCCTTCGTCAGCCGCCATGCGTAGAGCGCGATGAAAGTCGTCGACACGCACAGCGCGGCGAACGCGCCGAGTTTGTAGATTACCGGCAGCTCGAGCTCGACGCCCGGATACCAGGGCAGCGGCTCGTGCGCGACGACAAGGACGGCCGCAGCGGCGAGCGCCAACAGGCCGAGCGCCACGGTGTTGCGCAACGGGAGCGTCGCCGCCGAAACCGTCACCGGCGCCACCATCAGCATGGTGAATGGATTGTCCATGCCCCCGGTCAGGAACAGCAGCATGGTGAGCTGCAGAATGTCCCAAGCGAGCAGCCCCGTCGCGTAGGGAATGCTCAGGCGATGGCGCGAGGGATACCAGACGGCGAGGAACACGTTGAGCCACGCCGACAGCGCAATCACCGTGAGGCAGGCACCGAGCGGCACGTAGAAGCCGAGCCCGAACGCGACGGTGCACAGGGCGGCGAACTGCCCGAGCACGGCGATCCAGCGCAGCCGGATAATGGTTTGTAGACGCAGCCGGCTGTTGACCGGATCGGCGAGAACGCGCTGATTTTTCTTTTTCGTCGGTCGCAGGAACGTCTGCAGCAACGCTTAAATCCTCACCTTTGGTCGCTCATGGCGAGCTTAGCATGGTCAACGCGACGTTAGGGCGCCAAGGCCCAAGTTGCGCGCCAGCCGCTTAGGGATTAATGGCCCTAGGGCAAAAGGAAAACGCCCGCATGCGTGCAAAGCTAATTCTGAGTGTCATCGGCGGATTGCTGCTCGGCGGCGTGGCGGCCGTCGCCATCTTCCCTGAGGCGCGCGAGAGACTGTTTCCGCAATCGGGTACGCAGATGACGGGCAAGGCGCTGATCGGCGGGCCGTTCACGCTCGTCGACCAGACCGGCAAGCAAGTCACCGACAAGGACTACCGCGGCCGCTACATGCTGGTTTTCTTCGGCTTCACCGCCTGCCCGGACATCTGTCCCGCCGGACTGCAGCTCATCTCCGCGGCGCTCGATAAGGCCGGCGCCAAGGCGCAGAACGTCACTCCCATCTTCATCAGCGTCGATCCCGCGCGCGACACGCCCGACAAGCTCGCCGCCTACGTGAAGAATTTCAACGACCGCATCGTCGGCCTGAGCGGCACGCCCGAAGAGATCGCCGCCGTCGCCAAGGCGTATAGGGTTTTCTACGAGAAGACGCCGAACGATGCGGCGCCCGCCGAATACGGCATGAACCACACGTCGATCATCTATCTGATGGGCCCTGACGGCGAGTACGTCACGCACTTCACGCCGACGACGAGCGTCGATGCGATGGCCGAGAAGCTGAGCAAGCTGCTGTAACAATGCTCAATAATCGCGCGGCCACGAGGACACAGTGTTGCCTCATCGTCCGCGCACTTGAGCTTTGTCACTGGCGACACGTCTGAATTTCGACTAGGTCAGAAGACGCCCACCAATGCAGCGTGTTGCGCATCGGCTTCAGTGGGCTGTTCCGACCAACGTCGTGTGATGCACGAGGGGGAAGGTCGGTTGCGGCAAACGGGTCGGGGGAAGGCATTGAAGCGTCCGCGCATCGAAGAGCTCGATTGCCCGGTTGAGGTGCGACGACACCCTGGCGCGCGCCGCTTGACGCTGCGCGTCAGCCGCACACGACGCGCGGTGATCGTCACGCTTCCCGTGCAATGCGATCTCGGCGAAGCCGGCTCGTTCCTCCATCGTAACATCGAGTGGGTGCGCGAACGCCTCAGCAGCATTCCGCAGCCGGTGCCCTTCACCGACGGCGCGCTGATGCCGCTGCGCGGCGAATTCCATAGCCTCGCCTTCATCGGCAAGCGCGCTGCGGGTGGCGTCGTGCGCGCGCAAGCGTCGAAGAGCCTGCCGCAACTGCGCGTCAGCGGCCGCACAGAGCACGCCCCGCGCCGCCTGCGCGACTGGCTTGCCGAAGAAGCCCGCCGCGATCTCGACGCCCGCGTGCTCGTGCATACGCGCGCCCTCGGCGTCAAAGCCAAGCGCATCGCCGTCCGCGATCAGGCGACCCGCTGGGGCTCGTGCTCGACGACCGGGGTCTTATCGTTTTCCTGGCGGCTCATCCTGGCGCCGCCGCGCATCCTCGACTACGTCGCCGCACATGAGGTCGCCCATCTCGCCGAGATGAATCACGGCCCGCGCTTCTGGGCGCACGTCGAGCGGCTGTTGCCGACGATGAAAGAAGATAAGCGCTGGCTGCAGCTCTACGGCCTCGACCTGCACCGCTACAGCCCCTCCGACCACGCCGATTAGCACCACTGTCATCCTCGGGCTTGTCCCGAGGACCCACAGTGCCGCACACCCCGACCTCGGGGGGTGCGATGCTTTGCTACTGGGTATACATCCTCGCCAGCCAACCGCGCGGCACGCTGTACATCGGCATAACCAACAACATCCTCGGGCGTGTCGAACTGCACCGAGCCGGCAAAGGCTCGGGGTTCACGACGCGCTACGGCGTCTCGATGCTGGTCCACTTCGAGGAGTTCGCGAGCGTCGATGAGGCGATACAGCGTGAGAAGACCCTGAAGCGCTACCTGCGACCAGTGGAAGATCAACCTCATCGAGCAGTCGAATCCGCAGTGGGTCGACCTTTACCCTGGCCTTGTCGCGCGCCGCGGCTAAGGTTGGACAAGCTGCGAGTTGGGTCCTCGGGACAAGCCCGAGGATGACACCTAGGGTTAGCCCGGGCGATTGGCGGCAATCGAAGCCGCAACGCCTCTATCGCTGCATCAGTTGATCGATCGAGCCGGTGTCGCCGGCTTCGCCGCCAATCGCCCTGGCGATGAAGTCGTCGGCGATCGGCTCCTGCGGATAGCCCGGGTCCGCCGGCGCGTAGTTCGCGGTCGCCGGTTGGGCGCCGGGCAGTGGCAGGGGCTGTTTACCGGCGTGCGCGCCCAGCATGATCTCGCGCCAGATCTCCGCCGGCAGGCTGCCGCCGACCACGCGGTTCATGGCGCGGCCATCGTCGTTGCCGGCCCACACGCCCGTCGTCAGGTACGCCGTGTAGCCGATGAACCAGGCGTCGCGGAAGCCTTGCGACGTGCCCGTCTTGCCGGCCGCCGCGTGCAGCGGAATGGCTGCGCGCTTGCCGGTGCCGCTCACCAGCGCGCCGTTGAGCATGTCGTTCATGGCGGTGACCTGCGCGGCAGCGACGACCTGCTCGGCCGCCGGCGCCTTCCGCGTGAACAGCACCTCGCCGTTGAGAGCGCGCACCTGCCGCACGACGTACGGCTCGGCGAAGCGCCCGCCGTTGGCCAGCACGTTGTAGGCGCCGGTCAGCTCGAGCAGCGACACCTCCGAGGTGCCGAGCGAAAGCGTTGCGTCCTTCGCCAGCGGAGAACGGATGCCGAGGCGTCTTGCCGCCTGGGCCACGCGCGGCGCCCCTACTTTGAGCGTCAGCCGCGCCGCCACCGAATTCACCGACTTCGCCAGCGCCGTGCGCATTGGCATCGGCCCCAGGTATTCGCCGTTGTCGTTGCGCGGCGCCCAGCCGCCGACGCTCAGCGGCAGATCTTCGACGACGCTGTCGGGCGTGTAACCGGCTTCCAATGCCGCGAGGTAGACGAACGGCTTGAAGGCCGAGCCGGGCTGGCGCGCCGATTTCACGGCGCGGTTGAACTGCGTCTCCGCGTAGCTGCGCCCACCGACCAGCGCCAGCAGTGCGCCGTCGCGATCGAGCACCACCGCCGCCGCTTCGCTCGTCTCCAGCGCCGGGCCGCGCGAAGCTATGAAATGCTCGACGATGGCGGAGGCGTTCGCCTGCACGGTGCGATCGAGCGTCGTCTCGACGATGAGACCCTCGGTGCCAGCCGCGACGCCCATCACGTAGGCCGGCGCCAGCTGCTCCATGACGTAGTCGACAGCGTAGTCGGCACCCGACGGTCCGGCGCGCTCCGAGCGGTCGAACGAGCGCGAGACCTCATCGGCCGCTTTGCGCTCGTCGTCCTCGGTGATGAAGCCTGCTTCCTGCATCTGCGACAGCACGAGGCGGGCCCGCGCGCGGGCGATGGTCGGATTGGCGAGCGGCGAATATTTCGAGGGCGCCTTCAGGAGGCCGGCGATCATCGCCGCCTCACCCAGCTTCAGGTTGCGCGCCGGCTTGCCGAAATAGCGGCGCGCCGCCGCGTCGATGCCATAGGCGCCGCTGCCGAGATAAACGCGATTGAGGTAGAGCTCGATGATATCGGACTTCGACAGCCTTTGCTCCAGCCACAGCGCCAGGGTGAACTCCTCGAGCTTGCGCGCGAAGGTGCGGTCGGAGCTGAGATAAAGGTTTTTGGCCAGCTGCTGGGTCAGCGTCGAGCCGCCCTGCACGGTGCGGCCTTCGCGCAGGTTGATAATCGCCGCACGCACCATGCCCAACGGGTCGACGCCGTGGTGGTCGTAGAAGCGCTGGTCCTCGGTGGCGATTACCGCGTCGGGAACGTAGCGCGGGAGCAGATCGAGCGGGACGTAGTCATCGCCGCCGCCGCGCTCGGTGATGACCGAGCCGTCGCGCGCCAGGATGCGCACGAACGGCGCGTTCTCCTTCGGTCGCAGCGACAGCGGATCGGGATAGATTACCGAGTAATAGACCATCAATGCCGCAACGCCGACGCCGCCGGCCGCCACCGCGTAGAGCGGCAGCAGGAACAGGCGCTTCAGCGGCGAGCGCTTGCGCTTCGGCGGCGGTGACGAAAAGAGGCCCATGGCAGGCCTGCTCCCGGTCGAAATGGATTGCTTTGGCGCGCAGTACGCCGGGCGGCACCCTAACCCGGGCGCCGCTAAGGCGCAGTAAACCTTGCCGTCGCACCAGGCTAAGTGCCGGACGCGTCAGGTCTTCTCGCGCAGCAGGATGATCGGGTAGGCGAGGATCGCCAGAATGATGCGCGCGATCACCGTGAAGAACATCAGCAGGAGCTGCCGCTCCTCGAGCAGAAGCTCGAGCCAGATGTTGTATTTCGGATTGAGGCCCGTGGAGGTGATCAGCGCTTTGAACGAGCGCGCCCAGCCGAGCATCATCGACAGCGTCTCAGGCGAGTAGATGGCGACCACCGCCATCAGCAGCGCGCCGAGGATGAGCGAGAAGACGATGTTGCCGACAGACAGAAGTATACGCAGCACGGGAAATCCCCCCAACGGACGGCGCAGGCCCCAAGGCGGCGAGCTTAGCACCGCGACTTTCGCCACGAAACAACCCTAACACTATGAGGACGTGCGTTCCTATATGGAACCAGGCCCGCCGGCTGCCGGTTTGGCAGCGGCCCCTGCGGATCCCGAATTGGAGCTTGAATTAATGGCCTACGCTAAAGCAGATGCCCCCGGTACCTACGAGCGCATCGAGCGGCTCGAGCGCGCCGAGGTCGAGGCCGCCATGGCGCGCATCACCGCCGTTGCCAAGCTGATGGATTCGCTATTCGCCATCCCCGGCACGCGCATCCGCCTCGGCGCCGATGCCCTGCTCGGCCTCGTACCGGTGGTGGGTGACATCGCGGCGCAGGTGGTGGCCGGGTATCTCATCTGGGAGGCGCGCCAGCTCGGCGTGTCGAAGCTCACGCTGTGGCGCATGGTCGGCAATACGCTGATCGACACCGTCGTCGGCGCCGTGCCACTGGTCGGCGACGCCTTCGACATCGCCTTCCGCGCCAACATGAAGAACCTGCGCCTCCTGCAGCGGCACCTCGAAAAGCAGGGCTACCAGACCGCCGCGCCCAGCCGCCGGCAAGGGCCCCATCATCCAAGGCGACTACCGCCGCGTCGCGTAGAAAGCGCGCGGTCGCCTGCCTACAAGTGCAGCCCCGAATTGGGGCGCTGCGCTCGCCCAATATGTCATCCTCGGGCTTGTCCCGAGGACCCACAGTGCCGCACACTCCGACTTGGGGGAGTGCGATGCATTGCTACTGGGTCTACATCCTCGCCAGTCAGCCGCGCGGCACGCTGTACATCGGCGTCACCAACAACATCCTCGGACGCATCGAGCTTCACCGAGCCGGCAAAGGTTCGGGCTTCACGTCGCGCTACGGCGTCTCGATGCTGGTCCACTTCGAGGAGTTCGCGAGCATCGAAGAGGCGATACAGCGTGAGAAGACGCTGAAGCGCTATTTGCGGGATTGGAAGATCAATCTCATCGAGCAGTCGAACCCGCAGTGGGTCGACCTATATCCCGGCCTCGTCGCGCGCCGCGGCTGATGCCGGAGCAAACCGAGAGTTGGATCCTCGGGACAAGCCCGAGGATGACAGTGTTTTAGGGCTCCGGTGATTGTTGACGTCGACCTAGCGTGACAGTGGTTTTGGTCCATCCACGCTCCCCAAGTGTCATCCTCGGACTTGGTCCGAGGATCCAGCGCTCAACGAACTCCCGGCGAGAGCCTGCAGACAACGCCAATCATCGTGCCTGGCCCAGCCCTAAACGTCGAGGTTGGCGACGGAGAGCGCGTTTTCCTGGATGAACTCACGGCGCGGCTCGACGATGTCGCCCATCAGCTTGGAGAAGATCTCGTCGGCCTCGCTGACCTCGCCCACCTTCACCTGCAGCAGCGTGCGCACATCCGGGTTGAGCGTCGTCTCCCACAGCTGGTCGGGGTTCATCTCGCCCAGACCTTTGTAGCGCTGCATCGAGATGCCCTTCTTGCCGGCCTCGTAGATCGCATCGAGCAGCGTGCGCGGCCCGTGCACCGGGATGGTCTCTGCCTTGCGGCGCAGCTTGGCCGGCGTCGCGTACACCTCGGCCAGATACTTATGCCGCTCGTTCAACCGCCGCGCATCGAGCGAGCCGAGCAGGGCGAGATCGAGCGTGTGCGCCTCGGTGACGCCGCGCACCTCGCGCTTGAAGTGGAAGCCGTCGTTGCCGTAGCGCCCGTGCCAGCCCTTCTCCGTCTCCTCGGCGATGGAATCGAGGCGCGCGGCGATCAGATTGGCGGTGGCGTTGGCCTGCGCGGCCGATTGCACGAGGCGCGCGTCGAACGCGCCGGCGATGGCCGCCTGCTCGACGACGCTGTGTGAATAGCGCGAATGCAACCCGTCGATCAGCGAGACGACGCCGCGCGCCTGGTCGACGATGGCGCGCAGATCCTTGCCGGCCCGCTCCTCGCCCGTGCCGGTGACCAGCACCGTCTCCTCGAGCCCGGAGTTGATCAGAAAGTCCTCCAGCGCGCGCTGATCCTTGAGGTACGTCTCCGACTTGCCGCGCGCCACCTTGTAGAGCGGCGGCTGGGCGATGAACACGTGCCCCTTCTCCACCAGCTCCACCATCTGCCGATAGAAGAACGTCAAGAGCAGCGTGCGGATGTGGGCGCCGTCGACGTCGGCGTCCGTCATGATGATGATCTTGTGGTAGCGCAGCTTCGACACATCGAAGTCGTCGCGAATGCCGGTGCCGAGCGCGGCTATGATGTTGGTCACCTGCTCGGACGACAGCATCTTGTCGATGCGCGCGCGCTCGACGTTGAGAATCTTACCGCGGATCGGCAGCACGGCTTGGAACTCGCGCTTGCGGCCCTGCTTGGCGGAGCCGCCGGCCGAGTCGCCCTCGACGATGAACAGCTCGGTGTTGGCCGCGTCGCGATCCTGGCACTCGGCAAGGCCGCCCGGCAGCCGCAGGTTGTCGAGCGCGCCCTTGCGCCGCGTCAGCTCGCGCGCCTTGCGCGCCGCTTCGCGGGCGAGCGCCGCCTCGACGATTTTGCCGACGATGGTCTTGGCTTCCTTGGGGTGCTCCTCGAACCAAGCCATGAGCTGATCGCCGATGATGCTCTCGACGACGGGCTTCACCTCGGAGGAGACGAGCTTGTCCTTCGTCTGGCTGGAGAACTTGGGGTCCGGCACCTTGACGGACAGCACGCAGGTGAGACCCTCGCGCGCGTCCTCGCCGGAAAGGTCGACCTTCTCCTTCTTGGCGAGGCCGCTCTCGCCCGCGTACTTGTTGATGACGCGCGTCAGCGCGGCGCGGAAGCCGGCGAGATGCGTGCCGCCGTCGCGCTGCGGGATGTTGTTGGTGAACAGCAGCACGTTCTCGTGGTAGCTGTCGTTCCACCACAGCGCCGCCTCGACGATGACCTTGTCGCGCTCGCCCGTCAGCATGATCGGCTCGGCGATCAGCGACTGCTTGGAGCGGTCGAGGTAACGTACGAACGCCGCCGTGCCGCCGTCGTACATCATCTCCTCGCGCTTGATGTCGGCGTGGCGCGCGTCGGTCAGCACGATCTTGGCGCCCGAGTTGAGGAACGCCAGCTCGCGCAGGCGATGCTCGAGCGTTGCGAAGTCGAACTCCGTCTGCGTGAACGTTTTCGTGCTCGGCAGGAACGATACCTCGGTGCCGCGCTCGCCCTTGCCGTCGCCGACGATGCTCAGCGGCGCTATCGGCACGCCGTCGTTGAATTCGATGAAGTGCTCTTTGCCGTCGCGCCAAATGCGCGCGCGCAGCCAGCTCGACAGCGCGTTGACGACCGACACGCCGACGCCGTGTAGACCGCCCGACACCTTGTAGGAGTTTTGGTCGAACTTGCCGCCGGCGTGCAGCTCGGTGAACACGATCTCGGCGGCCGAGCGCTTAGGGTCGTTGTCGTCGTCGGACTTGATGCCGGTCGGGATACCGCGGCCGTCGTCGCGCACGGTGCACGAGCCGTCCGGGTTCAGCGTCACCGTGCACGCCTTGGCGTGGCCGGCCAGAACCTCGTCGACGGCGTTGTCGACGACCTCGTAGATCATGTGGTGCAGGCCCGACCCGTCGTCGGTGTCACCGATGTACATGCCGGGGCGCTTGCGGACGGCGTCGAGGCCCTTCAGCATCTTGATCGAAGTCGGCGCCGTATTCCTCGGCGCCCGTTACTTTCTTCGCGGGCGAAGCGCTCATTTTTCGGATTGTCCTAGGGGTCGTTCGGCCTTGTTTTGATGTATACCACAAAAGCCCGCGAAAAGCACCTTTTCGGCGCTCCAGGTCCCAACAAAAATGTTCGTATTTTCCGCTAGTTAGGTGGCGCTGCGGCACCTTGGACAGAGTGCCCGTCGAAAGTGCTCAAATGACCGTCCTCGACGCGCCAGAATCGGGCCTTCCCGGCGAGCCAGGAGAAGGCTTGAGCGTCGGTCCCGGTCATCCACGCCTGGGCCCCCAAACGCAGAATTTCCTCGAACAGCGCCGCCCGCCGTTCAGCGTCCAAATGCGCCGTCACCTCGTCGAGCAGCAGGATCGGCGCGCCCTCGCGGCGGCGGGCGACGAGCTCGGCGTGGGCGAGGATCAGGCCGATCAGCAGCGCCTTCTGCTCGCCGGTCGAGCACAGCCGCGCCGGCATGGCCTTGGGCGCGTGCGCTACGAGCAAATCGGAGCGGTGCGGGCCATCGAGCGTGCGCCCCGCCGCCCGGTCGCGCTCGCGGCCCTCACGCAGCCGCTGGGCGTAGCTATCTTCCACCTCGACCGCCGGCATGCGTTCGAGGTCCGCTTCCAGCGCGCCCTCCAGCGCCAGGCCGGCCGCCGGAAACGGCGAAGACGGATCGCGCGCCGTGCGCTCGGCCATGATCGCCGCAAGGCCCGCGACGGCCTCGGCGCGTGCCGCGGCGATCGCCGTGCCCGTCTCCGCCATCAGCATTTCGAGGCCCTCGAAGCGCGCGTTGTCGCGTACGCCGTCGGCGAGCAGCCGGTTGCGTTGCTGCATGGCGCGCTCGAAGCGCCCGGCGCCGGTGCGATAGCCCGGGTCGAAACAAAGGATCAGCCGGTCGAGAAAGCGGCGGCGCTCCGCGCCCGGCCCGGTGAACAGGCCGTCCATCGCCGGCGTCACCCACACGACCTCGACATAGTCGGCGAGCGCGCCGGAGCCGGCCGCCGCCTCGCCGTTGATGCGCACGAGGCGGCCGGCGCGATCGGAGTCTGCGTTCTCGGCGAGCAGCCCTGTGCCGATGTCCACCGGCCCCATGTGCGTATGCGTGTGCGCGGCGACCGCCCAGCTGCCGTCGCCCGTGCCGCGCGCCAGATCGGGGTACGCGGCGCGGCGCATACCCTGGCCCGGCGCCAGCAGCGATACCGCTTCCAGCAGGTTGGTCTTGCCGGCGCCGTTGGCACCGATCAGCACCTGCGGCTCGGGGCCGGCCTCGACCGCGGCATGCGTGTAGTTGCGGAAGTTGGAAAGCGTGAGCCGCTCGACCCAAAGCATGAGCTATATTGCGCGTTGTGTAGCGGTGCGCCGGGCGGACAACGCCACGGCTACACGCGCATCGGCATCAGCACGTAGAGCGCCGTCGCGTCGCCCGGGTCGTTGACCATGGTGGGCGAGCCCGGATCGGCGAGCTTGAACGTCGCCCGCTCGCCCTCGAGCTGGCCGGCGATATCGAGCAGATATTTAGCGTTGAAGCCGATCTCAAGGGGTGTCGAGGCATACTCGACGCCGATCTCCTCGGTGGCGCTGCCGCCCTCCGGGTTGTTGACCGACAGCACCAGCTTGTCCGGCTTGATGTTGAGCTTCACGGCGCGGCCGCGCTCCGAGGCGATGGTCGACACGCGGTCGACGGCGCCGATGAACTCGGCGTTGGAGACGGTCATCTCCTTGTCGTTGCCCTGCGGGATGACGCGGCCGTAGTCGGGGAAGGTGCCGTCGATCAGCTTCGAGGTCAGCGTCACGCTGCCGATCTCGAAGCGTACCTTGGCGGGGCTCACCGCCACCTTCACGCCGGCGGCGCTGTCCTCGATCAGGCGATTGAGCTCGTGCACCGTCTTGCGCGGGATGATGACGCCCGGCATGCCCTCGGCGCCCTTCGGCAGCGGCAGCTCGACCTGGGCGAGGCGATGCCCGTCCGTCGCCACGGCGCGCAGCGTCGTCTTGTTGCCCGACTGCGCGGTGTGCAGGTAGATGCCGTTGAGGTAGTAGCGCGTCTCTTCCGTCGAGATGGCAAAGCGCGTCTTGTCGATCAGCCGCTTCAGGTCCTGCGCGGTGAGCTCGAACTCGTGGCCCATCTCGCCGATGCCGATGTCGGGGAAATCCTCCGCCGGCAGCGTCTGCAGCGCAAAGCGCGCGTGACCGGCGGCGAGCGTCAGCCGCTCCTTCTCCGCGTCCTTGCGAATGTCGACCTGGCTGCCGTCGGGCAGCTTGCGAACGATGTCGTGCAGCATGTGCGCGGGCACGGTGACGGCGCCGGGCTGGCTGACGTCGGCGGCGACGCCCTCGATGACCTCGCGCTCGAGGTCGGTCGCCTTGAATTCGAGTGTCGACTCGCGCACCCGCAGCAGCACGTTCGACAGTATGGGGATCGTCGTGCGCCGCTCGACGACGCTCGTCACGTGGCCGAGCGCCCGCAAGAGTTCACCACGTTCGATCACAAGCCGCATGGGAGGATCCTCGGCGGGTTCTTTTGCGCCATTTCAGAGCCGCCCGGCCTCGCATCGACGCGGTAAGGCGGCCCTTGTTGAGAGGGGGGAGCGGGGTGGGACCAGAGACTGCGGTCTTTTAAAGGATTCGCCCCCTGGTCAACATGACCTGATGCCGAGATCATTTTCAAGGGGCGCGGCCGAGCCGCTTCAAACGCGGGGCCGAGCCGCGCCTTTCGGCGGGGTTCCGGCCCCTGATGCTGGGCTATATCTACGGCAAAGGAGCGGCGCCGTACGACGCCGCCCCTCCCCGCTAAAGCCCGTCGCACTCGCCCAAAGCACGGCGGGCCGTTCCGTGACGGGCATCCCTCAATGGCTGAGGATACGTTTCAGTTCCTCGAGTTCTTCCTTGAGTCGGGGATTGCCGGCCAGTTCGCCTTCGATCTTGCGGATTGCGTGCAACACTGTCGTATGGTCGCGATTGCCGAAGCGGCGGCCGATCTCGGGCAGCGAACGCGCGGTTAGCTGCTTGGCGAGATACATGCCGATCTGACGCGGCCACACGACCGAGCGATGGCGGCGCTGCGAGAGCAGGTCGCCCTTCGACACCCCGAAGTGGCGCGAGATGATGCGCAGGATGTCCTCGATCTTGATGCGCCGCGGCTCGAGACCTTGCACGAGATCGCGGATCACCGTCTCGGCGACGTCTGGCGTAATGCTGGTGCGCATGTACTGCCACGTCGCGTAGAGGCGGGTGATGGCGCCCTCGAGCTCGCGTCCGCTTTCCGTCAGCCGCTCGGCCAGCAGCGTCAGGATTTCGCGGCTGAGCGCGAAGGACGGATCGTTGGCCCGCTTTTCGGCGAGACGCTTCTCCAGGACCTTCAGGCGCAGCTCCTGATCGAGCGTGCCGATCTCGGTGACGAGGCCACGTTGCAGGCGCGAGCGCATGCGCTCGTTGAGCCGCTCGACGTGGTTGGGCGCACGAGCCGAAGCGACGACCACCTGCCGCCCGCCGTCGAGCAGCGAGTTGATGATGTGGTCGAACTCCTGCTCGGTGCGCTCACCGTGCATGAACTCCAGGTCGTCGATGAGCAGCACGTTGATTCCGCGGAACTTCTCCTTGAAGGCCAGCGGGTCTTGGCTGCGCAGGGCTTCGACGAACTGATAGCGGAAGCGCTCGGCCGTGAGATAGAGCACCTGCGCGTTGGGCGCCCGGCGCTTCACCTCCCAGGCGATGGCGTGCAGAAGATGCGTCTTGCCGAGGCCGACCGCCGAGTGAATGTAGAGCGGATTGAACCCCGGAGCCTCGCCGAGCGCCGTCTCGGCGACCTGCGTTGCACCGGCGTGCGCCATGCGGTTCGACGATCCGACGACGAAGCTATCGAACGTGTAGCGCGGATCGAGAGGCGAGCCCTCGAAGCCGCCGACGCTCGTACGTCCGGCTGCCGGGATGGAAGCCACGTACATTGGGCCGCGCTGGCCGTTGTCGGCATGTGCGCCGTTGCGAGCGCCATTGGCCGGTTCGGCAGCCTCTGCCTCGACCTCGGGACGCGCGTTGGCGTTGTTGCCCGGCTGGCGCAGGGCAACCTCGACCTTCTCCGCGCCTTTGAACTCGGCGCGGCAGCAGCCGAGGAGAGCCTCGGAGTAGTGCGACTGGATCCAGGTTCTCAGAAACTTGACCGGGACCGAGAACTTGACCGTGCCGGCTTCGAAGCTCTCGAACTCGAGCGTGTGAAACCAGCTCATGAAGATGTCGTCGCCAAGCTGCGCGCGCAGCATGGCCCGCACCTTCTGGCCGCGCGGCTCGTCAGCGGTCGGGACGGCAGTAAGGGCCGTGGGAGAGGAAGTGGCCGTAGTGGTCGTCGTACGCTCGTCTAGTCCGCTGGGAGCTGCGCCCGCAAAGCCGCCGCCTGCAACGGTACGTTCCGCCTTGTGAATTGTCTGCATGTGTGAAACCCCCGCACTTTTTGAACTTTTTCGACTTGCACCTCAAAGTCACCCGGACAAAATTCGACCGTCGCCTTCCGCCGCCGCGGCTGCGCAATCGCTTCTGTTCAGGTCTTCCGAAACGGGTGCGCTAACCTTGCACCCAAGCTAGACCGGCCGCCTTCCAACCGGCGACCTGCCCTCGATGGCGATCGGCGTCGAGAGGCCCCTCGAAACCGTCCGCCACATTCCTGCATCGTCGATAGCCGACGTTCGCCATGGCTTCCGCTGCCATGCGACTGCGCGCGCCGGATCGACAAATGAAAAACAGTTCGTTGTCTTTAGTGGCGCCCGCCGCATCGAGCGCCTTGGTCATCCGCTCCGAGAAGCCCGCATCGATTTTGCTTTCGGGGCACGTCTGCCATTCGACCGTGAGAACCCGCTTACCGATCTCGTTGAGATCGGGGAGTCCCACGAAGGTCCACTCTGCTCGCGTACGTACGTCGATCAGAACTGACCCTGCATCCTTCGCGAGGTGTGCCCAGACCTCTTCCACAGGCACGTCCTCGATGTGGACGACTTCCAACGACTGCACTTTACGTCCTCCACTCACAGACCGCGCTGAACAAACGCTTCAGAACAGTCTGCTCACAAAATCGAAGTAGCTAAAGAGAACAACCTCTCGGCTTGCCAGGCAAGTGTGCCCGGAAAGGTACGCAAATACGCACAGAAGTTACGCTGAAACCAGGGACGCGATACTGTACAAAACCTGGCGGCGACCTGCGCTGGAACGCTGGATAAATCCTAGCGCGGCGACCTCCATAACCGTAGCTCTTAACTTTGCCTTAAGCAAGCATAACAGGCGTCCGCGCGCTCGGTTGCAGAGGTGTGCGACCGCCGGCAGAGAACAGTGGAAATCCTGTGAATTCGATACAGCTTCTGTGGATAGCTGGCTGAGCAAGTTCATGATTTCCAAGGGCCACGCACACGTCCTAGCGACCAGAGAAACTTGTCCTCTGATACGTCGCCAAAACGTCATTTTCCATTTGTGCTCGCCGCCGTCTCATTCCGGCGAAAACCGGGCGAGGCGCCCGCCTCGCGACGCTCTAGCGTCGCGGAATCCGTCACTTAGGCCTGTTTAAGACTCGTGTGGTGACGGTGGATGGTGCGGTGACTCTGTTGCGAACTTACCGCACCAGGATTTGGAGTGGCCAGCGCGAGGCTCACTCTCAATTTGACATCGCTTTGACGCGTGCGCTGAGACGCGAAACTTTGCGGCTCGCCGTCTTCTTGTGCAGCACGCCCTTCTGCGCGGTGCGCGCGAGAACCGGAGCGGCGGCCTTCAACGCCTTCGCAGCGTCGTCCTTGTTGCCGGCGGCGATGGCTTCCTCGACCTGACGCACGGCGCTGCGTGCGCGCGTGGTGCGCGACTTGTTCACTTCCGTGCGGCGTACCGCCTGACGTGCCGCCTTCTTTGCAGACTTCGTGTTGGCCATGTCGTGCTTCCTCTCTAAATCACCACGCGATCGGTCCTGACCGCGGGCACTGCCACCCGGGCAGCGATTTTCCAATGTGCTAGCCGCCCGAAACGCGAGCTTCGAGCGGCCTAAGTCGCGATCCTATAGACGCCGCAAAGTGTAGGGTCAACGGCGCTCGGCGGCCTGCTAAGCGGCTCGTGGGCTTGCCAGAACGAACACTCCGGGGTCTCTTGGCGGCGCTTTATCGCGCACGGGAGGCTAGGGGCAGCATGACTTCGGCTTGGCTTTGGATCGTTTCACTGGCAATCGGCACGGCTGCCGTCTGCCTCAGCGCCGCCGTCGGAGGCCGAGACGTGCATATGGCATTGACCGCGCTCGTCTGCCTCGGCTTTGCGCTGCTCGCCGTGTGGGAACGCCGCCGACTGGTGAACAGCGGGAGCAGCGAACCGGCGCTGGCTAGCGCGACGGCCAACTCCATGGGCCTCGTCTGGGCATGGGCGGCGCTCAGCATGCTGCTGACCTATCGTTTTGTGCTGAGCTGGCACGAATGGTGGCAGTACGTGCTCGCCGCCGGAGCCGTCGCGGCGCTGTGCCTATACTTTGCCTCGATGATGTCGAAGGACGCCGCGGCGGGACGTCAGGACGACGCCATCCTCAACATCGCCCGCTACCTGACGATCGGTCAGCTCGCCGGCATGGTTATCGCCATGGTCGGCATGATCATCGACGACAAGATGCCGCGCGATCCGCGCGAGCCCGACTGGGCGGCGAACGCTATCTTCTTTTTCGGCGCGGCCGCGCTGGCGGCGATCAGCATAAACGCGCTGTGGGGTCCAGCGCCGCGACGAGCGTGACCTGCTAAGTACGCGAGTGACGGAAGTCTGAATGCCATTGAGACCTATGCTGCCGGCCCTCCTGCTCGCCTTCGCGCTGAGCATCCTCGTCGGCGTGCTGGCGGCGACGCGCGGCGCGAGCGTGCCGCTGGCTTTGGCGACGGGCCTTTTCGCTCTGCAAGTGCTGTTCGCGCTCGCGCGCATCAACGAGCCGCTGTGGCGACCGAACAGTGGGCGTGCAGCCGATGCCGACTGGATGTGGAGCAATACGGTGCTTGCGGCGCTCGTCTATGCCTGGGCCGCCAGCGCGATGTTCGCAATCTACTCGCTCTCCGGGCTCGCTTGGCGACACTGGTGGCAGTACGGCGCCGGCATGGTGCTGCTCGCGTGCGTAGCGCTGCTGTGCGCCAATTATCTGGCCGAGAACCGCGGCCCTCTAAAGCGCACGACCTCGCTCAACATCCTCATGGGCGCGACGGCGGCGCAAGCCGTCGCGGTCGTGGTCGGGCTCGCCTATCTTGTCGGCTCCGGCAAGCTGCGCACGACGAAGGCGGATTGGGCCGCCAATCACGTCTTCATTGCCGGCGGCATCGTGATCGCGCTGATCTCCATCGTCTCGCTGCTGGCGTATTGGCGCCATCACTCAGCACCGCAAGTCAGCGCCTAGCGTCCCGATTCCGAAGTTCGCCGACCCTCGATGCTGGTGTCCTGAGCGAACTTCGGAATCATAAGGGACACTAGAATCACATGCTTGCTAGTGTGATTCAGATCGAGAAATTTGCTCGCAACCTGCGGCAAGCGCCGGCGAATTTCTCGATCATCACACTAGCGCTGACAGCGCGGACAATAGAACGTCGAGCGTCCGGCCTGCACGATGCGCCGCACGGTGCCGCCGCAGCCCTTGCGCAGGCACGGCTTGCCTTCGCGGCCGTAGACGCAGAACGAGTGCTGGAATGAACCGAGCTCGCCGTTGGCCTGGCGATAGTCGCGCATGGAGGAGCCGCCCGCCTTGATGGCATCATCGAGCACCTCGCGGATTGCCGGCACCAGCGCTTGCGCGCGCTCGTTAGGCTTGCCGGACTTGCTGGCGATCGTCGCCGCGCCGCGCTTCGGCGATAGGCGCGCCCGATAGAGCGCCTCGCAGGCGTAGATGTTGCCGAGACCGGCGATGATGCGCTGATCGGAAAGGAACGGCTTCAGCGACACCTTCTTCCCGCGCGCATGCTGCGCCAGATACTCAGGCGTCAGCGCTTGGCTCAGCGGCTCGATGCCGAGGTGATGCATGAGCGGATGCTCGCTCAGCTCGCTCTCGGGAATGAGCAGCATGAAACCGAAGCGTCGTGGGTCGTTGTAGGTGACGGTGCCGCCGCCCTGCATATGGAACACGATGTGATCGTGAGTTCCGCGCACGGCGACATCGTTATCCTTAACGGTGCCGTGCACACCGCGTGCAATGCGTGCATGCACCTGCTTTGCGGGTGCATGCACCGTGAAACACCCGGTCATGCCGAGGTGCATGAGCAGGACTTGTCCCCCCGTCAGGTGGGCGAGCAGGTACTTTCCCCGCCGCTCCAGGCGCTCGACCTTGCGGCCGCGAAGGCGCGCGGCGAAGTTCTCGGGCAACGGAAATCTGAGATCCGGCCGGTGCTGATCGACGCGCGCGAACACGCGGCCGCCGAGCGCAGGCTCGAGGCCGCGCCGCACGATCTCGACTTCAGGCAACTCAGGCATATCGGGGTTTTTCGCGTGGACGGCCGCGGAGGACGCCAGCATAGCGCGCGCGGGCCGGCTTAGCTATTCTGCGGCCATGACCGACCCATCCGAGCAGAACACCAGCACCAGCTTCGGCTTCCGTAACGTCGCCGAGAGCGAGCGGCAAGGCCTCGTCAATCGGGTGTTCGCCAACGTTGCCGAGCGCTACGACCTGATGAACGACCTCATGTCGGGTGGCCTGCACCGGCTATGGAAGAACGACCTCATCGCGCAGCTCAACCCGCCGCGCAACGAGCAGGCCTTCCGTCTCCTCGACGTGGCCGGCGGCACCGCCGATGTCTCGTTGCGCTATGCGCGCGCCAGCGGCCCCAACGCGACGGCGATGTTGTGCGATATCAGCCCCGAGATGATCGCCGTCGGCCAGCGCCGCGTGCGCGAGGCAGGGCTCGAGAACCGCATCAGCTTCACGGAAGGCAACGCCGAGGCGCTGCCGTTCCCCGATTGCTCGTTCGACGCCTACACCATCGCCTTCGGCATTCGCAACGTGACCCACATCGACGTGGCGCTGCGCGAAGCGTTTCGCGTCCTCAAGATCGGCGGCCGCTTCCTGTGTCTCGAATTCTCCGAGGTGCAGGTGCCGATCCTCGACCGGCTGTACGATTTCCATTCCTTCGAGGTGATCCCGCGCCTAGGCCAGGCCATCGCCGGCGAGGACGTGCCCTATCGCTACCTCGTCGAGAGCATCCGTAAGTTCCCCAACCAGGAGCGCTTCGCGGCCATGGCGCGCGACGCCGGCTTCGCGCGCGTCAGCTACCGCAATTTGACCGGTGGTGTGGCTGCCATCCATTCCGGCTGGAAGATCTGAGATGCAGTCCCGCCGCAGCCGTCGCCGCGCCGGAGAGCGGTCAAAGGTATTGTCCGCCCGTCGCCGTTGATCCCGTAGCGCTGCCGGGCAAGAACGACGCGCCGCCGCCCGCCGTGTTGATGACTGCATTCCCGGTGGCGCTGTACCGTGTGCCCGTCGCCGAGCCTGAATAGGTAATGCCGGAGGCGCGGATGTAGGACAGGTTTGCGGCCAGTATGAATTGATTGGCGAACGCGGGCGTTCCGGTCAGCGTGCAGGTCAAGGCGCTGAGAATGGTGACGATGGCGCCGATGTTCGCCTCGATGTGCCGCGGGGCGCCGCCGGAGATCGTGTAGCTGGCGCTGAAGGCCACATAGGCGCCCTCCTGCACCATGATGTGAGTGTCCGCGCACGCGCCGTAATCGTTGGCGCCGAGCGTCAGGTTCGTGACAACGCCTGTGACGTTGATCGGACGTCCGGACGTGGTGGTCGCGAACCGAAAGCCCTCAACCTTCCATTTACCGGCGACGTTGGTCCCGGAAAAAGCGGTCGCGCTGGTGGTCGCATGGAAACAATTGCTCGGCGTTGTCGTGTCGCCGCGGATGGTCACCTGTCCGGCACCCGTAAGCGACACGAGTGTGTTGCCGCTGGTGTAGACGCCTGCGGCGCACTGGATCACCACGTTATAGATGGACAGATCAATCGCGCCCACCGCGTTGATCGCTGCCTGGATGGTCAGAAAGGCGCCCGTGCGTGTTTGCGCGAGGCCGTCGTTGTCGTTATTCCCGGTCTGAATGGAATGCGTGCCGCTGCCCGCGCTCGATGTGTCGATCGCGGCGCCGCCCGGCGTCGCGGACACTTCAAAGGCGTTAGCGCCGAACCCGGCTGAAATCACGTAATAGACCGTACCGACCGCCAACCCGGTCGGCAGAGTTCCCGTGGTCAAAAACACCACCGGATCGCCGACACTGAGCCCGTGCCCTGTAGCGTTAACAACGGCAGGGCTCGCGTTGGTGATCGATGTGACCGCCACCGGAGCCGTGCGGACATAGTAGGTCCGATTGGCGGTCAGCATCTCGCGCCCGCCCGACAGCGAGGTGAAGGGAAATGTCACCGCCCCGGTCGAGCGGTTGATGAGCATCGCCTCTTTCCAGGTCGATCCGTCGGGGCTCACTTTGAAATGGAAGTCGTCATCGCCGGCGAGCCCCAGCTCAGCGCGGCCCGAGAACGCATCCTGATAGAGCAGGCTCGCCGTGTCGCCGGCCGCGGCCTTGTTGATCTTGAGCTGGTGACCGTCGCCGTCGTGATTGAGCAGCGTGGCGTCGGCCGCGAGAGAAAGCCTATTGGTGGTGTCGGCGGTTGCATTGATGCCCAGTGTCGTGAAGCTGCCTGAGCCGCCCCCGCCACCGGTCGTCAGCGCCGTCCACGCCGAACCACTCCACACGACGGCGACGTCCTCGTCGGCGATCCAGGCGATCCAGCCCTCGTTGGGCGGATAGAACATCCACGCCGCGTCCTGGAAGGCGGCGATGCTGCCCGCGTGTCCCGTCCAGGCGCCGCTGGGGCTCGCCGCCACGATGTAGCGTGCGCCGTCCGCCGGCGAGCCGGGGGGCGCGGTGAGGTCTCGATCGAGCACGCTGAGCTGCACGACGGCGTCGAGCGCGCGTATCGCCTCGTTGTGCGTGACATGCTTCTGCGATTGGGCCGCCATGATGTACGGCAGGCCGAGGTTGGGCGTCTCGTCCACGCGATCCTCGCAACTGAAAACTCGTTACGCGAGGATAGGCACGGCGCCGGACGCCGAGGATAAGTCGTCAAAAGGAGTGCCGATCAGGCCGCGGCTTTGCCGCGCGCGGCGTCTGCTGCAGAGCGGATCGCGGCGATGTTGGCAGCGTAGGATTCGCGCGTGCCGCCCTTGAACACTGCCGATCCGGCGACGAGCACGTTGGCGCCAGCGGCGGCGACGAGACCCGCCGTCTCGGGGCCGATGCCGCCGTCGACCTCGATATCGATCGGCCTCGAGCCGATCATCGCCTTGACGCGGCGGATCTTGTCGACGACCGCCGGGATGAAGCTCTGTCCGCCGAAGCCCGGATTGACGGTCATCAGCAGCACGAGGTCGAGACGGTCCAGCACGTAGGCGATGGCGTCCTCGGGCGTGGCGGGATTGAGCGCCACGCCGGCCTTCTTGCCCAGCGCCTTGATCGTCTGCAGCGTGCGGTCGAGATGCGGGCTGGCCTCGGGGTGCACGGTGATGTAGTCGGCGCCGGCGTCGGCGAACGCTTCGAGATACGGATCCGCCGGCGCAATCATCAGGTGCACGTCGAACACCTTCGCCGAATGCGGGCGGATGGCCTTGATGACCGGCGGACCGAAGGTGATGTTGGGCACGAAATGGCCGTCCATCACATCGAGATGGATCCAGTCGGCGCCGGCCGCTTCAACCGTCGCAACCTCCTCCTTCAGCCGGCTGAAGTCGGCCGACAGGATCGAGGGGGCAATCGTCACGGAGCGAGCCATCGACTTGGTCCTGCTGCGTGAGCTCTCGCCGCATGCCGCGGCATCTGGCATTCGTAGGATGTTCTGCGCCGGCGCTCCACCAGCGTCAGAATATGCGGCGTCAAGATGAGCTGCATGGCGAGATCGAGCTTGCCGCCGGGGATGACGATGGAGTTGGCGCGCGACATGAAGCTCGTCGACATCATCGACAAGAGATACGGGAAGTCGATGCCGCGTGGATCGCGGAAGCGAATGATGACCATCGACTCGTCCGGAGTCGGGATCCAGCGCGCGACAAAAGGATTGGACGTGTCGACCGTCGGCACGCGTTGGAAGTTGATGTCGGTCTCGGTAAACTGCGGACAGATGTAGTTCACGTAGTCGGGCATGCGCGCCAAAATCGCGTCGACGGCTTCGTCGTGCGAGTAGCCACGCGCCGACTTGTCGCGAGTGAGCTTCTGGATCCATTCGAGGTTGATCACCGGCACGACCCCGATTTTGAGGTCGGCGTGCGTGGCGACATTCACCTTCGGTGTCACCACGGCGCCGTGCAGTCCCTCGTAGAACAGGAGGTCGGTGCCGCGCGGCAGATCCTGCCACGCGGTGAATGTGCCGACGGGAGCACCGTGCAGCTCCGATTCATGCTCGTCGTGAACGTAGTGGCGCGTGCGCCCACGACCGCTCTCGCCATAGTTGCGGAACACCTCCTCGAGCTCGGACAGGAGGTTCGCCTCCTCGCCGAAATGGCTGAAGTGGTTGTTGCCGCGCAATCGCGCCTCGACGGTCATCTCCTCCATTTCGGCGCGGCCGTAGCGATGGAAGGCGTCGCCCTCGATGAAGGCGGCAGTGATGTGCTCGCGGCGAAAGATGTTCTCGAACGTCTGGCGCACCGAGGTGGTGCCGGCGCCCGAGGAACCTGTGATCGAGATGATGGGATGCTTCGCTGACATGGCGGGGCGAGAATGCCTTATAATTCTTGATTAATTTAGAACCGCAGCAATCCGCGGCGGCTGAACAGGGGCGAGCGCTCGCCGCGGATCTGCAACCCGTCGTGCAGACGTGCCGCGTGCTCCACTTCGATACGCGAGCCGGCGATCAGCGGCACCCGCTGATGCAGAGAGGACGGCTTTATCTCCAGCACCCGCTCGCGGCCCGTCGATGCCGCGCCCCCCGCCTGCTCGATCACCCAGGCGATGGGATTGGCCTCGTAGATCAATCGCAGCCGTCCGTTGCGGAACTCACGTCGCTTGTCGCCCGGGTAGAGATAGATGCCGCCGCGCGAGACGATGCGATAGATGTCGGCGACCGGCGAGCCGGTCCAGCGCATGTTGAAGTCGCGGCCGCGCGGACCTTCCTTGCCGCGCCGGCAATCCTCGACGTAGGTGCGGATCGGGGTCATCCCAGTGACGCGCATTGGAATCGTTGATGGCGTATTCGCTGGTGCGGGCAGGGACTTCGACCTTTGACTGCGTGAGCAAGAACGTCGACGTGCGGCGATCGAGGGTGAAGATCTGCGTGCCGGCGCCGACCGTGACGACAAGCACGGTCTGCGGCCCGTAGACGAAGAAGCCGCCGGCCAGTTGGTTGACGCCCGGCTGCAGGAATGCCGATGGATCGTCGTTGTACTGCAGGGCCGGCAGCACCGTGAAGATCGTTCCGATCGAGGCATTGGCATCGATGTTCGAAGATCCGTCGAGCGGATCGACGGCGACGATGAGCGGCGCCTTCTCGTCGAGCAGCAGCGGCGCGTCCATTTCCTCGGAGGCGACGGCGGCAACCGGTGCCCCGCGCAGCACATCGACGATGCGGTTGTTGGCGAGGAGGTCGATCTCCTTCTGCTCGTCGACCTCACCCTTCTTGCCGGTGGCCCGGCCGAGCGGGCCGGCCAGCGCTCCCTGACCCGACAAGCTCGGCAATCTCGATCGAGACCGTCGCCAGCGCGCTGACCGTCGCCGCCACGGCGAGACGCGCGGGACGGTTGGCTGCCCACCCGGCGAAATAGGCGGCAAGCGGCTGCGGCTGGTTCATTCTCGGGCGTCCCCTTGCGGCATGCGCTGTCGCTGCGAATTCCGGGCCGTTGTCGGCCGCATATCTTGTTCTATGCCATGTCGGCGCCGGTGAGCGAGAGGCGCCCACGCTTTTTTGCTTACAGCCCCAGGAGTTACCGTCGTCCCGACGAGACGTTGGTGGCGGCTGCAAAATTTGCCGTCCAAAGCGGCCGGAGGAGCTTGACCGGGGAGGATGCCTCTGATTCAACCTAAAGTAGCACGTCAAGAGCTGCACCCGCGCATTGAAAGCGTCTTCTTCATGCGTCGCGTCCGCGTGCCCGGGGGACCGCATGCGGGAAGGCCAAGGCGCGGAGAGGCAACGGAATTTCGCGGCCAACGCGCTGCAGCTTATAGGCGGTCGCCGGCCGCTGCTGGCCGCAGCCCTCTGCACAGCCGGGGTCAACGTCCTGGCGCTGACCGGCCCCGCCTACATGCTGCTGTTGTACGACCGCGTGCTGCCGGCGCATGCGGGCAGGCAGCTCCTCGTACTCACGCTGCTGATGCTGCTGTTGTATGGGCTCGGCGCGCGCCTCGACCTCGCACGTCACGGAATATTCGCCGGCTGCGCGCGCCGTGTGGATCGCAGGCTGAGTACGCAGCTTGTGAAGCGGATGCGGCCGATCGCCGTTCGCGACCTCGACCACGTTCGCGCTTTCCTGACCGGCCAGGCGCCTGCGGCGCTGTGCGATCTGCCGTGGATGCCGCTCTACCTCGGCGTCATGTTTCTGCTGCATCCGCTATTCGGCCTGCTCGCATCAACGGGGGCGGCATCGCTCGTCGCCTGCGCTCTCGTCGCCGACCGCCGGAGCGCCGCCCCGGCACGAGCTGCCGCACAGCTTGCGGCGCGGCGATGGGCGCCGGTCGCCTCCCTCAATCCGGCGTCAGCCCAAGCGTGCCGCTCCTGGCTGGTGCTCAACGCGCGCCTGCGTGACGCGCAGGATGCGGCGGCGCGGCCGACGGTCGTCTCCACCGCATTGCTCCGCGCGCTGCGGCCGGCGCTGCAATCGGCGATGCTTGGCCTCGGCGCCTATCTTGTCATGACCGGCGCCTGCCGCCCGGCGGAGATGCTCGCCGCATCGATCATGCTCACGCGGGCCTTGGGTCCATTGGAGACGGCGATTGCACATTGGCGCTGTTTGGCGGCGGCACGCGACAGCGCCGCGCAGCTCTATGCGCTCCTGTCGGTAACGCCCGAACCTGCGCAGCGAGTCGCCGCAGCCAAAGCCGTGCACGGACGTGTCCGCCACGGTTGGCCGCGTGCAAATCGTCCTGCGGTCCAGAAATGACTACGCCCGCCGCGCCATCGGCGCCGGCGCCAGGTCGACGTCGTCGGGCTTGCGGCCGACGGCCGAATAGCGGAAGCCGGCGCCGTGCGCCAATTCCGCCGAGAACACGTTGCGCAGATCGACCAGGACGTCGCCGCGCATGTTCGACTTCGCGGCCTTGAGATCGAGCGCGCGGAACTCGTTCCACTCGGTGACGGTGACGAGAACATCGGCACCGGTCGCGGTCTCGAGGGCGTTCTCGCACCACACGACATCGGGAAGCAGCGGCTCGGCCTGCCGGCGCCCTTGCGGATCGCACACGCGCACCATGGCACCGCGCTCCTGCAGCATCGGCACGATGACGAGGCTGGGCGCGTCGCGCATGTCGTCGGTGTTCGGCTTGAAGGTGACACCGAGAATGGCAACCGTCTTGCCGCGTACGGAGCCGCCGGCCGCATCCTCGATGCGATGCGCCATGGCGATCTTGCGCTCGTCGTTGACCCGCTGCACCTGCTCGATGATGGAGACGGGCGACTTGTTCTCGCGCGCCGTACGGATGAGCGCAGAGACATCCTTCGGGAAGCACGAGCCGCCGTACCCCGGACCCGGATGCAGGAACTTGTCGCCGATGCGGCGGTCCTTGCCGATGGAAGAGGCGACCTCCTGCACGTCGGCGCCGACCTGCTCGCACAGGTCGGCGATCTCGTTGATGAAGCTGATCTTCAGCGCCAGGAAGGCGTTGGCGGCATACTTCGCGAGCTCGGCGGATTCGCGTCCGACGAAAATCACCGGCGCGTTGCGCAGGGCGAGCGGCTTGTACAGCCGGCCCATCAGCTCGCGCGCGCGTTCGTCGTCGGTGCCAACGAGAACGCGGTCGGGGTGCATGAAGTCCTGGATGGCGGAGCCTTCGCGCAGGAACTCGGGATTGGAGCAGACGGCGAACTCGCCGTCGGGACGTGCGGCGCGCAGGCGGCGCTCGATCTCGCGGCTGGTGCCGACCGGCACCGTCGACTTGGTGACGATGACCGTGAAGCCCTTGAGGTGCGGCGCGAGCTCGTCGACCGCCGCATAGACGTAGGAGAGATCGGCATAGCCATCGCCGCGGCGCATCGGCGTGCCGACCGCCAGCAGAATGACGTCGGCATCCTTCGTGGCCGGCCCAAGGTTATCGGTGAACAGCAGACGGCCGGCCTGCATGTTGCGCTGGAGGAGATTGTCGAGGCCCGGCTCGTAGATCGGCGACTTGCCGTCCTTCAGCTCGGCGAGGCGGCGCGGATCCTTGTCGACGCAGGTGACGGTCCAGCCGAACTCCGAGAAGCAGGCGGCCGAGACGAGTCCGACGTAACCGGCGCCGATCATGCAAATATTCAAGACGTCCTCCGCAGCTGCTGCCTGGCAGCTTCAACGCTCACGACGTGCCCGAAACCGACATCCTGCCCAATGCCTCAACGGTATGGCGTTAGCCTAACGACCATTACGTGGCAATTGCGGCCTAAGCGCCCTTCCGCCGGCATTATCGGGCCCCAGACGGGGCTATACGTTGAATTCTTCGATCTTGGTGAAGGCCGAGCGCAGCGCCTCCGACCAGGCTGACGACAGCTTCTTGAAATACTCGTCGTCCTGGAAAATGCGCTTCTCGCGGCGCAGGTCGAGGCTGTCACGCTCGTACAGCAGAATGTCGATGGGCATGCCGACCGACAGGTTGGAGCGCAGGGTAGAATTGAAGCTGAGCAGGACCAGCTTGGCCGCTTCGCCGAGCCGCATGGTCGGCTGCGCCACGCGGTCGAGAATCGGCTTGCCGTACTTGTGTTCGCCGATCTGGAAATAGGGCGTGTCTTCGGTCGCCTCGATGAAGTTGCCTTCCGAGTAGATCTGGAACAGGCGCGGCGGCTCCTTGCCGATCTGGCCGCCGAGGATAAACGAGCCGGCGAAGCCGGTTTTCGTTGCCTCGAGTGCCGCCCCGTCGATGGCCCTGATGCTGCGCACCGCGTCACCGACGAGACGCGCGGCGCGATACATCGACGGCACGTTGTAAAGGTTGACCGCCTCCGGCTCCTCCTCGCGCTCGACGAGCTGCTCGTTGAGGAGGCTGACGACCGACTGCGTCAGCGAGAGGTTGCCCGCGGCGAGCAGCACCAGTACGCGCTCCCCCGGCTTGCGCCAGTAATGGATCTTGCGGAATTGGGCGATGTTGTCGACGCCAGCGTTGGTGCGCGTGTCGGCGGCGAACACCAGCCCGCGGTTCAACCGCATTGCGACGCAGTAGGTCATTTGCAACGTCCCCAGTGAGCGTCCACGTCGCCCGGCGTCCCCCGAGGTGGGGTCACTGCTGCTGGGCGCTGCTTTGCTGCTGGACTTCAACGAAGACGTCAAGAACCTCGTCCGCACCGCCCCGGCGATTGCCAGTAATCGGGGCCGCGGAGGACGCGTCGAGACCACAGGCGAGGCGGGCATAGCGATCGGTGGGGCAAACTTGGTTAGCGGGGTCGAAGCCGAGCCAGCCAAGGCCGTCGATATACGCCTCCGCCCAGGCGTGCTGGGCTTCCGAGGAATGCTCGCCGCCGGTGACGAAATAGCCGTTCACGTAGCGCGCCGGGAAACCCATGAGTCGCGCCGCCGAGATAAAGACGTGCGCGTGGTCCTGGCAGACGCCCGCGTCCGGCCTTGAGCGCCTCTGCCGCGCTGGTATGAGCGTTCGTCGCCCCCACCACATATTTCACGCGATCACCGACGAGCTGCATCAGCTCGTGCAGCCGGTCAATCGGATCGGGCGCTTCAAGGCCTACCACCAGCGCGCGGATAGCGTCGTCGGGAGCCGTCTTCACCGTGTCGCGCCGGAAGACGCGAGTGGGCGCGACCTCGGTGAGACCGCGCACGAAGCCGGCCTTGTCCTGCGTCTCGACCGTACCGCGCGCGATGATGGCGATCTCGGAATGCGGGCGCGCGATGGAGACGAGGTGAGACACGTTGCCGAAGGCGTCGCGGTAGCGGACGGCGTGCTCGATGTCCGGCATCTCGACGCGCCAGCTGATGACGCGCTGGCCCTCGAACGCAGGCGGCGTCAGCCGCAAAGTGTGAATGCTGTAGAGCGCCGGGGCGGCGAACGAGTAGCGCGTCACATGACCGATCGAGACGAGCACTGTCCTTGAACCTCACTCAGGCATTGAAGTGGTAGGCTTGCGCGACCTCGGCGCCCAGCCGGTTGTTGCGCACGATGAAGTCCTCGATGAACTCGTGCAGGCCGGACTGGAAGATCTTGTCCATGTTGCCCTCGGCGAGCAGGCGGCGCGTTGCTGACGCCGTCTCGTGGCCGATCGGCTTGGCGCCGTACAGATCGGCGAGATCGTCGAGCGCGGAGTTGATCTCGTCGTAGCAGGAGCGCAGCGAGCGCGGCATCGCCTGGTTGAGGATGAGGTACTCGGCGATGCGCCAGGGCCGGTAGTTCTGCTTGTAGACCCAGCGGTAGCTGCGGTGCGCCGACACCGAGCGCAGGATGGCACCCCACTGCACGTTGTCGACGCCGCCGCCCACCATCTCGATCTGCGGCAGAAGCACGTAGTACTTCACGTCGAGGATGCGCGCCGTGTTGTCGGCGCGCTCCAGGAACGTGCCGAGCTGGCTGAAGTAGAACGTGTCGTTGCGCAGGATGGTGTTGAGCAGCGCGCCGCGGTAGAGCGCCGAACGCGAGCGCACCCAGTCGAGGATGCGCGGCAGCTCGCCGGCGGTGACACTCGACGGGCTGACGTTGGAGAACTCGATCCACGCGGAATTGAGGCTCTCCCACATGTCGCGTGTCATCGAGGTGCGCTGCGCGCGCCCATTGCGCCGCGCTGCGGCGAGGCAAGATTTGACGCTCGAGGGATTGGAGCAGTCGAATAACAGGTAGTTGATGACGTCACGCGTGTTGAGCGTCTCGTACTTGGCGAAATAGCCTTGCGCACATCCGGCGCTGGCGAGCGTCGAGCGCCATTCCTCGTGCGTGCCGTCGCCGTCGCGCGGCAACAGCACGATGCGGTAGCCGACCTCGGTGAGGCGCGCCATGTTCTCGGCGCGCTCCACGTAGCGCGCCAGCCAATAAAGGTCGTTGGCCGTCCGTCCTAGCATACGATGTGCTGCGCCCACTCTTTGCTGATTGTCAGTCCTGGAGAACCTTAGTCCTGAAGAACCCATGTGTCCTTCGTGCCGCCGCCCTGACTCGAGTTGACCACCAGCGAGCCGGCCCGCAGTGCGACGCGCGTCAGGCCGCCGGACGTCAGCCGTACCTCGTCACCGAACAGCACGAACGGCCGCAGGTCGAGATGCCGGGGCGCGACACCAGCATCGACAAGCGTCGGGCACGTCGAAAGCGCCAGCGTCGGCTGCGCGATGTAGTTGTTGGGGTTGGCTTCGAGCTTGCCGCGGAAGGCTTCGATCTCCGCCTTCGACGCCGTCGGGCCGACCAGCATGCCGTAGCCGCCCGAGCCGTGCACTTCCTTCACGACCAGTTCCGGCAGGTGCTCCAGCACATACTTGAACTCGTCGGGGTTGCGGCAGTTGTAGGTCGGCACGTTCTGCAGGATCGGCGCGCGGCCGGTGTAAAATTTTATGATCTCGGGGATGTAGCTGTAGATCGCCTTGTCGTCGGCGATACCGCCTCCCGGGGCGTTGACGATGGTCACGCGGCCCGAGCGGTAGAGATCGAAGAGGCCGGGCACGCCGAGCACCGAATCCGGCCGGAAGACGAGCGGATCCAAAAAGTCGTCGTCGATGCGCCGGTAGATGACGTCGATCTGGCGCAGGCCCTGCGTCGTCTTCATCTGCAGCGCCGCCGTCCGTGACCGTCAGGTCGTGGCCTTCGACCAGCTCGACGCCCATCTGGTCGGCGAGGAACGAGTGCTCGAAGTAGGCGCTGTTGTATTGGCCGGGCGTGAGCAGCGCGATGGTCGGCTCGCGATCGAGGCCGCGCGGCGCGACGCTTTCCAGCGTCTTAAGCAAATGCTCCGGATAATTCTCGACCGGCGCCACCCGATTCTTGGCGAACAGGTCCGGGAACATGTGCATCATCGTTTCGCGGTTCTCGAGCATGTAGGACACGCCCGAGGGTGTGCGCGTGTTGTCCTCCAGCACGAAGAAGTCGTTCTCGCTGGTGCGCACGATGTCGATGCCAATGATGTGGCTGTAGATGCCGAGCGGCGGCTCGACGCCGATCATCTCGGGCACGAAGGCCGAGTTGGCGACGACCAGCTCCTCGGGGATCTTCCCCGCCTTGATGATCTCCTGGCGGTGATAGATGTCGTACATGAAGGCGTTGAGCGCCCGCACGCGCTGCTCGATACCAGTCGTTAGCCGGCGCCATTCGGCCGCCGCGATGATGCGTGGGATGATGTCGAAGGGGATGAGCCGCTCGGCCGCTTCATCGCTGCCGTAGACGGCGAAGGTGATGCCGGTGCGGCGGAACATGGTCTCCGCCTCGAGCAGCTTCTGCTTCAGATCGTCGAGCTTCTGCGTGCCGAGCCATTCGGAGACAGCCTGATAGGGCACGCGCACACCGTCTCCGGTGCCGTTCATTTCATCAAAAGCCTTGCGCAGTGCTGCCTCGGCTTTGATCGACGTCTGTTCCTGCCGCAAATGTCGCCCCAATTGCCCAGACCAAGTCGCATCATGCCCGCAAACTGCGAGAAGTGGCAGCAAATCGTACGCTGAATGCTGCCTTATGTGCGGGCAAATGCCTTGAGAAACGGCAAAGGAATGCGGTCGGTTCGCCGCTCGGATCCTTAGAACAGGCCCTCGATCTGACCGTCGGAGTTGAGGCGAATGGACTCCGACGCCGGCACGCGCGGCAGGCCCGGCATGGTCATGATCTCACCGGTGATGACGACGACGAACTCGGCGCCCGCCGACAGCCGCAACTCGCGCACCGGAACGACATGGCCGGTCGGCGCGCCGCGCTTGTTGGGGTCGGTCGAGAACGAGTACTGGGTCTTCGCCATGCACACCGGCAACTTGCCGAAGCCGCCGGCCTCGAGATCCTTGAACGCCGTTTCGACGGAGGCATCGCAGGCAATGTCGGAAGCGCGGTAGATCTCCGTGGCGATGGTCTTGACCTTGTCGCGCAGCGACATGTCATCCGGGTAGAGCGGCTTGAAGGCTGCGCGTCCCGAATTCGCCAGCTCGACGATGTGATGGGCGAGCTGCTCGGTGCCGGCACCGCCATCGGCCCAGTGGGTGCACACAAATGCCTTAACGCCGAGGCTCTCGACCGCTTTCATCACTTCCTGCATCTCGGCATCGGTGTCGGTGACGAAGCGGTTGATGGCGACGGCGACCGGCACGCCGAACTTCGCCATGTTCTCGAGGTGCCGCTTGAGGTTCTCGCAGCCCTTGTTGACCGCCAGTACGTTCTCGTTCTTGAGGTTCTCCTTGGAGACGCCGCCGTGCATCTTGAGCGCGCGCACGGTGGCGACGACGACGGCCGCATCCGGCGCAAGGCCGGCCTTGCGGCACTTGATGTCGAAGAACTTCTCGGCGCCGAGGTCGGCGCCGAAGCCCGCCTCCGTCACCACGTAGTCGGCGAGCTTCAGCGCCGACTTGGTCGCCAGCACCGAGTTGCAGCCATGCGCGATGTTGGCGAACGGACCGCCGTGGATGAATACGGGGTTGTTCTCCAGCGTCTGCACGAGGTTCGGCATCAGCGCGTCCTTGAGCAGCACCGTCATGGCGCCGTCGGCTTTCAGCTCGCGGGCGCGGATCGGCGTCTTGTCGCGCGTGTAGCCGATGATGATGTTGCCGAGCCGGCGCTCCAGATCCTTGAGATCGAGCGAGAGGCAGAGGATGGCCATGACCTCGGAGGCAACGGTGATGTCGAAACCGTCCGTGCGCGGGAAGCCGTTCGAGACGCCGCCGAGCGAGTTGACGATCTCGCGCAACGCGCGATCGTTCATGTCGAGAACGCGGCGCCAGGCGACGCGGCGCGTATCGAAGCCGAGGCTGTTGCCCCAGTAGATGTGATTGTCGATCATCGCCGACAGCAGGTTGTGCGCCGACGTGATGGCGTGGAAGTCGCCGGTGAAGTGGAGGTTGATGTCCTCCATCGGCACGACCTGGGCGTAGCCGCCGCCGGCCGCGCCGCCCTTGACGCCGAAGCACGGGCCGAGCGAGGGCTCGCGCAGGCACATCATCGCCTTCTTGCCGATGCGATTGAGGCCATCGCCGAGGCCGACGGTCGTCGTCGTCTTGCCTTCGCCGGCCGGCGTCGGGCTGATGGCGGTGACGAGAATGAGCTTGCCGTCCTTGGCGCCCTCCAAACTGTCGATGTGTTTGAAAGTAACCTTGGCTTTGGTGGTGCCGTAGGGAACGAGCGCATCGGCCGGAATGCCGACCTTGGCGGCCACCTCGGCGATCGGCTTCATCGTTGCGGCGCGGGCAATCTCAATATCGGACTTGATCGTCACGGGTCTCGCTCCTCCCAAAAGTGCTCTTCTTGGCCGGCGGGTGGACCGCACCACCTGAGCCGGCATAAATTTCCCGCCGATATTGGCGGTTCGAACGCCGCACGCAAGTGTCGACTGCTCGCCGGACCCCAATGCCGCACTGCAGCTAGGCGGCAGCGTTAACATGCCTCTGGCGGGCGAGCTTTGCCTCGCGATGGGTGACGAAAGCTGCGGCGGCGAAAATGACGATGGCGCCTATCCACGTCCATCCGTCGATCAACTCGCCGAAGACAAGGTAGCCGACAAGCACCGAGAACGGCAGCCGACTGAAGTTGAAGGTCATGGCCAGCGAGGCGTCGCTGATGGCGTAACCGCGCACCAGCGTCATGTGGCCGAGCACCGCGAAAACGCCGAGCAGGACGAGCTGCGGCCAGACATGCATCGGGGGCCACGCCCAAACGAACAGCGCCGGGACGAGCGACACCGGCACCGAGACGAGATTGGTGATGAACACGATGCGGTCTGCGTCGTCGGCCGCGGTGAGCTGCTTCACCAGCGGCCCGATGAGGCCCATGGCCATCGCCCAGATGAGCGCTGAGACCTGCCCGAGGCCGAACGCCGTGCCCGCCGGGCGCAGCATGATCATGGCGCCAATGAAGCCGGCGAGCAGTGCCGTCCAGCGATCCACACCGACGTGCTCGCCCAAGAGGAAGATGGCGAACAGCGCGCCGAACAGCGGCGCTAGGAAGCCGATCGCCGTCACCTCCGCCATGGGCAGAAGCGCCAGTGCCTCGAAATAGGTGAGCATCGCGACGAAGCTGACCGCGACGCGAAAGCCGTAGAGCCTTGGCTGGCTCGTCCGCACCAGCGACCGGCCGCGGCGGTAGAGCAGCGGCAGCATCAACACGACGCAGAAGAAATTGCGGAAGAACATGATCTGCAGCGGGTCGACGCCGGACAGCGCCGCGCTGCGCGCGACCGCGGCAATGCCGACCAGAAGCGCCATCGACGTGGTGACCAGCACCAGTGCCGCCAGCGGATGATTGCGGCTACCGGGGTCGCCGCTTCGTCTCAGGGCCGTGGCGAGAGAGCGCAGGCTGTCGCGCGTAGCTGGTGACACTTCGTTTCGCTTCTTGCGTTGTTGTCGGGCGGCGCGCGACCGGTCGACGTGGGAGGAATTGGCGAGGGTCTCTTTGCCCCAGGCTCACCATAGTTGCTGCCTGCCAAATTGCCCCGCGCAATCGATGATATAGTGATCGGCGAGGAGCGAGCATGAGACACGATCACAGCCACGGACCCGGTCACAGCCATGGCCCCGGCCATTCACACGGGCACAGCCACGACGGCGGCGCGCAGAACGAGCGCCGCCTGCTGCTCGCGGGCGTGCTGACCACGGTGACGCTCGTCGCCGAAGCCGCCGGCGGCATCATCTCCGGGTCGCTCGCCCTGCTGGCCGACGCCGGCCATATGCTGACCGACGCGGCTGCCCTCGCGCTGGCCTACCTGGCGGTGCGCGTTGCCCGGCGGCCAGCCGACTGGAAGCGCACCTACGGCTTCGACCGCTTCGAGGTGCTGGCTGCCTTCGCCAATGGCCTCGCTCTGTTCTTCATCTCGGCCATCATCTGCTACGAGGCGATCGAGCGCATGTTCCAGCCGGTCGAAGTGCTGGGCGTACCGATGCTCGCCATCGCCGCCGTCGGCCTCACCGTGAACGTCCTGACGCTGCTCATTCTGCGGCACGGCGGCGGCGCCAATCTCAACGTGCGCGCCGCGCTGCTGCATGTGATGAGCGATCTGCTCGGCTCAGTGGCAGCGATAGCCGCAGCGCTGATCATCCTGCAGACGGGCTGGACGCCGATCGACCCGATCCTATCGATCCTCATCACGCTGCTCATCCTGCGCAGCGCGTGGCTGATAACCAAGGACGCCGGACACATCCTGCTCGAAGGCGCTCCGAGCGGCATCGACATCCGCAAGGTGCAGAAGGACATCGAGGCGAACGTTGCCGACGTGCAGTCCGTGCATCACGTGCACGCCTGGTCACTGAGCGAGAACCGCCCGGTCATGACGCTGCACGCGCTGACCTGCGATACCGTACCGCCGGAGCAAGTTGCAGCTGCCATCAAAGCGCGCCTCAAGGAGGCCTTCGGCGTCGTGCACGCGACGGTCGAGATCGAGCACAAGGATTGCGCCGACGCCGCTCACGCGAAGAGCTGCGGCAAGGTGTAGACGCAAGCCTTGCGCGTTGCCGCCCGCTCTTGACTCATTTCTTCAAATTCGTTGCTACCAATAAGGCAATGGCAGACCTCCTCTCTCCATCCACGCCGGGCGATGCACGCCCTCGGGTCATGATCGCGGACAAGAGCCCGGTCGTGCGCTCGGGCCTGCGCGACATCATCTCGCGCGATGGGCGCTTCGAGGTGCTCGATGCACACGCGAGCGGCTCTGCATTCCTTGTCGGCGTCGAGCAGCACCCGACGGATATCGGCATCATCGGCTGGTCGCTGCCCGACATGAACGGGGGCGAGGTTCTTGCGATGTTGAAGCGGCGGCATCTGCCGACGCGCATCATCGTCTACACGGGCGAGCCCGGCAAAGATGTGCTGCGCCAAGCCGTGCGGCTCGGCGCCTGGGGTTTCATCTCGAAAAGCGATGAGCCATCGGTGCTGGTCGACAGCATCGCTGCCGTCGCGCGCGGACGCATGTCGCTGCCCTACATCGACCTGCAGGCGCTGACGACAGATCCATTCGCCGAGCTGACGTCGCGCGAGCGTGAGCTGCTCACCGCGCTCGCCAACGGCTGGACGAATTTGCAGATCGCATCGCGCATCGGCATCTCGCGCAACACGGTCAAGTATCACCTCAAGAACCTCTACGATAAGCTCGGCGTCAGCAATCGCGCGATGGCCGTCGCGCTGTACATGCAGACGACGATGGATCAGCGCTGAGATGTCGCTGACGAATGACGCGCTGCACAATGCGAGCGCGCTTTTTTGCACATTGCACGGACGAGAAGAGCCGCTAATGTTTCCGCGGGTTAGCGGCGCGGCGACTGCGCGCGAGAGTGGCCACGAAATGTGCCGCCACGTGCGTCTGGTAGGTGGGTAGGAAGCACTACCCGCAAGCACAGTCGAACCACTACCCGACAGCGTTCAGCGGCTGCCCGATCGGGTGTTGCGAAGGCATCAACGTAAATAGATGCTTCACGCCCAGCCGCAAGCAACAGACAACGGACCCGTCGCCGGGCGCGATGGCGGGACCTGCGCAAGAGCGCGAAGCGAACACAGGCTATAGAAACGCAAGATCAGACGGCAATTCGGAGGAAGCACTTCAATGCTCGTTACGACGCATCTGTTCATTCCCGGCCCCACTAACATTCCCGAAGCCGTCCGCTCGGCGATGGACATCCGCATGGAAGACATGCGCTCGCCGGAATTCCCCAAGTTCACGCTCCCGCTGTTCGAGGACGTGAAGAAGGCGTTCAAGCTCACCAACGGCCGCGTGTTCCTGTTCCCCTCGTCCGGCTCTGGCGCCTGGGAGTCGGCGATCTCCAACACGCTGAACCGCGGCGACAAGGTTCTGATGAGCCGCTTCGGCCAGTTCTCGCTGCTGTGGGTCGACATGGCCCAGCGTCTCGGCCTCAACGTGCAAGTGCTCGACGAGGACTGGGGCAAGGGCGTACCGGTCGAGAAGTACGCCGAGATCCTCGCCGCTGATAAGAACCACGAGATCAAGGCCGTGTTCGCCACGCACAACGAGACCGCGACCGGCGTCACCTCCGACGTTGCCGGCGTGCGCAAGGCGCTCAACGATGCCAAGCACCCCGCGCTGTTGTTCGTCGACGGCGTCGAGCTCGGTCGGCTGCATCGACTTCCGCATGGAAGAGTGGGGCGTCGACTGCTGCGTGTCGGGCTCGCAGAAAGGCTTCATGCTGCCAACCGGCCTCGGCATCCTCGCCGTCAGCAACAAGGCGCTCGAAGCCAACAAATCCTCGAAGATGGAGCGCTGCTACTTCTCGTTCGAGGACATGATCAAGAACAACGACCTCGGCTACTTCCCCTACACGCCAGCAACGCAGCTGCTGCGCGGCCTGCGCGCCTCGCTCGACCTGCTGCAGGCCGAAGGCCTCGACAACGTCTTCGCTCGCCACAACCGTCTGGCCGAGGGCGTGCGCAAGGCGGTCGCGGCTTGGGGCCTGAAGCTGTGCGCAAAGGAGCCGAAGTGGCACTCCGACACGGTCAGCGCCATCCTGGTGCCCGAGGGCGTCGACAGCGCGCAGGTCGTGAAGACGGCCTTCTATCGCTATAACCTCTCGCTCGGCGTCGGCCTCAACAAGGTCGCCGGCAAGGTGTTCCGCATCGGCCATCTCGGCGCGCTCGATGAGATCATGGTCGGCGGCGTGCTGTTCGGCGTCGAAATGGCGCTGCGCGACTGCGGCGTCGACGTCGTCCCGGGTTCGGGCAGCGGCGCGGCGGTCGAGCACTTCCGTGCGACGACCATGGCTTCCGCAACGAGCCGCCCGGAGCCGAAGCTGAAGCTTGCAAGCTAAAGGAAATAGAAGCGGCGCCTCAGCAGGCGCCGCTTTGCTGTCACGCAACGAGAAGAACCGGTTCGGCGCGCCAACGAGTGCAAAACCGCGATCAACCGAAACTCAAAAACCGCCCAGAGGAACGCCCTAGATGAGCTACACGCTTTACCCCCTCCGCAAGTCCCGCCTGCAGCGCAGCGAGCTTGCCGTGCCGGGTTCCAACCCGACCATGATCGAGAAGGCCGCGCAGAGCGCCGCCGACTACGTCTTCCTCGACTGCGAGGACGCCGTTGCTCCGCCCGACAAGGAGCAGGCGCGCAAGAACATCATCCAGGCGCTCAACGACATCGACTGGAAGGCGGCCGGCAAGACGGTCTCCGTGCGCATCAACGGCCTCGACACGCACTACATGTATCGCGACGTCGTCGACATCATGGAGCAGGCCGGCTCGAAGCTCGACACGATCCTCATTCCGAAGGTTGGCGGTGCCGGCCGACGTCTACACGGTCGAATGCATCGTCAGCCAGATCGAAGTCGCCAAGGGCTTCACGAACAAGGTCGCCACGGAAGCGCTGATCGAGACGCCGCTCGGCATGGCCAACGTCGAAGCCATCGCCGCGGCCCCGAGCCGCCTCGAGGCGATGCACTTCGGCGTCGCCGACTATGCCGCCTTCAACAAGGCGCGCACCGTCGTCATCGGCGGCCTCAATCCCGACTACCCGGGTGACCAGTGGCACTTCGCGCTGTCGCGCATGACGGTTGCTTGCCGCGCCTACGGCCTGCGCCCGATCGACGGTCCGTTCGGCGACTTCTCCGACCCGGCCGGCTACACGGCAGGCGCCAAGCGCGCCGCCGCGCTCGGCATCGAGGGCAAGTGGGCCATCCATCCCTCGCAGATCGAGCTCGCCAACGACGTGTTCTCGCCGACGGCGAAGGAAGTCGAGCGCGCCGAGCGCATCATCGTGGCGCTCAAGGAAGCCGAGGCGCAAGGCAAGGGCGCCGCTTCGCTCGACGGCAAGATGATCGACGCCGCTTCCGAGAAGATGGCGAAGAACCTCATCGCCACCGCCGCCGCCATCAAAGCTTCGGCTGCCGCTCGCAAGGCCGCCTAAAACAATCGACTACTAGGGAACCAAGAAAATGGATATCCACGAGTATCAGGCAAAAGAGCTTCTTTCGAAGTTCGGCGTGCCGATCCCGCGCGGCGGCCTCGCTTACAGCCCCGAGCAGGCCACCTATCGCGCCACCGAGATCGGCGGCCACAAATGGGTCGTCAAGGCGCAGATCCACTCCGGCGCTCGCGGCAAGGCCGGCGGCATCAAGGTGTGCGCCAACGACACCGAGATCGAGCGCGCCGCTGAGGCCATGCTCGGCAAGAAGCTGGCGACGCACCAGACGGGACCCGCCGGCAAGCTCGTGTCGCGCCTCTACATCGAGGAAGCGACCGACATCGCCAAGGAGATCTACCTGGCGTTCGTCATGGATCGCGCCACCGAGCGCATCATGGTCGTTGCCTCGGCTGCCGGCGGCATGGAGATCGAAGAGATCTCGGCTAAGCAGCCCGACACGATCATTCGCGTCTCGGTCGACCCGGCCGTCGGCATGCAGCAGTTCCAGGCGCGCGAAGTGGCCTACGGCCTCGGCGTCGACCCGGAGATCATCAACAAGCTGGTCCCCACGATCCTCGCCTGCTACCGCGCCTTCCGCGATCTCGACGCCACTATGGTCGAGATCAACCCGCTGGTGATCACGAAGGACAAGAACCTGTTCGCGCTCGACGCCAAGATGTCGTTCGACGACAACGCGCTGTTCCGCCGCCCGCACATCGCCGAGCTGCGTGACAAGAGCCAGGAAGACCCGCGCGAGACTTACGCTTCCGATCGCGGCCTTGCCTACGTCGGCCTCGACGGCGACATCGGCTGCGTCGTCAACGGCGCCGGCCTCGCGATGGCGACGCTAGACATGATCAAGCTCGCCGGCGGCGAGCCTGCGAACTTCCTCGACATCGGCGGTGGTGCCTCTCCCGAGCGCGTCGCCAAGTCGTTCAAGGCGGTGTTGAAGGACAGGAAGGTCAAGGCGCTGTTGCTGAACGTGTTCGCCGGCATCAACCGTTGCGACTGGGTGGCCAAGGGCGTCGTCGACGCCATCACCGACTTGAACATCAAGATGCCCGTCGTGGTCCGGCTCGCCGGCACCAATGTCGAAGAGGGACGCCGCATTCTCGATGAGAGCGGCCTGACCGTCATCACCGCGGAAACGCTGGCAGAAGCGGCGCAAAAAGCCGTGGCTGCCGCAAAAAGCGCCGCTCACTAAGGGAGATCGCTCACATGGCCATTTTCATCAACGAGAATACCCCGGTCCTCATCCAGGGCTTCACTGGGCGCATCGGCACCTTCCACGCCCAGGAAATGATCGACTACGGCACCAACGTCGTCGGTGGCGTGACCCCCGGCAAGGGTGGCACCACGCACCTCGGACGCCCGGTGTTCAACACCGTGAAGGGCGCCGTGCAGGAGACGTCGGCGGAAGCCAGCATCGTGTTCGTCCCGCCTCCGTTCGCGGCCGACGCGATCATGGAAGCAGCCGACGCCGGCATCAAATACTGCGTGTGCATCACCGACGGCATCCCGGCGCAGGACATGATCCGCGTTAAGCGCTACATGCGGCGTTACAAGAAAGAGAACCGCATGGTTCTCACCGGCCCCAACTGTGCCGGCACCATCTCTCCGGGCAAGGCGATGCTGGGCATCATGCCCGGGCACATCTATCTGCCCGGTCGCATCGGCATCATCGGCCGCTCCGGCACGCTCGGCTACGAGGCCGCATCGCAGCTCAAGGCGCTCGGCATCGGCGTGTCGACCTCGGTCGGCATCGGCGGCGACCCGATCAACGGCTCGTCGTTCCGCGACATCCTCGAGCACTTCGAGAACGATCCCGAGACCGACGCCGTGCTGTTGATCGGCGAGATCGGTGGCCCGCAGGAGGCCGAGGGCGGCCAGTACGCCCGCGACCACATGAAGAAGCCGGTGGTTGCCTATATCGCCGGCCTCTCCGCTCCGAAGGGCCGCAAGATGGGCCACGCGGGCGCCATCATCTCCGCGTTCGGCGAGTCCGCGCCGGAGAAGGTCGAGATCCTCAAGGGCTGCGGCGTCACCATCGCCCCGACGCCCTCCGAAATGGGCTCGACCGTTGCCGGCGTCCTCGGCGCGATGAAGAAGAAAGTCGCCTAAGAGCTTGGGGGCCCGCCTCACCGGAGGCGGGCCCGCACCCCCGGCGCCCCCGAGCTCTTCACGGAACAGCATACTGCTGCGGGCCGGCGGCAGATTGCGGAGCGTGGAGACCATGATGCAGAAAGACGTGCAGCCGACCGCCTCCGGGAAGCTCGACGAGTTCCGGTTGCGCGACGAGCTCCGCGCCCTGCGCACGCAAATTCCCGATTCGCCGGCGCTCAACCCTATCGTCAGCCTCGCCTTCGATCTGTCGCGCCGGCTTGAATCGGGCGACATCACCTTCGCTGAGCTGAAGGCACTCGCCGGCCGCCTCATGGACCGCGCCTGCGTGCAGCGCGCCCGCCACCTGCGCGAGCGCGTCGGCTTCGTCGACCGCGGCACGACCTACAAGGAATTCGCCGACTTCGTCGAAAGCGCCGCCGCGGCCACCGACTTCGACACCTTCAAGGCGCGTTGGGAGCGGGCTCGCACGGGCATCGTCCTCACCGCTCACCCGACGTTCGGCCTCTCCGACGCGCTGTCAAAGCGCATCGTCGAGATCGCCGTCGCCGACGAGGTAGATCCCAACACGCGCATCGGCGTGCCGCATCGGCCCGACCAGGATATCGACCTCGCCTACGAGCACGGGCGCGCTCAGAACGCCATCCAGAACCTGCGCAACGCCTACGTCGAGCTGCTCGACAGCTTCTTCAGCGCGGCAGCCAACCGTTTCGGCGACAAGGCCTACACGCTGCGCCCCAAGCTGGCGACGTTCGCTTGCTGGGTCGGCTACGACCTCGACGGCCGCACCGATATCGACTGGCGCAAGTCGTTCATCCTGCGCCTGCGGGAGAAGCGCGCCTCGCTCGCCGATATCCGCGAGCGCTTTCTCGGCCTGAAGAACGAGCTGCCTGCCGACGGCGAGGCGCAGCGGCTTTCGCGTCAGGTGACCGGCAAGCTGGATCTCACCATCGCCGCGGTCGACGAGCAGGTCGAAGCGCTCGACAAGGTGATGACCTCCGATACGCCGCTCGCCGAGGCGGCCAACATCATCACCCGCTCGGACGGCTACAACATCACGACGGTCGAGCCGATCGTCAGCCTGTTGCGCTCGCTGGTCGACGCCCTTCCGGCCGGCAAAGCCAAGCGCGGCGTCGCCGTATTGGCGGGGCTGATGGAGGCAACCGGGCTCGGCACCGCGCACATCCACGTGCGCATCAACGCCGTGCAGCTCAACAATGCCTTCCGCGCCTTCGTGCACGAGCCGTGGACGCGCGATCTTTCGGAAAGCCAGGCGCTGGCCCGCATCGTCGGCATGATCGAGGCTGCGCGCAGCGAGACGGTCAACTTCGAGTCGCTCGATCTCGAGACGGCGACGGCAATCCGGCAGTTCGCGCTCATTGCGCAGATCCACAAGCACGTCGATCGCGAGACGCCGATCCGCTTCCTCATCGCCGAAACGGAATCTCCGGCGACGGTGCTGATCGCCGTCTTCTTTGCAACGCTGTTCGGCGTCGATCACATCACCGACGTTTCGCCGCTGTTCGAGACGCCGCTGGGCCTCGAGACCGGCGCCCGCGTCATCGAGCGCCTGCTCGAAGAGAAGGCCTACATCAACTATGTGCGCCGCCGCCGGCGCATGGCGCTACAGACGGGCTTCTCCGACGCCGGTCGCTTCGTCGGCCAGATCGTCGCGACCCTCGCCATCGAGCGTTTGCATCACGGTATCGCCGAAGCGGTGAACCGCGCCGACCTCAAGGGCGTCGAAACGCTGATCTTCTCGACGCACGGCGAATCGATGGGCCGCGGCGCCCACCCCGGCGAGATGCGCACGCGCCTGCACTACGTCTTCTCCGACGAGGCGCGTCGCCGCTTTGCGCGCTATGGCGTGCCGATCAAGCACGAGACGAGCTTCCAAGGCGGCGACGGCTACCTGTTCTTCGCTAACCGGCGCCTGACGACGCGCGCGCTGGCGACCGTCATCATGGACGGCGAGGTGCCGCCCGACGGCGAGGATCCGTTCTACGAGGACACCGATCTGCGCCTCGACTTCGTCGGCCGGCTGCGCGCCTACCAGGAGCATCTGTTTGCGCATCCGGGCTACCGCGCCGTGCTGGGCGCCTTCGGCCCGAACATCCTGTTCAAGACCGGCTCGCGCCCCGTCAAGCGGCAGAGCGACGCCGGCGGCGCCACCGACCGCAGCGCCGTTGCGCGCATGCGCGCCATCCCCAACAACGCGATCCTGCAGCAGTTCGGCTATGTGGCCAACGTCGTCGCCGGTCTCGGCGCGGCGGTCGGCTCCGAGCGCGAGCGCTTCATCGAGCTCGCGCGCAACTCGCAGCGCCTGCGTCCGCTGTTGGAGATGATCGCGCGCGGCAAGCAGCTCTCCAGTCTCAATGCCATGGGCGCCAACGCCATCGTATTCGATCCGGGCTTCTGGGCGTGGCGCGCCTCATGGGGGCGCGAGCCGAACCTCGACCCGGCTTTCCGTTCGCTCGCCTCACTGCTGCTCGCCGACGACCGCAACGGTGAGATCAACGGCCTCGTGCACCATCTGCGTCTCGACGCAGTGGAGCTGCACGCCATGCTGGAAGAGATCGGCATCGAGGGCGGCAAGATCCCCGACGACACTCGCCTCGAGCTCGACCTGTTGCAGGCCATCCGTTTGGCGCTGATCATGCGCGTGTTCATTCTCGCCGCGCAGATGCCGCGCTTCTCGCCGCGCAACGACATCTCGCACCGTCAGCTGTTCGAGATGGCGCTGATGCTCGATGTGCCGGCGGTCGTCGCCGAAATGCGGCAGGCATTCCCGCGGCGCCTGAGAGAAGCCGGCGACCGCGCGCAGTATGCCGAGTCGGCGACCTATCGCCCGCATGGCATCGACGACTATGGGCGTGTCGAGACGGAGATCTTGGCGCCGATGGAAGAGGCCTACGAGTTCATCCGCGAGATCGGCACCGGCATCTCGCACCACTTCGGCGCCTTCGGCTAACCTGCCCTTGCTCTTCCTTCTGCGGGCATTGCGTCAAGCTAACACCCCTTGTCATCCCGGCACTTGTTGCCGGGATCCAGCCCACGTCAGGGGATGCCCTCGCGGACAGTTGGATCCCGGGGACGAGCCCCGGGAGACGTCAGGAAGCTGAAGCGAAATGAAGACCTCCAGGCAGCCCAACGATGAAAGGCCGGCGCTAGGCGCCGGCCCATCATCTCACGCAGATGAATTTCCGCTCAGTGCTTACCCCACACCTGCACCGTGGCGTAGGCGCGATCGCGCTTGGAGGTGGCGAGGGCGCGTGAGCGCCAAGTCGCCTCGATCTCCTTGATGGTCGCGCCCTTCTTGAGGTCGACCGGTCCGAACGCGGCGTCGGCGGCGATCTTGGTGCGATTGGTCTCGATCTCGTCCTTGCCACCGTCGTTGTAGACGACCGCCAGATTGGTCATCGTGACGTCGCGGTCCTTGACCGAGACGCGCAACTGCTTGAAGCCGCCGTCGTTTTGGCCGACGGGGATCTTCACGCGGTCGAAGCCGACGCTGCCCGCAGTGTCGGTGCCGAGCAGCACCCAGCCGCCGTTGTACTTGCGGCCCTCGCCGTTCGGCCCGAGCCAGCCATTCTCATACTCGCCGAACACCTCGACGCGCGCCTGGCCCTTGAAATCGGGCTTGGAGCGATAGACGAGCTGGATCTCCTTGATGAAGCCTTTGTGCTTGAGCGTGATCCAGTCGGTCTTGCGGTCGGCAGGAATCTTGGCGTCGGTGAGCAGCGTCTCCGTCGAGCCATCGTCGAAGATGGCCTTGAGGTCGGTGACGAAAATCTCGTTCTTCAGGACGCGCAGACGGATGCGGTCGAACTTGCCGATCTCGGAGCCGACGCGGATGACGTCGCGGTCGACGAGGAAGCCGACGTCCTGCACGCCGAACAGCACTTCGCCGTTGTTCGCCTTGCCGGGCGGGATGGCGGATGTCTCCGGCGCGGTCGCGCGCGTGTCGACGCTGCGTGAGCGCCGGCGCTGCTTGACTTGGACTACCGGCGAAGCCGCTTGGCTGCGCTCGAGCGCTTTGCCTACGGGAAGTACAGTTGCGTCGCGTGCTTGCGGCATCGAAACCGCGCCCGCGATCGCCAATGCGAGGCCTGCCAGCGCCAGCCTGATCGTCATGAAGCTCTCCCCTGATTGGCGACGACGCGCACCGAAAAATCGCTCACAGCCGGGTGCTTATTAGCTCAGTACGCGCGGCAACAAAAGCCGAAGCGCCCGAGTAATCCCCGCGGATCGGGGCAATCAGCCAGTGAAATCGGGCGATAAGCCGGCCGATTTCACACCTTGATGAATGCTTGCACCCTCATGTCGCGCCCGGAGAAGGATCTCGCAGCCGGTCGGCGGCGTTGGCGCGATACCAGCTGATTCGCTCAAGGCCCCCTCCAGCTTGGGTCGGATATTTAACGAGATCGGTGTACTGCAAGCTGAGTTGCGCCGGCGACCGTCGCCCGAGCTGCAGTTTGAGCGGCGAAACTTAAGGCCATGCAGAACCCCAAGCACCTCAACCTGCTGATCAACTTCGGCGGCGCGCTGGTCGGCCTATTCGTCGTCGGCTACGTCGTCTACGCGGCGTTTCACACCGAAGTCGAGCAGCCCTGCAGCACCCGCTTTCCGGCGGCGACGCGCTTTTCGCTGCAGACCGGCGCGGGCAAGCCATTGACGGCCGTCGAGTTACAGGCGCGCGCGGGTTTGCGCGATCTCGGCGTCATCGACAACGCCAAAGTCGTACCCGTCGACGGCGGCCCGTCGCCCGATGCGCTGGAAGTGAAGCTGCGCAATCTGCCCGCCGGTGACGACCCCGACGCGAAGATGCGCAACGGCATCGAGTTTCGCTGGTCGCCACCGGGCATCGCCGGTGCTACCTCCGCCTGTCTCACCTACAGCGTTTGGCTGCCGGACAAATTCGAATTCGGCGGGGGCGGCGTGCTTCCCGGCGTATTCGGCGGTGAACCGGCGGCACCGCGGCAGCGTGCCGTGAACGACCGGCTGACAGTGGCATTTGAATGGAGCAGCGAGGGCCAGCCCTCACTCGTTGCCGCGCTCGACGGTGGCGAGCATTTGCGCATGTCAGGCGCTAGCTCTCGCTGCCGACCAACCACTGGATCAAGATCGAGCAGGAAATCGTCTTGAACGATCCTGGCCAGCCGAACGGCATCGTGCGGCTGTGGATCGACGGCGAGCTCATCGCCGCAGACGACCGGGTGCCACTGCGCAAGGACGACAAAGCGCTGCTGACCGGCGTCCTCGTCGCAATCGGTTACGAGCGCACGCCGGCTAGCGCCGGCATGCTGCGCCTGTCGCCCATCGAGATCGCCTGGCGCTAGGCAGCCTCGCGGCTCACTGGCCCTTCCCAACCGAGCCTACCGCTCCCCATATCAACCCACGTTGCGACCGCCGGCGTTCAAGCGCCGCCGTCGTGCAAGGGGAGATCAACATGCGGAATATTCTTGGATTTTTGGGTTCAGCGCCGCCGAGCAGCGCCGGTATGTCAACAAGCGCCCCTGCAACCGGCGCCCTCGCCGACGAAGACCTCCTCGATTCCTATTCGCGCGCCGTCGTCGACGCCGTCGACGCGGTGGCGCCGGCCGTGGTGCACGTGGAGGTCGCCGGCGTGCGCAACGGACGCCGCGCCGAAGGCACCGGTTCGGGCGTCGTCGTCTCTCCCGACGGACTGATCCTCACCAACAACCACGTTATCGACGGCTCCAAAGAGATCGCCGTATCGCTGTCGGACGGGCGCAAGTTTGCCGCCCGCGCGCTCGGCCGCGATCCCGATACCGACCTCGCCGTGCTGCGCGGCGAGACGGGCGAGACCTTGCCGGTGGCGCACCTTGCCAATTCCAAGAGCGTACGCCCGGGGCAAATCGCTATCGCCATCGGCAACCCGCTCGGCTTTCAGTCGACAGTGACGGCCGGCATCGTCAGCGCCGTCGGCCGCTCGCTGCGCGCACAGAACGGCCGGCTGATCGGTGACGTCATCCAGACGGACGCCGCGCTCAACCCGGGCAACTCGGGCGGCCCGCTCGCCAACTCGGCCGGCCAGGTCATCGGCATCAACACGGCAGTGATCATGGGGGCGCAGGGCATCTGCTTCTCGGTCGCCGCAAACACGGCGCTGCACGTGCTGACGCAGATCCTGGCGCATGGGCGCGTGCGCCGCGCGCGCATCGGCATCGTCGCCGAGCAAATGCAGCTACCGGCGCGCATCGCCTACAAGGCCAGCCTGGCGCAGGCGAGCGCCGTGCGCATCCGCGAGGTGCAAGCCGGACAGCCCTGCCGGGCAAGCCGGCCTGAAGGCTGGCGACCTGCTGGTGCGGCTGGACGGCGAGGTTGTCACCGGAGTTGACGATCTGTTTCGCATGCTGGATGGCCGGCGCATCGACAAGACCGTCACCGTAACGGTCGTGCGCAGCAGCGGCCTTACCGATATTGCGGTGCGGCCGATTGACCGCGAGCTGTAGTGATCAGCTCGCGAAGACTTACTGTATTGCCCTATGGCCAATTTCCACGGGCATTTGTGCATTGCAGTGAAATGCCGGAGGGAAACTAAAAGCATTACGCTATTGTAAGTTGTTTCTTAACTGTTAGGAGAAACGGCGGCGGAATTACTTGCAAAATGGGCCGCAATGGTATCCTATGACACTCCGAACGTGGCGCCCTCCCACCTGTCCCCCCTAAGCGGCGTCACGCATCGCAGCCCGCGCTCTTCCCCCGGAGCGCGGGCTTTCCTTTTCCAGCTGCGTCATGCTTTAGGACTGTTCGAACGGCTTGAAGCCGGCTTCCTGCGCCTCGGATTCCGAGCAGAACCAACGCTCTCCACGGCTAAGCGTTACCTTCACCCGCTCATAGCCGCGCGCCCACGGGACGACGTAGTAGCGTCGACCGCCGCGGACATTTCCCTTGATGGGGCAGCCATCAGGCGCCTCGCGCTTGGCCTCTTCCCATTTTTGCGCGCGGTAATCGGACGGCCGCGTGGCTTGACCACTCCAAATACCCGCCTTATTGGCGCGCGCCTTGTTTTCAATGCCGCCGTAGGAGGCAAATAGCCCGCTGGTTGCGAACACGTGGCCAGCGCGCACGAGCTCTGCAGCGACGTCGACATCGCCTATTTTGCAGTCGCCGCTGCTCAGGCCCTCCGCACTGCCGGAGACATCGCAAACCACGCGGCCAGTGCGCAGCACCCCGCTGAGCGCCTGACGCGCGGCGTCGGCCGCACGACCATTCGCGGCCGTCGCCGTCGGTGCACGTTTGATCGGGCTCCGGCGCCTCGATGCCGGTCAGCCGCACTGTCGTCGAACCGACGCGCAACGTGTCGCCGGTGACGGCGGTGCCACGCCCTTCGATATCACCGCTGGCAGCAGCTTGCCGCGCTTCCTCGCGCGCTGCTTCGCGTCTTTCCTGGCGCGACATGCTCGCGGTTGTAACCGAGCTGTCCGACGAAGAGCGCCATGCCATGACGGCGCCGGCGAGAAGCAGGCCCAGCACGACCAACGCGAACGCGCCTTGCACCGCCGGCTTGGCGGTGACGCCGGCGAAACGTCCGCGCAGTCTGTCGCGCGCCGACGCCGCGGGAGAGGACAGCCACGCCGGCGTGCCTTCCGCCAGATGCGCGAGCAGCAGCACACCGAGAATGACGGCGCCGATCAGCAGCGCGATCCAGGTGTCGCGCTCGAAGCCGTTGGCGAAGGCGCGGATGATGCCGCCTAGAAGCGCGACGCTGCCGGCGACGAGCAAAGGCATTCTGACGCTTGGCTGGCGCAGCACGCGACCGACGGGCGCCAGCAGCGGGCCCAGGTAGTCCGACACGATCCCAGCGATCGTGCGCAGCACGGCCCACACATAGGACAGAGCCGCCATGATCGCCGCGCCGAACCGCTGCAGGTACGACCATGCAACGGGAATGCCGGCGCGCAGCTCTGCTGCCCGCGACCTTTGCACCGGCAACTGCGCCAGACCATCTGGCCGCCCGCGCCTGCCCGTAGTGAACTGCGCCGAGGCCCATCCGTTTGGCGCCGGCGGCGCCCATCATGGCGCCCTGCTGCCCGGCGTGCACGGCACCGCGGCCCATCGCCTTGGCGCCTTCGGCACCGGCCGCCGCACCGCGCTGTCCTGCCGCCTTTAGATTTTCGACGGCGGCCTTGCGGACTTCACCGACGCGATCGCGCCGTTTCTTGCGCCGCACGAGGATGGTCGTGCGCACGTAGTCGCGCCATTCAAAGCCGTCGTTGCGTTTGCGCCAGCCGAACATGCGGCCTCCGGATCGGTGATGTGAAATGGGCAACGGCGCCGCTGCCACCGCAGCGAATCGAGAGGTTTATTGAACCTGCATGAGATGATGGCAGGGCTTTGGCCCCGCCGAAAGTCTCAAGTGAAAACCTCAGTGATAGCCTTCGCCTTCGCGCACTTTGCCGCGGAACGTCCAATAAACGAACACCGTGTAGCCGAGGATCATGGGCAGCATGATTAGCGTGCCGACGAGCATGAAAATCTGCGAAGACGGAACGGCCGCGGCATCCCAGAACGTCAGCGACGGCGGTACGAGGTAGGGCACGTTGGAGACGACGAGGCCGAGGAAGCCGAGCAGGAACAGCGATACGGCCGACATAAACGGCATCACCTCGCGGCCGTTCTCAGCCCTTACCAGCACGCGAACGCGGCCGCGGCGGTGAGCAGCGGCACCGGCGACAGATAAAGCATTTCGGCCACGTGAACCAGCGCTCGGCGATGCGATCGAATGCGAGCGGCGTCCACAGGCTCACGATGACCATGAGACGAGCACGACGAGCAGCAGGTACTGCGCCCAGCGCCGTGCGTTCACCGCCAGCTCGCCCTCGGTCTTCATCACGAGCCATGTCGCGCCGAGCAACGCGTAGCCGACGATCAGCGCGAAGCCGGTAAACAGCGCGAACGGCGTGAGCCAGTCGAACGGGCCGCCGGCGAAGTGGCCGTTCTCGACGTTGATGCCCTGCAGGTAGCCGCCGAGCATGACGCCTTGCATGAAGGCGGCGACGATGGAGCCGTAGGCGAAGGCGATATCCCAGAACTCGTGGCTGGGCTTGGCCACCCAGCGGAATTCGAAGGCGACGCCGCGGAACACGAGGGCGAGCAGCATGATGATGAGCGGCAGGTAGACGGCCGGCATGATGATCGCGTAGGCCAGCGGGAAGGCGACGAACAGGCCGGCGCCGCCGAGCACCAGCCACGTCTCGTTGCCGTCCCAGAACGGCGCGACCGAGTTCATCATCACGTCGCGCCGCTCTTCCTCGGGGGTGAACGGGAACAGGATGCCGATGCCCAGATCGAAGCCATCGAGCACGACGTACAGGGCGACGGCGATGCCGATGACGCCGGCCAGACGAGCGGCAGCCAGTAGGAGATGTCGTCCATGGCTCAGGTCCCCTCGATGGCTTCTTGCGCGGCCGTCCGGCGGCGGAGAGTGGCCGGACGGCACGCCGTCGGGCGTCTCGGCGGCGGCGCCTTTGGGGCCGTATTCGATCAGCCGACTGATGTAGTAGATGCCCATCGAGAACACGATGCCGTAGACGATGACGAACAGGATCAGGCTGAGCAGCACGGCGGCCGGCGGACCGGCGACACGGCATCGGCGGTGCGCAGTATGCCGTGGCGATCCACGGCTGGCGGCCGGTCTCGGTGACCCACCAGCCGGCGAGGATCGCGATGAAGCCCAGTGGCCAGGCGTACTGCACCGGCAGCAGATACCAGCGGGTGTCGAACAACCGGCCGCGCCACCAGAGGAAGGCGCCGACGACACCGATAGCATCATCAGCAAGCCGATGCCCACCATGATGCGGAAGGCGAAGAACACCGGGTTCACCGGCGGACGCTCCGAAGGCGGGAAATCCTTGAGGCCCTGGAACAAGCCGTTCGGAGCTGTGCGTGAGGATCAAGCTGGCGCAGCTTCGGGATGGCGATCTCGTAGTCGTTTCGCTCCTCGGCCGAGTCGGGCACGGCAAACAGCACCAGCGGCGCGGGCTTCGATCCGTCCCAATGGCCCTCCATCGCGGCGATTTTCGCGGGCTGATGCTTGGCGTGTTGAGGCCGTGCATGTCGCCGATGAAGACCTGCAGCGGCGCCAGGATCGCGACCATGCCGAGCCCCATGCGCATCATCGTCTTCGCCTCCTCGGTGAAGCGGCCCGTGACGAGGTAGCGCGCGCCCACCGCCAGCACGACGAGCGAGGTCGTGAGGTAGGCGGCGGTGAACATGTGCGCGAAGCGATAGGGGAAGCTGGGATTGAAGATGATCTGCAGCCAGTCGACCGGATAGGCGATGCCGTCGCGCATCTCGTGGCCGGCCGGCGTGTGCATCCAGCTGTTGGCGGCGAGGATCCAGAAGGCGGAGATCGAGGTGCCGACGGCGACCAGCACTGGCGGAGGCGACGTGCAGATTGGGCGGCACCCGCTCCCAGCCGAACAGCATGATGCCGAGGAACGTCGCCTCGAGGAAGAAGGCCGTCAGCACCTCGTAGCCAAGCAGCGGGCCGAGCACGTTGCCGACGACGACGGAGAATTGGCTCCAGTTGGTGCCGAACTGGTACGACAGCACGATGCCCGAGACGACGCCCATGGCGAACGACACGGCGAAGATCTTGGTCCAGAAGCGGGCGAGGCGATGCAGGTGGTCGCGGCCGGTCATGCGCCAGCGCACCAGCAGCGTGGCGATGAAGGCCGCCAGGCCGATGGTGAAGCTCGGAAAGATGATGTGAAAGGAGATGGTGAACGCGAACTGGATGCGGGCGAGCAGTACGGCATCGAAGTCCATGGCACCCGCTTCGCTCTTCTTCTTTCGGACAGCTCGCCGCATTGTGGCGCGGTTCGGCGACCACGTCGAGACAGGCAGCTGCGGCGCGCCGTCTCGCGTGACAAGCTGTGCGCAGAAGCGATGCTGGGCTCGGGCGCGCTCGGTCTAACGTGTGGAGCGCGCGGCCTATTCCCGCGCGAGCTGGCCGAGCGGAATTGCCCACAGGCGCACGCGGCCATCGACACCGGCGGATGCAAGGTGCTGCCCGTCGGGCGCAAAGGCCACGGCGGTGGCGCCGCCGACATGACCGGTCAGGGCGCGCACGATGCGTCCACGCTGCAAGTCCCACAACCGGACCGTGCCGTCCTCTCCCGCCGAGGCGAGCTGATCGCCCGAGGGCGAGAAGGCGATATCGGCGACGCGGCCCCGGTGGCCGCTGAGTGCGCGCAGGCGGCGCGACGACAGCACCGACCAGATCTGAATGCGGCCGTCGAGAGCGCCGGCGGCGAGCAACTTGCCGTTCAGCGAGAAGGCGACGGAGGTGACGAAGTCGCGCGAACCGCTATAGCTGCGCTTGAGGCTGAGCGTATCGAGATCCCACACGCGCACCGTCTTGTCGGCGCTGCCCGAGGCGAGCAGCAGCTGCTGCGGCGCATAGGCGAGCGCCTGCACCGAATTCTCGTGGCCGTCGAGCACCTGCAGCGGGGCGCCAGACTGGCGTGCATCCCACAGCGTCACCTTCCAGTCGTGACTGGCGGTGGCGAAGCGATTGGGATCGCCGGTGAAGGCGACAGCCCAGATGTTCGCCTCGTTACGCTGCACGGTGGCGATCTTCTCGGCGCGATCGATGTCCCACAGCACGACCTTGCCGTTGGTGTGGCCGGTGAGGGCGCGCGAGCCGCTGAGCGCCAGCGACGTTGCCGGCCCATCGTCGAGTTCGACGGTACGAACGATTGTATGATGGCCGGCGTCCCACACCTTCATCGTGCCGTCGGCGCCGGTGGTGACGATGCGCCGGCCGTCATCGCTATAGGCGGCGCCGGATACCGATCCGCGGTGCGCCTCGAACTCGGCGATGGGAGTGACGAGCGCGGGCGGCTGCGGTTGCTGGGCCTGCAGCTGTCCGGTGGTGACGGCGGAGCCGCGGCTTTCGAATTGCGGGAAGCGATCCTGCATGGCAACGGCGGCGCTGGCGACGCCGACGCCGACGAGTAGCTTGAAGACGATGGGCAATAGGCTGGGGCGGCTGCCCTTTAGGCGGCGGGCCGCGGGCGCGCCGGCGACTTGACGACGACGAGGGCACGCTCCTTGGGGATCGGCTTCTTCGACTGCGATTTCTTCTTGAACACCGGCGGGGGCGGCGGCGCCTCGAGCTTCACCGTTGCAGCGGCAGCCGGCGCGGCAGCGATCTGAATTGGCTGCGGCGCAGCGGGTGCCGCGCCGTCGGCCTCCGGCTTCTTGCGCAGGCCCTCGAGAAAATCGAGCAGGCCGCCTTTTGGACCGGGGCGTCCGGCGGCGGCGGTGTCGGCGCAGCGGCTGCCGCGGGCGCCTTGGCGGCGACGGGGGCAACCGGCTCTGCCTCTTCCATTTCCTTCTTGCGGTTCTTGCGGCCGCCGGTCGTCCGCGTCAGCCAGCTGGCGCGCACCGGATCGGGCGCCAGCAGATCGCCGCGCCAGGCGGGAATCGACTGAGGCCGCGCCTCGACGTTGAGCGCCAAGGCCTTGTCGATCGCCTTCAAGAAGCCAGCGCGATAAGAGCTGAGCGCCGCTTCACGCGCCGGGACAGCTCGTCCTTGACCATGCGCGACGGCGCATCGGGCGGCCGCTTGCCGGTGACGGCGTGATAGAGCGTGCCGCCGAGCGCATAGATGTCGGTCCACGGGCCCTGCTGGCGGCTCGTCTCGGCATACTGCTCGTAGGGGCTGTACCCCGGCTTGACGAGCGCCGACACGGTCTTGGTGTGCGAGGCGATCTCGCCGCGCGCCGAGCCGAAGTCGATGAGGACCGGATCGCCCGACTTGCGGATGATGATGTTGTCGGGGGCGATGTCGCGGTGCAGAAAGTCCGATTTGTGGATCAGCTCGAGCGCGTCGAGCAGCGGCCCGATGATGGTGTCGAGCTCTTTCTGCCGCGGCGCCCGTCCCAACCCCTTGAGCCATCCCTTGAGGCTCTGGCCCTCCTCGAAGTGGAGAACCATGTAGCCGGTGTTGTTGGCACGGAAGTAGCGATAGACGCGCACGATATTGGTGTGATCGAACTTGGCGAGCGTCTGCGCTTCCTCGATGAAGCGGTCGAGACCCCAGCGGTAGTCCCCGGCGCAGTCCTGCGAGCGCGGCGCGGCATCGATGCCACCGTCACGCGCGGCGATATCGCTCGGAAAATACTCCTTGATCGTGACCATGCGGGCGAGCGCGATCTCGTCGGCGAGATAAGTCACGCCGAAGCCACCGGCGCCGAGCACACGCTCGATGCGGTAGTCGCCGACCAGCTCGGTCCCGCTTGGCAGCGCAATGAGATTCGTCATGGCTCTCCGTGACGTCGGTCATTAGGCTCGCATGCTACGCGCCGCGCCGCTCGTCAATTGCCGTACTGCCTCCGACACACTTGTGACGCACAAATGTGGCGGCGGCTAGAGCATGCCAAAGCTACGAACAAATCTGAGCTGCAGCGCCGAATGCCATGTTCCTGCCGTCATGCGGCCCGACGCTGCACTTTGATTTGCCCTGAGACGAAGACCATGAGATCGCCGTGGTCGCCACTGCCGAAGCTGTCGATTGCCACCGTCGCGATCTCCCAAGCCAATGTTGCATTCTGCAGCGGGCACACCCGAGCCGGGACGCGCAGGGTGATTTCCGACCTTTTCACACTTGCACCATCCGCCGCCGACGCCTGGCTGCAGCTCAATTCGTGGTTCGGCGACAGTTTCAATCGCGCGCCGGCGCTGATGTTGGTGCTCGCCGTGCTGATGGCGCTGCCGCCGCTCGCCATCGCCGGCCTGATGATGCGCCGGCAGCGCCGCTCACCCGACTCTACCGTATTGATTTCGCGGCCATCCTTGCGTGGCGACGCGGCGCAGCGCAGCGGCGTGACGGCACGCAACGAAGTCTCGGCCTGGCCGACGGAGGCGTGGGTGGAGTTTGCCGGCGCCGGCCAGCGTTACGTTATCGGACGCGCCATGCTGCGCATCGGCCGCGAGGCCGACAATGACATCTGTCGGTCGGAGAAGACGGTGCACCGCTACCACGCGGTGATCCGGCGCACGACCGACGGCGACGTCGTCATCACCGACCTTTCCGGCGCCGACGGCAACGGCGTGCTGATCAACGGCAAGCGCGTCGGCGAAGCCCGCCTCGGCAAAGGCGACGTCATCAGCATCGGCGAGGTGAAACTGAAATTCGACGCAAGGCCCGTTTAGCGATGGAACGCGCAACCCTCCACATGCGGTTGCGGCAGATATCGCGAACCTTGTCGTCTATCATGGTAGGAGAACGCATATGTCGGAAGAGCGCCAAGGCGTAACGGAGGTCACCATGTCTCAGCAGGGAACGAAGCCGGGCCGGTTCCTGGGCTCGCTGAAGGACGCACTCGCGGCGGCGAGCCGCGATGACACGCAGCGCGGGCCAGCGCCGAAGTCGGCGGAGCCCACGACGCAGCTCGCGCCGAAGGCCGAGGCGCCGAAGCCTGCCGCGGCAGCGGCCGAGCCGGCCAAGAGCGAAGCCGCCCCGGCGGCGACGCCTGCAGCGGCCGGTGCCGGCCTCAGCGCAGCGGAGGCCGCGCGCGAGGTGAAGGGCCAGACCTCGCTGAAGCCGCAGGACAAGCACGTCGAGTTCGGCACGCCCGCCGACGACGCGCGTCGTGCGCGGCGGCCCCCCGAAGGTTGAAAACGACACGCCCCGCACGCAGCTCGTGCGCGGCAAGGTGCAGGTGAAGCGCGGCGAGTTCGCGCAGGATCCGGTGGTCGGCTGGCTGGTCATCGTCGGCGGCGCCGGCATGGGCTCGTACCGGCCCATCTTCGAGGGCAACAACACGGTCGGGCGCGCCAGCACGCAGCGCATCCCGCTCGATTTCGGCGACGATTCGATTTCCTCGGAAGAGCAGGCCTATATTCGCTATGATTCGGCCGCACGATCTTTTCTGTTCGTGCCGAACTTAGCTAAGACCAACGTCGTTTCCATCAACGACAAGCGACCCACCGGAGCGGTCGAGCTGCACCAAATGGACGTCATCACGATCGGGCGCACCCAGCTCGTGTTCGTGCCGTTCTGCGGGTCGGAGTTCGACTGGGCCGAGCTGAGCGATGCCAAGGACTGATGCAGGCATTCGACCACGCCTCTCGCGCCACCAAAGGCGCGAGAGACTACCAGGAAGACTCGAGCGCGTTCTGGCCGCCTAAGGATACGGGCGGCCGGGGGCGCCGACGTGCCGCCGACCGCCAACGCGGCCAGGCTCGTCGCCGTGCTGGCCGACGGCATGGGCGGTCACACGGCCGGCGCGCTGGCCAGCCGCATGGTGTGCGACAGCTTCATCTCCGCCTACGCGGGCCTCAACGGCTCGCGCCCCGAGCGGCTGATCAAGGCGCTGACCTCCGCCAACGATTCCATCGCCGCGCAGGTGCGGGCGAACCCCGCGCTGGCGGGCATGGGCACGACGCTCGTCGCCGCCGTGTTCGGCAACGAGGGCGTCGAGTGGGTGAGCGTCGGCGACAGCCCGCTGCTGCTGTTCCGCCGCGGCGAGATCGCGCTGCTCAACGAGGACCATTCGCTGGCGCCCGAGCTCGACCGGCTCGCCGCGTTGGGGCGCATCACGCCCGAGCAGGCGAAGACCGACCCGCGCCGGCACATGCTGCGCTCGGCGGTGACGGGCGATGAGCTCGATCTCGTCGATGTCTCGCGCCGGCCGCTGGTGCTCGAGGACGGCGACTACATCATCCTTGCCAGCGACGGCCTGCAGACGCTGGATGGCACGGAGATCCAGCGCATCGTGTCGGCCTACGCCAACGACGGCGCCGAGGCGGTGGCCAATGCGCTGATCCGTGCTGTGGAGGCGATGCGCGACCCGCACCAGGACAACACGACGGTGCTCGCCGTGCGCCCGCTGCCCAGCGCGGCTTAGGGCACAACTCCCGTCTTTACGAGCGTGTTCCCAAAATGTTCTTGATGGCCGAGATGGCTAAAGCTACGGTTGCATAGGCCTTGGCTGGCCTTTGGGGCGGGCATGTACGGGCAGATCTCCACCCTCGCATTCGTCGGCATCGAAGCGCGCCCCGTCGAGGTGCAGGTGCGCATCACGCCGGGCGCCATGCCCTCGTCATCGTCGGATTGCCCGACAAGGCGGTGGCGGAAAGCACAGAGCGCGTGCGCAACGCGCTGCACGCCGTCGGCCTCGGCCTGCCCTACAAGCACGTGACCGTAAACCTTGCGCCGGCCGATCTGCCGAAGGAAGGCAGCCAGTTCGATCTGCCGATCCTGCTCGCCATGATGGTGGCCATGGAGGCGGTGGCGCCGGATGCCGTCGCCGGCTACGCGGCGATCGGCGAACTGGCCCTCGACGGCTCGATCCGCTCGGTGCCGGGCGCGCTGCCGGCGGCCATCGGCGCCAATGCCATGGGCAAGGGGCTGATCTGCCCGGCGGCGTGCGGCCCCGAGGCGGCGTGGGCCGGCGAAGATGTCGACATCCTGGCGGCGCCGCATCTCCTCTCGCTGGTCAACCACTTCAAGGGACTGCAAACGCTGGCGCGGCCCAAGCCCGGCTTGGAAAGGGAGACCGGCGTGCGGCCCGATCTCGCCGACGTCAAGGGCCAGGAGAGCGCCAAGCGTGCGCTCGAGGTCGCTGCCGCCGGCGGCCACAACCTTCTGATGATCGGACCGCCGGGAGCCGGCAAATCGATGCTGGCGGCGCGGCTGCCGTCGATCCTCCCGCCGCTGTCGCCGGAGGAGATGCTCGACGTCTCGATGGTGCACAGCCTCGCCGGCGAGCTGATGGGCGGCAAGCTGGCAACGGAGCGGCCGTTCCGCAGCCCGCACCATTCGGCCAGCATGGCGGCCCTCGTTGGCGGCGGCACGCGGCCACGGCCGGGCGAGGTTAGCCTAGCGCATCTCGGCGTGTTGTTCCTCGACGAGCTGCCGGAGTTTCAGCCGGGCGTGCTCGACGCGCTGCGCCAGCCGCTGGAGACCGGCGAGACGGTGATCGCACGCGCCAACCATCGCATCGCATACCCATCGCGCATCCAGCTTGTCGCGGCGATGAACCCGTGCAAGTGCGGCGGCGCCGGCCCCGGCGTCACGTGCAAGCGCGGGACGCGCTGCGCGGCCGACTATCAGGCGCGCATCTCCGGGCCGCTGCTCGACCGCATCGATCTGCAGATCGAGGTGCCGGCGGTGAGCGCCGCCGATCTTATCTTACCCGCGCCGACCGAAGACAGTGCGCAGGTGCGGGCGCGCGTGGCCCGGGCTCGCGAAGTTCAATTGTCACGCTTCGCCCGGCTAGGCGCCAAGGGCGTGCGCACCAACGCCGAATGCAGCGGCCGCATGCTGGAGGACATCGCCGCGCCCGACGCGGAGGGCGCGGCGCTGTTACGACAGGCGGCGGACGCGCTGCATCTATCGGCGCGTGGCTTCCACCGCACCATGCGTGTGGCACGCACGCTGGCCGATCTTGACGGCGAGGAAAGCGTCAGGCGCCTGCATGTCGCCGAGGCGCTCAGCTATCGCGGCGAGACGTTACGGCAGATCAAGGCCGCGTAGGCGGGTGATCGCCACTGCCCACTGCCAGCGTCAGGCCGCTTTGGCCCGCAAGCCACGCTGCATCAGCGCCGCCTCGACCGTATTCTTCAGGAGGCAGGCGATGGTCATCGGGCCGACGCCGCCCGGCACCGGCGTGATGGCACCCGCTACCTTGACGGCCTCGGCGAAGTCGACGTCGCCGACGATCTTGCCCTTGCCGTCCGGCTTCAGGATGCGGTTGATGCCGACGTCGATGACGATGGCGCCCGGCTTGATCCAGTCGCCCTTGACGAACTCCGGCTTGCCGATGGCGGCGACGACGAGATCGGCGCTGCGCACGACAGCGGGAAGATCCTTGGTGCGCGAATGCGCGATGGTCACCGTGCAGTTCTCACGCAGCAGCAGCTGTGCCATCGGCTTGCCGACGATGTTGGAGCGGCCGACGACGACGGCATTGAGGCCCGACAGGTCGTGCTTCACCGACTTTGCCAGGATGATCGAGCCGACGGGCGTGCAGGGCGCCAGCGCGCGCTCGCCGATCGACAGACGGCCGACGTTCATCGGGTGGAAGCCATCGACGTCCTTCAGCGGGTCGATCAGCTCCAGCACCTTGTTGGAGTCCATGTGCTTGGGCAGCGGCATCTGCACGAGGATGCCGTTGACGTTCGGATCGGCATTCAGCTTGGCGACGAGGTCGAGCACCACCTGCTCGGGCGTGTCCTCGGCGAGCTTGTGCTCGAACGACTGCATGCCGACTTCGACGGTCTGCGCCGCCTTGTTGCGCACGTAGACCTTGCTGGCCGGATCCTCGCCGACCAGCACCACGGCAAGGCCGGGCACGAAGCCGTGCTGCGATTTGAGCAATGCCACGTCGGCGGCAACGTCGGAGCGCACCTTGGCGGCGATTGCCTTGCCGTCGATGACGTAAGCGGTCATTGAGAAACTTCCTCCCTCGGATCGATCATGGTGCCACCCACTTGATCAAGCAGGCGCGAGCTTGGCCCTGAGGCGCTGCTCGAGGCAATGCGTTTCCCCGCTGATGGTGAGCGACTTGATGCGGGACTTTGCCCCCGCCGTCACCCGGACCGTGCTCTTCGGCACGTCGAGCCAGCGGGCGATGAGCTTTTCCACCGCCGCGTTGGCTTCGCCCTCGGCCGGCACCGCGCGAACGCGGGCGGCAAGCGCTGCTCCCTCCGCGCTAGGGGCGACGCCGTCGACGCCTTCTATCGAGGATTTTGGCGTTAGGCGCACGCGCACGATGACGCACCCGTTTCCTGCCCGCCATGGTTGCTCGGCGCCCGTCATCGAGGCGCTCAGCCGGCGGTGACGAGGAGGTCGCGCAGCGACCCCAGCACGACGCTTTGCACGAAGAAGCAGGCGAGCAGCAGCACGATCGGCGCGATGTCGATGGCGCCCATGTTCGGCAGCATGTTGCGGATGGGGCGCAGCAGCGGCTCGGTGACGGCGTTGAGCCCCTGCCAGATGGCGCGGACGGTCGGGTTGTACGGGTTGACGACGCCGAAGGCCATCAGCCAGCTGAGGATGACGCTGGCGATGATGACGTAGACGTAGAGCTGAATGAGGTAGCCGAGGAAATCGATAAGGCGAAGGAGGACCATCGTGCCGCGCTCCAGGTTCTGTCGGCGCCACCTGTAACCTCTGACGGCGGCACCTCGCAAGCGCGCCCGGCCCGGCGCGACGGGCTTTCGGCGCGTTCCTTGACAAGATTTGGGGTGGCCCTCTAAATGCCGCCGAACTGCCCGGGGCCGTAGCTCAGATGGGAGAGCGCTGCAATCGCACTGCAGAGGTCAGGGGTTCGATTCCCCTCGGCTCCACCAGGTTTTTTCGTAGGAAATTGATTTCGTTGTGATTTGCTGGCTTTCTGGCGCAGCCGGATCCGTCTCCTCGCACAACATACCGGAAAGCAGCTCCAGCCGCCCCCTTCGCCGTTGCGAATGATGGGCGAACGTTCGAGCTGATCGCACCCCCAACGCACGTGTATAGAGAGCGTGGCGCGAACTGCACGCGGCTCTGACGACGCGGCACGTCTCACGCCAACCGCTCGCGCTGCGGAATTGGGTCTGATCTTCGACTGCTTGGGGGGCACGTCGCATGTGGTCGCAGATTTATGACCCTTTCGGCAGCATGATCCTGTCGACCGCAGTGGCTGCGTTCCCGGTCATCGTGCTCCTGGGAGGGATCGGGGTTCTCAAACTACGGGCGCACGTGGCCGCCATTGCCGGGCTTGCTGCAGCCCTTGCCGTGGTGATCCTCGCGTACGGCATGCCGGCCGAGATGGCAGGACTTGCCGCGGTCTACGGCGCAGCGTTCGGCCTGCTGCCCATCGGTTGGATCATCCTCAACGTCATCTTCCTCTATCAACTCACGAGCGAGAAGGGTGAGTTCGAGGTCTTGCGGCGCTCAATCGGCACCATCAGCGATGATCGGCGCCTGCAAGTCCTCTTCGTGGCCTTCTGTCTGGGGGCTTTTTTCGAGGGCGCCGCCGGCTTCGGCACACCCGTAGCGGTCACAGCGGCAATGCTGATGGGCTTGGGATTTGCGCCGCTCGCCGCGTCCGGCCTTTCGCTGATCGCCAACACGGCGCCGGTGGCTTTTGGCGCGCTTGGCGCGCCTATCATCGCCCTGTCCGCAGTGACGGGGTTAGACCTTCACGAGCTCAGCGGCATGGTCGGCCGTCAACTTCCCTTCTTCTCGCTTATCGTGCCGTTCTGGCTCATCGCCGCGTTCGTAGGCTTGCGCAAAACACTGGAAATATGGCCTCCAATTCTCGTCGCCGGGTTGTCGTTCGCGATACCGCAGTACCTCGTTTCAAACTTTCATGGTCCCTGGCTCGTCGACGTCATCGCAGCCATCGTCTCGATGGCTTCTCTCGCGCTATTTCTCAAAGTCTGGCGGCCGGCGAACCCGATGACCGCGATGCCGGTCGGCGATGGCAGCGAACCGAAGAGCCCGATCGCCGATCGTGCCCCGAGCGATTCCCTCGCAGCGATCCGGCGAGCTTGGACGCCCTGGCTCATCCTCAGTGTGTTTGTATTCCTGTGGGGCACGCCACAAGTCCGGGCTGCACTCGATAGCGTCTGGGTGACGAAGGTCCCCGTCGTAGGACTGCACGAGCTCGTGCAGAAGATGCCACCCATCGTCGCGCAACCGCACATCGAAACCGCGGTCTACAATTTCAATCTCCTGTCGGCTACGGGGACGGGCATCCTCTTAGCCGCTCTCGTCTCGGGGCTCTTCCTCGGCTACAGCGCTCGGAACCTCGTGCTGATGTACGCTCGCACGATCTACCTCGTCCGCTTCTCGCTGCTCACGATAGCCTGCATGCTCGCGATCGGCTTCGTGACGCGCTACTCGGGCGCCGATGCGACGCTCGGCCTCGCATTGGCCAACACCGGCTGGCTCTATCCGCTGTTCGGCACGCTCATCGGCTGGCTAGGCGTCACACTGACTGGCTCGGACACGTCCTCGAACGTGCTCTTCGGCGGTCTGCAGCGCGTCACGGCCGAGCAGCTCGGCATCAACCCGGTTCTGATGGCGGCCGCCAACAGCTCGGGCGGCGTCATGGGCAAGATGGTGGATGCGCAATCTATTGTCGTCGCCTCGACGGCGACGCGGTGGTACGGGCACGAAGGCTCGATATTGCGTTTTGTATTCTTCCATTCGGTCGCGCTGGCGACACTCGTTGGGCTTCTCGTCATGGGCCAAGCCTACGTCTGGCCGCTCACCCTGCTTGCACCGAAGTAGCAAACAGCAAAGACGCGTACCCCGTTTGGGCGCCCATCACGGCACCGCTGGCGATGCCAAAATTTCTATGGGGTTTGCCACGACTGGCAGGGTGGGCTGTGCCAGCGTGCGCGCCATCTCCAACGTGGACAAGACAGTAACAGCCCATGCGCTCTCCATATTTTTCAGACTCTCGCCGTCCTCTCACTCACCGCCGGCAGCGCGCTCGCCGATTGCACCTCCGAGGTGAACGACGCGTTCGCCAAGCTGCGCAAGTCTGCCGCCTTCCGCATGGAGACGACGATCACCAATCCGCAGGGCACGCTGACGATGAGCAACGACTACGTGCTCCCCGATAGGATGCACCAAACCGTTTCGATGAGCTCTGGCGGCCCGGGCACGATGGAGATGATCCTCGTCGGCGGCAAAGCGTGGAGCAATCAGGGCAACGCCGGCTGGGCCGAGGTGCCCGAGAAATTCGCCTCAACGATTGCCAAGCAGATGAAGGACACGGTGGCCGAGCCGCCAAAAGATTAATCGCAGTTCGAGTGCCTCGGCGACGTGACCTTCGAGGGGAAGACGTATGCCGCCTATCGCGCCAAGCGCGCGGCCGGAAAAGCCGAGGGCAGCGCCGCCCCGGCCGCCGGCGATACGCCGAACGTGCAGACGGTCTACGTCGACAAGACGCTGGGCGTTCCCGTGCGCAATATCGTGACGGCGGAATCCGATCCCAACAAGCGGCTGTTTGACGGGACATTCAGCCTGCGCGACGGATTGAAAATTGAGCCGCCCAAGCTCTGAAATTCGGGAAACAATTCCCGATCAAATGGAACAGCGGGCGCCGCGGCTCCAACCGGAGGACGTGAAATGCGCATGCCGCCGTTTTATGCGCTCGCCGTTTGCTTCGCTCTCCTTCTCGCACTCCCGCTAGCTCCCGCGCACGCCGCCGATGATCCGTGGCCCGACATCAAGGCCGGCGTGTTCGAGGGGCGCGCCATCGCCGAGAATGATGGCGCGCTGGCGCTCTATGCGCCCGAGCAGGCCGAGGACGCCGCGCTGGTGCCGATCGCCGTGCACATTCCGGCAAACATAGCCAATCAAGCAAAGTCGTTGACGCTCATCATCGACCGCAACCCGGCGCCGGTGGCGGCAACGTTTCGTTTCGGCGACGGCTTTCACGCATCGTCCGAGCATCGGCGAGCGCAAGCTGATGACGCGCGTGCGCATCGATGCTTTCTCGAAGGTTCGCGCCGTGCTCGAGACCGCCGACGGCAAGCTGCATATGGCGACCAAGTTCGTCATGGCGGCGCGGCGGCTGCTCGGCGCCCGCTTCGAAGGATGCCGACGCGGCGCTCGCCAGTCTCGGCCGCATCCAGGTGAAGACTATCGCGACGCGACGCGCGGCGAGCAGCTGGCGCGAAGGCGTCGTTATGATACGCCACCCCAACTTCACCGGCATGCAGATGGACATCGTCTCGCGCGGCTACACGCCGGCACGCTTCATCAACCTCGTCGAGGTGACGCGCGCCGGGCGGTCTCGTGCTGCGCATGGAAGGCGGCATATCGATCTCGGAGGATCCGAACATCCGCTTCAACTACGACGCGACGTCCGGAGACGCGCTGGAGGTACGGGCGACCGACAGCGAGGGCGGCAAGTTCGCTGAAGCTCATCATCTAATTGCGGTCTTTGTCTACGTGGTGGACCGAACCGACATTGCGCGCGTGCGAAAGCTGCTCGAACGCATCGATGGCATCGCCGAGATCTGGGGAGAGGCCGAGAAGCAGGCCCACGGGCTCGATCACCAAAGGTCGGGCGAGCTGATCGCGATTTCCCAGCCGGATGCGTGGTTCACCTACTACTACTGGCTCGATGACGCGCACGCGCCGACTTCGCCCGCACCGTCGAGATCCACCGCAAGCCTGGCCACGACCCGTGTCGGCCTGTTCCTCCATTCGGCATGCTGCTCCTGAGCTGCCCATCGATTGGCGCCTAGTTAAGCTCGCGCTCGGCATGCGTGTCCTCATGACGTCCTTCCGCTCGATGCCTAGCTGGTGCGCGGCTCACACGGGCGCGCCGATACGTCCTATGCGCGCGGGCCCGTCGTCATGTCATCTGAAGCCGGGTTGCTTCCCGAGGGCGCCATTGATGCGGCAGATGTGAAGCAACTGATGCTCGACCACGTGTTCGGCAGACGCGCTGAGATGTATGCGCGCACCACGAAGCAACCGGCATAGCCATGAACGATGCACTCGAGAGATGTGAATACGCTACGTCGACCTGCATGACCGTCCGCTCGGCACGGCGCCGAAGCTGGAGGCGCATCGGCGCGGCGACTTGCACCGCGCCTTCTCCGTCCTCATCCATGACGGCGAGGGGAATTCTGCTGCTACAGAAGCGGCACTCGGACAAATACCACTCGGGCGGTCTGTGGACGAATGCTTGCTGCGGCCATCCGCGTCCCGGCGAGGCAACCGACGCGGCAGCGTTGCGTCGGCTCGCCGAGGAGATGGGATTCTCCTGCGAGCTGACGCCGCTGCGCACGCTCATCTATCGCGCCGATGTCGGCGACGGCTTGATCGAGCATGAGCTCGTGCATCTGTTTTTGGGATGTTGGCGTGGCGCCGTAGCGCCCGATGCCGACGAGGCAGAGGCGCATGCCTGGCGCCCGCTGCGCGCGGTACGGGCCGAGGCAGCGGCGAAGCCCGAACGCTTTACGGCGTGGTTCCGTCTTTATCTGGCCGATGGGTCATCGCAGCGCTTGGATCTCGCGGCAGGCTGACCGAGCGCCGATGCGCATGTCGCGGGATTGCCTCTTCGGAGCCAAATCCTCGTCTCTGTGGCTGCCAAGGCATAGAGTTCCACACTCACTCGTCGGATGCTGGCGAATCAGCATCACGCGGGAGGTGGGCTGTGCGGAAATATGGTCTAGCAGCTGCCGCCTTGATTGCACTGGCCACTCCGGCAGACCGCCGGCGACTTGGGAACCGTCTAACGCTTCGCAACTATCGCCGCCGGTTTGGGGCTGGACCGGCTGCTATGTAGGCGGTCACGCGGGCGGCCTGTGGGACCGCAGTGAGAACTGGACCGTGCGCACCCCCGGCGGCGCTTTCTTCGGCCAGTCGCTCGGCAGCCACGATGTGGATGGCTGGATCGGCGGCGTGCAGGGCGGTTGCGACTATCAATTTGCTGGCGGCTTTGTGATCGGGGTCCAGGGCGACTATGGCTGGACGAATGCCAATGGCAGCCACGCCAGCGCGCGAGAGACCGGAGTTTTTTATCATAGCGACGTCGAATCGCTGGCCTCGGTCACTGCGCGTATCGGCTACGCCTGGGATCGCTTCCTCGGCTACGTCAAGGCGCGGCGGTGCCTGGGAGGGACGTCGACTATTCGGCTTCGACCATCATGCGTCGGAACAGCCTACACGTCGAGTGACACGCGGTCGGGATGGACCATCGGTGCCGGCGGTGAATATGCTTTCACCAGATTTCTCTCCGGCTTCGTCGAATACAACTACTACGACTTCGGCACCGCAGACATTCATCTCACCCCTCAGATCGCGGGGTTGCCCCAGGGCTTCCTCGATATTGACGAGAGCGCGAGCATCGTGCGCGCCGGCCTCAATCTGCGTTTCGGCGAATAGAAGCCGCATTCGGCATCGAGTGTAGGAGGACCGCGACCGTTGGCGGGTCAGGTTGACATAGCTCGGATGGACATCGCGTAGTACCTCATCAGAGTGCGGAGGACACCCGTGACCTATCTGATCTTAAAAGCCGCGCTGTCCGGTTTGATCGTGATGCTGGTGTCGGAGATTGCCAGGCGCAGCCCTGGCATTGGCGGACTGGTCGCGTCGCTGCCATTGGTCTCCATCCTCGCAATGATTTGGCTCTGGCGAGATACTGCCGACATCGAGCGTATCGCCGTCCTGTCGCAGGCGACGTTCTGGTTCGTGCTGCCGAGTTTGCCGCTGTTCCTCATGCTGCCCGCGATGCTTCGTCATGGAATCGCCTTCTGGCTGGCGCTCGGTCTTGCGTGCGTCGTTACGATGGCGCTGTACGCTGCTGCGTTCTGGCTATTGCCCAAGCTGGGGATTGCGATTTGAGCAGACGTCATGGAGACCTGGCGGTTCGGCTACCAAGGCGCCGACCAACTACCCTGACACGCAGTACGATTTAGTGCTCGAGATTCGGCAGCAAGGCTTCGAGCTCGGCCAGCCGCTGCATCGTCGTCCGCAGCTCGCACAGAGCGGCGGCCGCCTTGCCGTTCTCGCTGCCTTCGAACGACAAGACGCGCTCGTGAAACTTGCAGTCCTTCTCCTGGTATTCGAGCCAGGCGCGCTGTGCCTCGACGAGAACCTGCTTGGCGTCCGGCGTCTGCAGCTCGACCACTTTCTGGTAGGTCGTGGCGAGCCGCTTCCCGTAGTCCTTCTCCTCGGCGCGCAGGCATTTGGCGACGGCGATGGGGTCCGCGTACTCCTCGCCGCATTGGCGATGAATATCCTCGACCGTGTCCGCGCCAAGCGCGTCGGCGCATGGGCTGATGGCGAGCAACGCCGCCGCCAGAACCGCTGAACTCAGACCTCGCATCGATACCCCCTGCCGCCCCTTAGTGCATTCATCCCGCGCCATCATAGCCGCTTGGCACCCCGAGGCGGAACCGGTCTTTAGGGATCGCGCAGCGAATCCGATTGCCCGCGAAGCGACCCCAGTGGCAATTTGTGTTGGTTTGGAGGGGGTTTTCATCCCGGGGCGGAGATTGCAATGGATTGGCTTTGCCGCATCGCTTTGGCGCCGGCGTTCATGGCGCTTGTCCTCACCGGCGCATCAGCAGCGCCCGACTACATCGAGGCGAACCCGGACGAGCTGACCGCAGGCCTACGGTGAGGAGGTCGCCAACCGCGCCTTCTCCGACGAGTTCACGGAGGCCCGCACGACGATCATCAAGGGCAGCATCGTCGCGGCGCACGAATGCCCGGCGGACCCCGAGTTCGTGCTACGCGATCTCTATCCCTTCTCTGCCGACCCGACCGACATAATTTGGCTCGAGCGCTACGAAGTCGACTGCAAAGAGAAACTGCGTCGCGCCATCCTCATGCTGCTGAAGGACGGCGAGATCACCGCCGTGCCGATGGCGCCTGGCGCCACCCTCGCCGACCCCAATCTGCAGATCGACGCCGGCAACCTCGTCAAGACTGCAGCCATGACAAAAAGCGAGACGCCCTGCTCGGAGTCGGCCATCATCGATACGGAAGTGGTCGAGAAACCGCCGCAGGGCGGCGGGATGTGGAAAGAACGCTGGTCGGTGCAGGCGTGCGACAAGGTCTATGAGCTGAACGTCCTGTTCACGCCTGCCGATGACGGCGGCACAAACATCGCGGTGACCAGTGACTAAGGCTTAGCGGCCCACGCAACAGCCGGCGAGGGCTGCTGACCCCTAGGACCCCAGGATGATGCTCGCGACCTTGTGGGGGCTCTCGACAGCCGAGAAATGGCCGGTGTCCTTGAGCGTCATCATGCGCGCGCCGCGGATTAGGTCCCGCGTGCGCTCGCGCTCGGGAACGCGCGACCAGTCGTCATCGCCATAGATCAGCGTCACCGGCGCGCCAATGCTCGCGTACCGTCGCGCGCCTTCGCCCATGATCTCCAGCCCGACAGCACCTTGCCCGCCATAGTGCGATAGCCGGGACGGTGCGCGACTCCGTCGAACTCTGTCACCAGATCCTGTGGCAGCTTGCGCGGATCGTGATAGCCGCCGCCCATGATCTTGCGCAGCACGATCCTGTTCTCGAGCGACGCGTTGATCGGGCCGATGATGGGGATCTGCAAGCTGCCCACGATCACATTGGCGAACAGATTGCCGCGGCGGAGGCCGTCCGCGTAGCGCGTCTCGTAGTCGTAGGTGTTGAGCGCGAAGACGCTCCTGATGCGCTGAGGGATGGCAGCAGCGACGGTCAGCGCCAGCACCGCCCCGATCGACTCACCGACCAGCGTCACATCGCGCAAGTCGAGCCGCTCGATGAACTGAACGATGCCTTGTCGGAGATACGGCTCATCGTAGGGCGCCGCGGGATCGATGGGGGAATGCCCGTGACCGGGTAGGTCGACGGCGTAGACGGTGAAGCTGTCGGCGAGCAGCGGCGCCAGGTAACGGAAATATTCGAGCTGCGTCCTGATCGTGTGCATCAGCACGAGGGGCGGGCCGTCTCCCGTCTTCTGATAGCGCAAGCTCAGCTTGTCGGAGAGCTTGAGAAGCGTCGGGGTGGTGGGGACTGAGCTCAACATGGTTCGTACTCCTTATGTGCCTACGATGTCTCTGCATATGCAAATAAATGGTCGAGATCGTTCGAAGTTGTCGTCGTCCCGGTTTAGCCGGGCACGGGCGTTTGAAAGAGAGAGATGAGGGATGCGGCGCGTTCTTCGCCGAGGAACTTGCGCGCGCGCTGCTGCGCCTTCTTCCAGCCGGGCGTCACGCTATCGATGAGGTGGCGACCTTTGGCCGTAATGCGCACGGGATCTCCGCGGCCGTCGTCGCCTTCGATGACCTCCTCGATCCAGCCGTTCGAGGCCATAACCGCGAGGTTGCGAGTTAGCGTCGATGGATCTAGGTCGGTATAGCGTCCGATGTCCGTGCGCCGCACGGGGCCGGCCTTGGCGACAACGACCAGCAAGCCAAATTGGCTAGCCTTGATGCGGAACGGCCGCAGCTCCTCCTCGAAGATCGACGTAACGACACGCCCAAGCCTGCGCGAGGCCGAGAGCAGACAGCTGCAAGAAATTTCGTCGACGACGTCGCGCTTGGACATGACCAGCCTTCTCCTGTCGCGTTTATTGCATATGCAAACACTCTTGTCAAATAGTCTGTGCACCGCCCTCTACCCGCTGTAGCTGGGGGCGTGTACCGGCGCCGGAAAGCCGCTAAAATGGCGCCGGACAGTAAGCGTGCGGAGGGCGCAATGGCAGCCGAAGTCGAGGCGGTGATAGCGGCGCTGCGGGTGTCGCTCGAGGAAGCGCAGAAGAGCGACGACGCACCTTCTGGAAGGTCGAGGCTGCAAACCGCTGGATCGATCAGCTTCCGGGCGCCTGGTTCGGGCCGCTGGCGCAAGCTGACGCTGTCGGCGATCCGGCGGCGATATTCAGCCGCACGGAGTTCGTCGGCCACGTGCGAGCCGTGCTCGCCTTCCTGGAAGCCAATCGCGAGGCGCAGATGCCGCCGAACACGCACCTGGTGGTCGCTGCGCGGCGCGAGCAATTCAACGCAAGCCGCAGGTCAAACGCCGGCAACGCCCGCTCGCCCGCCCGCCAAACCAGTCAATCTCTTGCGCGTGCGTAAACCCATGCCCGGCGTCCACTGACGCCAGGCGACCGGCTAGCCGAAGCATTCAAAACGACGTTCGCAGCGCGCTGTTCTTTAAGGAACCGCGGCGAGGATCGCGGCCACCATAGTGCCCATTTCAACGTCCAGAACGTAACCCATGAGCCGTCACCAACGTAGACAGCACGACACGAGCTGGCCGCCACGCCCGCCTGAGGGACGCATGACCTCTGCACTTCGCCGGGAAGTCGCATTCTTGAGCGGCGGCGTGACCTGTCGTGCCTGGGCCTACGTGCCGGGCGACAGCGTGCAGCGGCCCGCGCCGTGCATCGTCATGGCGCACGGCCTTAGCGGCACGCGCAATGCTTCGCTCGAACCCTACGCCGAGCGCTTCGCCGCCGCCGGTTTCTACGTGGTGCTGTTCGACTACCGCTATCTCGGCGACAGTGACGGCGAGCCGCGCCAGCTCATCTCCATCCCGCGCCAGCTCGAAGACTGGAAGTCTGCCATCGCGTTCGCACGCGCGATGCCGGGCGTCGATCCCGAGCGTATCGGCCTCTGGGGCTGCTCGCTGTCGGGCGGACACGTGATCGTTGCGGCGGCGCGCGACAAGCGCATCGCCGCCGTTTCCGCGCAATGTCCGATGCTCGACGGACACGCGAGCGCCCGCAAGGTTCGCAAGCAAGTGGGGTTCGGCAAAATCGCCCGACTCGCTGCGGCTTCGCTGCTGGACACCGCGCGCGCCGCGTTTGGTCTGTCCCCTTACTACATCCCGCTCGTTGCGCCGCCGGGCGAGCTGGCCGCCATGCCGACGCCGGACGCTTACGACGGTCTCATGGCCATCGTGCCGCCGGGCTGGCGCAATGAGGTCGCCGCGCGCCTTTTCTTGCGGCTGCCATTCTACCGGCCGATCCGCTACGCGCGCGAGGTCGATTGTCCGACACTGCTCATCGCCTGCGAGCACGACACCGTCGTGTCGACCGAGGCGGCGGCAGAGGCGGCGGAACGCATGGGCGACAAGGCGCAACTCGTGACATTACCGATCGGCCATTTCGAGATATATCGCGGCGAATGGTTCGAGCGCTCGAGTCAGCGAGCAGCTTGCGTTCTTACGGAGGGCGCTGCGTAACTAACCGAGACAATTTTCGGCGATTAGAGCTGGCACTAATGATCTTGTTTGCCGAAACGATTTGACTACTTCTTACGGCAGGCAGAGCCTGCCTTGCCGCGTCCCGGTCGTTCAAGCCGCCGCCGGCAGCGGAAACGCCTCAAGCCAGCCCCTACTCGTTCTCGGGCCAGCAAGCGCACCAAGCCCCTAACGGAGACTGACCGCCAGCATCCGAGACGTTTCCTCACGATCCCCTGAACACGGAGGAAAACACTCATGGCCAAGGTACTTTGCGTTCTCTACGACGATCCGGTCGACGGCTACCCCAAGACGTACGCCCGCGACGACATTCCCAAGCTCGACCATTATCCAGGCGGTCAGACGCTCCCGACGCCCAAGGCCATCGACTTCAAACCCGGCGCGCTGCTCGGCAGCGTCTCTGGCGAATTGGGCCTGCGCAAGTTCCTCGAGAGCCAGGGGCACACCCTCGTCGTCACCTCCGACAAAGACGGCCCGAACTCCGTGTTCGAGCGCGAGCTGCCCGACGCCGAGATCGTCATCTCGCAGCCGTTCTGGCCGGCCTACATGACTAAGGAGCGCTTCGAGAAGGCTAAGAAGCTCAAGCTGATCATCACTGCCGGCATCGGCTCCGATCACACCGACCTGCAGGCCGCCATGGACAAGGGCGTGACCGTTGCGGAGGTGACCTACTGCAACTCGATCAGCGTCTCGGAGCACATTGTCATGATGATCCTGGCGCTGGTGCGCAACTACATCCCCTCGTACGGCTGGGTGGTGAGAGGCGGCTGGAACATCGCCGACTGCGTCGAGCGCTCTTACGACCTCGAAGGGATGAATATCGGCACCGTAGCCGCAGGCCGCATCGGCCTTGCCGCGCTCAGGCGCCTGAAGCCGTTCGACGTCAAGCTGCACTACTATGACAAGCACCGCCTCCCAAAGGAGGTGGAGCAGGAGCTTGGCCTGACATTCCACCCCGATGTTGAATCGCTGGTCAAGGTTTGCGACGTGGTGACAATCAACACGCCGCTTCATCCCGAGACCGAGCACATGTTCAACGACAAGCTCATCTCCAAGATGAAGCGGGGCTCCTACATCGTGAACACGGCGCGCGGCAAGATCTGCGACCGCGACGCCATCGTGCGCGCCCTCGAAAGCGGGCAGCTCGCGGGGTATGCGGGCGATGTGTGGTTCCCGCAACCGGCGCCCAAGGACCATCCGTGGCGGACGATGCCACATCACGGCATGACACCGCACATCTCAGGCTCGTCACTGTCCGCGCAGGCGCGTTACGCGGCCGGCACACGCGAGATCCTCGAGAGCTACTTCGCCAACAAGCCGATCCGCACCGAGTACCTGATCGTCGACAAGGGCAAGCTGGCCGGGGTCGGCGCGCACTCCTACACCGCCGGCGACGCGACCAAGGGCTCGGAGGACGCCGCGCGCTACAAGAAGACCGCGTGAGCCTGCAGGCGAGGACGTTGGTGTCAGGCCTTGGGGCCTGACATCTACTACGCGGCGAGGAAGGGGCTGAGATCTTGCGGCGTGGCGCGTATGCCCGAAAGCGGTGCGGCGTCAAACGCGAGGCCGTTGTCCTGCGCCATGTGCAGCAATGTGCGCTCGGCCAGCGCCGTGATCGTGAGCAGCGGATTGACGCCAATCGAGCGGGGGATTACGGCGCCATCGACGACATAGAGGCCTTCGTGCACGGCCGTCGAGCCGCGCCCTGGCCCGGCATCGAATACCTGACCCTTGTGATTGACGACGCCGTCGCCCCGCTCGCGGCCCATACCGGCACCGCCGAGGGGATGCGCCGTCGCCGGCTGATGGCCCATGACCGTGCCGGCCAGCGGGTTCTTCACGTAGCTGCCGCCGGACTCTTTCACGACCGCCGACAGCATGGCGTCGAGGCGCGCGTAGACGGGCTCGTCCTTGGCATTCGGCCAAGCAAGTATGAGCCGATCATCGTCGAGCACGAAGCGCCCCGAGGCGCTGTCGTGCGAGACGGCGAAGAACGTCTGCAGCTTGGCGAACGGACCCTTGTAGACGCCGTTGACGAGGCTTTGCAGCGCGCCGAGCAGGCGCCCGTTGGGAATAAACAGAACGGGAAGCACCGGCGCGAGCGACGACGGTAGCACGCCTTCCTGCACGCGTAGCTCGTTGGCAAGGTTTGCCGCGTCGTCGATCTCGAGCTGGCCCGAGACAGCGGCACCGACCTCGGCGCCTTCGATCTTCGCCGGGTAGCCGACGCCGACAGCGTTGACCGGCTCGCGGGCGCCGTAGCCGAAGGCGATGATGTCGCCGTTGGCCGAGAAGCGCTCGCCGACGCGGTCGGACAGCGGCAGCCCCATTGCCCGCGAGCGCAGCAAGATTTCGGTGGTGCCCAGCGTGCCGGCGCCGAGTACGACCATCGCAGCGCGCAGCACCATGTCAGGCGAAGCGCTGCTGCCCGCATCGAGGCGCCGCACATGCACCTCCCAGTCGCCGTCGGCCGACTTGGCGAGGTGGCGCACGCCGGCGTGGGTGTAGAGCTCGGCGCCGTGGCGCACGGCGTCCGGGAGATAGGTAAGTGCGACGGAGTTCTTGGCGCCGACGTTGCAGCCGCCGCAGCAATCGCCGCACCGCGTGCAGCCGGGCTGCTCGATGCCGGCGACGTTGACGTTGGGATCGAAGCTCACGGTGACCGCCGGCGCGACGATGTCGTAGCCGAGCGCGGCGCCGGCCGCCTCGAGCGTCTTGTATTTCGCATACTCGCCGGCGCGCGGGTCGCTTTGCGGGTTCAGCCAGAGCTTGGCGCGGCGGAAGCCTTCATCGAGCAAGCCGTCCTGCGCGATCTGGCCGGGCCAGCGCTCGTCGGCGAACACGCGCGCGTCCGGGCGCAGCGCCACGCCGGCATTGATCAGCGAGCCACCGCCGAGGCCGCAGCCGACCAGCACATGCATGTCATCGCCCAGGCGTACGTCGAACAGCGCCGACGTCGGGCCGGTGCGCAGGCGCTTGCCCGTCACCTGCATCTCGTTCTTCAGGTCGGGAAAGCGGCTAGGGAAGGAACCGGTGAGCACCTCGCGCCCGCGTTCCAGCACGGCGACCGACTTGCCGGCACGCGACAGCCGCGATGCCGCCACGCCGCCACCGTAGCCCGAGCCGACGACGATGACGTCGTAGCGGTCGCGGACATGCTCGAGCGAGCGCGACAGGCCGGCCATGCACCTGATCCTGGTTGCTGATTTTCAGCTAACCGATTTCACCCAGCCGAGCTATGGCGCGGCTGCAAGGATTGATAGCAAAAACACGCCGGCGGCTCGACGCCAGATAGCGCAGGATATCCTTGTCCCAGCGAACAACGCTTTAATTCCGCCGGATTTGAGCATTTAGTGCGCCCCGACGCCATGTGTCCGGGCTCGCCGAGACCCGGCTGGCGCGCTCCGCTCTGCGGCTGCGTGTTCCGCGTCATACGAAACGAGGTTGTAGCTCAGTGGCAGAGCACCCGGTCAGCCGGGAGGTCGGGGGTTCGATTCCCTTCAGCTTCACCAGCGGCTAGCTCAATTGGTTAGAGCACAAGACTGTTAATCAGGCCCCGCAGCCCCGCTAAGCTGACAGGGGAATGGCTGCGCCGCTGTATCTGTTCAACAAATTCCATCAGGCACCCGGATCTGAACGACCCGTACTGTTGGCGTCTCGATGGCTACAGCAAGTTCAGCCGGTGCATCTGATCGCCGACATGACACCCACCAAGGACTTCAGGACAGATGTGCCGAAGTCCATACCGGAGGTTGAGAGCGTTCGAAAATCAGCGGCACCTCAAGCAGACCAAGCTCTTCCTCGCCTTCCCGTCCTGAGATGCTTGAGGCCCTGACTGAGAACCAGCAGTCAGCCTCGGCCCGGAACATCACCTGACCGGCAGGATTGAAAATCTAAACTCCCAGTACGCCTAGCTGACAGGGGAAGGGCTGCGCCGCTGTAACCGTTCGACAAATCCCGTCAGGCACCGGGAGTGAACGTCTGATGTTGGCGTCACGTGGCTACAGCTAGTTCTGCATTGTTAGTTGACGGCATACGGGCCGAGGTGAGCGGGCAGGCCAGGAAGGCATTCTCCCTGTGGAACTTCAACACAAAAATAGAAAGACTCAAGGCTCCTATCCCTAGGCACTTCGACGCGATGGTCCTGAAACTCTGCATAATACGTGCTGGTTAGGCGCGGGCTGATGAGCACTCTCCCGTCCTCTGATACAGCAATAAGGCCTTCATCAAACAGGCGATGGATATCAACCCTCAGACAAATGCACATTGTGGGCGTGATTTATGGATTAATCGATGTAGGGCTGTATGTGAAATGTTTGCGATTATTCGGGCAAGGCCTGGTCTCTGATGCTTCATCAAGAACCAGTAATTATTGAGGACACGCCAAACGAAATCCGGATTGGCCCTTTCTGTCTTTGCGCCGCGCAACCTGATAGGCTGAGTTTCCTTGCACTAGCTCAAAGGGGGTGGAAGTCGGGGCGTTGTCCTCTGCCGACGTGGCGAAACCATCCGTGCCCTCGAAATACTTCAGCTTGACCACTTGGTCTGGAAAAGAGTGACCGTGTTTCTTCCGCGTCTAGGAAGCGGTCATCATGGAAGGCCAACACATAGAGCTAGCTCAATACAGCCGATAAGGGGGTCGTCGCTGGGTGTGAACCGCTCGGAACGTTTCTCTGCAAAGCCTCGAAGCTTTCAAAATCAAGTCGCTCAAGGCTTTGGACGCCATTGCCGGGGCCATCGGCGCTCCAGGCTTGAGATGCGGTGAGGTTGAGGTATCGACGAAAATACCCGAACCCGCCAATCTTGCGGACCGGGGCTTTGAGCATGAAATGAGAATCGATCCCCCACCCCGAGGCCGCGCACGTTCCATGGGGTTGGCGTCCAAAAATTGACGGTTCGGGCAACAAAGTCAGCGCGAATAGCCTGGAACCACTCTAGGTCTGTGGGGGCTATTGCGAACACGGTTGAACTCCTACCCGCTGGGCAAGCTGGATCAGCTATCCAGGATATACCCGAAAGGCCATCTAGCCTGTTCAGGCCCCTTGTGGACTTGCCGATTATGCTGGTGACAAATTGTGTCGTCGCCGGAGGCTGCAATTTTCGCTGCCACTTCCTCGTCCATCCAAAGCAGCAGTTCAGGGCGTTTGATGGTAGCCAGGATCATATCAACGGGCACTACTACACCGATACCCGAATTTATGCGGTCCCCCGCAACATCTTCCTCTTCCTCTCTACGCTTTTTTGTTGTCGGGACGTCGTCCTCGTTTTCGACATTAAGTGACCGCGCATGAGACCTAGGAGATAATAAGTTTTCATCGAGTGGTCAGCGTTCTGACCCGCCCATCCTTCGCCCACGTCAGCGGCGTCTGTAAGAATACAGGCGAACCGCTGAGCCCCGAATTAAACGCAGCTCGACCAAGTAGGCGTCCATGTACCCCCTTTTTGTATAGACTGGCTCGTTTGCGTCCCGCATCGCAGCTACAGTGCCAGCCCTCACGATTGGGATGTTGTGTGTAGTGTGAGCATGTCGGAAGTAAACAGCCAATGGTCGCAATATGATCCCGGGAGCAACATCTGGTTTCGAAGATTTCATCGGTGCACAACATGCTTTCAGGTATCCTGCTGACATCAAATTTGTCGCTGGATGACGTATCGATGAAACTGGTCGGGATGACGGCTCATCGACGTAGTTTTTGCGGGCGGGGTGAAGTTGCCGATCGGCTAGAGTGGGTTGGAAGCGTCGTAGTAGTGCCTCCTACGTTATTTCTCTCAGATAGACTTGTTCGCTGAGCCAAAAGCCTCTAAGTTGTGGCGAGCAGTTACGACGAAGTCGAAGTCGTCCCCGTGATGGGTGACTGCCATCAGAAATGCAGTGCCGACGGGGAGAACCTCCTTTTCTTGTTGCGCCCGGCCGATGAACAAAACCGATTTGCGCACGTTCTCATCGACACGCATGTCCAGGGTGTGTCCCCATATTGGATGCTTTTGAGTTTGGCTCTCCCAGGCAGGGCCAATGCGGCGGGCACCGAACAATTGGCTGACCCATCAGTTATTCCGTGGGCGGATAATGGTGGCAAGCTACAATGACTTGATATGCAATTGTAACACGAAGGGACTGACTGGATTCAGTGTGCCTGTTGTGACCGGGGCATCCGCTCGTAGCTCAGTTGGATAGAAGACTTCCGGCCCGCCCGCTGACCTCGGCCCGTATGCCGTCAATGAGAATGAACTAGCTGTAGCCACGTGACGCCAACATCAGACGTTCACTCCCGGTGCCTGATGGGATTTGTCGAACGGTTACAGCGGCGCAGCCCTTCCCCTGTCAGCTAAGCGCACCGGAAGTTTGGTTTTTCAATCCTGTCGGTCAGGTGATGTTCCGGGCCAAGGCTGACTGCTTGCTTCTCAGTTAGGGCCTCAAGCATCTCAGGACGGGAAGGCGAGGTACGAGCTTGGTCTGCTTGAGGTGGCGCTGATTTTCGAACGCTCTCAACCTCCGGTATGGACTTCGGCACATCTGAACGGCCTGATGGAGATTTTCGGTAGCGAGATGAGCATACCGAGTCGTCATCTGAAGGGTCGAATGGCCAAGGATTCGACTGAGGCGGTAGAGGTCGGTGCCGCTCTGAACATGCCAACTCGCAAAAGTGTGCCGCAAATCATGCCAGCGGAAGTCTGTGATCCCAGCACGAGAACAAGCTTTGCGGAATGAGTGCCTGAGGTTGCGGTAGCGTTGGCCGGTGTTGGGATTGGTGAACACGTACGGGCTTGGACCGAGACGAGGGCTGGCCACAAAAACGGCTACAGCCCTATCGGATAACGGAACTACCCTGGGCTGGCTGGTTTTGGTCACCACCAACCGAACCTCTCGCCGCTCCAAGTTGACCTGCTCCCATCTCAACCCAAGCAACTCTTCCAACCGCATCCCAGTCTGAACGGCCATCTCAAGGATCGGCTTCAGATGGGAGGGAGATGCCGAGAGCAAACGTCGATACTCGGCCTGGGAGATGAAGCGTGTCCTGGGTTGGGCTTCTGGTAGGGACCTCTTATCGAACTGAGCAACAGGATTCTGAGAGAGCCAACCTGACCGTTCGGCAAAAGCGAAGATCGAGGACGCGGTTGCCAAGTATCTTCGGATGGTTGGCGACTTGAGACCCGTCTTCTTCAAGCTGGCGACGAACTCAGCGACGTGGGCCTTGCGAATCTCATCGACGTAACGGTCTTCGCCAAAGTGGACCTTCAGGACCGCGATGTGACCGAGGTAGCCGACTCTGGTCCCAGGCTTCAGGAGGGGGAGATGCTGGCTGCAATATTCCTCGCACAGGACCCCCAACCGGACCTTCTGAAATCCTTGCTCTTGACGTTGCTTCTCGTCCTCCATGGCCTTGGCGAGGAAACGTAGGGCATCAGCCTTGCGGGTTTTGCCGGAGGATTTTTGAACTCGGATGCCCGTGTGAGTTGGAACCGAATCCACCAGACCGTTGAGCCGTTGCGTCGATACAAAGATGCCATTCGTTAGTGTAGCAGGATAAGGGGGCTTTTCGGGGGCTAAGGTCTCGCCTGTCTCACCTTTGGACCCTCCCAAAACTTGGCGGCTGTGGCTGGCGCGCGCGGATTCCTAACAGAGGGGGGCGCGCAGAACCGGTCACGTTAGATTTTGCTCTTTAAAGGTGAGACAGGTGAGACAAGCTAGTTGGAAGGAAGACAGAAGGCACACACCCTCCCTCTCCCATGTTCCGGATCGCCGCAGGAGCCGAGAGAAGCCAGTGGTTGAATGCCCTAGGGAGCGTGAGGACCAGCCAACTCAACTAGAGCCCTCTGCTTCAGCCCACCTGCTCCACCCGCTCCACCGGCTCCACTAGCACCAGAACCACCAGAACCACCTTAGGGGGCATGGCTGCCCACCACTTTCGAGGAACGGTATCGCACGTGGGATGTTCAGTGGTGATGATGGACGGCACAATTGATGGAGGGTTAGATGTCAAACCCGCTCAAGGTGCACATCGTCGAACATGCTCGGGCTCTGATTGCCAGTGAGGTCCATTGGTGTCGTGGCCAGATTGCTCAGGACCCGGATGGCTTAGCGGTATGCGCAACGGACCCAAACGCGTCCAAATTCTGTGCCTACGGGGCGCTCGTCGTAGCCGCTCACCGTCTGACGAACGACTGCCGTCAAGCATATGAGCTAGCCTCCGGAATGGTGAGTTATTTTGGCGGTAGCAGTGCACTCGTCGAGGTAAACGATACCCAAGGCCATGCTGCTGTTCTTGCGCTCTTTGATGAAGTGAGGCGGTCTCTTTAGGCGCGACTAGAAAATGGGTTTGTCGATCAAGCCCTCACACCCTCGGCTTCTGCGCATAGGCTACCTCGAATAGCTCACGCAGAAGCGGATGCGTACCCGGAAGTTTATCGACCACAGCCTTGGCCCAAACGAAGTATTCTTGGCGCCGTTTCAGACTCCAATCAGATGGTGGGTTCGCGGCTACGTCTCTCAAATTTGCGATCTTGTCCGCAATCGTCACAAGAGATGCTGCGGGACTTTTATGCGGCGCTGTCTCGATCTGTAGCCGCTTCCGCTCTTCCTTCGGCAAAGACTTGTCGTCCGTCACTTCGGCCACGATGTCTGCAATCTTTTTTCCAAATTCTCGGCTGATTTCATCCCGTGTTGTCTGGGTATCCTCAATCGTGTCGTGAAGGGCAGCAGCACTCAGAACCTCAACGTCACAAACGCCAGCTTCGACGCAAAGCACTGACATGAGCGCCACGGGATGATTGATGTAGGGGCTCGCGTCAACATCTTTGCGACGCTGTAGACGGTGCTTCCGTGCTGCAAACTCGATGGCTCTTATCAGCAGGGCAACATCGATGCTTGGCGCAGGCGATGGAACCGGGGGTGGTGAGTCCATTCGCTCCACGCTCTCTCTAAGCCTCACCGACCATGCCGCCTGTTCGGGCAACCTAGCCTAGCATCGGTGGAGAAAGCGGTGACTTCGCCAACCACTATGAGCGGCTAGACCGTTGCAGTTGCCGCCCTCCGCGACGGGCACTCTTGCGGCTGTTCGGTCTGGCTGGGTCGTGTCCGCTCTGTTTGAGCAAACCTAAAGCGGCCGCCGCACTCTCGCTGATGAACTGCCCAGGTCTTACCTCAACCATCAACGCTCCGTCGTCTCGGCGGTAGGTCCTTTTCTCCGATTTGGCATCTCTCGTCATTCGAAGGCCCTTGTTGCTGACCGAGCCTAGAACCGGCCAATCGGCAGGGTAGTTCCGGCCATCCAGCGATTAAGATTGTTCTTTCGTCTTCAACCGTACACCCAAGCTATATCAGGAACTTTTGGCAATCCCCGTTGGTTTCGATTTCATAGGAACCGCCGAGGACCCTCCCATGACAAACCTTGTGCTGTTAAACCACGAGCGGGAGAAGAAAAGCATCGAAGGTCGAGAAGACTTGGTGTTCGGCCTGAAGAAGCTCTTGGAGGCCGCAGAGAAGGGTGAGCTAAGGGGCGTTTGCTACGCGACGGTCAACGATAACGACATGCTCTCCTTCGGCATCCTGCACACGCCAGAATGCGGCGTCCACGAACTCGTCGGCGTGTCGCAGATGTTGAACTACCGCCTCGTCCAAGCTGCGGGAGAATAGAGTTATGAGCGTAGTGGCTTGGATGCTGGGTGCCCTATTTATAGCTGCCACAGCCTGCCTCGCCTTCGGCTCAAGAAACGGCACCGACATCGATGATGCTCTAATGCGCTCGATGGCTGGAACAGTTGGAGGGTTCGCCTTAGCGGGGGACCTGACCGGATGGCTGATCTACTTGGCAGTGTAAGTCGCCAACACCAACGGTCTGAAAGTGCGCGCCTTGTAATGTGGGTCATGGCGATGGCGAACAGTGGCCAGCCCGATGCTGAAAGGCTGAAGGCTGCGGCCAGTGACAGCGAGCCCTCAGACGACAACTTATATGATCCGACTACGCTTGCTCTGATGAGTCGGGTCCTCGAAGCAGCATGGACAGCAGCGCAGGAGTTTTATGGCGCTTCGGCATCAGATCGATCAGAAGTTCGCGTAGCCATGGTGGAGCGGATCATAGAAGCCATCGAAGCTGGGGTGGTGGACGAGGAAGGTCTCCTGCGTGCTGCTTTGTCCTACAAGCAGGGTGACATAGACTAAGCTTGACACTCTTTCTCACCGTCGCGTCACGCCTACACCTCCGACAACTGGCACCCGATTTATGAAAGAGTTGGATTACAGGGGTTATCGCATTCGCTACCACTGCGGTGCCGAATGGCTGGCTCACATCTTCAAGCCAGGATCATCAGGCGTGACCCCCGTGACCCTCAAAGCTTCACTTGTGGAAGGTGAAGCTGCTTTGCTCGAACGTGCTCGCGATAGAATTGATGCGGAGGCACACAGCATCCCACCACCACAAGCACATGCCACGTGATCATGACCCTCTCTCCACCATCCGGTGTTTGAGCAATCGTCTGTCTCGTCCGCGCAAATCAGCGTACGGTATTGTCGGGTGCCTGCCTGATTAGCGCGAAAAATCTCAATCCACATCCACAACGCCAGCGACGCAGGCGTTCAGCGTGCGTACGCTACTGCTATGTGAAACGGCCCCGGTGTGAGCATGGGGACCGGGAGGAATGGTGAGAGTGTGTCACGGGTTATCCGTCGAACCGAGATGGGAGAACGAAGATGCCTCTTTTCCTTTTGCCGTACTTCTACATGCAGCTTGTTATGACGAGCGGCACCAGCCTATGGACGGTGCCGGTCAGAACGAACCCTGACGAGTAACGGTGCGTGCCATGACCCAGCAAAAGGGAGGCTTACACTTCTTCAGGTCCTTCGCCGCTCGAAGAGGGTTTGATCAGCCTGAACAAGGAAGCCACGTGGCCGAGGGCGTCTAAGTCTTTAAGGGGGTGTCCGCAGATGCAGGTTCCCCGGTAATGCAGAACGTTCGGCGCAGCGTAACTCACCGGCGTCAGAACAATAGCCCAAACGGCGCCGCAATGAGGACACGCCGTATCGTTCATGCGGGGTATCGCGTGGATCGGGCATGCATCGACGATTGCCCCCTTTAACCGCCTGTTCAACCTGGACGACCTCACTTTTTGTGAGCAACCAGTAACCGGGGACGCCGGACTTGCCCTCATGTCTGCCGATCCCGCCGCTCAGATCGAATTGGCATCGGTCGACGCTTAGATCGAACAGACGATGCCATTCCGGTACTTGGCGCTCGATGTGGGAGAATCGAGGATCGGGGAGGAACGTAGTGTCGGTAACGCGCAGGGTGCCGATCAGCCTAACCTCGAAATCACGCGGCCCTAATTTGTCGAACGGGTCGCCGAAATTTCTGATCTGGTTGCCCGACAGACAAACCTTGGTTGCATCCTTCGGCGAGTGAAAAACTGCATAAGGCTCGACCACCCTTACAGCCAGTTCGGTCTTATAGGTTATCTCGACTTGAGAACGGGCACGTATGGCCTGACATAGCGTCTGTTCAAAATCAAAACGGCGACCAGCTTGTTGCGATAGCCTCTGCGGACCCCGCTTCGTCGACAGTCTCTGGGTGCACATTTTCAGAACTGGACTTGACCTCTCATGTTCACGGTCAGGCACTCAACGCCCGCGCAAGAGTGTAATGAGCAGTTGAACAAATCTGTTCCCCGAAACGAATGTAAACGGCGCTTAGCAGTGCATCACACCAAGTTGAAGTGAGCATGTTGGTGGAGCTTCTCTAGTACGCCCCACCGACCAATACAGCTTCCCCGCGAGGATTGTTTCTCTCATGTCCCATCGCGACGAGCCGACAATTGCGAGCCCGAGAGAGGTACTGCATGACTCCCTTATAGCTTCGGGAGCAAATGTACGATTTCGTACTTTTTGTGGAACGACCGGCCTCGTGCGCTGTTAGCGGCTTGAAAGGTGGTGCCCAATGCCTGAGCGAACTCTTCCAGCGTGGGCCATCGGGATAGGTGCAGAAGTCAGAGACCGGACCGAACAGTTGCCGATCAACGAGCCCTACCTTGTCGATGTGACCGATTTGCTGCGAGCGATGACCGAGAGGGAACTGGCCGAACGCCGTCGTCGGTGCGGGCGTGAGGAATAGTGGACTGGCTCTCCTTCCCTAGTGTCACGACGAAGCAGCTTCCGTTAGTTCATCGTTGCGCCGACCATCGACGGTGCAACGTAACGGGGGCGTCGGCATGTTAGAGCCCATGTCGGCGCCCTCTCAATAAGGTGCGGGTCATGCCTATAGACAGGAAAAAAGATGTCCTGCCTGTCATCGGCAAGCTTCTGCGATCAGAACTCGCTAGAGAGTCTCAACCCCCGCATCCTGATATGGAACAGGCACTACGCCGATTGATCGAAAGAGATATAGTGGAACGGTCCCGCTTCCATAAAGCTCAATCTGGCTGTCGAAGAGATGCATCCTCGACGGTAGCCTCACACCTAAGTTGATCGCCCTTCGATAGCCAATATTGCAGTTCGCGTCGTTAAAATCTCGGAGGGAGTTCAACTATCTCAGCACCTTCCGCGCTGCGTCGTTGTTGGGCTTCGTCGCATCAGCCATCTCTGCATCGACGATGAGCATTGCGGTGATCTGTAAGCGCCTCATCGATCACGCGGGCATAGCTCTCGGCGGTGATCCACTCCGTCATCTGATTCCCTGTCACCAATCGCATCTCCTCGTCCACGCTCCACGTGCCGACCTGCTCACGCGCGCCACCGTAAATGCGGAAGACGCAGATTTCCTGACCGTCCAGAATGAACAGCCAGCCGGGGATTGGTTCGGCATTTAGACGGTCAGCAAGGCTTCCAAAACTGCTCGACCGATCTGCTGCCGGGTCGAGGTGTCCTGGCTCTCTTAGCTCGTTCTGCGGCTAAGGCCTCCCTTAGCGTGACCATGACGTTCTCCCGCCTCTTCATCTGCGTGAACAACGTGGTCAGACTGAAGTTCGTTGCAGGCCCGCAGGTGTCGCTTGTCTATGAAATTTCTCATCCAATCCGAAGGAGTCTGTGTCCCTTCGACAAAAAGACGTGCCAATAAGTCTCAGTTGTTCTCCGCACATATTCACGCTATGTGTCCGCGAAATAGTCGGGAGGAAAAGCTATGGCGACGATCAATGGCCTCGATAAGATGTCCTATGCAGAACTGCTGAAGCTGCAAGAGCGCATCGAAGCTGCGATTGCTGAGAAGCGGGTTGCGGACGCTCAGCACCACAAAAGAGCAGCTTCGCGCAGATGGCTGAAAAAGCTGGCTTCGATATCAATGAACTGTTCGGCAGACGCGGATCATCCAAGGGCTCCGGCGTCGCCAAATACCGCAACCCGAAAGATTCCTCGCAGACTTGGACGGGCCGTGGTCGCAAGCCCAACTGGCTGGTGGATGCGGTGAAGAAGGGCGCCAAGATCGACTCTTTTGCGATCTGACGTTGGGCGGCATCATAGCTGAGGTTCCGTCCCGTTAGGCTGGGAGCAGCGCCCTGGATACGGGTCCGTTCCCTCAATTCTGTCAAGTGCAATGGTTCTTAAACCTCATTGCTCTCTCTTCGCAGGATAGCGAGGAGGCGAGTGTTGAAAATCAAGACTCTGCTCTCGGAGCGTAGTCGCATCGCTGCTGATCTAGCCAATGTTGAGAAGCGCATCCGGGATTTGGATGCCCTCGGTGCTCAGCATGGCACTGCTCGCGAACGCGCCGAGCTTGCAATGGCTCAGTATAGAGAGGAGCATAGACGGCTCACGAATTGGCTGACATTACTCGATGCAAGCTTGGCGGAGCTTCACACCAAATGAACCGGATAGGAGTGTCTGCGGCCTTCGGAACCGCAGGATTTCTTCTAGGTTGGTTCACGCGACCGCTGGTTGAGTCGCGGGCTTCTTCTCTGACCTTTCAGGAGCTGGTGTCGCACTTACAGGGCGACCTTGACCCGCTGCTCGGGCAAACCGCCCAGCAGACCTTCATCCACATTGGTTTGTTCGGCTTAGCGTGCATCGTTCTTGGTTATGTCGTGGCCGGCTCGCCGAACACTGATTTCTGGTCAGGCTCGACGCGTGACGATCCAGCTGCCTTCGCGCTTGCCTACATTCCGTGAGTTCTCCCGCGCTCGGAGGCCAACGCGGCAAAAGTCCTGAGAGCAGCACCTAAGCTAGCTGTGCGCACCCAAACATGCGCAGGCGGTCGGATAGATGTTGGCCACGAAATGCGCTGTGTCCGTTCTGAACTCTTGGCCGCGGTCTGTGCCAGCTTTCTGAGGATGCTGTAAAGAAGGGCGCCAAGAACGACAGTTTCGCGATTTGAAGCCCCTGTCAATTTGCTGTTTATTCTGCTTGGCGACTTTGGGCTATTGCTCGGAACCCATGCACGCTCACGGATGTTCCCGGGCGGCACGGATCCGCACTTAAGCCGTAAGCCTCAAGAAACATCGCGGATCGGCATGTCTAGGAAACCTTTCATCATGGAGGCGCCCATGGGTGCCGAGGAACGGGTCGTGCTGGTCGTGGAAGACGAACCGCTTGTGCGTGAGAACATCGCGGACGAATTGCGCACGTATGGCTGGCACGTGCTTGAGGCGGCCAGCGGCGAAGATGCCCTCAGTTTAACGGCGGACAATCAATTTGACGTGGTTTTCTTGGACATTCTGCTCCCGGGACAAATGAGCGGATGGGAGATTGCCGAGGCGCTGAGAGCCAAGTCCCCGCCCTGCCAATCCTCTACACGTCCGGTCATGGCTGCGATCCTGCGGGGCAAGTCACCGGCAGCCTTTTCATCCGCAAACCTTACGCACCAGGCTTCATCATCGAGGCATGCTACAATCTCATGGCTGAGCCGGACATACGCTGAACAAGCCGAGCAAGTGACGAACGGGATCACGACCCCAACTCCGGCGGCAGCACAATCTTCCTCGCCCGGCCTGCGCCTATCGCAAGACAAGTGGTCGAGCTTCGTCTCCATGGGCCTCCCGATCTTCGACGATCTTAACGGCATACAGTCCGAGCCCAACTTGGCGGATGCTCCTACCGGGGCCGCGCTGATTTTAAAGACGGCGGCGCTGCTCCGGCACGGGAGGGGAACGGCGCCTGTGAGGTGGCTGAGAAAGTGTGCCGGGGAGCGGGGGTTGTAGCGGCGCGACACCGACGCCCACTAAACGCAGTCGCGGTCACGTGCGGCGAGCAATTGACGAATGCGGGCCTCAACGATTTTGTGTTCGTAGGGCTTCGCCAGCATCGGCCCCTAGCTTGACATAATTCTCCAGCAGCGGCAGCAGCCCCGCCAGGAGAGCCAAAGAGGACGACGAGCAAATCGGGACGTGTCTGTTGAGCCCATTGCTTGAGACTGAAACCATCCACACTTCCGGCCACCTCGGCTTTGCAGAAAACGACAGCGACGTGAAGGCCGGGCGCCTTGAGCACGACAAGAGCTTCGTCGCCGTCGGCCGCTTCGTAGACGGTATAGCCACAGTCGCGGAGATAGGCTGAGAGCGGCGTCCGCTCTAAGACATCATCGTCAATCAGCAGCACCGTCGATGGTTGTATCGTTTCTCACCGCACATTCAACGGCCGGAGGGACACCTCCGTTCCGCATCAACTCCGACACGCGCTTCACCAGCGCCTCTACGGCATAGGGTTTTATAAACACCGCGTCGGCCAAGGATTGAGCACCCGGCGGAAATACCTGCCATGCTCCCCGACACGAGGATGATCTTGACGGCAGGGTCTTCCGCACGAATCCATTTCGCCAAATTCAGGCCATCCATTAGGCCCGGCATCTTCACGTCGGTGATTAACACCGCGACCGGATTGCCGCTTTGCAGGACGGTTCTAGCCTCATAACCGTTGGCGGCTTCGATAACCCTGAAGCTGCTTTGGCGTAGAGTGTCCGCGATTAGCAGCCGCACGAGAACTTCATCTTCAACAACAAGGACAGCCCCTTGGGTCATCCATCCCCAGTCCCCTCGTGCCCGACCACTGCTTCCCCTCCCGAGATACAATTTTGGCGGTTGCAAACTCCTCTGCATACGAAGAGTTCCACACCTGCCAGTTTGGGATGCCGGGCGAACGTTGCCACAGGCAGCCGACCTCTTGGACTTGGAATTGGGGCTGTGAGTGGCCCATATGGACAGTGGCCTCTGTCCCGCCCTCAATCGCTTAACGCCTGTGGAAAACTCCGGTTGCGGAGGAACTGCGAGCGTCTGTCGCCGTTATCGCCGCAGAGCCCGTGTTATGCGTAGAAGGCTCCTTATCGCAGTGCTGGTTGTGCCCATCCACCAGCATCAATCTTTCGAGGCTGCCCCCCGGCCTCGACCCTGTTAGCCCCGGCGTCGCCCCTCGTGCGCCGGGGTTTTTCTTGCGCCCCGGTCCCGCGTATTTCGTCAGTGAAAACTGATCGGTCGCTTGCCGATACAGAATTGGGCCACGCCAAGTCGATAGGCCTGATCCAACATCTCGACTGCGTTGCCTTCAAGATCAAACCGAACGGCGCGATCTGGCGTGAAGTTGACGAAAACCCCACTGGCCGACCAAAGGCAGGCAACACACCTTTCCATCTCGCCAGCCTCTGCTTCAGTCCATCGAGAGCCTGCGTGACGTAGGTGACGGGACCAAGTGCGGGTCCAAGTCCAGGCGCAAAAGTCTTTCCACGCCGATCACCGCAGCAACAAAAATCGGCTGAGGCACCTCTCGCTCAGTGAGGATGATGGCATGAGGGCGAAACGCCTCTCGCCAAGCAAGTTCCTTAGCTTCTCGGAGGTTCTGCTGTGTCTGCTCCACGGCCTGCTTGACCACCTCCGCCGTCACTTCCAATGCAGAAGGCAGAGCGTGAATGAGGGCGGTGCTTCTCGCAAAGTCACCTTGGCAGAGTTGCTCAAGGCGCCGCAGACCCTTCGGAGATGTTCTTGTAGCCGCAGCGACGGACAAGCTCGACGGCGCTCAAGCCAAGTTCCTCGGAGCGGTTGCAAATGAGGGCCGCAATCGGGAGCAGTTCGCCCAACATGAAAAATCCTCCGTCAGCCTAAGCTAAGGAGGACCCACCCCCTCTTCGTTGCCACTTTCGTGACCGCATCCCGCTTTCGCGGCTCCACCTTGCCAGGGTTGGCAGGTTGGCTCGGACTTAAGGTCCGGTTCTTGATGCTTGGGTCCAGCGCAGTTTTCACCGGAAACTTCAGTATACCCGAATTGTGCCGAAACAGGGGCACCGTGCTCGGCGACATGCTGGCCGACACGCCGCTCGCGGAAATAGATGATATCGAATTCGTCCGCACCGTCGCAGCGGCGCGGCTCACCATGCCGCGCGCGATGGTCCGCCTCTCCGCGGGCCGCGAGAGCATGAGCGATGCGACCCAGGCGCTCTGCTTCCTCGCCGGCGCCAACTCGATCTTCACCGGCGACAAGTTGCTCACTGCGCCCGAACGGCGACGACGCCGATGCCGCGTTGTTCGCCAAGCTCGGCCTGACACCGCTCGCGGGCGAGGAGCCGATGCGCGCCGAGCGAGAAGCAGGCGGAATGATCGCTGCCTTGCTGCTGTTCCTGTTGCAGGTGGAACCCGGCGCCGTCGAAGGTCCACCCCTGATCGTGAAGGAAGGGCCGGACTTCGTTTTCAACTGCGATGACCCGACGAATAACGAAGCCGAGATTGAAATATGCGAGGCCGAGGAGGCTGAATGCGTCGACCCGCAGGCGCAGCAGACGATGAACATGTGCGCGGCACGCGATTTCGAGGCGGCGGATTCCCGCTTAACGAGCAGTCGCAGCC
>CAWHOZ010000005.1:0-175857 GCA_963831175.1 uncultured Alphaproteobacteria bacterium | reverse complement strand
CAGCGCCAGCGGGCTGTTGACCGCGATGTACGCCTCCAGCGCATCGATGTCCTGATCCCCGCCCAGCGGCTCCGTGCCCTGGGTGAACACGGTGAAGTTGTCGCCGCCGGTCGCCAGGAAGCTGTTCATCGCCACGCGGTAGCGGTTGGCATCGCTCATCGCGGTGCCGTTCAGCGCCATCGCCGTGATGCGCGCACCCGCCGGCTTCGACAGGTCGTAGCTGTAGCTGAACGACTTCGAGGGCAGCAGCACGCGCGGCTGGGCCACGGTGTTGGTGCCGCTGTTGAACTGCTGCTCGAGCACGGCCTTGATCTGCGCACCCGTCATCGTCTTCACCACCAGGCTGTTGCCGAAGGGCTGCACGGTGAAGATCTGGCCGTAGCTCACGTCGCCGTTGGCGGCCGGCGCCAGGTCGGCGCGCACGCCGCCCGGGTTCATGAAGGCGATCTGGGCGCCGCCCTTGGCCGGCGCGGCGGTGGCGGCCAGCTGGGCATCGGCGATCAGGTTGCCCAGCACGTTCTCGCGCGAGGCCACCTGGGTGCGCGTGGCGGTGGCCGTGAGCCGGCCCACCACGCGCTGCACCAGCGGCGCGGCGACGCCGGCGTAGCTGGAGATCAGCGCGGCGATCGTCTGGTTCTTGGCGAAGCTCGGGTACTGGTCGGTGGTCGCGACCGTGTTGGCGCCGCTGGTGAAGGCCTCGCCCTGCACGATCACATTGCTGGCCGACTTGGCCGTGACCTTGCGCGTGCGCGTGTCGATCGTGAGGTCGATGTCGGTCAGCAGCGTGCCGTACTGGCCCGCGCTGGTCAGCAGGAAGGGCTTGGCGGCGTTGACCCTGCCGTAGTCGCAGATGTAGGCGCGATGGGTGTGGCCGGAGATCACCACGTCGACCTGCGCGTCGAGGCGCTCGAGGATCGGCACGATGTCGCCCGAGAGGCCCGTGCAGCGCTTGTCGTTGTAGCCCACGGAGGTCATGCCGCCTTCGTGGATCACGACGACGATGGCGTCGGCGCCTTGCGACTTGAGCTGCGGGATCAGCGCGTTGGCGGTGTCGGCCTCGTCCTTGAAGCTCAGGCCGGCGACGCCCGCGGGCGAGACGATGGTCGGCGTGCCCTTGAGCGTCATGCCGATGAAGCCCACCTTCACGGTCGCGCCGCCCTGCGTGAAGCTCTTGATGCCGGTGGCCGGGAACAGCGTGCTGCCGTCGTGCTTCACCGTGTTGGCCGCGAGGAAGCCGAAGTTGGCGCCCGGGAAGGACTTGTTCACGCGGCAGGGCGCGAGCGGCGTGTTCCTGGCGCAGCCGCCGTTCTTCATGCGCAGCAGCTCGGTCTGGCCCTTGTCGAACTCGTGGTTGCCGACGGCGTTGAAGTCGATCTTCATCTCGTTCACCGCCTCGATGGTCGGCTCGTCGAGGAAGAGGGCAGAGACCAGCGGCGAGGCGCCGATCATGTCGCCGGCCGACACCACCGCGTGGTTCGGGTTCTTCGCCTTCAGCGCGGCGATGGCCGAGGCCATGTAGGCCGCCCCGCCGGCCGGCACCGGGACCGTGCCGCCGCCCGCGGCGGGCGCGCTGATGGCGAGCCTGGGCGGCTCCAGGTTGCCGTGCAGGTCGTTGAAGCCGATCAGCTTGACCTGCACCTGTCCCGGCGCGGCCGGGATGGACGGGGGCATCGAGATGCCGCCGGGGCTGCCGCAGCCAACGGCGGCGAGCAGGGCGGCGGTGACGGCGCCGGCGAGTGCGGCGCGCTTCGGCGAGATGGGCATGGGACGGCTCCGCTCCTTGTGGGTGCGGGCATGCTAGTGCACTGCGAGCGGACGATCACGCGCGCATGAAAAAGGGCGCCGAAGCGCCCTGGGTGTGGAGTCTGGAGTCCTGCGGCTCGCTGGCTCAGCGGCCGAAGGAGCGGCCGCCGCCGCCGTAGCCGCCGCCACCGCCGTAGCCGCCGCCGGAGCGACCGCCGCCACCGCCACCGCCGCCGGAGCGTCCGCCGCGGCCACCACCGCCGCCACCGCCACCGCCACCGCCGCCACGACGCCCGCGACCGCCGAAGCTGTCGACGCTGGTGCGCAACGGATCGGGCTGGCCCGCCGCGCCGGCGATCGCCTCGGCACGCTGGTGCGCCAGCTGCGTCGGCCTGCGTGGGGCTGTGGCGTGTTGCCGTGATGGCGCGGCTGGCGCTCTTCGTGCGGCAGGTGGTTCTGCGCGTGATGAGGAGCATGGTGCGGCGCGTGGTGCGGCGCGCGCGCCGGGCCCTGGCCGCGGCCGCCCTGGGCGCGCTGGCCCTGGCCGGCTGGCCCTGGCCGCCGCCGTTGCGGCCTGCCGGCGCGCCCTGGCCGCCGCCGCGCGCTGACCGCCGTTGCCGCCATTGCCGCCGTTGCCGCCATTGCCGCCGCGCTCGCCTTGCCCCGCCTTGTTGTCGCGGATGCGCTGCATCATTTCCTGGCGCGCCGCCTTGGCGGCGGCCTGCATCACGTCGCGGCTCGGCGGACGGCCGGCGCCGCCCCACATGGTCTGGCGGCCCATGGCGATGGGCTCGGCGCGCTCGCCTTCCTCGGGGCCGAAGCCCTCGATGACCTTGACCGGGATCTGCTGCTTGGTGAAGCGCTCGATCTCCTGCATGAAGCCTTCTTCGTCCAGGCAGACCAGGCTCACCGCCTCGCCGCTGGCGCCCGCGCGGCCGGTGCGGCCGATGCGGTGCACGTAGTCTTCGCTGACGTTCGGGATCTCGTAGTTCACCACGTGCGGCAGCTCGTCGATGTCGATGCCGCGGGCCGCGATGTCGGTGGCCACCAGCGCGCGGATGTCGCCGCTCTTGAAGCCGGCCAGCGCCTGCGTGCGCGCGCTCTGGCTCTTGTTGCCGTGCAGCGCCATCGCCTCGATGCCGTTCTTGCTCAGGAATTCGGCCACGCTGTTGGCGCCGAACTTGGTGCGGGTGAACACCAGCACCTGGCTCCAGTCGTGCTCGTTGATGATGTGCGCGAGCAGGGCCTTCTTCTTGCCGCGGCCCACCGGGTGGATCACCTGCGTGATGCGCTGCACCGTGGTGTTGCGCGGCGTGACCTGGATGCTCTGCGGGTTCTTCAGCAGCGTGGCGGCCAGGTCGCGGATCTCGTCGCTGAAGGTGGCGGAGAACAGCAGGCTCTGCTTTTCCTTGGGCACCAGCGCGAGGATCTTCTTCACGTCGTGGATGAAGCCCATGTCGAGCATGCGGTCGGCCTCGTCGAGCACCAGGATCTGCACGGTGGAGAGGTCGAGCATGCCCTGCTGCTGCAGGTCGAGCAGGCGGCCGGGCGTGGCCACCAGGATGTCGACGCCGCTCTTGAGCTTGCTGATCTGCGGGTTCATGCCGACGCCGCCGAAGATCACGGTGGAGCTCAGCTGCAGGTACTTGCCGTAGGTGCGGACCGATTCCTCGACCTGGGCCGCGAGTTCGCGGGTGGGGGTGAGCACCAGGGCGCGCACGCCGGTGCCGCCGAACTTGTTGGTGGCGCTGCGGCTCATCGTGAGCTTGTGCAGCATGGGCAGGGTGAAGGCGGCGGTCTTGCCGGTGCCGGTCTGGGCGCCGCCCAGAAGGTCGTGGCCTTCGAGCACCGCGGGAATCGCCTGGGCCTGGATCGGGGTGGGGGTTTCGTAGCCCTGCTCGTGCACGGCCTTCAAGATGGCCGGGGCCAGCTTCAGTTCGTCAAAGTTCATTGAGTTCAAACAAGCGCCTTCCACGGCGCAGTGGTATCGGCCCACCCAGGCGTCATCGATGACGTCGGGCCAGTAGGGGCAGATAGGGGTCAGGAGTGGGAGCGCGAGAGGCCTTGGTTTGGGCCTTCTTCGTCCCCGGCAGGGAGCCGGCGTTGCGGGCAACTGGACCCGGCAACGACCCGGATTGTCGCATGACTCGGCTTTGCCCAGCGAAAACCCGGGGTCATCGGCGTGCCAGATAGACGTACATGCCGTGGATGGGCTCGCGCTGGTCTTCGCGGATCGGGGCACGAATCAGCTGCAGCAGATCGAATCCGTGCCGCTCGGCCAGCGCGCGCAGGTAGCGTTCGGAATGGGCATAGCGCAGGCTCGGCAGCAGCTCGAAGTCGACGGCTTCATCGGCGGCGCATTCGGCCGAGAAGCAGAAGAGCCCGTTGGCTTCCAGCGTACGGCCCAGCGCTGCGAAGACCGGTTCCAGGTCGCCGACATAGATGAAGACGTCGGCCGCCGTGACCAGGTCGTAGCGCTCGTCCGTGCCCTGCAGGTGATCCACGATGTCCGCGTGCACGAGGCGGTCGTAGAGCCCGAGGGCCTGTGCCTTGTCCAGCATCAGGCTGGACAGGTCGACGCCTTCGAGCCTTTGCGTCATCGGCTTGAGCAAGGGGGCGCACAGGCCCGTCCCGCAGCCGAGGTCGAGGGTGGAGCGGAACGGCCCGCGGCCGAGCGCTGCCAGATGCTTGACGAGCGTGTCGTGCGCCCGATAGCCGAGCGTGCCCACCAGGTGTGCATCGAACTGCTCGGCATAGTCGTCGAAGAGTGTCTCGACGTAGTGGCCCGGCGCCACCGGCGGAACGGACTGCGCCGAGACGGAGGCCAGGTAGTAGCTGGTGCAATTCGGGATCGGCGCCGTGCGCCAGGGCCTGCCGGAAGGCGTGGGCGGCTTCCTCGTTGCGCTTCATCTCGCGCAGGATGCCGCCGCGGTTGCTCCAGGCCTGCGCCAGGCCGGGGTCGATGGCCAGCGCGCGTTCGTAGGAGGCGAGGGCGCGCTCGGGCTGGTCAAGCGCCTGCAGGGTCTGGCCATGGCAGAACCAGAGTGGAGCGGCGCCCGGTGGGGCGAGCGCGATCGCCTTCTCGTAGCCGAGCAGGGCCTCCTGGTGGCGGTTCAGCTGCCCGAGGGCGCCGGCCTTGTGGAACCAGGCATCGGCGTTGCCGGCCTCGAGTGCCAGCACCTGCTCCGCCGTGGCCAGCGCATCCTGGGGGCGGCCCAGCTTCAGCTGCGTCGCGGCGAGATTCACCAGGGTCGAGACGCGGCCCGGCAGCAGGGCCAGCGAAGACTGGAAGCGCTGTTCGGCGGCCTCGAAACGGGCGGCCTCGAAGTCCTTCAGGCCTTGGAGGAACAGCTGCCTGGCCTGCTCGAAGGCGTCGTGGGTGGGCGTGGCGCTCATGGAATGGAGAAGAGGGTATGGCCGGCGCGGGACGGTATCGCAGGCCCGGACGGCCCAAAGAATAGCAGCGGCTCGAGCACCCCTTCGAGGGGCCTGCGTTAGACTTGGCGGCAGACCCGGTCGGAAATCGCGCTGCAGCAGCAAGCGCCTGCCATGCAAGGCTGACTCGCAATCGATCCTCGCGCAAGATCGTTGCCAGGTTTCCCGGCCACCCCGAGCAGCTCCCATCATCGAACGGACATAGCCATGGCCCAGTACGTCTACACCATGAACAAGGTCAGCAAGACCGTGCCGCCCAAGCGGCAGATCTTGAAGGACATTTCGCTTTCCTTCTTCCCCGGCGCCAAGATCGGCGTGCTCGGGCCTGAACGGCTCGGGCAAGTCCTCGCTGCTCAAGATCATGGCCGGCATCGACAAGGAGATCGAAGGCGAGGCGCTTGCCGATGCCCGGCCTCACCATCGGCTACCTCGAGCAGGAGCCCAAGCTCAACGCCGCGCACACGGTGCGCGAGTCGGTCGAGGAAGCGATGGGCGCGGTCTACGCCGCCAAGGCGCGCCTCGAAGAGGTGTACGTGGCCTACGGCGCGGAAGACGCCGACTTCGACGCGCTGGCCGCCGAGCAGGCCGAGCTCGAAGCCATCATCGCCACCGCCGGCACCGACTCCGAGCACCAGCTCGAGATCGCCGCCGACGCGCTGCGCCTGCCGCCGTGGGACGCCAACATCGGCGTGCTCTCGGGCGGCGAGAAGCGCCGCGTGGCGCTGTGCCGGCTGCTGCTGTCCAAGCCCGACATGCTGCTGCTCGACGAACCCACCAACCACCTGGACGCCGAATCGGTCGAGTGGCTCGAAGTGTTCCTGCAGCGCTTTCCCGGCACCGTGGTGGCCATCACCCACGATCGCTACTTCCTCGACAACGCGGCCGAGTGGATTCTCGAACTCGACCGCGGCCGCGGCATTCCGTGGAAGGGCAACTACAGCACCTGGCTCGAGCAGAAGGGCGAACGCCTGGCGCAGGAGCAGAAGAGCGAGGAAGCCCACGCCAAGGCGCTGAAGAAGGAACTCGAATGGTCGCGCCAGAACCCCAAGGCGCGCCAGGCCAAGAGCAAGTCGCGCCTGGCCCGCTTCGAGGAACTGTCCGACTTCGAATACCAGAAGCGCAACGAGACGCAGGAAATCTTCATCCCCGTGGCGGAGCGCCTGGGCAACCAGGTGTTCGAGTTCAAGAACGTCAGCAAGTCCTTCGGCGACCGCCTGCTGATCGACAACCTGAGCTTCGAGGTCCCGGCCGGCGCGATCGTCGGCATCATCGGCCCGAACGGCGCCGGCAAGTCGACGCTGTTCAAGCTGATCGCGGGCAAGGAGAAGCCGGACAGCGGCGAGGTGGTGGTCGGCCAGACGGTCAAGATGGCCTTCGTCGACCAGACACCGCGACGCGCTCGCCAACGAGAAGACGGTGTGGGAAGACATCTCGAACGGCCTCGACATCATCAACGTCGGCAAGTTCCAGATGGCGAGCCGCGCCTATGCCGGCCGCTTCAACTTCAACGGCGCCGACCAGCAGAAGAAGGTCGGCACGCTGTCCGGCGGCGAGCGCGGCCGGCTGCACCTGGCCAAGACCCTGATCGCCGGCGGCAACGTGCTGATGCTGGACGAACCGTCGAACGACCTGGACGTCGAAACGCTGCGCGCGCTCGAAGACGCGCTGCTCGAGTTCGCGGGCTCGGTGCTGGTGATCAGCCACGACCGCTGGTTCCTCGACCGCATCGCGACGCACATCCTCGCGGCCGAGGGCGACAGCCAGTGGACCTTCTTCAACGGCAACTACCAGGAGTACGAGGCCGACAAGAAGAAGCGCCTGGGCGAGGAAGGCGCCAAGCCGCACCGGATGCGCTTCAAGGCGCTGAAGTAAGCAAAGGCTGATCGTGCGCTGACAAGGCGCCGGCGCTGGAAATCCGGCGTCCACTTCCAATCCGGCGCGCAGGGCGCCTGAAGGAGCGGACATGGCTGCAGCAGCATGGCGGTGGACTGGCGGGGTGCGACCGGCTTCTTCTCGCGGGCTTGCGGCGGGGGCGGCGGCGGGGGCAGCGTAGTCGATCGACGCCTTCGGGGTGCAGCGGGACGGCCACTCCTGCGCCAGCGCCGGCACCGGCTCCAGCGCCGGCGCCAGCTCCTGCACCGGCCCCGGCCACCGGCCCCGGCACCTGCGCCGGTACCCGGCGCCGATGAACTGTCAAGGTGGTCGAGCTGGCCAGCGGATCTCGACCAACCCCTGGAGCCTCGCCTTCCTGCCCGACGGCCGCTGCTGGTGCACGCAGCGCGGCGGCCAGCTGCGCCTGCGCAATGCCGACGGCACGCCGGTCAATGGCGGCGCCGACCAGGTCAGCGGCGCTGCCGGCGGTCGAGGCGGTGGGGCAGGGCGGCCTGCTCGACGTCGCGGTCGACCCGGCCTTCGCCAGCAACCGCCGCATCTACTTCAGCTATGCCGAGCGCGACGGCACCAACGCCAGCCTCAACGGCACCGCGGTGGCGCGCGCCGAACTCGACACGGCCAACCGCAGCCTGAGCAACCTGGTCGTGATCTACCGCCAGCGCCCAAGGTGCAGAGCAGCGGCGCACTTCGGCTCGCGCCTGGTCTTCGACCGCAGCGGCTTCCTGTTCGTCACCCTGGGCGAGCGGCTTGAACAACGACCAGCGCGGCTTCTGCGCAGGACCTCACGCGCGGCCACGGCAAGGTGGTGCGCATCACCACCGACGGCGCGCCGGCGCCGGGCAATCCGAACTTCGGCGTGCGCCGGTGCGCAGCCGCACATCTGGAGCTACGGCCATCGCAACGTCGCAGGGCGCGGCGCTGCATCCGGCCACCGGCGAGCTGTGGATGACGAGCACGGCCCGCAGGGCGGCGACGAAGTCAACCTCACGCTGCCGGGCCGCAACTACGGCTGGCCCGTCATCAGCTACGGGCAGGAGTACGGCACGCTCACGCCAGGTCGGCGAAGGCACGGCCAAGGCCGGCATGGAGCAGCCGCTGACCTACTGGGAGAAGATCGACGGCTCGGCCTGGACGCCGGGCACGCAGAAGTCCTCGATCGCGCCCAGCGGCATGGCCTTCTACACCGGCGATGCGCTGCCCGACTGGAAGGGCAACCTCTTCGTCGGCGCGCTGGCGGGCACGGCGCTGTGGCGGCTCACGCTCAACGGCAACACGGTGACGGCGCGCGAACGCCTGCTGGCCGATCGCGGCGAGCGCATCCGCGACGTGCGGCAGGGCCCGGACGGCTGGCTCTACCTGCTGACCGACAGCAGCAACGGCAAGCTGCTGCGGCTGGAGCGCTGAGCCCTGCGAACTCGATAGCCCGGCGCTACGCCGTGGCGCCCTCCCTTGGCGGGAGGATGTGTGGCCGCTCGCTCGCTAGCGCAGATTGCTATCGTTTTGATACCGCTGGCGTCTGCGCCCGCTAGCCGGGCGTTGTAGGCCACTCTGTATTCGCGAAGCCGGCGTCGGGGCCGGCCGATTCGCCAGCAGCCGCTTGCGCACCGCATAGATGTTGTTGCGCAGCGCGTAGAGCTCTTCGGCATACGACAGCGGCACCGCCACCTTGTTGACCACGCGGTCGAGGTCGTCCAGCTCCTCGAGCAGCGCGTCGCGCTCGCCCTTGCCGGCTTCCAGCTTGTGCCTCGATCTCGCGCAGCCGCGCATACCAGCGGAACACGCGCCGGCGCACGCGGAACTGGTAGAGCGGCGGCACCACGCGGCTCAGCGGCAGCATCAGCACCAGCAGGCCGCCCAGCACCAGCCACATGCGCTCCACCAGGTTGCTGGCCCAGAAGGGCAGGTAGCGCTGCCAGAAGGGCGGCGTGCCGTTGATGGCGCGGTCGCCCTCGGGGCTCACCGGCAGCTCGCTGGTGCGGGTGTTCGGGAAGTCGCGCGCGCGGTTGAACCAGCCGGCGCCGCTGTGCAGCGTCTGCGCGCTCTGCGCGAACAGCTGGCGCAGGGCGGGATGCGTCTTCTCGCGCGCCAGCAGCGAGGTGGTGGCGGCCAGCAGCGACACGTCCTGCGGCGGCAGGTCGGCCGCCAGGTCGACCACGCCGCGCGGCAGCGTGACGGGCTGCAGGAAGGCGAAGCGGCGCGAGTAGGCGTCGCTCTGGCCGAAGTCCATCAGCTGGATGTCCGGCGCGCGCAGCAGCCGCTGCACCAGCGGCGACTGCGGCGCCGAGGCCAGCACGATCACGTCGAGCAGCCCGGCCTGCAGCGCCTCGGTGGCCGGCGTCTGCTCGAGGTTCGACAGCTGCAGCGTCGCCGGCGTCCATGTGGTTGGCGCGGAACATCCTGCTCCATGATCTCGGGCACGCCGCTGCCGGGCTTGTCGACGTTGACGCGCAGCCCCTTGAACTGCGTCGAGCGAGCTCAGCCGTGCCGGTCTTGCGGTCGATCTTGCGCGCCGCGTCGGCTGCGGTAGAAGAACCACAGCGGCTCGTAGAACAGGCTGCCGAGCGAAGTCAGCCCCGCTTCCTCGTCGGCCACCGGATCGGCGCTGCCGCCGCGCACGAAGCCCACGTCGGCCCCGCCGCTGCGCAGCAGCTGCAGGTTGTCCTGCGAGCCGTCGGTGGGCTTGAGCACGACCTCGATGCCGTTGGCCTTGAGCGCCGCGGCGTAGCGCTTGCCGAACTCGGCGTAGGCGCTGCCGGCCGGGCCGGTGGCCAGCGTCACGTGCTTGGGCGGCTGCGGGTCGAGCCACCAGTAGGCGGCGACCAGCAGGCCGATCGACGATGAAGACCACCGGCCCGGCCGAGACGATCAGGTCGCGGATGGAGAGGAGGATGAGGCGGAGGGTGCGAGGCATGCGGTGGGAGGAAGGTGCTCGGGCGCGCTGGGCGCCGGCAGCGCATTTTGAGTGGCTTTTGGCGCGGCTCGGTTACAAAGCGCGTGCGAACAGGCTGCGCGGTCATCGCCAGGATCCGAGCGCAGGGGAACCAGCTCTCACCGCGATCCGCACGCGGCGCCGCCGCACCGCGCGCAGCGTGGCGCCGCGCCACCGACCTCGGCCGCCATCGTGCCCAGCACCGTCATGCCCGGCGCATCGCCTTCGAGCGGCACGCGCCCGGTGGCGAGCGCGAACAGCGTGTCGCCGTCGCTCATCGTGTGCACCGGGTTGATGGCGCGCGCCAGGCCGTCGTGCGCCACGCGCTGGCGAGGCGGTTGGCCTGCACCTTGGTGAGCACGGCGTCGGTCGCGATCACGCCGAGCGTGGTGTTGGTGCCGGCCAGCAGCGGCTGGGGCAGCTCGCCGCGCAGCAGGGCGCGGCGCGTGTCGAGCAGCGCGCGGCCGTCCTCGGTGCGCGCGCCGGCGACCACCTGCGCGGTGTCGGGGTCGAGCACGTCGCCCAGCGCGTTGCAGGCGATCAGCGCGCCGACCGTGACGCCATTGACCGTGACCGAGGCGGTGCCGATGCCGCCCTTCATCGCGCGGTCGCACGCCGAACAGCTTGCCCACCAGCGCGCCGCTGCCGGCGCCCACGTTGCCCTCGGCCGGCGCAGCGCGTCGACGCGGCCTCGCAGGCCGCGTAGCCGGCCGCGGCATCGGGCCGGATGCGCGCGTCGCCGAGCGGCAGGTCGAACAGCACGGCGGCCGGCACGATCGGCAGCGTGCCGTAGCGCACGTCGAGGCCGATGCCGCGCTCCTCCAGCCAGCGCATCGCGCCGTCGGCCGCGGCCAGGCCCCAGGCGCTGCCGCCCGCGAGCATCACGGCATGCACCTGCTGGACGAAGTTGCCGGGCGCGAGCAGGTCGGTCTCGCGCGTGCCGGGCGCGGCGCCGCGCACGTCGACGCCGGCCACCGCGCCTTCGCGCGCGAGGATCACGGTGCAGCCGGTGGGCCGGCGCGGGTCGCTGAAGTGGCCGACCTCGATGCCGGCGACGTCGGTGATGGCGCCCGCGCGCGGCGCCGGGGAAGAGGAAGGAGAGGAGGGCTGATCGGGACATCGCCGACGATTATGGAACCGCCGGCGGCGCGGCCAGGCGCGCTTGGCTCGCCGGCTCGTGTGGCGAAGCTCGCCGCGCGCCTGCCGCAGCACCGACCAGCCGCCGCTGAGCGCCAGCGCCGCCATCACCGCGGCCACCGCCAGGTCGGGCCAGGCGGTGCCGGTGCCGAAGACGCCGAGCGCTGCGAGCATCACCGCCACGTTGCCGATGGCATCGTTGCGCGAGCACAGCCAGACGCTGCGCATGTTGGCATCGCCCTCGCGGAAGGCGTAGAGCATGAGCGGCGACCGCCACGTTCACGCCCAGCGCAGCGTGCCGACCAGGCCCATGGTCAAGGCCTCGGGCGGCACGCCTTGCATCGCCGACCACAGGGTCTTGCCGGCCACGAAGAGCGCCGAAGCCCACCATGCTGAGCCCCTTGAGCACGGCCGCGCGGGCGCGCCAGGCGAGGCCCATCGAGAGCACGGCGAGCGTCACGCCGTAGTTGGCCGCATCGCCGAAGAAGTCGATCGCATCGGCCAGCAGCGAGACCGAGCCCGAACGGAAGCCGGCGCCGATCTCGACCGCGAACATCGCCGCATTGAGGGCCAGCGCCACCCACAGCACGCGCCGGTAGCGCGGGGTGTCGGAGGCGATGAGATGTTCGTGGTCGTGATCGTGTTCGCAGCAGTTCGCAGACATGGTTTCTCCAGTGATGGCAGCATTGGAAAGCTTGAAGTCACTGGAAGGTCAAGCCATGCCTGTCGCAAACCCGCCCTCGGAGCAGGGTTACCGCATCGGCGATGCCGCCGCCCGAAGCGGCGTGAGCGCCACCAACATCCGCTACTACGAGAAAGAGGGCCTGATCGCGCCGCAGGCCCGCGGCGACAACAGCTACCGGCTCTACACCGATGCCGACGTGCACCGGCTGCGCTTCATCCGCCTGTGCCGCGCCATGGACATGTCGCTCGACGAGGTGCGCACGCTGCTGGGGCTGGACCTGCGCAGCAAGGCCGACTGCGCCGCGGCCAGCGTGGCGCTCGATGCGCACCTGGGCCACGTGCGCGAGCGCCTGCGCGAGCTGCGCTCGCTCGAGAAGGACCTGATCGCGCTGCGCGACTGCTGCGACGGCACGCGATGCGCAATGCCACATCATCGAGACGCTGCACGCGCGCGCCGATCGCGCAGCCCTCGGGCGAGCGCGCGCGCGGACGCGGGCCACGCGCCACGTCTGAGCATCGCTGCCGCAGGAACGCTCAGCGGCTTCGCAGGCGCGCGGCAGCGGCATGCCGCGCTCGCGCATCAGGTCGCGCAGCAGCGCCGGGTCGTCGGTGATGAGGCCGTCCACGCCCCAGTCCATCAGCCGCGCCATGTCGGCGCGCTGGTTCACCGTCCAGGGCACGACCCGGAAGCCCAGCGCCTGCGCCTCCTGGACCAGCGCGGGCGTGAGGTCGTTGAAGGCCGGCGACCAGATCACCGGGCCCGGGCTGTCGCCGCGCCGCGGCCTTCACGAGGCGCGGCGCCGAGCCGAAGTCCTCGAGCCGCAGGCCCGAGGTCCAGCGGCTGTCCTTGAGCGTGCGGCCGGCTCGTGAGGTAGGCGCGCGGCAGCTGCGGCGCCCACTGGCCGACCAGCGCCAGCGTGCGCCAGTCGAAGCTCTGGATCGTCACGCGCGGCGCCATGCCGGCCTTGTCGATCTCGGCCAGCAGCGCGCGCACCATCGGCTCGGGCGCCGCGGTTTCGTCGGGCCGGCTCGGGTCCAGCTTGGTCTCGATGTTGAAGCGCACCTGCGCCGCGCCGCGTCGTCGCGCACGCGCTCGAACAGCGCGGCCAGCGTCGGGATGCGCTCGCCGTCGCGCGGCACCTGCTGGGCGAACTGCTTGCCGTAGTTGGTGGCGGGGTCGATGCGGCCGACGTCGTAGGCCTGCAGCTGCGCGAGCGTCAGCGCGCGGATCGCCGGGCCCTTGGCAGTGAGGAAGGCGCCGCTCGCATCGCGCGTGTGGTCGGGGTTGAGCACCGTGTCGTGCGAGATCACCACCACGCCGTCGGCCGTGAGCCCGATGTCGAGTTCGAGCGTGGTCACGCCGATCTCGATCGCGTTGGAGAAGGCGGCCAGCGTGTTCTCCGGCGCGAGCGCGCGGCCGCCGCGGTGGGCCTGCAGGTCGAAGTCGCGCTTCGGCGTCGCGGCGCGAGCGCCGCAGCATGCCAGCGAGCAGCGATGCCGCGAGCAGCCAGGAGTGCGGCAGGTGGGTGAGCTTCATTTCAGTTGAACCTTGATGCCGTCCTGTTGCACCGTGATGTCACCGATCTCGTAGGTCTTGCGGCCCACGGTCAGCTCCTCGGCGGTGAAGGTGCGCAGCGCCTGGTCGCGCAGCAGCTCCTGCGCGACCACGGCGCCGATCTGCTGCAGGCGCTCGGCATCGCGCCCGGTCACGCCCTGCAGCTCGAGCCGCTCGGCCTTGCGGCTGGTCGAGCCGCAGCGCGCGCGCCGGCGCGTCGTACTTGAGCGCGCTGCTGACCGAGACCACGCCCTCGACCGTCGACGGCCGCAGCAGCGGGCTCGCGATGCGACAGCACGCGCCGTGATCGCGGCGCGGTTGGCTGCGCGCGTCCAGGCCCAGCTGCGGATCGCGCAGGCCGACGGTGAAGATCTCGGCATAGCGCTGCTGCACCGGGAAGCGCTTGGCGATCTGCGCCTGCAGCTCCTCGCGGCTCGCGGTGTATTCGCTGGTGAAGAAATTGAAGCCCGCCAGCGCCGCGAACGGGGGCGGCATCGCGGCGCCACCGAGCAGGGCGCGCAGGAGCAAGACGGCGGGACAGCGGCAAGAAGGAGCGGTAGCTGCATACCGCTGCGAGCTTGCCACAGGCAGACGATGGTTCAGTCGTGAAGCGACGAAAGGAACTGTTTCAGCTCCGGCGTCTGCGGATTGCCGAACAGCTCGGCCGGCGGCCCCATCTCGTGCACGCGGCCCTGGTGCATGAAGATCACGCGGTCGCTGACCTTGCGCGCGAAGCTCATCTCGTGCGTCACCATCAGCAGCGTCATGCCCTCGTCGGCCAGCGACTCGACCACGCGCAGCACCTCGCCCACCAGCTCCGGGTCGAGCGCCGAGGTGATCTCGTCGCACAGCAGCACCGCCGGCTCCATCGCCAGCGCGCGGGCGATCGCCACGCGCTGCTGCTGGCCGCCCGAGAGCTGGTCGGGCATGGCGTCGAACTTCTCGGCCAGGCCCACGCGCGTCGAGCAGCTTGCGCGCCTGCGAGGCGGCCTCCAGCGCTGCTGCGCTTCTTCACCAGCGTCGGCGCCAGCATCACGTTGCGGCCCACCGTGAGGTGCGGGAACAGGTTGAAGCTCTGGAAGATCATGCCCACGTGCTGGCGCAGCTCGCGCATGGCCATCGCGCTCTCGTGCAGCAGCGGCTTGCCGTCGACCGTGAGCGAGCCTTCCTGGAACACCTCGAGCCCGTTGATGCAGCGCAGCAGCGTGCTCTTGCCCGAGCCGCTCTTGCCGATGATGGCGATCACCTCGCCGCGCTTGACTTCGAGGTCGATGCCCTTGAGCACCTCGTTGCTGCCGTAGGACTTGCGCAGCGCGGTGATGCGCACGATCGGCGCGCGCCGGCGGTTGCTGCAGCGGCGGCGGGAGCTTCAGCGACGAGCGCCATGGATCTTCCTTTCGAGGTTCTTGGCGTACAGGCTCACGGGGAAGCACAGCGCGAAATAGAGCAGCGCCACGCAGCTGAAGACCACGAAGGGCTTGAAGGTGGCGTTGGAGATCATGCTGCCGGCCTTGGTCAGCTCGACGAAGCCGATCACCGAGGCCAGCGCCGTGCCCTTGATCACCTGCACCAGGAAGCCCACGGTGGGCGCGATGGCGATGCGCGTGGCCTGCGGCAGGATCACGTGGCGCATCTGCTCGCCGAAGCTCAGCGCCAGGCTGCCCGAGGCCTCCCACTGGCCCTTGGGGATGGCGGCCACGCAGCCGCGCCAGATCTCGGTGAGGAAGGCGCTGGTGTAGAGCGTGAGCGCCACCGAGGCCGCGGTCCAGGCCGAGACCTCGATGCCGAAGAGCGCGATGCCGAAGTAGGCCAGGAACAGCTGCATCAGCAGCGGCGTGCCCTGGAACAGCTGCACGTAGAGCGCCGATCAGCGCGCTCGGCCACGCGGCCGCCCGACAGGCGCAGGAACAGCAGCAGGCCGCCCACCACGCCGCCGCCGACGAAGGCGATCAGCGACAGCACCACCGTCCAGCGCAAGGCCAGCAGCAGGTTGCGCAGGATGTCCCAGAGGGAGAACTCGACCATGTGCGGCCTCATCGCCCGAAGAAGAACTTCGGCCCCGCCCAGTTGAGCAGTCGCCGCGCGGCCACCGACAGCGCCAGGTAGATGACGGTCGCGATGATGAAGGCCTCGAAGGCGCGGAAGTTGCGGCTCTGGATCAGGTTGGCCGCGTAGCTCAGCTCCTCGGTCGAGATCTGGCCGCACACGGCCGAGCCCAGCATCACGATGATGATCTGGCTCACCATCGCGGGCCACACCTTCTTCAGCGCCGGCGGCAGCACCACGCGCGTGAAGACCTGCACCTTGTTCAGCGCCAGGCTCACGGCCGCCTCGATCTGGCCGCGCGGCGTGGCCTCGATGCCGGCGCGGATGATCTCGGTGGCGTAGGCGCCGAGGTTCATCACCATCGCGATCACCGAGGCCACCTCGGGCGAGAGCTTGAAGCCCGCCGCCGGCAGCCCGAAGAAGATGAAGAACAGCTGCACGATGAAGGGCGTGTTGCGGATCAGCTCCACGTAGCTGCCGACGACCCAGCGCAGCCAGGCCGGCCCGCTCGCGCGCGCCCAGGCGCAGGCGATGCCCACCGCCATGCCGATCAGCGTGGCGACGAGCGTGAGGCCCAGCGTCCACGCGACGCCCCTGACGCAGCAGCGGCCATTGGCCGAGCACGGCGCCGAAGTCGAACTCGATGCCCATGGCGGTGCGGTGTCAGAGCGGGCAGGTCGCCGGCTTGCCGTGCCGAGCCACTTCTTCGACATGGCGTCGAGCGTGCCGTCCTTCTTGGCCGCCGCGATGATCTCGTTGACCTTGGCCTTCAGCGCGTCCTCGCCCTTGGCGATGCCGACGAAGCAGGGGCTGTCCTTCAGCAGCAGCTTGTACTCGGCGCCCAGCTGCGGGTTCTTCTGCATCATGTTGCCGGCGACCGCGGCGCTGGTGGCGATGGTCTGCGTCTGGCCGGCGACGAAGGCGGCGATGGTGGCGTTGTTGTCCTCGAAGCGCTTGTAGTCGACGTTGGCCGGCGCCACCTTGGCGAGCTCCTGGTCTTCCATCGCGCCGCGGGTCACGGCGACGCTCTTGCCGGCCATGTCGGCGAAGCTCTTGATGCCGAGGCTCTTGGACGCGATACACGGCCTGGAAGAAGGGCGCGTAGGCGGCGCTGAAGTCGATCACCTTCTCGCGCTCGGCGTTCTTGCCCAGCGTGGAGATCACGAGGTCGGCCTTCTTGGTCTGCAGGTAGGGGATGCGGTTGGCGCTGGTGACGGGCACCAGCTCGACCTTCACGCCCAGCTTGGCGGCGATCAGCTTGGCCATCTCGACGTCCAGGCCCTGGGGCTCCATGTCGGGGCCGACGAAGCCGTAGGGCGGGTAGTCGGTGGGAATGGCGATCTTGATGGTCTTGGACTTCAGCGACGTTGTCGAGCGCGCTCTGGGCGTGGGCGGCGCCGGCGGCGAGCAGGGCGGCCGGGCGAGGGTCGAGCGCGAACTGGCGCTTGCGAGATCTTCATAGCAGGGCTCCTAGGTAAGTCGAAGAATCGGCGGTGAGGGCGTGGCGCGGAGGCCTGGGTCTGGCTTGCCCCGGCTACGCAAGAGCTGTGCCTTGGCCTTGGCGCCGGGCGGCGTGCCGTGCAGCGGTGCGAGCGCATCGCGCAGCTGGGCCAGCGGGTCGGCCTGGGCCTGCACGCTGCAGGGCCGATCTGCACGGTGCCGATGTGCTCGGCCATCAGCGCCTCGGCGCGCGGCGGTGTCGCCGCGCTCCAGCGCCGCGACGATGTGCACGTGGTCCTCGCAGGACTGCGCGGCGTCGTGCGAGGACTGGTAGAGCATGGCGATCAGCGTGGTGCGCGCGGTGAAGTCGCGCAGCGTGTCGGCCAGCAGGCTGTTGCCCAGGCACTCGGCCAGGCAGACATGGAAGTCGCCCAGCAGGAAGCTGCGCGTGCCGACGTCGTTGCCCTTGCAGCGCGGCCTTCTCGCGCTGCAGGTGCGCCTTGCAGCGCGCGTGAGCGCGGCCTTGTCGATGCGGCCGGCGCTGCGGATCAGGCCGGTCTCGATCACGCGGCGCGCCTCGAAGGCCTCGCGCGCCTCGTCCTGCGAGGGCTCGATCACGTACCAGCCGCGCCGGGCGCTGACCGTGACGATGCCGCGCGCCGCCAGCCGGGTCAGCGCCTCGCGCACGATGGTGCGGCTGCAGTCGAACAGCATCGCGAGCTGCTGCTCGCCCAGGCGCGAGCCCGGGCGAGCTTCTGCGCCATCACCGCTTCGACGATGCGTGCACTGATTTCGGGAGCGGTGATGGACATGGCCTGCATACCAGCAGCTTTCATGCCTGCTTGTATGCAAGATCTGTGCACCAATCAGGCGCACCGGATGCCGCAGCATCAGTCCATCCTGGCGCCCGAGGCCTTGACGGCCTTTTCCCAGCGCGGGGTTTCCGCGGCCAGGAACCGCGCGAAATCCTCGCTGCCCAGGAAGGCCGGGTCGGCGCCCTGGCTGGCCATGCGCTCGCGCACCTCGGGGTTGCTCAGCACCTGCCGGAAGGCGTCGCTGAGCTTCGCGACCACGTCCTTCGGCGTGCCCGGCCGGCGCGAGGAAGCCATAGAAGCCGACCACCTCGAAGCCCTTGATGCCGGACTCGATGACGGTCGGGATGTCGGGCAGGGCGGGGTTGCGCGCGGCGCTGGTGACGGCCAGCGCCCGCACCTTGCCCTGCTTGTGGTAGTTGGCCGCCTGCGGGATCGATTCGGCCATGAACTGCACCTGGCCCGCCCATCAGGTCGGTGAAGGCCGGCGCGCTGCCGCGGTAGGGGATGTGGACCATGAAGAGGCCGGTGGCGGTCTTGAACATCTCCGGCACCAGGTGGCTGATGCCGCCGTTGCCGGCCGAGCCGTAGTTGATCTGCCCGGGCCGGGCCTTGGCGTAGCGCACGAACTCCTGGAGGTTGTTCACCGGCAGCTTGGGCGTGACCAGCAGCGCCAGCGGCTGCATCGCGGTGCGCGCGATCGGCGTGAAGTCGCGCAGGGTGTTGTAGGGCAGCTTGCTGTAGAGCGCGCCGTTGATCACCGCCACGCCGGTGTTGGCGAGCATCAGCGTGTAGCCGTCGGCAGGGCTCTTGGCCACGGCGTCGGCGCCCACCGAGCCGCCGGCGCCGGGCTTGTAGTCGATCGACCACCGGCTGGCCCGAGCACGGCCTGCAGCTTGTCGGTGAGCAGGCGCGCGTGCTGGTCCAGCGGGCCGCCGGCCGGAAAGCCGATCACGACCTTGATGGGCTTTTCGGGAAAGGCGGCCAGGGCCGCGGCGCGAGGCCGCGAGGCACGCAGGCCGCGACCAGTGCTTGCTGGCTGCTGTTCATGTTCGTCTCCTCGTTGGGCGAGACGATCATAAACAGCGCTCTGCTCAGGTTCTCAGCGTGGCCTTCAGCGTGATCTCGGGCACGCTCGCCAGCGCCTTCGACAGCGGGCAGCCGGCCTTGGCGCCGGCCGCCAGCTCCTGGAACTTGGCCTCGTCGATGCCGGGAATCGCCGGCTTCGAGTTCGAGCTGGATGCGGTCGATCTTGAAGCCCGGGCCGTCCTTGGCCAGGCGCACCGCGGCCTTGGTGTCGATCGAGTGGCGGTGAAGCCCGCGCCTTCGAGCGCGAAGGCCAGCGCCATCGTGAGGCAGCCCGCATGCGCCGCGCCCAGGATCTCCTCGGGGTTGGTGCCGCTGCGGTCGTCCTCGAAGCGGCTCGCGAAGCCGTAGGGGTAGTCCTTGAGCGCGCCGGTCTCGGTGCTGATCTGGCCCTTGCCGGTCTTGCCGGCGCCTTCCCAGTGAACACTTGCGCGCTTGTCTGCTGCCATGGGAGCTCCTCGGTGGTGGGGGTGAAGCAGGATCCGCCGTTGTACGGCAGAACGGGCCGGCTGTCTGTCGGCCGGTGCGGACAGAGCATCTTCCGGCGGCGAGTCGCCGATGTGACGCCGTCGGGGCTTCCCCGATGCGGCGCGGCGCGCGTGGCGTCGTAGGCTCGCCCGCTCTCATTGGAGCCTGTATGGATCGCCCGCACTACAAGTTCTGGCCCGCAGCGCCTGCCGCGCTCGATCACCGTTCCCGCCACCTCGCTGTGGCACAACCTCGCGACCAGCCGCCGAGCGCTATCCCGACAAGGCCGCGCTGGTCTTCTTCGGCCGCGTAGTCACCTACCGCGAGCTGGCGGCGCAGGCCGAGCGGCTGGCCGGCACGCTGCACGCGCTGGGCGTGAAGCGCGGCGACCGCGTGGTGCTCGACATGCAGAACTGCCCGCAGCTGGTGATCGCGCATTTCGCGATCCTGCGCGCCAACGCGGTGGTGGTGCCGGTCAACCCGATGAACCGGGCCGAGGAGCTCAAGCACTACATCACCGACCCGGACGCCAAGGTCGCGATCACCACCGGCGACCTGGCGCGCCGAGCTCGCCAAGGCCAGCGACGCGCTGCCGCCCGAGCGAGCGGCTGGCGCACCTGATCGTCACGCAGTTCACCGACGCCTTCGATCGCCGAGGTGCAGCGGCGACGAGGCGCCGCCGCCGGCCTGGCGCGACTGGCTGCTCACGCGCCATCCGCTGCCCGCGCTGGCAGGCGGCGCAGGCCATGGCCTGGACCGATGCGCTGGCCGCGGGCCATGCGCCGCCCGAGCACGTGGTCGGCGCCGAACGACATGGCGCTGCTGCCCTACACCAGCGGCACCACCGGCCTGCCCAAGGGCTGCATCCACCACCACTCGAGCCTGATGCACAACGCGGTGCGCCAGCCAGCTCTGGGGCCTGGGCTACGTCCGGAGACGGTGGTGCTGGCGGTGGTGCCGATGTTCCACATCACCGGCATGGTGAGCGTGATGCACACCACGATCGTCGGCGCGGGCACGCTGGTCATCATGCCGCGCTGGGACCGCGACGTGGCCGGCCGGCTGATCTCGCGCCGCAAGGTCACGAGCTGGACCAACATCCCCACCATGGTGATCGACCTGCTGGCCAGCCCGAACTTCGCGAGCTTCGACCTGAGCAGCCTGGTCCACATCGGCGGCGGCGGCGCCGCGATGCCGCAGGCGGTGGCGCAGCGCCTGCTACGAGCAGTACGGCCTGAAGTACCAGGAGGGCTACGGCCTCACCGAAACCGCGGCGCCTTCGCACGCCAACCCGTTCGAGAACCCCAAGCAGCAGTGCCTGGGCATTCCCTTCATGAGCACCGACGCGCGCGTGGTCGACCCCGACACGCTGCAAGGAGATGCCCATCGGCGAATCGGGCGAGATCATCATCCACGGCCCCGAGGTGTTCCAGGGCTACTGGAAGCGGCCCGATGCCACCGCCGCGGCCTTCGTCGAGTTCGAGGGCAAGCGCTTCTTCCGCTCCGGCGACATGGGCCGCATGGACGAGGACGGCTACTTCTTCATCACCGACCGCCTGAAGCGCATGATCAACGCGAGCGGCTTCAAGGTCTGGCCGGCCGAGGTCGAGCTGCTGATGTTCCGCCACCCCGCGATCCAGGAGGCCTGCGTGATCTCGACCAAGGACGCCTACCGCGGCGAATCGGTCAAGGCCGTGGTGGTGCTGCGCGCCACGCACAAGGACACCACCGAGCAGGAGATCATCGACTGGTGCCGCGAGAACATGGCGGTCTACAAGATTCCGCGCGCGGTGCAGTTCGTCGATGCGCTGCCCAAGAGCGGCAGCGGGAAGGTGATGTGGCGGCTGCTGCAGGAGGCGGAGAACAAGGGCTGAGCGGCGGCCCGCGGGCGCGTCCTCAGGCCTTGAGCCAATCCCTCAGCTGCTTGGTGCGCTGCTCGGTGTGCTCGATCTGGCAGCCGAGCGCGGCGATGTCGCGCACCGTGCCGCCTGCGTTGAGCATGTACTTGGCCTTGCAGTCGTTGTCGCGGAACTGGACCCAGGCGCGCTGCGCCTGCTGCAGCAGCCTGCGGGTGCCGGCGTAGTCGACGGCTTCGCTCTTGCCGTCGGACTCGAGCGACTTCATCAGCGACTGGTAGGCGGCGTTGAGCTCCCTGTCCTTGCGCGCCAGCGCCTGCTGGGCGCACTGGTTGATCTCGACGGTGTTGCGGGTCCTGCACGGCTCCTGGGCGAAGACGATGCCGGGAAGCAGGAGCAGGGCGGTGCCGAGGCAGGGCAGCTTCTTCATTTTGAAACTCCGCGATCGCTGGGGTCGGAGCACGTATTCTGCGCCGCCTAGAGCGCGGAATTCGACCTCCGCCTCGATCTCCACCGGAATGCCGAAGGGCAGCTCGGCCAGCCCGACCGCGCTGCGCGCATGGGCGCCGATCTCGGGCCCGTAGAGCTCGAGGATCAGCTCCGAGAAGCCGTTGATCACCGCCGGCATGCGGTCGAAGCCCGGCGCCGCGTTGACCATGCCGAACACGCGCACCCAGGCCGTGATGCGGTCCAGGTCGCCGAGGGCGCGCTGCAGGCTCGCGAGGATGCCCAGCGCGGTCAGGCGCGCCGCCTGGTGGCCCTGTTCCAGCGTGAGCTCGCGCCCGACCTTGCCGAGCGGCGTGGCCAGCGAGCCGTCGGCGTTCTGCGGGCCGTGGCCCGAGACCAGGGCCCGGTTGCCGACGATGCGCACCCAGGGAAAGGGCAGCACCACGCCGGCGGGCATGGGCAGGGGCGGCGGCAGGGCCAGGCCGAGCGACTGGAGCTTGCGTTCGATCTGTGTCATGTGTCGTGGATGAGGCGGCGTCCGAGGCTGATCACATCGTCCTGCGTGTAGCCGAGCTTGCGGTAGAAGGCGACGACCTCGGCGTTCGACGAGCGCACGAGGAGGTTGATCTTCGGGCAGCCGCGCTCGATGAGCAAGCGCTCGGCCTCGTGCATGAGCGCGCGGCCGATGGCCATGCGCCGGTGCCCGGGCGAGACCGCGAGGTAGTAGACCCAGCCGCGGTGGCCGTCGAAGCCCACCATCGCGGAGCCGACGAGCGCGCCGTCGTCTGCCGGTGGCGACCAGGAAGAGCTCGGGCTGCTCGCCGAGCTTGCGCTGGATGTCGCGGTGGGGGTCGTTCCATGGGCGCGTGAGGCCGCAGGCCTGCCAGAGGGCGATCACGCCGGCTTCGTCGGCGGGCTGGAAAGGGCGAATCTTCATCTGGGCAAAGGGCGAGTCAGGAAGAGGGCGAGTGTCGCCTGGCCGGCTTGCGCAGCGCAGCCGTTCAGACGCCATCGGGCGGACCCTTGAGCTCGACCACGTTGCCCTCCGGATCCTGGAGGTAGATGGAAGGCCCGCGGCCCTCCGCGCCGTAGCGCGCTTCGGTCGGTCCGGCCTGCACGCCGTGGGCCGCGAGATGGCCGCGTATCGCCGCCTCATCGAAAGGATCGACGCGAAGGCAGAAATGGTCGAGGTTGCGGCCTTCCCGGCCCGGCGGCGCGCCGCCGGCGCGGCCCAGCTCGCCATCGACGGGCACGAGGTCCACGATCGAGCGCCCGGCGCGCAGCTGGATCAGGCCGATGGCCTCCTGCCGGCGCTCGACCGTGCAGCCGAGCACGTCGCAGTAGAAGCCGATGCATCGCGTCGAGGTCGACGACGCGCAGCACGATGTGGTCGATGTCGCGGATGTGGATCATGGCGTCCTCTCAGTCACCGTACACCACCTGTCGGCGGACGTCGAAGGAGATCGGCGGCCCCGTCAGGACTCGCCCTTGCCCCGCACCTCCGCCACCACCCGCGCATGCCGCTGGAAGCTCCAGTAGGCGCCGGCCCAGTCCATCAGCACCACGATGCGGTTGCGAAAGCCGATCAGGAAGTAGACGTGCGCGAACAGCCAGAACAGCCAGGCCAGCCGGCCCGAGAAGCGCAGCGGCCCGAGCGGCGTGCCCAGGTCGACCACGGCCGAGTTGCGGCCGATGGTGGCGAGGTTGCCGTAGTCGCGGTAGCGGAAGGGCTCGCGTCGGCTTGCCGGCGATGCGGCGCAGGATGTTGGCCGCCGCGGCGCGGCCCATCTGCTTGGCGCCGGGCGAGACGCCGGGCACCGGCTTGGGCTCCTTGCCCGGCGCGGTGGCTCATGGCGGCCGCCAGGTCGCCCACCACGCTGATCTCCGGATGGCCGGGCAGGCTGAGGTCGGGCTCGCACCTTGACGCGGCCGGCGCGGTCGCATCTCGGCGCCGGTCGCGCTCGGCCAGCAGCCGGCCCAGCGGCGAGGCGGCCACGCCGGCGGCCCAGATCACGCAATGGCAGGCGATGCGATGGCTGCCGGTGCCGGCGCCGCCGTCGCTGAAGGGCGATTCGACCTCGCAGCCCGGTCGGCGTCGATCGCCGTCACGCGTGGCGTTGAGGCGCACCTGCACGCCCAGCTTCTGCAACTGCTCCAGCGCGCGCTGGCTCAGGACTTCGGGCATGGCCTGCAGCACGCGCGGGCCGCCCTCGATCAGCAGCACCTCGGCGCGTGCGCGGGTCGATGCGGCGGAACTCGCCGCGCAGCGTGTGGCGCGCGATCTCGGCCAGCGTGCCGGCCATCTCCACGCCGGTCGGGCCGGCGCCGATCACGGCGAAGGTGAGCAGGGCGCGCTGGCGCGCCGGGTCGGTCTCGATCTCGGCCGCCTCGAAGCTCATCAGGATGCGGCGGCGGATCTCGAAGGCATCGGCCAGCGTCTTGAGGCCGGGCGCCATGCGCGCCCAGTCGTCGTGGCCGAAGTAGCTGTGGGTCGCGCCGGCGGCGACGATCAGGTGGTCCCAGGGCAGGCGCGTGCCGTCGGCCAGCTGCACCTCGCGCGCGGCGGGATCGATCGCGTCGACTTCGCCCGAGCAGGGTGGTGATGTTGGGCTGGCTGGCGGAACAGCAGGCGCACCGGCGCGGCGATCGAGGGCGCCGCCAGGCCGGCGGTCGCCACCTGGTAGAGCAGCGGCTGGAACAGGTGGTGGTTGGTCTTGTCGACGATGGTGATGTCGACCGTCGGCGCCGCTGCAGCTTGCGCGCCGCCTCCAGGCCGCCGAAGCCGCAGCCGATGATCACGATGTGGGGCGGCCGGAGGAGGGTGGGCGTACTCATGCGCCGGATGATACGCAGCCGCCGTGCACGCCCGGCGTCTTGTGCCAAAGTGGCGCGTTCGACGGGCGGCCGGCGCTGCGGTCGGGTGCCGCGCTGCGGGCCCTTGTCCTACGGCGCCGGCCTCCGTGCATGGGCTAAAAACCTTCCGATCCAACAATGGAGACCCCATGAACCTCATCCGGCCGGCCAGGCCTGCGGCGGACGAGCTGCGCGATCGTTTTCGATCGGTGCGTGCGCACAGCCTGGCACTGGCGGCGCCGCTCTCGGCCGAGGACCAGTGCATCCAGTCGATGCCCGACGCCAGCCCGACCAAGTGGCACCTGGCGCACACCACCTGGTTCTTCGAGACCGTGCTGCTGCAGCCGCATGCGACGGGCTACCGCGTCTTCGATGCCGCGCTTCCACTACCTCTTCAATTCCTACTACGAGGCGCTCGGCCCGCGCCACCCGCGGCCGCAGCGCGGGCTGCTGACGCGGCCGTCGCTCGACGAGGTGCTGGCCTACCGCGCGCCATGTGGACGAGGCGGTGCGATGCGCTGCTCGCGCGGCGCCGGCGAGGCACGGCCTGGGAGCGCGATCGCGCCGATCATCGACGCTGGGCCTGCACCACGAGCAGCAGCACCAGGAGCTGATCCTCACCGACATCCTGCATGCGCTGTCGTGCAATCCGCTGCTGCCGGCCTACCGCGCGGCGCCGGCGCCGGCGCTGCGGCTGGCCTCGGTGGCGCCGCGCGATGCGCTGGCTCGCGCAGCCGGGCGGCGTGGTCGAGGTCGGCCATGCGCGGCGCCGGCTTCGCCTTCGACAACGAGACGCCGCGCCATGCGGCGCTGCTGCAGCCCTACGCCATCGCCGACCGGCTGGTGAACTGCGGCGAGTACGCGCAGTTCATCGCCGACGGCGGCTACCAGCGGCCCGAGCTCTGGCTGTCCGACGGCTGGGCCGCGGTGCAGGCGCAGGGCTGGCGCCGTCCGGCCGTACTGGCTCGCGCCGGACGATCCGCGCCTGCGCCCACCACGGCGCGACGGCCGGCTGGCAGGTCTTCGGCCTGCACGGCGTGCGGCCGCTGGAGCCCGAGGCGCCGGTCATCGCAGCTGAGCTTCTACGAGGCCGCCGCCTACGCCGACTGGGCCGGCGCGCGGCTGCCGACCGAGTTCGAATGGGAGGCCGCGCTACGACGCGCCCGGCATCTCGCAGATGACGCGGCCACGTGTGGCAGTGGACGCGCTCCTCCTACGACCCCTATCCCGGCTTCCGCCCGCTCGCCGGGCGTGGCGGCCGAATACAACGGCAAGTTCATGGTCGGCCAGCTGGTGCTGCGCGGCGGCAGCGTCGCCACGCCGGCGGGCCACGCGCGGCCGAGCTACCGCAACTTCTTCCCGCCGGCCGCGCGCTGGCAGTTCTCCGGGCTGCGGCTCGCGAAGGACCTCTGATGGCGCACTCCTGCATTCAGCCTGCACGCCTTCCGCAGCCGCGCAGCGCGGCCGCGCCGCTCTCCGACTTCGGCCGCGAGCTGTTCGCGGGCCTGGCCGCAGCGCCGCGCAGCATCTCGCCCAAGTTCTTCTACGACGCGGCGGGCTCGCGCGCTGTTCGACCGCATCTGCGAGCTGCCCGAGTACTACCCGACGCGCACCGAGCTGCGCATCCTCACCGAATGCGCGCCGCGAGATCGCGGCGCAGATCGGCCCGAACGCCGAGATCGTCGAGTTCGGCGCCGGCTCGCTGCACCAAGGTGCGGCTGCTGCTCGACGCGCTGCGAGGCGCCGCGGCGCTACGTGCCGATCGACATCTCGGGCGAGCACCTCGAAGCGGCGGCGCAGCGCCTGCGCGCCGACTACCCGCGGCTCGCGTGCAGCCCGTGGTGGCCGACTACACGCATGCCGCTGGTGCTGCCCGCGCGCGGCCGAGGGCGCGGGCCAGCGCGTCGGCTTCTTCCCGGGCTCGACGCTCGGCAACTTCAGCCCCGACGAGGCGCTGGCCTTCCTGCAGCTGGCGCAGCGGCTGCTGCGCGGCGGCGGCCTGCTGCTCGGCGTCGACCTGGTCAAGGACCCGGCGCGTGCTGCATGCGGCCTACAACGACGCGCAGGGCGTGACCGCGGCCTTCAACCTCAACCTGCTGCGCGCGCGCCAACGCGCGAGCTCGGCACCGACTTCGACCTCGACGGGCTTCGACGCACGCGGCCTTCTACAACGCGCCGCTGCGGCGCATCGAGATGCACCTGGTGAGCCGCCGCGCGCAGACGCGTCACGCTGCGACGGCGAGCGCTTCGACTTCGACGAGGGCGAGACGCATCCACACCGAGAACTCGCACAAGTTCACCGTCGAGGGCCTGCGCGCGCTGGCCGTGAAGGCCGGGCTTCCGGCCGGCGGCGGTGTGGACCGATCCCGAGCGCCTGTTCAGCGTGCACTGGCTGCAGTCGCCCGCGGCACAATAGAAGCGCTCGTCCCGCGTTCGGCGGGCCTGGAGACCTGGAATGAAAGCAACCTGGAACGGCGTCACCATCGCCGAGAGCGACGACACCGTGCTCGTCGAAGGCAACCACTATTTCCCGGTGAGCGCGCTCAACCGCGACTACGTCACCTTCAGCAACCACAAGACCACCTGCCCCTGGAAGGGCACGGCCAGCTACTACTCGCTGCTGGTCAACGGCGAGCTCAACACCGATGCCGTCTGGTACTACGCCGACCCCAAGCCCGAGGCCGAGATGGTGCGCGACCGCGTCGCCTTCTGGAAGGGCGTGAAGGTGAGCGGAGTGAGCGCTGGGCGACTTCGACCCGCCTTTCACGCCCCGCCGACCGGCTCGTTCCCGCATTGCGCCAGGACGGCTACGCCGTGCTGAGCCCGCAGGGCGTGGCCCAATGGCTGGGCGCGCCGCTGGCGCAGCTCGAGGCGCTGCATGCCGACTGGGACGCAGCTGCCGCCCGACGAATACCTGAAGGACGGCGGCCGCTACCGCACGCGGCGCCATGCCTGCTTCACGGTCGACGGACGCGAGCATCGAGCAGGTGCCGCACCGCGCGCACTGGCAGCCGGTCGAATACAACGCGCTGCATGGCGGCATGCAGCGCTGGTTCGCGCCGATGGAGGCCGGCGACCGCTGGCGCAGCCCGCCTGGCAGGCGCTCATGCAAGGGCCTGGCCGCAGCGTGGCGAGCGGCCTGCGCGGGCACGCAGCGCTGGTACGTGGAAGCGCACCAGTTCCGCATCGACACCGCCGAGCGGCATCGGCCGGCCGACGCCCGAAGGCGCGCACCGCGACGGCGTCGACCTGGTGGCGGTGGCGCTGATCGGCGCGCCACAACATCAAGGGCGGCGAGACGCGCGTGTTCGAGGCCGGCGGGCCGGCGCGGCGAGCGCTTCACGATGACCGAGCCCTGGACGCTGCTGCTGCTCGACGATGCGCGCGTGATCCACGAATCGACGCCGATCCAGCCGCTGGTGGACAGCCGAGCCGGGCTGGCGCGACACGCTGGTCGTGACCTGCCGCGCGGGCGGCTTCCAGGGCGATTGAGCGTCACCGCGCCGGGCCGTAGCAGTCCTACAGCCCGGCTCCATTCCTTGGATGTACATTCAAGGCCCGGTTCGGCTCGCGAGCCGTCCTGTGAACAAAAGAGGTCTGCCATGTTCAATCACATCCTGGTTCCGATCGACGGGTCCGAAACGTCGATGCTCGGCGGTCAGCAAGGCCAGCGGGCTGGCGCTGGCCTTCGGCAGCCGCATCACCCTGATCCACGTGGTCGACAACTACCCCTTCATCGGCGTCGGCGCCGACTATGCGCTGGGCCAGAACGAATACCTGGCCGCCGCCACCAGCAGCGCCAATGCGGCGCTGGCGCGCGGCGTCGCGGCGCTGGCCGCCGAGGGCCTGCACAGCGACCAGCGCGTGATCGACGGCCACGTGGTGCACGAAGGCATCGTCGACACCGCCGACGCGATCGGCGGCCGACCTGATCGTGATGGGCTCGCACGGCCGCTCGGGCATCGAGAAGCTGCTGCTGGGCAGCGTGACGCAGCGCGTGCTGCAGGATGCCAAGGTGCCGGTGCTGGTGGTCAAGGGCTGAGCAGCCAGGCAGCCAGGCACTCAGGCGAAAGGCGGCGGACTCTCGAAGCGCAGCACCCGGCCCGTCGGCGGGATGGGCGAACTCGAGCTCGCTCGCATGCAGCAGCAGCCGCGGCGCGCGCGCGCTGCACGTCCTCGCTGCCGTAGAGCGCATCGCCGAGGATCGGATGGCCGATCGACAGCAGATGCACGCGCAACTGGTGGCGTGCGGCCGGTCAGCGGCTCCAGCCACAGGTGGCTGGCATGGCGCTCGGGCAGGAGCCGCTTCACGCGCCAGCGCGTGCTGGCTGGGCTTGCCGGCGCGCATCGATCTTCTGCAGCGGCCGGCGGGCCAGTCGGCGACGAGCGGCGCGTCGATCAGCGACCAGGCGTCGCGACACCGGCAGCAGTCCGTCGACGATCGCCTCGTAGCGCTTGTCGCACGCTGCCGCGCGGCGAAGGCATCGCCGAGCGCGCGCTGCATGGCGGGGCTGCGCGCCATCAGCACCAGGCCGCTGGTGGCCATGTCGAGCCGGTGCACGACCAGCGCATCGGGCCAGCGCGCCTGCGCGCGGGCGCTGAGGCAGTCCTGCTTGTCCTCGCCGCGGCCGGGCACGCACAGCAGGCCGGCGGGCTTGTCGAGCACGAGCAGGTCGGGTCTTCGTGGATCACGGCGAGCGCAGTCATCGGCGGCGAGTCTAGGAGCGCCTGGGGCCGCGGCTATCCTCGACCGCGATGTCCGTCCCGCCGCCGCCTCGCCGAATTTTTCCGATCTCACGCGCGAGCGGCCCTTCATGCGGATGTGGACCGCGCGGCTGTTCGGCACCGCGGGCAGCCAGATGCTGATGGTCGCGATCGGCTGGCACATGTACGACCTGACCGGCAGCGCCTGGGACCTGGGGCTGGTCGGGCTCTACCAGTTCGTGCCGGCGCTGCTGCTGGCGCTGCTGGCCGGCCACGTGGTCGACCGCCACCACCGCGGCCGCATCGTCGCAGCCTGCTTCGCGGTGCAGGGCGCTGGTGGCGCTGGCGCTGCTGCTCGCCGTGCATGGCGCACGCGCGACTCGCGCGCGCTGCTGCTCGGCGCTGTCGCTGGTGCTCGGCGCGGTGCGCGCCTTCCAGATGCCGGCGCAGCAGGCGCTGACGCCGCTGCTGGTGCCGCCGCTGATGCTGCCGCGCGCCATGGCCTTCAGCTCGGCCGGCATGCAGGCCGCGATCATCGGCGGCCCGGCGCTGGGCGGCCTGCTGTTCGTGGCGGGCACCGGCGTGGTCTATGCGCGCGCAGCCTGCTGCTGTTCGCGGCGGCGCGCGCTGCTGGTGGTGCGGCTGCGCTACGACCACGCGCCGCCGCCGCGCGAGCCGGTCACGCTGGCCACGCGTGCTCGCCGGCGTGGACTTCATCTGGCACCGCAAGCCGGTGCTGGGCGCCGTCTCGCTCGACCTGTTCGCGGTGCTGCTGGGCGGCGCGGTCGCGCTGCTGCCGATCTTCGCCAAGGACATCCTGCACGCCGGGCCCTGGGGCCTGGGCCTGCTGCGCGGCGCGCCGGCGGTCGGCGCGCTGGTCGATGTCGATCGTGCTGACGCGCCGGCCGATCGAGCGGCACGTGGGCCGCGCGCTGCTGATCGCGGTGGCGATCTTCGGCCTGTGCATGATGGTGTTCGGCTTGTCGCGCAGCTTCATCGTGTCGCTGGTCGCGCTGGCCGTCTCGGGCGGCGCCGACATGGTCAGCGTGGTGATCCGCCAGACGCTGGTGCAGCTGGAAACGCCGGACGCGATGCGCGGCCGCGTGAGCGCGGTCAACTCGATCTTCATCGGCGCCAGCAACCAGCTCGGCGAGTTCGAGTCGGGCGCCACCGCGGCGCTGCTCGGGCCGGTGGGCTCGGTGGTGGTGGGCGGCGTCGGCACCGTGCTGGTGGCGCTGGCCTGGTTCCGGCTGTTCCCGTCGCTGGCGCAGCGCGACCGGCTGGTGAGGTCGATGCCCAAGCCGCTCAGGCTCCCAGGGCTCCCAGCCCCTAGAAGATGCGAAAAGGCCAGGGGCACGTCCAGCGTGACGTCGCCCACCGGCTCGGCCACGCAGGGCAGGATCCAGCCCTCGGCCTTTTCCTCGGCGCTGAGGCCGGGCCATTCGATGCGGTAGCGCACCTGCGCCGTCGAGCAGCTGGCAGATGCAGGTGCGGCAGGTGCCGTTGCGGCACGAGCTGGGCAGCTCGATGCCGGCGTGCTCGCGCGGACTGCAGCAGCGTGCGGCCCGGCTCGGTCTCGAAGCGGAGGCCGCCGGGCTCGATGTGCGCCGCAGCTGCAGCGCGCCCATGCTCATTCCTTGTTCTTGACCTTGCCGCGCGGAATGACCGCGGTCGTGACCGTGACGGACCGGCTCGAAGCCGGCAGCCGGCGCCTTGGGCGGCGACGTTGTCCTTCTTCGGTTTCTTGGATTCCTTGTTGCTGCGTTGCTGACCCTTGGCCATGTGTTCCTCCGATGAGTGGATGAGCGCAGTTTAGCGAGGCGGCGACAATACGGCCCTTTATCGATCGTTTCCCTGCTTTCATGTCCGACTACGAAGTTCGCCCCGCCGCCATGCGCGATGCCAAGGCCATCGCCGAAGTCCATGCCGCCGCCGCCCGCGCCGCCTATGCTGGACATCCTTCCCGAAGACCAGCTGCGCGCGCTGGCGCCCACCACGCGCGAAGCCAAATGGCGCGAGGCCATCGAGTTCAGCGAGCCGCAGGTGCACGTGGCGGTGCTGGGCGAGGAGGTGGTCGGCTTCGTCGGCTTCGACCGCTCGCGCGACCCCAAGACGCCCTCGACCACCGGCGAGATCTGGGCCCTCTACGTCAAGCCCGAGCACTGGGGCAAGGGCGTGGGCGTGGCGCTGTGGGATGCCGCGCGCGACGGCCTCGAGGAAGAGGGCTGCACCGCTGGTCACCATCTGGGTGCCGCTGCGCAACGACCGCGCGCTGCGCTTCTTCGAGCTGGCCGGCTTCAAGCGCGAGATGAAGACCGCCAAGACCACGTCGTTCGGCGGCACGAAGATCGAGGAGATCCGCCTCAAGCGCAACGTCGCCTGACCTTAAGAATGCCGTTCATGGCATCCAGCCTTCTGCTCCTGCTCGACGACATCGCCACCGTCCTCGACGACGTTTCCATCCTCACCAAGGTTGCCGCCAAGAAGACCGCCGGCGTGCTGGGCGACGACCTGGCGCTGAACGCGCAGCAGGTGAGCGTCGAGGACCCCGGCTGCCCGACCCCGGCTAATGCGCTCTCATCGCCGCCGGCCCGCTGCACCGACGGACAATTTGCCTCGCCCCGGCAAGCTCTCCTGCATTGACAGGGCAACCCTAATATCTATACTTTTTGTGTATAGAAAAGTCGGAGGGGAACGTGAGGATGAGGTTCGTGAGGGTCGCCGTTATCGCTGCCATGTGGCTCGGACTGGCAGGTTCCGCCGCGCTCGCCGCCGAGCACGAGATCAAGATCAAGAACACCAACGGCAAGGGCAAGTTCATGGTGTTCGAGCCGGACTTCCTGAAGGTCGAGCCCGGCGACACGGTGAAGTTCGTACTCGTCGACAAGAACCACAATGCCGAGGCGATCAACGAAGTCTGGCCAGAGGGCGTCGAGCCTCTCAAAGGCGAGATGAACCAGAACGCCGAGTTCGTCGCCGAGAAACCCGGCATCTACGGGATCAAATGCCACCCGCACTACACCATGGGGATGGTGGCGCTGATCATCGCCGGCGAACCGACCAACATGGATCAGTTCAAGGCCTTCACTGCGCCGGGTGGCGCAAAGAAACGTTGGGCCGAGCTCGCCGCGCAAGTGAAGTAACTCGAGGTATTCAATCGGTGCAGACGGCACTCCCTGGATGGCATCCGCAAGCCGTCTGCCCGTGCCGGCCGCTCTCCCGCGGCCGGCTTCTCTTTTTCTACTTCGCCGCCATGAGGCGAATGTCCTCGGCGCGCAGGCCCGCGCGCTCGGCGTCCTCGAGTGCATGCGCGAGCTCTTCGCGCGCCTTTTCCGCCTGGCGCTGGCGCGTCCACAGGCTGGCGTAGAGCCCGCCTCGTGCCATCAGCTCGGCGTGCGTGCCCTGCTCGACGAGGCGCCCCTTGTCGAGCACCAGGATATTGTCGGCGTGCACGATGGTCGACAGTCGGTGTGCGATGACCAGCGAGGTGCGGTCGCGCGCGACCTGATCGAGCGCATCCTGGATTTCCTTCTCGGTGTGGCTGTCGAGCGCGCTCGTCGCCTCGTCGAGAATGAGGATGGGCGGGCCCTTGAGGATGGTGCGGGCGATGGCGACGCGCTGTTTCTCGCCGCCGGACAGCTTCAATCCGCGCTCGCCGACCATGGTTTTGTAGCCCAGCGGCAGGGTGCGTATGAAGGCATCGATCTGCGCCAGCCGCGCGGCGGCGTAGACCTCCTCGTCGCTCGCGTCGGGGCGCCCGTACTTGATGTTGTAGAAGATGGTGTCGTTGAACAGGACGCTGTCCTGCGGGACAACGCCAATGGCTCGACGCAGGCTCTTCTGTGTCACGTCGCGCAGGTTCTGGCCGTCGATGGTCACACGTCCGCTTTCGATGTCGTAAAAGCGGAAGAGGATGCGGCCGATGGTCGATTTGCCGGCGCCCGAAGGGCCGACGATGGCGACCATCTTGCCGGCCGGCACCTCGAACGAGACGTTCTTGAGGACCTGCCTGCCGCCCTCGTCGTAGGCGAATGTCACGTCCTCGAAGCGGATCTCACCCTTGTCGACGGCGAGCGGCCTGGCGCCCGGGCGGTCCTTGATCTCGGGGCGCTCGTCGAGCAGCGCAAACATGGATTCGAGGTCGACGAGGCCCTGCTTGATCTCGCGGTAGACCATGCCCATGAAGTTGAGCGGCATGTAGAGCTGGATGAGCAGCGCGTTGATCATCACGAACTCGCCGATCGTGTGGCGACCAGAAACGATACCCTGCGCAGCGAGCAGCATGCAGACCGTCATGCCGACGGTGAAGATGAGCGCCTGACCGGTGTTGAGCACGCCGAGCGAGCGGAACGTCTTGATCGCCGCCTGCTCGTAGCGGGCCATTGACGTATCGAAGCGGCGCGCTTCGAGGTCCTCATTGCCGAAGTACTTTACCGTCTCGAAGTTCAAGAGGCTGTCGATGGCCTTGGTATTGGCCTCGGTATCGCTTTCGTTCATCTCGCGGCGAATGGCGATGCGCCGTTCGGAAGCTGAGAACGTGAACCACATGTAGGCGACGACCGTCGCCATCATGATCGCCACGTAGCGCCAGTCGAAATAGTAGAGCAGCAGGCCGGAGACGAGCAGCAGTTCGAGCGCCGTGGGAACGACGTTGAGGATGCCCATGCGGATGATCAACTCGACGCCGCGCGTCGCTCGCTCGATGACGCGCGACAGGCCGCCTGTGCGCCGCTCGAGGTGAAAGCGCAGCGACAACCGATGCAGGTGCTCGAAGGTGCGGTTGTTGAGCTGGCGGACGGCGTTCTGGCCGACCTCGGTAAAGATGACGTCGCGCACCTGTGTCAGTGCCATCATGACGACGCGGCCGGTGCCATAGGCAAGGATGAGCATGATGATGCCGAGCGCCAGGCTCTGGCCGGTATCGAGACCGCCGGTGCCGGCAGCTGCAGTCAACTGGTCGGTGGCATCCTTGTAGAAAATCGGCACGGCAACGGTGATGAGCTTGGCAATGAGCAGCACGCCGAAAGCGAGCACGACACGCGCGCGCAGGTCAGGGCGATCGATTGGCCAGACGAGCGGCAGTATCCCGCGGAACACGTCCCAGTGACTGGCGCGGGGCGCGAGATAGTCCTCTTCGCGCTCGTCGCTGGGGGCGGCCGGGATCGCGGGAGGAAACGACATGAGACCTGCTTGGCTGGAGAGTGAGTGAGTACGCACACACGGCGCACGGGACCTTGCGCGCACAACGCCCGTTGCTGGAGAAGGCCCGCCTCAGCCGCGCCGTCCGGTGCCCGCCTTAGCGAATATAGTGGCGGCCATGCCGATAGGTAAGACTTCCGCGCCGGTGCTTCAGCGGGCGCACGCGATAGTGGCGCTCCCTATGGACGCGCGGCGGCGCATAAGCGTGCCAGCCAACATGGCGGTGCTTGCGCGGCTTCTGGAACACGCGGCCACAACGGCAATCGCAGCTCCGCTCGACGTAAACGACCTGCCCCGCGTAGGCACGGTGTTTGCGGCCGTGCGCATGAGCGTAGCGCGGCTTGCGATGCTTCTTGTGCGCATAAGCGTGCTTATGGCGATAGGCGCTCGCCTGCTTCTTACTGCCGCGTGACTTGGAGGCGGTGCGCTTGGCTGACTTTTTCGTGGTGGCAGCGTGGCGTCGGTTCGGTTGCGACCGTCGCTTCGCGCGCCTTGGGCGCCGCCTCGCTGGCGCGGGGCGTCGCAGGCTTTTTCTCAGGTGTCGCCGGCGCGATGGCGACGGCCGAGTTCTCTTTGGCCGCCGGGGCCGGCGAGGGGGCGCCCGCGCTCGGGGTTTTGCCGGCCGGCGGGGTGGGTGCAACGGCGGGCGGCGCAGCGGCCGGCGCCGGGGTCTCCGGCGCCCGTGCAATCTCGGCCCGCGCCGCCTCCTTGGCGCGCGCGGCGGCTTCCGATCGGCGCGTTGCCTCGGCGTCGATCTCCGCTTTGCGCTTGGCTTCCGCCTCTGCCTCGGCGACGGCCTTGCGTTCGGCATCCGCTTCCTCGGCGAGGCGCTTTGCTTCGTCGGCCTTGCGCTTGGCGTCCGCCTCGTCGGCAACGCGTTTGGCTTCCTCAGCCTTGCGCTTCGCTTCCGCCTCTTCCGCGACCCGCTTAGCTTCGGCTTCGGCGTCTGCCTTGCGTTTGGCTTCGGCGTCGGCAACACGCTTGGCTTCCTCAGCCTTGCGCTTGGCCTCCGCTTCCTCGGCGAGGCGCTTCGCCTCATCCGCCTTACGTTTGACTTCCGCTTCGTCGGCGACGCGTTTGACCTCGGCGTCCGCCTGGCGCCTGGCTTCGGCGGCCTCCTCCATAAGCTTGGCGCGCGCCTCGGCTTGAGCTTTGCGCTTGGCGTCAGCCACGGCGCGACGCTTTTCATCATCGGCCCGACGCTGGGCGTCAGCGGCTTGCGCCTCCAACCTGCGCTTGGAGGCTTCTTCCTCGGCGCTGCGCTTGGAGGGCGCCGCAGCGTCCGCCTTGCGTTTGGCTTCGCCTTCCTCGGCAGTGCGCTTGGCCTGCAAAGACCTGCTCCGTGCCTCCGCCTCGTCGGCGACACGCTTGGCGTCGGCCGCTTCGGCCTCGCGCTTGATCTCCTCGTCGGATTTCGCGGATGGCGGCTGCTGCACGACCTCGCTCGGCGTCTCCGGCTGCGCCGGCTCGAGCAGCGGCTTGACGACCTCGTTGCGATACGAGCGGTTGGCGCGCGCCAGCCAGTCGCGCATCATCTCGACGAGCCCGCTCCATCCGCGCAATTCGGGCGGCGGCTCTTCCTGCGCGGCGGGCGGGGTGGGCGCCGGCGCCGGTGTCGCATCGCCGCTGCGCTGCACGATCACGGTCCAGCCGTCTGGATTCTTGAGCTGGGCGATCACGACGTCGTCGTAGGTCTTCGCCGAGCGGGCAAGCCAGTCCCAGACGGGCGCGAACGTGCCAGCAGCGGCTGGCTTGTCGGTCGGCTCCTGCGGGGCGCCGCTTTGCGCGAACTCCTGCCGCTTGCCGCCGTCGAGAAAGTCTGTGAAGCGCTGCGAGGCGGCTCCGGCCAGATCCTCGGCGCGCTGGCGCAGCGCCGGCGTAATCTGTGGCGCCTCGTTCTCGGCCGCGGCGGCGCCATGCGCGCCGAGCATCGCCAGCACGAAGAGGGAACGCATACCCGTCATCAGCGTTTTCCGCCCCTGATGGTCCTCGCCAACCCAAATACGGCGGGGATTTCCTTTGTCTACGGCGGTTCTCTGAGACAGCCGCCTAGCTAGGCACTCCATTAAGCACAACTCCGGCAACGCGCCAATCCGACATCGAAAAAGCGGATAACGGCGGAATGAAGAGCAGCGAGCAGCGGTATCGGCGGGCGCCGCAATTAACGCCCGCGCGCCGACATAAGCTGCGCTGTCACATGGGCGGGCCGATACCCATATAAGACGTCCCCCACGGGGCAATTTCAGTGAGAAGAAACGGAAGCTTGAATGAGTAAGAAACGTTTGAACGGGGCCAAGCTCGGTAGGGCTGCACGCAATATCTGCGTCTATTGCGGCTCGGGTCTGGGCCTCAATCCTGCATACACAGAAGCAGCGCACACGCTCGGCGCGGCAATGGCGCGCAACGACATCGGGCTCGTCTACGGCGGCGGCAGTCTCGGCCTCATGGGCGAGGTGGCTCGCGCGACGCTCGATCACGGCGGCCGCGTGACCGGCATCATCCCGGGCTTCCTCGTCGAGAAGGAAGCGATGATGCGCGACGTCAACGAGGTGATCGTCACCGAGGACATGCACGAGCGCAAACGGCTGATGTTCGAGCGCTCGGACGCGTTCGTCGCGCTGCCCGGCGGCGTCGGCACGCTGGAAGAGCTGGTCGAGCAGCTCACCTGGGTGCAGCTCGGGCGGCATACCAAGCCCGTCATCGTCGCCAACATCGATGGCTTCTGGACACCCTTCCTCAGTCTCTTGAGCCACATGAAGATGGATACCTTCATCCGTCCGGGCCTCGACGTGCGCTTCACGGTCGTCGATGACGCCGCCAAGATCGTGCCGGCCATCGCCAGCGTGTGGGACCATCGTCCGGCGCCGTCGGATGAAGCGGTGCTCGCGAAGTTTTAGTTGAGCAGCTCGTAGCGAACCGGGTTTGCCGGGCAGCCCGAAAATCCGCACTCGAGCAGCGCGCTTGCCGCGTTGAGTGCGGTGACGCCGATGATCAGCCAGACCGCCACGTCTTCGAACATGCCGCGCGCCGGAGCTTTTGCCTCCGGCGCGAACTGCTTGGCGAACGTGAGCATGACGGCGGCGGCAAGGATGGCGGCGACAAAGCAGAGGAACGCCCAGGTGTAGAAGTGCAGGCCGAGGAACGTCGAGCCGTAGCCGGCATCGCCCGGCATGATGTGCAGCAGGATCTGCCGGGCGGCGATGGCGGCGCCCATCAGTGCGGCGATGATGACGAGCCCGTAGTGCGCCGGCATGGGGCCGTGGCGGAGGGTGAGGACCGGACCGACCGCGAGCGCCGTGAAGGCGACCCGCTGCAATAGGCACAGCGGACACGGGACCTCGTCGTAGGCCATCTGCCAGTAGAACGCGACGATGAGGATGGCGGAGATGGCATAGAGCGCCAGGGCGTTCAGCCGGATCGCGAGCCGAGGGGTCATATCCACCGCTATCGCCTCGCTAAAATGACAAGGGCAGCGCGTCCGACGCGTGACGCAGGTAGAGTGCGGCCGTGAACACCAGCCCGGCAAAGAAGACGTAGACGGCCGAAGGGGCCTCATGGCGCCATGCGAGCCACATGGCGAGCGCAAAATTGAAGAAGGCGATGAAGATTTCCATGCAACCTCCCGCGGGTTAGGCTCTGATCCCCAGCATGACCATCGAATTGGAGAGTAATCCGAGTCGGCCCTTCGGGCGCGGCGCTTCCCTGGCGAATATCGCGCAGGCCGGCGTGCTGCTGGCGGCCTTCGGCGCGCTGCTGACGGTTGTGCTGTGGCCGGAGTTCGGGAAGGGCGCCCTCTTCATCGCCCTGCTCGCAGCCGCCGGCATTGTCTTGCTGGCGCGCCGCGTCTCCCCGGGGACGATCATGCGCATCTACGGCGCACGCCCCTACCAGGCCGGTGATCTCGCCCAGTTCGACCGGATCACGAGCGAGCTCGCCCGCCGCGCCGGGCTGCGCCGTGCGCCGCAGCTCTATGTCGTGCCAAGCATGCTGCTCAGCGCCTTCTCGGTGGGCTCCTCGCAGCGTTTTGCCATCGCCCTCACCGAAGGCCTGCTGCGACGGCTGACCATGCGCGAGGTCGCGGCCGTGCTGGCGCGCGAGGTGGCGCACGCCCAACGCGGCGATCTCCTCGTGCTCGGCATCGCCGATTTCGTCTCCCGTTGTGCGCAAGGGCTCTACTACGTCGGCCTGGCGCTGGCGGCCCTCAACATTCTGCGCGGCATCGGCGGCGGCGAGCCCGTGTCGTGGCTGAGTGTCTTGCTGCTGATCCTGGCGCCCACCCTGATGACGCTGCTGCAGCTCGCCCTGTCGCGCTCGCGCGAGATCGACGCCGACCGCGCCGCCGCACTGTTGACCGGCGACCCGCTGGGTCTCGCCTCGGCCGTATCGCGGCTCGACGCTTCGCCCGGATCGCCGCTCGACGACCTCATCCCGCCGGTACCGGCACGCAAGGTGCCGCTGCCGTCGATGCTGCGCTACCCTCCGCCAGCCGATCGGCGCGTCGCGCGCCTCAATAGCTTCCAGGTGCCACCCATGCCGCCGCTCGACATCGCCGAGGGCCCGCGCATCTCGCTGGTCGGCGTCGGACCGATCGAGATGCGTCCGCGCTATCGCTGGCAGGGCGTCTGGTTCTGAGGGGCGCAATTCCAGTTGTGGTTCCGGGGGACGAGGCAGCAGGCCGCGCTTGCGCCGCCCTCGCCTTTGCGCCTATCTGCCGACATGGCTGAGACGACGAACTCCGGGGCGCGGGAGCGCATCGAAACCGACGCGCAAGCTGCGGCACTCGTGCACAAGATGCGTGCCGGCGAGCGGCGCGCCACCGCATTGGTCATCACCGAGCTGGAACGGCTGTCGACGGCGGCGCCGATCCTGCTGCGGGCAATGCAGCCGCACCTGGGACATGCGCTGGTCGTCGGCTTCACGGGACCGCCGGGCGCCGGCAAGTCGACGCTGGTCAACGCGGTGATTGCCGAGCTGCGCGGCGCCGGCAAGACGATCGGCGTCATCGCCGTCGATCCGTCGAGCCCGGTATCTGGAGGCGCCATCCTCGGCGACCGCATCCGCATGACGTCGGCGCTCGACGACGACGGCGTGTTCGTGCGCTCCCTGGCCAGCCGCGGCTATCTCGGCGGCCTGTCGCCGGCGGCGGTGCGCATTATCGACGCGCTCGACGCGGCGGGGCGCGACATCATCCTTTTGGAAACGGTCGGCACGGGGCAGAGCGAGATCGACGTTGCCGAGGTGGCCGACGTGCGCGTCGTCATTTCCGCGCCGGGGCTCGGCGACGACATCCAGGCGATGAAGTCGGGGCTGCTCGAGATCGCCGACATCATGGTCGTCAACAAGGGCGACCGCCCGGGCGCCGAGCAGACGCTGCAGCAGCTCTTGGGCGCGCTGTCGATCCGCGCCATGCGGCGTCAGTCGGTGCCGGTACTGAAGACGACGGCGACGACGGGCGAAGGTGTGCGCGAGCTGGTCGCGGCCGTAACGGCCATGGGACGCGAGTTGGGGGCTGGCGGACCGATGGCGCGGCGACGCCAGCGTGCGCGCTATCTCATCGCGCGCGCCGCATCCGATCTCGTCGCCGCGCGCGTGCGTGCCGGCGGCCCGGCGGCGCTCGACACGCTTGCCGACCAGGTGCTCGGCGGTGCCATCGGTCCCGAGGAGGCGGCGCGGCGGCTGCTCGACCCGTAGCGCGCCGAAACAGAAAGGGCGCCCGCCGAGGCGCCCTCCTGGTCAACGCATCGCTTAGCCCGATGCGCAGCGATCAATCGTCCTGCATTTCCTTGTCGACGCGACCCTCGCCCGAGGTGCCGCGACCGGAACCTTCCTTGCGGAGCTCGTAGCCGCTCTCGGGCTCCGTGGTGGGCACGCGTGCGGCCGGATTGTCATCGGCGGCCGGGTCGGATGGCGTCGTCGCATCCGGGCCGGGAATCGTGTTGGCGTTGGAGTTCGGATCATCGGGCAGCCCGTCGTCGGCGGCCAATGCAGCGGTGCCGAAGCAGCCGAGCGCAAGCACGGCGGCCATGGCAGAAATGGTTTTGGTCTTCATGGTCAGACTTCCTTCCCTTGAGCTCCGCCGTGGTCGCCGGCGGATTTTGCCTGCTCCACTAACCTGGTCCGCCTGCGACCGGGTCCGCGGCGATCCTGGCGAGCTTGTGTTGCGACGCCAACAGAGCGGTGCTCGGGATGGTTGGTGCCCAGTAAAATAACTTGGCGCTATTGTCCGCTTCGCCGAATGTTGCCGAACCAGCAGCGCATGCCGGCGGGGCAAGGAATGAAGAATGACGCGCCCCGAATGCGGTTGCGATCAGTCGTCCAGCGTCTCGGTGTCAACATCGCCGTGACCCCAGGGGACGCGCTCGTAGCGTCCGTTGCGAAGGTCATATACGCCGTCAGGGCGATAGATCCGCACGCGGGCACGCGAGCCGTAGTTGATCGCGGAATCCTTAGCATCGCCGTGTCCGCAGCGATCGCGGGCGTCACGTCAGGCTCGTTAGTCAGCCAGTTGCGCGCAAATGCCGTGGTCGCGGAGGCCTCGAAGGCCAGCACAATGGCAATCGCGGCGACGGTTTTGATGTTCATCCTGGGTAACCTTCCTCAGCTACGCCCATGGGAAGCGCGGCATGTTCGCGCCGATCCTGGCAAGAAGCCGCGCAATCCTTCAGTCTGCACCACCTCCATTGGCGGGGAGTAAAATCGCTTGGCGGCACCCGGCCCTTTGCGGGATGTTGCTGAACCAAGAGCAAACGCGCGGGGCAAAGTACGAACGATGGCCGCAACGTCCGGGGGCGCCGATGCGACGGGCGCGGGAGTTTTTGCAGGCCAGCCGCGCGGCCTCTCGACGCTGTTCTTCACCGAGCTGTGGGAGCGCTTCTCCTACTACGGCATGCGCGCCCTGCTGACGCTGTTCATCGTGGCGCCGGCGGCGACGGGCGGCCTCGGGCTGACGACGGTCGAAGCGGCACGCATCTACGGCAACTACACGATGGCCGTGTACCTGCTGTCGATCCCCGGCGGCTACATCGCTGACCGCTATCTCGGCGCGCACTACGCGGTGCTGATCGGCGGCGTGATCATCGCCTTCGGCCATTTCACCCTGGCGGTGCCGGCGGAGACGCTCGTTCTACGTCGGGCTGGCGCTCGTCGCGATCGGCACCGGACTGTTCAAGCCGAACATCAGCGCCATGGTCGGCGGCCTTTATGCGAAGAGCGATGAGCGCCGCGACGCCGGCTTCTCCATCTTCTACATGGGCATCAACATCGGCGGCTTCCTGGCGCCGCTGGTCACCGGCTTCCTGGCGCAGACCGACACCTTCAAGACCTGGCTGGCGGCCAACGGGTTCGATCCGGCCGATAGCTGGCACTGGGGCTTCGGCGCCGCCGGCGTCGGCATGACGCTCGGGCTCATCGCCTATCTCATGCAGTCGAAGCGCCTGGAACACGTCGGGCGCGCGCCGGCCGAGGCGACGGGTTCGTGGGGCACGAGCCTGCTCGTCCTCGCCGGCACGCTGGGGATCATGGCGCTGACGGTGCTCTCCGACGATCCGCGCTTCCATTGGCTGCGCGCCGCATTCCTGCTGATCCCCGTCGCCGCCATCGTCTGGTTCGCCATGCGTGGCGACATCGACGGCCAGCGCTTGGCGGCGGTGTTCGTGTTCTTCATCGCGGCGATGGTGTTCTGGGCGATCTTCGAGCAGGCGGGCATCACCATCGCCCTGTTCGGCCTCGAGCTGACGCGCAACAGCGCCGGCGGATTTGCCTTCCCGGCGGCCTGGTTCCAGTCGCTCAACTCGCTGTTCGTGATCATTCTGGCGCCGCTGTTCGCGATTGCCTGGCTGCGGCTCGGGCCGCGCCAGCCGTCGAGCCCGGCGAAATTCACGTTCGGGCTGTTCTTCCTCGGCCTGTCGTTCCTGCTCATGGTGCCGGCGGCGATGCTGACCGCCGAAGGGCGCGTCAGCCCGCTATGGCTGGTCGGGCTGTTCTTCCTGCAGACGGTCGGCGAGCTGTTCCTGAGCCCGGTCGGCCTCAGCACCATGACGAAGCTGGCGCCCGAGCGCCTCGTCGGGCTCGTCCTCGGCGTGTGGTTCCTCGCCGCGGCCTGGGGCAACAAGCTCGCCGGCGTGCTGGGCGGCGGGTTCACGGCCACCGATGCCAATGCTTTGGCGGTATTCTTCCTGCAGCAGGCGGCGATGGTCGGCGTCGCGACGCTCGCCCTGCTGCTCCTCGTGCCATGGCTGAAGCAGCTCATGCGCGGCGTGCGCTGACGCTGGCGCCATCGAATCGTCATGCCCGCGCAGGCGGCTGTCGCACGCAAGTCTCAGCGAGCACTCCGGAAGAGTCGATGCTGAGTATGCCGACAGCTTGTCGGCGCTCTTCACTAAGGAGCTGTTGAAGCTCGGCGTGGATGGCACGAATGCGCGGCCATGACGGACGCTCAGGCTGGTTGCAACTTACGCCGCCTGGGCGTTGTCCTTCATCAGCTTGTAGTTGATCGCGTCGAGCAAGGCTTCGAAGCTCGCGTCGATGATGTTGGGCGACACGCCGACGGTGAACCAGCGGTCGCCGGTCATCGTGTCGTGGCTCTCGACCAACACGCGCGTCACGGCCTCGGTGCCGCCCGTGAGGATACGCACCTTGTAGTCGACGAGCTCGACGCCCTCGATGTGCTTCTGGTAGCGGCCGAGGTCCTTGCGCAGCGCGCGGTCGAGCGCGTTGACCGGGCCGTTGCCCTCACCGACCGACCACAACGGCTCGTTGTCGCCGTTGACGAAGACTTTGACGATCGCCTCCGACACGGTGACGAGCTTGCCGCGCGCGTTGTGGCGCTGCTCGACCATGACGCGGAAGCTGTCGACCGAGAAGTAGCGCGGCACGCTCTCCAGCGTGCGCCGCGCCAGCAATTCGAACGAGGCCTCCGCCGCCTCGTAGGAGTAGCCGGCGGACTCGCGCTGCTTCACCTCGTCGAGCAGCTTCGTCACGCGGCCGTCGTCCTTGTCGACCGGGATGCCGAGCCGCTCGATGGTGGCGAGGATGCTCGACTTGCCGCCTTGCTTGGAAACCAGAAGATGCCGCTGGTTGCCGACGCTCTCGGGCGCGATGTGCTCGTACGTCTGCGGCTCCTTGACGATGGCGGAAGCGTGGATACCGGCCTTGGTGGCGAAGGCGCTGTCGCCGACGTAGGGCGCGTGGCGGTCGGGATTGCGGTTCAACACCTCATCGAGGATGCGGCTGGCGTGCGTCAGCGTGCGCAGCCGCTCGGGCGTCACGCCCGTCTCGAAACGGTCGGCGAACTCGCTCTTCAAGAGCAGCGTCGGGATGATGGAGGTGAGGTTGGCGTTGCCGCAGCGCTCACCGATGCCGTTGAGCGTGCCCTGCACATGGCGCACGCCGGCGCGCACCGCCATCAGCGAGTTGGCGACGGCGTTCTCCGTGTCGTTGTGCGTGTGGATGCCGAGGTGCGTGCCGGGCACCACCTTCGTCACCTCGCCGACGATGCGCTCCACCTCATGGGGAAGCGTGCCGCCGTTGGTGTCGCACAAGCACGACCCAGCGGGCGCCGGCCTCGTGCGCCGTGCGCACCACGGCGAGCGCATAGTCCTTGTTGCCCTTGTAGCCATCGAAAAAGTGCTCGCAGTCGATCATCGCCTCGCGGTTCGTCGCGACGATCGCTCGCACGGACTGATCGAGCGCGGCGAGGTTCTCCTCGTTGGTGATGCCGAGGGCGACGCGCACGTGATAGTCCCACGCCTTGGTGACGAGGCAGATGGCATCGGCGCGCGAAGCGAGCACCGCCTGCAGGCCGGGATCGTTCGACACCGAGCGCCCGGAGCGCTTGATCATGCCGAAAGCGGTGAGCTTCGCCGACTTGAGCTTCGAGGGCTCGCCGAGGAATTGCGTATCGGTAGCGTTGGCGCCGGGAAAACCGCCTTCAACGTAGTCGACGCCCAGCTCATCGAGCACGGCGGCGATGCGGCGCTTGTCCTCGACGGAGAAGTCGACGCCCGTCGTCTGCGCGCCGTCGCGCAACGTCGTGTCGAACAGATACAGCCGTTCCTTACTCATCTTCAACTCACACATACCCAAAACTGCGCGCGGCGAACCAGATGGCCAAGAGAGTGACGCCGATCTTCACGAGAACGTAGAACAGCCAGTGCCGCGGTTCCGGCGTGTCTTGGTGCCAGTCGGCGTTCATCGCACGCCTCCTGCGGGGGCCAGACCTCGGTGTCATGGTCGGGATGCTGAAAGGAGCGCACCGTGGTGAGATAGGTCGCATATTCGGGGTCTGACGCCTGATCGCGCACCGCGATGGCGTCGAGTCGCCACAGCCACGGGTACTGCTCGTCCAACGCCATCTGCACGACGGGCTCGATCTTGCCAGCCTCATCGAACGAGGCGACGGTCAGGTCGAGCCACCCTTCGTACTCCCAAGTCAGCGGTGTGCCGCAGTCGGCGCAGAAGCCACGCTTGGCAACGTTCGAGCTGACAAAAAACTTCGGCGCCCCGCGTGTCCAGGTGAGGCGCTCGCCATCGACGCGCACGAACAAGCCCGAAGGCGCCACCAGTTGCCTTCTGGCACATGCGGCAATAGCACACGCTCGGCTCGCCGAGTGGGCCCGTCCACCTTGAAACGCACGGCGCCGCACTGGCAGCCGCCGGTCCACACGCGTGCCTCAGCCTGCTCTGCTGTCATCGCGCCAACTCCCACGTTGTGACGATCTCGCCGGTGGCGGGATCCTTGGCATCCTTGAGGAGGACGCCGCTTGCCGCCAGCTCGTCGCGGATGCGGTCGGCCTCCTTGAAGTTCTTCGACTTGCGCGCTTCTCCGCGCCGCGCCACCAGCGACTTTACGCGGATAGCGAGGTCCGGGTCGATGACCTCGACGAGGTCGGCGCTCTGCGCGCGTGCGTGCCAGCGAGAAACGTCAAAGCCGAGGAAGGCGGCGGAGGCGAGCCACTTCTCGCCGGCTATGTCGTTGCCGCCCTTCGCCTCCTTTGCGAGCTCGTGCAGCCGAGCGATGGCGAGCGGCGTATTGAGGTCGTCCTTCAGAGCTTCCACGACGCCCGCATCACATAGCGAGCCTTTTACCAGCGAGCCGCCGACGCGGTCGCTGATCTCGCCCCAGCGATCGAGCGTCGCCTGCGATTCCTCCAAGCTCTTGCGTGTCCAGTCGATCGGCTGGCGGTAGTGCGTGCGCAGCATGTTGAAGCGCACGACCTCTCCCGGCCAGTCCTTCAAGCAGGTCATGGATGGTGATGAAGTTGCCGAGCGACTTCGACATCTTGTCGCCTTCGACCTGCAGAAAGCCGTTGTGCAACCAGTAGCGCGCCATCACCGGCGTGCCATGCGCGCAACGCGACTGCGCGATCTCGTTCTCGTGGTGCGGGAAGACGAGGTCGATGCCGCCGCCGTGGATGTCGAACATCTGGCCGAGGTGCTTCTCCGCCATGGCCGAGCACTCGATGTGCCAGCCGGGGCGGCCAGGCGCCTCGATGCCGGCGGGCGACGGCCCATGCCGGCTCGCCCGCCTTTGATGGCTTCCACAGCACGAAGTCCATCGGGTCTTTCTTGTAGGGCGCCACCTCGACGCGGGCGCCCGCCGCCATCTCGTCGAGCGTGCGGTTCGACAGCTTGCCGTAGTCGGGCATCGAAGGCACGTGGAACAGCACGTGGCCCTCGGCAACGTAGGCATTGCCGTTGGCGATCAGCGCCTCGATCAGCGCCTTCATCTCCTCGATGTGCTCGGTGGCGCGCGGCTCGACCGTCGGCGGCAGAACGCCCAGCGCGTCGATGTCGGCATGGAACTGCTTCGCCGTGCGCTCGGTGAGATCGCGGATCGACACGCCCTCCTCGGCGGCGCGCGCGTTGATCTTGTCGTCGACGTCGGTGATGTTGCGCACGTAGGTGACGTGCTTGGCGCCGTACATCCGGCGCAGCAGGCGGAACAGCACGTCGAAAACGATGACCGGGCCGGGCGTTGCCGATGTGGGCGTAGTCGTAGACCGTCGGGCCGCACACATACATGCGCACGTTCTGCGCATCGAGGGGCACGAAGTCCTCCTTGCGGCGCGTCAGCGTGTTGTAGAGCATCAATGGATGCGCTTCGGCCATGACGGTCCCTAAAGTCCCCGGGAGCCGCTGGCGGGGCGTGTTCTCTGTCTCAGGATTTGGGCAAAGAAGCGCGCCGCGCGCCAGCGATGATTGCTAGCTCGAAATAATAATAATGCCGCACAGATTGACGGCGCGTGTGGGCAGCTTGCGCTTCATGCGCGCCGTTATGCGCAAGATCGGCTTAGCTCGTCAAGCGCATGCGCGTTAACTCGCCCCGCGGGTTGAGTTTTTCCGAGGGAAAGCGCGACGCCTCGCCCCAATTGCTCCGCATTGACCCCCTAGCTGCTGGTGTCCATAGTTGCACCGCCCGCCCGAGGGTCTGCTCCCAATGCGCCCAGCGCACGGCAGGACAGAATTGAGAATGCCTAAAGCACGTGCGCGGCGGCATGCCCTCGGCGCTGCAATTGCGGCCGCCGTGATGCTTGCCGCCTGTCCGGTGCTGGCGCAGGGCTGGTGGCCGTGGAGCAATTCCGAGCCGGAGCGCGCGCCCGTTCCCGACGAGCCGGTCTATCGCGAGCCCCCGCCGCCGCCGCAGGGCGAGCCGCCGGCGATGCAGCCGCCGGCCGCGCGTGCCCCTGGCGCCCAGGAGCCGCCGTTGCAGGCCGCGCCGCCAGTCAACTGGTCGACGAAGAACCCCATTTGCTTGCAGCTCGAGCAGCGCCTCGTCCAGGAAGGCAGCCGCTCCAGCCAGACGCGCGACCGCCTCCCGCCATCGAGGCGGAGCTGCGGCAGGTCGAGCACGCCTACGAGCAGAGCGAGTTCGATCTCGAACGCTACGACTGCTACGAGTACTTCCTGTTCTCCAAGTCCCTGCGGCGCACGCGGCGTTGCGTCGACCTCGCCCAGCAGCGCGAGCAGACGCACCGCAGGGTCTCCGAGCTCGAGGCGCAGCGGCAGCAGATCGTCAGCTCGGGTGAACAGTCCTACCGCGACGACATCGTGCGCGAGCTTGCCCGCAACAACTGCGGCGCCAACTACACGCAGGAGGCGCGCCGCTACGATCGCGGCGACGACAGGTCGATCTGGCAGGACGAGGGCGAGAGCAGCTTTTCGGGCCGCTGGACGCCATTCGGCGGCACGCATTCGGGAGCCACCTATCGCACCGTGTGCGTGCGCCTTTGCGACGGCTACTACTTCCCGGTGAGCTTCTCGACGCTGCCGAGCCACTTCGAGCAGGACGCCGAGGCAGTGCCAGTCCAAGTGCGCGGCGCCCGCCGAGCTTTACTATTATCAGAACCCCGGCGCGGCGATGGACCAGTCGGTCGCCTTCCGCTCGCAGGAGCCGTACACGAGCCTCAAGACCGCATTCCGCTACCGCAAGGAGCTGGTGCGCGGCTGCTCGTGCAAGGAGGCCGAGTACGTGGCGCCGGATGCGCCCGCCGAGCAGGGCAAGCGTGCCGACACCGACGCCTCGACCGGCTGGGAAGCGCGCTCGGATGCGCAAGCGCAGGGCCAGCAGCAGTAAGCGGCGCAACCTGCGCCTCGCGTTCTGTCGTAATTCGTCCGTATATGCTACCAGTGCCAATTTCGAAAGCCGCCGATGCTCGGTCCCGCCGCACCCGACAGCCTCCTGCAGATCCTGGAGATCCGCGCCTTGAGCGTCGATGACCTGTCGACGGCGCGCTACGTCGTCGGCACGGCGTTCGCGCGCGCGGCGAAGGAGCATTACTCGGCTGCCGAGATCGACGCGTTCGCCGAGTTCGTGCGCAGCCCGCACTATGGCGACGTGCTGCTCGGCAACCGCGCCTATGGCGCGTGGGTCGGCTCGGAGATGGTGGGTGTCGCCGCCTGGAGCGTCGGCGAGGCGAAGAGCCCGACGGCACGCATCCTCGCCGTGTTCGTGCACCCGCTGTTTGGCGGCGACGGTATCGGCACCCGGCTCATCGAATACCTCGAGGACGAGGCGCGCGCGGCGGGCTACCGCGCCTTGGAGACGAGCGCAACGCTCAACGCCGCCGGGTTCTTCGAGCGGCTCGACTATCTGGAGGTCCGGCGCGGCGTCTGGGGCTTGCCATCAGGGCGGCAGATGCCGATCGCCTTCATGCGCAAGACCAGCTGGCGCCCGCCCCGACATCATGCACTGACGATCGGCTCAGGCGGTGCGGCCGAGCAGCCGCGCCTCGGTCTTTTCGCGTCCGATCAACGGCAACAGCAATTTCAATTCGGGGCCGTCCTCGCGCCCAGTGAGCGCCAGCCGCAGTGGGTGGAACAGCGCGCGCCCCTTGCGGCCGCTCGCCGTCTTGAGCGCCGAGATCCACACGTCCCAGGTCGTGTCGTCCCACGGGTCGCCGGGGAGCAGCGCGGCAGCCTTGTCGGTCAACTCGCGGTCCTCGATGACGGGCTGCGTTTGCCCGCTGACGACGCGCCACCACGCGGCAGCGTCCTCCAGCACCGTGAGGTTGCCGCGCACGGCCGACCAGAAGCCGGCGCCGCCGTCGATGCCGAGCTGCTCGAGGCGGGCGGCAACGCGATCGTACGGCGTCGTGTGCAGCAGCTTGGCGTTGAGCGCCTTCAGCTCTTCCGGGTCGAAACGCGCCGGCGCGGTGGAGATCTTGTCGAAGGCGAAGCGGCGCGCGAGATCGTCGAGGCTCGACTGCGGCTCGATAGCGTCCGAGGTGCCGATCAGCGCCGTGTAGCTGGCGAGCGCCAACGGCTCGAGGCCGCTCTCGCGCAAGCTCTCGATGGACAGCGCGCCGAGCCGCTTCGACAGCGCCTGGCCGTCGGCGCCGATGAGCAGGCTGTGATGGCCGAACGCGGGCGGATCGTGCTCCAGCGCCTCGAACAGCTGCATCTGCACGCCGCTGTTGGTGACATGATCCTCGCCGCGAATGACGTGCGTGATGGCGAACTCGGCGTCATCGACGACGCTGGTGAAGGTATAGAGGAACGAGCCGTCGGCGCGGATGACGACGGGGTCGGACAGCGAGCCGACGTCGACCGTCTGGTCGCCGCGGATGAGGTCGTTCCACGAGACGATGGTCGGGCAGCGGCGCTCGAGGCCCGTCTCTCGGAATTGTCGAGGCGGAAGCGCCAGTGCGGCTTGCGGCCCTCGGCTTCGAGAGCGGCACGCTCGGCTGGCGCTGAGCTTGAGCCCGGCGCGGTCGTAGATCGGCGGCAGTCCGCGGGCGAGCTGGCGCTTGCGCTTGCGGTCGAGCTCGTCCTCGGTCTCGTAGCAGGCGTAGAGGCGGCCGCTGCTGCTTGAGCTTCTCCGCCGCCGCGACGTAGCGCTCGGTGCGCGCCGACTGGCGCTCCTCGCGCGTCCAGGCCAGGCCAAGCCACTCGAGATCCCGGCGGATGCCGTCGGCGAAGCGCTTCGGTCGAGCGCTGCACGTCGGTGTCGTCGAGGCGCAGCCAGAAGTCGCCACCGGCCTGCGGCGCAAACAGCCAGTTGAGCAGCGCCGTCCTCACGTTGCCGACGTGCAGGCGGCCCGTGGGGCTCGGCGCGAAGCGAACGGTGACGGCCATGCGGGAGCTTTGTCCGAAGGCAGCGAAGCGCCGACGCGCGGGGCGAGACTCTAGAGGCGCCAGGGTAGCGTCGCGGCGGCGCATCGAACTGCGACCAGCTCAGCAGCGCGCGCCAGCCGCGCTAGCTGACGCGCGGACGCACCGCGGCCCACTTCAGAGCCAAACGTTCCTGGCGAAGTCGTGCTCCCGCCTACCAGTCGACCTGCGCTCTGGTACCGAAGCCGCGGATTGTGGCTCCATCGTTGACGTTGGCGCCAGCGAGGAAACCACCGTCGATCGTGGACTGGTTGAAGTCGAACATGAACCGCGTGTGGTCGTTGAGCCACCAGTTCACGCCGAGGAGCCAGGTGTTCTGGTCGCCGCACATCTCGCAGTCTGGGATGAGAGCGGCATTGTCGCTTAGGTTCAGGACATCATACTTCGCAGCAAGCTGCCAAGCACCGTGTCCGCCCTCGTTGACAGGATTCTTGACCTTTGGCCGGCCGATTTCGCCTTGCTTATAAGTGCGCATTTCGCCAGTGATGAACCAACTCGCCTCCACGTACCACCCTGCGTACGTGGGGTCGACGCCGGCAAAATCCGAAGCGATGCTCGCATGCAGCTGTCCGTATTCACCTTGGATGGAGAACGGTCCGCAGATAATTGCAGCCTCCAGCCCCCAGAATGTGTCGGCGTCGAAAATCTCTGGCGTGACGATGAACTGGTCCGCGAGATGCAGATCGGCACCGCGGGCTTGGTACAGGAAAAACTGATCGTTCGGCGGGATTGGGTCGCTGCGCAGCTCTTCTGCACCGTGCCGCCGGCGCCAGCTGGCGGCAAGATGCACCACGTTCTCATCATTGTTGATTGGGGCGAAGGTTATGCGGGCGGCGCCCGTCTTCACGTCCTGGTACCAGTCTTCCTCAAACGAGGGTCGCGGGCCGAAAATGCCGGCTGCCAACGTGAAGTGGTCCTGCGCCGCAGATCGCGCCGGTACCGATTTGACGGTCGATATCCGAAGGCTCTCGATGAAAGCTGAACGCTCGAGGAAGGTAATGAAGTTTGCGCTGGTAAGGTGCTCAAGAGAGTTGAACGTCTTGAAGTTGCCAAAGCGGAAGGCGAGGTGGTCCCAGATGTACTCGAAATAGGCGTCCTTGATTGCGGTCGCGTCGTTCGCGAAGTCCACTTCGAACTTGTACGCGATATCAGACCAAAGCAGACCTTCGACGCCGAGGCGCGCACGCCGTAGCTCGCCCGCGCTGACATCAGGCTGCCCGGTGATCGCCTCATCCTGATCGATCGCGTTGTAGTCCGTATTGATACGTCCGCGCACTTTCATTTTGAACTTGCCGTCCTTGCTGGAGAGCTCCGGCGCGCCCTTCCACTTAACTTTGAGGTCGAGGTCATCTTTCTCTTTCTCGCCACTGCCCTTGCTGGCAGCGGCTTGGGCAGCAGCCGCCGATTCGGCTGCAGCCGATTGTGCGGCCTCCGATCGGCGCCGCTGCGGCTCGCGCCGCGTTGGCAGCCGCCCTGTTCTCTTCGATTTGACGCTGCAGCTGCTGGATCTGCGCCTGCATGATCCGCAACTGCTCTTCAAGTTGTTCGTTGCTGGCTGCCCTTGCACTCGAACCGCTCGCCGCCACTAAGGCTATGACGCTGCTGCCAAGCAAGTAGCGTCCGAGGTTGTGTTTCCCGCTCACAATCGCTCTCCGTTAGTTGCCCGTTAACCGGCATTAAGAGCTGATTCGTGAAATCGCTATTGTGTCGGAACCGCTTCGCAAGACCGCGCACTGCGTTCGCTACAGCGGACGTCTTGCATCTGCCTCTCGACGGCTGAGGTTTTCGGACGCGACGCCGTCTAACGTTTGGAGCAGCCGCAGGCCTTTGCAGCACGGCGGGATTCGTTATTACGAACCGGCCCTCAGAGGGTCTCGCGAAATTTGTTCACGATCGGGTAGCGGCGGTCGCGTCCGAAATTGCGCGACGAGATTTTGACGCCGGGCGGCGCCTGCCGGCGCTTGTATTCGGCGAGGTACAGCATTCGCTCGATCTTCTTCACCGTCTCGGCAGCGTGCCCGCGCGCGACGATTGCGGCGAGCGGCATCTCCTTCTCGACGAGGCACGCGAGGATGTCGTCGAGCACCTCGTACGGGCGGCAGCGAATCCTGATCCGTCTGGTTGGGCCGCAGCTCCGCCGTCGGCACCTTGGTGATGATGTTTTCGGGGATCACCTCCCCCGCCGGCCCCTTGCCACCTTTTGGTACGTGGGTGTTGCGCCAGCGCGCCAACCGGTACACCTCCATCTTGTAGAGGTCCTTGATCGGGTTGTAGCCGCCATTCATGTCGCCGTAGAGCGTGGCGTAGCCGACTGACATCTCCGACTTGTTGCCGGTCGTCACCACCATGCCGCCGAACTTGTTGGACAGCGCCATGAGGATGATCCCGCGCGCGCGCGCCTGGATGTTCTCCTCGGTCGTGTCCGGCTGCGTGTCGGCGAGCGCCGGCTTCAGCGCCTCGGCGATCCCCGCCACAGCATGCTCGATAGGCAGCGTCTGGTAGTGCACGCCCAGCGCCTTGGCGCAGGCCTCGGCGTCACGCACGCTTTCTGAGGAGGTGAAGCGGTAGGGCATCATCACCGCGCGCACCCGCTCAGGCCCCAGCGCGTCGACGGCGATGGCAGCGACAAGGGCGCTGTCGATGCCGCCCGAGAGGCCGAGGATGACGCCGGGAAAGCCGTTCTTGTCGACGTAGTCGCGCACGCCGAGCACGCAGGCCTGATAGGCCGCGGCGTCGCCCGTGTCGATGACGGCGCGCTCGCCGGCCGTACAGCGCCAGCCTGTGTTGGTGCGCTGCCATTCGGTCAGCGCCAGCTTCTCTTCCCAGGCCGGGAGCTGCACGGCGAGGCTCTTGTCGGCGTTGAGCGCGAACGAGGCGCCGTCGAACACGAGCTCGTCCTGCCCGCCAACCTGGTTGACGTAGATGAGCGGCAAGCCGCTCTCGATGACGCGGGCGACGGCGATGTTCATGCGCACATCGGGCTTCGTCCAATCGAAGGGCGAGCCGTTGGGCGAGATGAGTATCTCAGCGCCGCACTCGGACAGGCACTCGACGACGTCGGGTCCCCAGATGTCCTCGCAGATCGGCACGCCGAGGCGCACGCCGCGGAAATTGATCGGCCCCGGCAACGGCCCGGGCGTGAACACGCGCTTTTCGTCGAACACGCCGTAATTCGGCAGATCGACCTTGAAGCGCACGGCTTCGACCTGGCCGCCGTCGATCAGCACGACGGCGTTGTAGACGTGCCCATCTTGCGGCCACACCGTGCCGGTGATGACGGCAGGGCCGGGCCCCAGCTCTTTCGCCAACGCTTCGATGCGCGTCCGCGCCGCAGCTGGATATGCCGGCTTGAGAACGAGATCCTCAGGCGGATACCCGGTGACGAACAGCTCCGAGAACACGACGAGATCGGCGCCCAGAGTGCCGGCGCGCGACCGCATCTCGCGCAGCTTGGCGATGTTGCCGTCGATGTCGCCGACGATCGGGTTCGCCTGGGCGAGCGCAATCTTCAGATGCGTAGGGGCGGACGTCATGGGCTCCGCGGGGGCTCCGAACGGGGCGATGCTCCGATCAGCCGAAGGCGGTGAGCGGCGTCGGCGCGCGGCCGACCTCCTCACGCTCCTGCTTCAGGCGCTCGGCGATCAGGAAGGCAAGCTCCAGCGCCTGGTCGGCGTTGAGGCGCGGATCGCACAGCGTGTCGTAGCGATCCTTCAGCTGCGCCTCGGAGATGTTGGCCGACGCGCCGCCCGTGCACTCGGTGACCGGCGAGCCCGTCATCTCGACGTGAATGCCGCCGGCGACCGTTCCCTCGGCGCGGTGGATGTCGAAGAACGACTCCGCTTCCTTGAGAATGCGGTCGAAGGGCCGTGTCTTGAGGCCGCCCGCGGCGCCAACGGTGTTGCCGTGCATCGGGTCGCACGACCAGACGACGACGCGCCCGTCGCGCTTCACGGCGCGGATCAGCGCCGGCAAGTGCTTCTCGACCTTGTCGGAGCCGAAGCGGCAGATGAGCGTCAAGCGCCCCGGCTCGTCGGTCGGGTTCAAGATGTCGATGAGACGCAACAGGCCGTCCGCCTCGAGCGAGGGACCGACCTTGATGCCGACGGGATTGCGGATGCCGCGCAGGAACTCGATGTGCGCGTGATCGGGCTGGCGCGTGCGGTCGCCGATCCACAGCATGTGGCCCGAGGTAGCGTACGGCGCCTGCGTGCCGCCCGCCTCGTCGCGGCGCACGAGCGCCTGCTCGTAGCCGAGCAGCAGCGCCTCGTGGCTCGTATAGAACGAGGTGCGGCCCAGCGCCGGTACCGTCTCGGACGTCACGCCGCACGAGCGCATGAAGCGCAGCGCGGTTTGGATCTGCTCGCCCATCTCGCGGTACTTCTTGCCGAACGGGCTCTTGTGCTCGAAATCGAGCAGCCAGCGCAGCACGTTGTCGAGGCTGGCGTAGCCGCCCTCGGAGAAGGCGCGCAAAAGATTGAGTGTCGCCGCCGACTGCCGATAGGCCTCGAGCTGGCGCTGCGGATCGGGGATGCGCTCGGCGGGCGTGAAGCCGCCGCCGTTGATGATGTCGCCGCGGTAGCTTGGCAGCTCCAGGCCATCGCGCTTCTCGGTCGGCGAGGAGCGCGGCTTGGCGAACTGGCCGGCGATGCGGCCGACCTTCACCACCGGCACGCCGCCGGCGTAGGTGAGAACGACGGCCATCTGCAGGAAAATGCGGAACAGCTCGCGGATGTGGTTGGCGCCGTGCTCGGAGAAGCTTTCGGCACAGTCGCCGCCCTGCAGCATGAAGGCGTTGCCGGCGGCGACGTCGGCCAGGGAGCGCTTCAGCTTGTCGGCCTCGCCGGCGAAGACCAGCGGCGGATACGAAGCGATCTTGGCCTCGACATCGGCCAATGCGACCTGATCGGGATAGTCCGGCACCTGGACGATCGGTTTCGACCGCCAGCTATCCGGAGACCACGCTACCGCCATCTCAACTCTCCTTCGGCGCGCCGTGCGGGGCCGAAGCTGTTCCGGCGCGGTAACGCAAGCGCATCGATTTCAGGGCATTATGCCATTCGTCGCAGCATATAAGCTACCCCGGACGGCATGACCAGCGACCGGGGGCCAGAATGTTGCATACGCCATCGAGCGGAGCCGCCCCCAGCCCCATGAGCGCCAAGGAGCCATCCTTCACCTTCGGCATCGAGGAGGAATACCACCTCGTCGACCTTGAATCGCGGGGGTTCGCGGCGGCGCCGGCAGAGCTGATGAAGGAGTGCGAGCAGGCCCTGGGCAAGCAGGTTGCGCCCGAGTTCTTCCGCTCGCAGATCGAGATCGGCACCAGCGTCCACAAGGACTTCAAGGTGGCGCGCAAGGAGCTCGCCGGGCTGCGCCGCACCATCGCCGAGGTCGCCGGCAAGTACGCCATCGCACCCATTGCCGCCTCGACTCACCCTTTTGCCGACCGCTCGACCCTCGAGCCGACCCCCAAGGCGCGCTACCAGGCGCTGGCGGTCGACTTTGCCGGCATCGGGCGGCGGCTCGCCATCTGCGGCATGCACGTGCACGTCGCCATAGACGACGACGAGCTGCGCATCGATCTGATGAACCAGGTGCGCTATTTCCTGCCGCACCTGTTGATGCTGTCGACGTCGTCGCCCTTCTGGCAAGGCGAGGACACGGGCCTCAAGAGCTACCGCCTCGCCGTATTCCACGAGCTGCCGCGCACCGGGCTGCCGCAGCGCTTCGAGAGCTACGGCGAGTATCAGCGCACGGTCGACGTACTGGTGCGCAACAAGGTGATCGAGGACGCCACCAAGATCTGGTGGGACCTGCGGCCGTCGGCGAAGTTCCCCACGCTGGAGATGCGTGTCACCGACGTGTGCACGCGCATCGACGATGCGGTCTCCATCGCCGCCATCTTCGCTTGCACCTTGCGCATGCTCTACCGCCTGCGCACCTCCAACCAGAAATGGCGCTCATATCCCTCATTCCTCATCGAGGAGAACCGTTGGCGCGCGCAGCGCTACGGCGTGCGCGATAGGCTGTTCGACTTCGGCAAGGGCCAGCTGGTGCCGTTCGCCTCGCTGATCGATGAGCTGATCGACCTCATCGCCGAGGATGCGGCGGTGCTCGGCTGCGAGCGCGAGGTCCGGCATGCCCTCAACATCGCGACGGGCGGCACCAGCGCCGACCGGCAGGTGGCGCGCTACAAGAAGCTTCTGGCGGACGGCGCCAGCGTCGATGAGGCCCTCGTCGGCGTCGTCGACCAGCTCATCGCCGAGACCGTCGCCGGCACTTAGCCTCCCCGCTGTCGTACTACCGTCATGGCCGCGCAGGCGGCCATCCACGCAAGTCTCACCGTATGCTTCGCTTGCGGTCGCCCTGATCGGCCGCCGGTTCACGTCGCCTGGAGAGCTTGTGGAAGCTGGCGTGGATGGCCGCCTGCGCGGCCATGACGGGGTGGATGGGACCGGCGGTACGACTAAAGCGTGGCGGCCATGCCGCCGTCGATGGCGAGCTCGGCGCCGGTGATGAAGGCGGACTCGTCGGAAGCGAAGAACAGCGCCGCCTGTGCGACGTCCTCCGAGGTGCCGAAGCGGCGCAGGGGGGTTTGCTCCAGCAGCGCCTTGGAGAAGGCCTCGATGCGTAGGACGCGCTCGGTGAGCGCCGTCTCGATGAAGCCCGGCGCCAGCGCATTCACACGGATGCCGAACGGCGCATACTCGACAGCGAGACCGCGTGTCAGCGCCGAGATGGCACCCTTGGTGGCGCCGTAGGCGGCTAGCGTGCGCATGCCGCGGTGGCCCATGATCGAGGAGAGGTTGACCAGCGAGGCGCGGCCCGACGCTCTCAGCAGCGGAAATGCGTCGCGGGCGATGCGGATGATGCCGTCGAGGTTCACCTCGCGCAGGCGCACCCAGTCGGCGTCCGTCATGTGGCGGAAGTCGGTGCGGATGTTGATGCCGGCGTTGTTGACGACGACATCGAGGCGCCGGTGCTGCTGCTCGATCGTGCGCATCAGCGCGTTGACGTCCTGTCCGCGCGAGACATCGATGGTCATCGCCGTGGCGCCGTGACCTCTTGGCGACGATCTCAGCCGCCGCCTTCGAGGCAGCCCTCGCCATCGACATCGGTGATGTAGACGTGCGCACCCTCGGCGGCGAACAGCTGCGCCGTGGCCAGCCCGATGCCGGCGGCCGAGCCGGTAATGAGCGCGATCTTGTCCTTCAGCCGAGGCATTCCAACTCTCCAACTTGCGTTTTCGTGCGTTCAACAGGCAGCTTCCGTCGGCGCGATCCACTTCTCGCGCATGGTGACGAGCTCCTCGGCCGAGGTCGGGTGCAGCGCCATGGTCGCGTCGAAGTCCGCTTTGGTGGCGCCGAGACGCAGCGCGATGGCCGCCATCTGGATGATCTCGGCGGCATCCTCGCCAAGCACGTGGCAGCCGACGACCTTGCCCAACTCGCCGTCGACGATCAGCTTCATCAACATGCGTTCGTCGCGCCCTGACAGCGTCGCCTTCATCGGGCGGAACGCGGCCTTGTAGATTTCGAGCTTGCTGCAGCGCTCTTGGGCCACATGCTCGGGGAGGCCGACGCTGGCGACCTCGGGCGTCGAAAACACGGCCGTCGGGATGAGCGCGTGCTCGATCATGCGCGGTTTGCCGCCGAACTCGGTGTCGGCGAAGGCATGCCCCTCGCGAATGGCGACCGGCGTCAGCGCCGCGCGGTCCGTCACGTCGCCGACGGCGAAGATGCTGTCGACCGACGACTTCGAATACTCGTTGACGACGACGTGGCCGTTCCAACCCAGCTCGACGCCGGCCTTGTCGAGGCCGAGGCCGTGCGTGTTCGGCGTGCGGCCGATGGCGAACATGATCTGATCGGCGGTCAGCGATGCGCCGTTCGACAGGTGCCCGACGAGCCCGGCGCCGGTCTTCTCGATGCGCGTGAAGATGTGCCCGGTGACGATGCGGATGCCCTGCTTGACGTAGGCCTCGGTTAGATGGTCACGCAGATCCTCGTCGAAGCCGCGCAGGATCTTGTCGCCGCGATAGACGATCGTCGTCTCGACGCCGAGGTGCGAGAAAATACCGGCGAACTCCATCGCGATGTAGCCGCCTCCGGCGACGATGATCCGCTCCGGCAGGCGCGGAAGATCGAACGCCTCGTTCGAGGTGATGACGTGCTCGAGGCCGGGCCTGGGCTCGGCGAGCCAGGGCGTGCCGCCAGTGGCGATGAGGATCTTGCCGGCGGTCAGTGTGCGGCCGGACTTGGCGAGCTGCACAGAGTTAGGACCGATGACTGTCGCGCGCTCCTCGATCAGCTCGACGCCGACTTTGCCGAGCGTTGAGCGATAAGCCGCTTCGAGCCGCGCCAACTCCTTGTCCTTGGCAGCGACGAGCGTCGGCCAGTCGAAGGTCGGCTCGGCCACCGTCCAGCCGAAGCCGCGCGCGTCCTCGAAGTCGTCGGCGAAGCGGCTGGCGTAGACGAGCAGCTTCTTGGGCACGCAGCCGCGGATCACGCAGGTGCCGCCGACGCGATATTCTTCCGCGATGGCGACCTTGGCGCCGTAGCCCGCCGCGATACGCCCAGCGCGCACGCCGCCCGAGCCGGCACCGATCACGAACAGATCGTAGTCGTGCTTTGCCATGCGTGAGATGCCGCCTCAACGCGTCATACGTCGTCGCCGTCCGCGGCGCCGAGCAGGGTTACGCCGCCGTCTCCGGCGATGATGGCAAGATCGGCGATGCCGATGAACAACCCGTTCTCGACGACACCGGGGATGAGTTTCAGAGCTTCGTCCAGCTCCTCCGGCTCCTCGATGCGGCCGAAGTGACAATCGAGAATGAGATTGCCGCCGTCGGTGAGGAACGGCTTGCCGCCGGCAACTGCGCGCACGCGGATGTCGCCCTCGCAGCCGACGTCGGCGGCGAGCGCGGTGATCATGTGGCGGGTTGCCGTGAGGCCGAAGGGCACGACCTCGAGCGGTAGCGGGAAGGCGCCCAGCGTCTCGACCTTCTTGGAGGCATCGGCGATGACGACCATGCGGCCGGACGCGGTGGCGACGATCTTCTCGCGCAACAGCGCGCCGCCGCCGCCTTTGATCAGGCGTAGCTCGCCGTCGACCTCGTCGGCGCCGTCGACGGTCAGATCGAGGAACGGCAGATCGTCGAGCGTCGCCATGCGGATGCCCAGCGCTTCGGCCTGCGCCTGCGTTGCGGCGGAGGTGGCGACACACACGACGTCGAGACCGCCGGCCACCTTCTTGCCGAGCAGGTCGACGAACTTCGCCGCCGTCGAGCCGGTGCCGAGGCCGAGCCGCATGCCGCTCTCGACATACTCGAGTGCGCGCTCGCGAAGCTGCGACCTTCAAGGCGTCATTGCTCATGGCTCTCCCCGCAGCCTGCCGTCTATTTCCGCTGCCGTACGCGTAAGGCGCGGCGGACGCAAGCCCGAGGTTGCAGATCGGCTATAGGCCGCCCATCAGCGTGTATTTGATTTCGAGGAATTCCTCGATGCCGTGGTGCGAGCCCTCGCGTCCGATGCCGCTTTCCTTGACGCCGCCGAACGGCGCGATCTCGGTCGAGGTGATGCCCTCGTTGACGCCGACGATGCCGTACTCGAGCGCCTCGGCGACGCGCCAGCAGCGGCCGAGGTCGCGCGTGATAGAAATAGGCGGCGAGGCCGAACGGCGTGTCGTTGGCCATGCGCACGGCTTCCTCTTCCGTCTTGAAGCGGAACAGGGGCGCGACGGGGCCGAACGTCTCCTCGCGCGACACGCGCATCTGCGGCGTGACGCCGGTGAGCACGGTCGGCTCGTAGAAGTTGCCGCCGAGCGGGGAAGGCTTGCCGCCGGTGACGATCTTGGCGCCGTGCGCGACGGCGTCGGCGACGTGCTGCTCGACCTTCTTGATGGCTTCCTTGTTGATCAGCGGGCCGACGGTGACGCCCGCCTCGGTGCCGGCGCCGACCTTCAGCTCCTTAACCGCGGCGGTGAGCTTGTCGGCGAACGCATCGTAGACGCCGTCCTGCACGAGGATGCGGTTGGCGCACACGCACGTCTGCCCGGCATTGCGGAACTTGGACGCGATAGCGCCGGCGACCGCGCGGTCGAGATCGGCGTCGTCGAACACGATGTAACGGCGCGTTGCCGCCCAGCTCCATGCCGACGCGCTTCACGGTGCGCGCCGCCTGCTCCATGAGGATCTTGCCGACCTCGGTCGAGCCGGTGAAGGTCACCATGCGCACGAGCGGGCTCTCGGTCAGCGCACGCCCGACCGGCACCGGGTCCTTGGCGGTGACGACGTTGAGCACGCCCTTCGGCACGCCGGCGCGCTGCGCCAGCTCGGCGAGCGCCAGCGCCGACAGCGGCGTATCCTCGGCCGGCTTGACGACGACGGTGCAGCCGGCGGCGAGCGCCGGCGAAACCTTGCGCGTGATCATGGCCGAGGGGAAATTCCACGGCGTGATGGCGGCGACGACGCCGATCGGCTGCTTCATGATGACGACGCGGGCGTCGGCCTTGTGCGTCGGGATGGTCTCGCCGTAGACGCGCTTGGCCTCCTCGGCGAACAGCTCGACGAAGGCGGCGCCGTAAAGGATCTCGCCCTTCGCCTCGGCCAGCGGCTTTCCCTGCTCCTTGGTGAGCAGCAGCGCGAGCTCGTCGGCGTGCTCGACGATCAGCTCGTACCAGCGGCGGATGATCTTGGAGCGCTCCTTGGCGAGCAGCTTCGACCAGGCCGGAAAGGCGCGGTGCGCCGCCTCGATGGCGGCGTTGGTCTCGTCGGCGCCCATGTCCGGAACGCGGGCGATTTCCTCGCCCGGTGGCCTTGTCGGTGACCGGCATGCGCGGCTCGCCGACCCAGGCCCCATCGATGAAGGCTTGCGTCTTGAGTAGCGTGATGACCTTTTTGTCCATGGGTAGCACCGGGTTACGACAGGCTGGGCGGCCAGCCTTTGTCTAAGATGCGCCCCCCTGTGTTTCAAGGTACATAACCCGGCCTGCGGCGCCGCGACGGCTCTCTTCGCGGCCCTTGCATGCGCTATTTGAGGATCCATGCGCGACCTGACCCTCGTCTTCGATCTCGACGGCACGCTCGTCGACACGGCGCCCGACCTCGTCGCCTCGACCAACCACGTGCTCGATCACCTGGGGCTGCCGCGCGTTGACGAGGGAGACGCTGCGGCCGTTCGTAGGGCACGGCGCGCGGCACATGATCGAGCGCGCCGTGGGGCCGGCCGCCGAGCACATGACGCCCGCCCAGCACGAGGCGCTGCTCGCACGCTATCTCGACTACTACGGCAGCCACATCGCCGTCGGCAGCCGGCCGTTCGAAGGGCTGCTGCCGCTGCTCGACAAGTTTCAGGCCGCCGGCGTCAAGCTCGCCGTGTGCACCAACAAGATGGAAGGCATGTCGCGGCTGCTGCTCGATGCGCTCGACATGAGCCGCTACTTCGTCGCCGTCGCCGGCCGCGACACGCTGCGCTCGGCCAAGCCGCACCCGGAGGCGCTGCTCGGCACCATCAAGATGGCGGGCGGCGACAAGTCGCGCGCCATCATGATCGGCGACAGCGGCGTCGACGTCGCCACCGCCAAGGCGGCGGGCGTGCCGGTGATCGGCGTCAGCTTCGGCTATACGGAAACGCCGGTGCGCGAGTTCGAGCCCGACGACGTCATCGACCACTTCGACGAGCTGGAGCCGGCGCATCGCACGCGGCTGATGCCCGTGCTGAGCCGGCTGACATCGCTAGATCGGGACTTCGCGCCGGCTTGTGCGGCCACAGCCGGCGCCCGACCATGATCGTCGCCGGCAGGAACACGAGATCGGCGATCAGCGAGGCCAGCAGCGTGAAGCCGCACACGAGGCCGAACGTGCGCAGCGACGGCAGGTCGGAGAACACCGTCACGCCCAGCCCGAAGGCGAGCACGATCGTCGTCAGGATGATCGCCGGGCCGACCAGCACGCGCGCGCGGCGGATGGCGAGCTCGGGCGCGTCGCCCTTCCTCTCTTCCAGTCGCAACCGGTTGAGGAAGTGGATGAGCGCGTCGATGCCGAGGCCGAACACGACGAGCAGCGCAACGACCGAGGCGAACTCGAGCCCGGCGCCTTCCGCCCATAGCAGCGCCCCGGACGCCAGCACCGGAAACAGGCCGGGCAGCAGGCTGACGACGGCGACGAACGGCGAGCGGAAGGCCATGCCGAGCATGACGCCGGCGAAGGCGACGCAGATCGGGATGCTTTCCTTCAACTGATCGATCATGCGGGCGCTGTTGCGGGCGGCGACCGCCGGCAGGCCCGTGACCGATATCTGATACGTTCGGATTGGCGGCGCGGATGGGGTCGAGCGAGCGGTCGATCTTCTCCACCACGGGCAGGATGTGGCTGGAATCGACGTCCGGCAAACGCCCTGTCACCAGCACCGCCTTCTGATCCTCGGCAATGAAGCGGCGCACGAGATGGTCGGGCAGGAAGCCGACGAACTTCTGCACCGTCTCGATGCTGTCATCGCCCGCCTCGTGCAGCCAGCGCCTGAGACTTTCGACCGACCACACGTTGCCGAGGCCGGCCTCCTTCTCGAGCGCGTTGTGCACCTGACCGATGACGTCGAGGGTCTTCGGCGAATAGAGCGGCGTGCCGTCGGTCCACTCGATCATCACGTGCACCGGATTGGCGCCGGTGAGCTTCTGGTCGATGCGGCTCGTGGCGTCGAGCGCCTGCTCGCGGTCGGGCACCTGGTCGGCGAGGCGGTAGCGCGTCGGCAGATCGGCGAAGGCGGCGCCGAACAGGAAGAACATGACGATGCCGATGATCGAATAGAGGTACGGCCGGTGCACCACGCGGTCGACGATCTGCCCGACGATGACGCCGAGGCCATCCATCAGCGCGTCGGCGGGGGTGCGGTCCTTGGCCAGCGTCTCCTCGTTGCGGATGAGCATGACGCCGAGGATGGGCAGCACCAGGATGACGGCGATGAACGAGATGAACACCGCGAGGGCGCCCGCCATGCCGAAGGTGCGGATGAGGCCGGAATCGGAGAGCAGCAGGGCGAGGAACGCCAGCAGCGCCACGCCGTGCGCCAGCACGCAGGCCGGGCCGACGATGTTGATGGCAAAGCGCACCGCCTCGTAGCGGTTGTCACCCTCGCGCAGCCGGATGCGGATGGCCGACACCATCTGCATGCTGTCGGCAAATCCCATGACCATGATCAGCGGGGTCATGACGTTGAGGAACAGGTTGAGCTTGAAGCCCATCCAGCCGAGCAGGCCGAGCGACCAGATCACCGCCAGCACCGGCGGCAGCGCGGCGACGAGCATCAGCGAGACGCGGCGGAAAAAGATGACGGCGATAACGGCGCCGAACAGCAGGCCGAGACCGTTGTAGAGCAGCTGGTCGCGCTCCACGGCGTTGCGGATTTCGAGCTGCATGACCGGCGCGCCGGTCATCTTCGCCGTCAGCCCCGTGTCCTTGAGCTGCTCGTCGACCGTCGTGTTGATGTCGCCGATGACCACCTTGGCGGTCTTCTCCTCCACGACCTTGCGGTCGAGCGCGATGATGATCATCGCCAGCTGGCCATCGTCGGAGAGGAATTTGCCTTTGACGATATCGTTCGACTTGAGCGCCGCGATCATCGCGTCATAGGCGGGGCCGTCCTCCGGCATCTCGTCCGGCACGAGCGGCGCGGCGTAACCGGATGCATCCGGCTTGCCGCGCGCCGACAGCATGGAGACGAGGCCCGAGACGCCGTCGACGAGCTGCAGCTCCGTCGTCAGCCCGGCGAAGGCTTCGAGCTGCTTGCGCTTCAAAAGATCGGGGCCCTCGACGACGACGAGCACGTCGTACTCGCTCGAGGGAAAGCGCTTGTCGATCGCCTCGTAGCGGCGGAATTCCTCGGTGTTGGTGCGGAACAGCTCGGAAAGGGAATCGTCGACCTGCAGCTTGGAGAGGCCGATGAGGCCGAGGATCGTGGCAATGACGATGAGGACGGTAACGACGGCGGGAGCCTTCAGCGCAACGAGCCCGAGCCTCTCCAGCCCGAACGAGAACACGAAGTTGCGGTGCTGCTCGTCAGCGTAACCCATAGCTCCCCCGTCGGCGCGTTATTTGGGCTTTTGCTTTGCAGCGGCCGGTGCTTCGGTGTCCCACGCAAGTCCGCCGCGCGCCACGCGGAATCGGCTCATGCGGGCGGATCGTTGCATTTGCCGCGCTGACTGTGAAGAGGCAGCATTTTTGCCACTTCCGTAACGGTCCACACGCCCCAATATGGCCGTAAGAGAGGGCTCCCTTCGGGCCCGATTTCAACCCCGCTCCTGCCCGGATGATTCCCGCATGCTGCTGCCGATTGCGCCGAAGCCGCTCGAAGCAACCGCCATGCGGGGCTTGTGGCGGCGCATCCCCCGCGCGGCGGCCACGCTGGCGCTGACGGCCCTCGTTGGCATGAGCGCACCCGCCGTCGTCACGGCGAGCCCGCAGCAGGCACCCAACAGCCGCGTCGTGCTCGACCTGCCGCCGGGCTATACCCCCTCGCCGCTGTTCTCCGGATTTCAGAACGATGCCTCCGGCGTGTCGTTCATCATTCTCGAGGCGCCGTTCGGCGAGTACGACAAGATGGCCGCCGGCTTCTCGGCCGAGGAGCTGGCCAAGCGCGGCATCACCGATGCAAAGAAGGCGGAGCTCGCCCGCACCGACCCGCATGTCTACATGCGCGCGCACCAGAAGTCGCGCCGCCGGCGCCTACGGCAAGTTCTTTGTCCTCTTCCGCACCGCCGATCAGACGATCCTCGTTTCGGTCAACGTGCCGCAGCGCTCGCTCGAGGACGGCAGCGTCAAGCCGGCGGACGTCGAGCGCGTGCTGGCGAGCGCCAAGACGACCGAAAAGCCGGCGGTGCACGATCTTTTTTCGCTCTCCTATCTCGGGCCGTTCAAGGAGGCCGGGCACGCTGGTCGGCACCAGCAAGGTCTATACGCTCGACGGGCGCCTCGAGCCGGAGCGCACCGGCGAGACGCGCTCGGCGTTCATGGTGGCGCCATCGCTCGACAAGCGGCCCGTGACGCACCTGGAGAAGCAGTCGGTGGCGCTGCTGGCGAGCTTGCCGGGCTACAAGGATTTCAAGCCGGGCGAGCCGCACGCCATCAACATCGGCGGGCTCGACGGCGTCGAGGTGGAGGCCGAGGCGCTGGACGCGGACGACGGCAAGCCGATCCATCTCTATCAGGCGATGCTGCTCGGTAAGGACGGCGGCTATTTCCGGCTGATCGGCATTGCGACGCCCGAGGACGAGACCCGTATTGCGGCCGAATTCCCCAAGATCGCCCACAGCTTCGCGCTGATGCCTTAGGGAGCCGGTGCAGACGCATTGCGCCGGGGCGCGGCGCAGACCATAGTGCCGCGCATGAACCAAAACACAGCAGCGGCCGGGTGGGTGGTCCAATTGACCATTCCCGGATTGCCAAGGATTCCAGCCGAAGGCGCCAAGTGGCGCCCGGCCGAGACGATGGCGCCCACCTTCCAATTCTTCAACGTTGCCATCGGGTCGGCCGACAAAGCCGTCGAGGCGGCGCGCAAGAAAGCCGGGGCTTCGGAAGAAGCATCATTGCGGGTCGTGCGGGCGCTCTCCGCCTCCGAGCTCGACTCCATCAAGCTGCGCGCCGGCGAAGCCAAGCCCGCGTAGGCTTAGAGGCGCGCAAGCAGCCAGCGATGGCGGCGCCTTGACAGTGACGGGCGGTGCCTCGCATAACGGCCGCCCGGCGCGAAGCTATTTGCGCATCAGGTCGGGCGGTTAGCTCAGCGGTAGAGCACACGCTTCACACGCGTGGGGTCATAGGTTCAATCCCTATACCGCCCACCATTCTCTCCCAACCGTCTCCGTTCCTCTCCCGATCTGCCCAATGGGATAATGGGTTGTCGCTCAAGCCGGCGACGAAGCTTGTAGAAGGAATGCCGGTTAGCTATTGTATTTTTCGGCTTTGACAATGCATTTTGTAGAAGTCGTTGGGGGGCTATGGACCGGCGCGTAAAGCAAGTTCTCGAAAGCATTTTTCTTGATCGAATCTGGATCGAGAAAGTCGCCCGCTACAACGATGTGGGCGCACTTGTTGAGCGATTGAAGCCGACTGCGACCCTTGGCGGACTTCGCAGGTTCGGTTCCCGCGCTGACGGCGGCTACCTCATTCCCGATGATCTTGACGGCATCGGTGCTTGCCTCTCCCCTGGCGTCGCATTCGAGTGCAGCTTCGATGAGGCGATGGCGGCTCTCGGGATGGACGTCTTCATGGCCGACGCGTCGGTCGAGGGTCCACCGGTCGTCAATCCGCGGTTCCATTTCGTCCGCAAGTTCGTTGATATCGGATCGTCCGATCAAACCATGACACTCGGCGAGCTTGCGCGACACGGACAGCCGGACGGCCCAGTGGGTGACCTCATTCTCCAGATGGACATCGAAGGGGCCGAATACCGAGTGCTAGGCAGCGCACCCGACGAGCTGCTGAAGCGTTTCCGGATCATGGTCATCGAGTTTCATGACCTCGACCTGATGTTCTCGCGTTTCGCCTTCAACATCATCAGGCCGGTGTTCGAAAAACTCACCACGTTTCACAATGTCGTTCATATCCATCCCAATAACTGCTCGCGCCTGACGACGCGGGGCGCTTTGAGCGTGCCATCGGTGATGGAATTCACGTTCTATCGAAAAGACCGTCCCTTGAACGCTCCGACTTCGCCGCTCCCATTTCCGCATCCGCTGGATGCTGATTGCCTCCCTGGCCGGCCTCCTCTGGTGCTGCCGGATTGCTGGTGGCCCCGCGAGCACATTGATCAGGCGGAGACGTAGGTCGAGACAGCACTCCAGCCCCCAGCGCCTCCCCTCATGGACATGGTCACTCCTTAGTATCGTGATGGAGCCGCCACAATCGCGTGCTCTGCTGCCTCACCTTTCACAAGTGAGGCTTTGTTTTATCATGCGTATCACTCGGACTAGTCTCGTTATCTCGCTCCTCATCCTCGTCACCGGCGCAGCCGCGGCGCAAACGCTTCGGCTCGACCGCGACGGCGGATTCTCATTTCGGTTTGGTCGCGATGACCGCCGCGGCGACGTCGAAGGCAAGCGCGCCTCGTGCGAGGTTTATGCGCGCATCGCGCAGGTTCAGGCGGACGCCAACGCACGCTTTCGTTGCGGCCTGCGAGGCCCAGCGTGGGTGAGCGACCCGGCGCCCCACTTCAGGTGGTGCCGATTTGTGCCGCGCCAGCGCATCGCCGAGGAGCAGCGCAATCGCGCCGGTGAATTGCAGCGCTGTTTCGACAGGCTTGGCGACTTCGACGACAACCGGTGGGCGCGCTGAGTTAGGCCGACGCGTTCGGCACCCGGCACTTTCCAAGTTTTACACGCGTGGGCGGTAATAGGGTCAATCCCTATGCCGCCCATTTTTCTGCGTAGCGGTCACTGCTTGTGCGACAGCCGGCGTGCCGGGCGGTCGTACGTCGAACTGGTCCTGAAGAGCGGGCAGGCGCTTTCGGGGTTGTACTGCGCGCAGCACTTGGGCTGACCCGTCGCCGGGTCGATGGCGCGCGCGGTGCCCTTGCCGCACGGACCGCCGCTCTGCTCGGTCGCAAAGTCCCAGTTGCCCGGATCGCCGTTCCCGTATCCCAAATACTCGGCGTTGGCGGCCGTCATGGCCGACATGCCCAGCAGCAATGCGCCGGTGAGGGCCGCAGTTCGCAATGTACCTATCATGTGTCTCTCCCTAGTTCGACATGCGATGCCGGGCCTTTCGTTTCGAGCCTTGGTTCCTTCATGAGAGCTTGGGGAGGCGAAGCGCGATTTTAACCGCGCGAGCTCTCACACATATTCTTCGGTCTACTGAACAATCGCGGGAAGGATCGACAATCTCACGCAAACGCTGGTCGCCGAGCACCAATGCGCCGAGATCAGCGGCGGGCGGCGGCTGCCTCGGCGCTCTCCGCCTCGTACATGCTCAGCATGGGCGGATCGAGCAGGATGACCTCGTCGTACTCGCCATAGCCGTTGAAGCGGCCGGCGATGGCGCGGGCGTAGGCGCCCATGTTGCCGATCTCGAGGTAGTCGCCCTCGGCGACCGAGCCGGGCAGCAGGAAGGGCCCTTCATGTAGTCGATGCTATCGCACGTCGGACCCCACAGCTCGAACGGCACGAGCGGCTCGGACGGATCGATGTCGCGGCTGACGATGCGCGTCGGGAAGATGAAGCCGAGATGCGCGGCGTCGAACAGCATGCCGTACGAGCCGTCGTTGATGAAGAGATTGTTGCCGCGGCGCGCATCGACGCGCACGATCAGGCTCTCGGCCTCGGCGACGAGCGCGCGGCCGGGCTCGCACATCAGCTTGATGTTCTCCTTCACCGGCATGGTCTCGATGCCGGCGAGGATGACGTCCATGAAGTCCTGCAGCGGCGAAGGCTCGCTAGTCGGGATAGCGCGCGGGAAAGCCGCCGCCGATGTCGAGGCGGTCGATCATGACGCCCGACTTGACGATGACGCGATGCACCTCGCCCAGCGCCGTGACGAAGGCGTCCGGCGTCGTCGTCTGCGAGCCGACGTGGAACGTCAGCCCCAGCTCGGCGGCGACCTGGCGCGTCTTGACCAGCAGACGTTGCGGCCTTCTGGCCGGTGAGGCCGAACTTGCGCTCGAGCGGAATGCGGCTGTTGATGGCCGGCACCGCGACACGCACCCAGAGCAAGAGGTCGCGCGCGCCGCCCGTTGCTTCGATGATCTTGTCGAGCTCGTCCTCGCCATCGAGCGCGAATGAGCGCACGCCGAGCTCGTAGGCGCGGCGGATGGCGTGGCGCGACTTCACCGGATGCATGAAGTGCAGGTGCGCGTCGGGGATCGTCGCCGCGTCCTCGATCTCGGGCAGCGAGGCGACGTCGAAATGGCGGATGCCGGCGCCGTACAGCGCGCCGATGAGAAAGACGGAGCTGTTCGCCTTGTAGGCGTAAGCGACGTCGCCGGGGAACTTGTCGAGAAACCAGCGCGCGGCGCGCCCTGCAGCATGCGGTCGCAGGCCACGTACCGGCCGCTCGGGCCGGGACTTGTCGATCAGCGCAGATGCAGAGGAGAGCTTCTCCATCGCATAGGACCTCCACCGCCCGCGGGCGAACACGGGCAATTGCTAGAAGCAGAGACCGCCGAACTCGAAAGAGCGCTGCATTTAGGGTCCGCTCCCCCCCTGTAAAGAGCTTTCTTGTGACGGGGCGCAGGGTGTTTCGTCGCGGCCCTCCGACTATTTGGCCCCCGGCGAGTGATCCTTCAACATTCGCAAAGCGCTCCCGGGGCGGGTTACAATCGTAACCGAACCGCCGGCTTAGGGCTGTTCCGCAACTCCCGCGCCTGCCTAAAACAGCCCATGAACCTTAGCAACGGCCAAGCCGCGTGAAGCGTCTGTGATGCGTACTGGCGGCAAGATCCTGATCGACCAGCTCGTCGGCGAGGGCTGTCGCACGCTGTTTACGGTGCCGGGCGAGAGCTTCATCGCGGCGCTCGACGCGCTGTTCGACGAGCCGTCGATCCGCACCATCGTCTGCCGCCACGAGGGCGGGCGCGGCGATGATGGCGGAGGCAACGGGCAAGCTGACGGGCGTGCCGGGCGTCGCTTTCGTGACGCGCGCGCCGGGCGCGACCAATGCGGCGAGCGGGGTCTATGTCGCGCATCACGACGCAACGCCCATGGTGCTGCTGGTCGGCCTGGTCGAGACGCGCGCACGAGGGCCGCGGCGCCTTTCAGGAGATCGACCTAGAGGCGATGTTCGGCGCGCTCGCCAACTGGGTCGGCATCGTGCGCGAGGCCGAGCGCATTCCCGAGTACGTGGCGCGCGCCTTCCAAGCGGCGCGCTCCGGCCGCCCCGGACCGGTGGTGCTCGGGCTGCCGGAGGACGTGCTGTTCGCCGCGGCCGAGGTGGCCGACGGACGCCGGCGCAGCCGTCCTGCGCCGGCGCCATCGGCCGGCGACATGACGCGCCTCAAAGCCAAGCTTAGCGCGGCGGAGCGGCCGTTGCTGCTGCTCGGCGGCGGCGGTTGGAGCGCGGAGGCGGCGGATCAACATCGCCACGTTCGCCGCGACGTTCGACATCCCCGTCGTCACGACGTTCCGCCGCCAGGACCATATCGACAATCGGCATCCATCGTTCGTCGGCCACGCCGGCATCGACATCGACGCCAAGCTGGCCGCGGCGATCCGCAGCGCCGATCTGCTTGATCGTCATCGGCGAAGGCCTGAGCGACGTCTCGACCGGCGGCTATACGCTCGTCACGCCGCCGAAGCCGGCGCAGTACCTCGTGCACGCGCACCCCTCCCCCGCCGAGCTCGGCCGCGTTTTCCGTGCCGACTTGCCGATCCTCACCACGCCGGGAGCCTTCGCGCGCGCGCTCGCCCGCCTGAAGCCGCCGCGCCAAGAAGCGCTGGAGCCGCTTGCGGCGCGACCTGCGCGCCGCCTACGAGCGCTCGTTGAAGCCCGTGCCGACCGCCGGGCGCCGTGCGCCTCGAGGAAGTGATCGCGATGCTGTCGCGCGAATTGCCCGAGGACGCCATCGTCACCAACGGCGCCGGCAACTACGCCGGCTTCTTGCACCGCTACTTCCAATACAAGGGTTGGCCGACGCAGCTGGCGCCGACTTCGGGGTCCATGGGCTACGGGCTGCCGGCGGCGATCGCCGCCAAGCTCGCGCACCCGGAGCGCACCGTCGTGGCGCTGGCGGGCGACGGCTGCCTGCTGATGACGGGCCAGGAGCTGGCGACCGCCGTGCAGTACGGGCTGCCCATCATCGTCATCGTCGCCAACAACGGCATGTACGGCACCATCCGCATGCACCAGGAGCGCCACTATCCTGGCCGGGTTGTAGGAACGACGCTGATCAATCCGGACTTTGTCGCCCTCGCCCGCAGTTTCGGCGTGACGGCCGAGCGGGTGGAAGCGACCGAGGCTGTTCCTGCCCGCGCTGCACCGCGCGCTTGCCGCCGAGGCACCGGCATTGATCGAATTGCGCATCGATCCCGAGGCCATCAGCACGCGGCGGACGCTGTCGCAGATCCGCGGAAAGTCGCAGTAGATCAAGCCGCAGCCAGCCGCGTCGCTGCCCAACTCGTAAATACTTCGTTAAATCATCGATTGCTGCGTTAGCCATTCGCCAATATCTGGTTAGACTAACGAGGTCTTATCGGTTACAGAACCCTCAACTCAATCGCAAACTCTTCCTCCCCGCGAGGGTTTGATTATGGACCTGCAGAGCATCAAGATCGCATTACGGAGCCAAGTGGGCGTGGGCACGCACCGGCGCGCTCATCCTTTTTCTGGTTACCGGCATCCTCCTCGTCGCGTCGCTGACCATGGCCCGCAGTCGGCACGCAGTCGTTGCCGGTTCGCATCGACCAACCCATTCTCAACGGCAGGCTGAGCCGCGCCGCTACGACTCTGCACTCTCCCCAGAAAAGCTTGATCTCCTCGGCCTCGGCTCCTAACGGACCCGGGGCCTTTTTTCTGGTGCGCTCATCCGAGAAGCGGTGCTAATCGCGCTCGGCACACACGGAACGGAGAAGACGAATGGCGAGGGTGGCGTGGATCGGCCTCGGCATCATGGGATTCCCCATGGCCGGGCATCTCTTCAAGAAGGGCGGCCACGACATCACCGTCTACAACCGCAGCCCGGCCAAAGCCGCGGCGTGGGTCGCCGAGCACGGCGGCGGGCGCACGGCCGAAACGCCGGCCGCGGCCGCGCTGAGCGCCGACTTCGTCTTCTGCTGCGTCGGCAACGACGATGACCTGCGCGCGGTGACGACCGGCGAGAACGGCGCCTTCAAGGGCATGCGCGCCGGCGCGACCTTCGTCGATCACACGACTGCCTCGGCCGAGGTGGCGCGCGAGCTGAACGCGGCGGGCCGCGCGCGCGGCATCGCCTTTCTCGACGCGCCGGTTTCGGGCGGCCAGGCCGGGGCGCAGAACGGCACGCTGACGGTCATGGTCGGCGGCGACGAGGAGCCGTTCGAGCGTGCCAAGCCGCTGATCGCGAGCTACGCGCGCGCCGTGAACCGCATCGGCGCGTCAGGCGCCGGCCAGCTCACCAAGATGGTCAACCAGATCGCCATCGCCGGGCTGCTGCAGGGCCTGTCCGAGGCGATCGCCTTTGCCGAAGCCGCCGGCCTCGACCTCGATCTCGTCATGCAGACGATCTCCAAGGGCGCCGCGCAGTCCTGGCAGATGGACAATCGCTGGAAGACCATGCACGCGGGCAAGTTCGACTTCGGCTTCGCCGTCGATTGGATGCGCAAGGACCTCGCCATCTGCCTCGACGAGGCGCAGCGCAACGGGGCGAAGCTGCCGGTCACGGCGCTGGTCGACGAGTACTACGCCGAGGTTCAAGCATGGGCGGCGGCCGCTGGGATACCTCGAGCCTCATCGCGCTCTTGAAGACGCATAAAGCAAAGACCTGAAGCGCGAGGCGCGGCGATGAAGTCCTATCGCAAGGAGCTGTGGTTCGACATCGAGGGCCGGCGCGCCTTCGTCAACATCACGCCCGAGGTCGAGGCCTGCCTGCGCGAGAGCGGCATCAAAGAGGGCTTGGCGCTGGTCAACGCCATGCACATCAGCGCCTCGGTGTTCATCAACGACGACGAGCGCGGGCTGCACCACGACTTCGAGGTGTGGCTGGAGAAGCTGGCGCCGCACGCGCCCGTGAGCCAGTACCACCACAACCGAACCGGCGAGGACAACGCCGACGCGCACCTCAAGCGGCAGGTCATGGGGCGCGAGGTCGTCGTCGCCATCACCGGCGGCAAGCTCGACTTCGGCCCCTGGGAGCAAATCTTCTACGGCGAGTTCGACGGCGGCCGGAAGAAGCGCGTCCTCGTCAAGATCATCGGCACTTGAGAATCGGCCCGCGAAGCCTGCTACTGTCGCCGGCGCGTGAAGCCCGAGGGAGGCCGCGATGCTGTCGATCACCGCCTTTTATGCCGCGCTGCTGGCGGTGCTGTTCCTGTTTCTCAGCGTGCGCGTGATCGGCTGGCGGCGCGAGCGCCGCGTCGAGTTCGGGCACGGCGACGATATCGAGCTGCTGCGCCGCATGCGCGTACACGCGAACTTCGCCGAGTACGTGCCCTTCACGCTGCTGCTGATGGCGCTGGCCGAGAGCATGGCGCCGCCGCACCTGCTGTTGCATCTCGCCGGGCTGCATGCTCGTCGGCGGGGCGCTTACTCCACGCCTATGGCGTGTCGCAGTCACCGACCGTCATGCGCTACCGGTCTATGGGGGATGTGGCTGACATTCGCCGCGCTCGGACTAGCGGCGATCATCTGCCTATCGCTTTCGGCGCTTTTCCTCGCCGTCTGAGCCGGCAGAGACGTCGCTGCCATTGCTGCGCGCAAACTGCAGCGGCAAGGCGGTGGTGTACTTGATCTGCTCCATGGCGAAGGCGGACGACACCTTGGCGATCTCGATGCGCGCGATCAGCCGCTTATAGAACGCGTCGTACGCTTCGATGTTCGGGCACGACGACGCGCAACAGGTAATCGACGTCGCCCGACATGCGGTAGAACTCGACGACCTCGGGAAAGTCCGCCACCGCCTTGTGGAACCGCTCGAGCCAGCTGAGGCTGTGCTGGTCTGTCTTGATCGAGACGATGACGGTGACGCCGGCGTTGACCTTGTGCGCATCGAGAATGGCGACGCGCCGCTGCACGACGCCCGCCTCCTCGAGCTTCTGGATGCGCCGCCAGCAGGGCGTCGTGGAGAGGCCGACCTCCTTGCCGATGTCGGCCACCGGACGGGTGCAGTCTTCCTGCAGGATGCGCAGAATCTTCACGTCCATGTCGTCGAGCATCGGCGACCTGCTGAAATAATGTTCTGAATATTTGCGTCAGCGGCACTAGGCGCGCGATCTCGATCTCCGTCAAGCCACGTTTGCGTAATTCGTTTCTATGAAGCAACCAAATACGCGGGCGCGCCACGAACCGGCAGCGGCGCTCAGATGTCGATCTGCATGCCGTCCTCGGCAAGCATGACGCGCGGGTCCCGCACATGCTCGAGGTTGGCCAGCATCTCGCCGCCCATGTGCGTCAGCAGCACGCGCCGCGCGCCAAGTCTGTCGATGTTGCGCTCGATGTCGCGCCAGGTCATGTGGTGCCCCACCTGCTCGCTGAAGCCGAAGCACTCCGTGATGAAGAGGTCGGCACCGTTGGCCGCCGGCAACAGGCTGTCGACCCACTTGGTGTCGCCGGAGAAGCTCGAGCACCTTGCCATCCGTCTCGACCCGCAGCGCATAGGGCGGCGCACCCGAGGGATGGCACACCTCGAACGGCGTGACGCGCACGCCGCCGATGTCGAGCGGCACGCTGCTCCGCGTATTCGACGAACGTCATTTCGAATTGCCGCTCGATCTCCGTCGACTTGGGAAACAGCGCTTCGGCGGCGACGACGAAACGCTGCGCGATGCCGGCCGGCCCGGCGATCGTCAGCGGCGCGGTGCGCTTGGTCACGAAGTGAGCATGCAGCAACCACCACACGAGGCCGGCGAAATGATCGCCATGCAGATGCGAGATGAAGATCGTCGAGACGCGATTGGGGTCGAGGCCGAGCCGCTGCATGCCGATGAGCGCGGTGGCGCCGCAGTCGATGAGGAACTCCTCGCCGCGCACGGCGACGTGGAAGCAGGTCTGCAGACCTGCCGCCGGAACCGAAGGCGTCGCCCGAGCCGACGATGGTGAGCTTCATGGACGCCTCGCCGCGCGTTGCGATGCCTGTGAGAAGTCGGGAGCTGCGCGGGGCATGGCAGGGCCCGGCGCCGCGAGGTGCATATGCGCCCGGCGGGGCATGGGTTCGCTCGGCGTTTGGAAGATCCGCATCGGGGCTGGACCCTAACCGGCCGCTCCCGACGACGACAATGCCTGAAAGCCCGGTTTTCCTCAGTCGGGGGCCAGTTGTATTGCCTCACGTTTGCGAAAAATTCATTGATAAACACTTAGTTAGGAAATCATGCCGAGATTTAGGAACAACATCGCGGTCCCTTCCGTGCGGACCGCCTACTCCGGTCATGCGTGAAGCCGATGACGACCAGCGCCATACCCGAGGACATCGCGCGCCGCCACAGCCGCCGCGATGCGCGCGTGCGCGCCTATAACGACCTCAAGGAACGACGCGCGCGGCTCGCCGCCGGCACGTCCATCAAGCCGGAGTTCGAGTACGAGCTGTTGACGATGTTCGTGCGCAACGAGCTCGGCGCGGCGGTGACCATGCCGGCGCTCTACGCGCTGTTCGCCATCGCCTGCATGTTCTGGGCGCCGACCCTCGACGCGGTCGTGTGGCTGGTCATCGTCATCGGCGCCAAGGTGGTGCTGCTCGATCAGGGCCGCCGCTTCCTGGCGATGCCGCCGGCGCAGGTGAACGTCGGGCAGTGGCGGCGGCGCTTCGTGCTCGCTGGAGCTGTTCAACGGCGTGGCGCTCGCCGGCTTCGCGCTCATCGGCGTCGGCGACACGCTCGGCGCGCCGAACGAGCTCATCTTCTCCTCGCACGTCTTCATCTTCGCCACGCTCATCGTCGTGCTCGCCATCCGCACGATGTTCGCGGCGACCATTCCGGCGATCCTCTACGCCGGCACCGTGCCGATGACGATCGCCGTCGTGGCGCGCCTGCTGCATGCTCGACAACTCGTTCTACTTCGCCCTTGCGACGATGGCGGTCGGCATCCACCTGTACTTCCTGTTCCTCGCCCGCGGCCTGCGATCGACGGCGCTGTCGATGCTCGAGTACCGCACCGAGAAGGACGCGCTCATCGCCGAGCTCGAAGAGCAGAAATCCGTCTCCGACGAAGCCCGCCGCCGCGCCGAAACGGCCAACAGCGCCAAGTCGCGCTTCCTCGCCACGATGAGCCACGAGCTGCGCACGCCGCTCAACGCCATCCTCGGCTTCTCCGAGGTGATGAAGGCGGAGATGTTCGGCCCGATCGAGAACCCGAAGTACAGCGAGTACGCCGGCAACATCCTCGAGAGCGGCAAGCACCTCCTGCACCTCATCAACGAGATCCTCGATCTCACGCGCATCGAGTCCGGCCGCTACGAGCTGCACGAGGAGCCGGTGCGGCTCGCCGACATCACCGACGAGTGCCACCGGCTGCTCAAGCTGCGCGCCGAAGGCAAGGCCATCGACATCGTCGAAGAGGGCGATCCCGACCTGCCGGTCGTGTGGGCCGATCAGCGCGCCATGCGCCAGATTTGCCTCAACCTCATGTCGAACGCGCTGAAATTCACGCCCAAAGGCGGCCGCATCACGCTGAGTGTCGGCGCCATGCCGGATGGCGGCCAGTTCCTCGCCGTGCGCGACACGGGCCCCGGCATCCCCGCGGACGAGATTCCCAAGGTGCTGCAGGCCTTCGGCCAGGGCACGCTGGCGCAACAGACGGCCGAAGGCGGCGCCGGGCTCGGGCTCGCCATCGTGCAGAACCTGATCGAGCTGCACGGCGGCAGCCTGATCCTCACCTCGGAGCTGCGCAAAGGCACCGAGGCGAAGGTCGTGCTGCCCGGCTATCGCGTGCTGCGCGCCATGGCACCGCTGCAGCCGCTGGGCCAGGAGACGCACCGCGTGAAGGGCACCGCGCCGCGGCCGCCGCGACCGGCGCGGCTGCGCTCGAAGAAGAGCGACGACGGCGGCAAGACGGCCACGCCTCGGCTGACAGCGCCGCGTTGTACTCGCCCCGCGCGAGCGCTACATACGGCGGGTGAGCAGCGCCGCCAATCTGAACGGGATCGAATCCCCTTGCGTCAAGATCTGCGACATCGACCGGCCAACCGGTCTGTGTTGCGGCTGCGGCCGTTCGCTCGCCGAGATCGCCAGTTGGTCGTCGCTGTCGAGCGCCGAGCGGCGGCGCATCATGGCCGAGCTGCCGGCGCGCAAGGCTGAGCTATTGGAGGGCGACGGCCGATGAGGGCGTGGATCGTGCTGGCGTTGCTGATCGGCGCCGGCGTGTTTCTGTTTCTCCGCGGCGGCTCCGACGTCCTCTCCGGTCTCAGCACCGGCGAGATCGTGACGCTGTCGGCCGGCCTGCTGCTGGCGACCATCTACATCATCAGCCTGTTCAACGACGAGCGCACCCGGCCGCTGCAGGCCATCCGCTACATCCTCATCTGGCTCGCCATCGCGCTTCGGCCTCATCGCCGGCTACTCGTACCGCGAGGAGCTGTCGGCGGTGACCGATCGCGTCGATGGGCGAGCTGCGCCCTCCGGCGACATCGTCTCGGTCGAGACAAACGAGGAAGGCGAGCGCGCCGTTCGCGTGCGCCGGCGGCTCGACGGACATTTCGCCGTGCGCGCGTCCGTCAACGGTCAGTCGATGACGCTGATGGTCGATACCGGCGCATCGTCCGTCGTGCTGAAGCCGGCGGACGCCGAGCGGGCCGGCGTCGACCTCGACAAGCTCTCCTATACGGTGGCCGTCGATACGGCCAACGGCATGACCTACGCGGCCGCCGTGCGCCTGCGCACGCTCGCCGTCGGCCCCCTCGTCGTACGCAACGTCGACGCGCTCGTGGCGCGGCCCGGAAGCGTTAAGGAAAACTTGCTCGGTATGAGTTTCTTAAGGCGTTTGCGATCCTATGAGTTCGCTAAGGATTACCTGACGCTGAGGGGCTAGCGCCCGCGCCGTGCGGCGCCGTGGCCGCATACCGAGAGCTGCATTCCAAGACATGGCTTTGCATCCGGGCACCAGACGACTACTGCGCGAAGCAGCCAGCTGGAGCGTCGTCGCCGTCATCGGCGTCGCCGCGCTCTCGCATTTCGAGACCCTGAAGACGGGCGCCGAGCGCATGCTCGGCCTGCCGACGCCGGCCGATGTCGCCGCGGCACGACGCGTCACGCGCGCCCGGCCGCCAAAGCCGGTCAACCTCGGCTCCATCGTCGAGATCGAGGCGGAGGGCAACGGCCACTTCAACGCCGAGGCCGAGATCAATGGCCGGTCCATCGAGGTGATGATCGACACCGGCGCCACCATGGTGGCGCTGAGCTACGAGGACGCCGAGCGCGCCGGCATCCTGCTCAACGACACCGACTTCACGCGCGCCGTCTCGACCGCGAACGGCATCGCCCGCGTCGCCCCCGTCACGCTCGACCGCGTCTCCATCGGCAACATCACCGTGCGCGACGTGCCGGCCGCCGTCGCCGAGCGGGGCCGCCTCAAGACGTCGCTGCTGGGCATGAGCTTCCTCAGCCGGCTGTCGCGTTTCGACATGCGCTCCGGGCGCCTGGTGATGCAGGAATAGCGCGCGAACGCCTTCATATCGCGTCGTGCGTCTATACGGCCAGAGGGCCGCAGGATCGACTCTCCACGTCGCGGCGTTTACACCTGCCGATCGATGCTTCGGCCTGCCAAGGGGAATCACATGCTGCCGCGTCCGCGCTCCGATCTGAAGCCCAACACCGCCGATTTCGAACGCTTCCCGCTGGTCAAGCCGACGGGCTTCCGCGAGTACGACGCGCGCTGGCTCTTCCCGGAAGAGATCAACCTCATGGGCCTCACCGCGGTGGGCCTCGGCATGGCGACGCTGTTCGCCGAGCGCGGCGTCAAGAAGCGGCTCGTCGTCGGCCACGACTACCGCTCCTACTCGGCTTCGGTGAAGCAGGCGCTGATCAACGGCCTGCTGGCCGGCGGCTGCGAGGTGCACGACATCGGCCTTGCGCTGTCGCCGATGGCGTACTTCGCCCAGTTCGATCTCGACGTCGAAGGCGTCGCCATGGTGACGGCCTCGCACAACGACAACGGCTGGACCGGCATCAAGATGGGCATGGCGCGCCCGCTCACCTTCGGTCCGGACGAGATGAGCCGTCTGAAGGAGATCGTGCTTTCCGGCACGTTCAAGGCGTGCCGATGGCGGCCGCTACATCTTCGTGCCGGACATGGCCGAGCGCTACATGAAGGCGCTGACCGACCGCCCGAAGCTCAAGCGCCGGCTCAAGGTGGTCGCGGCGTGCGGCAACGGCACGGCCGGCGCCTTCGCGCCGAAGGTCCTCGAAGCCGTCGGCTGCGAAGTCGTCCCGCTCGACACCGACCTCGACTACACCTTCCCGCGCTACAATCCGAACCCCGAAGACATGGCGATGCTGCACGCCATCGCCGAGGCGGTCGTCAAGCACAAGGCCGACGTCGGCCTCGGCTTCGACGGCGACGGCGATCGCTGCGGCGTCGTCGACAACGAAGGGCACGAGATTTTCGCCGATACGGTCGGCGTCATGCTGGCGCGCGATATCTCGGCCCGCCACAAGAACGCGGTGTTCGTCGCCGACGTGAAATCGACCGGCCTGTTCATGACCGATCCGGTGCTGCAGGCCAACGGCGCCAAGGCGCTCTACTGGAAGACCGGCCATTCGTACATGAAGCGCTACACCTTCGAGCAGAAGGCGCTCGTCGGGTTCGAGAAGAGCGGACACTTCTTCTTCCAGCCGCCGCTCGGGCGCGGCTACGACGACGGCCTCGTCGCCGCGCTCGCCGTCTGCGACATGCTCGATCGCGCCGGCGGCAAGACCATGGCCGATTTGAAGCGCGAGCTGCCCAAGACCTATCAGTCGCCCACCATGTCGCCGCACTGCGACGACGAGAAGAAGTACGGCATCGTCGATAAGGTCGTCGATCACTACAAGAAGCTCGCCGCCGAAGGCGGCAGCGTCGCCGGCCAGAAGATCCGCGATCTCGTGACGGTCAACGGCGTGCGCGTCACGCTCGAGGACGGCACGTGGGGGCTGGTGCGCGCGTCATCGAACAAGCCGGAGCTGGTTGTCGTCGTCGAAAGCCCGACGTCGGAGGCGAACATGAAGGCGATCTTCGCCGACATCGATCGGGAGCTGTCGCGCCACCCGGAGGTCGGCGCCTACAATCAGAAGATTGTGGCGTAGGCGCAGGCGTTCAGTTTTTCATGTGATTTCAGTTTGCTTTCGCCGTTGCCGGCGTTCGGTAGCGGGTGCAATAATCAGCCGATAGTTGTTTCATTTCATCCATGGGGGAATGCTCATGAAATTTCGCGTGGCTAGCGCGCTGTTCAGCGCATTGCTTGCTTTGAGCTTCGCAGGGCTGACGGCGCCGAGCGTGTCGGCGGGCGATGATGCGGCGAGCGACGGAGGCAGCGGCACCGGCGGCGGCAGCGGCACAACGGACGGCGGCAGCGGCACCGGCGGCGGCTCTGGCTCTTCGGAAAAATAGGCCGACGCTCTCAATACAGCTGAGCAGCAGGGAGCGTGGTGGCCATGGCGGGCGCGTCGCGGGGTAGGCGTAGAGCGAAGCGGTTCCCAACCTACTCGCTGCTTGCCTGTATCCTAGCCGGCTTGGCCGCGCTCGCCCTGATTTATCAGCCGCTGCGCTCGAAGATCGACAAGATCGAATATTGGACGGCGGACTGGCGCACGGCGCTTCTCGCCGATCGAACGCCTGACAAGCATCCGCGCATCGTGCTTGTCCTGTTCGATCCGGCGACATTCAAAGGTAGCATCGTCTCGCCAATCCCGCGCGACGACCATGCCAAAGTGCTGCGCACGATTGCTAGCATGCAGCCGGCCGCCATCGGCCTCGACTTCTTCTTCGTCGCCTCGCAGGGTCCCGAGCGCGACTTCGCGATGCTCACGGCGCTGCGCGACATCGACCGGCCCGTCGTCGTCGGCGCGGTCGATCAGCACACAAATGAGTTCGACGCGGAGCAGCTCGCCTACCAGCAGCAGTTCCTCGCTCAGGTGGACCGGCCCAAGGGTTATCTGGCGCTCGACTACGGACCCAATCACATCGTCCGGCGCACTTCGCCGCCGCTCGCGGATTCTCCTTTCCAGGAGAGCTTCGCGCGCCAGGTCGCCGTCGCAGCCGGCGCGACGCTCACCGGGCCCGGCACGTCATCGGCATCGACGCGCATCGCCTGGCTGGAGGGACCCAATCACGACACCGAGCCGTTCTTCCGCATCTCGGCCAAGGAGCTGCTGCACGGCACGACCGACGCGCGCCGCGCCGAGATCGCCCAGCGCATCCAGGGCAATATCGTGCTGACCGGCATCGCCATGCCGAACTCCGACTGGCACGACACCGCGCTGTCTGTGTGGACCGACCAGAAGATGCTCGGCGTGATGGTGCATGCCCACGTCCTCGCGCAGCTGCTCGACGGACGCTACTTTTACGAGCTCGACGAGCGCGCGCGGGGGACACTGCTGATCGTCGTTGGGGTCGCCGGATTGCTGCTCGGCTGGGCGCTCGGCGAACGGCGCGCGAGCCTGCTCAACCTTGGGCTCGCCACGGCCGTTCTCGTCGCCATCGACGCGCTCTGCTATCTGGGCTTCCGCCTCGTGCTGCCGTTCACCCTGATCCTGCTCGTGTGGTTCATCGGCGCGCTGGCCGGGCGTCACCTGCGCATTCTGGCGCGGTGGGCCGCAGCGCGCACCCGGCAGCCGGCGCCGCAGGGGGCGTGAAGGCGGCGCTCAGAGCAAGAGGTCGATCAGGAAGCGGATCGAGATGCTGGCGAGGAAGGCGGCGAAAGCGAGCTCGAGCGTGCGGCGCGGAATGTTGTGCGCGACGCGCACGCCGTAGGGCGCCGCCCAGACGCTGAGCGGCGACACGATCGCCAGCCCAAGCAGATTGACATAGCCGATCGACAGCGGCGGCAGGCCGCCGGCATCCCAGCCCGCCCAGGCAAAGCCGATGACGCCCGGCAGCGCGATCAGCGGCCCCGTGCCGCTCGCGGTCGCCACCGCGTTAAGGATCGGCTTGCCGTACAGCGTCAGCAGCGGAACGACGAACGTCGCGCCGCCGATGCTCATCAACGTGGAGATAAAGCCGATGACCGAGGCGGCGAGCTCCGGCCACGGGAACGGCGGCAGATGATCGCCGAGCCGCCAGTCGTCGCGGCCCAGCGCCATCTTGAGAGCGACGACCGCGGCGGCGATCACCCAGACCCATTTCAAGTGTATCGCCGCTCGAGGCCTTTGCCGTGAGCACGCCAACGATCACGCCGCCGACGATCCATGGCGCCGCGCGCTTCAACAGCGGCAAGTCGACCGAGCCCTTGGCGCGATGTCCGGCGAACGACTTCAATGAGGTCGGCAGGATGATGGCAAGCGTCGTGCCGAGCACCAGGTGCATGCGGATGGCGGGGTCGACGTCGAGCACGCGGAAGACCTCGTAGAGCACGGGAACGAGGACGCCGCCGCCGCCGATACCGAGCAGACCGGCGAGAAAGCCGGCGATCACGCCGGCGGCAAGCAGCGCGACGATGAGCAGCGCGAGCTCGCCCGCGGGAAGGCCCAAGTCCATGGCGATCGGCCCCCTATTCCGCCGCGGCCAGCGGACGCCAGGACGGCTCGGCGATAGAGACCGCCTCGATGAGCGTTGCGAGCCGGGCGCCGTCGCGCGGCGCGTTCTCGCTCAGGTGGCGACGGAACACGCGCGCGCGCGGCTCGCCATGATAGAGGCCGAGCACATGGCGCACGACGTTGTTGAGCCGCCCGCCGGCGGCGAGATGGCGCTCGATGTGCGGGATCGAGCCCCTCGATCGCCTCGGCACGCGTCGGCACCTTCGCGCTCGCCTCGAAGAAGCGGCGATCGACATCGGCCAGCATATACGGCGTCTGATATGCGGCGCGCCCGAGCATCACGCCATCGACGTGCTCCAGATGCGCCGCGGCAGCGTCGAGGTCGGCGATGCCGCCGTTGAGCACGATGGTCAGCTCGGGGTGCGCAGCCTTCAGTCGGTAGACGCGCGCATAGTCGAGCGGCGGCACCTCGCGGTTCTGCTTGGGCGACAAGCCCTGCAGCCATGCCTTGCGCGCGTGCACGATGAAGGTGCGGCACACCGGCGCCGGCGACCGACGTCGATGAAGCGCTGCAGGTCGCGCTCAGAGTCCTGCTCGTCGATGCCGATGCGGCACTTGACGGTGACGGGCACCTTGACTTGCCGCTGCATGGCAGCGACGCAGGCGGCGACCAGCTCCGGCTCCGCCATGAGGCAGGCGCCGAAGCGCCCCTCCTGCACGCGGTCCGAAGGGCAGCCGACGTTGAGGTTGATCTCGTCGTAGCCGAACGTTTCGCCGATCGCCGCCGCCTCGGCGAGCGCACCGGGATCGGAGCCGCCGAGCTGCAGCGCGACCGGGTGCTCGATCTCGCTCATGCCGAGCAGGCGCGCGCGGTCGCCGTGCAGGATGGCCGGCGCGGTCACCATCTCGGTATAGAGCAGCGCATGGCGCGTGAGCTGACGGTGGAAGGCCCGGCAGTGCCGGTCCGTCCAATCCATCATCGGTGCCACGCAGAACTCTATGCGGTTCGTGCTGCACGTATTTTCCTATGCGAACGGTGCTCATAGTAAGTACGCACGCATACGCAAATCCGCACCTTTTGACCATCGGCGACGTAAACAAGCTCTCATAACCGAGAGGGACGGCTTGCCGCAAAGGTCAATACGTCTCTGGGCGCTCTTCGGAGGAACGGGGTGCAGCGGCTTGGGTCGTCGAGGTCGCGGTCGCCCGCTGCGCACACCAAGCGGAACAAAGTTAGCCTGCGCACGTTAACTCCCATCAGACGCAAACCCTGCCGCTGAGGGCTGCCCGTGGCCCTGCGGCAGGGAGCGGCTTTTGAACGTCCGTGATGCCGGCGACGAAAAGCTCGATCTCCTTCAAGCCCGGTTCTCGTATCCGGGCTTCACATCGTTTTCGGATCAGCCTCGATTGCGACGCTTTCGACGCTTGGATGCACCAGGAGCAGACAGATGGATCAGCATCTTTCAGCGCTTGAGCGCGCGTTTCAGTTGGCGAAGTCGGGTGATTTCGCCAACGTCTACCACATCAAGCAGCGTCTCTCGAAGGAAGGCTATTCAGCGGAGCAGGTGAACGGGCCTACCCTCCTAGCACAACTGCGATCATTGATAGCCGCTGCTCGATCGGCTGTGAGCTCGTGAGTTAGAGCCGAGGCAAGCTTGCACCTCGGCTCGGCAAGTCAGTTAAGAGCCTGACGTGCGCAACAGCTCGCTCTCTCTGGCAATCCGCTCGAAGGCCTCGGCGATGGTCTTGATGCGATAGAGCTGCTCGCCGCGCTCCGAAGGGAGGACGCGCACGATCTTGTAGGATCGGGCCGCCGCCGGAACGCCGGTCTTCGAGGGAACAAAATCGACCATCTGGCCGACCTTGAACTTATGATCTGGTGTTGCCCGTATTTTCATTGTGCCGTCTCCGCTACCGAGAGCCTCACGACGGCTCAATATTGCCTAATGGGCCACACAAATAACCTCGGCGCTTGCATGAAGCCGATCATGATGAACAGCGATGCGCGACCGGTAACGGGCAGGGACGATTGGCCGGCACACTCAGGGCAATTGCCGGCTCAACCTCGATGCCGCTGAGCGCAACCAGCATGAGCTCGAGGGGATCCCGTTCGCCGCGCGCGGCGGCGGCAAGCACACGGCGCGCCATCGTCGCGCGCAATTCCTCGCCGCGCGAGCCCCTTGTATGGCCTGCCGAGTGGACCGCAGCATCGACGGCCGCGGTCATGAGAGACAGGAGTTTCGTATCGAATGCGTCGGGAACTGCTTGCATGCATCTCCTCGCGATCTAAGGCGGGAGCGCGCATAGCCCTCAGCACAAGCGCCCAGGAAGTTTGCTCGTGATGAGCGGCTTGTACGCTCTATGCCGGACAGAGTCCAATTTCGCTTTGACGAGTTTCGCTCAGGGCTTGGAACCGATCGTTGGATCGGGGCACGGTTTATCTGCGTCAACGCGGGAAACAATGACTTGCTTGGCTTGGGCAAGGATCCCCAGCGCAGCCGCTAATTGAAATCAGGGCGCATTGTTGCGCCTCGCCGGCCCGCTGACCCAACGATTGCCGCGCACGAAAAAGCGCCAGGGCCTGTCGGCATTGCGGGTGATGCCAATGCGCTCCGAACTTCCCATCTTCGCGACAGTGAAGCCATCCTCGGCCAGCCACAGCGCATTGCCTTCGGCGTAGCGAATACCATCGAGCGTTAGGTCGACGCCGAAGGCTTGCGCGAGGCAACCGGGACCTTTGGTCAGCCGGTAGATGTCGTCGAGCCCGCGCCGGCGCTGCATGGCGCCGATGCCGGTGAGCGGCTCGGCGGCGCGGATGAGCACGCCCGCGCCGACGCCCTCTCGCTCGCTCGAGATGTTGAGCATCATGCTGATGCCGTAGGCGCGGTAGACGTAGACGTGGCCGTGCTCGAGGAACAGCGAAGCGTTGCGCGCCGTGCGGCCGCTGCGGGCGTGGCAGGCGGCGTCCCCGGGCGGATATGCCTCCGTCTCGACGATGCGTCCGGTCAAGCGCCCGTCATCGCCATCGCGCACCAGGATCTTGCCGATGAGAAACTTGGCAAGCGAAATCGTCTCCTGCGGCAGCTCATCGACGCCCAGCGCCCGCAGTCGCGCTGCCGCCGGCTGGTCGATCAACTGGGTACGCTTTGCCATGTCCGCCTCGCCGGCCGGACCATATAGCGCAGCACGCCGATAAGAAAAGCCGCCATGGCGGCTTACAACAGCTCAATGCTGTGAGAGCGCACGATGAGCTCTTCCTGCCGAAACTTGGCCTGCAACTCGTCGCGCAGCGCTCTCCACCAATCCCGGTCCAAGCTTTTCGCCATGACCTCCATCACCGCGATGTCCTCGCGCTGCATGGCGCCGCTGCCATGCCAGCGGCCTTCGGCCGGCGCGCGCAGGAAGCTGGTGACGCCGCCGAAGGTGTCGGTGAGGTGCTGCGCGAGGTCGTCGTAATAGCCGGCCGGAAACGGCTCGCCGTTCGCATCGCGCAGCGGCAACAGGATTTCAATGAGGTGCATGGGCCGCTCGATGCTCCGTGTTCCCCAGGGGCCGTCCACTGCGGTAGATTACTTCGCCGCCTTCTTACCAGAGGTCTTGCGCTTGGCGGGCGCCTTCTTCTTGGCCGCCGGCCGCGTGCTCGTCTTCTCGACTTTGTTGGAATGCCACACCGCGTCGGGCGCAGCAGCGCGCTTGCGCGTCAGCATGAAGCCGGTGGGCGCTTTACCCTTCCCTTCCGCGATCTGCTTCATGGTGCGGCCCGAGGCAACCGACTTGTCCTTGCGCAGGGCGGCGTCGCCGTCGCTCGTCGACCATTGGTCCTTGTGCTTGATCAGCAGCCAGTTGTTGCGTTTGCCGCCGTCGCGATCGTGCTTCATGCGCACCAGCACCCAGCCGCCCTGCAGCTTGTTGCCGGCGAGGATGAATTTGAGCTCGCCCTTGCGCAGCGCCTCGTCGATGTTCTCGTTGCCCTCGGGCAGCCAGTAGCCGCGGTCCCACAGCATGACCGTGCCGCCGCCGTACTCGCCCTTCGGAATGGTGCCTTCGAAGTCGCCGTAGTCGAGCGGATGGTCCTCCACCTCGACGGCGAGGCGCTTGTCCTTGGGGTTGAGCGAGGGGCCCTTGGTCACCGCCCACGACTTGAAGACGCCGTCATGCTCGAGGCGCAGGTCGTAGTGCAGGCGGGTGGCGTCGTGCTTCTGAATGACGAAACGCGGGTACTCAGCCTCGCGGACGGGGGCGCTGCCGCTCGGCTCCTGCGTCTTCTTGAAGTCGCGCTTCGAACGGTACTTGGCGAGCTTGCCCGGCATCGAGGTCACGTCGTTGCTGCGCGCCCAATCTAGAACACGATCGGCAGATCGGCGCACACATCCCGCGGCGTGGTGAAATGTTTTGCACCGCCGTGTGCCGCGTTGACGCCGCGCGAGCTGCGCTAGCTCGCCTTCCTCTTGGCGACCTTCTTACCTTTCCTGCGCGCCTCGCTCAGCCCGATGGCGATCGCCTGCTTGCGGCTCGTCACCTTCCTGCCGCTGCCGCTCTTGAGCGTGCCACGCTTGCGCTTGGTCATTGCGCGTTTGACGTCCTTAGATGCCGCGCGGGATGTCTTCCTCGCTGCCATGACGCTCCTCCTGATCCGGTGAAACTTGCTTGCGCTTCTGGTCGATCTTGCTCTTGAGGTCGGGCTTCGCCTTGCCGCGCAGGTCGTCCGTCGGCGCCGGCCCGACTTGCGTCTTCGGCTTCTCGTTGCGGCGCTCGGGGTTGAACCCGCCGACCTCGTGGTCGATTTTGTTGTCGGCCATGGGAACCTCCTAGGGTCTAGCGAATAGAACGACGCGCCTGCGGCAGCCGTTCCCTCACCTCGCCTGCCGCGGAAGTTCCCTAGAAAAGGCTTCAGGGACCTAGAGGCCCCAGCCGGTGACATCGAGCACCTGCCCGGTCACGCCCAGCGAGGCCGGCGAAGCAAGGAACACCACGACGTCGGCGATCTCATCGCGCTTCGCCCACTTACTGGTGTCCTTCGGCTTCATCATGTTGACGTTGGACGCCGTGTCGACGAGCCCCGGCGCCACGGCGTTGACGCGGATCTTCGCCTCCTTGCCTTCCAGCGCAAACGTGCGCGTCAGTGCCGCGACGCCGGCCTTCGCCACGTTGTAGGGCAGCATGTTCGCCTGCGCATGGCCGGCACGGGCGAAATTGATGACCGAGCCGCCACCCGCCTTGCCGATGTGCGGAAACGCTTCGCGCGTGACCAGGAAGGCGCTCAGCACATTGTTGTTCACTTCGCGCGTCCATTCCTCGACCGTCACCTCGGTCGACGGCTTGTATACGGTCAGGCCACCCGCGAGGTTGACCACGATGTCGATGCGGCCGAGGGCCGATACGGTCTCGCTCACCAGCCTCTTGACGTCGGCCTCGTCGGTCAGTGACGCGACGATGGGGATGACGTTGGCGCCCTCCGCCTTTAGCTCCGCGGCGCGTGCCACGACGTTCTCCTTAGAGCGCGCGCAAATGGCGAGGGACGCACCCTGCGCGGCGAGCGCCTTGGCGACCGCCTGCCCGACCTGACCATCGTGGCTGACGCCCGTGACGATGGCGACCTTGTCTTTGAGATTGCCGGCCATTTCACTCTCCTCGTATCTGGGCGGTTGTTGGTTGGCACGACGTATACAATATGGGTAGCGGCGGGTCACCGCGCGATAGGAGCGGAACATGAGCTGGACCCCTTCCGAAGATCCGCAGCCCGGCGACGTGCGCGCCTGCGAGGCCATCGAGCAGGTGATCGTGCCGCGTGCCCGCGACCTCGGCGGCTTTTCCGTGCGCCGCGCGCTGCCGGCCGCCGGACGCCAGATGGTCGGACCGTTCATCTTCTTCGATCAGATGGGACCGGCGGAATTTCTCATCGGCACCGGCATCGACGTCCGTCCCCATCCGCACATCGGGCTCGCCACCGTCACCTACCTGTTCGACGGCGAGATCATGCACCGCGACAGCCTCGGCAGCGCCATCGCCATCAAGCCGGGGGAGCTCAACCTGATGTCGGCCGGCGCCGGTATCGTGCACTCGGAGCGCACGTCGGCAGAGCAGCGCGCCAAGGGCCCGCGCCTATTCGGCATTCAGGCTTGGGCGGCGTTGCCGAAGTCGCACGAGGAAGGTTCAGCAACGTTCGTGCACTACGACGCCGCGCAATTGCCGCGCATCTCGGGCGAGGGCAAGACGGTGCGTGTGGTCATGGGCCAGATGTACGGGCAGAGTTCACCGGCGGACTTCCCGCATCCGAGCTTCTACGCCGAGGCGGTGCTGGCCCCTGGCGCCGTGCTGCCGTTCGACGCCGACTACGACGAGCGGGCGATCTATGTCGTCTCCGGCGAGATCGACATCGCCGGCGAGACATTCGGCGGCGGGCGCCTACTCGTCTTCCGGCCTGGCGATCGCATCTCGATCCTCGCGGCGTCGCAGGCGCGGCTCATCCTGCTCGGCGGCGAGCCGATGGACGGGGCGCGTCACATCTGGTGGAACTTCGTGTCATCCTCGAAGGACCGCATCGACGCCGCCAAGGCCGACTGGAAGGCGAAGCGCTTTGCCGCCGTGCCCGGAGACGGCGAGGAGTTCATCCCGCTGCCCGACGACCGCCCCTAGACAATGCCCTTGCTCGATACTCGTCATCCCGGGGCTTGTCCCCGGGATCCAGCAATCAACTTGCTCCGCTCCAAGCCGCACCATGGATCCCGGCAACAAGTGCCGGGATGACATTTAGGTCCGTTTTCCAGAAAGCACGCCCCGGCGTGAGGCCGGGGCGCGATAAAATTGCGTGGTTGGATACGCGCCTCTCAGCCCATCTTTTGCTTGGCTTTGTCCTGCGCCTTCTGGAACCAGCTGCTTGCCTTATCGATGATGGTGTTCATCGACGCGCTCGGATCGGTACGGGTAATCGCGTCGACCAGCCGCTCGAGGGTCGGGGTGATCGGCGCCGAGGCCGAATGCGCCGCGCGCGACACCGACCGCTGAATGTTGTCCGCGAAGTCATAAAGGTCCGAGCGCGTGATGTTGGGCGTCCAGCTATCCCAGCGTGAGCTGCTCGAAGGACGGCTGAAGCGCGGGACCACAAGCAGGGCCAGCACCGCGCCCGCCGCGGCGGCAACGGCCATGGCGAGCACCGGCTGACGGCGGATGCGTGCGGCGCAGCTCGGAAGCGCCGGCTTCCGCCGTATCGATCGCAGTCTGCCGCGCAGCGCGCGTACGCCGCTCGGCGATATCGGCAACCTCCTTGGCCAGGGCGGCGACGCTGTCGCGCATCTCCGCCAGCGTTGTTTCGGCTGTCTCCTGCGCCGAACGCGCAGCTGAGCTGAATTCCTTCACGGGGCTGATCATCTCCCTCTTCTCCTCTGAATGTCGGTGGCTGCGCTGATCTCGAGGCAGCCCGCCATGGGCGTCATCTGTGCGCATTTGAACGTTTTGATTGAATGATCGGTTCCCCAACTAAAGCACTACCGTGCCAGCTCAAATGCGCGGAACCCCGTCGCCTCGGCCCGCGTTGTGCGCATGTCATTGATTTCCACTTTCGAGCCGTCGGCAGCGGGGGCGCACGTCCCCCGCCAAGAGGAGGACCGCCATGCAATTCTCGTCCACGACCCGTGCTTCCGATCAAGGCGCGCCGGGGGCGCGCTCGGCCGCCACCGATGTTGGCGACAACGTCGCCGCGCTGCGCGAGGACATCGCCAGCCTTGCCGATTCCGTGAAGCGGCTTGCCGCCGAGCAGATCGGCTCGAGCGTCGAAGACGTTCAGGACAAGGCCAAGGAAAAGATCAGCGACCTCGAGGCTCACATCCGCCGCAACCCGAGCCAGGCTGCGCTCATCGCCGCCGGCATCGGTTTCGTCTTCGGCCTCATCCTCTCGCGCTAACTAGGAGCGACCCACATGAACACCCAGTACAGCCCAGGAACCCGAACCACGAGCGGCACGCGCCAGGTGAATGACCTCGCCAACACCGCGCAGGACAAGTTCAACGAAACCGTCGAGCAGGCGCAGGCGCTGGCGCAGGAGCAGTATGACAAGCTTGCCGCCAGCATCCGCCGCAATCCGCTGCAGGCGGCGGGCATCGCGGCCGGCATCGGCTTCGTGCTTGCGCTGCTGGCCAGACGCTAAGCGTCGGAGGGGATCATGATTGGGGATGCGGTACTCTATGCGGCGAGCCGCGCCACGCACAGCGCCATCGAGAACGTCTCGAGGCGCATGACGTGGATGGCGGCATCTGCGGTGTTCCTTATCGCCGCGATGGTGCTCGCCATCATCGCGGCATACATGGTCGCCGAGCCGAAATTCGGCGCGCTGCACCGCCATCGGCATGATCGCCGGCGCCTGCGTGCTGGCGGCTCTCGTCAGCCTGTCGGTGCCGGCGATGATCGAGAAGATAGAGGCGCGCCGACGCAGCAAGTCCTCGCCCATGTCGACGGCCGCTGCCGCCGTCGACCAGGAGGCGAAGCAAGCCGTCGACTACTTCGGCGCCATGCAAGTTGTCGGCACCGCGTTCCTGTTCGGGCTCGGGGTCGCCGCCGCGCCGCCTGCGGCGCTAGAACGCCCGCAGGCGCTTGGTCGCAATCCGGCAACGAGCGGGGCTAGAGCATGTACATCGCCAACAACAGAATTAGCCCCGCCGGTCAGTTGCCTGGACCCCTAACCGTGCCGGGCGTTCCGCCTACTGCGGCCGAGATGGCCATCGTCGGCTTCATCATCATCGTCGGGTTGTATTTCGGCCAGGTGGTTCTGGTGCCGCTGGCGCTCGCCGTCATTCTATCGTTCGTGCTGGCGCCGGCTCGTGCGTCTTCTCAAGCGCATGGGGCCTACCCAATACGCCCGCCGTCGTTCTCGTCGTGACGGTTGCCTTTGCGCTCATCTTCGGCGTCGGAGCACTCATCACGCAGCAAGTCGGCAGCCTGGCGCAGGAGCTGCCGCGCTATCAGATCACGCTCAAAGAAAAGGTCTCGCGCCTTGCGCGACGCCACCGCGGGCGGCGGCGGCGTCCTCAAGCAAGCCAGCGATGCGCTGAAGGATCTGCAGCAGCAGCTCGAAGCGCCAGCAAAGAGTGCAGCGCCTCCCGTTGCCGTCACGGTGACGCCGCTGCAGGGGCCGCTCAGCACCGGCGCCAGTGGCAACGCCCGGCCAATACCGGTCGAGGTGCACGCGCCCGCGCCGACCTCCCTCGACCAACTGCAGAGCATCATCGGCGCTCGTGCTTCACCCGTTGGCGACGACGGGCGCCGTGCTGCTGTTTGTCCTGTTCCTGCTGCTGCAGCGCGAGGACGTGCGCGACCGCGCCATCCGCTTGCTCGGCTCGCACGACCTCGAGAAGTCGACCACCGCGATGGACGACGCCGGCGATCGCCTCAGCCGCTACTTCCTCGCCATGACCGGCATCAACGCGGCCTTTGGCATCGTCATCGGCGTGCGGCCTGTGGATGATCGGCGTGCCGAGCCCCGTGCTGTGGGGCGTGCTCGCCATGCTCATGCGCTTCGTGCCCGTTCATCGGCTCGTTCATCGCCGCCGCGTTTCCGCTGCTGCTGGCGGCGGCCGTCGATCCCGGCTGGAGCATGTTCCTGTGGACGCTTGCCCTCTATCTGATCGCCGAGCCGATCATGGGCAGCTTGATCGAGCCGATCGTGCAGGGCCAGCGAACCGGCCTTTCTCCCCTGGCCGTCATTCTCTCGGCGGCGTTCTGGACGCTGCTGTGGGGGCCAATCGGTCTGCTCCTCGCCATACCGCTGACCGTCGTGCTGGTCGTCCTCGGCCGCCACGTGGAAAGGCTGGAATTCCTCAACGTGCTGCTCGGCGACACGCCGCCGCTGTCACCGCCCGAGCGCTTCTATCAGCGCATGCTGGCCGGCGACCCGGCCGAGGCGGTCGAGCAGGCCGAGAAATTCATCAAGGAGCGCCCGCTCGTCGATTACTACGACGAGGTCGTCATCGAGGGATTGAGGCTGGCGCAGGCGGATGCCGATCGCGGCACGCTCGAGCCTGTCGCGCTTGGACGACATTCGTGACACAGCCGATGTCGTCATCGACGCGCTTGCCGATCTGGACGTCGTCCCCAAGCCCGCCAAGAAGCGCCCGCTCGCTCGATCTCGACGACAACCGAGGAGAAGGACGAGAAGGCCGCCGACACGCCGAGGAGGTCGAGGAGGAAGAAGAGCGCGAGATTTCCGAGCCGATCCCGCAGCAGCTGTCGGACGACTGGAAGGCAAGCAACGCCGTCCTGTGCGTCGCCAGCCGCACCGCGCTCGATGAAACCGTCGCGCTCGCCTTGGCGCGTCTGCTGCAGAAATACGGCATAGGCACCAAGGTCATCGACGCGCAGCGTCTGCGTCACGGCAACCTCACGGCCGAAGATCGAGAGGGCGTGCGCCTCATCTGCGTGTCGGCCCTCGACGTGCGTGAAAGAAGCGCGCACGCGCGCTTCCTCGTGCGCCGCTTGAAGCGATCGGCGCCGGACACGCCCGATCCTCGGCGGCTTCTGGAAGATGGACGAGGAATCCAAAGCCGACGCCGCCATCATCGACAGCGTTCCGGTCGACGCCGCGGCCACGACGCTGCGCGAGGCGGTCCGCTTCTGCCTCGACACGGCGCGCGCCGACAGTGAGCGCAGCACGGCAGAGCAGGTCGAGACCATGCGCGTCGAGACGCCCGCTGCTGCCGTCGAGACGCGCGCCGCCTCGTGAAGCTCAGCGCTTGAACAGCTTGGTCGGCGTGACCGTCTTGGCCGCGGACCAGGCGACATTTCCGGTCTGGCCGAGCAGCCGGCGCACGCTCCAGCGGGGCGCCGCGTCCTCCATGAGACGCAGGAGCTGGGCTTGCCGCGCCTCGGGAACGCGCGCGGCGATGCGGCCCGAAAGCTGCTCGATGTTGTAGGGCGCGCGATCGGCCGCAAGGCTCACCGGCACGACGTCGTTCTTGGGAATGCCCAGCCCCTCGGCCACGACGCGCACCATTTCGACGACCGCGGGATCGCTGGCATCGATGTCGCCGTGCGGCCCCGGCATGCGCTGCACCAGCTTGTCGACGTGCGTCAGCGCCACGAGGATCGGCGGCTGACGCCGGTGCGGCCGCCCGGCGAAGTGCTTGCGGATACCGGAGATGGCGACCAGGTCTATGCCGCCGTCCGCCTTGTCGGCGGCGATCGTCCACACGATGAGGTCGCTGTCGTTGGCCTTGGCGGCGAACGCCTTCTGCTCCTTCGCCGTCGCGCCGATGCGCGGGCTGTCGATCACCATGGATCCGGTCAGCCCTTCGAGCTCGACCTCATAGGCTTGGAAGTCGCGCGTGCCGCCTGGCGCGTCGACCACGGCGCGCACGTCGCGCGAGAGCGCGTTGACGAGGCTCGACTTGCCGGCGCCCGCCTGCCCCGCAATGAGGATGCGCAGCGGCTCGGCGACGTCCCGTCGCCTGGCCGCGATCGCGCAGCGTCGAAGCGCTGACGTGTCCGGCGAGCTGCGCCTGCGTCACGCGCAGCCGGCCGCCGTAGAGATCGATCGCCGCGCGGCCGACCTCGCGCACGTAGGCGCCCGCCAGCTGGCGCGCCATCTGATCGCGCACATTGGCATAAAGGTGCTTGGTGATCTGCTCGCGCGCTTCCTGCGCGGCGGCCGTCACCGGGTTGACGAGACGGATGAGGCGCCAGATGTCGTAGGCCTTCTCCGCCATGCCGATGGCCGACCGCCAGCCGTAGATTTTCAGCACCTGACCGACGGTGAGTTGATCGCCAAGCGGAATGTTGTCGATGACGAACGGCCGCAAATCGGCACTGACGCGTTCGACCAGCGCCAACGCCTCGGGAATGGTGAACTTCCACAAGGGATTGCGATCCTGCGGATGGATTTGCCGCGCCACGGCTTCGATGGTTCGCATGCCGAGGTTGAGCACGCGGTCGCGATCGGTCAGCTCCTCCGGCCGCACGTTGGAGCGATGGCCTCCACCGCCGTCCAAGCCGCCTGCTCGCGCGCCGTCCACGACGGGTCGGCTGCCACCTCCACGGCGGTGTCGTCCGGCGCCGGCACCGGCGTCCGCTTCAGCGTCCGGCGCAGCGCGATGACCTGCACCGCGTACGCGATGACGCTCAAGCTGAAAGCCGCGGCGAGCCAGTACAGCGCATAGCCGCGCTCCCACAGCCACAGCCAGCCCAACGGCAGCAGCGAGATCATCGGCAGCAGCAGCGCCAGAAAGATCATGGCGCCGCGTACGTAGAGGAATGCTCTTCCTTTTGCGGCCACGTCGCCTCTCGGTCTGGAAGCCTCTCCGCACGCGACCGCTCGCCGCCATGGCGGCGGCGCACTCTCGTGCGTGCCGAGAAGGTTAGGCTGAAATCGTTGCAATCGAAACGCCCGCCAATTGGCGAGGTTCCGGGCTGATAACCTCGTGGGGAGGTCTCTCGGTGCGCCGAGAGGTCGCCTCGAGCGCGTCCGGCGGTCGCAACTCGAGCGTCGCATCCGCTTGAGCTGGAACGATTTTGCCGTCGGTACCGTTGGCACACTGAATGCGAACGCTATGCGGAGTGTTCACTATGGCCTCAACGGCTAGCATCGCGGAGTTGCAAGGCTGCAAGGTGATGGTCGTCGAGGACGAGCCGCTGGAGGCGCTCGACTACTGCGATCGTCTCGCGGGAGCCGGCGCCGAGATCGTCGGCCCGTTCGGCTCGGTGTCGGAAGCGCTCAACGTCGTCGGCAAGCAGCCGGTCGATGTCGCCTTGCTCGATTACGCCCTCGCCGATCGGAACAGCGAAGAGTTGCAGACGGCACTCGAGACCCGCGACATCCCGTTCGTCGTGCTCACCGGCTACCCGCGCGTGCTGGTGCGCCGCGACGATCATCAGGTGGTGTTGTCCAAGCCCGTCTCGGACGATCTTCTCTATATGACCATCAAGGCCGCGGCGAAGGGCTCAGCGCGCTGAATTTGCTCGGCTTGTCCGCTGCATAGCGCAAGGTTAATGGCGCGTTGCTTGAGCCCTGCGGGGCGGCCGGTCATGACGCGCTAAGCCCACCTCATTATACTCACCGCCGAAGCTTGGTTCTGCACCCCAAAAGCGCCCGGGTGCAGCGGTACGGTGATCCTATGAAGCTCGAGACTGCCCGGCCGGTCCAGCTCAAGGACTACCGGCCGCCCGCCTATTTGATCGACCGGGTGAACCTCGACGTCTCCCTCGAGCCGACGCGCACGCGCGTCCGCTCCAAGCTCGCCATCCGGCCCAATCCCAAGGCGACAGGCCGCCGCGAGCAGCTCCGGCTCGACGGCGAGCAGCTCGAGCTCGCCGACGTCGCGCTCGACGGCCGACCGCTCGGCAAAAAGGACTACAAGCTCACCGATACCTCGCTGACGCTGACGAAGACGCCGGCCGAGCCCTTCACGCTCGAGATCACCACCTTCGTCAACCCGGATGCCAACAAGGCGCTGCAGGGCATCTATCGCAGCAACAACGTCTACACGAGCCAGTGCGAGGCGCAGGGCTTCCGCCGCATCACCTACTTCCTCGACCGCCCCGACGTGCTCGCCACCTACACGGTGCGCATCGACGCCGACCCGCACGCAGCGCCCATCCTGCTCGCCAACGGCAACCTGCAGGAGCGCGGCACGCTCGACGGCGGCAAGCGCCATTACGCCGTGTGGCACGACCCGCATCCCAAGCCCTGCTACCTGTTCGCCCTCGTCGGCGGCGACCTCGCGCCCATCAGCTCCACCTTCCGCACCATGTCGGGGCGCAAGGTCGACCTCGCCATCTACGTCGAGCACGGCAAGGAGGAGCGCGCCGCCTGGGCGATGGACTCGCTCAAGCGCGTCGATGCGGTGGGACGAGCAGCGCTTCGGCCGCGAGTACGACCTCGACGTGTTCAACATCGTCGCCGTCTCCGACTTCAACATGGGGGCGATGGAGAACAAGGGCCTCAACATCTTCAACGACCGCCTCATCCTCGCCTCGCCCGAGACGGCGACCGACGCGATCTTCGAGGCCATCGAGAGCGTCGTCGCGCACGAGTACTTCCACAACTGGACCGGCAACCGCATCACCTGCCGCGACTGGTTCCAGCTGTGCCTGAAGGAAGGCCTGACGGTCTACCGCGACCAGGAATTCTCCGCCGACGAGCGCTCGGCGACGGTGCAGCGCATCATCGACGTGCGCGCCTTGAAGACGCACCAGTTCGCCGAGGACGCGGGGCCCTTGGCGCATCCGGTGCGCCCCGAGAGCTACATCGAGATCAACAACTTCTACACGGCGACGGTCTACGAGAAGGGCGCCGAGGTCGTGCGCATGATCGCCACCATCCTCGGCCGCGACGGCTTCCGCCAAGGCATGGACCTCTATTTCGAGCGCCACGACGGCGAAGCGGCGACGGTCGACGAGTTCGTCACCTGCTTCGAGGACGCCAGCGGCGCCGATCTTTCCCAGTTCAGGCTGTGGTACTCGCAGGCGGGCACGCCGGAGCTGGTCGCCAGCCTGCGCTACGACAAGGACAAGAAGACCGCCGAGCTCGAGGTCGAGCAGATCCTGCCGGCAACGCCGGGCCAGCCGAACAAGAAGCCGATGCACATCCCGATCCGCCTCGGCCTGCTCGGCGCCAACGGCCACGACCTCGGGCTGAAGCTCGACGGCGGAGAAGAGCTGCCCGACGGCGTTGTATCGCTGACCAAGCGCCGGCAGAGCTTCCGCTTCGTCGACGTGCCCTCGCGCCCCGTGCCGTCGCTGCTGCGCGGCTTCTCGGCGCCGGTCAACGTCACGCTCGACCTGCCCGACGACGACGCCGAGTTGCTGATGGCCAACGACAGCGACCTGTTCAACCGCTGGCAGGCGGCCAACAGCTATGCCGCGCGCACGCTGGTCGAGAGCGTCGCCAGTCTCACCTCTGGCAAGAAATCGAGCCGCGGCTTGCGCTATGCCCGCGCGCTCGGCTCGGCGCTCGGCGGCGACGGGCTCGAGCCCGCCTACCGCGCCGAGCTGCTGAAGTTGCCGACGCAGGCCGACGTCGCCCGCATCATCGGCAAGAACGTCGATCCGGCGCTGGTCCACCGCGCCCACCGCGCGCTCATGAAGCTGATCGGCAAGACGCTCGGGCCCCAGCTCGAGGACCTCTACGTGGAGATGGCCGAGACCGGGCCCTTCTCGCCCGACGCGCAGAGCGCCGGCCGCCGCGCCTTGCGCAACGCCGCGCTGACGCTGCTGACGGCACGCGGCACGCCCGCCGACATCGCCCGTCTCGCCAGGCACTACGCCAAGGCGAGCAACATGACCGACCGGGCCCATGCGCTGTTCCTGCTCGCCTACCGCGGCGGCGCCGAGGCCAAGCAGGCGCTCGCCGATTTCTACGATAGCTGGCAGGCGCGACAATGTCGTCATCGATACCTGGTTCGCCGCGCAGGCGCAGTCGCCGCTCGCCGGCACGCTCGCGCGCGTCAAGGCGCTGACCAGCCATCCGCTGTTCTCGCTGACGGCGCCGAACAAGGTGCGCGCCCTTATCGGCACCTTCGCCTCGACCAATCCGGTGCAGTTCAACCGGCCCGACGGCGCCGGCTACGCCTTCCTCGCCGATCAGGTGCTGGCGCTCGACCGCATCAACCCGCAGATCGCCGCCCGCATGCTGGGCACGCTGCGCTCCTGGCGGGCGCTGGAGAGCGGCCGGCGGGGCAAGGCGCGCAAGGCGCTGCAGCGCATTGCGCGCACCAAACCGCTGTCGCCGGACGTGCAGGAAATCGCCTCGCGCGTGCTCGAAGGGTAATCGCGGAAAATTTATGAAGCCGAAGGGCTTATTCGCCCTCGACAGCCGATTTGCGATGGTGTGAACTGATACGTGTGATTCGGGTGGCGGATTCGCCGGGATCCGCAAGTCATTCAAAGAACATTCCGGAGGAAAAGGATGGCGTGGACAACGTCCGCCGGCGCATGCGCGCGGCCGACCTTCGCAGGAGCTGGCATCGGCGCGGCTGAAACCGGCGAAATATCGCTTTGCCGCCCTGCGCCGCTCGCTGCAGCGCACGCAGCCCGGCATCTTCCTCGCCCTATCCGCCATCAGCCTCGGCGTTCTCGCGCCGCTGCTACCCACGAGCTTCATCGCCGCCATCCTGTTGATGACCGGCACCGCCCTCGCCGTGTTCGGCGCCGGAGCCAACCTCGCCGGCGCCGTTTCCATGTCACGCAACAAAGCTGCGCCCGCCGCTAAAGGCAACGCCGCGGCCGTCTTCGCCGGGTCGGAAATCGCCTTCGATCCCGCCCCTCAACCTGTTCATCTGCCCAAGACGGTTCGCACCCGGCGCCATCCCCTCGCGCATGTTGCCAACCACGCCACGAACTATGATTGGGCCGACCTCATGTCGCGCATCAATCACGAGTTGCGCACGCCCCTCAATGCCGTCATCGGCTTTTCCGAGGTGATGGCGCTGGAGATGTTCGGCCCGCTCGGCAACGAGCGCTACCAGGATTACGCGCGCTACATCCGCGACAGCGCCGGCGATCTTCTGAAATCCGCCGAGGACACGCTCGCCCTCACCGCCCTTCTGACCAATACGCGGCCTCAGGAAGCGGCGGTCGCCTGCACGCTCGATCACGCCATCGCCGATGCCTGGGCGTTCGTCGAGCGCAAAGCGGCCGGCCGCGACGTCCAGCTCGATCTGACGCTGCCCGAGGATGTCGAGGTTCTCAGCGAGCCGCGCGCCCTGCGCCAGATCCTCGTCAACATGCTGTCCGAAGCGGTCTCGCGCGCCGCGCCGGGCGCCCGCGTCTCGGTCATGGCCGTAGCCGACGGCGAGCTCATCGAGATCGTGCTGTCGGTCGGAGGCGAGCAGGCGAACGCCGTGCCCAAGGCCGGCTCGCTGGCCATCTGCCTCGCGCGCACGCTGCTGGAGATGCAGGGAACGTCACTGTTGGAGATCGAGACGAGGTCGGGCGGCTGGCGCGCCGTCACCGTGCTCGACCGCGCGGTGCAGCCCGACTTCTTCGCCGGCCGCATGCCGACGCAGGCGCACGCGCGCGAGCCGGATGGCCGTCTGAGCAGACCGCATCGCTTAGCGTAGGGGACGGCGCTTCTCGAGCCAGTCGTGCAGCTGGCGGCGCTCCTCCGGCGTCAGCTGGCCGACGGTGTCGCCGAACAGCGGTCGTCCTTGCGCGCGCAACATTGGTTTCCGCCTGTACGACGCCATCGAGCGCGGCGTTGAACTTTGCCTGATCGAACGTCTCGGCCATAAGCGCCTCGCGCACCGCAGCGCGTGCATCGCGAATACCTTTGCGCATCGCCTCCATGTTCGGCTGCGCGTCGGCGAACTTTTGACGGATCAGATCGGAGCGCTCGCGCGGCAGCGTGCGCGCAAAGCCGAGTAGCGGCGATTTCTTGAAGCCCTCTCCGTGCCGATCGTGCCCAAAGCGCGAGAAGCACAACGTGCCCGCCACGGTGCCGATGATCAGCACGTTGAGCGCCAGCGACGCCACCAGCGCCCAGCGCAGCGCACGCGGCGAGAACCGCGAGGGCTGAGTTGCATCGCTCATAGCATATCCTCGTCCATCTGGCCGTAAATGTCGTCACCCAGCGCGAGTTGCGAGCTATCGGATGCGGTGCTGCCGAAGCCGGCGACCTGCGCCACCTCCTGCATCGTCGCATCGAAGCGCGCCGGCCGAGCCGAGCATGACGCCGAGCACCAGCGAGGCGGCAAGCAGCGCCGCCGCCGGCCATTCGCCGCGGCCGAACCTTGCGGCGAACGCGGCACGCCGCGTCTGCACGGGCATCACTCTGCCGAATGCCGGCTTGCCGGAGGCAACGACGGCGAGTTGCGGCGCCCCCGATCGGAGCGCCGCAGCCACGATGCGCTCCTTCAGCGCGTCGATGTCGGCGCCACTCGCGCGCGGCGCCTGCTCGAGCAGCCGGTCGAGCGCGTCGGCTTCGCGCCAGCAGCTGAGCCGCAGCCCTGTCCTCACTGACGACGCCGGCAAACCGCAACCGCTCGCGAGCAGGCCAGCGCGTGCGGTCGGCGCCATAGATATCGAGCAGGCGCTCCAGCGCCTCCCGATCCTCTGCCTGTCTGTCCATCTTCGTCATCGCTTTCGTCTCGTCTCTAAATAGTCTTCTGCCGGTTCACTCGTACTGGTCGTCGGCGAGCAGTTCGCGCAACTCCTCGCGCAACGCCGCCTTCAATGTTCTTCGGGCGCGGGCGAGCAGCGATTCCACCGCCTCGTCCGAGATGCCCATGATCTGTCCCACCTCGATCTGGCTCAGCCCCTCGTAGTGGAAGAGGGTCAGCGCCATCCGCTGCCGGTCGGGCAGCGCCTTCAAGGCCGCATCGACGCGCTGGCTCGTATCCCGCGCCTCGAGCTGCGAGTGCTGCGTTGCCGGCTCGGCACGCTCTGGCACTTCCTCGACCACCATCACCCGCTTTCCCGAGCGCATGCGATCGACGCACAGGTTGGAGACGACGCGCCGCAGCCACGGGCGCAAACCCAGCGCGCCCACTTCGAGGCCTTCGTGCCGAGCGCCACATGCGCAGCATCGCTTCCTGCGCCACGTCCTCGGCCTCCGCATCGTCGCGCAGCATGCGGCGGGCGATCACGAGCACGCCCGATAGATGCCGATCGACGAGGGTGCGGAACGCAGCCGCGTCGCCGCGGCCGGCGGCAGCCACCAGCGTGGCGTCCTCCCCCGCGTCGGTCCCGCTCGGGCGCGCCCCGTGCGGACCGGGCTCAATCCTTTTTGCCGCCACCGCTAGCCTCGACATGGCCACCGAAACTTTCCGCTCCCAGTTTAGCGCCGGAGGAGGCGGTTCTGCGACCCTCCGGCGGGCCATAGGCCCATTAAGCGCCCTTTGGAGGGGAGAACGGCGGGTATGAGCAAAATCCGTCGCGGGGCCGGGCTAGCTGGGTGCGGCCGATTTCAGGCGACGATTTCGTCGAACAGGCGGCTGACAGCGGTCAGGTTCTCCCGCAGCCGCCCCTCCAGCTCGTGGAAGCTCGGCGCATCGCCGGCCCGGGCCAGCAGCTCCTTGAGGCCCGAGGGCGCCGTCGCCGGGTCGAACCGGCCCTCGATGCACAGGCGCAGGATCTGCGTCAGGTCGTGCAGCAGCCGCGTCGCCGGGATCAGCACGTCGGCATGGGCATGCGCCAGCACGCCGGCGTCGCGCAGCTTGCGATAGGCCTCGACCGTGTTCTGGTCGAGCACCTCGGGGTGCGCCTTCGCGTGCACGAGTTGCAGGTACTGGGCGATGAACTCCACATCGACGAGGCCGCCGCGCACCTGCTTCAGGTCCCAGATGTCGTCGGTCCCCTTCTCCTTGGCGATGCGCTCGCGCATGTCGAGGACGTCGGCGGCGATCTTCGCCTTGTCGCGCGGCCACACGAGCGCGGCGCGCACCGCCGCCTCGACGCGCGCGCGCAGCTGCTGCCGGTCCGGAGATGACGCGCGCGCGTGTCAGCGCCATGTGCTCCCACGTCCAGGCCGCGCTCGTCTGATAGTCGACGAAGGTCTTGAGCTGCGTGGCGACCGGCCCCTGCTGGCCGGAAGGCCGCAGCCGCATGTCGACCTCGTAGAGCGTGCCCTCGGCGGTCGCCGACGACAGCGCGCTGATCAGGCGCTGCGTCAGGCGCGCATAGAACTGCGTCGGCGCCAGCGGCCGCGCGCCGTCCGATTGCGTTGCCGCGTCGTCGAAGTCGTAGATGAGGATGAGGTCGATGTCGGAGGCGGCGGTCATCTCGCGCCCGCCGAGCTTGCCCATGGCGAGGACCGCCGCGCCGCCGCCCGGCACCTGCCCGTGCGCGCGCACCAGCTCGCGCTCGACGGCGCGCTTCAACGCATCGATCAGCCGCTCGGCCAGCAGCGCGTAGGCGCCGCCCGCCTGGTTTGCCTTGATGGCCCCCGACAGCACGCGCACGCCGATGAGGAACTGCTGCTCGCTGCCGACGACGCGCGCGCGGTCGAGCATGTACTGCATGTCGTGCTCGCCGTCGCCGATCTCGGCGGCGATCAGCCGGTCGAGCTCCTCGGCCGTCGGCAGCATGCCGAGCGTGCGCGGATCGAGCACCGCATCGAGCAGACGTCGGCGGCGCGAGAGGATGCGCGACAGGCGCGGCGCCGTCCCCATGATGTCGGCGAGCAGGCGCAGCAAGCCCGGATTGGCGCGCAGCAGCGAGAAGAGCTGCACGCCGGCGGGCAGCTCGGCGATGAAGCGGTCGAAGCTGGCCAGCGCGCGATCGGGGTCGGCGGTATCGGCGAGCGCCGCCACCAGCAGCGGCTGCACCTCGGTGAGGCGTTCGCGCGCCCGCGGCGAGCGCACGGCGGGATAGCGTCCGTGATGCCAGCCGCGGATGATGGCCAGCACCTCCGAGGGCTGCGAGAAGCCCATCTCCTTCAGCGCCGCGACCGTGCCCGGATCGTCCCGCTGGCCGGCGAACACCATGTTGACGCCGCCGGAGGTCAGCACGGGCGCATCCTCGAACAGCGCCGCGTAGTGCTTCTGCACCGTCTCCAGCCGCGCGATCAGCGCGCGCGAGAACGTCGCCGTATCCGCGATAGCCGCAGAACCGCGCGAAGCTTTCCAGCCGCGCCGGATCGTCCGGCACCTCGTGCGTCTGCTCGTCGGCGACCATCTGCAGCCGATGCTCGATGCGGCGCAGGTAGAGATAGGCCTCGCTCAGCTCCTCGGCGACACGCCGCTTGATCCAGCCGCGCTCGACGAGCTTTCCCATCGCCTCGAGCGTTTGCCGCGAGCGCAGCTCCGGCTGCCGGCCGCCGGCGATCAGCTGCTGCGTCTGCACGAAGAACTCGATCTCGCGGATGCCGCCGCGGCCGAGCTTGATGTTGTGCCCGGCGACGGCGATGTGCCCGAAGCCGCGGTGGGCGAAGATCTGCCGCTTCATGGCGTGCACGTCGGCGATGGCCGCGTAGTCGAGGTACTTGCGCCAGATGAACGGGGCCAGCTCGTCGAGCAGCTCGCGCGCCGGCCTCGATGTCGCCGGCGCAGGCGCGCGCCTTGATCAGCGCCGCGCGCTCCCAGTTCTGCCCGAAGCTCTCGTAGTAGATGAGCGCCGCCGTCGGTCGACAGGGCGATCTGCGTGGCGCCGGGGTCGGGGCGCAGCCGCAGATCGGTGCGGAACACATAGCCGTCGCCGGTGCGCTCCGACATCAGCTGCACGAGATCGCGCGTCAGGCGCACGAAGAAGCCTTGCGGCTCGACGCCGGGGGCGGTGCGGATGCGATCGCGGTCGAAGAAGACGATGAGGTCGATGTCGCTCGAATAGTTGAGCTCGCCGGCGCCGTACTTGCCCATGGCGAGAACGATGTAGCCGCTGGGCGTGACGCTGCCGTCCGCCTCAGCCAGCCATTGGCCGCGTGCCACCGCCTCGCGAAACAGGAAGTCGACGGCGCCATGCAGCGCCGCGTCGGCGCATTCGGTCAGCGCGCCCGTGACGCTGAGCACCGGCCACACGCCGGCGAGATCGGCGAGCGCCGTCAGCAGCGCCACCTCGCTCTTGAACTCGCGCAGGGCGCGCATGGCCTCGGCGCGCGTTGCAGCCGTGCCGAGCTGGCTGGCGAGCTCGGCCTTCAGCTCCTCGAGCCGCGCTTCCGGCGCCGTCGTCAGGATTTTCTCGAGGCGCGCGGGATCGCGCTCGATGAGGCCGGTCAAGAACGGCGAGCCGCTGAATATGCCGGCCAGCAGCTCGGCGGCGCGGGGATCTTCAAGGGCGGCGCCGAGCGGCGCCAGCGACGCATCGGCGCGCGCCCGCTCCTTGAGCGCGGCCATGGCGCCCACCGTGCGCGCGTCGTTGCGCGCCGAGGGCGCCTCGCTTATGCGCTCGATGAACGGACGTAAGCTCGCTGTTTCCTTCGCCGCCATTGTTGCCGCCTCCCCGCGGCTGACCGCGTCGCTCTAGAGCGCTTCCCTCTTAGCCGCGCCGCCCGATGCTGACCTCTCGACGCTCATCGCCCTGCCGCCGCTTCGGAAGCGTCAGGACCACGCGCAGCCCGGGGTGGTTGTCTTCCAGGCGCACGGCGCCGCCGTGCAACCGCCCGACCGCCTGCACGAGGCTGAGCCCGAGCCCGGTGCCGGGCTCGGTGCGGCTCTTCTCCAGGCGCACGAAGCGCTTCAGCACGCGCTCGCGATCCTCCGGCGCAATGCCGGGGCCATTGTCGGCGACGGCGATCTCGATCGCCTCGGCATGATCGCGCAAGTCGATGGCGATCGTCGCGTCGCCGCGGCGCCGGGCTTGGCGGAATACTTGATGGCGTTCTCGATGAGATTGGCGACGGCCTGCACCACGAGCTGGCGATTGGCGGTGAGTTGCGGGCCCGCCTCGACGTTGATGGCGAGGCGCCATGCCGCGCTCCTCGGCGACCGGCTCGTACAGCTCGGCGACGTCGCGCACGGCGCGGCCGACGTCGAAGCGCTCGGCGTTCCCCTCGAGCGCGCCGGCTTCCAGCCGCGCCACGAGCAGAAGACTGTTGAACGTCTTGATCAGCTCGTCGGCCTTCTCGATCGTGTGCTCGAGCCCTTCGCGATAGGCTTCGGCACCCGTCTCGCGCAGCGCCGCCTCGGCCGAGTTGCGCAGGCGCGTCAGCGGCGTCTTGAGGTCGTGGGCGATGTTGTCGGAAACCTCGCGCAGTCCGCTCATCAGCGCTTCGATGCGCTCGAGCATGGCGTTGAGGTTGGTCGCCAGCACGTCGAACTCATCGCCGGCGCCGGTCACGGCGATGCGCCGCGTCATGTCGCCGGCCATGATCGAGCGCGCGGCGACGTTGATCGTCTCGATGCGCTTCAGCGCCACGCGGCTGACGGCGAACCCGGCGACGAGGCCGCCGAGCGTCAGAAAGCCGAGCGCGAGAAAATACATGGTGCCCATCTCGCTGGCGAAGCGGCGCTGCTCGTCGACGTCGCGGCCGACGATGAGCTGCTCGCCGCCGCCGATATCGACCGGAACCGCGACGGCGAGGTGCTCGGTCGTGCTCTGCACATCGGGCGCATAGCGGAACACGCCGCCCGCGGCGCTGCCCATGATCTCCGGCGGCAAGCGGCTCAAATTGCCGGCGAGCTTCTTTCCGGATTGATCGGCGAGATAGTAGAGCCCCGGCCCACCCGGCCGGCTGCGCGCCTCGACGGCGCGCACCAGCGCCGCCCGATCGCCCGACTGCGCCTCCGCCTTCAGCAGCTCGGCCTCGGCGTGCAGCGTCGACAGCACCTGGTTCGTCAGCACGCGGTTGGTCTGCCACAGCAGCACGCCCGACGACGAACCCCGCGAACGCGAGATAGGCAGCGACCGTGGTCGCGGCCACGCGAAAAGCGGTGGTCGAAACCGCGCGGGCAAGGCGATCAGGCAGGGCCATCGCGGATCGTGTATCCGGCCCCGCGCACGGTATGCAGCAGAGGCTTGTCGAAGTTTTTGTCGATCTTGGCTCTGAGCCGCGAGACGTGCACGTCGATGACGTTGGTCTGCGGATCGAAGTGATAGTCCCACACGTGCTCGAGCAGCATGGTGCGCGTCACCACCTGCCCGGCGTGCTTCATGAGGTATTCGAGCAGCCGGTACTCGCGCGGCTGCAGCTGGATCGCCTCGCCGTCGCGCGTCACGCGGTGCGACAGGCGGTCGAGCACCAGCCCGTCGACGACGTAGCGCGTCTCCTGCTCCTCCGGCACGGCGCGGCGCGCCAACGCTTCGACGCGCGCCAGCAGCTCCGAATAGGCGTAAGGCTTGGTCAGGTAGTCGTCGCCGCCGGCGCGCAGGCCTTTGACGCGGTCGTCGACCTCGCCCAGCGCCGAAAGAATGAGAACCGGCGTGCGCACGCCCTTGCCGCGCAGTTCGCGGATCATCGACAGGCCGTCGAGGCGCGGCAGCATGCGGTCGACGATCAGCACGTCGTAGACGCCCTGCTCGGCCAGCGACTGGCCCGTCTCGCCATCCTCGGCGAGATCGGCGGCGTGGCCGCTCTCCTTCAGCGCCTTCTGCAGGAAGTGGGCGGTTTCCCGGTCGTCCTCGACCACCAGCACGTGCATTTCGTCACCGCTCTCGTCGTTGTCGCGCGGACTTAGCCGCGATTCGCATTGTGCCCCGCGCCACCCCGAACGTCGAGGCGGCCCGCACTCTCGGGGGAGGGTGCGAGCCGCCATGACTTCATTCTCGCGATCCAGCTCAGCTCTTGCTGAGCGGGATGGCCACGAGCACGGTCTGATCGCCGCTCCGTTTGATGTGGAACATGACGGCGGGAAGCCCGTCGTCCTGCGCCTTCTTGACCGCCTTGGCGACATCCTGCGGCGAGGTCACCGCCTCGTTGCCGGCCTTGAGGACGATGTCGCCCTCCTTGATGCCCTTCAACGCGGCGTCCGAGTTCGGGTCGACGTCGGAGATGACGACGCCGTCCTTGCCGGGACCCGGCTTCACGCTGAGGCCGAGCTGCTTCAGGTCGACGTTGCCGCCGAGATCCTTGGGCTCCTCGGGCTCGGTGTTGCCTTCGGCCACTTCGGTCGTGTTCGGATACGTGCCGAGCTTCACCTTGACCGTCTGCTCGGCCTTGTTCCGCCACACCTTCACGTCGACCGTCGACTTGGCCGGCAGGTCGGCGATGGTGCGGGCGAGGTCGCGGCTGTCCTCGATCAGCTTGGAATCGATCGACAGGATGGCATCCTCGACCTTGAGGCCTGCGTCGGCCGCCGGACCGTCAGCCATCACTTCGCTGATGATCGCGCCCTTCGGCTCTTTGAGGCCAAGGCTACCGGCAAGATCCTTGTCGATGTTCTGGATCTTGACGCCCAGCCAGCCGCGGCTCACCGCGCCGCCCTTCTCGAGCTGCTCGACGACGCGCTTGACGGTTTCGGCAGGCACCGCGAAGGCGATGCCGACGTTGCCGCCGGTCGGGCTGTAGATCGCCGTGTTGACGCCGACGACGTTGCCTTCGAGGTTGAAGGTCGGGCCGCCGGAGTTGCCGTGGTTCACGGCAGCGTCGATCTGCATGTAGTCGTACGGGCCGCCGATGTTACGGGCGAGCGCCGAGACGATACCGGCCGTGACCGTGCCGCCGAGGCCGAACGGATTGCCGACCGCCAGCACCCAGTCGCCGACGCGCGGCGTCTTTTCCGCGAACTTCAGAACCGTCAGCGGCTTCTTCGGCTCGATCTTGAGAAGTGCAAGATCGGTGCGCGAGTCTGTGCCGACGATCTTGGCGTCGATCTCTTCCTGGTCGTCGAAGCTCACCTTCACCTTGGTGGCGCCGTCGACGACGTGGTTGTTGGTTACGATGTAGCCGTCAGATGAAACGACGAAGCCGGAGCCGGCCGCTTGACGCGGCCGCTGCTGCATCGGGTTGCCGCCGCCGCCACCGGGGCCGTTCGGCATGTTCTTGAAGAACTCGTTGAGCGGGTGATCGTCGGGCAGACCTGGGATGCCCTCGAACGGACGCCCGCCGGGACCAGCGCCGGGGCCACCAGGGGCACCAGGGGCACCAGGGCCGCGGCTGCGATCGGCGACCTTGACCTCGTTCGTCGTCGAGATGGAAACGACGGCGGGCCGCACGCGCTCGACGATGTCGGCGAACGACAGCGTCTCGGCGGGGGTGCCGGGCTTGAACTGCGCGACGGCGGGCGCCGAGTACTCGGCAAAGCCGATGCCCACCAATCCGGCTCCGACCACCGCTACGGCGGCCAGTCGCCGCAAATCGCGACCGAATGTTTTCGTTGGCCCGCTCTTTGCTACGACCTCGGGCGAGCTGGGTTGGATTGGCATGCGCACGAACCTCCATTCTGCGAAGCAGAAAATTCTCTTCGCTACGAGGCCTAGCGAAGCCGGGATTACGGCAGCCTTTCGATTGCCTTAACAGTTGGTAATAAAGGGACTGTTCACCATGCCACCCGAGGCAAAGCGTATGCAGCGTGTAGCAAGTCCCCCCGCTAAGTCCTTGAAATCCTGGCCGGCGGTGTCGCTTTTTGGGCTCTTGGTCTGCCTCGGCGCGGGACTCCCCGCCACGGCGTCCGTTTTTGGCACCGACCAACGGGTGCCGCTCCCCGAGACCCTGCGGCAGGCAGGGACGAAGCTGGGAGTCTTTTTCGATTCCAAATCGCACTCGGTGTGCACGGCGTTTTGCGTCGCCCCGGATGTCGTAGTCACGGCCGCCCATTGCCTCTACCGCACCCGCGATGAGAAGCCCCTGCACCTCACCGACCTCTCCTTCAAGCTGCACGGCACCGCGCAAAGCGTGAAAATCGCCGGCGCCAGCGACGGCGCATCCGACGCCAACGTCATTTCCGGATCGACGCGGCTCAACGTGCGCCCGCCCATCGATGCAACCCGCGATTGGGCCCTCGTTCGCCTGGCGCAGCCGGCTTGCAAGGCCGGCTCGTTCAAGGTGACGCGCCGACCCGTGGGCGAGGTCATGAAGCTCGCCGACCAGGGCCGCGTATTCAACATCGCCTATCACCGTGATGTGCCGAAGTGGCAGCCGATGCTCAATACGGGTTGCAAGGTGCAGCGCGACTTCGCGGATGCCGACTGGCAGGTCACGCGCCGCGACTTCTCCGACGCCGATCAGCTCCTCCTGCACACGTGCGACACCGGCGCTGCCTCATCCGGCTCGCCGCTGCTGGTCGACGGCGACGACGGGCCGGAAGTGGTCGGCGTCAATGTCGGCACCTACGTGCAGTCGAAGGTCATCATGCTCAATGGCGAGGTGCTGCACCGGTTCAAGTCGGACGACGTCGCCAACACCGGCGTCAACGCGCTGGCCTTTGCACCCTCGCTCGATAAGTTCCTCAAGGCCGACACGCTGGCGAGCCGCCGCGACATTCGCCAGCTGCAGGACGCGCTCGCCGCGCGCGGTCTCTATGCCGGTCCGCGCGATGGCCGCTTCGGTACCCAAATGAAAGTCGCGATCGAAGGTTTCGAGCGGGCCTCGCACATGCCCGTGTCGGGGCTGGCGACGCGCCCGCTGTTGCAGGCGCTGTCCGGCGAAAGCCAGGTGGTGACGGGGAAGGTCGACACTCGCGAGATACCTGTAGCCGGCAAGCGCTAGTCGCGCACCGGCGGCTCGACTTCGCTTTCGGCGAGGATCGAGCGCAGCTTGCTCTCCTCGTCCGGCGATAGCGGTGCCACCGTCGCGTTTGCCGCCTGCGGCTGCCGCCGCCGCCACCCCCGTGCCGTCATCCACACCGCCACGATAAGCGCCAGAACCGGCGCCGCCCACAACACGATGGTGCGCCAGCTCAGCGGCGGATTGAGCAGCACGAACTCGCCATAGCGGTCCTCGACGAAGCGCATCACCTGCGCGTCGCTATCGCCGGCCTTCAGCCGCTCGCGCACCAAAAGTCGCAAATCGCGCGCCAGCGGCGCGTTGCTGTCGTCGATCGACTGGTTCTGGCAGACGAGGCAGCGCAGGCCCGCGGAGATTTCACGCGCGCGGGCTTCGAGGGCGGCATCGGGCAGGATCTCGTCCGGCTCGACCGCCAGCGCCGCCCCACCCGCGAACGCGACCGCGACGAGCGCAAGGAAAAACCTCCCACCCTGCCGTCCTCGATCGTCATGGCCGCGCAGGCGGCCATCCACGCAAGCCTCCGCATGCACTACGCCGGCAATTTCGCGACCCGTCTGCAAGCCCCTCGTCCGCTACCTCACCAGAGAAGCGCTCGTTGAAGCTGGCGTGGATCCCGCTCTACAGCGGGATGACGGACTAAGTCGCCTTGAGCGACCGCTGTCTCGCTGGCCCGGTCATTCGGCCGGAGCCGCGGCGACGCGGCGCGCCCGGCCCGGCGCACCGACGCGCAAGCGGCGATCCGAAAGCGACACCGCGCCGGCCAGGAACATGGCGACCGCGCCGAGCCAGATGAAGCGCACCAGCGGATTGAAATAGATGCGCACCGCATAGCCGCCGGCGGTCTGCTTGTCGCCCAGAACTACGTAGAGATCGCCACGCCATGCCGCGTGAATGCCGGCTTCGGTCGTAGGCTCCGGCGGCATGTCGTAGATGCGCCGCGACGGCTCGAGCCGGATGACCGGAGCGCCGCCGCGCGTCACGTCGAATACGGCGACCTCCTCGCGATAGTTCGGGCCCGTCCCCGGCGCGACGCCCCGGAACGTCATGTCGTAGCCGGCTAGCGCGACTTGCTCGCCCGGCTTCATGACGAGGATGCGCTCCTCGCGATAGGCGCTCGTCGCCACGACGCCGACCACCAGCATGCCGACGCCGAAGTGCGCCAGCGCGGTGCCGAGCGCCGAGCGCGGCAGATTGGCGAGGCGGCGCCAGGCTTCACCCGGCGGCACGCTGCCCAGGCGAATGCGCCAGGCGAGCTCGGAGACGGCTCCGGCCATGACGAATACGCCGAGCGCCAGGCCGAACGGCGCCAGCCACGGGCCGCGCTGGAACGCTGCCACCGCCAGCACCATGACCACGACCGCCAGCATCGCCGCGAACATCAGCCGCTGGCCCGCGCCCAGCACGTCGCCGCGCTTCCAGGCGAGGAACGGCCCGAACGGCAAGGCCAGCAGCAGCGGCACCATCAGCGGCCCGAACGTCCAGTCGAAGTACGGCGGGCCGACCGAGATCTTGTCGCCGGTGAGCGATTCCAGCAGCAGCGGATAGAGCGTGCCGACGAGCACCGTGGCGCATGCCGTCGTCAGCAGGATGTTGTTGAGCACGAGGCTGCCCTCGCGGCTTATGGGCGCGAAGATGCCGCCCTGGCGCAGATCGCGCGCGCGCAGAGCAAAGAGCGCCAGCCCGCCGCCGGTGAACAGCGTCATGATGGCGAGGATGAACACGCCGCGCTGCGGGTCGACGGCAAACGCGTGCACCGAGGTGAGCACGCCGGAGCGGACGAGGAACGTGCCCATCAGCGACAGCGAGAAGGTGAGGATGGCGAGCAGCACCGTCCACACTTTGAGCGCATCGCGCTTCTCCATGACGAGCGCGGAGTGCAGCAGCGCCGTGCCGGCGAGCCACGGCATGAACGAGGCGTTCTCCACCGGGTCCCAGAACCACCAGCCGCCCCAGCCGAGCTCGTAGTAGGCCCACCACGAGCCCATGGCGACGCCGAGCGTCAGGCACATCCAGGCGGCGAGCGTCCACGGACGCACCCAGCGCGCCCACGCGGCGTCGATGCGGCCTTCGATCAGCGCGGCCATGGCGAACGAGTAGGCGATCGAGAAGCCGACGTAGCCCGTGTAGAGAAACGGCGGATGGAAGGCGAGTGCCGGATCCTGCAGGACCGGATTGAGGCCGCCGCCGTCGGCGGGCGGCGGATCGATGCGCAGGAACGGGTTGGACGTGAGCAGGATGAAGAGCGTGAAGGCCACCGCGATCGATGCCTGCACGCTGAGCACGTTGGCCTTCAGCGTCGGCGGCAGATTGCGCCCGAAGGCGGCGACCGCGGCGCCGAACAGGGCGAGGATCAGCACCCACAGCACCATCGAGCCTTCGTGGTTCCCCCACACGCCCGAGATGCGATAGAGCAGCGGCTTGGTCGAATGCGAATTGGCGGCGACGTTGGCGACGGAGAAATCCGACGTCACGTAGGCGTGCATCAGCGCGAGGAAGGAGATGCCGAGCAGGCCGAACTGGCAGAGCGCCGCCGGGTCCGCAACGGCCATGAGGCGCTCATCGCGCACGTGCGCGCCGTAAGCCGGCACCACCATCTGGAAGATGGCGACCAGCAGCGCCAGCACCAGCGCGAAATGTCCGATCTCGACAATCACGGAACATCACCTCGGTTGTTGATTCGAGCGCATGTCCCGCTACCTCCGTCATGCCGGCGAAGGCCGGCATCCACGCAAGCTGCAGCAAGTTCTCTCCGTGAAGACAACCACCACATCCAAGCTAGCAGTTGGGCTCGTTGATCCGCTTGACGAGCTTTCACCTTCACCATCGCTGAGACTGGCGTGGATCCCGGCCTGCGCCGGGATGACGGTTTCTGCACCTCGATCACGGTGTCGCCCCCTCGGGGTGCGGCGCGCCCTTGCCGAGCTTCACGCCCTTCGCCTCGAGCGCCTTCGCCACCTCCGGCGGCATGTAGTTCTCATCGTGCTTGGCGAGCACGCTGTCGGCGAGGAACGTTCCTTCCGGCGACAGCTTGCCTTCCGCGACGACGCCTTGGCCCTCCTTGAAGAGATCCGGCAGCACGCCCTCGTAGACGACCGGCACGGTCTTCAGGGTGTCCGTCACGACAAAGTCGATCTTGGTGCCGCCGCCGCGCTTCACCGAGCCTGCAGCGACGAGGCCGCCGAGACGAAAGCGCTGGCCGGCTGCGATCGGCTTTTCCGCGATGTCGCTCGGCGTATGAAAGAAGACGATGGAATCGCGTAAGGCGAACAGCACGAGCCCGGCCGCCAGGGTGAGCACGGCCACGCCGACGCCGATCAGAACACCGCGCCGCTGCTTTCGCGTCATGCCGCTTCCCTTGTCACGAGCCAAGCCCCAAGCTTTCCGCCAATACGTTCAGCTCGGCCAGAGAATTCTCATCGCCCGAGAATTGCCCGCGCGCACTGGCGAGCGCGGTCGCCGCGTCATCGCGCCGGCCGAGCACCATGTAGGAGCGCACGAGCCGCATCCAACCTTCGAGATCGTTGCCGTTCTGCTTGAGGCGCGCGGCGAGGCCGTCGACCATCTGGGCGATGAACTTATCGCGATCGGCGGGGCTCATCGCCGCGGCGGCGCCCGCCGATTGATCGCTCGGCGCCCCGCTCGCTGCATCGGGCTTGGCAGCCGTCGCGCCACCGTCAGCGAGCTTATCCGTCACCGCCTGCAGGCGCGCCTCGAGGAGCCCCTTCCAAGGATCCTCGGCGCCGACCAGCAGCGTGCGGTACTCGGCCTCGGCGCCCTTCAGGTCGCCGTCCTGCTCGCGGCCGATGGCGAGCCACACCTGCGGCTCGATCGACTTCGGCTCCAGCTCGCGCAGCTTGGCGTAGGCCTGACGCGCCGGCTCGCTGACGACGCCGTTCTGCACCATGATGATGGCGCGCGCGAAGCCGGCCAGCCGCTTCGGCGACTCACCCAGCAGCCGCGCAGCTTTTTGGAATGCATCGGCCGCTTGCGTGAAATCGCCCATGCGCATGTAGACGGGGCCGAGCACATCCCAGCCGCGGCCGTCTTCGGGGTGCTCGCGCAGATGCGCCTCGACGCGCGCGACGAGATCGGCGGCGGTCGCCTGCTCCATCGGCATATCGAGACGTGCCGCATAGGGACGCCCCGGCAGTTGCGGCGAGCCGACGGCGAGATAGACGCCGATGCCGATGACGGGAAGCGCCGCCGCCGCGTAGATCACCGCCGTACGCGCGCGGGCGATGGGCCCTTGCGCCGCCGTGCCGGTGCGTTGCTTTTCTTCGGATCGCTGGATGAGTCGGCGGGCGAGCTCGACGCGGGCGCCCTCGGCCTCCGCGCCGCCGAGCAACCCCTGCTGACGTTCGGTTTCGATCTCGGTGAGCTGATCGCGGTAGACGGCGAGTTCGCTGTCGCTAGCCGCGGCCTCAGTGGCGGCGGCCGGCGCCAGCAATGGACGCGTCACCGCCCACACGACGGCGGCCGCCAAAAGTGCAAAACCGATCCACAGGACCATGCCGCTATCCAAGCCTCACCGCTAGTGTGATTTAGATCGAGAAATTCGCCATCATCAGCGGCGAGGGACCGAGCGAATTTCTCGATCTGAATCACACTAGCAAGGCGATAATTCTAGTGCCCCTTATCATTCCGAAGTTCGCTCCCGCCTCCAGCGGCAAGGACCGGCGAACTTCGGAATGGGGGCACTAGCGCTGGAATAGGGCTCGCGCGCTCAGCTGACAAGTCTCGGAAGCCGCGGCAAGATTTCTGCCGCAGCGCAAGATAAAGCAGGGTTACCGCTGCGCCCCCGTCGCCGTCAGGCGACGTTTTGCCAAGTGCCGTCGGGGTTGCGGCAGGCGGTGCCGCTCATGGTGCGCGGGCGGCCGTCGATATAAACGGTGTGCTTGTAATCGCGGCAATCGATGTTGGCGCGCTTGTACGGCCGTCCCGGGACGACGTCGCCGTAGCGGCCGTTGTCGGGGTTGCGCCAGCGCCGCGGGCGATCGGATTCGCCCTCCTCGAGCGCGGCATACTCCGCCTGCTCGGCAAGCCGCCGATCCTGCTCGTCCATGGAGCGGCCGATTTCGCTGCCGACGATGCCGCCGATCATGGCGCCGGCGACCGTCGCCAGCACGTTGCCCGTCCCCTTACCGACCTGATTGCCGAGGATGCCGCCGGCAATGCCGCCGACGATGAGGCCGGTGTCCTGATTAGCGGTGTCGCCACTGCAGGCGGGCAGCAGCGCGGGAATGAGCGCGACGGCCAAGAGCTGCGCTTTGCGCATGGCGATTGTCTCCCCGAACAGCGGCCTGGCAGCGGCCGCCCTCGCCCCATGTATTTGCATCACAGTGTAGCCGACTAGCCAACGAATGTGCACCGGCCGTGACCGAAACCCGGCTGCTTTGCGGCGAATCGCGCTGTCCGCAGTTTAGCCCGCCGGGAGGCTCAAATGCACCGCGAGTCCGCCCTGCTGTGCACGCGTCAGTTCGCACCAGCCGCCGTAGGAGTGGGCGAGTTCCATCACGATCGACAACCCGAGCCCCGAGCCGGGCTTTGTCTCGTCGAGCCGCAAGCCCCGCTTGCCGATGCGCGCCCGTTGCTCATCGTTGAGGCCCGGCCCGTCATCGGCGACGGTAATGGACAGCCGCCGGTTGCTCTTCCGACTGGTCGACGGCGGCACCTCGACGCTGAGCGCAACGTCGTGGCTCGCCCACTTGCAGGCGTTGTCGAGCAGGTTGCCGAGCATCTCTTCGAGATCCTGCTTCTCGCCCTGGAAGCGCGCATCCGCCGGGCAATCGACGCTAATGACGACGCCCTTTTCCTGGTGGATGCGCTGCAAAGTGCGCACCAGCGGCTCGATGACCGGCGGCACCGGCGTCACGCGCCCGATCACCCCGACGCGCGCCGCCATGCGCGCGCGGTCGAGATAGCGCGTCATCGACTGCTTCATGATCTCGGCCTGCTCGACCACCTTTGAGCCAAGCCCGGTCTTGTCGCCGCGCGCCTCGTTGGTGATGACGGCGAGCGGCGTCTTCAGGGCGTGCGCCAGATTGCCGACCTGCGTGCGCGCGCGGTCGACGATCGCCTGGTTGGAGCGGATCAGCGCGTTGAGCTCCGACTGCAGCGGCTCGATCTCGGCGGGAAGGTCGCCTTCGAGGGTGCTCGACGTGCCCGAGCGGATGCCGGCCAAGCCGCGCTCGATCTGCCGCAGCGGCAAGAGGCCGAAGCGCACCTGGAACAGCGTCACGGCGACGAGCCCAAGACCCGCCAGCGCCAGCGCCGTCGTCAATCGATAGCGGAAGTTGCCGACGAGGTGGTCGAGCCAGTCCTGCGGGCCGGCGACGACGATCGAATAGGTGGGCTTGCCCGGCTCGTGCCCGAGCGTGTCGATGACCTCGACCATGCGCAACGGCTCGCCCTTGGGCCCCTTGACGTTGAGCCAGCGTGCGCCGCTCTCATCCGGGTTCACCGATTTGGCAGCGGGGGAGGGCAGCGACTAGGTGGCGAGCGAAGGCGAGACGAGCTTGCGCCCGTTCGCCGGCGCCAACGGCGTGATCTGCCAGTACCAGCCCGAGTGCGTCACCTCGAACAGCGGCTCGTAGAGGTTGCTCGGCGGCAGCGGCTGCGCATCGCCCGAAGAACCCATGCTGTCGACGGTGATGGCGTTGACGAGCTTCAACAGCTGCCCGTCGAAGCTCGCCTGCACGTCGTCGCGATAGAGCCGGTAGATGATGAAGCCGGCGATCGGCAGCACCAGCAGCGTCCAGGCTGCGGCGGTGGCGAACAGGCGGAACGCGAGCGAGTTGAACCGCATCATCCCACTAGGCCTGGCTTGGCGTTTCGCTCAGGCGGTAGCCGAGCCCGCGCACGGTCTCGATGAGGTCGACGGGGATTTTCTTGCGCAGCCGCCCGATGAACACCTCGATGGTGTTCGAATCGCGGTCGAAATCCTGCTCGTAGAGGTGCTCGACGAGCTCGGTGCGCGACACCACGCGGCCGTTGTGGTGCATGAGGTAGGCGAGCAGGCGGTACTCGTGCGAGGTGAGCTTGATCTGCTGGCCGTTGCAGGTCACCCGCGCCGTCTTGGTGTCGAGCCGCAGGGGCCCGCACTCGATCTCGCTCTTGGCGTGGCCGGAGGCGCGGCGCACCTGCGCGCGCACGCGGGCGAGCAGCTCCTCCATGTGGAACGGCTTGGCGAGATAGTCGTCGGCGCCGGCGTCCATGCCGGCGACCTTGTCGCTCCAGCGGTCGCGGGCGGTGAGAATGATGACCGGCATCTTGCGGTCGGCGCGGCGCCACTGCTCGAGGATGGAGATGCCGTCCATCTTCGGCAGGCCGATGTCGAGGATGACGATGTCGTAGGGCTCGGTCTCGCCGAGGAAGAAGCCTTCCTCGCCGTCCATGGCGGTATCGACCGCATAGCCCGCATCGCCCAGCGCCGCGACGAGCTGCCGGTTCAGATCTTTGTCATCCTCGACGACCAGGACGCGCACCTTGTCCCTCGCTGCATGTCTTTGAACTCGCGCGGGACTATAACGAGCCGGCCGGCCCGATCCTAGCGCTCCGATCAGGCGCTGAGTTCGACCAGTGTTTCGAACCCGCCATAAATCATGCGCTTGCCGTCGAAGGGCATGTCCTTACCCGCCATCATGTCGTTCAGCCGCGGGTCCGCCATGACCTTTTTGTTGATCTTGTCGCGTGCGGCGCGGTTCTTGTAGACGATGTAGGAGAAGAAGACGACCTCCCCCGGCTTCAGCTTCACGGCCTGCGGAAACGAGGTCAGCTTGCCGACCTTCACGTCGTCGGCGACGCACTCCTTGAACTCCAGCGCGCCGTGCTCCATCCAGACCTTGCCGGCCGCCAGCGCCATTTTCTTGTAGGCGGGGAGATTCTTCTTCGGCACTGCCACCACGAATCCGTCGACGTAAGGCATGGGGTCCTCCTTTTGCGTTGCGCCCTTGAGATGGGCCTTGGCCCAAATGTAGGACAAGAGGAGGAACTTGCGAACCCGGCTGGCAAAGATTGTCAGCGGCCGAACGGGGCGCGCGCGTCGACTGTGCGGCTGCGTCAGGCTGCCCGTGCGCATCGCGCACGAGAATGCGATAGACGAACACGCCGTTCTCCTCGCACAGCGTCGTCTTCACGATGTTGCCGGGGATTTCCGTCGGCGGCGATGCGCGACAGCGTTTCGACCGTCGTCAGCCCTTCCTTGTGCACGATGGGCGCCGCGATCGACCAATCGGCGATGCAGGCCGCCGACGCGCCGATGGGATTGAGCGCGGCGGCGGCGAGCAGCAGACGAGAAATGATTCGGCGAATGGGCGGGAGAACGAGTGGCATCGCACTCTCTCTTAGGTTGCGCCGCCTGAACTCGTCATGAATGCGCGCCGTCACAGCTTCAGCTGCATGTTGCGCTGCTCGAGCGGCTTTGATGCACGCACGCGTCCGTAGATCGTCATGATGGTGCCGAGGAGACCGCCAACGGCTTGCACCGTCTGCACGATCCCTTCGCCCGCTTCGCGCACGAGATCGCCGGTGACGTCGATGCCGAAGGCCGGTCCGAGCGCCGGCAGCACCGTCGACAGGCCGGTGATGATGGCGCCCCAGATGGTGATCGACTGTCCCCACCACTTTCCGGTCGGCTGCGTTTCGGGTGCGGTGTTGGCCATGGGCGTTGGTCCTTTCTGTTGGCTTGGTGAGGTTGGAGTTGTGTCGGCACCTGTGCGCGCTTCGCCGACGAGTTCGGTCGCGCGCGCCAGTGTCTTGTCGACGCGCGCCAGCCACCCGCGCCCGAAGCGCCAGAAGTGGTGCAGCGCCCGGTAGCGCGCGCGCCGCGCCTCTCTACACCTGGGACGCACGACCCTATCCGGCCTTCCCCTACAACACGGATGTGTGGGGGGACGGCGACAACTGGCGCCTCGGGCATTGGCTGACGGGGCGCTTCGCCAACGCGCCGCTCGCCGAAACGGTGGCGCAGGTGCTCACCGACTATGGCTTTTCCGATCACGAGACGGGCGCGCTCAACGGCACGGTGCCGGGCTACGTCATCGATCGCGTCATGGCGGCGCGCGACGCGCTGCAGCCGCTGGAGCTCGCCTACTTCTTCGATCCGCTGGAGAGCGGCGGGGCGATCCGCTTCCGCCATCGCGGCGCCGAGCCGCCTGTCGTTGAGCTCGACCAAGACCATCTTGTCGAAGCGCGTGCCGAGAGCCCGCTGCTGTCGCTGACGCGCGGCCAGGAGACGGAGCTGCCGGCGTCGGCCAAGGTGCGCTTCATCTCCGCGAGCGGCGACTACAGCCAGGCGGTGGCCGAAGCGCGCCGCATCACGGGGGCGAGCGGGCGCGTCAGCCAGGCCGATGTGCCGCTGGTGCTCGAGGGCGCGCAAGCATGTGCCACGCCGTATGTCTTGACGAGTTGAAACGCCGCCTGCGTGCCGTCGCCGGTGCCAATCTCCTGGTCGAGCGGCGATAGCGTGCCACCCGGCGCGCACGACTTGCCGTCCGCGTGGTCGCGCCAGCGAAACCCGTACAGCCGGCCGCGCCAGCTCTTCGAAGAAGGCGATGACGGCGTAAAGATCGTCGAGCGATTTGACGCCGTAGCCCGCGTTGTAGCTGCGGCGCGAATCCGCCCAGCGCGCGTTGCGCTCCTCGTGCCCCGAGCCGAGCACGACGATCGTTCTTCGCGAAGAGAGATCGCTGACGCTGGCGTGGGTCCCGGCCGTCCATGCGGAGCATGGCTGCGCCATGACGCCGGGATGACGGTTGGAACAGAAGCAACGTCTCTCAAATCCTGCGAATGGCAGGGCGCGCCGACGCGCCGACCATCAAGTCCGTCAAAGCCCACACGAGCGCATCGAGCCGGTCGGGCGAGCGACCTTTCGAAAGCCCGTCGGCGCCGAAGGCGCACATCTGATCCTCCAGCGCGTCGAATGCACCGACGTGCGCCACGCGCCCTTCCGCGTAGAGCGCCGCCACCGGCTCGGCGCGCAGCCACTTGCCGCGCGTCGCGCGCACCGTACGCACGGCCACGTTGGCATCGATCTGGCGCAGCACCGTCGTCGACGAGGTCGCCGCCCTGGTTCACCTCGGCGACCACGCGATCGGCGAGAAAGTCCGTATAGGCCGCGATCGCCGCGCGCGCCCACACCTGCGGCTCGCGTCCCTGCAGCGTGCGGTCGGCGATGACGTAGGCGCGCCCGTCCGGCCCGAGGCCGGCAACGACGATGCCGCACGCGTCCGACGTCGCCGTCGCCGTCACCGGCGGATCGACCGCCACGACGACGTTGACCAGCTCCGGCGCGCTCGCGACGCGATGCGCCTCGATCCAGTCGCGCCGCCACAGCGCGCCCGACGTGTCATCGACCAGCTCGCCCAACAATTCCTGCCGCCCGAGCGCCGTACCGGCATAGCGCCGCGTCATCTCGGCGACGAATGTCGGCGCCAGGTTGTCGGCGTTGTCGGCCGTCGCCGCACGCGTCACCACGGTGCCGGCGTCGGCGATCAGCTTCTTCAAGAACGGCGTTGCCCGCGGCGTCGTCGTCGCCACCATTTGCGGCTGCGCGCCGAGGCGCAGCGCGAACTGCAGCATGTTCCAGGTGCGCTCCGGATGCCGCCACTTGGCGACCTCGTCGCACCAGGCGGCGTCGAACTGCGGGCCGCGCAGACTATCCGGATCCTCGGCCGAAAACATTTGCGCGATGGCGCCCGACGGCCAGATGAGTTGCCCCTTCGAAGGCTCAAAGTGCGGGCGCTCGCGCGGCGCATGCACGCTGAGCAAGCCCGAGACGCCCTCGATCATCACGCGGCGTACATCGCCCATCGTCTCGCCGACGAGCGCGATGCGGATAGCTCCCGGCGCACCGGTGAGCGAACGGCCCAGCGCCTTGCCACTCACCCACTCGGCGCCGGCGCGCGTCTTGCCGGCGCCGCGCCCGCCGAGGATCAGCCACACACGCCAGGCTTCGCCTGCCGCGGTTGCCGCCGGCGCCAGCTGATCGGCGCGCGCCCACAGCGGCCAATGCGCTAAGATCAGCTCGAAGTGCTCCGGCCCGAGATCGGCGCTGAGCTCACTGAGATCGTCCTTGAGTTTCCCGGCGGCGCAGGATGCGCTCAAAGCGCTCGATAATCTCGCGCTGAAGTCGCTCCACTTCATCGACGGCACCGGCCTTGGTTGATTGCGCGTCTCGCACCTTGTCTCCTTCCGGTGCAGGCACCTTCTGCAGACCGCCGATCATCGACGTCACGACCTTGGCGTTGCGTTCCACATCGGCGGCGCTCATGTCGCCGCTTTTTATGCCCTGTTCCATTTCCTTGAGCTTTCCGTTGATCACCTTGCACATGCGCTTCGTCATGGTGACGCGAGGATCGCGCCGCCGGCGAGGCGGCGGAGCACTTCCCTCCGGCTGCGGCCGACGCCGCTTCCAGTCGTGCAACTTCGCGAGCTTGCAGATGTATGCGCCCGAGCAACCGTACTTATCGCCGATCAGGTTTAGGGTGAGGTCGCTTTCCTCGTAGTCGACCTTGATGAGGGCAAGTGTCGCTACGTCGAACGCCATGCGCCGCCGTCATCCGATCTGATTGTTGGGTGAGGTGCGGCGCCAGGCCATCGGCCGCCGGCGCAACTTTCGCGTTATACAGGAACCCTACCGCACCAGCGTCACGGTGGGGATAACTATTCAGGACCACCAGTTCGAACCACCCCGCCGTGCGCACCCAAGATCACCTCGCGGATACCGTCGGCACCCGCTTGGGCTAAGCCCGCTCTTGGATGTCGAGCCGACGTGCGACGTGGCGAGTATCAACGTCAGCACATGACCCGAAGCGGACTTCTCACCGTCGTTGGTCGATGGTCCCGCTTCTGACCCAACGGGGTCCGCCGCCGCTGCCGCAATGAGCCTGAGACCACCTAGCAATTAGACCCGGTCGCTCAGCGCCGTGCCGAACGTCGCGCTACCCCGGCAACGCTTACCGGCGTGAGTGGACGCCCGACTTCGGCATTGGCAGTCGAGACGAAATTGTTCACGGCGGGGATTGGCAGTCCCCTGCCAGGCTCGAGCCCACCCAGCCCGACCGTGGCCAACAGCAGCAAGAAGCCAAATCTCATCGCCATTGTCATTGGGTTTCTCCAATCACAAAATTGCTCGGCATTTCATCCATGCCCTGAATGTTCTTGGGATCTTTTAAGTCCAGCTTCTTGGCATCTGCCGGAGCTTTGAAGCTGAAGTCGTTTGAGGCAACCTCACTACCGGTTTTCCAGTTGCGGACCTCGATGCTGTACTGCGGACCGAAAGCAATCCGCTTGGAAGTAATGACGAACCGGCAGGGATAGGGCCGGTCCCCCTGGGCGATCCAGATTTGCCAATCGACATCGTCGTTTCGAAAAGCGAGATGATCGCATTCCGTGCCGCCGATCACACCGCTACCAAGGTCCTTTACGTCGATCACATCCGGCATCAATTGATCATAGGGCTATGAAGACGAGCCTCATTATCGCGGCGCTCGCTGCGGCTTTGATCACTGGCTCCACCGCCAGTAGCCAAGCCATTCCTGCCGCCCCCCTCAGCAAGAGCATCCAGCAGAACAGTTCTTCCCTGGTCGAAACCGTGCAAATGCGCCGCGGATACCGCGGTTATCGGCGTGTCGGTGTTTCCCGCGGCTACCGTCGTGCCGGCCTTTACCGGGGCTACCGGCGAGTCGGCCTTTATCGGGGCTACCGGCCTCTCGGCTTTTATGGATACCGCGGCTACCGGCGTGCCGGCTTATACCGCGGCTACCGCGGCTGCTGGTGAAAGTCGTCTACGCGCCAACGTGACTGAAGTAGGAGGATGAACCGGAGCTAGTCGCTCGCCTCGATGGCTGCTCCGGTTTTGGGACTAGGGCTCCGACAGCAGAGCGTCTCGCTGGCGGAGGGAGAAATGGTCGGCCGCGCCAACGATGGCTTTGAAAAGCGCACAAGAGGCCGGATATGAGACAGCTCAAGTGGATCGTCGAGGACACAATCATCCTTGTGAATTTCCTGCTCATAGCTGCCGTTAGTCTATGGGCTGGGTCTGTAATGTTGTTTGTGGGCCTCGCCTTCTACGCGGTCGTGTTCTACGTCTACGCTGCTTCTCCACAACAGCTCTCAGACGCAGATGACCGGCGTGATCCGCACTAGCGCTCGCACCTTCTGATTGCGACGCCGAATTTACACTGGTATCCGCGAACGAGACCAGAGCGACGGCGATCGTGTCGTCGGTGGGATAGCTCGCCTCGAACTCGAGCTTGCCGATACGCATGTCAATCGTGTCCGCAGATGCGAGCGACGCCGTTCCAAGCAGGACGACGGCTGTAGACAGTGCGGTTGTGCTTGGGCGCTCGGATGTCCGCTGTTGGCCCAACGCTGTCTTTGGTGCCCGCTTGGGCTAAGCCCGCTCTTGCAGATCGAGGCGACGTGCGACGTCGCGAGTATCAACGTCAGCACATGACCCGAAGCGGACTTGCAGGACGTCATCTCGCCGCATCTTCTGCGGGCGTGCGCCGGTACCGGAGCTACCGTGAGCTGGCTGGCGACAGCCTGACCTCAAACGACACATCGGCGCGAGCCTCGATGTCTTTCGGTATGTCGGCAGTTCGGAGCTGCGGTCGGTCGCTGACAGCGCCCAACGCCCATCCGTTCCGCTCGCCAATAGCTAAGCAGTCGCGCCGTCGATCGCGCACGTGTGCAATCGCGGACGGCTGCAGTGGCCTGCAGCGTCGTCTGAGCGGCCGAGAGACCCCGGCGCCTTAGGGTTCGCGGGGAAGACGCCGGGGCCGCGCGTAAGGGCTACTGGGAGGTGACAACTGCAGCCCTGAAGGTGAAGCCGGGGAGCGGCTTCGGCGTGGACAACGGCGATGGTTGGCGACGGTTCCCGCCACTCCATGGTCCATGATGCCGCGCATCAGCGACCATCGTTGGCAATCTCAGCTCGGCGCTGCAATGGCCCGCAATCGCTCCAGTTTGAATTTGGGGTCATCATCGGGCGTAGGGGTACCCCAACGATGCATCTACTAAAACGTCAGCTATCGGAGTAATCTGATCTCAGCCACTTACTCCCGTCCCTACGGAACGGCCGCGAAGGCCATGTGGCGTATAAGGACGCTGATCCTCCCCCCGGACCAGCGTCCTTTTTTTGTTTGGCGCGGGATGCGTTGCGGCTCAGCAATCAATGTTGTTCGGACTCGGTATTATTCCGTACAAAGACCGCACTTGCTGCACATGCGAAGTCGAACGAAAATCGCGAACGAGGCCATGCTGCTGCTCGCCCATGCCAAGCAGCAGCGGAGGTCGGCCAAATCGGGGGATTAAGCGCCGGCCTCCCTCTACGTGTCGCCGTTGGTGCGTTGGTCGAAGCTCGGCTGGCAGGTCAATCTTCGCGGAGGGGAGAGATGGCCTTGTCACCACTCTTCGCACCCGCGCCGACGGCGCCGTTCGGCCGCTTCCCTCTCCCAAATCACCCGCAGCAACTCGGTAACATCGACGAGGTAGGGCTCATTGATCGGCAACTGTTCGGTGCGGTCTCTGACTTCTGCACCTATCCCGACCGCCCACGCTGGAAGATTTTGCTCAGGCATTTATGGCCGCCTTTCATGCCCCGCTAAGGTCTGCACTGGCAGCCTCCCAACACTTGCCAGCCGGTAGGTCCTCAACTCATCGGCGATAGACGCGCCCAGGAGCGCTTTGTCTTCCACGACGAGCACGACTGCGCGCCGTCGCTTGGGCACCCATGGGATGCCTCCATAATCAGCGTTTTTGGGGTGTCGATCCGGGATGTTTTTTATGGCGTTTTGCTTACGTGCGGATCGCCTCGAGGCAGAAATGTCCGTAAACGTACGTTTGTTCCATGAAATGTCCAAAAACGTACGGCGGCCCGATTAGGACATTCGCTCCGTCGGGTGTAGGACAACTCATCGTCCGCTCGTCTTCAGGGCGCGGACGGCTGGGAGATGCCAGGTGCTCTTGCCCCAAGCGGGAGAAGAGCCATGGCCAGCGGCCTTCCCCATAAAAACCTCGTCTTATCCCGTCTCTCGAATGCCGACTTCAAGCTGCTCGAGTTGCATCTGGAGCCGGCCGACCTTCCGCTGCGCAAGGTTCTGGAGCGGAGTGGCAAGCCGATCAAAACCATCTACTTCCCCGACAGGGGATTCGCCTCGGTCGTGGCCAATGGCAATACCAAGCGGCCCATAGAAGTCGGCCTCATCGGCCGCGAGGGTATGACCGGCTTGCCGGTGGTGCTGGGCGGCGACCGCAACGACCACGAGACCTACATGCAGGCTGCCGGAAGCGGACAGTGCATCCGCGCGAGTCACCTGCGCGAGGCCATCGACCAAAGCGTCAGCCTACACCGCTCGCTGCTGCGCTATGCGCACGCCTTCCTCAACCAGGCCACCAGGACGGCCGTCGCCAACGGCCGCTCCAAGATTGAGGAGCGCTTGGCGCGCTGGTTGCTGATGGCGGCCGACCGCCTAGACAACGGCGAGCTGCCACTGACTCATGAGTTCCTTGCCATGATGCTGGGCGTTCGCCGTCCCGGCGTAACGGTGGCGATTCAAGAATTGGAACGCGCGGGCCTCATCTCCCGACGCCGCGGCCGCATCGTCATCCTCGACCGCGCGGCGCTGGAGAAGTTGTCCAACGGCACGTACGTTTCAGCCGATTATCAGTAGCAACCGCGCTCATGGAGAACCCCGACGCTGGGGGAAGCGCCGGGGCCAGCGGATGGGCACCGCTTAGAGCCGAGGGGCGGCTCACATGCATTAAACGGGGAGCCAAGTTTGTTGTTCAGCGATTGTAAGAAACCGTACCAACAATTTGGATCTGGCGAAGCACTTCCGGGAACGCGAATTGGGCTCCGCTGTTTTCACGCCATGAAAGACTTTGCGCCTCTGTCAGAGTGGAGTGCACCTCCGATGAGATTGGAGGATTTCGTGCTGACTTCAGCCTGGCAGGCGCTACCCTTCTCCATACAATCGGCGGTGGCGCACATTTGGCGAGGCGAGCAAGGTACCTCCGCCCAAACTCAGAACGGGCGCGACGGCTCTGAGCAAAAGCCGCGACGGCAGCGCTCGCCCACCGCGCAATAGGCGTGCTGCTTCGTATGTTAGGAGAGACGCCATGACATTGCACAATTCACGAGAAGATTTCGACGATGATCCGCAAAATGATATCGTCGACTTTTCGCCGCTAATGGTTCTAGCAGTTATTGTCATCACAGCCCTAGCGCTAGTCTACATAGTTGCTCCATCACGCAGCGCCGGCAGAGGCCCAACAACGGTCGAGGCTGTTTTGACGCCCATCCCCGTCCCTGAACCTGTCCCTGCGGCCGAACCCAGACCAACGCGGGCGGCAATCCGGTAGGCGGTAACGCTGGCGATGCAGCGCATTAAGACGTATGGCCGGTCTAATGCGCCCCATATGCGGCGATGATGGACTCGACGCGTTCGCCTAGCCGACCTTCGGTACGATATCTCCGCTCTCATCCATGATCTCGACCCGAGCTCTATTGGCTTCGGGTATCGTTCATCAGGTCGGGAACGTCACAACGCCTGCTGCGCTTTCGTCCGGTATCGCACACAGCTTGTCGCACACAGACAAAATCTCGCATCGCAACATCCGTTCGCGTTGGTCTAGATATCGGATTGCGCGGCTGCATACTGTCAGTCACCTGCTGCGCCACTTGGGTGGCTGTCGATTGGGACTGCGGGCCTCATGCTCGCTCCTACGGAACGCGACCGCATCGCGCCCCAAGGGTACCCACCATGCCAAATCCTTCAGGCTTCACTATTCTGATCGTCGGCGAAACGCCGGACGTATCTGACTTGCGCACGCGCCTGGTTGAAGCCGGCGCCACAGTGCACGTCGTCAGCGTTGCCGGCGCGTCCCTCATGGTTCGCCAGAAGCAGGTGGATAGCGCTTTCGTCGCCGCCAACCTCGACGAGAGCACCCAGCAACTGTGTGCGGAACTGGACTCGCTCGGCATTGCCCGGGTCTTCCTGACACCCGAACGCGCAGCGCCTGAGCCGACGTTCGTGAGCGGTGGTCAGCTTAAGAACTTACGCCGCAAGCTGCGGACTGCCGCCATCGCCTGAAAATCCCTTATCGGATTGCCGTGAGACTCAGCGGGTGTCTCCTCACGGCATGCCTGCGGCGGCGCTCGTCGAGGGCCGGGCGCCGCCGCCAGCGCCACCGCCACCGCCCGACAGAATTGCATGGTGTCCGCTTATGGCCCTAATCGGTCATCGGCGCCCCGCTTGGGTCAAGCCCGCTCTTGGATATCGAGCCGACGTACGGCCGTCGTACCGCAAGCGGACGAGCCAATTTCCGCGGCATCGAGCTCCGTTTCACGGCCCGGCGCCGGTCAAGCATGTTCATAAATGCGCAGCTGGTGCCTTAACATCTCCATGCCGGCGCAGGTATAAGAGGCGAGCGTTCGGGATTCTCTATAAGTTGCGCCGCTCGCCCCGCCCCGCGGAGCGCCAGCAAACGCGACGAATGCCGGGAACAAAAACGACGTGCAGGACTGGCTTTTCAAACGCGGGCGCCGCGACCGGGTCATCAATTGGCTCGGGCTCGACTCCAAGATCGATTCAACGCTCGCCGAGACGTGGGCGCGGTCCGCAACGTCTGGAACGCCGGCAACAGCTTCTTCGCCCGCTTCAAGCTCACCGGCTGGAAGCGCCTCGCCAACGAGGCCGCCTCGGAAGGCTCTGACGCTCGGCGCCGGCGGCTTCGTCGTCATGTTCGCGCTCGCCATGCCGGCGTTCCACGAATTCGACGAGGGCAAGTTCCTCACCGGCCAGTTCGCCGTCAAGTTCCTCGATCAGAACGGCAACGAGATCGGCAAGCGCGGCATCCTGCACAACGACGCCGTGCCGCTCGACGAAATCCCCGATCCGCTGGTCAAGGCGACGCTCGCCACCGAGGACCGGCGCTTCTTCGAGCACTGGGGCATCGACGTCTTCGGCACCGTTCCGCGCGCTCGCCACCAACCTGCAGGCGAACGAGGTGGTGCAGGGCGGCTCGTCGATCACGCAGCAGGTGGCGAAGAACCTCTTCCTGTCCTCCGAGCGCTCGCTCCAGCGCAAGATCAAGGAGGCGTTCCTCGCGTTGCTGCTCGAGAGCCGCTTCACCAAGCGCGACATCCTCAAGCTCTACTTCGACCGCGCCTACATGGGCGGCGGCGCCTTCGGCGTCGAGGCGGCGTCGCAGTACTACTTCGGCAAGTCGGTGCGGCAGAGTCAATCTGGCCGAGGCGGCGCTGCTCGCCGGCCTCTTCAAGGCGCCGACGAAATACGCCCCGCACGTCAACTTGCCGGCCTCGCGCGCGCGCACCAACGAGGTGCTGAACAACCTCGTCGAAGCCGGCTTCTACACCGCCGGACAGGTGCACTGGGCGCGCGTGCATCCCGCCAAGACCATCGAGAACCTCAATCCCAACAGCCCCAACTGGTTCCTCGACTGGGCCTTCGAGGAGGTGCAGCGCATCGCCGCGGGCCGCGGCTCATACGTGCTGACGGCGCGCACCACCGTCGACCTCAATATGCAGAAGGCGACGGACGAAGCGCTCACCTCGGCGCTGCGCCAGTATCGCGGCAACCGCATCACCAGCGGCGCCATCGCGCTGATGGAAACGGACGGCGCCGTGCGCGCGCTGACCGGCGGGCCGGACTACGGCGAGAGCCAGTTCAACCGCGCCACGCACGCCAGACGGCAGCCGGGCTCCTCCTTCAAGATCTACGTCTACGCCGCCGCGCTCGAGAACGGCTACACGCCGACGACGCAGGTGCGCGACGCCTCGCGCTGGTGCGGCCGCTGGCATCCGCAGAACTACGGCGGCAGCCACGGCGGCGGCGGGCGCATGCCGCTGTGGATGGCGCTGGCCAAATCGCATCAATACGGTCGCGGCCGAGCTGTCGTTCGCCGTCGGACGCGAGAAGGTCATCGAGATGACGCGCCGCTCGGCATCACCGGCATCCGCAAGACCTGCTCGATGGCGCTCGGCGACTACGGCATCACCCCGCTCGAGCATGCCGGCGGCATCGCCACGTTCGCCAATGGCGGCAAGCTCGCCAAGCCGTACGCCATCCTCGATCTCGTCAGCTCCAAGGGCGATCTCGTCTACAGCCGCGAGCGCGACGAGCCGGAGGCCGCCGCAGATCGTCGCAGCGCAAGGTCGCCGAGGGGATGAACTAGATGATGCAAAAGGTCGTCACCGACGGCACCGGCAACGGCGCGGCGCTCGACTTCACCAACGTCGCCGGCAAGACCGGCACCTGCACCGGCCCGAAGGACGTCTGGTTCGTCGGCTTCACCGGCAAGTACGTCGGCGGCGTCTGGCTCGGCAACGACGACAACCGGCCGATGGTCGGGCGGCACGACCGGCGGCGTCTACGCCGCGCCGATCTGGCATTCGTTCATGTCCGTCGCGCACACCGACATGAACATCCCGACCATCCCGGGCCTGCAGCCGCATCCGGTGCAGATCGCCGAGCAGCAGCGCATCGCCGCCATGCACCCCGAAGGCACGGCTGGGGCGCCGGAAGCGCAGCGCACCACGTCGAGCCTGATGTCCGACCAGGCGCGCGAGGCGCTGCGCAAGGTCGCGCAAGCGCTGCGCAAGGCCGGCGGCATCGCCGAGCCGCCGCCGACCACATCGCCGACCAACACAGGCACCAACCCGCCCAAGCCCATCGCCGAGCTGCGCCGCCGAACAAGCGCGCCGACGGAACGACGCCCAGCATGACTGATCCGCGCCGCGCGACGCTCGGCGTCGCGCAACCGCCGCTCGATGGAACGCCGCCACGTGCCGTCCCTTAGCGCCCTCACACCCATACACGTCGGTCTGCACCGGCTGCAGAAGCGCCTCGCGATCCTCATCGGGATTCTCGGCGACTGGGCGGCCTTCATCGGCGCCGTGCTGATCCTCGGGCTCGGCACGAGCTGGTACATGATCGATGTCGGAACGCGGCTGACGACGGAGCAGCATGGCCCGTGGGTCGGCTGGACATCGGCGGGCCGCGCCGACGCCGATCCCTACACGCGCGCGCACTTTGCGCGTCTCGGCACGCTGCAGCTGACCACCGAGATCGCCCTCACCTACGTCGCCTACACCGACAGCGAGGGCAACCGGCTGCACTCATCGTGCGACTACGCTCGTCGAAGGACGCGAGCCGGGCAACCACTGGTGGAGCCTCACCGTGTTCAACGATCGCGGCGATCTCATCGCCAACGCCGCGCAGCGCCACGCCTACACCAGCGACTCGATCGCCCTGCGCCCCGATGGCACCTTCGCCGTCGACCCTGGCGCGCGAGGCGAGCCCCGGCAACTGGCTGCCGACTGGCGGCGCCGGCCGCCTCGCCCTCATGTTCACGACCTTCGATTCCTCAGCCCCTATGCTGGGCAAGACCGAAGGCGAAGCCAAGCAGCTGCCGGTGATCCGCCGAGTGCAATGCCGATGAAGATCGCCGACGTCCTGAAACACGCCAACTGGCAGCTCATCCTCGCCGCCCCCGTCGCCGCCGGCATCCTGCACATCTGCGCCACGCTCGCCGCGCCCTATCTCACCGCGGCATCGGCCTACAGCCGTCTCGCGCCCGGGCTGCCCGTCAACCGCATGCAGCTGTTGAGCGTCGCCGCGCCCGGCGCCGAGCCGCTGCCCTTCATGTCGCCCGATGCGCGCTATGCGATGTGCCGCTTCGACACCTCGGGAGGGCCGGTCACCGTGTCATCGACGTTGCCGCCCGATCTCGGATGGTCACTCACCGTCGTCACACCGCAAGGCGACAACATCTACGCCACCGCCTCGGTGCCGTCGCGGCCGACGCCGGTGTCGATCGTGCTCGTGCCTTCGGAGGAAGCGTTCCTCGGCGTCACGCCGGAAGCGCGCGGCATCGCGCGCGACGTGCAGCCGCCGACACCGGTTTCAGCAACGCGCGGCATCGTCGTCGTGCGCGGCCCCGACAAGGGCTTCTCATATCAGCGCCACGTCGAAGCCGTGCTCAAGGATGCGCACTGCACGGCGCGCTCCTTCTGATCCAAATACGCTGTGATTACTCTGCCAGCTCGAGCACGTCGCGGCTCGTGCGGCGCTGATCGCCAGCATTAGACGTGACGGCGTGCGCCTCGTCCCAACGCTCGTAGCGAATTCCCGGAAAGATAATGACTTGTGCGGAAACGCCGGCGCGCGGGCTGATGCCCTCGCTCGATCCGGAACTCTGGGGTACGAAAGCTGAGTATCTGTGCCATGCGCTTCCCCCGTGACATGGCGGCCCTCGATTCGCCCACGCCGTCAAGCGTTGTCGACGCGAGCAGTGAGAATCACAGTGTACAAGTTGGCGTCGCCAGACGTTACCGAAGCCTTAAGTGCGCGCTGCGGTTAGTCGGACCCTGTGACAATACTGTCGTCGAGGAAGTGGCGCCCCTTCCGGTCCTCGACCTCGATCAGCCATAGGTCGGAGTCGAAGCGCGCCTCGCGCTCGAGGAAAGCGTCGGCCTTGGCGATCTCGGTGCCGCGTGGCCGAGAGGTGGGCAATCCAACGCCGGTCGCTCTCGGCGCCGTCGAGACCGGCAGGCGCCGGACCGAAGACGAGGCAGGTTCCGTCCAGCCGATCGACCTTGATGAAGATGGCGCCGGCGTCGTCGTCGCCGTGGCGCACGACGACCGCCGATGCGCCCTCGATGGCACACCGGCGCAAATAAGCCCTTCACCCAGAATTCCGCGCGCAGCCGCATGGCCGGCACTGTAGAGGCGGCGAACGCGCTGGCAAGCGCACCAAACCAGGAAACGGGCCGGGCGCCTCAGGGCGCCGCAGCCACCCGGCCGTCACCGGAAAGGCGGGCGAGGCGCGAGATCAGCGGCCCCGACACGCGGCCCGTCTCAGGGAGCGCCTGATCGCCTTCGAAGGCGCGGATGGCGCGCGCGGTCTCCGGCGTCAGCCTGCCGTTGGCGCTTCCGGCCTTGTAGCCGAGCTTCGCCAGCGAGCGCTGCACGGAGCGGATGACGTCCTGCGCCTCGGCCGTCTCGACCTTGGCGCCCTTGCCGCTGGCTTTGCCGCCCTCGCCGAGGATGATCGCCTTGAGCAGCTCCTGGCTCGGCCGCGCGGTGAGCGGCAGACCATGGTCGTGCTCGTAGGCCATGATCGCGCCGCGCGTCATCACCCCGGCAACGCCGTCGCGCCCGCCTGTCTCATAGCCGCGGATCTGCAGCTCGCGCTGCACCGCGCGGGTCACCTCGGTTTGGCTGGTGGACTTCGCCGGCGTGCTGGGCGCACCGAGCGCCGAGAGGTTGAGACCGCTACTCTGTCGCTTGGCTTCGCTCGCCGGATGACCGATGGAGCCGGTATCGCCGAACTCCGCTGCCTCTATGGCGGCGATGTTCCAGGCGTCGCTGGCGCTCACCTTGGCGCTCGTGACGCCGCGCCCGCTCGATTGCATGAAGAAGACATTCGCCGCAACGCCCCCGGCCAACATCAGGAAGGCCAAGAGTTGCAACGTCACCCGGTTCGGCAGCATGACCACACCCCTACGCGCCGCTTACTATGTTTGGGTACTATGCGGGCGAGGACGTAAACGTTCTCTTAACACTCATTGACGGAACGTTGCGATTGCGCGGCTGCGCGCGCGGCGTTCGCCCTCACGACATTTGTGAAGATTGCATCCAATTGGGCGCAATTTTACCGATTGCATGAGGCAGTTTGTTGATACCGGTCTGCTATTCAGGATGCAGGGTATGGGGACCAGGTTGGAGAGACCAACATGTCCATTTTGAAGATTGGCATCCTTGTCGCTGTCGTCGTCGCCGTACTGCCGGCCGACCGCGAGCAGCAGGCCGCGCTGTACGACCGGGCCGCCTCGGCGGTGCATTGGACGGCGACCTTCTGCGATCGCAATGGCCCGACTTGCGAGCAGGCGGGCGTCCTGTGGGCCGGGTTCGTCAAGAAGGCGCAGTTCGGCGCCGCCATGGCTTACGAGCTGGCGATGAAGCAGGCCGGCAAAGAGCAGAGCCGGAGCTTGATCGAGCCGACGGTCGACATGACGCCGCGCGGCACGCTGCGGGCCGACGACCTGGAGCCTGTTTGGCGCGGCTCCTCGCGTGGCGGCATCTGAGCTGACACTTTTCACCACCGCACGACGCGGGCCGGCGCCCCAAACGCCGGCCCTTGCGCATTTGCCTTTCGGCAACCTATGTGAATAGCAACGCTGCGCAGCCAAGAAAGTCGACCCGACGTGCCGACACTCTCGGAAATCAGCGGCAATTTCGCCCTCCTCGACGATTGGGAGGATCGCTACCGCTATCTGATCGAGCTCGGCCGGACGCTGCCGCCGCTGCCCGACGCGCTGCGGACCGACGCGAACAAGGTGCGCGGCTGCGCCAGCCAGGTATGGCTGGCGGCGAGCATCGAGCGCGCCCACGGCGCCCCCGAGTACACTTTCCTCGCCGACAGCGACGCCCACATCGTGCGCGGCCTGATCGCCATCCTGTTCGCCATGTACAACGGCCGCACGCTTGACGAAGTGCTCGAGATCGATGCCGATCCCATCTTTGCCGAGCTGGGATTGAAGGAGCACTTGACCGCGCAGCGGTCTAACGGCCTCGCCTCGATGGTCGCCCGCATCCGCACCGATGCCGCCGCGGCCAACGCAGCAAGCCGCCGCCGCCCGTTAGGCCGTGCTCGCCCGGCGCCTCGAACATTGGGCGATAGTCGCCGCTCCCCCAGTGGCGCACGACACCGGCTTTCCCTCCCGCGTGCGCCTGCGTCTCCAAGCCGTAGTGGCGGGCCAGGCTCGTCAGCGCGAGTTGCAGCACGATCTTGGCCGACCGCTGCGGCCAGCCGGCAGCGCGCTCCGCCTCCTCCAGACCCTTCAAGTGGCAGCAGACGTCGATGAGCACGCCGGACAGCTCGGGCCCGACGGCGGCCAGCGCGCGGCGCACGCGCTCGGCGGCGGCCGCCGCGTTGTCGAGCATGTCGGCACCCGAAGCCCGTGTCGCGCCATGGCGGCGACCGCGTTGCATGGGCGACAAGGACGACCAGTTGGTCGTCGTGCGCGGCGTCATCTGCGCGAACCAGAAATCGGCGCGCAGGCGTTCGCCGGCGTCGAACTGCGCCTGCGAGATCATCGCTTCGCCGCTGCGATCCTTGCGCCGGCGCAGCCAGGCGATCGGGCTTTCATCGGCGTTGAAGGTGTCCTTCGCGCGCGGCGCCGCCGCCCGCGGCTTCGTGCTCATTGCGGACATGCTGCCTCAGCTTGCTGGATTGAGCTGCGTGAAGGGGCGGCGTCGTCAGCGCCGGCACGGCCCATTCGAGGAGGTCGAGCGCGCGGTCGAAAATGGGATCGTCGCGGCGGTCCTCGATGACGCCGCAGGCATGCGCCACCGTGGTGCGATCGCGCTCGAACAGCCGCCCCGTTTCGGTGAGCGACAACCCGCAGCCGACGTGCGCAAGGTACATGGCGACCTGGCGCGCCAGCGCCACCTTCGCCCGCCCGCGCGTCGTCCGCCGCAGATCCCTGTAGGCGATGCCGAATACCTGAATGACTGCTTGCTCGATGGCCTCGCGCGGGACAGTCGCCGGCACCGCGAGCCTCGGTACATAGCCACGGCGAGGGCGAGGGGCGGCGTAAGGCTGGCGTGCGGGCGGCTGCAACATCGGCATGACTCTCGATAGCGAGGCGGGGCGGGTTCGTCTTGCGGTAGATGATACGTGCGATGCGCTACTCCCTGGTGTGCAAACTACCCGGCGGGTGAACGGAGGGGATAAGTCGCGGCGCCTCGGAGAAATCCTCGCGCGAAACGGCGGTGCGAAAGTTACGGCTTCCCTGTCGGAGCCCAACCGCACATGCCACTGCGAAATGCGACTGCCCTCGGCGCCGCCGCCCCCGCCGGCTATCAGCGCGCCCGCGACCTGCCGAAGCTGCTGCCGCTTTGGCCGCATGAAATCGAAGTCGCGAGCGTCAGCGAGCACGCGCGCCTGCTCGCCCGCATGCGCCGCGCCCTACGCATCGAGCGCCAGCGCGGCATCGCCGGACATTGGGCATATGACCTGGCGCGGCACGCGCAATTGCTGCGCGCCTATCGCGCCGAGGCGGCCGACTATCTGCAAAGGAGCGGAGAAGGGCGCGCCTGCGGCGCGCCAAAAGATTGACGAGTTATTTCCCGTCGCGGCGCGTGCCGAGGCCCATCTTCTTGGCGAGGTCGGAACGCGCGCGCGCATAGTTCGGCGCGACCATCGGGTAGTCGTGCGGCAGGCCCCACTTCTCCCGGTACTCTTCCGGCGACAGGTTGTAGTGCGTGCGCAGGTGCCGCTTCAGCGACTTGAACTTCTTGCCGTCCTCCAGGCAGATCAGATAGTCGGGCATCACCGACTTCTTCACCGGCACCTTCGGCTTCTGCTCCTCGCGCTCGACGGGAACGGCGCCGCCGCTCGCGCGGCTCAACGCGGCGTGCGTTTCACTGATCAGGTGCGGAAGATCGCTGGCGACGACGGAGTTGTTGCTGACGTAGGCCGAAACGATCTTGGCCGTCAGCTCGACGAGTTCCGGTTGAGTTGCGTCTTCCAATCCGACCTCCAGCCGTCACGGGCAAATTTCATATCTGCAATGCAATGGCACGCTCACTCAATCAAATACCTCGGCCAACTAGAGCTAAGTGCGATTGAACTTGCCCAACTCTATAACTCTGCGGTTAAGCCGACGCATTATCCCGCCAATAGGCTTGGTTTCGCATTGGGCAGAAGTAAAGTCAACAAGAGGCCATAGACATACACTTGCTATGCCTAATCTTGAGGCCTGCTCGAACCGTCCTCGCCGTTTTTTAACGGTGTTCCATGACGCCATTTTCACAGCTGCGCTTACTATGTTCTGGCGAACCAAAGTGTTGAGTTGATCATTACCCAGTAATTCCCGCCCTTTGCAGACAGGGTCGCGCTCGTCGGTCAGTTTCCCTTTAGGTGATGATCAGGTTTCCTTATGAGCGCCGAGGGTCTACTTCAAAAAACTTTCCCTCGCGGAAAGGTTGTAGTTCGCCGGCCGCCTCCGCAAAGTTGACAAGGCTGCCGGCTATCCGGTCTGATCGTCGCCCGCTCCCGGACCATTTTTGCACGGGTGAGGCCCCCTCGAAGACACCCAGCGCCTAGCCGCAACAGCGCGGCTCCCCATATTCGTCGCAGTTTCCCCGTGGAGAGATCGATGCACGGCCCCGCCCACCGTCACGCCTTCGTCAAACCGCCGTGCGCCGCGCGCCGCCCCAACGTTGCCACCTGGCACGGCGTCGAGCTGGTCGACGACTATGCCTGGCTGAAGGCCGACAACTGGCAGGACGTGATGCGCGAGCCGGCCGTGCTCGACCCGGAGATCCGCGCCTATCTCGACGCCGAGAACGCCTACTGCGAGGCTCAGCTCTCCGAGACGCGCCCCCTCCAGGAGGAGCTGTTCCGCGAGATGCGCGGCCGCCTCAAGGAGGACGACAGCTCGGTGCCCGCGCCCGACGGGCCGTTCGCCTACTACACCAGCTTCGTCGCCGGCGGGCAGTACCCGCTCGTCTGCCGCCGCGCGCGCTCAGGCGAGGGCGAAGCGATCCTGCTCGACGGCAACGTCGAGGCCGAGGGCAAGCCCTACTGGGACCTCGGCGGCTTCCAGCACAGCCCCGACCACCGCCTCCTCGCCTACGCCAGCGACGACAAGGGCTCCGAGCTCTACACCATCCGCGTGCGCGACGTGGCGACCGGGGTCGATCTGCCCGACAGCATCCCCGACACGCGCGGCGGCGTCGTTTGGGCGAACGACAGCAAGACTCTCTTCTATGTGCGCCTCGACGAGCACCACCGCCCGCTGCTCGTCTACCGCCACGTCGTCGGCACGCCGGTCGAGGACGACGTGCTCGTCTATGCCGAGAAGGACATCGGCTTTTACGTCGCCATCTCCTCGACCCAGTCGGCCAAGTTCGTGCTCATCGACGCCCACGACCATCAGACAAGCGAAGCACACCTGATCGACGCCGACGCGCCGCTCAATGCGCCGCGCGTCGTCGAGCCGCGCAAGATTGGCCACGAATACTCCGTCGAGCATCACGCCGATAAGCTGATCATCACGACCAACTCCGAGAGCGCCGAGGACTTCCGCATCTGCGCGGCGCCGGTGTCGGCACCGGGCATGGCGAACTGGCGCGAGATCATTCCGCACCGGCCCGGGCTGCCTCGTCCTCGATACCATCCTCTACCGCGACCACATGCTGCGGCTCGAGCGCGAGAACGGGCTGCCGCGCATCGTCGTGCGCCGCCTCGCCGACGGCGCCGAGCACATCATCGCTTTTCCCGAGGAGGCGTACGCGCTCGGCATCTCGCCCGGCTATGAGTTCGATACGACGACGACGCGCTTCGTCTACTCGTCGATGACGACGCCGGCCGAGACCTACGACTACGATATGGAGACGCGCACGCGCACGCTGCGCAAGCGCCAGCAGGTGCCGAGCGGACACAACGCGTCCGACTACGTCACGCGCCGCCTCTACGCGCCCGCGCCCGACGGCGAGACGGTGCCGGTGTCGATCCTCTATCGCAAGGACACGCCGCTCGACGGCTCGGCGCCGGTACTGCTCTACGGCTACGGCGCCTACGGCATCTCGATCCCGGCCTCGTTCTCGACGACGCGGCTGTCGCTCGTCGACCGCGGCTTCATCTACGCCATCGCCCACATTCGCGGCGGCAAGGACAAGGGCTATCACTGGTACACCGACGGCAAGCGCGCCCATAAGGTCAACACGTTCACCGACTTCATCGCGGCCGGTGACTACCTCGTCGCGCAGGGCCTGACGCGGCGCGGGCGCATCGTCGCCAACGGCGGCTCGGCAGGCGGCATGCTGATGGGCGTCGTCTCCAACATGGCGCCGGATCTGTTCCTCGGCATCATCGCCGACGTTCCCTTCGTCGACGTGCTCAACACCATGCTCGACAAGGATCTGCCGCTGACGCCGCCGGAATGGCCGGAGTGGGGCAATCCCATCACCAGCCGCGAGGAGTTCGAGATCATCCACTCCTACAGCCCGTACGAGAACGTCGAGGCGAAGCCCTATCCGCACATCTTCGCCTACGGTGGCCTCACCGATCCGCGCGTCACCTATTGGGAGCCGGCAAAGTGGGTCGCGCGCCTGCGCGAGAAGAACACCTCCGACAACCTGATCCTCCTCAAGATCAACATGGAGGCGGGGCACGGCGGCGCGTCGGGGCGGTATGAGCAGCTGCGCGAGATGGCGGCCGACTACGCCTTCGCGCTGAAGATCTCCGGTCAGGCGGCGCCGGCCGGACAAAAAGAAAGGGCGGCCTGAAGCCGCCCTCGTTCGAATTTTCAGAAGCTGAGAAATGAGAAAGGCCGCTTGCGCGGCCTTTCGTTTGGAAGCTAGTCTAGGCGGCCTGCGTCGCTGAAGGCCGTCAGCTTCTTATCCTCCTCGAGCTCGCCGGCGGACTTCAGCGCAATGCCGATGTACCGCACTCTGCCTGCTATCCTTGCTTTCTGGACTCCGAGCTCACCGAACTCCCGACCGAATGTCGGCAGTGCAAGCGGCTCTTTCTGCTGTTCTTCACACCAAGCACAGTAGTCCTCGTATAGCGAAGTTGCAGTCAAGCTCGATCCGTCTTGTGTCTCGATTCTCTCCTTGTAGAAGCGCTCCACGTCGTTCTCGGGAGCAATCAGTCTTTGGGCCTGCGGCCGACCTATTGTCGTTCGCGCCCGAACGCGGCTTTGCTATCGCAACGGCCTTGGGGGCCGCCACCGCTGCCGCAGCGGTGCTGACCGGCACCACACGAGGTGCGGCCGGCGTGTGGCTCTCATAGAGTCGCCACTGGCTAAAAGCGATGTACATACCAAAGCCCGATCCAACTTCGAGCAACAGTGCAACGAAGACCGTGAGCGCGGTCTGCACGTCCTCGACTTTGATGGATGGAGCGATCATCGCGGCGAGCTTGGCCAGAACCGCAGCTTGCGGATCGGCTTCGGTCATCACCGCAGCACCAGTAACGTTGGTCATCTTGCCTTGAATGTCAGCAATGCGCGCTTCGAGCGCGATCGACTGCTGTGCTGAAGCGAGTTCAGCCGACAGGGCGTGATACTTCTGACAGAAGTTGCGCCCCTTGCTGCCGCTGACCTTGCCGCAACTCTCGGTGTAGGCCCACGCGCGATCGTCCTTCAAGGCATCGATGTCGGCCTGAACCGCCTGAGCAGGACGGTGCTGCGGGATCCAGGACAATTGCTCCTGGGCCCGTGACAGGTCGGCGCGATGATCCTTGTAGTTATCGGCAGTGGCGGTGCGCTGGCCGGCGGTATCGAGCCGGTTCAGCGCCGCATGGCCGAGTGCCGAGGTCAGCGAGTAGGACGTGACCACGACCCAGACGATGGCGGAGGCGACTGCCTGCGACCACATTCTGTTGCGTATTGCGGCGAAGAAGAAGAAAGGCACGAGTGCCTTCATGCAGTCCGCGGCCGCGCTGGCCGCTCCGTAGATCTGGCCGTCGAACTCGGTCCTTCCGAGACTGAAGCCAAATCGCCAGTTCATCGCGCACGATACAGCGAGCAATACGCCGGCTGCGAGAACCCCCAACACGCCTAGAGCATGTCTCATGTTTGCCCTCATGGATTATGTTCGCCGGCTGTCGACGCTGCACATGCGCCGGCGCTTTTCTTGTCTCTGTCCGAGGGCGCGGGACAGAAATTCTCCATCTCCAACGAGAGACAGGGCACTTCGCTCTGCTGTGGTCGGCTCTACCGGCCCGTTGAGCTCCGGCGCCATCCCCAATGGCATCCGGCAAACCGGTGACCTCGCACGCAGACGATGTACCGAGAGCTGGAGCCTCATCTCCTGGGGCGGTCAGGCACAAGCGGACATCGCCGCTCGACTCCCCTGTGCGCAACTTTCCCCACGAGCCAAGGCGACAAGTTTACTGACGCAGAACTGCCCCCTCAGTTGCCTTTGCTACAGCGATTCGAGCAGCTGCGAAATCTTTCGTTAACGGAATCAGCCGGGTAGCTCCTGAGCGCTAAATCCGGCCTCAATTTCGCCTGCCAAGGGCCCTCTCCCGCTGTCCACAGGTCGCTAACTGGCTGAACGTGGCTTACCCCCAGCCGCACCCCGGTTTTGCACAGGGGAAGCCCCACCGGCCTCTCACCTATCGCGCGCCCCGCGCATGTAGATAAAGTTAGTACACCCGGTTGCATAAGCCCGCGGCCGGATATACTTTGGTTAAGGCCCGGTAAGGCCTTCAAGAACCCGAATTTTTTGGCGCGGCGTCTTAAGCTCATTGTCATCGGTTCTTCTTAGGGTGTTGCGACAGAACTGTTTAACGACGTCGCACGTTCTAAACCCGGCACAGAAATTGGTTCTGGGTGGAAGCGCAGGGAGTTAACTGGTATGCGTGGCCTTGGCGGCTTCGTGTTGTTGGCGGGCATTGGCGTTGGCCTGTTCGTCTATTTTCCCGCGCCGGTCGACCGCGACACCTCGCTTGAGCAAGCGAAGCGCGTCGTCGCCAGCCGCGTCGCTTCAAACACAACCCAGATCACTCCGACAACGACACGCGCGTCATCGCGCCTCGCAAGCTTCGCGCCCGCGACGCAGCTCGCCGCTCCTCAACGCAAATCGCGTGTAGCGGCCGCGCCGGCAGTCGTTGCAGCGCCGGCGATCTCCGTCGCTGCGAACGTCGAGGCGATGCCTGCCTGGCAGACGAATGTGTCGCCGGCCGCCGTCGGTGGGCCGCAGGGCTCGCTCGATCCGACCGATCCCGAGAGCCGCTACAAACTCGTCGTCGATATCCAGCAGCAACTGAAACGCGTCGGTTGCTATTGGGGCCGCGTCAATGGCTCCTGGAACAACAACACGCGCGAGGCTATGCGCTCGTTCACGATGCACACTAATGCTGCGCTCCCCGTCGAGAAGCCAGATTATCTGCTGCTGTCGCTGCTGAAGTCGCATGGCGGCCGCTCGTGCGGCGCGCCGGAGACGACCGTCGCTGTGCAGCCGCGCGGCAAGAACGAGCAAGTTGCCGCCACCACGCCGGAAGTGCTGCCGTGGAAAGCCGGCAGTGCCGCCCAGCCGGGAACGCGCCTTTACACACCGCTGCCGAACAGCGTCGTCTCGACCGAGCCGCTGCCCGGCCGCATGGCCATCGGCGGCCCGAGAGAGTTCCAGCCGGCCGCGCAGGCGCCGCTCATCCCGGGGACCGCGCCCGGGACCACCGCACCGGGGCAGCCGGGTGTCGCCACTGCCGCCCTCGATCCGGGCGCCGCTCCGCCGGCCTCCGTTGGATCGCCTTCGTCCGCGGCGCCGAAGGCGCGTCAAGCCAAGAAGTCAGGGTCGTGGCGTCGTCCCGCCCACGGAACACCGCGCTACAATCTGATGCTTAGCCTTGGCGGCGTTTACTAAGCGACACCTGCCTCGCGTCTCAGTCCTTGTCGGGTACCGCCGTCTCTTCGCCGAGCCAGCGCAGATATTCGGCCGATCCATCGAGGATGGGCAGCACGATGAGCGCCGGGTTGGTGTAGCTATGGCGCGCCTTCACCGCCTCGATCACCATTTCCGCCAGACTACCGCGCGTCTTGATGATCATGACCGCCTCGCTGTCGCGCGCGATGGCGCCTTCCCAACGATAAATTGACGTCATGCCGGGCAGGATGTTGACGCAGGCGGCCAGCCGCCGTTCGACCAGCTCGCGCCCCACCGCCTCGGCGGCCTCGGGCGACGGGAAGGTCGAGTAAATCAGAACGGGCTTGTCGTTTTCCTGCACTTGAGCGAGCCTCCCACGCCTTGCGCCGCCGCCGCCCATAACAACCATGCCAAAGCTCAAATCGAAATTCGACAAGATTGCCTTCGTGGCAAGCGAGATGCCGGAGGCGATGGCCGCCCGCGGGCGCCTGGCTGACCGCTATGGCGACTGCGACCCGGCTGAGGCCGATGCCATCGTGACGCTCGGCGGCGACGGGCACATGCTGCAGACGCTGCACCGCTTCATGAACGATGGCGTGCCGATCTACGGCATGAACCGCGGCTCGGTCGGCTTCCTCATGAACGACTACAGCGAGGAAGACCTGCACCAGCGCCTCGCCGACGCCGACGTCAGCCGCATCCACCCCTTGTCGATGATCGCCTACGATAAGTCGGGCAAGGCGCACAAGGCGCTCGCCGTAAACGAAGTCTCGCTGTTCCGCGAGAGGCACCAGGCGGCCAAGCTGCGCATCCTCGTCGACGACACGGTGCGCATGGAGGAGCTCGTCTGCGACGGCGTGCTCGTCTCAACGCCCGCCGGTTCGACCGCCTATAATCTCTCGGCGCACGGGCCGATCCTCCCGATCAATGCACCTCTGCTCGCGCTGACGCCGATCAGCCCCTTCCGCCCGCGCCGCTGGCGCGGCGCGCTGCTACCCAACAAGGTGCACATTTCGATCGAGGTCCTGGAATTGGAAAAGCGCCCGGTGAGCGCCGTCGCCGATCACTTCGAGACGCGCGGCGTCAGCCGTGTGGAGGTGGAAAAAGCGCGTAACGTCGAGCTGTTCATGATGTTCGATCCCGACCACAGCCTCGATGAGCGTGTGCTGGCCGAGCAGTTCCGCTACTGAGCGCGGCGATCCGCCTTGGCGACGTTGACCTGCGCCTGCCAGGCGACGGTTTTTGCGCCTTCCTCGTGCTCGGCGGCGAGATCTTCCCGCGGCGCGTCGGCAACGGTCGGCCGCAAGCCGATGGCGACAAGGCGCGGCGGCTCGCGCAGCGCGCCGGAGAGACGGCGATAGAATTGTCCCACCGTGATCGGCGCCTTCGCGCCGTCGCCGCTCAGTTCCGCCGCGTTGCTGGCGAGGGCGGGAAATTGAGCTTTCAGTGCTGCATCTGGGGCTTGGCTGGCGGCCTTCAGAAGACCGATCGCCGTCTCCGCTCCGAACACATGGGCGATGTAAAGATCGCCGGCCGTCGGTGACCGGTGCAGCGCGGTGCGCATGCGTACGGCATTTCGATCGGCGGCGGCGCGCGCCACGCGCGCGGCTAGTAGCGGATCGTTGCGCACAGCAAGGATGCGGCTGCGGTCGGCCGGCGTCGGAATGTAGAAGCGGCCCCCACTCGTCACGAAAACACGTGCCCCGCAGGCTTCGGCTTCCTTGGGGTTCTCGTGCAGCGCGCGCAGCCAGGCACGCTCGCCGAAACGAAGCGGTCCCTCGAGCGGCTCGGATACGATGGCGGCGTCTGCGGCCGGCGCAGCGAGTTCGGCCACCTCTGCCGATGGCTCAGTAGCAGCCGTCGAAGCGGCGAGCGACAGCAGCATGGCGAGCTGCGCGGGAACGTCGAATAGCGAACTCAAGCGTGTCACTCCGCAACGACGGCAACGCCGAAACGGGCCTCGGCCCCACAGAGAGGGCGACAAGCTAAGTTACGGAAGAAAGGGTGAAGATCGCGTTAAGAGGTGTCGCTGTGTGAAACAGGTATGAAAATAAAGTTACCCGCGCCACCGCGTGACGATGTCGGACAACGCAGGACGCTCACGCTCCTCGGAGCGTTCCGCCGGCGTGCCGACGTAGATGAAGCCGGCGATGCGCTCGTTGTCGGCGAGGTTCAGCGCGGCGCCGACCGCCTTGTTGTAGGCAATCCACTCGGTAATCCACGACGTGCCGTAACCCAGCGCGTTGGCGGCAAGGCACAGATTGAGGCAGGCCGCGCCGGCAGACAGGACCTGCTCCCACTCGGGCGCGCTGCGATGCGCCGTCACGCGCGAGACGACGGCGATAACCAGCGGGGCTCGCATCAGCCGGCCGCGCTCGGTGTCGAGGCGGACGTGCGATGGCGGCTCTTTCTCGGCGGCGATGCACGCCTCTGCCACCACCTCGCCGAGGTGCCCCCGCGCCTCGCCCTCCAGCACGATGAACCGCCACGGGGCCAGCTTCTTGTGATCGGGCACGCGCGAGGCGATCGTCAGGATCGTCTCCAGCTCTGGCGGGGTCGGGCCGGGAGAAACCAGCCGGTCCGGTTTCACGGAGCGGCGCGCGGCAAGGAAGGCAATGATCGGGTTTTCCATGGCCGGCACTCCTAGCCCCGCGGACGGCTGGCTGCCAAGCCAATTTCGTCGGTCCAAGCGACGCATGGCTCCGCTATTGGGCGCGCGTTAAGGAGCCGCCATTGGGCCGATGCCACCCAATACCGTAGCGGCCAAGGATCGGCTATCTTCGGGCCCGAATCCGCCGGCCTCCGCCCGCGGACACCGAAGGCTAGGAGCCGCATGCTGCGTCCATCGAAATCGCTCGCCCAATCGCTAGCAACGGGCCTCGCCGCTGTCGCGCTGTGCTGCTTTGGCGCTGCAACGCGCGCGCAAGATGCGCCGCCGACGGCGGTGATCGTCGTCGACGGCTCCGGCTCCATGTGGGGCAGCCTCGGCACCGACAAGCGCCCGAAGCTCGAGATGGTGCGCGAGGCGATGCGCGCGTTGCTGCCGAGCTTGCGCACCGACGCGCGCATCGGCCTCGCCTCGTTCGGGCATCGCCGCCGCGGCAACTGCGGCGACGCCGAGGTCATCGTTCCGCCGGATGCGAACAGCCTGGAGCGGATGTCGGTCCCAGTCGAAAAAATGAACGCCATGGGCAAGGCCCCGGTCGCCCTCGCCTTGCGCGAATCCGCTAACGCCATCGCCGGTGCCACGCCGGCGAGCATCGTGCTGGTCGTCGACGACGTCGACAATTGCGGCCAGGACATCTGCGCGGCGGTCGGCCAAATTCTCACCACCAGCCCCAACCTCGTCGTGCACACCGTCGCCATCGGCTTCGACAAGCCGAAGCTGGAGCAGATCAGCTGCATCGCGCAGCAGACCGGCGGCAAGCTGTGGGATGCACAGGACGCTGCCGGATTCGCCTCGGCCCTGGGCCAGGCGGTCAATCTCGCCAACCTGCAAGGTGCGCCGAGCGCGGCGCCTGAGACCGCGCAAAGCGAACCCCCAGCCGAAAAGCCGGCCGGCGCGCCGCCGGGCCTCTATCTCTCGGCGGGACTTGGGGCGAGCAGCGCGACACTCGACAGCCCTGTGCATTGGCGGATAACCAAGTCGGGCGACGATGGAGCGCTCGTGCGCGATACCCGAGCGCCGACGCTGGTCGAAAAGCTGGAGCCTGGTACCTATGAGGTTGAGGCGCAGCTGGGCCTTGCCAGCGCGCGCCAGACGGTGGAGGTCACTGCCGACACCGCAACGCAGGTGCGTGTCGATCTCAACGGCGGCGTGCTGAAAATGCAGGCGCGGCCGACGAGCGCTGCGGCGCCGCTGACGGCACCCATCTTCACCGTAACGCCGGCGACCGCGGATGCCGCTGCAAAACCCGCGCCGCTGTGGGTCGGGCGCGAGGCGCACCCGGAGATCGTTCTCCCCGCCGGCGACTACACCGTCACGGCGCAGAACGGCGTGGCGCGCCAGCAAAGCAAAGTCACCATCGCGCCGGCAACCGGCACCAGCTTCAATTCGATGCTGGAGTCCGGAACGCTCGAGCTTAGCGCCACGCGCGGCTCCGTCGCTGGTCAAGGCGAGCCCGTCACCGACGGCGTGACCTTCATCCTCTCGCAGGACGATCCGGACGCGCCGCAAGGCCGCCGCGAGGTCGCGCGCACCGCCGTTCCCTCGCCAAGCTTTACGTTGCCCGCCGGCCCCTATTACGTCACGGCACGCACGCCGACCGCCGAGGTGCGCGAGCAGATCGCCATCGGCGCCGGCGCTGTCGTCAACCGCGTCATGCCTCTGTCGCTGGCACGCATCAAGCTTGCCGCCACGCTCGGCGGGCAACCGGTCACCGCGGCCAACCCCGTCACCTTCCGCATCGTGCGTCTCGACGGGGAGCCGCGCGAGGTCGCGCGCACCATTGCCAAGGAGCCCGAGTTCGATCTCTCGGCCGGCCGCTATCGCCTCGAAGCCGCGCTCGGCGCCAGCAACGTCATCGCCGCCACGGAGATAGCGCTCGCCGCGGGGCAAGCGCAGAAGGTCACCCTGGCGCTCGAAGGCGGCAGCATCACCTTTAAACGCGCCGCGGCCGGCACGACCACAGGCGTTGTCTATTGGGAGGTGCAGGACGAAAAGCAGCGCAGCGTATTGCGCAGCAGCCAGCCGCAGCCCACCGCCGTGCTCGCTCCGGGGCGCTACGTCGTCACCGCCGAAACATCCGAGCAACCGTTGCGCACCGCCATCGAGATCAAAGCCAACGAGCACCGCACCTTTGATTTCTCGGGTCAGTAATCGGTCCCGAGCCGTTGCAACACTGGCAGCAGCCACATTTCGACCAAGCTCGTGCCGCGTGCTTATTCTGCTCGCCCCACAGCCGCAGGACCATCGAAGGAATGACGGCTAGGTATTTCAGGTGTCTGCGCTTGTTTGCCGGCGGGGCGTTCCTCGCCCTGGCACTCGTTGCCGTGCCCGGCAACCAGGCGCGTGCGCAGGAAAGCGATCCTTCCGCCCCGCAACTGCGCGGCGCTTTTCCACCCGACACCGGCCGCGATGCGCCGACGGCCAAGAAGCCCGGACCGACGCTGCCCGCCAACACCACCGTCGTGCCGCGCGCGCCAACCGCAGACGGCGCCATCCCGAGCAGCGGCGGCCAGGTGAACCTCGTCGCACTGCTCACCGTCGACGGGCAGCGCATCGACCAGGGTCTCGTCTGGCGCATCTTTGCGTCGACGCGCGATCCGCGGGCGACCACGAAACTTCTGATGACCAAGCGCGAAGCCAGCCCAACCGTCGACCTCGATCCGGGCGAGTACATCGTCAGCGCCGCCTTTGGGCGCGCCGACATCACACGCAAGATCGTGGTGACCGCAGGCGCGGCGACGAGCGAGAAATTCGTGCTCAACGCCGGCGGCCTCAAGGTCAAGGTGCTAGTCGACGGCGTCGAGCCGGCCGCCAACACGGTCGCCTATGACATCCTTTCGAGCGAGCGCGACCAGGCCGACAACCGCGTGCGCGTGCTCGGCGGCGCCAAACCCAACGTCATCAACCGCCTCAACGCCGGCATCTACCGCATCGTGTCGCGCTATGGCGACGCCAACGCCACGGTCGAGGCAGACGTCACCGTCGAGGCCGGCAAGCTCACCGAGGCGACCGTGTCGCATTCGGCGGCGCGCGTCACCTTCAAGCTCGTAACGCGCGTCGGCGGCGAGGCGTTGCCCGACACGCAGTGGACGGTGCAGACGCCCGACGGCCGGGTCGTCATGCAAAGCGTCGGTGCGCTGCCGACGCACATTCTGGCGCCCGGAACCTATTCGGTGACTGCCAAGTCGAACGCCGGCGCGTACAAGCGCGACTTCACGCTCGCCAACGGCGAGGTGGCGCAGGTCGAAGTCCTGATGCAGTGAGTGTGGCCGCGCGGCTAGAAGTCCGTCAGCACCCAGTCCGTCGGGCAGCCGTTGCGCTGCATGCGCCCCTCGACGGCATCGTGCTCGCGCGATTGGCGCAGCTCGCGGAACAGCGACCGCGCGATCTGCCAGTGCTCGCAGGCCGTGGCAAGGTCGCCGTTGCTGTGGGCAATGTCGCCCAGCGCCAGCCGCGCCTTGGCGTGTGTATCGCTGAGGCCCGTGCTCGTCGCAACGCGAATGCTCTTGCGCAACAGATCCTCAGCCACGGACGTCTCACCACTGTCGAGCCGCCACTGCGCTAGCGACAGGTAGAGCCCCGGCAGCCGCTTCAACTGGCCGTCGGCCTCGGCTTCGCCGACGGCCGCCATCAGCGCCGCGCCGTCAAGCGCGGTAAGCTTCGCGACGCCTATTGGCTCGGCCTCGCGCGCACCCCGCTCGCGGCGACGGCGTCGGCTACGCAGCCCCAGGGCGACGAGCGTGATGAGCAGAGCCACCATCGCGGCGCCGACAAGCACCAAGCCGAGATCAACAGACTGAGCCCAAGGCAACGTCATGCGCGACGCCTCAGCGGAAGGGCATCGAATACATGAGCCCGCCCTTGGTCCACGAGTTGTTGAGCCCGCGGGCGAGCTTAAGATCCGATTTCATGCCGAGCGTGCGCTCGAAAATCTCGCCGTAGTTGCCGACGTTCTTGACCACCTGATAGGCCCAGTCGCGCGGCAGCCCGAGCGCCTGGCCGAGGTTTGCCTCGAGCCCGAGGAAGCGGCGGATGCCGGGGTCGCTCGAGGCGCGTTGGGCGTCGACGTTGGCACTTGTGAGGCCCAATTCCTCCGCCTCCATCAGCGCCATCAGTGTCCAGCGCACGACCGCGAACCACTGTGCATCGTCCTGACGGACGGCGGGCCCCAGCGGCTCCTTGGTGATGAGCTCCGGCAAAATAATGTGCTCGGCCGGCGCCTTGAGCTTGCTGCGCGCCTGGGCGAGCAGTGAAACGTCCCCCGTCAGCACTGTGCAGCTCCCGGCCTCGTATGCCTTGACGAGATCGTCCCAGTTGTCCTGCGCCACGATCTGGTAGCGCATCCGCTGTGTGGTGAAATAGGCGGCGACCGCCTGCTCGCCCATCGCCCCCGGCAGCGCGCAGACGGAGGCGCCCGACAGCTCCAGCAGGCTCGCCACCGCATTGCCCCGCCGGGTGAGGAAGCCCTGGCCGTCGTAGAACAGCACCCCCGTAAAGCGCGCGCCGAGCTCGGTGTCGCGGCTTAGGGTCCACGTCGCCCCGCGCGCCAGCACGTCAACGTCTCCCGCCTGCAGCGCCTTGAAGCGATCGTTGGCGCTCAGCGGCCAGAACTTCACCGCGTCCTTGCTGCCGAAAACGGCGGAGGCCAGCGCAGTGCAGAATTCCGTATCGAGACCCGAGCGCTCACCGCTTCCGCTGACGTTTGAGAAGCCCGCCTGCGCCTCGCCGATGCCGCACAGCAGGTAGCCACGGGCCCTGACCGCATCAAGAGTGGTGGTTTCGGCGGCATCCGCCGGACGGACCAGGGCGAGGAGCGCGCCTAGTCCGAGAACCGCAGTCATCAGGCAGCGGAGATGCAGGAGTATTTTCATGACGTATCATCAGTGTGAGGCGATAGCGGCGAGCGCGCAAGGGACACAATGCTGCGGACCGGTCTGGAGCGTAAACTGGCCGCATCAGCGCGCCGGTCGCTCATCTCCCGGAACGGAGGCGTGGTCAAGACCTTGACCCAGCCCGAAACTTGCGCCACACGGGCCGCCAACCGCGGCGAACAGGATCCGCCCGATGTCCTCCTCCGGCAAGAAGCCACCGCGCCCACACGCTCCCGCGACGAAAGTCGTCCATTCGGGGCGCGAGCCGCATGACAACTACGGCTTCGTCAATCCGCCCGTCTACCGCGGCTCGACCGTCCTCTTTCCGACCGTCGAGAAGCTGTGGAAGCGCGACCAGGAGTTCACCTACGGGCGCTCATCGACGCCAACCGTCAAGGCGCTCGAGCACGCCATCGCCGAGGTCGAGGGCGGCGCCGCGACGGCGCTGACCGCATCGGGATACCAGGCCGTGAGCACGGCCATTTTCGCCTTCGTCAAATCCGGCGACCATATCCTCATGGTCGATAGCGTCTATCAGCCGACGCGCAAGTTCTGCGACTACATGCTGTCGAAGCTGGGCGTCGAGACGACGTACTACGATCCGCTGATCGGCGCCGGCATCGCCGATCTCGTGCGCCCCAACACCCGCCTCATATTCACCGAAAGTCCTGGCTCGCAGACCTTCGAGGTGCAGGACATTCCCGCTATCGCGCGCGTCGCCGCCGAGCGCGAGCTGTGGCTGCTGCTCGACAACACCTGGGCGAGCCCGCTCTACTTCCAGCCGTTCGAGCACGGGGTCGACGTGTCGATCCAGGCGGCGACCAAGTACATCGTCGGCCATGCCGACGCGATGCTCGGCGCCATCACCTCGAATGCGCGCGCCGCCAAGCAGGTCGCTGCGGCCAAGGAGCTGCTCGGCGTCTGTCCTGGCTCGGAGGAGACATACCTCGCCATGCGCGGCCTGCGCACGCTGTCAACGCGGCTCGCCCAGCATCAGCGCTCGGGGCTTGAGATCGCGCGCTGGCTCGAAGGCCGCCCCGAGGTTGCGCGCGTGCTGCATCCCGGCGTTGCCGAGCCACCCACAGCACGCGATCTGGAAGCGCGACTTCCTCGGCGCCAGCGGTCTCTTCTCGGTCGTCTTGAAGCCGGCGAGTAATAATGCGGTCGCCGCCATGCTCGACGGACTGAAGCTGTTCGGCATGGGGTTCTCGTGGGGCGGCTACGAAAGCCTGGTCATTCCCTTCGATGCCAAGACCTATCGCACGGCGACCAAGTGGGAGGTCGAGGGCCCGGCGCTGCGCTTCCACATCGGGCTCGAGGACGTCGACGATTTGCGCGCCGATCTTGAGGCCGGCTTCCAGCGCCTCAACGCTGCGAAATGATCTCAGCCTAGTCGTGCGCAAGCTTGCGCGCGGCTTCGAGCTCGGCCGGCGTATCGACGTCGCTCAGCGCGGCATCGTCGGCGGCGAGCGCCAAGCACTCCGACGCGACCAGCTGCAGCAGCGCCTTGGCCCCCGTACTTGGCGGGAGCGCAAGCAGCGCGCCGAAATGGCGACGCGGCCACAGCACTGGATTGCGCTGCTCGCCTGACTGCGTCGTCGGGTAGACGATCCGCCCGGTGCGAGCAAACGCGCCGATGAGCGACGCAATGAGTTGCGCCGACAGCAGCGGCACATCTCCCGGCACGATCAAGACCCCCGCTGCGCTTTCATCGAGCGCCGCGATTCCCGCATTGATCGACGAGCCCATGCCCGTCTCCCAATTCGCATTGTGAACGAAGCGCACGCGCCCGGCCGCGCAATGCCGTCTCTACGCCTGCGCGATCATGTCCCGTCACGACAACGATATCCGTGGCGCCACCGATAGCGAGCGCGTTGACGACACGCTCGATCAGCGTACCGCCGTCGATGCGCGCGAGCAGCTTGTTGTCCTTGCCGAAGCGTTGCGAGGCGCCGGCGGCGAGCACCACGGCGGCGATGCTGCCGTCAGCCGGCACCGCGCGCGACCTTGATGATCTCGGCGAGGATCGACACGGCAATCTCCGCCGGACCCTTGGCGCCGATGGCGAGACCGATAGGCGCATGGATGCGCTGCAGCTCATGCGGCGTGAAGCCGGCCGCCGCCAGCCGCTCCAAACGTTTGGCGTGCGTGACGCGCGAGCCCAGCGCGCCGATGTAAAGGCACGGCGAGCGCAAGGCCGCCGTCAGCGCCTCGTCGTCGATGTGCGAAGCGTGCGTCAGGGCGACGACGGCCGAGCGCGCATCGAGCCCAAGCTTGTCGAACGAAGCTTCCGGCCACTCCGCGGTGGCTGCGGCGGCCCCGAAGCGCTCCTCGGTGGCAAACACCGAGCGCGGGTCGACGACGGTGACGGCATAGCCTACCTGCCGCGCCAGCTCGGCGAACACCTGCCCGATGTGCGTCGCGCCGGCGACGATGATGCGCAGCGGCGGCACCAGCGGCTGCACGAACACCTGCCCGTCCGGCGTATCGATCACGCCGATCGTGCCCGTCGCCAGGCAGCCCGCGATCTCGGCCGGCATTTCGTCGTTTGACCCGTAGAGGTGTCGCGCGCCATCGGCGATGCGCGTCGTCACCACAACGGTTTGGCGTTCGCGCCGCGCATCAATGATCGCATCGACGAGCGCGATGTCATTGCGCTTCAGCGGCTCCACCAGCACCTTGATCTGGCCGCCGCACGGCAGTCCGGCGCGCCACGCCGTCTCTTCGCTGACGCCGAACTCGAGCATCTTCGGCGTCACGCTCGCCATCGCGTCGGCAGCCTCGACGAGCACGTCGACCTCGACGCAGCCGCCCGACACCGAACCCTCGAAGCGATCACCGGGCGCCACGACGAGCTGCCCGCCCACCGGCACTGGCGCCGAGCCCCAGGTCGACACAACCGTGGCGACGGCGACCTGGCCATGCTCATCGAGCCAGGCGCGCACCACCTCCCAAGGGTCACGCGCGGCCCGCGTCGCGCCGCTCGGATGCAATGACGTTCATGCGCGAACCTCGCTATGCACGCCGCTCTCAAGACGCCGGGCAAACGGCTCCCGTGTCGGCCCACGCCTTGAACAGTGCGCCGAATTCCTTCTGCGTGCCGGGCGCCGGCTCGCGGCCGACGCCGGGATTCCAGCCCCAGCCGACGAGAGAATCTTCGGCCATGTGATGCACGAGCTCCTCCATCGACTTGCCGCCGTTGCGCTCCGGGTCCTTGATCTGCTGGCAGATCTCGCCCAGCGACTTGCCGACCCACGCCATCTCGATCGGCGCCACGTGCCACTCGGGATGACCCGGGATGCCGGCGGGATCGAAGTTCGCCGGGCCGTGGCACGTCGTGCAGCGCATGCCGACGGCGCCGAAGTTGTCGACGCCGCGTACGACCAGCGGCATGTGCGGATGCCGGTCGTCGCCCTGCGCCGGGCGATCGCCGGCCGGATGGCAGTTCATGCAGCGCGCGATGCGTGATGACCTTGCCCGCCTCATGGAACAGCGCGAGCGAGCGCTGCTTTCTCGTCGGCAATCGACGCGAACGACTGAACGGATCTGAGGGTCGTGGCCGGATCGGGCTGCGCGGCGGAGACGGCCACGCCGACGGCGATGATCACCGCCGCACCGGCCAGAAGTATCGCGATCGAACGCATGTTGCCTCCTTACGCCTTAGCAGCCGCGTGCGTGAACGGTAGCGTGAACACGCGCTGCCCCGTCAACTTCGACCAGGCGTTGGCGATGGCCGGCGCGATGGGCGGCGTGCCCGGCTCGCCGATGCCAGTCGGCTTCTCCTTAGAAGGCAATGATATGCACCTCGACGTCTGGCATTTCGTTAATGCGCAGCACGCGGTAGTCGTGGAAGTTCGACTGCACGACACGCCCTTCGTCGAGATCGATCGAGGCAAAGAGCGCCGCCGACAGGCCAAAGCCCATGCCGCCTTCGAGCTGCGCCCGGATCACGTCGGGATTGATCGGGATGCCGCAGTCCGCCGCGACCACGACGCGCTCCACCTTCGGCAGCTCATCCGCGCCCATCGACACCTCGACGACGTGGGCGACGAATGACTTGAAGGACTCGTGCACGGCAAGACCGCGCGAGCGGCCCTTGGGAACCGGCTTCTCCCAGCCGGCCTTCTCGGCCGCCAGCTCCAGCACCGCGAGGTGGCGCGGATGCTTGGCCAGCAGCTTGCGCCGGATGACGAGTGGATCGATGCCGGCCGCGTCGGCGAGCTGATCGAGGAAGGTCTCGGTCGAGAACGCCGTGTGCGTCGAGCCGACCGAGCGCCACCACAGCGTCGGCACGCCGACTTCGGTCATGTGCGCCGACACGCGCAGGTTGGGGATCTGATAGGGCAGCGTGCTGGCGCCCTCGACCATGGTCTGGTCGACGCCGTTCTTGACCATGCCGGCCTCGAAGGGAGAGCCCTTCATGAACGACTGGCCGACGATCACCTGGTCCCAGCCGACGATGTTGCCATCCGCGTCGATGCCGCCGCGCACGCGGTGCACGAAGATCGGCCGGTAGCGGCCGCCCTTGATGTCGTCCTCGCGCGTCCACAGCACCTTGATCGGCCCTTTGTGCTGCGCGCCCTTGAGCACCTCGGCGGCCTCCGCCGCCATGTCGCCCGTTGGTGTTGCGCGACGGCCGAAGCTGCCGCCGGCAAGCAGCGTATTGATCTTTACTTGCTCAGGCTTGAGGCCGAGCACCGCCGCGGCGACGCCCTGGTCGATGGTCTGGATCTGCGAGCCGAAGTTCATCTCGACGCCACCATCGTCGGTGCGATGGATGACGCAGTTGTTGGGCTCCATCGGCGCGTGCGCCAGATATGGGAACACGTACGTCGCTTCAATCACCTTCGCGGCGCCTGACAACGCAGCGTCGGTGTCGCCATCGTTGCGGGCGATCACGCCCTGCTTGTTGGCGAGGTCTACGTATTCCTTGACGATCTGGTCGCTGCCGCGCGCCTCGGTGCCGCTCTCGTCCCAGGTGATCTTCAGCGCGTCGCGGCCCTTCTTCGCCGCCCAGTACCCGTCGGCCAGAACGGCGACGCCCTGCGAGACGGCGAACACTTCCTTGACGCCCGGAACGGCGAGCGCAGGCGCCGGATCGAACGACTGGACCTTGGCATGGAAGCGCGATGGACGCGCCACGAGGCACGTCAACATGTTCGGCATCTTCACGTCGATGGTGTACATCGCCGTGCCGTTGGTTTTCGGCAGCGTGTCGACCTTCGGCAGCTTGTTGGCGCCGATCAGCTTCCAGGCGTCCGGCTCCTTCGGCTTGAAGGGTCCTGCGACCTCGACCTGTTGCGCCAGACCGGCGAGTTCGCCGAACGTCGCCGACTTGCCGGAGGCGGCCCTGACGACGCCCTTGTCGATGGTGATGGCGCCGGCATCGACGCCCCACTCCTTCGCCGCCGCCGCGATGAGACGCGCGCGTGCTTCGGCGCCGGCCGTGCGCAGCTGATCCCAGGAGTTGGCCATGGCGGTCGAGCCGCCCGTGCCCTGCACGGGGCCGAAGGCGATGTTGTTGTACTTGCTCGCGTCGGCCGGCGCGGATTCAACCTTCATCTGCGCCCAGTCGGCGTCGAGCTCGTCGGCTAGGATCGTGGCGATACCCGTGTAGGGCCCCTGCCCGAACTCGATGTGCTTGCAAATCACCGTGACGGTGTTGTCGGGCGCGATGCGAATGAAGGCATTCGGCACGAATTCGCTGGCCGGCTCGGCCGCCAGCGCGCGCTTCGCCACCGGAATGTGAAAGCCGACGATAAGGCCGAGCGCTGCCGAGCCCTGAAGGAACTGACGCCGATTGGCGGAGACCGGGACGTTCATGCTCAGCCCTCCAGACGGTCGGCCGCATCGTGGATGGCGGCTCTGATGCGATGGTAGGTGCAGCAGCGGCAGACGTTGCCGGTCATGGCGAGGTCGATGTCGTTGTCGCTTGGTTTGGGGATCATGCTGAGCAGGCCGACGGCCGACATGATCTGCCCCGACTGGCAATAGCCGCACTGGGGCACGTCGAGCGCCACCCATGCGGCGCGCACGGCGTCCGTTTCCTTGCCGCTGGCACCCTCGATGGTCGTGACGTCGGCGCCTTCGAGCGTGCCGATGGGCGCCACGCACGAACGGCGTGGCTCGCCGTTGACGTGCACCGTGCAGGCGCCGCACTGGGCGACGCCGCAGCCGAACTTGGTCCCCGTCAGTCCCTGAACGTCACGCAGAAACCATAAGAGCGGCATCGACGGATCCCCGTCGAATTGGACTGCGGCTCCGTTCACGGTCAGCTTGATCATCTGGCGCCTCGCTATACTGAGTTGGCTGGGTGCAGAGGAATCGGTCTTGCTGCAATGAGAACGCTCGAGGCGCGCGACGGCTCCCACGCGCCCATAAAATCATGCTCCCGCCCGACCCGCCGCCGGACAATCCTGAACGGGTCATGTGGCTCTCCCTATCGCTGCGGCGCTATTCGGCCGGGTGCGCTATGGCAGGCGGCGTCGGCTCGGCTTCGCTACGGCGCCGCTTGAAGAGGTCGCCGAGCCAGCGGGTCGTGACGTAGAACACCGGCGTGAAGATGAGGCCGAAGAAGGTGACGCCGATCATGCCGGCGAACACGGCTGTGCCTAGGGCCTGACGCAGCTCGGCGCCGGCGCCCACCGCCCACACGAGCGGGACGACGCCGAGGATGAACGCCAGCGACGTCATCAGAATGGGCCGCATGCGCAGGCGTGCCGCTTCCGTCGCCGCCTCGAACTTGCTGCGCCCGCCTTCCTCTAGCTGCGCCGCGAACTCGACGATGAGAATGGCGTTTTTCGCCGCCAAGCCTATGAGCACGATGAAGCCGACCTGCGTGAGGATGTTGTTGTCCATGCCGCGCATGACGACGCCGGTGATCGAGGCGATGAGGCTCATCGGCACGATGAGAATGACTGCGAGCGGCAGCGTCAGGCTTTCGAACTGCGCGGCCAGCACGAGGAAGACGAACACGACGCCGAGCGCGAACGCGAACGCCGCGGTGTTGCCGGCCATGATCTGCTGGTAGGCGAGCTCCGTCCATTCGTAGCTGAAGCCCTGCGGCAGCGTGTCGGCCGCTAGCTTTTGCATCAGATCGATGGCCTGCCCCTGCGAATAGCCGGGCGCCGCGGAGCCGTCGAGCTCGGCCGCCGGATAGAGGTTGTAGCGCGGAACGCGCGATGGGGCCGAGATGTCCCGCACCGTCGTGAACGACCCGAGCGGCACCGTATCACCGGAAGAATTGCGTACCCGGAGCTTGAGGACGTCCTTGCTGTCGACGCGATAGCCGCTGTCGGCCTGTGCCGTCACGCGGAATGTGCGCCCGAGCAGATTGAAGTCGTTGACGTAGGCCGAGCCAAGATAGGTCTGCAGCGCCGTGAATACGTCCGTCACGTTGATGCCGAGCATCTGTGCCTTGACGCGGTCGATGTCGAGATAAAGTTGCGGCGTGGAGTTCTCGAACATCGAGAACACCTGCTGCAGGCCGGGTGTCTGGTTCGCCTTCGCCATCATCGCGCCGACGGCCTGCTGCAGCGCCGCCGGTCCCGCTCCCGACCGGTCCTGAATCATCATGCGGAAACCACCGGCGCTACCGATACCGCGCACAGGAGGCGGGGCGACGACGAGAACCATCGCGTCCTGGATCGTCGAGAACTTGGCGAGCAAGGCCTTTTGGATCGCCTGTGCAGACTGATTAGGATCTTTCGCCCGCTCGTCGAACGGCTTTAACACCACGAACACGGCGCCGGCATTGGGAGCGTTGGTGCGCGTGGCGCCAGAAAACCCGACGATGTTCACGGCGTGCGCGACGCCTGGTACTTCGAGGGCAAGCTCGACAGCCCGCCGGTTGACTTCGTCCGTTCGCGCCAGAGAGGAGGCAGGTGGCAGCTGTGTCACGGTGATGAGGTATCCGCCATCGACCGCCGGGATAAAGCCGATCGGGGTCTTGCGGAACTCGTTCATGCCGAAGGCGATGACGCCGACGTAGATGAGCAGCATCACCACCGCGATGCGCACGATGCGGCCAACGAACCAGGCATATCCGTGCGAGAGCTTGTCGAAGCTCCAATTGAAGAGGCGGAAGAAGGCGTGCACCGGCCACATGTACCAAGCCGTGCCGTGGCTCTCGCTATGCGGCTTGAGCAGCATTGCGCACAAGGCGGGCGACAGCGTCAGCGACACGATGAGCGAGATGATCGTGGCGCCCGCGATGGTCAGTGCGAACTGCCGGTAGAACTGGCCGGAGATGCCGGTGATGAACGCCGACGGCACGAACACCGCGGTGAGCACCAATGCGATGGCGATCAGCGCCGCGCCGACCTCTTCCATCGTGCGGTAGGCTGCTTCGCGCGGGCTCAAGCCCTTGGCCATGTTGCGCTCGACGTTCTCCACGACGACGATCGCGTCGTCGACGACGATGCCGATCGCCAGCACGAGGCCGAACAGCGACAGGTTGTTGAGGGAGAAGCCGAAGGCCGCCAGCAGGAAGAACGTGCCGATGAGCGACACCGGGATGGCGACGATGGGAATGATTGCTGCGCGCCATGTCTGCAAGAACAGGATGACGACGAGCACGACGAGAACCACCGCCTCGAGGATGGTGGTGACGACTGCGTCGACCGACTGCTGAATGAAGTCCGTCGGGTTGTAGATGATGTCGTACTTGAGCCCGGCGGGAAACGTCTTCGACAGCTCGGCCATCGTCGACTTGATCTTTTCCGCCGTGTCGATGGCATTCGAGCCCGGCAGCTGGAAGATACCGAGACCGGTCGCCGGGTTCTTGTCGAGATAGGAGTTCACGCCGTAGTCGAGTGCGGCAAGCTCGACGCGCGCGACATCCTTGAGACGCACAACGGAATCGTTGCTTTGCTTGACGACGATGCTGCCGAACTGATCGGGGTCGGCGAGACGGCCTAGCGTTTGCACCGAGACTTGGAACGCGCCCGGCTGCGCTACCGGCGGCTGATTTAAGATGCCGGCGGCGACCTGCACGTTCTGTCGCTGTAGCGCCGCCGTCACGTCGTTCGCGGTCAAGCCAAGGGACTGCAGGCGGTCGGGGTCGAGCCACACGCGCATCGAATAATCGCGGCTGCCGAACACCGTGATCGAGCCAACGCCCTGGATGCGGCTCAGCACGTCGACGACGTTGACGCTGGCGTAGTTGGAAATGAACAGCGTGTCGCGAGATTGGTCGGGCGAATACAAATGCACGACCATCATCAAATCGGGAGAAGCCTTGGCGACCGTAACGCCGATGTTGCGCACGTCGGTGGGCAACCGTGGTTGCGCGATCGCCACGCGGTTCTGCACCTGCACCTGCGCCGTATCGAGATCGGTGCCGAGATCGAACGTCACTGAGATCGAAAAGCGGCCGTCGACGGTCGAGTTCGACGAGATGTAGAGCATGCGCTCGACGCCGTTGATCTGCTGCTCGAGCGGCGCGACGACGGTCGATGCGACCACCTCGGCGCTCGCGCCCGGATACTGGCCCGTGACGTTGACGACCGGCGGGGCGATATCCGGGTACTGCGCGATAGGCAGACGGCCCAACGCCACCGCGCCAATGATCACGAAAACGATCGAGATGACGCCGGCGAAGATCGGCCGATCGATGAAGAAATGCGAAATGCGCATCGCGCCCTGCTCTTAGTTCGTGCGAATGGAAGAGGTGTCGCGAACGCTGCCGGCATCGGCCGCGGCTTGCTCCGGCGTCACCTTGGCGCCCGGGCGCACGCGCATGAGCCCGTTGACGATGACGGTGTCGTCGGCTTTGAGGCCCTGGACCACCCGCAGGTTGTCGACGAGCTGGCCGAGCGTCACGTACTTCGGCGTCGCTACGTTCTCGGCATTGAGCACGTAGACGAACTTGCGCACCTGCTCGGTGCCGATGGCTGAATCGGGCACCAACATCGCTTCCGCCGGGGCCGACGTGGCGATCTGGATGCGCCCGAACATGCCGGGCGTCAGGCGTCCGTCGGCGTTGGCGAACTCGGCGCGCCCGCGAATGGTGCCGGACGAGCGGTCGATGGCGTTGTCGACGAAGTCGATCTTGCCCTCGTGCGTGAAGGCATCCTCGTCGATCAGCTTGAGGCGCACCGGCAGCGTCATGCCGCGGTTGGCGGCATTCGAAGCCGATCCGCTCACGAGGCGCAAATAGCGAAGGTACGAGGCCTCATCCATGGTGAACTCGAAGCGGATCGGGTCGATCGATGCAATGGTCGCCAGCAGCGTGGTGCTGCCGGTCGAACCGCCGGAAACGAGGTTGCCGATCGACACACGCCGGTCGCCGATGCGGCCGGAGATCGGCGCCTTCAGTTCCGTGAAACTGAGGTCGAGCTCCGCCTGCTTCACGGCTGCCTCCTGCGCCGTCACCGAGGCCGCGGCAACACGCGAGGCCTGCAGGCGCTGATCGAGTGCCTGCTGGGTGATGGTGGTGCCGGTCCTGAGGCTTTCGCCGCGCTTCAGATCGCTCTCGGCGAAGGCGAGGTTGGCCTTCGCCTGCTCGACCGCCGCCTTCGACTGCTCGAGCACGGCTTGGAACGGGCGCGGATCGATGAGGAACAGCGGCTCGCCCGACTTCACCAGCTGGCCGTCCTTGAAAAGGATCTTCTCCAGATATCCGGACACCCGGGCGCGCATTTCGACGTAGTCGAAGGCGACAAAGCGGCCGACGTACTCGTCGCGGTCCGACACCAGCTTCTTCACCGGCTTGGCGACGCTGACCGTCGGCGGCGGGGGCGGCGCGCCTTGCGCCTGCGTCTGCGATTCACCGCAGCCGGCGAGCAGCGCGGCCAGCAGCGACAAAGGAACAGCAAGGCGGGCGATCGAGAGGAATGTCATAGGGTCCGTTCGATGGCTAGGGGAGCGCTTGCGCGCTCCCGGAGTGAGAAAAGTCGTTGCATTCAACGTTTCAGGCGGCGGCAAGAACACCGGCGACGGGGCCGGCGCGCCGCATGGCGGCATCAACCGCCCGCTCGGCGAACTCCGGTCCCAGTGCCATTCCCTCGACGATGATCGACTGAACGTCGGTGATGCCGACGAAGTCGAGGACCGAGCGCAGGTAGCTTTCGTCGTGCTCGAACGAGCGCAGCGGGCCGCCCGAATAGATGCCGCCGCGTGAAAGAACGAGGATGGCCCGGCGGCCACGTAGCAGTCCCTGCGCGCCGGTCTTGGTGTAGCGGAATGTGCGCCCAGGCCGCACCACGTGGTCGATCCACGCCTTCAGCGTCGAGGGCACGCCGAAATTAATCATGGCCGCTGCGATGACGATTGTCTCGGCACTGAACAGTTCATCAATAAGCGCGTCCGACTGCTCCAACTGCTCGCGCTGGCGGTCCGTCCGCGCCCCGGCGATCGACCGGGTGGCGATAGCGAAGTCTTCGTCGATATGCGGAAGGGGGTTGCGGGCAAGATCGCGAATTGTGACGGTGGCGTCCGGATAGACCTGACGCAGCTCCCGTAAAACGCGCATCGCCACCAAACTGGAGTATGATGTGTCGCGCCGCGGGCTGCTCGTCAGGCATAAGATGTTGCGCGTGGCGCCATGGTGCACAAAACCGTCCTTGTGCATGGTGTCGAACTGCACGGTACTGGTTGGCTGCATGTGTGGCTCGCGGGTTGCTGCAGCGCGAAACGAGGGGCATGACATCGTCTGCACTGTGTGTTACTGACCGGTAACTCACGGCTGGTATACTGACCGGTCACACCCTATGTCAAGAGGCCATGGTAAGCACCATTAACCGCACCGCAGAAGCGCTTCAGGTCCCACCCCGCGACCGAATCCTTGCCGCCGCGCGGGATCTTTTCTATCGCCATGGCATCCGCGCCGTGGGCGTCGACGCCATCGCGGAAGCCGCGGCCACGAACAAGATGACGCTTTATCGCCATTTCGGTTCCAAGGATGAGCTGATCTCGGCGTACCTCACCCAACTCGCCAAGGAAGGCGACGAGGTCTGGGAGGCGCTGGCGCGGGATTATCCGGGCGATCCGACGGCCCAGCTCGAAGGCTGGGTGCGCTACGTCGAAAAGGTCCTCACCGACGGCGGCGAGCGCGGCTGTGCCATCGCCAACGCCGCGGTCGAGATGCGTGAGATCGAGCACCCGGCGCGGCAGATCATCGACGACTACAAGACCCGCAAACGCAACCGCATGGTAACCCTGTTCCGCGAGGCCGGCTACGCCGAGCCCGATGAGCTCGCCGACGAGTTGTTCCTGCTGTTTGAAGGCGCACGCATCTCGATCCAGTGCTGCTCCAGCGGACCCGCTTCGCGCGTCGTGCGCATGCTGCGCTCGCTGCTGGCCGAGCACGCACCCAAGCCGCAGAAAACCTAAAGATCACCTTCCAGAAACTGCGCGCGGCCCAGCCCGAACGACCAGTCTTCGTCGGTGTTCTCGACGATCGAGACCATCACGTCGGTCGGCGCGATGCCGCAACTCTTCTGCAGCTCTTCGACGAGCAGCTTGTAGAACTTCTGCTTCGCCTTCTTGCCGCGCGGCCGCGATACCACCTGCACGACAACGACCTTATCGGTGCGGGGAAGGCCGAGGCCCGTATCCTCGACGATCATGCGCGAGGGTTTGTACTCATTGACAATCTGGTAGCGGTCGCGCTCAGGCACCTTGAAGGCGGCGAGCATGGCGCGATGCGCGGCATCGAGCATCGTTTTCAGCTCGGCGTCAGTGCGGCCTTCGAGCACGTTGAAGTAAAGCAGCGGCATTGCTGATCACCGGGCGACTTTTGAAAGCCGCCCTGTGTACGCCGGCGCCCGCGCGCAAACAATCCCACCTTCAGCGCAGGTCAGCGGAGCACTGTGGCGATCCTCTCGGGCGACGGCAATGACGGGCTGTAGTCCGGGCTGACTTCCATGGTCCATATGCTGGCGCTGCTCGTCATGGCGAGCTGCATGTAGAAGTAAGGCAAATAGAAAAGAGGCATCTTCGTTCTCCATCTTGGTTTCGACGGATAACCAGTGACACACTCCTCGCCGTTGCTAGCGGTCCCTTGCGGAACACAAGACGCTTCACATCCGGTCGTCTAACCCACCTGCGCAGCGATGAACGCTGCTTACTGCGATGGCGTCGGAGACGTTGCGGGCGTAGCTGCCCCCGCGGAGACCGGCGTTACGCGCCACACGGTATTCCCGACATCGTCGGCGACGAGCAGCGCGCCCGTCTTGTCGGCGACAACGCCAACCGGACGCCCTTGCGCATCACCTTCGGCGTTGACGAAGCCCGTCAGCACGTCGATCGGCTGCCCGGACGGCTTGCCGCCCGAGAACGGCACATAGATCACCTTGTAGCCGCTGCGCGGCTCGCGGTTCCACGAGCCGTGCAGGCCGACGAAGGCGCCGCCGCGATACTGCTCGGGCAACAGCGTGCCGTCGTAGAACGCCAGGCCCAGTGCGGCGACGTGCGCGCCGAGGCCATAGTCAGGCGCGATTGCCTTGGCGACGAGATCGGGCTTCTGGTCTTTCACGCGGGTATCGACATGCTGGCCCCAATAGCTGTACGGCCAGCCGTAGAATCCGCCGTCCTTCACGCTCGTCAGATAGTCCGGCACGAGGTCGTTGCCGAGTTCGTCGCGCTCGTTGACGACGGTCCACAGCGCGCCCGTCGTCGGCTCCCACGCAAGGCCGTTCGGATTGCGCAGGCCGGACGCAAACACGCGCGACTTGCCCGTTGCGAGATCGATCTCGTGGATGGCGGCGCGATCTGTCTCTTTGTCGAGCCCGTTCTCGCCGACGTTGCTGTTGGAGCCGACCGTCGCGTAAAGGCGCTTGCCGTCCTTACTGGCGAGGATGTTCTTCGTCCAATGGTGATTGAGCGGGCCGCCCGGCAGATCGGCAACCTTGAGACCGGCGCCGGTGATCTCGCCGTCCTTGTAGGGGAAGCGCAGCACCGCATCGGCATTCGCCACGTAGAAGCTGTCGCCGACCAGCGCCATGCCGAAGGGCGAGTAGAGGTCCTTCAGGAAGACCTTGTTGACCTCGGCGACGCCGTCGCCGTCCGCGTCACGCAGCAGGCGTATCCGATTGGCGCTTGGCGCCGGCCCGGTTGCCCGCCGCATGACGAGCTTCATGAACCACGCCTTGATGCCGGTTTGCGCTAGCTTCGGCGGCGCGTTCGTCTCAGCGACGAGCACGTCGCCGTTGGGGAGCGTATAGAGCCAGCGCGGGTGATCGAGGCCGGCCGCAAACGCGGTCACGTTCAAGCCGCTTGCCGCCGTCGGCTTGGCGCCCTCGGGCCAGCTCTTGGCCGGGGCGATGTTGACGGTCGGAAGCAGGTTGGTCTGCGGCTCCGGCAGCTTCGGATTGGGGCCGACCCCCGGAAGCTCCTGGGCGTAAGCGGAACCGCTCACGGCGAATATTGCGACGCTGAGAACCGCGGCTGCTGTGCGCATGCAAATGTCTTTCGATATGATGCTGGCGGGCTAACGAACCGATCCGGGCGTTGCTCGTTTAAGGAAACACGCGCTGGCGGATGCGGTTCCCCGCCTCGGGATGCCGCAGCCGTGCGCCTACGGCGCCCCTGGGTTGCGGCTAGCGCCGATAGGCGCTTCGGTCTTGCGTTGTTTACCGAAATGGGCTGGCGCATGTATGCATTTGGCAGTTGCGCGTCGTCGCTTCACGGTTGAAGTCGCACGGGAGCCTTGCATGACGAAAGAGCAGGTCGAGGCAGCGCTGATCGAGATGGAGCGCCTGCGCGAAGCTTCGCGCCTGGCCGATGACGTCGACGAGCAGCGCCAATTCGCCAACGACTATCACCGCCTATGGCGCCAGGTGCGCCCATACGTCGAAGGTGAGAAGCCCTACGCCGAGAGCAAATGAGTGCCGCCGGCGCAGGCCCTCTCCGAACTTCGCTTACGGGATCGTGCGGCGCGAACGCATGGCGCCGACGATCCACAGCAGTATCACCGCGCCCCCCGTCGCCGAAGCGATCGTGGCGAGGTTAAAACCCTCGTTGTAGCTGAAGCCGAGTAGGCTCCCGAACACGAGGCCGCCGACCACCGCGCCCAAAACGCCGACCACGAGGTTGGTGACGAGCCCGTGCTCTCGGCCGGCGATCTGCTCAGCGAGCCAGCCGGCGATGAGGCCGACGAAGATCCAGGCGAAGAATCCCATGACTTAACTCCTCTTTGAGATCAACAACTCTCAGCGAGGCAATTGGTTCGCGCGGCGCACCGCTGGTGGCGCGCCTTGCGCGCATAGACTTCGCTTCACTGCCTGAGCGTGAATTATCGCAACAAAAAATCGTTCAACGACCGTCACTGCGGAACGGTTAAGCCGCGCGCTCCGTTGCCGATTCGAGTCCGCAATTTGCGCGCTCTTTGTGAAAGGAGAAGTCCGATGAAAACGACCGCGACATTGATCGCGACGCTCATGCTCGGGGTGGCGAGTTGTGCGTATGCACAGGGTGCCCCGGGCGAAGGGCTTGGCGGCGGCGCGGGAGGTGCGGGCGGCCCTCCGGCAGTAAGTGGTGGCGCGCCCGATGGCGGTGGCCCCGGAGGCCCCGATGGAGGGCCGCCCGCCGCTCAAGGGCCTCGCGGCCCCTCGGAGGGTCCAGGCGCCCCCGATGGTCCAGGTCCATCCGCCGAGCGCGGTGGCCCACCAAGCGATGCGTCCGATGGTCCACGCGAGCGCGGCGCGCGTCAGAGGTCCGCCGAGGATTCAGACGCAGGGCCGGCCTCTAAGGGCGATGGCCCGAAGAGTTCGCGGCGCGAACGCCAGGCCGACGACAGCCCCAAGGGCGCCGCTGACGGCCCGCCGAAGAAGGCAGCCGAGGGCGAGAAGTCCCGCGAGCGCGCGGCGGACAAGGCGGACAAGACATACAAGGCATATAAGGCAGACAAGGCGGATAAGACGAAGAGCAAGGACGTCGCCAAGGAGGCCGAAGACGCCGGCAAGCAGAAGAAGGATGACATCACCGACAAGGCTGCCGGGCCAGAGCCTAAGGACGACAAGGCTGCCGGGCCAGAGCGGAAGGACGCCGACACCGCTCGCGCCGAGAAGCCGGACCGCGTCAAGCAGGTCGACCTCTCGGGCGATAAGCGCGAGCGGGTTCAGGCCGCCCTGCGTGACAAGGGCGACGTCAAGCACCGCACCGACGTGAACATCGACATCTCGGTCGGACGCCGGCTGCCGCACGATTGGGACTTCGCACCCGTGCCCATCGTTGTCGTCGAGATCGTGCCGGAGTATCGCGACTACGTCTTCGTCTGGGTCGAGGACGAGTACCTGATCTGCGACCCCATCACCTACGAGGTCGTTGCGATCATTCCCGCCTACGGGCGAGAGCACGCACGCGCTGGTTCGTCCGGCGGCGGCAAGTGCCCGGCTCGCCTCACCTTGAGCGAAGACCAGGAGGACCTCATCCTCAGATCGGTGCGCCTCGGATACGAGGTCGACGTCGCTGATCTAGAGGTTGGTTGGAGCGTACCGAGCGACATCGAACTCGAGAAGTTCCCCGCAGCGGTGCTCTCGGAAGCGGACGAGCTCAGCGCTTGCCGCTACTTCATCGCCGATGATCAGCTCGCCATCGTCGATCCCGACGAGGACAAAGTCGTGCTGCTCATCGACAAGAGCTGACGCAACCAGCAGGCGAGCGTAGTCGGCGCCTCGCCTGCTGCAAACGCAAGCCGATGCTTTTTACGCTGTGAGCACAAGGAGACGCTTCGCATTCTCACCGCTCAATCGCCGCGTTGCTGACACTTTAGCCTTTGATAATCCATGATGAGTCGCATGCGCGCCTTCGTTGCGCGCGAGCGCTGCAGCCGGGGACCCTGCAGCGTTGACGAGACCAAACGCACGCGGACTGTGAGTGATGCCCTGATGAGCACCGGTGCCCCTAGCTCCCGGACGAGGATGGAAGCGCAGCACTCGCTGTTCTTCTTCCATATGCCCAAAACGGGCGGCAGAACCGTCGAGCAGCACCTGACGAAGTGTGCCGGCTACACGGCGATCTATCATCCCAAGAAGAGCCGGAAGTTCTACGCGGACCTGCTCGGCGTGAAGGTCGATTGGCCGGCGCCGCCGCGCGGGCGGCACGTGGTCGGGCACTTCGCGTCCTTGTCGCTCCTCAAGGACGAGCCGAATGACTACGTCAAAGTGTGCTTCTGGCGGCATCCGTCCGACTGGTTCCTGTCGCTGTACAATTACCGCCTGCACCGGAACGCGCATCGCATCTATCGGCCTTTCACGTTTGACGCGTTTCGCAGGTCGATGCTGCGCAACCCGATGACCGAGCACTTCCTGCTTCACTGCGGCGACGTCCCCGGCATCAAGTACTTCTTCATGAGCGACGCGAAGAAGTTCAGCCGCGCGCTGATGCTGGCGCGGAAGTTCCATCGGTTCGACGACATCTCATCGGTCAACAGCGTCCTGCGCCTGGTCGGCTGCGGCGACAGCAAGATCACCGACCACAATCGCATTCGCGATGTGGACAAGCACGTGGGTTTCCTCGGCCCCGACACCCGTGCGCAAATCAAGCGCACGAACGCGGTGGATTACCTGCTGCACAGACTCGCTGTCACCGGCGACGTCGAGCAGGTGGTCGAGGAAGCGCGCGCTGTCCTTAACCGCCGCTTCGATGCGCGCGACATTCTGCGGCTCCTGGCGCTTCCGTATTACCGCATGAAGACCTGGGTGCTGCCGTTCATTCCACCGGCGCGAGAGTGGAAGCAGGCGATGAGCGAGCGCCGGCAAATGGCCTCGCTCGGACGCTGACAGCGCCCGCATACCTAACGCACCAATATCGATTTCCTTGTAGCGGGCCGGAGTTGGCAGCAAACCTGCCCCGCGCGCGCTTCCCGATTGCGCTTGGGGTCCGGATTAACCCGCCGGCAAGCATACGATCTGTTATCTGACGTATTGAAAGAAAATCGTATTAAATTGCCTAAACGAAACGACTGGAGTGTTGCGCCATGACCGTCGAGATACGGCAGGCGGGCAACGAGTGGTTGGTGGAAGTTCGCGGCGAGCCGATCGGAGTGGCAGACAGCCCGGCTGAAGCCCGCGCGCTTGCTGAATACTGGGAAGCGCGTCTCGAATGCATCGCACGCTGGCGAAGGGCTCAACCCGACGAGCGACGCGAGCCGGAGAATTCTCTCACGCGACTTCTCACGTCTGCGTAGGCGCCGATCATCAGACAGATTGGCAGCTCGGTTCGGTAAGTCTGTGAACAGTAGCCGCGAAACGCTGCTCAGTCCCCGCTTTGGCAGACGGAGCGCGTGAGACGCGGGGTACCGGTTTTTCAGTCGACACCCAGACTTACAACCAACAATCAGATTGCTTCGTCCAGAAACCACGCTGCGAATCGTACGACACTTGGCTGCATGGGCCAGGTGGCACACGCACCAGTTCTACATAGTTCGAGCCAGAAACGGGGCGACGCGTGAGCCACGTTCTGCGCAGCTTGATTGTGGTCGCGCTGTTGGCTGCGCCAATTGGGCAGGTTTCGGCTGCAAATAGTCCTGCGAGGCCAGTCGTCGCCAACCAAAATGCAGAGAGCGCGTCTTCAATCGAGGTCGATGCCTCGGCTGAGACATCTCTTCGGATGGGCATTCGGGCCTATGTGACGGGTGAGCTCAAGATGGCGGTCGCATCTCTAAGCACCGCACTGCAGGGCAGACTTCCCAGCAACCAGACAGCGCGGGCGCTCTATTACCGCGGGCTCGCCTATCGCAAACAAGGGATGCCAGGCCAAGCCACCTCCGATTTGACAAGTGCGCTCCAGCAAAAGGATGGCTTGTCCGACGCTGAGCGGACTGATGCGGAGTTCAATCGCGTCGCCGCAAGCCGTGAGGCCGGTTTACCCGAGACAGAAACCGCGGTGGTGACCCTTTCGCCCCGAGAAAACGCGCCGAGCACGAGCGCTGCGGCCGTGCCCACTCCAGCACCGTCCATGGACAAGTCGATCGTGACCGGGTCGCTCGCCCCGGCACAGGAGCCTCGCCGAACGAGTTCGGACTGGAGCGGGTCGACCAACGTCGCGGTCGTAGCTGCTGTCTCGGCCGCTCGCCAGCCGGCTCCGGCACCGTCAATGGACAAGTCGATCGTGACCGGGTCGCTCGCCCCGGCACAGGAGCCTCGCCGAACGAGTTCGGACTGGAGCGGGTCGACGAACGTCGCGGTTGTTGCTGTCTCGGCCGCTCGCCAGCCGCCTCCGGCACCCACAATGGACAAGTCGATCGTGACCGGGTCGCTCGCCCCGGCACAGGAACCTCGCCGAACGGGTTCGGACTGGAGCGGGTCGACGAACGTCGCGGTTGTTGCTGTCTCGGCCGCTCGGCCACCGCCAATCGACAAGTCGATCGTGACTGGGTCGCTCGCCCCGGCACAGGAACCTCGCCGAACGGGTTCGAACTGGAGCGGGGAATCGAGCGTCGTGGTCGCAGCTCTCGGCCCAGTCGCGGAAACGTCGACCGCCTTGGTCACTCAAGTGGCAGCCGTAGCCCCCGAGAAAATGTCGGAAACGCCACGCGACGTCCACCTACAGATTGCTTCGGTGCGTTCGCGTAGCGAAGCATTTGCGCTCTCGGTGCGCCTCACGTCGCAATACGGGGGCGAATTCGGAAGGCGCAGGCTGCGGGTCAGCGAGACGCTCGTTGAGAACCAAGGACCGACCTATCGCCTCCGGCTCGGTCCCTACGCCAGTGCCGAGGAGCCGCAGAGGCTCTGTGTGTCGCTGCGCGCCGGCGGATACGATTGCGTCGTCGAGTAGGAGCCCAGAGGCGCTCGCCGCCATTGAACCGAGACTATAGTCGTACGGCCGGATTGGAACGCTCGGTGAACCTAGGCGTTCTCAGGATCAGGTAGAGGATTGTGTGCCATGCCTGAACGCTGTCTCCTAAAGGTTGAGGCGGTGCCCTCGATATGGAGGGTGCTCCTATTCAGAATTGAGCAAGCCGAAAAACGCGCACTCATCCTGGTGGACTGGGAAACAAACGTCTTCGGCTATCGGTTGCGTGACCACAGGCCTCGGCCGAGCTGGCCCCTAAGGTCCGCATCAGGTTCCAACCACCGTTTGCATTGAACCGCGGGGCGCCTGCCTACGAGGCGACGCACAACTCACGCGCCCAAGAAACGCCGCTTGCAGTCGGTCACGGACCAGTGTCGGCGCGGCACAGCTTCCGTACCGATCGTAGTGCTTTGCCGGCGCCTTCAAGGCGTACCGAGAGACTCCGAAAATAGCGATACCCCGATCATCGCCACTGCGAACACGCGATGCATTTAAAGCTGCTCTGAGACCCCATTACCTCACACTGCCGTGTCACGACGGGAGACCGTAAGTCGGTGGAGGCAGCGCGGCGTGGCTGCAGCGCACACTGCTTGGCGATCCCGGCAGGATTCGAACCTGCGACCCTCTGCTTAGAAGTTAGTCCAGCAGCGGCTAAGGTGCCCCCTTCAGTTCGCAATGCGTTGTACAGGTCTTCCTTGTTGATGCCCGTTAAACCTCATGCTTTATGCTCTTCGAGATTGTACAACGCCGAGCGTGACGTCGCCCCGCTACCACCTCAAGGAAATGAGTTGTTGTCCGTCAGGGCAAATTCAATGGGTTAGCGAGGCGCCGCTCGCGTCTTGACCTAGTTGTTTCGCGCCTCGTTCGCATACCCTTGTCCCGGCGGGACACGCTGCGCCACGCCAGTGCGTTCGCACACACCGCAACTCGCGGCCGAACTGGAAGCTGCCGAGGCGCGCCGATGGAAGCCGCCGCGCCTCAGCCCCGGCACACCAATCCGCATGACAGCGAAGGGGGAAGATCGATCGGACCTTCTTTGCGTGGCTCCAAGTTGCCCGTGGGTCTCGGTGAGGATTCACGCTCTTGGTTTCCCAGAGATCCCGACCGGTCTGCCAAAAATCGCCGTCGCGGATCATCCGGCGCATGAACTGGATCCAGTCGGTCGACACACCGGCCGGCACAAAGTAGCGGGTGATGAAGCTATCGGTGTACTCTGGCAGCAGCTCGCGCGTCGTGACACCGATGCCCTGCTGAACCCGGCGCGCTGCCGGATGGAAGAACCATAGGCTGGCGAGGGCTCCGACACGTCGGTTGCCTACCAGGAAGATCGGCACGCACGCCGACGAGCAGAGGGCGCCGCGATCTACCAGCGTGGTCAAGGGATGCGTGACCTTGATGAAGCCGAGCACGTTTATGGCCGCGTCCATGTATGAGGCGGTGCCCCCCCCGCACGAAGTCAGAGCAGAGGGTGACCGTTCTGGCCATGCGCTTGTGCCGTCGAACTCATCCGCGATGTCGGCCGCCATCTGTGGTCGATCCTGCCTTCCCAGCGGAGGACCAGCGCGCCGTCGCGCATCTCGATGGTTCGCATGTGGCCAGGCCCGCAGGCGTCGCCTGCCTGGGCCGGGAAGGCGGCCAGCGCCATGAAAGTGCAGGCTAGGGCGAGAGCCTTCCCCATCCAGTCCCCCTACGACAAAACAGTGTGTCCTTGCAGCATCGTCGTGACACAGTGGGGCGCTGCTATGACACGCGACAGAACTCTCTCATTAGAAGGAAGTGACCATGCGGCTAACGCTGCTGATTGCCGGCATCGTCTTCACCCTCGTGGGTGCGGTCTGGATCGGCCAAGGAACAGGTTATTTTCCTTATCCGTCGTCGAGCTTCATGATTGTCCAACGCGAATGGGCCTATGCAGGCGTCGCCACGCTCGTGCTAGGCTTGCTGCTCATCGCGTCTGGTCGCCGGCTGCGATGAAGGGGACGGTCGTTGCTGAGGGGGATGCCAAACAATCAAATTAGGGGCGGCGGTCGCAAAAATCCTCCAGCAATACCAAGGGAGGGAAATCAAGAAATCAAAACACTAGGATTGCATGCCAGCTACGCGCACGCGGCCGCCGGCGCGACGCGACGCGCAGTGGGCACCGTCTCGCAGACGAACGGTTCGTTGCCGCCGATCCCGCTTGTGCTGACCCTTCCAAGTGTTTCACGCAATAACTTCATCCGCACTCCTGGCGGCAAAGCCTGGTATCGGGTCGCATCTCGGTACGAAGCCGCGTGCGCCTCACACTCCGCGAGGCTATCGTATTCACGCGCGGTGAAATGCTGGTGCCCTGAAGGCAGTGTCAGGACCAAGAATAGCGTTGCTGCGTCCATCTTGACTCCCCCGTCAGAGCTTTGTTCACCGCTGAAGTCGGCAGAATTGCAGCGCAGGTCGCGCGGTGCTCCGCCCAACGAAAAGAGCAGCGCCCAGAGCCTATTTCTCGCCCGCGCTCTGGTGGTGCCTTTGCGAGCGGAAGCAAAATAGCGCGTGCGGTCTTAGTATGTCCGCTTCTGGTCAAAAGCGGACCTCGTGGCGCGAACCGCGCAATGTCCGCGTTGGGCCAAAGCAGTCTGGTTATTGGTCACACCGACAATGCGGCGCGCAGATCGTGTCCAACTTCACTTCTGCGCAACGTCGGCTCAAGCTATTCTGAAGAGCCTTGGGTGGAGATTTTGTAGCATGGCGAAGCTCGTCTTTGGAATGAACCAGTCCCTGGACGGCTACGTCGACCATATGGCGTTTGCGCCAAGCCCCACGCTCTTCCGCCACTTCATCGAGGAGGCTCAGGGGCAGGCGGGCAGTGTGTACGGCCGCCAAATGTATGAGGTCATGCGTTACTGGGACGACGATCATCCTGAATGGGATGCAGAGGAACACGCCTTCGCGGCGGCGTGGCGGAACCAGCCGAAATGGGTCGTCTCGCGCTCGTTGAAGTCGGTCGGCCCCAACGCCAGGCTTGTTGAGGATGATCTTGAGGGGGCGATCCGCGAGCTGAAGGCCGAGCGCGACGGGGAGATCGAAGTTGCTGGCCCGGACTTGGCGCAAAGCCTCACCGAACTTGGCCTGATCGATGAGTATCGAATCTACCTGCACCCCGTCGTGCTTGGTCACGGCAAGCCATATTTCGCCGGACCCCGGCCGCCGCTCCGCCTTATGGCTAATGATCGGATTGGCGAGGATGTGATCAGGTTGACGTACGTTCCTGCTTGATGGCGCGACTCGCCCGACGGACTGCGCCGACGCGTCAGGTCCGCTTTGTGGGGGTCAGGAGCGGACATCGAACCCATGTCGACTGCGAACCTGTCCGCTCAGAGGCACAGAAGCAAGAGACATTATCGAATGCTTGCTCGCTCGCGGACAGCCTCACTTGGTCTTGATTTCAACCGATCGCCAGTTTGTCGCGATCGTACCCCGCAACCCACCATCATTAGTGCAGCGAGACCCAAAAAACCGAACAAGGGGGAGATATCAGCGGTGGCTCACAACACGCCCACTGACCGCGCTGTTAAATGAACTGGCCGTGCCGTTCGACGACGCCGAGCGCGCCGTAGCTCGTGCCAGCCGGCTGGCGTCCACCATGCTGGCGGTGACCGCCGCTTCGAGCGCGTCCTGAACGGCCATGTGCAGGCCCGGCCACGAAGAAGATCGCCGCCAACGCCGCGAGCTTCGATGTCGAAGGCAAACGCGACATGGCCATGGCGGCCGTCAGTACCCGAGCGCATAGCCGAAGGTGAGCACGCGCGGCGCGCCGTACCGGTCGCACACACCACCGGGTACGACGCGACGACCTGCACGACGTTGCGCCACACGTAGAGCAGGCCGGCCATCTGCGCGGCTCGCATCGACCCCAGGTCGGCGTCAGCAGCTGGTCGCGGCAAGAATCAACAGGCTGTGGGAGAAATCGCCGGCGCCGAAACAGCCGACGGCGCCGAGTACCGCTTGAAGCGTACCGGCAGCGTGCGCAGGGCCGCGATGAACCTCAAGGCGGGATTGGGCGAGTGCTCGGGGTCGTGCACCAGTGCGAGGAAGGCGAGCACCGCGAGCACGCCCGGAACGAGGGTGAGCCAGAAGACCAGCCGGAAGGGGCCGATGGGTCAGCTCCCTGGCGGCGCTGCGCCCACTCCAGCAGCGCCACCCCGATGCAGCGGCCGGCGACGGCGCCCGACCGCGTCCATCGCACGGTGAAAGCCGAAGGCCCGGCCCGCGTCTCGGGGCTGATCGCCTGCGTCACAATCGCGTCGCGCAGCGGACTGCGCAGACCCTTGCCGAACCACGACACGATCGGCCCGCCAGAATCAGCGGCCATCCCGTGGCCAGGGCGATGACACCTGCCCCACGGGCGTCAGCCGTACCCGATCAGCACGAGCATCTTGCGGTGCCCCAGCTTGTCGGCGACGTCACCCGACACCACCTTGGTGAAGCTCGCCACGGCGTCGGCGGTGCCCTCGATGAGCCCCATGCGGCCGCCGGATCCCGAGCACCGCCAGGAAGCCAGGCAGGACGACCGTGGTCGTCTCGTAGCAGAAATCGCCCAGCGCGCTGGTCACGCCGGCGCCGACCACGGTGCGGTTGAGCCATGGCCTGCCTTTTTCTTGTCGGGCTGCGGTAGTCACGGGTGCTCGCGTTTGGAAGGGGTCGTGACTATGTGCCGGCGCACTAGAAGGTCCGGTGCATGGTCGTGGTCCTCAAGCATTATTTGATCACCAGCACATTGCAGGGGGCATGCTCGACAAGACGATCTGTCGTGCCGCCAATAAGGCGGTTGTAGAGCACGAATGACCCATGTATCCCACAACTAGCAGGTCGAAGTGCTCTCGTTCGATGAAATCAACGATGGTGGCTACAGCGTGCCCCGGCATGATGTGTGTCTTGAGCCTGATGCCCTGCGCCAGCGCCTGTGCTTTTGCCTGCGCGATGACGGTTCGTAGCGATGATTGGCGTCGAGCCTCTCTTCGACGACCTCATCGACGGAGGCCGGAAACTGCGGCATCTCCTCCACCGAAATCATGTGCAGGGCCGCGCCGTGAACCTTGGCGAGAGTGATCGCAGCCGACAGCGCCCGTCCAGCGCCTTCAGACCCGTCGTTGCCGAGGAAATCTTGTCAAACATTGGATGCCTCCTCCGATTTGCGATGTCCGGTCGCTGAAGGCCTCTTGTCGGTCGGCATGAACCACTTCTGCGCAATGAGCGTCGGCACAACGGCGCTCCCGATCACGGCCGCGACGAGGATCGTGTATTGCTGCTGATCGATGATCTTGTTGGTGAGGCCGAACAGCGCAGAGATGGTGCCGAAGGTGAGTCCGGTCGACATCAGCAGCGTCGTGTACATGCCCTCGCGTCCGTCGAACTCATAGAGCCTTGTCAGAGGCAGAACTTCCCAAGAACTTCGTGACCATCTTGAGCGAGAAAAACGAGAATGAGGCCTGCAGAGGAGACAATCGCGTCGAACGTGACGGCAAAACCGCCTTCAGGAAGTAGAACGGCGTGAGGATGGTGAAGGCAATGATGCGCATGCGGTGCGGCAGCTCCTCATCCTTCATGAATGCGGGAGCCAGCGCTATCCCCACAAGGTAGGCAGGCAACACCGCCTCACTGCCCGCAACCTGCGACAGACCTCCGAGTGACAGGAGAACAAGGGCCACGAACTTGGTCTCCGGCTCACTGACCCGATGGCCGACCTGAACGAAAAACCACGGCGCAAAGCGCGGCAGTAGCCGAGAGCGCTGCTGCCGTCACGGCGCCAAACAACGCAAGCCAGGCATCGAAGTGGGCAAAGACGATGCCGAGCGCGAGAACCGTGCCAAGGTCGGTGATCGAGCCGGCGGCGAGAATGATTTTGCCGAGCTCAGTCTTGTTGAAGCCGGTTTCGACCATCACCGCATAGACGACGGCCACCGACGTGGTGGAGAGCGAGATGCCTGCGATCTGCGCCTGCGGCCAGGCCCAGCCCACGATGTGGTCGAGCCCACAGGAGAACGCCGGCATATGGCGCGGAAGAATTTCGCCACACCGATGCCGACGCTCGGCCCGAGCTTCTTGCGGATGATGTCGCTATCGATTTCGGTGCCAGCAAGAAACGTCAGCATGATCGCGCCGAAACCGGCGAGGAAGTTCACCCATTGCGTGATCTCAAGGCCGATCACGTTGCCCGCAATCAGCCCCGACCATGATCTCGACGAGCGCGACCGACATCGCGACGCGGATCGAAATAATGGAGGCGAGCAGCGCAAGCCCGATCCAAACCGCAGAAGCAAGCCAGACGTTTTCCATACGCACGTTCTCCCGCTGGCAGGCCCGGCTAAGGACCCGCGGTTCAACTTCAGCGAGAGCGGCATGAAAAAGGCCGCTTTCCAACGGCCGGGAAACCATACCCCTACCGCCAACTCTCGCGGTAGGAGTCATCAGCCCTCATCGGGCGGTTAAAAGGGGGAACTCCATCCCCATGTCGGTAAAGCTAGGTGACGGGACTCGAAGGTCAATCGGTCAGATCGCTTAGGCGATGCAGCTAGACCGAACGACCGCTAAGGGTCGTCGGCCAGAAGCGTAGCTATCCTCATGGCTTAATAGTCGAGGTAACCTTTCAGTGGTTGGCCCTGTGCTCCTAACTAACCGCGCTTGACGTTTGGTGGATATGGAGGTGTTGAAACACGCTTTCCTTGAGCCGCTTGAAATAGTCAGAGCGTGTGCGGCCGTATTGCAGTACTCGCGCCTCTTCAAGCGTAACCAGACCACTCTCCATCATTTCATCGAGCACCGGCAGGAACGCGTTGATCTTCTCCTCGAAGTCACAAATTTCAATCACGACCGGACGCTCATCGGTGGCGAAGAAATCAGGCTTATGAAGCCGGCTGGAGTGTCCGAAGCCGGGGTCCTTGCAAGACCGTCGCCCCAGCGAGATGCACCTCGCGCGCTTTCAATACGATCGCATGATACAGTGGTTCTTCAACGCCATATCGATCGTCGGCACTCGTGAAGATGCGCAGCAGGATTGCTTCGTGCGGTACATCCATTTTTTGCTCCTCCCGAGGGCACGTGCGACCTGAAAGTTGAATATTACGTCTGATGCGCGGCGAGCCCGTTGAGTCTGTCGGCCGCAGCGGAACATGCGGAGGGCCTGCAAAGTCACCAACCCGGAGCCGACCAATTGCTCCAGTCGTGGAAGGAACGCGTGAATTCGATCTTCCGTATCGACGATCTCGACCACCATGGGGAATACCCGGCGCCTCGAACAAGGAATTCGCTGTTGATGCGGCGGTCCGGGCCGAAACTCAGCGGCCCGTGAAGGACCGTCGCACCGGCCAGGCCAGCAGCCCTGGCCGCCTCGACAATCGTTCTATAAAGCGCATGTCCCCCTCAGCGATCGGCCTCACCGATGAACGCGCGAAGAAGGATAGCATCTTGCGGTAACTGCATGACGCCTCCTACCCAGGTCATTTGTCTTTCTGGGCCGGCAATCGTGGCCGTCAATGACACATTCTCCGCGGCATTGGCTCCGGCCGACCCTCTAATCTTCGAGCCTTGCCCCAGCTCATAGCCATGCTCGGCGGTGCTCGGGACCGAGGGAGTGGTCTCATGTCCGTTTTGCGTCCGCTCTGCACCTGTCAGCGGACTTCACGCCGCCTCGTGCCGACGGCAGCTACAGGGCCAGGAGCAGACATTGAGCATGGCAACTCCGTTCGCATTCTCGCCCCCCCACCCATGCTTATGGCCCGTCCGCGTTAGTTATCAATACCCCTCAGCTAGCTTCCACAGCCCTCCAAACCGCCGACTGGCTGTGCACGTATAGCGCGACGTATGGCGTGATTTTTCGGTGCCCCCGTGGAACGAGCGAAAAGGCACTCGATGAGTTGGCCGCCGCCGAGAGCGCGGCGCTCGACACTTCGCCGACGGGAACGCGGTGGCGCTGGCCGAAGTCAGTCGGGCGGTAGAAGAGCTTTAGCAATACGTGGCGAT
>CAWHOZ010000004.1:0-5052 GCA_963831175.1 uncultured Alphaproteobacteria bacterium | reverse complement strand
CGTCTGCAATCATCTTGCGAACGTCGAGGCCGGGCGCGACGCGCTCATAGTCCCCGTCGAGCTCAAGTGACGACGCGCCGTGCACGAACGTCCAAAGCCGCAGCGCGATCTCCTCGGCATCGGCGGTGTGTCCGTGCTTGCGGCTATAGGCCGCCACTTCCTCAATCACGTTCTTCAGACACTGCTTGCCGCTCTCGTCGACCTGCTTGACCTTCATGATTTCGGACTTGTGCCCGAACATGAGGCGGAATACCGCCGGCTGGGCCACGGCGAAGTCGAGATAGGAGATTCCCATGGCGGTGATGCCCGCGATCGTGCCCGGGCCGCCCTCGGCCACGGCCTTGGCATTGGCGGCCGTGAGCTCCTCGAAGCCGCGCAACACGATTTCCTCCAGGATCTCCTGCTTGTCGCGGAAGTGCTTGTAGGGCGCGGCGGTCGTGACGCCGGCGCGGCGGCAGGCGTCGGCCAATGTGAAGCCGTCCGGCCCATGCTCGATCAGCAGCTCGCGCGTGGCGGCGATCAGCGCCTCGCGCAGGTCACCGTGGTGGAACCGCTTCTTTGGGCGCACCGCGGTTCGTTCTTTTGCTTGGGCCATGATTTCTTTCCATGATCGGCCTGCGATTCAACAAGTTAGCGCATCTAACTTAGGTTAGCATTATTAACTTTTTGCCCTTCGCCGCCGATTTCATCTTGCCAAGTTAGCGCTACTCACTTAAGTTAGTCAAGCTAACTTTCAAGGCGCCGACCTGCCTCGGCCATGCCCAAGCAATGGGGTCTGATATGAACGCGACGGCAACATTGACTTCCAGCATTGCGCAGCCCTGGAGGCGCGCGCGCCCGGTTCTCGCGGCCGGCGCGCTCATGGCCTTGGCCGCCAGCCCTTGCGGGCTGCAAGAGCGAGAGCGCGCCTTACGTGGCCGCGCCGCAGCCCGTCCGCGCGGCCGCCGGTGACGCTCTCGGCCGAAGTCGGACACGCGTTCGTACACCGGCACCATCAAGCCGCGCTACGAGAGCGATCTCGGCTTCCGGGTTTCCGGCAAGATCGTCGAGCGTCTCGTCAACATCGGCGATCTGGTCACGCCCGGCATGACGCTCGCCCGTCTCGATGCAAACGACTACCGGCTGTCGCTCGAATTGGCCGAAGCCGAGCTCAACGGCCGCGCAGAGCAGCCTCAAGCAGGCGGAAGCCGACGAGAAGCGCTACGCGGCGCTCAACGAGAAAAAATGGGTCAGCGACGCCAGCTACGAGCAGAAGAAGGCAACGGCGGATGAAGCCCGCGGGCGCGTCGAGCGCGCGACGCGCGCGCTTGCACTGGCGAAGAACCAGCTCGCCTATACGGATCTCGTGGCCACTGAAGCCGGCGTGATCACTGCACTTCCGGTTGAGGTGGGGCAGGTCGTTAGCGCTGGCCAACTGATTGCACGCGTGGCGCGTCTCGATGAGCTCGAGGCGGTCGTGTCAATCCCGGAGAGCCGCATCGACGGCGACCGCAACGCGGCTGCCACCGTGACGCTGTGGGCAGATGCCGATCGCGTCTATGAAGCGAAGCTGCGCGAAATCTCGCCTCAGGCCGACCCAGCGACGCGCACCTATCAGGCCCGCTATTCGCTCATAAAGCCGGATGCCGCCATCGCGCTCGGCAAGACGGCGACGGTGCATCTCGCGTCGCAGGGCGCCGGCGAGCGCGCCAAGCTTCCTCTCGCGGCCGTCTTCAAGGATCAAGGCCAGCCGTCCGTATGGCTCATCGATGAAGCGCACGGCCGCCTGATCAAGAAGAGCGTCGAGGTCAGCGCCTGGACCGAGACGTCGGCGATCATCTCGGGCGGGCTGGCGGCAGGCCAGAAGATCGTCGCCGCGGGCGTTCACAAGCTCGATGCCGGGATACCGGTACGCATCGTTGAGGTGGCGCAATGACCGGGCCCGCAGAACACGAACATCCCGTCTCGCGCGGCAACCTCTCGGCTTGGGCGGTCGCGCATCCCGCAGTGGTCTTGTTCCTCATCATCGTGTTCTCGGTGGCGGGGCTCGTGAGCTACCTCAATCTCGGCCGCGCCGAGGACCCATCGTTCGCCATCAAGACCATGGTCATCACGGCAGCATGGCCCGGCGCCACCGCCGAGGAGATGCAGGATCAGGTCGCCGACAAGCTCGAGAAAAGGCTGCAGGAGCTCGAGCTCTTCGACTTCGTCCGGACCTACACGCGGCCCGGCGTCAGCGTCATCCAGGTGCAGCTCAAGGATACGGCGCGGGCAGAAGGAAGTCGATGACGCCTGGTACCAGGTGCGCAAGAAGCTCAACGACAGCCGCCCGACGCTGCCGCAGGGCGTGCAGGGCCCTTCTTCAACGACGAGTACGGCGACGTCTATTCCGCCATCTACATGCTGTCGGGCGCCGACGTTTCGCTCGCCAAGCTCAAGGACTATGCGGAGATCGTGCGCCAGCGCCTCCTGCGCACGGAGGGTGTCGCCAAGGTCGATATCGTCGGCGTGCGCCACCAGCGCATCTTCATCGAGTTCAGCCACCGCAAGCTGGCGACGCTCGGCATCACGCCCCAGGCCATCTTCGACAGCGTGGCGCGCCAGAATGCCGTGACGCCCGCGGGCACCATCGAAACCAGCGCCGACCGCATCGACGTACGCGTCACGGGTGCCTTCAAGGGTGAGGCGGCCATTGCGGAAGTCCCCATCGAGGCCGGCGGCGCCGACGTTCCGGCTCGGCGACATCGCCACCGTCAAGCGCGGCTACGAGGACCCGCCGGAGCAGCATCGTGCGCCATAACGGCAGCGAAGCCGTCGGTGTCGTCGTCGCCATGACCAAGGGCGCCAACGTTCTGGAGCTGGGCAAGAAGCTCAAGGATGCGATTGCGGATGCCAAAGCGCAGGTTCCGACCGGCGTCGAGATCGACCAGATCACGGACCAGCCGCGCGTCGTCGAGGAGTTGGTGGGCGAGTTCCTGCGCTCGTTCGTCGAGGCGCTCGCCATCGTGCTCGTCGTCAGCTTCGTCTCCCTTGGATGGCGCTCAGGCCTCGTCGTCGCGACGTCCGTTCCGCTCGTGCTCGCGGTCGTCTTCGTCGTCATGAACGTGGCCGGGCTCAATCTCGACCGCATCACGCTCGGCTCCCTCATCATCGCGCTCGGCCTGCTCGTCGACGATGCGATCATCGCCGTCGAGATGATGGTCGTCAAAATGGAGCAGGGCTGGAGCCGCATCCGCGCCGCGGCGTTTGCCTGGGATTCGACCGCGTTCCCCATGCTGACCGGCACGCTCGTGACCGCCGTGGGCTTCCTACCAGTCGGCATCGCGCGTTCGACGGCGGGAGAGTATGCCGGCAACATCTTCTGGATCGTCGGGCTCGCCCTCGTCGTCTCGTGGATCGTGGCGGTGTTTTTCACGCCCTACATCGGCGTCAAGCTGCTGCCCAACTTCACCAACCACGGCACCGGGCATGCCGGCCATGACATCTACGATACGCGCCTTTATCGGGCCCTGCGCCGCGCCGTCGGCTGGGCGGTGCGCTTCCGCTGGGTGGTCATCGCCTTGACGCTCGCTGCCTTCGGCGCCGCCATCGCCGCCTTCACGCAGGTGCAGCAGCAGTTCTTCCCGACCTCGTCGCGACCGGAGCTCTTCATCGAGATCCGCATGCCGGAGGGCACGTCCATCGGCGTCACCGAAGCCGCCGCCAAGAAGGCCGAAGCCCTCATCAAGGGCGATGCCGGATCTCGAGTACTACACGACCTATATCGGCGAAGGCTCGCCGCGCTTCTTCCTGGCCTTGAACCCCGTGCTGCCGAACGAGAGCTTCGCGCTCATCGTGATGATGACCAAGGGCGCGGAGGCGCGCGAGCGGCTGAAGGCGCGGCTCGAAGGGCTTGTCGCGCAGAACGTGATCCCCGAGGCGCGCCTGCGCATCGACCGGCTGAACTTCGGACCGCCCGTCGGTTTCCCGGTGCAGTTCCGCGTGACTCGGCCCGGACGGCGACAGCGTGCGCGCCGTGGCCGATAAAGTGCGGGACGCCATGCGCGCCAACCCCAACACGCGCGACGTGCAGTTCGACTGGAACGAGCAGAAGAAGTCCATCCGGCTCGAGGTCGATCAGGACCGCGCGCGGTCGCTGGGGCTGACGCCGCAGGACATCGCGCAGACGCTCGGGACGCTGCTCTCCGGCTATACGGTGACGGAATACAAGGAAGGCATCGAGCTCGTGCCGGTGGTGGCGCGTGCCATCCCGGAGGAGCGTCTCGGGCTCGGCTCGTTCGAGGATCTCACCATCCCGACGCGCTCGGGCGCGGCCGTTCCGATCTCGCAGGTCGCACGGGTTCACTACGAGTTCGAGGAGCCCATCCTGTGGCGGCGCAATCGGGATGTGGTGCTGACCGTGCGCTCCGACATCGCGCCCGGCGTGCAGGCGCCGGACGTGACGGCCGCAGATCCAGCCCGCGATCGACGCGATCGCCGCCACGCTGCCGCCCGGCATGCGCATCGAGGTCGGCGGCGCGGTGGAAGAGAGCGCCAAGGCCAACGCCGCGCTGTTCAAGATCTTTCCGCTCATGTTCCTGGCCATGCTCACCATCCTGATGCTGCAGCTGCAGCGCTTCTCGACGCTGTTCCTGGTGTTCTCGACCGCGCCGCTGGGCCTCATCGGCGCGAGCTTCGCGCTGCTCGCGTTCGATGCTCCGTTTGGCTTCAACGCGCTTCTGGGCCTCATCGCGCTCGCCGGCATGATCATGCGCAACACCGTCATCCTCGTCGATCAGATCGATGCCGACGTGGCCTCCGGCCTCTCGCGCTGGGATGCGATCATCGAATCGACCGTGCGGCGGTCGCGGCCGCTGGTGCTCACGGCGATGGCCGCCATCCTCGCCATGATCCCGCTGTCCCGCTCGGTGTTCTGGGGGCCGATGGCGATCACGATGATGGGCGGCCTTCTGGTCGCGACGATCCTGACGCTGCTGTTCCTGCCGGCGCTCTATGCGGCGTGGTTCCGGGTCCGCCGGCCGAAGGCGGAAGCGACAATCCCGTTGCCGCAAGCGCAGGAACCATTGGGATCAA
>CAWHOZ010000003.1:0-54696 GCA_963831175.1 uncultured Alphaproteobacteria bacterium | reverse complement strand
CGCTGCAGCCCGACGATGTTGAGGCCCGAGAGGTGCGCCCGGTTGCCGAGCGCCATGCCGTAGGGGATGAGATCGTTCTCCAGTCCCGACATGCCGCCGAGGAAGGATGCGCGCCGACGCGGGCGAACTGGATCACCGCCGCGCCGCCGCCGAAGATGACGTAGTCGCCGACCGCTGCAGTGGCCCGCCAGCATCACGTTGTTGGAGAAGATGACGTTGTTGCCGACGTGGCAATCGTGCCCGACGTGCGACTTGGCGAGGAAGGCGCAGCGGTCGCCGACGGTGGTCGACATGCCGCCGCCCTCGGTGCCGGGGTTCAGCGTCACGCCCTCGCGGATCATGCAGTCGGCGCCGACGATGAGCGTCGACGGCTCGCCGTGATACTTGAGGTCCTGCGGCTGATGGCCGATCGAGGCGAACGGAAAGATGCGCGTGCGCGCGCCGATCTCGTGCGGCCGGTGACCACCACGTGGCTTAAGAGCTCGACGCCGTCGCCCAGGGTCGACGTCGGCGCCGACCACGCAATAGGGGCCGATCTTCACCCCGTCGCCGAGCTTGGCGCCCGGCCTCGATGACTGCGGTCGGATGGGCCGTCATCTCACCCATTCTTGCGCCTGCCGCGAATGCGCGGGCCTCGCGGTATCGGCGAGCATGGCGCTGACCTCGGCCTCGGCGACGATCTGTCCGTCGACCTTGGCCTCGCCGTAGAAGCGCCAGACGCGCCCGCGGTTGCGGATCTTGCGCACGTGATAGTGGACTGGTCGCCCGGCACCACCGGCTTGCGGAACTTCGCCCGGTCGATGGCCATGAAGTAGACGAGCTCGGCCTTGTAGCCCTCGCCGAGGCTGGCACGCACAGCGCGCCGGCCGTCTGCGCCATGCCCTCGATGATGAGCACGCCGGGCATCACCGGGTACTGCGGGAATGGCCCTGGAAGAACGGCTCGTTGATCGTCACGTTCTTGACGCCGACGCAGCTCTTGTCGCCGTCCATGTCGATGATGCGATCGAGCATCAGGAACGGATAGCGGTGCGGCAGCAGCTGCATCACGCTGATGATATCCGCCGTGCCCAACGCCGGCTTGGCCTGTTTATCAGCCATGTCATTCATGTTCTTCGACCTTCATACTCCTCGGCGCCAGCGCCAGGACATACCGTCATCATGCCTCGTCGGCATCGTCCTTCGTCGCCGCGCTTCGCCATGCGCGCGCGCCAGGCCGTACTCGCGCGCCCATTGCGTGAGAGGGCGCCCCGGCGTGCCACCCATGCTGGCCCCGGGAGGCACGTCCTTCGTCGGATGGCGGTCGCCGGCGATCTGGGCGCCGGCGCCGACCTTGATGTGGCCGGGAACGCCCGACTGACCGCCCATGACGACGAAGTCGCCGAGCTCGGCGGAGCCCGCAATACCGACCTGGGCAACGAGCACGCAGTGCCGTCCGATGACGACGTTGTGCCCGATCTGGACCAGATTATCAATTTTGCTGCCTTCGCCGATGACCGTGTCCTTAAGCGCACCCCGGTCGATGGTCGAATTGGCCCCGATTTCCACGTCGTCCTGGATGATGACCCGGCCGATCTGCGGCACCTTGAGGTGCCCGCGCGCGCCCATGGCGAAGCCGAAGCCGTCCTGCCCGATCCGGACGCCCGAATGGATGATGACCCGGTCGCCGACGAGGGCGTGGGCCACGGTCGCCAGCGGGCCCGATATAGCTGTCGCGGCCGATGGTTACGCGGTAGCCGACGACCGCGCCGGCGGCGATGCGGGTGCCGCGGCCGATGCGCGCCTCGGCGCCGATGACGGCGCCCGGCTCGACGATAACGCCCTCCTCCAGCTCAGCGGAGGGGTCGATGGGTCGCGCCCGCCGCGCGGGGCCGCCTTGGCGTAGCGCGAGTCCGGGTAGAACAGCATCAGCGCCTGGGCGAACGCCGCGATAGGGGCCGGGCGTGACCAGCCTCCGTTGTATCCGGAACGCGGGCGGCGAAGGCCGGCAGCACCAGGCAGGCCCCGGCCCGCGTCGCGTTCAGCCGGTCGGCGTACTTGCGGTTATTGAAGAAGGTGAGGTCGCGCGGCCCGCGCGTCGGTGAGGGTGCGCACGTCCTCGAGCAGCGTGTCGGCGGTCCGCGCCCGGCGCCAGCTCGGCCCCGGTCGCCTTGGCGACCTCCGCCAAGCGTGAACGGCCCGGCCCGCGTGAAAAATCCGGGATGCTCCATGCCGTGACCCGCCGCTCGGTGTCGACGCTCGCATGATTTGCCAGAGGCAAATGCTCAGGAGGCGAGCGCCGCTCCGCTGCCAATTGCGACGGAGGTCGGCGGCTTCGTACCGTAGCACCTTAGCACCGACGGCGCGACGATTAGAACTTCGTCGCCGCACCGAAGCGGAAGAACTGCTCTTCGTCGTAGTTTCTTTGGTGAGGACCTTGGCGAAATCCATACGGATCGGGCCGACCGGCGAGGCCCACATCAAGCTGGCGCCGACCGACGAGCGGATGGCCGAGCTGTCCTGCAAGCACGCCTGCCGTTCGGGGCAAGCCGCCAGAGCTCGCTTGGCGCGTCCGCCCGCATTCCACAGCGAGCCGGCGTCGGCGAACACGGCGCCGGAGATGCCGAGATCGTCGGGCACGAACGGGATGGGGAAGCGGACTTCCGCCGTCGTCGCCCAGTAATCTGAGCCGCCGAGCGCGTCGCCGTGCTCATGTCGCGCGGACCGTAGCCGGCACGATCGAAGCCGCGCACCGTCTCACCGCCCTTGAAGAACAGGTCGATGAGGCGCACGTCCTCGCCGCCCCAGCCCTGGATCGAGCCGCCGATGGCGCGGGCGACGAATGTGATGTTGTCGGTGATCGGGTAGTAGCCGCGCGCTTCCGCCGCGAGGCTGACGTACTGCACGTCGCCGCCGAGGCCGGCGAAGTCGGCGCCCGTCTGGAACCACAGACCCTTGGTCGGGTTCTTGGCGTCGTTGCGCAGGTCGTAGGTGAGCGTCGTGCCGACCATCGAGGTGTACGAGGTGCCCTCCGCTCCTGGATGGCCGCCGAGGCGATCGGGCTCGACGTCGAAGATCTGAGTCGCGCGACGCCGTGTAGTTGGTCTGCATCCACAGCTTCTCGGACAGCGGGAAGCCGAGGCGCACGCTGCCACCGGTACGGCGGCTCTGAAGCCCGACTGGCTCGTCTGGTCGACCTCCTTGTGGAACAGGTCGAAGCCGGCGGCGAGGTTGCGGTCGAGGAAGCGCGGCTCGGTGAAGCTCAGGTTGACCTGCAAGCGCTCGAGCGAGCCGGACAGCTGCAGGCGCAGGAACTGGCCGTTGCCCATCAAGTTGCGCTCGGTGATGCTGACATCGCCGATGACGCCTTCAGCCGTCGAGTAGCCGGCGCCGAAGGACAGCTCACCGGTCGACTGCTCGACCAGCTCCACGTCGAGGACGACGCGATCCTGGGCGCTGCCCGGGCGGCGCTTCACTTCGACGCGCCTTGAACAGGCCGATGTTGGTCAGGCGCTTCTTGGCCTGATCGACCATGAGCGGATTATAGGCGTCGCCCTCGGCCACCTTGAACTCGCGGCGGATGACGTAATCCTTGGTGCGCGTGTTGCCGGTGATGTTGATGCGCTCGATGTAGATGCGCGGGCCTTCCTCGATCACGTAGTTCAGCGCGATCTTGCGCGTCACCGGATCGGGCACCGCTTGCGGGCGCACGCGGGCGAAGGCGATAGCCGTCCTGCGAGACTGCCGAGCGTCAGCTTCTCGACCGACTTGTCGATCTGGTTGGCGTTGTAGGTATCGCCTTCCTCGGTGAGCAGGTCGCCCTTGAATTGCTCGGGTCGATGGCGCGACGGTGCTCTCGATGTTGATGCCGCCGAACTCGTATGGCTCGCCTTCCTCGATCGAGTAGGTGATGAAGAAGCCCGAGCCGTCGCGGTCGAGCTCGGCGTTGGCCGCCGTCACCTGCACGTCGGCATAGCCGTTCTTCAGGTAGTACTGGCGGATGAGCTCGCGATCGAGATTCATGCGGTCGGGTCGTAGACGGCGGTGCCCTTGAGGAAGTCGAACCAGCCCTTCTCGGTGGTCGAGACGACGTCGCGCAGCTGGCTGTCGGAGAAGGCCTTGTTGCCGACGAAGTGGATGCCTTTGACCTTCGTGGCGCCGCCTTCGTTGATCTCGAACACGAGGTTCACGCGGTCCTGCTCGAGCTCGATGATCTTCGGCTCGATGGTCGCCGCATAGCGGCCCTGGCGGCGATAGACGTCGAGGACGCGCTGCACGTCGGCCTGGACGCGCGCGCGGGTGAACACCGAGCGCGGCTTCAGCTGCACTTCGTTGCGCAGCGTCTCGGTGTCGATCTCGCTGTTACCTTCGAAGGCGATCTGGTTGATGACCGGGTTCTCGACGACGGTGACGATGACGTCGGCGCCCGAGCGATCGATGCGCACGTCGGAGAAGAGGCCGGTGGCGAACAGCGCCTTGATCGAGCCGTCGACTTTGCCGGGTCGTAGGCGTCACCGACGGAGAATTGGAGGTACGAGCGAACCGTCTCGGGCTCGACGCGCCGATTGCCCGTGACGTTGATGGCGCGGATTGTGGCGCCCTGCGCTTCGGCAGGGGCGGAGAACAACGCGCCACCGACGCACAAGTCACCCCCGATGAGATGACCGCCAGGAACAACAGCAGGCGACAGGCTCTCATCGTAATGGCTCGGAACCACAGGCATTCGAGACTATGCCCTCGTTATTGCCGAACTCCCCCTCGGTCGCGGACCCCGTCGGCTTCGGGCACCGCACCGCTAATGACTAACACGCTGCGCGTCGGAAATCTAGCCAGATAGGCCTGATTCTTCTTGTTGAGCGCACTCCCCTGTGTAAATTCGTTCTTAACGATTCAGAGAAGGGGTGTGGAAGTGGCAAGATTACGTCACTGAATCGCCATTTTAGCCTGCCCCGGTCCATCCCCGCCACACCCGCAATAAATCGTTCAAATTCACGTACACCATCAGCATCAGCACGAGCGCCACGCCGATCTGGAATCCGATCTCCTGCATGCGCCGGCTCATGGGTCGCCGAAGCACCCCTTCGATGGCGTAATAAACAAGATGTCCACCGTCGAGGACGGGGATCGGCAGCAGGTTCAGGAAGCCGATATTTGCCGAGATGAAGGCGATCCAGCGCAGCATCGGCTCGATGCCCCCCTCGGCCACCTTGGCGGTCACCTGCGCCATCAGGATCGGGCCGCCCATCTGGTCGGCCGCCTGGCGCTGCGTCACGATGTCGCGCGATGCCCTGCAGGGTATGGGCGATGTTGGTGTAGGTCTCGCGCACGCCGAGCCGAAGGCCTCGATGGGCCGACCGATTTGGCGTCCTTGTAGCCGGCGATCGCTCGACGGCGTGATGCCGATCAGGCCGCGCCGGAACTTGCCGCCGAAGGTGTCGTCCTGCTCGTGCACCTCGGGCGTCACCTCGATCGACAGCTTCTCGCCGCCGCGATCGACGCCGAAGCTCGAGCGGCCGCCCGCCGTTGATGCCGACGATGCGCTGCATGTCCTCGAAGCCTTCGATGGTCCAGCCGTCGATGCTGGTGATCACGTCACCGGGCTTGATGCCGGCAGCGGCGGCCGGCATTCCGCCTTCACCTCGCCCGACCGTGGGGGTGATGGTGCGGACGCCGAAAGTCGCGTTGACGCGCGGCATAAACCGCTATCGCCAAAAGGAAATTTGCCATCGGGCCGGCGGCGACGACGGCGGCGCGCTGCCACAGCGGCTTGTTCTGGAAGGCGCCGGCGCGCTCGCTCGGGGTCATGCGGTCGAGGCGTCCGGCGAGGGCTGGCTGGCCGCGTTCTCGTCGTCGACGAACTTCACGTAGCCGCCGAGCGGGATCCAGGCGAAGCGCCAGCGGGTGCCCTTGCGGTCGGTGAAGCCGAAGATCTCGCGTGCCGAAGCCGATCGAGAACGTCTTGACCGTGACGCCGCACCAGCGCGCGACGATGAAATGCCCGAACTCGTGGACGAAGACCACGATGGTCAGCACCACCAGGAACTGCAGAATGGTCAGAGCACCCCGGGTGTCGAGGTGGCCAGGTTCGCCAGCGTCAGCATCGGTCTCCTATCGGTCGTGGGCCGCAGGGCATGGCCTAAAGGCCGGACCCCGCGAATCCGTTGATGATACGCGGCAAAAGCGGCAATTTCGGCGCCCGTCCCCAGCTCAGTGACGGGCTTGGGCGAGGGACGGTCGGCAGCCTAGACATAGCGACCGAGCAGCGATTGTGCCAGTCGCCGGGCCTCGGCATCGGCGGCGAGAATATCGCTCAGGCTCGCTGGCGGCGCAATGAGCCCCCGCCGTGGGCCGCTTCCAGGGTGTCGGCGGCGTTGCGGGCGATATCGAGAAAACCGATGCGGCGGGCGAGGAAGGCCTCGACGGCTATTTCATTGGCGGCGCTGAGGATGGCCGGGGCCGTGCCCCCCGCGGCGAGGGCCTCACGCGCTATGGTTAAGGCCGGAAAGCGCGCCTCGTCGGGGGCCTCGAAGCTGAGGCGTGCCGACCGCCGCAAGATCGAGCCGGGGCGTCGGCGTCGTCATGCGCTGCGGCCAGGACAGCGCCAGGGCGATGGGCGTGCGCATGTCGGGCGACGACATCTGCGCCAGGACCGAGCCGTCCGTGTAGCTGACGAGGCAATGCACGATCGACTGCGGGTGGATGACGACGCCCAGCTGCTCGGCAGTGACCGGGAACAGGTGATAGGCCTCGATCAGCTCCAGCCCCTTGTTCATCAAGGTCGCGGAATCGATCGAGATCTTGGCGCCCATCGACCAGTTCGGGTGGCGCAGCGCCTGCTCCGGCGTCGCCTCCTGCAGCTGCTCGAGGCTCCAGGTGCGGAACGGGCCGCCCGAGGCGGTGAGCACGATGCGCTCGATGCTTTCCGGCGCGGCCCCGCCAGCGCCTGCAGGGCGGCCGAGTGCTCGCTGTCGACGGGCAGCAACTCGGTGCCGGCATCGGCCACCGCGGCCATGAAAACTTCGCCGGCCGAGACGAGGCATTCCTTGTTGGCGAGCGCGAGCCGGCGTCCCTGCCGCGCGGCCTCGAAGGTCGGCTCGAGGCCGGCCGCGCCGACGATCGCCGCCATCACGCAGTCGGCCGGCTCGGCGGCGGCGGCGATAACCGCCTCGAGGCCGGCGGCGGCGCGGATGCCGCTGCCGGCCAGCGCCGCTTGCAGCTCGGCATAGCGGGCAGGATCGCCGATCACGGCGAGGCGCGCGCGCGTGCGGCGGGCCGCTTCCGCGAGACGCGGCGACGTTGCTCTGCGCGGTCAGCGCGATGATCTCGAAGGCTTCCGGGTTGCGCTCGACGAGGTCGAGCGTGCTCTTGCCGATGGAGCCGGTGGCGCCGAGCACGGTCAGCGAGCGGCGCGCGGCGCGGTCGCCATTGGTCGGGAAACGGCGCGCCGCAACGGTTCGCGCCATGCCTCTGCGCGGTGATCTGCACCATCTATACGCCGAACAGCAGCGCGCGCGCCGGGGCGTGCGGATCGATGGCGAGCGCCAGAAGCGCGGCAGCGACGGCGGCGGCGACGATGCTGTCCATGCGGTCCATGAAGCCGCCGTGACCGGGGATGAGATCGCTCGCATCCTTGAGATTGAACAGACGCTTGAGCGCGGATTCGGCGAGGTCGCCGGCCTGCGCGACGAGCGCCAAGCCGACGCCGATGAGGATGCAGCCGCACGGGCGCCGCTTCCGGCTCCAGCACGGCGAACACGGCCGCGGCGATAGCGCCGGCGCATAGCGCGCCCACGAGCCCGGCCCATGTCTTGTTGGGCGACACGCGCGGCCACAGCTTCGGGCCGCCGATGCTGCGCCCGGCAGCGTAGGCGGCGGTGTCCGACGACCAGACGACGGCGAAGACGAACAGCACGGCGGTGAAGCCGAACGGCTCGTCGCTGCGCAGCCACAGCAGCGCGACGGCGGGCAGGCCGACGTAGAACACCCCGAGCGCCGATAGCCGCGCGCCGCGGCCGATGTAGAGCGGGATCAGCGTGATGGCGGCGATGGCGAGCACGGCGACGGCCAGCGCCGCATAGCCGGCGCGGCGAGAACGATGGCGACCGTCACGGCGATGGCGTGCACGAAGAAGCCGAGGTCGAAGGTGGCGCCGCGCACGAGGCGGCCCCACTCCCAGCTGATCACCAGCGCGCACACGAGAATGAGAAAGGCGAAGGGCAGCGGCCCGGCATACGCGAGGAGAAACGCGACGGCGGCGAGAACGCGCGCCCGAGAAGATGCGCAGCTTCAAATTGCTCGACAGCCAGGGGGCGCTGCCGCTTTCCGCCTCGGAAGCCACCGCGTTATCGGGCATGGCGCCTCACATGATCGATTGCTTGGAGCGGCCGCCGAAGCGGCGATCGCGCTCCCGATAGCGGGCGATCGCTTCCTCGAGCTGCTCGCGGCCGAAGTCCGGCCAGAAGGCGTCGAGGAAGACGAACTCCGTATAGGCGCACTGCCACAGCAGGAAGTTCGAGATGCGCATCTCGCCGCTGGTGCGCACGAGCAGGTCGGGATCGGGAATGCCGGCGGTGTCGAGCGCTGCGCCGAGCGCCCCGACGTTGATGTCCTCCGGCTTCAGCGTGCCGGCGGCAACCTTCTCGGCGAGCGCGCGGGCCGCCTTGGCGATCTCGGCGCGGGCACCATAGTTGAAGGCGATGATAAGCGTGATTGCCTGATTGTCACGCGTCAGCTCGACCGCCTCGTCGATCAGCGCCATCAGCTCGGTCTCGACGTTGGTGCGCTCGCCGATGACGCGGATCTTGACGCCGGCCTGGTGCAGCTCGGCGAGGTCGCGGCGGATGAAGCGCTTCATCAGCCCCATGAGATCGTCGATCTCGTCGACCGGTCGCGACCAGTTCTCGGACGAGAAGCTGTAGAGCGTGAGGTACGGTATGCCGAGCTCGATCGCGGCGCGCACCGTGCGCCGCACCGCCTCGACGCCGTTGCGATGGCCGACGGCACGCGGCAAACCGTGCTTGCTGGCCCAGCGCCCATTGCCGTCCATGATGATGGCGACATGGCGCGGTTGGACGTCGTCCCGCTCGGGCGGTACTGGCATTTTCGTGGTGTCCGTCACCGGGGCGGGGCTTTCGGTTGCAAGGAGCGCGAAACCGAGGATAGCGGGAATGCCGCCGTTCTCAAAGGCTTCAGACCTTGTGGATCTCAGCCTCTTTGCTGGCCAGGGTGTCGTCGATCTCTTTGATGAGCTTGTCGGTCAGCTCCTGCACCTTGGCCGACGACTTATGATGGTCGTCCTGGCTCATCTTGCCGTCCTTCTCGAGCTTCTTGAGAAGGTCCATGCCCTCGCGGCGCACGTTGCGCACAGCGACACGGCCGTGCTCGGCATATTTGTGGGCGAGCTTGGCGAGTTCGGTGCGCCGATCGGCCGTGAGCATCGGGATGGGCAGGCGCAAATGCGCGCCGTCGATGATGGGGTTCAATCCGAGGTTCGCCTCGCGGATCGCCTTGTCGACGGCCGCGACGTTGCTCTTGTCCCAGACCGTCACGGAGATGGTGCGCGGCTCCGGCACCGACACGGTCGCCACCTGGTTGAGCGGCATCTTCGAGCCGTAGACGCTGACCTGGATCGGATCGAGAAGATGCGCGCTGGCGCGCCCGGTGCGCAGCCCCGACAGCTCGCGCTTCATCGCATCGAGCGATCCGCGCATGCGCTTTTCCAGATCGTTGAGATCAAACGAACCGCTGGACATTGTTGTCTCCTTCGGCGCTGCGGGCGGGAGCATGTGCACGGCCGCCGCACGCGTGCCAGTCAAACATATCGCCGAGACGCGCACCGGCTGACGGCGGTCATGCGATGACGGTCGCCCGCCCCTCGCCGCGCAGCACCTTCAAAATGTTGCCCGGCTCACTGACGGAAAAGACAATTACCGGAAGTCCGTTGTCGCGAGCAAGGGCGATTGCCGCGCCGTCCATCACCTTGAGATCGCGAGATAAAACATCGGCATAGCTAAGCCTGTCATAGCGCTTGGCGTTGGGGTTCTTGCGCGGATCGCTGTCGTAGACGCCATCGACCTGGGTGGCCTTGGCAACGGCCTGGCAGTCCATCTCGATGGCGCGCAGGGTCGCCGCCGTATCCGTGGTGAAGAACGGGTTGCCGGTGCCGGCAGCGAAGATGACGACGCGGCCGGCCTTCATGTGGTGCAGCGCCTTGGGGCGCACGTAGCTTTCGCACACCGTCGGCATGGGGATGGCAGAGAGCACGCGCGCCGGTTGGTTGGCGTTCTCCAGCGCGTTCTGCAGGGCGAGCGCGTTCATCACGGTCGCCAGCATGCCCATGTAGTCGGCGGTGGCGCGCTCCATGCCCTTGGCAGCAGCGGCAAGGCCGCGAAAGATGTTGCCGCCGCCGACGACGACGGAGATCTCGCAACCGGCGGAAATGGCTTCGGCGATATCGCGGGCGAGGCGCTCGGCGACGGCCATGTCGATGCCGAAATCGCCTTTGCCCATCAGGGCTTCGCCGGAGAGCTTGAGCAGCAGCCGCTTGTAGGCCAGGCCGGATGCGCCTGCTCCAGTCGTGGCTGCCATGGACCGCCTCCTCGTTCCGCCGCGGGCAGCCGGGCGGCCGCTGGCCGGCCGGCGCTACTAACTAGCACACGATGGGGATTCGCCTAGAGCGCGCCCCTTGTGAGGGCGCGCACCGCTTGCGTCTGTCTTAGTTGCTTGCGCCGACTGCGGCGGCGACCTCGGCGGCGAAGTCGTCGTCTTTCTTCTCGATGCCCTCGCCCAGCGCATAGCGCACGAAGCCCGTCAGCTTCACCGGACCGCCGACCTTGCCTTCGGCTTCCTTCACGGCCTGCGCCACGCTCTTGGACGGATCGTGAATGTAGGCCTGATCCAGCAGGCAGTTGTCCTTGGCGTAGCTCTTGAGGCCGCTGGCGACGATCTTCTCCAGAACCTGCGGGGGCTTGCCCTGGTTCTTGTCGGCCAGGATCGCCTTCTCGCGCTCCAGCGTCTCGGCCGGCACGCCGGTGATGTCGAGCGCAACCGGGTTGGTCGCGGCGACGTGCATGGCGATCTGGCGGGCGAGCGCTGCGAGCTCGTCGGCATTCTTGCCGGCAGACTCCAGCGCGACGAGCACGCCGATCTTGCCGAGACCCGGCACGACCTGGCCGTGCACGTAGGAACCGACGACGCCCTGCGGGACCTGCAACGTCGCCGTGCGGCGCACGCTCATGTTCTCGCCGATGGTGGCGATGAGCTCCTTCACCTGATCCTCGACGGTGATCTTCTTGCCGGGATAGGTCATGGCGAGCAGCTTCGCGACGTCGCCGCCGGACTTGCCGGCGAGCGAGGCGATGTTGGTCACCATCTCCTGGAACTGCTCGTTGCGGGCGACGAAGTCGGTCTCCGAGTTGACCTCGACGACCGAACCCGTCTTGCCCGACACGGCGATGCCGATAAGGCCTTCGGCGGCGATGCGCCCGGCCTTCTTGGCGGCCTTCGACAAGCCCTTCTTGCGCAGCCAGTCGACGGCGGCCTCGATGTCGCCCTTCACCTCAGTCAGCGCCGCCTTGCAGTCCATCATGCCGGCGCCGGTCTTATCGCGCAGTTCCTTCACGAGGTTCGCGGAAATCGTCATGGGTTCAGCTCATTGCTTGGCGGGCGCGCTGATGCGGCGCCCGCGGGTTGACTAGAGGACGAAGCTGCCGCCGCAGCGGCAGCCTTCTTAGACGGCCCTCGCCTCGACCAGCTTCTTGGCCTGCTCCGTCCACTTCTCCGTCTCGATCTGGCCCTTGAGCCTGAGCTTGCGATCGAGCGCGCCCGTCTGCTCGGCGTCGAGATCGGCGATCTGCCAGAAGTGGAAGACGCCGCCATCGTTGAGGCGCTGCTCGAGCTTCGGCGTGATGCCGGTGATGCGCTTCAGGTCGTCCGGCTCGCCGCGCGCCGCCTCGATGCCGCTGGAAGGCGGCGGGCAGGCTCTCGGACGGGAGGCGACTTCGGAGGCGCCGACGTCGACGCCCGCCGAGATCTGGCTGCGCTCCAGGCCATCGAGCGCGGCGCGCGCGATGAGATCGCAATAGAGCGTGATGGCGCGGCCGGCGTCATCGTTGCCCGGGATCGGGAAGTCGATGCCGTCCGGATCGCAATTGGTGTCGACGATGGCGACGATCGGAATGCCGAGCTTGCTCGCTTCCTGGATGGCGATGCTCTCCTTGTTCGTGTCGATGACGAACAGGAGGTCGGGCGTGCCGCCCATGTCCTTGATGCCGCCCAGCGCCTGATTGAGCTTTTCGCGCTCGCGCGTCAGCGTCAGGACTTCCTTCTTGGTGCGGCCCTGCGGATCGGCGAGGATGTCGTCGAGCTGGCGCAGACGGCGGATCGACTGGGAGATGGTCTTCCAGTTGGTCAGCGTGCCGCCGAACCAGCGATGATTGATGAAGTACTGGGCGCTGCGCTTGGCGCTGTCGGCGATCGAATCCGAGGCCTGGCGCTTGGTGGCGACGTACAGCACGCGGCCGCCGTTGGCCACGGTGTCGGAGATCTTGACCAGCGCCTGATGCAGCATCGGCGTCGTCTGCGTCAGATCGATGATGTGGATGTTGTTGCGGGCGCCGTAGATGAAGGGCGCCATCTTGGGGTTCCAGCGATGCGACTGGTGACCGAAGTGCACGCCAGCTTCCAAAAGCTGACGCATATTGAACGCGGGAAGCGTCATGGGTAGTCCTTTTCCGGTTGTTCCTCCGTGGACCCGAGAGAAGACCCTCCCTTGGTAAGGGAGTGGTCCACCGGAGCGCAGAGCGGGGCTTTTAATCCGCCCGGCGCGAGGTCCACGTGTGAGATGGCGCGCTTATAGAGTCTACACCCGGAAATGACAAGCTCGGGCCCCGCCCGAGCTATCGTTAAGGCCGCCGGGGGCGGGAAAGTGGCATGAACAACAAGGCAATACACGTGCGCGCGCTGCAGCTCGGCGAGCGCATCGACGTCAAGGGGCTGGAGCGCGAGGACGCGTTCTCCAGCGTCCCCCTCGCCTTCCGGACCAGCGGCGACGGGATCGCCGTGCTCTTCAAGTCGGGGGCCGCGGTGTTCATCGGCATGAACCCGGTCGATGAGGAGCAGCTGATCCGCGGCCTCGCCGACCGCATCATCGAGCCGCTCACCGTGCGCGAAACGGAGAGCGTGCGGCTGTCGTCAAGGCAGAGGACGAGGGGCTGCTGTCGCCGTCCGGCGACCTGCAGATCAAGGCGGCCGACAACGACCGGCTGCTGCTCGTCGCCGAGGCCTTGGCGATGAGCGTCGCTTTCGCCTACGACGAGCGGCGCATCGCCGCCGCCTTCGACCGCATCGAGGCCGTCGCCAAGACGCTGCAGAAGCGGCGCCTGCCGCGCAGCCCGCAGGGCGAGCTGCTTGAGCAGATCGGCGAGGCGCTGCTCATTCAGCAGCGGCTGGCCGTGCGCGTCGACCTCGACGAGAAGCCCGACGTGTTGTGGGACCATCCCGAGCTTGGAGCGCTTCTGGGCGCGCCTCGTCGAGGAGTACGACCTGACCCAGCGCGGCCTCGCCATCTCGCGCAAGCTGGATGTGATCCGCGGCACCGCCGATACGCTGACCGATCTGTTCGCGACGCGCACCAGCCACCGGCTGGAGTGGTACATCATCGCGCTGATCTGCATCGAGATCGCCCTCAGCCTGTACGATCATTTCTGGCGATAGTGCGCGGCGTCCGCGCGTCGATCACTGGGCCAGGTCGGCGCGCTGGTCCTTGCGCCGCGGCGCGGATTCGGCACCGGCACGACGGCCGGCTGCTCGTTCTTGCTCGTCGCCGAGTTGAGCGGCAGACAGCCCTTGAAGCGCGGCGCCGCTGCCTCCGTGACGACGGCAATCGCCGTGAAGCCCTTGCTGCTCCACTCCTGCAGCACGGAGACGCGCTCTTCCGGCATGCCGATGCGCGCTTTCGTGCCGGCCTCGGCACCGTCCCAGACGTGGATGAAAATGCACGAGCCGGCCTTGGCACCGCGACGCGCCGGATAGTCGACGATCAAGCCACGCTTGAGACCCGGCACCGCCGACATGTCCTCGCTGCTCTTCGTCGTTGCCGCGAGACGCTTGTCGACGATGCGTGCCGTAGAGGATCGACGTCGGGTCGTCGACGCAGAAGCTGCGGCCGGACTCGAGCTTCGTATAGCCGCCGATCTTGCTCGCCTCGAAGCCGAACGGGCCGGCGACGCGGAAGATGCCCGCCGGCGTGCGCTTGTCGCCCTCGCGCTTCACCGGCTCGTCCTTCTTGGCGAGGTAGTCGAAGTCCTCCGACCAACCGATACCGGCGGCACCGACGACGGCGGCCTCAGGCGGTCCGGAGCGCTGCCAGGTTGCATCGGCCGGCGTGCGCCGCTCGAAGGTGTGCAGCGTCGCCTTCACCGAGGTCATGTCGGGCACGGTGACGATGATGAGGCGGGTGGCCCGGTGCAGCGGGCGCGGGCAGTAGGTGGCTATCGAGTGAGGCGAGGACGCGGCTGCTGCTGGCGAGGAGGAGACGGCCAGCGCCTGCGAGGTGAGGGGCGCGAGCAGCAACGCAGCGCCGAGGACAGAGCGAAGCACGATACGGAGCCCTTTGCACAAAATGTATCGAATAGGTGCTGGGGCTCAGGTTACGTTTAGATTTCTAACACTTCGACAACGCCGGGGATCGTGGCGAGAATTCCGGCGCTCGACGGCGAGACGTCGTAGCGGCCGGAAATTCCGAACTCGAGCTCCTTGCCGCGGTCGCCCAGCGGCAGCACGAGGCGGATCTCGCCCTTGCCGCCGGGCTTCAGCCGCGACTTGATCGCGGCAAGCGCACCGGCGTTCTTCTCGATCACCCGCCGGTCGAGAACGAGCTTCAGTCCGCGCTGCACATTGGCCGCCGCCTTGTCGAGCGCTTCGAGGCCTTCGACGCGCATCTTCATCGTGTCGCCGTCGCGCTCGGCGGAGACCGAGAGCAGCACCGGCGTGCCCGGCTCCAAGAGATCGCGCGCCGCCGCCAGCGTGTCGGAGAAGATCACCGCCTCGAACTGCCCGGTGGTGTCGGAGAACATGCCGAAGGCGAACTTGTTGCCGCGCTGCGACTTGCGCTCGCGCGCCGCGATGACGATGCCGGCGAGGCGTCCCTCGCACGCGCCGCGCTCGGTCATCGCCTCGAACTCGGAGTAGCGCTTGACGCCGAGCTTCTGCAGCACCTGCTCGTAGCTGTCGAGCGGATGGCCGGAGAGATAGAAGCCGACGGCGTCGAACTCGTGCGACAGCCGCTCCATCGGCGTCCACGCCTGCGCCGGGCGCAGATCGAGGCTCGGCGCGGATTGCCCGATGCCGAACAGGTCGTCGGTGCCCGCCTCGGCGTTGGCGTCGCGTCGCTGGGCGAGCGCCAGGATGCCTTCGACGTTGGCGTGCACCAGCGCGCGGTTGCCTTCGAGCCCATCGAAGGCGCCGGCGGCGGCGAGCGTTTCGATGCCGCGCTTGTTGAGCGCCTTCGGGTTGAGGCGCGCGGCGAAGTCGGCGAGCGTCTTGAAGCGGCCCTTGGCGCTGCGCTCGGCGACGACCGTGGCGACGGCCGCGGCGCCGATGTTCTTCAGGGCGGCGAGCGAATAGCGGATGGCGCCCGGCTTGCCCGCCTCCTTCGACGGCTCGGCGAGGAAGTCGACCTCCGAAGCGTTGACGCACGGCGGCTCGACGGCGATGCCGCTGCGGCGCGCCTCCGAGGCGAACAGCGCGAGCTTATCGGTGTTGCTCATGTCGAGCGTCATGGAGGCGGCGAGGAATTCCTCGCGGTAGTTCGCCTTCATGTAGGCGGTGTGATAGCTGACGAGCGCGTAAGCGGCGGCGTGGCTCTTGTTGAAGCCGTAGCCGGCGAACTTGTCGACCAGCAGGAAGATGTCGGCCGCGTCGTTCTTCTTGACGCCCTTCTGCACGGCGCCGGCGACGAAGCGGGCCTGCTCCTTGGCCATGCCGGCCTTGTCTTTTTTGCCCATGGCGCGGCGCAGGTTGTCGGCCTGGCCGAGCGTGAAGCCGCCCATCACCTGGGCGATCTGGATGACCTGCTCCTGGTAGATGATGACGCCGTAGGTCTCCTTGAGGATCGGCTCCAGCAGCGGATGCAGGCAGTCGATCGGCTCCTCGCCGTGCTTGCGGTTGATGTAGGTCGGGATGTTGTCCATGGGGCCGGGGCGATAGAGCGCCACCATGGCGATGATGTCCTCGAAGCGGTCGGGCTTCAGCCGCTTCAAGCTCTCGCGCATGCCCGTCGATTCCAGCTGGAACACGCCGACCGTGTCCGCCTTGGCGAGGATTTCGAAGGCTTTGGGGTCGTCGAGCGGCAGCTTGGCGAGATCGACGTCGATGCCGCGCCCGCGTTTGACGAGTTCGACGGCCTTCTGCAGGACCGTCAGCGTCTTGAGGCCGAGGAAGTCGAACTTCACGAGGCCGGCGGCTTCGACCAGCTTCCAGTTGAATTGCGTGACGGGCGAATTGGATTTGGGATCGCGCGTCAGCGGCACCAGCTCGACCAGCGGCCGGTCGCCGATGACCATGCCGGCAGCGTGCGTCGAAGCGTGGCGGTAGAGGCCTTCCAGCTTCTGCGCGATCTCCACCAGGCGGGCGACCATCGGCTCGGCGGCGATCGCCTCCAGCAGCTTCGGCTCGCCGGCGATGGCCTCGGGCAGCGTGACGGGATTGGCCGGGTTGTTGGGGACGAGCTTGCATAGCCGGTCGACCTGGCCGTACGGCATCTGCAGCACGCGGCCGACGTCGCGCAGCACGGCGCGCGCCTGCAGCTTGCCGTGCGTGATGATCTGCGCGACGCGGTCGTGGCCGTACTTGCGCTGCACGTAGCGGATCACCTCGTCGCGGCGATCCTGGCAGAAGTCGATGTCGAAGTCGGGCATCGACACGCGTTCGGGGTTGAGGAAGCGCTCGAACAGCAGCCCGAAGCGCAAGGGGTCGAGGTCGGTGATGGTGAGCGCCCAGGCGACGACCGAGCCGGCGCCGGAGCCGCGGCCCGGCCCGACCGGGATGCCCTGCGCCTTCGCCCATTTGATGAAGTCGGCGACGATGAGGAAGTAGCCGGGAAACTGCATACGCGCGATGACGTCGAGCTCGTAGGCGAGACGCTTCTCGTAGTCGGCGGGCGTGAAGCCGTCGGCGCAGGTCGCGGCGGCGAGGCGGTCGGCGAGGCCCTGCTGGGCCTGGCGGCGCAGCTCTTCGGCTTCGAGGCGCGACAGCTCGGCTTCGCTCACCTCGCGGTCGACGGCCACGAAGCGCGGCAGGATCGGCTTGCGCCCCTGGGGGCGGAAGGCGCAGCGCTTGGCGATCTCGATGGTGTTGTCGAGCGCCTCGGGAAGGTCGGCGAACACCTCCGCCATGGCGCCGGCGCTCTTGAAGTCGTGCTCGCGCGTGACGCGGCGGCGGTCGTCCTCGACCACATAGCGGCCGCCGGCGATGCACAGGAGCGCGTCGTGCGCCTCGTGGTCGTCGGGGCTGGCGAAGTAGGCTTCGTTGGTGGCGACGATGGGGATGTGCTTGCCATAGGCAAGCCTTAGAAGCTGCGGCTCGACCTCGTGCTCGGACATGAGGCCGTGGCGCTGCAGCTCGACATAGAGCCGGTCGCCGAACATCGCCTTGAGGCGTTCGAGGCGCGCCTCGGCGAGCGCCTTCTGGCCGTCGCGCAAGGCGCGATCGATCGGGCCGTCGGGCCCGCCGGTGAGCGCAATCAAGCCGTCGGCATGCTCGGCAAGCACGGCGGCCGTGGTGTGCGCCGCCTCGACGTCGGCCGCGTCGAGATGCGCGCGGCTGACGAGCTTCATCAGGTTGGCGTAGCCCGCGTCGTTCATCGCCAGCAGGGCGATGTTGCCGTCGCCAGGCTGACGCACGGCGGGCACGCCGCGGTCGGCGCCCTCGTTGCGGCGATCCTCGAAGTCGATGGTGAGGGCGACGCCGATGATCGGCTGGATGCCGCTGTCGGCGAGCTTGTCGGAGAATTCGAGCGCGCCGTAGAGGTTGTTGGTGTCGGTGAGGCCGAGCGCCGGGAAATTGTGCGCAGCGGCGAGCTTTGCCAGCTTGCCGATGGGCAGCGCGCCTTCGAGCAGCGAATAGGCGGAATGCACCTTCAAGTGCACGAAGCGCGCCCTGGCAGGCGGCGCGGGCTGACCGGAATCCGGCAGGCGAGTTGGGGCGTTCATAGCCCCTACTTAGACCACCCCGGCGAGGTGCCCAAGGGCCGCCCCGCGCCTATCCCGCCCGAACAGCGGTTCAGCGGACGGCGGCGGGCGCAACCTCGATGAGAAGTCCCTCTTCGAGGCGCAGGACGCGGTCCATGCGGGCCGCCAGCTCGAGATTGTGAGTCGCGATGAGCGCAGCGACGCCCGTTGTGCGGATGAGATGCACCAGCGCGTCGAACACGTGCGCCGCCGTGTGCGGGTCGAGGTTGCCGGTCGGCTCGTCGGCCAGGATGAGGCGCGGGTCGTTGGCCAGAGCGCGGGCAATGGCGGTGCGCTGCTGCTCGCCGCCCGACAGCTGCGCCGGCCGGTGGTCGACCCGCTCGGCGAGCCCCAGCGCGCCGAGCAGTTGCGCAGCGCGCTGCGCGGCAGTTTTTCGGCGACGGCCTAAGATCATCTGCGGGATGATGACGTTCTCGAGCGCGGAGAATTCCGGCAGCAACTGATGGAACTGGTAGACGAAGCCCATCTGCACGCGACGCACGCGCGTGCGGTCGGCGTCGCCCATGCCGGTGCAGTCGCGCCCGTTGACGACCACGTGCCCGCCGTCCGGCGTCTCGAGCAGGCCGGCAATGTGCAACAGCGTCGACTTGCCGGCGCCGGAGGGCCCGACGAGGGCCACCGCCTGGCCGGGATAGATGTCGGCCGAGGCGCCGTTCAAGACGGCGATCGTGCGCGGACCCTGATGGAACGTGCGCACCAGCCGGTCGAGCCTCAACACCGGGTGCGGGGCAACGTCTCGCACGGCTTGCAGCTCCTCGGCCAAGGCTTTCACGCGGTCGCTCATTCGTAGCGCAGAGCCTCTACGGGATCGAGTGTGGAAGCACGCCACGACGGATAGAGCGTGGCCAGAACCGACAAAGCCAGCGCCATGCCGACGATGGTGGCCGTCTCGCGCGGCTCCATGTCGGCCGGCAGGCGCGTCAGGTAGTAGACGTTGGGATCGAACAGCGTGGTGCTCGACATCCACGAGACGAGCTCGCGGATGGATTCGATGTTGAGGCAGAAGACGATGCCGAGGATCAGCCCGGCGAAGGTACCGACGACGCCGATGGAGGCGCCGGTGATGAGAAAGACACGCATCATGGCGCCGCGTGTCGCACCCATGGTGCGCAGGATGGCGACGTCGCGGCCCTTGTCCTTCACCAGCATCATCAGGCCGGAAATGATGTTGAGTGCGGCGACGAGGACGATCAGCGACAGGATAATGAACATCACGTTGCGCTCGACCTCGAGCACGGTGAAGAACGTCTCGTTGCGCGCCCGCCAGTCGGAGACGTGGTTGGTCGGCCCGACGGCGCGTTTCACCTCACGCATGTAGTTGTCGATGTTCTGAGGGTGGTTGACGACGACCTCGATGGCGTCGACCTCCGCCCCGCGCGCAAAGTAGCGCTGCGCTTCGAGGAGCGGCATGAACACCATGGTGCGATCGTATTCCGCCATGCCCATCTCGAACAGCGCGGTAACGACATAAGGTTTGGTGCGCGGTGCGGTGCCGAAGGGCGTTGCGGCGCCACGCGGGGATATGAGCGTGATCGTATCGCCGACGTTGACGCGCAGCATGTTGGCGAGCCGCGTGCCGATGGCGACGCCGGTGCCTTGGCCGAAGCCGTCGAGGGTGCCGAAGCGGATGTTGTTGGAGATGAGCGGCAGCGCGCGCATGCCATCCTCGGTCATGCCGCGCACGAGAGCTCCGGTGGCCTGCACGGCGGAGGAGACCATGACCTGGCCTTCGATCAGCGGCATCGCCGCCTTGACGTTCTGCACGCCGGCAATGCGCTTGGCCACCTCGTCGTAATCCTCGAACGGCCCGCCGATCTTGTTGACGATGATGTGCCCGTTGAGGCCGAGGATCTTGGCGAACAGCTCGTTGCGGAAGCCGTTCATCACCGCCATGACGATAATCAGCGTGGCGACGCCGAGCATGATGCCGGTGAATGAGAAGCCGGCGATGACGGAGATGAAGCCTTCGGCGCGGCGTGCACGCAGATAGCGCGACGCCAGCATCCACTCATAGGCGGAGAACGGCAGGGTATCCCTGGCGATGGACTTGCCCGTTGCCGTCGAAGCTACGCTCGCCATGCCGCAAGTCCCCCGTGTTCAGAGCCCACTTAGAAGCTCCCTCGATCCTCTTGGCCGGGGCAGAGCTACCGCCGCAATCAGGCCAGATTGCGTTGTGCAGGGGTAGGGTTCGCAACCGCCGTTTCCAACGCCGCGCGAACCGCCCGGCCCTGCGCCGTCCGGCCTAGTGTCCCGATCGCGAAGCTCGTCGGAATTGACGTCTGGCGCTGAACGAACTTCCCGATAGAAAGGACACTAGCAGGCATACAATTCTAGTGTGATTCAGATCGAGAAACTCGCTAAGAGCCACGCCGCAAGCAGTGGCGAATTTCTCGATCATCACACTAGTAGGCGCGCCCGATCAGCACGAACTCCCGGGCCGGATCCCCGGTGAACAGGCAGGCGCCCTGGACCGGCTTTTGGTCGAGCGGCGCGTTGCGGATCGTGAGCTTGAGCGCCTTTAACCTTTCCCCAATCGCTTCCAGCTTGGCCCCATCGGGCTTCGACCAGGCGACGTATGCCCAGCCCTTGAACGCGCCGCCTTCGTCCTCGGCTTCTGCCGCTCCGAAATACTCCACGAGTTCATCGAATGACTTGATCGTCGAGACGATGTTGCCATCGAGGCGCGCCTTGGCTTCGGCGAAGAGCCGCGCCTGAATGTCCTCAAGAAGCGCCGGCGCACCGGCCACGAACTCAGCGCGCGGGCGTGTGTGCGAGACGACCTTGTCGCCGTCGCGCAGCGCATCGCGGCGCATGTAGGTGACGTTTCCACCGGCAGCATCCCGCCCGCCGATCTCGACGATCACCGGCGCGCCGCGGCGCACCCAGTTCCAGCGCTTCTCGGCCGACTTCACCTGCTTGGCATCGACGAGCACGCGTATTCCGGCCGCCTTCAGCTCTTTCTCGAGCGAAGCGCAGTAGTCGAGCAGCTCCTTGTCCTCGGGCTTGTCGCGCAGCATGGGCACGATGACGATCTGGCGCGGCGCAATTTTTGGCGGCAGCCGCAGCCCGTCGTCGTCGCCGTGCGTCATGATCACAGCACCGATGAGGCGGGTCGTCACGCCCCAGCTCGTCGTATGGCAATAGGCGAGCTGGCCCTCCTGGTTCTGGAACTGGATGTTCTGGGCTTTCGCGAAGTGCGTGCCGAGATAGTGCGAGGTGCCGGCTTGCAGCGCCTTGCCGTCCTGCATCATCGCCTCGATGGAATAGGTATTGTCAGCACCGGGGAAGCGCTCGTTGGCGGGCTTTTCGCCGGCGACGACCGGCACCGCCAGCACGCCTTCGGCGAACTCTCGATAGACCTCGAGCATCTTCAGCGTCTCGGCCATGGCATCGTCGCGGTCGGCGTGCGCGGTGTGCCCCTCTTGCCAGAGGAATTCCGTGGTGCGCAGGAAGAGGCGCGTACGCATCTCCCAGCGCACGACGTTGGCCCACTGGTTGATGAGCAGCGGCAGATCGCGATAGCTCTTGATCCAGCGCTGGAACGCATCGCCGATGATCGTCTCCGACGTCGGCCGCACGATGAGCGGCTCCTCGAGCTTGGCATCGGGATCGACCACCAGCTTGCCGCCCTCGTTCTTCAAGCGGTGGTGCGTGACGACCGCCATTTCCTTAGCGAAGCCTTCGACGTGCTCGGCCTCCTTGGCGATGAAGCTCATCGGGATGAAGAGCGGGAAATAGCAGTTCTCGTGGCCCGTTTCCTTGATGCGGGCGTCGAGCTCGGCCTGAATGCGCTCCCAAACGCCCCAGCCCCATGGCTTGATAATCATGCAGCCGCGCACCGGGCTCGTCTCGGCCATGTCGCCGTCGCGCACGGCGACTTGATACCACTCGGGGAAATTCTGCTCGCGAGTGACGGATAGCGCGCGCTTGCTCATAGGCTCGCCCCCAGCGTGCCAGAAGCCAAACGAGCTTGCCTTGGCGTAACGGGCAGGAAGAAGCGGGAAAGGCGCATGGCGGGCCGATCTTTGGAGGTCCGGCGCGGAGGCGCGCGGCGTGTTTTTTGGGCGCTGGCGGCCCGTCAAACGGGGCTGGTAGCGTTAAACAGGGCGGGTGGCAATCCCGCGGATCCTCGGCGCTGTGCGCAGTTTATAGGCTGAACCGCTGTCCCGCGGCGAAGCACGATATGGGGCGTGCGTCGGGTGCGCTGCAGCATTGATTGCACGCGCGAATTGCAGCTCTGTGAGGCGCGAAAATTTTTTTCGCATCCACGCATGAAGCCGCGTGACAGAAGGCCGCGTGTCGAGTAAACGTACTCGCCATAAGGGTGGGTCAAAAGCCGCAAAAACAAGCGGCAGGCAGCCCAAGTCTAGGGAAGACACGGCGCGGGAAGACTACCCACCGAGGTAGTCGATCAAGTGCCGACGTGTAGAGCTTGCGCCGATCGCAGCAGAGCTCCACGACTTAAAGAAAATAAGACGATGCGCGGGAGCAAGGTTCGAATGGACCTTGCTCTTCGCATTTTTGGGACCGCGCATCGTATGCGCGGGGGCATCACGGACAGGGGAAACTCTCCGGCGTGATGACTTTGTAGACGATCGCCGAATAAACGAGCGCGAAGACGATCGTCGCCACCAGCGTATTGATGAGCACGATGCGCACGATGCGCACGTTGGCCGGGGCGCTGCCCGGCGTGCCGGGGACGACGCTCCCCTCCTCGTCCTGGGTGCGCACGCCGAACGGCAGCACGGCAAACAGCACGATCCACCAGATGAAGACGTAGACCGCGGCCGCCATCACCCAATCCATGGGCGTGCTCCCTTATGTGTGCGGCCGTCAGGCCTGCTCAAGCTCGACCAGCGTACCGCAGAAGTCCTTCGGGTGCAGGAACAGCACCGGCTTGCCGTGAGCGCCGATCTTGGGCGTCCCGTCGCCGAGCACGCGGGCGCCCTGCGCCTTCAGCTTGTCGCGGGCAGCGAGGATGTCGTCGACCTCGTAGCAGACATGGTGGATGCCGCCGTCCGGGCTCTTTTCCAGAAACTTGGCGATGGGCGAGCTTTCGCCCATCGGCTCGAGCAGCTCGATTTTGGTGTTGGGCAGGGTGATGAAGACGACGGTGACGCCGTGCTCGGGCTGCGGCAGCGGCGGGGTCACCTCGGCGCCCAGCGCGTCGCGATAGACGGCGGTCGCGGCGGCAAGGTCCTTCACCGCTATGGCAACATGATTGAGACGTCCGATCATCGAAGCTTCCTCTAGTGTCCTTGCGTGCGGGCGCGCCGCCGAATGGAGCCGCCAACTGCGGCCGCGCGAGCGCTCAGCCCTTAGTATCGACCACGTTCACCAGCACCTTGCAAATGGGCTTCTTGCCCCAAGCCTCATTGACGGCGGCGCGCACGGCGCGGCGTACGGATTCGCGCCACGCTCTCGGGGTTTTTCCGGTTCTGCGGCGGAATCGAGCGCAGCGTGCCGTCGACGGCATCGAGCACGATATCGAGCATGTCGTCGCCGTCGGCGTTCTGCGCCGGCACGCCGTCGATGACGGCTTGCGGATCGGCCAGCACGGCGCCCTTGCGCGACAGGACGAGGCTGACGAGGACGACGCCGACGATCGACAGCTTGCGCCGCTCGCGCACGGGTCCGTCGGTTTCGGAAACCAGCAGCCGTCCGTCGCGGAACAGGCGCCCGACGGGCGCGTCGTCGATCACGGCCGGATCGGGCGCGAGGCGCAGGATCTCGCCGTCGGTCAGCGGGAATACGGTTTTGATGCCCATCTCGCGGGCGAGCTCGGCCTGCGCCTTCAGATGGCGCGTCTCGCCGTGCATGGGCACGACGATTTTCGGCCGCATCCAGCGATACATTTGGCGCAGCTCGTCGCGCCGCGGGTGGCCGGAGACGTGCACCAGCGCTTCGTTGTCGGTGAGGATATCGCAGCCGTTGCGCGCCAGGTTGTTCTGGATGCGCCCGACGGCCTTCTCGTTGCCCGGGATGGTGCGCGAGGAGAAGATGACGATATCGCCCTTGTCGAGCGAGATCTCCGGGTGCTCCTCGTCGGCGATGCGGGCGAGCGCGGCACGCGGCTCGCCCTGGCTGCCGGTGCACAGCAGCACGATGTCGCGGCGGTCGAGATAGGTGAACTGGTCCTGGTCGAGGTACTTGAATCCCTGCGGCAGGTAACCCGTATCGATGGCGACCTGGATCACCCGGTGCAACGCGCGTCCGGCAACGACGAGCTGTCGCCCGGCGGCACGCGCCGCGTCGGCCACGGCTTTGACGCGCGCGACGTTGGAGGAAAACGTCGTGACGGCGACGCGCCGCGGCGCTTTCTTGACGATGTCGGCGAGCGAGCGGGAGACCTCCAGCTCCGAGGGCGAGACGCCCTCGCGGAAGGCGTTGGTTGAATCTATGACGAGGGCCAGCACCCCCTCGTTGCCCAGCTTGACCATGCGCGATTCTTCGAGCGGCGCGCCGAGCGCCGGCGTCGCGTCGAGCTTCCAATCGCCGGTGTGGAACACCATGCCGAGGGGCGTGCGGATGGCGAGCGCGCTCATTTCCGGAATCGAGTGCGCGAGGCTCACCATCTCGATATCGAATGGACCGACATCGAACCGCGAATTGAGCGCCACGACGTGGACGGGGATCTGCAGCGAGTTTCCGTACTCGGCCAGCTTCGACTTCAGCATGCCGGCGGTGAAAGGCGTCGCGTAGATCGGCGCCTTGAGGCGCGGCCACAGCTCGATGACGGCGCCGATGTGGTCCTCGTGGGCGTGCGTGATGACGATCCCGGCAAGGTCGGCGCGGTTCTCCTCGATGAAGCGCACGTCGGGGAGGATGACGTCGATGCCGGGGTCGTTCTCGCCCTCGGGAAAGGTGATGCCGCAGTCGACCATCAGCCAGCGACGCGCGTCCTCTGGCCCCAAGCCGTAGAGATAGGCGTTCATGCCGATCTCGCCGAGACCGCCGAGCGCCAGGAACACGAGCTCATCGCCGCCAGAACCGCGACCGCCTACCCGCTTCTTGTCGTTCATGCGGAGCCGTCTTTCGCAGGAGCAGCGGGTAACGTGACGTCGCCGAAGGAGAAGCTGAGCTGGCGGCCATCGGCGTCATCGAGCAGCAGCGCACCGGTGTCGTCCAATCCGGCGAAGGTGCCGGAGACGGGGCCGCCGGCGGCGTTGACGGTAAGCGCTTCGCCGATGGCACCGGCGCGCGCCAGCCAGGCCGCGCGCACCTGCGCGAAGCCGTTGCCGCTCTCCCAGATTCGGATCCAGTCATGCATGGTGTGCGCCAGGAAGCACAACGCCTCGCGCGGCGAAAGCGATAATCCGTGGCGCGCGAGAAATGTCGCGGCCCGCCCCAGGTCGTCCGGCGCCGAGACGAGGTTAAGACCGACACCGATCACGGCGATGGTGCCCGGCTGCGGCGGCCGCGAGGTGCTTTCAACGAGAATGCCGCCCATCTTCGCCGTGCCGATGAGAATGTCGTTCGGCCACTTGAGCCGCAGGCCGGGCACTCCCCCCGCGCGACGGATCGCTTCGATGGTGGCGATACCGGCGACAAGCGATAGCTGGCCGGCTTTCGCGGGCGGGCAGTCGAGCGCGGTGACGAAACTGGCGAACAGGTTGCCCGGCGTCGAGGTCCAGGCGCGGCCCGAGCGGCCGCGGCCGGAGGATTGTCTGTTGGCGACGATCCACAGCGGGCCACGCTCACCGCCGAGAACGCGGCGCATGGCCTCCGCATTCGTCCCATCGACCTCGTCGAGGTCGAGAAGCTTGCAGCCCTCCGGCAAGTCGGCCGGGGTATCTATCATTTGGCGGCGGCGGCGGTCGCGACGTGCAGCGCGCGCGCCGCGGTGAGTGCTGCGTTGACCAGCGGCGCGGGGAGAAACACGAACAGCAGCACGAAGGCACCCGTCAACGTCATGACGACGCCGGCACCGCGATCGACCGGCAGGAAGCCAACTTTAGCATCGTCGAAGAACATGATCTTGACGATGCGCAGGTAGTAATAGGCGCCAACGACGCTCGCCAGCACGCCGATGACGGCCAGCGTGACGAGGTCGGCTTTCATCGCCGCGCCGAACACGTACAGCTTGGCGAAGAAGCCGGCGAGCGGCGGAATGCCGGCCATCGAGAACAGCAGCATAGCGAGCACGAAGGCCATCGACAGGTTGGTCTTGGCGAGCCCGGCGAGCGACTCGATGTCCTCCACCGGCCCCTGCTCGGTGCGCATCGACAGGATGCAGGCGAAGGTGCCGATGGTCATGACGAGGTAGATGGCGAGATAGACCAGCACGGCCTGCGTACCGGCTTCGCTATTTGCCGCAAGGCCGATGAGCGCGTAGCCGATGTGGCCGATGGACGAGTAGGCCATCAGCCGTTTGATGTTGCGCTGGCCGATGGCGGCGAAGGCGCCGAGCAGCATCGAGGCGATGGAGAGGAACACGATGATCTGCTGCCACTGCTCGGCGATGCCGGGAAAGCCCGACAGCAGCGTGCGCACCAGCAGCGCCATGGCGGCGAGCTTGGGCGCCGCGGCGAAGAAGGCGGTGACCGGCGTCGGCGCGCCCTCGTAGACGTCCGGCGTCCACATGTGGAAGGGCACGGCGCCGATCTTGAAGGCGAGGCCGACCAGCAGGAATACGAGGCCGACGATGAGGCCGATGTTCTGCGCCGCGGGCTGGCCTTGCGCGACGCCGGCGATGACCGCGAGGTCGATCGAGCCGGTGAAGCCGTAGATCAGCGAGGCGCCGTACAGCAGCATGCCGGACGACAATGAGCCGAGCACGAAATACTTGAGGCCGGCTTCTGAGGAGCGCACCTGGGTGCGGTCGATGGCGGCGATGACGTAGAGCGCGAGGCTCTGCAATTCGACGCCCAGGAACAGCGCGATGAGGTTGCCTGCCGACACCATCAGCAGCATGCCGGTGACGGCGAGCAGCAACAGCACGCAGAACTCAGCCGTCAGCAGCTTGGCGCGGGCGAGGCTGTCGAACGACATGACCAGCACCAGCGCGCCGCCGGCAAGCACGAGCAGCTTGGAGAAGTGGCTGAAGGCATCGCTGATAAAGGCGTCTTCGAACAGAACTTCGCGCGCGCCGCCGCCGTAGACGACGAGGCCGCCGGCGAGGACCAGCAAAGCGACGGCGAGCCAGCCGGAGACGAAATCGGCGCCGGGCGCCGCCTCCTTGCGGAACACGCCGATCATGAGGATGGCCATGGCGCCGAGCGCTATAACGATCTCGGGCAGGATCGGCGCGTAGATCGTCAACTCTTGCATGCGGCCGGTCCTCTACTTGGGTGCGGGTGCTGGCGCCGCCGGCGGGGCGGGTTTCACTGCTGGCGCTGCTGCCGGCGCAGCCGCCGGGCGCACCGACGCCTCGTAGGCGGCGACGAGCTTCTTCACCGAGACGGCGGTGACGTCGAGGATGGGCGAGGGGTGGAAGCCGAAGAAGATGGTCAGCGCGACGAGCGGAGCGATGATGCCGATCTCGCGGTAGCTCACGTCCTCGATGTTCTTCAGGGCCGGCTTCACCAGCGAGCCGATAGATCACGCGGCGGTAGACGTAGAGCGCGTAGGCGGCCGACAGGATCACGGCGGTCGTTGCGAGGAACGCCAGCCAGGTGTTGACCTTGAAGGCGGCGAGCAACGTCAGGAACTCGCCGATGAAGCCGAGGTGCCGGGCAGGCCGACGTTGCCGAGGGTGAACACCATGAAGAACGCGGCGTAGATCGGCATGCGATTGACGAGGCCGCCGAACACGTCGATCTCGTGCGTGTGCATGCGATCGTAGAGGACGCCGACACAGAGGAAGAGGCCGGCGGAGATGATGCCGTGCGACAGCATCTGGAAGATGGCGCCTTCGACACCCTGCGTCGTGAAGGTGAAGATGCCGAGCGTCACGAAGCCCATGTGGGCGACCGACGAATAGGCGATCAGCTTCTTCAGGTCGGTCTGCGCCAGCGCGACGAGCGAGGTGTAGATGATGGCGATGATCGACAGCGTGAACATGAACGGCGCCAGCTGCTCGCTGGCGATGGGGAACATCGGCACCGAGAAGCGCAGGAAGCCGTAGCCGCCCATTTTCAGGAGGATCGCCGCCAGCACCACGGAGCCCGCCGTAGGCGCTTCGACGTGCGCGTCCGGCAACCATGTGTGCACCGGCCACATCGGCAGCTTGACGGCGAACGAGGCGAAGAAGGCGAGCCACAGCCACCACTGCATGTCGGCCGGGAACTTGGTCGTCATCAGCGTCGGGATGTCGGTCGTCCCGGTGTGCCAGTACATGGCCAGCACGGCGAGCAACATCGAGCACCGAGCCGAGCAGCGTGTAGAGGAAGAATTTGAACGTCGCATAGACGCGGCGCGGGCCACCCCAGATGCCGATGATGAGGAACATCGGGATGAGGCCGCCCTCGAAGAACACGTAGAACAACACGAGATCGAGGGAGCAGAAGACGCCGATCATCAGTGTCTCGAGCACCAGGAAGGCGATCATGTACTCCTTGACGCGGTCCTCCACCACCCAGCTCTGCAGGATGCATAGCGGCATGAGGAACGTCGTCAGGATGATGAACAGCATCGAGATGCCGTCGACGCCGAGCTTGAACTGCATGACGTCCATCCAGCCGCGCTGCTCGATGAACTGGAAGCCGGCGTTGGTCGGGTCGAACTTCACCCAGATGATCGTCGAGATCAGGAAGGTGATGACCGTCGTCCACAGCGCGACCCAGCGGGCGTTGCCTTTGGCGTCGCGGTTGAGGAAGCCGATGATGACCGCGCCGACCAGCGGCATGAACATCACGATCGACAGCAGCGGGGCGGAGGAGAGATCCATCTAGCGCGCCCCGCCCATGAACATGACGTAGCTGACGAGCAGCGCGACGCCGACCAGCATGACAAAAGCGTAGTGATAGATGTAGCCGGTCTGAATGCGCACGGCGCGCGACGTCACGCTCGAACACGCCGGCCGCGGTGCCGTCGATCAGCCCGTTGATGATCTTGATGTCGCCGACCTTCCACAGCACGTTGGCGAGCCAGAAGGTCGGGCGCACGAAGATCAGGTCGTAGAGCTCGTCGAAATACCACTTGTTGAGGAGGAAGAGGTACAGCGGCCGGAATACGCGCGCGGTGAGGGCGGGCAGCGAAGGCACGGCGATGTAATAGAGGTAGGCGATGACGAAGCCGGCGGCCATGGCGATGGTCGGCGCCCACGGCACCCAGTTCGGCACCTCGTGCAGCGCGTGCAAGATGTGATTCTCCGGACCGTTGAAGATCGCCTTGCCCCAGAACTCGTGCTGCCCCTCGCCCACGAAATAGAGCGTACCGGCGCCGGCTAAGATGGCGCCCAGCGCCAGCCCGGCGAGCGGCACCAGCATCACCGGCGGGCTCTCGTGCGCGTGCTGATAGGTCTTGATGTCGGCGCGCGTCTGCCCGTGGAAGGTCATGAACATCAGCCGCCAGCTATAGAAAGACGTCATCAGCGCGGCGATGACCAACGCCCAGAACGCATAGTCGCCGGGCGTGTGCGCGGCGCGGGCCGCCTCGATGATGGTGTCCTTGGAATAAAAGCCCGACAGACCGCCGATGTGCGGGATGCCGAAGCCGGTGAGCGCCAGCGTGCCGATCAGCATCAGCACCCAGGTGTACGGCAGCTTGGGGCGCAGGCCGCCCATTTTGCGCATGTCCTGCTCGTGATGCATGGCGTGGATCACCGAGCCGGCGCCGAGGAACAGCAGTGCCTTGAAGAACGCGTGCGTGAAGAGGTGGAAGATGCCGGCCTGGTAGGCGCCGACGCCGCAGGCGACGAACATGTAGCCGAGCTGCGAGCAGGTCGAATAGGCGATGACGCGCTTGATATCGTTCTGCACGAGGCCGACGGTCGCCGCGAAGAAGGCGGTGATGGAGCCGATGAGCACGACGAACTGCAGCGCGATCGGAGCGTACTCGAAGATCGGCGACAGGCGCGCGACCATGAACACGCCGGCGGTGACCATCGTCGCCGCGTGGATCAGCGCCGAGACGGGCGTCGGGCCCTCCATGGCGTCGGGAAGCCAGGTGTGCAGCAGGAACTGGGCCGACTTGCCCATGGCGCCCATGAACAGCAGGAGGCACAGCGTCGTCAGGATGTCGACCTGATAGCCGAGGAACTCGAACGTCTGCCCGGCGACGCCGGGCGCCGCGTCGAACAGCTGGTCAAGGTTGACGGTGCGGAACACCGCGAAGAGGCCGAAGATGCCGAGCGCGAAGCCGAAGTCGCCGACCCGGTTGACGATGAAGGCCTTGATCGCCGCCGCGTTGGCTTCCGGCTTTTTGTACCAGAAGCCGATCAGCAAATAGGAAAAGAGGCCGACGCCTTCCCAGCCGAAGAACATCTGCACGAGGTTGTCGGACGTCACCAGCATGAGCATGGCGAACGTGAAGCCCGACAGATAGGCGAAGAAGCGCTCCCGCGAGTCGTCTTCCTCCATGTAGCCGATGGAATAGACGTGCACGAGCGCCGAGACGGTGGTCACGACGACGAACATCACCGCCGTCAGTGTGTCGATCTTGAAGGCCCAGCCGATGTCCAACTCGCCACTGGTAATCCAGCGCTCGATGGCAACGTGCGCGGTCTCGTGGCCGAAGCCGACGCGCCAGAAGACGACCCACGACAGCACACAGGAGACGAGCAGCAGCCCGGTGGTGATCAGCTCCGAGGGACGCGGGCCAAGCAGGCGCCCGAACAAGCCGGCGATGAGCCCGCCGAGCGCCGGCAGAAAGACGATGGCCGAGTAGATCATCCGCTCAGCCCTTCATCATGTTGATATCGTCGACCGCGATCGAGCCGCGGTTGCGGAAATAGACGACGACGATGGCGAGACCGATGGCGGCCTCGGCGGCGGCGACCGTCAGATTGAACAGCGCGAACACCTGTCCGACGAGGTCGCCGAGGAAATAGGAGAAAGCCACGAGGTTGATGTTGACCGCGAGCAGCATCAGCTCGATCGACATCAGGATGACGATGACGTTCTTGCGGTTGAAAAAGATGCCGAGCATGCCGAGCGTGAACAGGCACGCCGCGACGGTCAGGTAATGGCCGATGCCGATGCTCATGCTGCCCCCGCCTGTCGCATCAGCCTCGCGCCTCGGCCGCCGGAATGATCGACCCGCCCGACGGCACCTTGACGATCTCGACGCCGGTCTTGGGCGTGCGCGCGACCTGCGCGGCGATCGATTGGCGGCGAACGCCGACCTTGTGTTGCAGCGTCAGCACGATGGCGCCGACCATGGCGACGAGCAGCACGAGCCCGGCAACCTGGAAGAAGTAGACGTAGCGCGTGTAGAGGATGAGCCCGAGCGCTTGCGTGTTGGAGACTTCGCGGCCGAATTCCGCCACCGCCGCGCCAGGGTGTTGGGCGACGCCGACGCCGAAGCCGCGGCCGACGAACAATAAGATGAGCTCGGCGAGAACGATGCCGCCGACGATCAGGCCGATGGGCGCATTCTTGATGAAGCCAGCGCGCAGCTCGGCGAAGTCGACGTCGAGCATCATGACGACGAACAAGAACAGCACCGCCACGGCGCCGACGTAGACGATGACGAGAATCATCGCCAGGAACTCGGCGCCGAGCAGAACGAAGAGCCCGGCGGCGTTGAAGAAGGCGAGGATGAGGAAGAGCACGGCGTGAACGGGGTTCTTGGCCACGATGACCATCACCGCGGCGGCGACCGAAAGCGCCGCGAACAGATAGAAAAAGCCCGCCGTTAGAGCCATTGCGTGCGATCCACAGCCCTCTGTGGCCGCCGCTCAACGTCCGTGCGCTCGAAGCGCGCGCTCATCGACCGGCGGCACGTTCCACCGCGATAGGGTGAGTACCCCATGCGTCTTCACAATCCAAGCGCCGAGAGATGTAGCGCGTTGCGCGCTCCCGCGGTGCTTCCCTGCCCGTCCCCGGGCCTCAACGATACGGCGCGTCGAGCGCAAGGTTCCTGGCGATCTCGCGCTCCCACCGGTCGCCGTTATCGAGCAGCTTTTCCTTGTTGTAGTAGAGCTCCTCGCGAGTCTCGGTGGCGAACTCGAAGTTCGGGCCCTCGACGATGGCATCGACCGGGCAGGCCTCCTGGCAGAGACCGCAGTAGATGCACTTGACCATGTCTATGTCATAGCGGGTCGTGCGCCGCGTCCCGTCGTTGCGGCGCGGACCGGCCTCGATGGTGATGGCCTGCGCCGGGCAGATGGCCTCGCACAGCTTGCAGGCGATGCAGCGTTCCTCGCCGTTGGGATAGCGGCGCAGCGCGTGCTCGCCGCGGAAGCGGGGCGACAGGGGCCCGCGCTCGAACGGATAGTCGAGCGTCTTCTTCTTGGAGAAGAAGTAGCGCATGGCGAGCCCGAACGCCTGTACGAACTCCCACAGGAAGATTGCCTTGGCGGACTGTGCAACGTTCATTGCCACGTTTCGCTTCCTTTCGCGGCGCTAAGTCGCGCGCGTGTACTGCAGAATTCCCGCGACGACGACGACCATAGCCAGCGACAGCGGCAGGAACACCTTCCAGCCGAGCCGCATCAGCTGGTCGTAGCGGTAGCGCGGCACCATCGCCTTGGCCATCGCGAACAGGAAGAAGACGAAGACGCACTTCCCGAAGAACCAGAAGATGCCCGGCACCCAGGTGAACGGGGCGACGTCGAGCGGCGGCAGCCAGCCGCCCAGGAAGAGGATCGTCGCCAGCGCGCACATGGTGACGATGGCCACGTACTCGCCGAGCATGAACAATAGATAGGGTGTCGAGGAGTATTCGACCATGAAGCCGGCTACCAGCTCCGATTCCAGCCTCGACGAGATCGAACGGAGGGCGGTTGGTCTCGGCCAGAGCCGAAACGAAAAAGATGACGAACATCGGCAACAGCGCCAGCCAGTACCAGTCGAGCGCCGAGGCCGGCAGGCCCGAGCGGGTGCCGATGCCGGTCTTCTGCGCATTGACGATGTCGGTGAGATTGAGCGAGCCGACGCACAATATGACGGTGATGATGACGAAGCCGATGGACACCTCGTACGACACCATCTGCGCCGCCGAGCGCAGCGAGCCCATGAACGGATATTTCGAGTTCGATGCCCAGCCGCCCATGATGATGCCGTAGACGGCGAGCGACGACAGCGCCAGCAGATAGAGCACCCCGACGTTGAGGTCGGAGATCACCCACTTGCCCCAGCCGTTCTCGTTGACGGGGATCACCGCCCAGGCGGCGAGCGCGAAAGTGGCGGTGGCGAGCGGCGCGAGCAGAAACACGCCCTTGTTGGCGCCGGCCGGAATGATCGGCTCCTTGAAGGCGAACTTCAGGAGATCCGCGAAGGATTGGAACAGGCCGAAGGCGCCAACCACGTTCGGCCCGCGCCGCATCTGCACCGCCGCCCACACCTTGCGGTCCATGAGCAGCAGAAACGCGATGATGACCAGCAGGGTGACGAGCGTCAGCAGGCTCCAGCCGACCATGATGGCGAGCCACAGGCCGTAGTCCCACCATGCCTGCCAGGAGCTGTCGATCATTTGCGGAAGCGCTCCCTACTCGGCGGCCTTGAGGCGCGGCGAGGCCTGCACGGTCTTCTTCAGCGCGCTCATCTCGGCCATGACGGCAGAGGCGCGCGCGATCGGGTTGGTCAGATAGAAATCGCGGATCGGCGAGGCGAAAGCCTCGGCGCCCATGCGAGCCGGTGACCTTGGCGAGCGCATCGACGCCGTCGCGCGGCGCGGGCTTGAGCGTGTTGAGGCGCGCCAGCGACGGCGTCGCCTTGTACATGGCGGTGCGCAGCGCCGCGAGGGTGTCATAGGGCAGCGTGTGGCCGACCTTGGCCGACAAAGCGCGCAGGATCGCCCAGTCCTCCTTGGCCTCGCCCGGCGGGAACACGCAGCGCTCGGTCATCTGCGCGCGGCCCTTCCGTGTTGACGTAGGTGACGCTCTTCTCGGTGAAGGCGGCGCCCGGCAGGATGACGTCGGCGCGATGCGCGCCGCGATCGCCGTGGTGGCCCTGGTAGATGACGAACGCGTTGCCCGCCGGCGGCAGCTCGATCTCGTCGGCGCCGAGCAGGTACAGCACGTCGAGCTTGCCCTTGGCGGCGGCGGCGAGCTGTCCGGCAACGTCGAGACCGCCCTTGTCCGGCACAAAGCCGAGGTCGAGGCCGGCGACGCGCGAGGCCGCCGTGTGCAGCACGTTGAACGGGTTCCAGCCGGCGGCGTCCTTGCCCTCGATGGCGCCGAGCGCGATGCGCGCCGCCATGCCGAGAACCGCAGCGCCGTCGGCGCGCGCCGCGACGCCCGAGCCGACGATGATGAGCGGCCGCTGCGCACCCTTGAGCGCTTCGGCGAACGAATGCTTGCCGTCGGCCAGCTCGCCCAGCGTCTGCGCCCCGGCGCCCATGTACTCGTAGGCGTACGTGAGCTGCGCCGGCTCGCCGATGACGCCGACCTTGAGGCCGCCCTGGCGCCAGCGCTTCAGGATGCGCGCGTTGAGCACCGCCGCCTCGATGCGCGGGTTGGTGCCGACGAGCAGGATGACGTCGGCCTGCTCGATGCCGGCGATGGCAGAGTTGAACAGGTAGCTGGCGCGGCCCTGCGCCGGGTTGAGCTTGGCGCCGTCCTGGCGGCAGTCGAGGCTCTTGGCGCCGAGCCGGGTCAGCAGATCCTTGAGGGCGAACATGTCCTCGGCACCGGCGAGATCGCCGGCGATGGCGCCGATGCGCTCGGGCGCCGCCGCCGTCAGCTTCTCGGCCGCAAGCGCCAGCGCCTCGTCCCAGCTCGCCGGGCGCAGCTTGCCGTTTTCGCGAACGTACGGATGGTCGAGCCGTTGCATCCTGAGGCCGTCGCAGGCAAAGCGCGTCTTGTCGGAGATCCACTCCTCGTTGACGTCGTCGTTGTTGCGCGGCAGCACGCGCATCACTTCGCGCCCGCGCGTGTCGACGCTGATGGCCGAGCCGAGCGCATCCATGACGTCGAAGGATTCGGTGTGCTCCAGCTCCCACGGGCGCGCGATGAACGACCACGGCCGGTGCGTCAGCGCGCCGACCGGGCACAGGTCGTTCACGTTGGCCGACAGCTCCGAGAGGATGCCGCGATCGAGGTAGGTGGTGATCTCCATGTCCTCGCCGCGGCCGATGGCGCCCAGCTCCTCGACGCCCGCAACTTCCGTCATGAAGCGGATGCAGCGCGTGCAGTGGATGCAGCGGTTCATGAACGTCTTGATCAGCGGGCCGATGTACTTCTCTTCGACCGCGCGCTTGTTCTCGATGTAGCGCGAGCCGCCGAAGCCGTAGGCCATCGCCTGGTCCTGCAGATCGCACTCGCCGCCCTGGTCGCAGATCGGGCAGTCGAGCGGATGGTTGATGAGCAGGAACTCCATCACGCCTTCGCGCGCCGCCTTCACCAGCGGGCTGGCGGTGAGCACCCTGCGCGGCGCGCCGTCCTTGTTGGGCGGCAGATCGGTGACGCCCATGGCGCACGAGGCGATGGGCTTGGGGATGCCTTCCACCTCGACCAGGCACATGCGGCAGTTGCCGGCGATCGACAGGCGCTCGTGGTAGCAGAAGCGCGGGATCTCGGCGCCGGCCATCTCGCACGCCTGCAGGATGGTGGTGCCGGGCTCCACCTCGAGCAGCTTGCCGTCGATGATGATTGGCTTGGTCATACGTCCTACCCGATCAGCGCGTCATCGCGTGGCGATGGCGAGCACGGCAAGCCCGCCGATGAACATGGCCAGCGACACCCACCCCTTGGCGTACGGCGACAGCGGCACGCCGGCAAAGCGCTGCGCGAACCACACGCCCAGAAGATACCCCGGCACCGCGCCGACGATCGGCGCCGATCCATCCCCACGCAGTGATAGCCGATCGCGCCGATCAGCCAGCGCCCCCAGGACAGCGGGGAGCGTGAAGGAAGCGATGATCAGCGCCAGCAAGTCCATGGGTGAAACCTTCGCGGGTTCGCATCTATTCGGCGGCTTCTTTGACGGCCGTGCGATTGGCGTCGATACGTTCTTCGATGACGTGGCGATAGTTGCGGATCAGCCCCTGCACCGGCCAGGCGGCGGCATCGCCCAGCGCGCAGATGGTGTGGCCCTCGACCTGCTTCGTCACGTTGTAGAGCAGGTCGATCTCGCGCTTTTCCGCCTCGCCGCGGCGCATGCGCTCGAGCACGCGGTACATCCAGCCCGTGCCCTCGCGGCACGGCGTGCACTGGCCGCAGGACTCGTGCTTGTAGAAATAGGCGATGCGGGCGATGGCCTTGATGATGTCGGTCGACTTGTCCATGACGATGACGGCGGCGGTGCCGAGGCCCGACTTGGCCTTGACGAGCGCGTCGAAGTCCATGGTCAGGTTCTCGCACTGGTCGGCGGGGATCATCGGCATCGACGATCCGCCCGGGATGACGGCGAGCAGGTTGTCCCAGCCGCCGCGCACGCCGCCGCAATGCTCGTCGATGAGCTCGCGCAGCGGGATGCCCATTTCTTCCTCGACGACGCACGGCTTCATCACGTGGCCGGAGATTTGGAACAGCTTGGTGCCGGTGTTGTTGGGCATGCCGAGCGAGGCAAACCACGCGCCGCCGCGGCGCAGGATGTCCGGCACGACGGCGATGCTCTCGACGTTGTTGACCGTCGTCGGCGCACCGTAGAGCCCGACGTTGGCCGGGAACGGCGGCTTTAGGCGCGGCATGCCCTTCTTGCCCTCGAGGCTCTCGATGAGCGCCGTCTCCTCGCCGCAGATGTAGGCGCCGGCGCCGTGGTGGACGACGATGTCGAAGTCCCAGCCGTTGTCGTTGTCCTTGCCGATGAGCTTGGCGTCGTAGGCTTCATCGACGGCCGCCTGCAGGCGCTCGCGCTCGCGGATGAACTCGCCGCGCACGTAGATGAAGCAGGTGTGCGCCTGCATGGCGAAGGAGGCGAGCAGCGCGCCCTCGATCAGCAGGTGCGGATCGTGGCGCATGATCTCGCGGTCCTTGCACGAGCCGGGCTCGCTCTCGTCCGCGTTGATGACGAGGTAGGACGGGCGCGGGTCGTTCTTCGGCATGAACGACCACTTGAGCCCCGTCGGGAAGCCGGCGCCGCCGCGGCCGCGCAGGCCCGACGCCTTCACCTCGTTGATGATCCAGTCCTGGCCCTTGTCGATCAGCGCCTTGGTGCCGTCCCAGGCGCCGCGCGCGCGCGCGCCGGCGAGCCGCCAGTCGTGGAAGCCGTAGAGATTACGGAAGATGCGGTCCTTGTCCTGCAGCATTGCAGTCCTGTCTCCTCAGACCTTTTCCGTGTCGCGCTTGCCTTCGTCCTGAAGCGTCGTCGGGCCGCCGGCCGGGCACGAGGCGCGCCGGCCGATCTGCGAGCCGGGCTTCACGGGCTTTGCCGGTGCGCAGGTTATAGAGCAGCTTCTCGAACAGCTCCGGGTTGAGGTCCTCGAAGGTGTCCTTGCCGATCTGCACGACCGGCGCGTTGGCGCAGCAGCCGAGGCACTCGACCTCCTCCCAGGAGAAGCGGCCGTCGGGCGACAGCTCGTGCGCGTGCTCGGCGATGCGCTCCTTGCAGATCTCGATCAGCGCCTCGGAGCCGCGCAGCATGCACGGCGTCGTCCCGCATACCTGGAGATGGGCGGTCTTACCCACCGGGGCAAGCTGGAACATGGTGTAGAAGGTGGCGATCTCGAGCGCGCGGATGTAGGCCATGCCGAGCATATCGGCGATGGCGCGGATGGCGGGCTCGGTGGTCCAGCCCTCCTGCTCCTGGGCGCGCCACAGCAGCGCCATGACGGCGGAAGCCTCTTTGCCGGGCGGATACTTGGCGATCTCGCGCTTCGCCCACGCGAGGTTCTCCGGCGTGAAGGCGAAGCTCAGCGGCTGCTCGGGATATAGGCGGCGGACGGCCAAGGCTGGCACCTCTCGGGAGCGCGGCGTATGCCCGCGATGCGGGCCGCGATCGGTTTTGCTCCGCGGGGCAGTTTCGCTGATTTTGACGCAGCGCACAATCACCCGTTCACTACGTCGATCGCAGCCGCAAAGCAAGCTTTTGACGGTGCTGCGCCGCCATTGCGCCGTTGACGAGTGTCAGGGCGTCAGAGGCCCAGTGCGCCGAGCCAGCCAGGCGATGAGCAGGGCGACCGCCGACAGCGGCGCCAGCAGCAGCGCCGACTGCGCGCCGACGCGCAGAAAGCCGCACCAGAAGATGGCGAGCGCCACGCCGAAAACGAGATGACCACGCCGCCGTGCATGGGCCCGCGGGCCATGGCGAAGACGAGGCCGGCAGCGATCGAGAGCAAGTCCGAGGGTATGGTCACCGGCACGGGGGCGATGGGCTGCGCCTCGCCCAGCGGGCCAGCCGTTCTAGCGCGCCAGCGCGCGGTAGGTGGCGAGCGACAGGCCCCACCCAAGGCCCCCACCGCCAAGAAAAACAACTGATCGACCATGCCGCATCTTAGCGGTCGATTTCGCCGAAGACGATGTCGATCGAGCCGAGGATGGCGGAAACGTCGGCCAGCATGTGCTTGCGGGTGAGGAAGTCCATGGCCTGCAGGTGCGGGAAGCCGGGCGCGCGGATCTTGCAGCGGTAGGGCTTGTTCGACCCGTCGGAGACGAGATAGACGCCGAACTCGCCCTTCGGGGCCTCGACCGCGGCGTAGACCTCGCCGGCCGGCACGTGGAAGCCCTCCGTGTAGAGCTTGAAGTGGTGGATCAGCGCCTCCATCGAGCGCTTCATGTCGGCGCGGCGCGGCGGCACCACCTTGCGGTCGGCGGCGACGAACGGCCCCTGCCCTTCCGGCGAGCGCAGCTTGTCGCAGCACTGCTGCATGATGCTGCACCGACTGGCGCATCTCGGCCATGCGCACGAGGTAGCGGTCGTAGCAGTCGCCGTTCTTGCCGATCGGGATGTCGAAATCCAATTCGGCATAGCACTCGTAGGGCTGCGACTTGCGCAGATCCCACGCGGCGCCCGAGCCGCGCACCATGACGCCGGAGAAGCCCCAGTCGAAGCAGTCGTCGAGGCTGACGACGCCGATGTCGACGTTGCGCTGCTTGAAGATGCGGTTGCCGGTCAGCAGCGTCTCGATGTCGTCGAGCACCTTGGGGTGCGTGACGCAGAAGTCGGCGATGTCGTCGATCAGCTGCGGCGGCAGGTCGGCGTGCACGCCGCCCATGCGGAAATACTTGGCGTGCATGCGGCTGCCCGAGGCGCGCTCGTAGAACACCATCAGCTTCTCGCGCTCTTCGAAGCCCCACAGCGGCGGGGTGAGCGCGCCGACGTCCATGGCCTGCGTCGTGACGTTGAGCAGGTGCGACAGCAGGCGGCCGATCTCGGAGTAGAGCACGCGGATGAGCTGCGCGCGCTTGGGGATCTCCATGCCGAGCAGCTTTTCGGCCGCGAGGCAGAAGGCGTGCTCCTGGTTCATCGGCGCGACGTAGTCGAGCCGGTCGAAGTAGCCGATGGCCTGCAGGTAGGTCTTGTGCTCGATCAGCTTCTCGGTGCCGCGGTGCAGGAGGCCGATGTGCGGGTCGACGCGCTCCACCACCTCGCCGTCGAGCTCCAGCACGAGGCGCAGCACGCCGTGCGCCGCCGGATGCTGCGGGCCGAAGTTGATGTTGAACTGGCGGATATCGGTTTCTGGCATTTGGCACCGGGTGAAGTGGTCAGGTTGTTCGCTATTCACTCAATTCCCGCGACGCGGGCGAGCTTGGCCTTTTCGTTGACGCGGGCGACGAAGCGCGACCAGCGGATGATCATGCGCTCGTGGCGTCCCTCGCCGATCAGATCGATGCCGTCATGGGCGCGCAGCTTGAACGACACGCGCCGGCCGTTGACCCCCGTACATTCGGCATCGACGGTCACCGTCTGCCCGGGCACCGTCGCCGCCATATGCGACACGTCGATGTGCACGCCGAGGCTGCCCTCGCCTTCCTCGAGATGCGGCGCCAGCACCTTGAGGCAGGTCCATTCCATCAGGCCGACCATGAAGCCGGTGGCGAACACGGTCGGCATCTCGCGGAACTCGGCCGCCTCCGGATAAAGGTGCGGCACGGTCTTCTCGGCGGGGATGCGAAAGGCGAACTGCGCGGTCGCGCCCGGCTGCAGCGTATCCTTCATGACGCCTCCTCATCAGCTTCCCGATGCAGATCGCCCGTGGCGATGTGATCGAGGCATACGTTGTAGAAGCTGAGGATGGATTCGCCGCCTTCGATGCCCTGCTCGAGCTGTTTGCCGACCTTGGTGAACGGATACGCCATGTCGCCGTTGGCGAAGGCGATGCCGAGGTTGCCGCCGTCGTCGGTGTCCCAGGCCGCCCCGGTGGCGATGACGATCGCCTGGCCGAGGTAGCTGCCGAGCACGTTGACGAGGCCGCCTGCTCCCCTCGGGGTCGAGGCTCTCGCGCTGGCGCTCGATGAAACCTTCCACCCAGGCGACGGATTCCTCGTCGAAGCCGAAGTTGCGCTCGCTCAGGGCGGACAGCTCCTCGATGGCCAGTGCGGCGTTGGCCTCGATCATGCGCAGTTGCTCGGGAACGATGCCCATGCCGCTCACTCCGCCGACCGCTCGCCGAGCATCTTGCCGGCGTAGGCGGCGACGAGGCACGGTACCGCCAGCAGCGCAAACATCAACAGGCCGAGCGGAAATAGGTTCGGGGCGCCGTCGGCGATTACCGACAGCAGCAGGGCCCAGGCGGCCTGGGCGCCGATCATGGCGGCGACCCAGCGCCACGGCCGGTCGCGGGCGGCAAGGCCGAGGAGGAAGGCGGTAAACAGCATCAGCGGAAAGGCGACGAGCCAGTAGTCGGGGTCGTCCCACGCCTCGCGCTTTTCGCCGAGCAGCCGCACGAGGTCCCAGCTGAGGACGCCCGCCACGACGGCGACGGCGAGAGCGACGACGTCGGAAGGTGAACGCGCCATCGCCCTCTCCATCACCGCGCCGTCATGCCTTGCCGGCCGGGCCGTTTGCCTTCTCATCGCCCGGCAGCACGTAGCGCGTGCCTTCCCAGGGGGATTCGAAATCGAACGAGCGGAACTCCTGCGTCAGCTCGACCGGCTCGTACACGACGCGCTTCTGCTCGTCGTCGTAGCGCACCTCGACGTAGCCGGTGAGCGGGAAGTCCTTGCGCAGCGGATAGCCCTGGAAGCCGTAGTCGGTGAGGATGCGGCGCAGGTCCGGATGGCCCGAGAACAGGATGCCGTACATGTCGTAGGCCTCGCGCTCGAACCAGTCGGAGGCCGAGTAGACGCCGACAGTGCTCGGGCACCGGCGTCGTCTCGTCGGTCTGCAGCTTGATGCGGATGCGCTGGTTGAGGCGCGGCGACAGCAGGTGATAGACGACGTCGAAGCGGTTCTGCGCGCGCCGGCCAATCGACGCCGCAGATGTCGATCAGCACCTCGAACAGGCAGCTTGGCGTCATCGCGCAGGTAGGTGAGCACCTCGACGATCTTGTCGCGCGCCACGTCGATCGTCAGCTCGCCGTGAGTGATGCGCGAGGCGCTGACGGACGGCACCCAGCGCCGTTGTGACGTGCTGGTCGAGATCGCTGAGCGGAAGCTGCATGGGACATCTCGAAGGCTATCGGCGTCTACTCTATCGCTCGATTGTTCCGGTGCGGCGGATCTTCCGCTGCAGCAGCAGCACGCCGTACACCAGCGCCTCGGCCGTCGGCGGGCAGCCCGGCACGTAGATGTCGACCGGCACGATGCGGTCGCAGCCGCGCACCACGGCGTAGGAATAATGATAGTAGCCGCCGCCGTTGGCGCAGCTGCCCATCGAGATCACGTAGCGCGGCTCCGGCATCTGGTCGTAGACCTTGCGCAGGGCGGGCGCCATCTTGTTGGTCAGCGTGCCGGCGACGATCATCACGTCGGACTGGCGCGGGGAAGCGCGCGGGGCAAAACCGAAGCGTTCCAGATCGTAGCGCGGCATCGAGGCCTGCATCATCTCGACGGCGCAGCAGGCGAGCCCGAACGTCATCCACATGAGCGAGCCGGTGCGCGCCCAGTTGATGAGGTCGTCGGTCGTGGTGACGAGGAAGCCCTTGTCGGCCAGCTTGGAGGAGATCTGCGTCGAACCCCTCCTCGCCCGGCTTGACGAGCATGCCGCCGGACCCTGCGAGTTCAGCCTTGGTGGGCGTGATCAATCCCATTCCAGCGCCCCTTTCCGCCACTCGTAGATGAAGCCGACGGTCAGCACGGCGAGGAACAGCATCATCGCCCAGAAGCCGGCGAGCCCGATGTCGCCGAAGGCCACCGCCCACGGGAACAGGAAGGCGACCTCGAGGTCGAAGATGATGAAAAGTATGGCGACGAGGTAGAAGCGCACGTCGAACTTCATGCGCGCATCGTCGAACGCATTGAAGCCGCACTCGTAGGCGGAGACCTTCTCGGGGTCGGGATTGTTCACGGCGATCATGAACGGCACCGCCATCAGGGCCAGCGCGATGAACAGCGCTACACCGATAAAGATGGCGATCGGCAGATAGTCGTAGAAGAGCTGGTCCATGTGTGCGTGCCTGGGGCGTGCTTGCGCGGCCTGCGGATCGACACCGCATCGTGCTGCGGCGCAATATCAGCGTTAACGCAGCCGCCCGTCCCGCGCAACACTTGCGCACGCGCTGCTGCGCCGTCACCGTTCACTACTGCTTACCGGGACGGCGAGAAGTATGGACGGGTTGTCCACCCCTTGAAGTAATGTCCGGTTCGACCGCTGGCGGCGGCACAGATTTGTCAGCCATGCCCCCTGAGCAGCGAGCGGGCGTACAGACCCTTGGCCGGCGAAAGCTGGCCGCGCAGGGATCAAACCCTGCTTTAGGGCTGGAACGGCGGTCCGGCAGAAATATCCCATTCCCCAGAGGTCGAAGCGGTTTGTTCTTTAACAACCTTGGTCGGGGCGGCGACAGATTTCGTCGCCGGGGCTTTCGCCGCCGGGGCTTTCGCCGCCGTGGCTTTCGCTTTAACGCGATTGCCCTGTGCCATTGCCAGCCGCTTTTTTAGCTGCGCGACGACATTCCAAGCTTCCTGTTTCGATTTTCGCTCCCGCGCCAGCTCTTCCTGGGCGATCTTGGTTTCCGCTTCAGCCGCCACGCGTGCCGCTTGTTCCTTGAGGGCCTGCTGACGAAGTTCGGCGACCGCCTGCTCGGCATCTCTTCTCGCGTTATCGCTGATGAAACTGAGCCGCTGGCGCTCCCCCTTCATGGCTTGTTCGGCGACCGCCTGTGCGGCCGCCGACTCCGAAAGATGTCTTTGCGCTTCGGTCGGCCGTTCGTTCGGCCTGCTCCTTCGCCGCGCGCATCGCTGCGAGAGCGATCTCAGTTTTGTCTGGCAAGGATCGCTCTCGCGGCAAGTCTTCGCCGCATAGCGCTCACACTGCTTTGCGCAAGCGCCTGGGCCTGTTGCTCGCTTGACAATTGTTCGGCGAGCCCATGCGCAGCCTGTTGCGCTGAGATCCTCAGCCTCCGCTCTCTGGCGATATCTGCGCGGGCCGCCAGCGATGCACGTTCGGCGGCTTGCCGTGCATTGAACTCGAAGGAGAGCAGACGGCGCGCTTCGACCAGTGCGGTCTGCGTGTGTGGCCTGGCTGCTGAGCGCGCAAGTTCTGAGCCTAGCAAAGCGGCGCGAGCAGCGAGGGGTTCGCGCGGGATCGTCCACGGAACCGCTGCCAACCAGCCGACGCCAAATCCAAGGATGGCCGCCGGGATCAGGAGCCCCACCGCCAAAAGACGCCGCACAGGCAAACTGCCGTGGCCAGCCGGCCCGAATGTCCACGGTCTCAAAGTATTGACCTCAACCGCGGCAAGGGCGTTGACGGGCCGCCCGTGCCAGGGGTCATACGTCCCAAACGTCCACAAATGACCCTTCCGGGTCGCGACAGGTATACCCCTCTCTGTCCATCGACCTGGGTCTTGAGGGCGAGGACAATCTCGGCGCCTTCGGCACAGGCGCGCGCATAATGCGCATCAACATCCCTGACCAAATAATAGCAGCTTTGCGTTTCTGCGCCGCCGATCTCGTCCGGCTGCCGCATAAGTTTGTCGATCTCGAAGCCGGAAACGGCGCCGAGCATGATGATCGTCTCTCCGAAAGACAACTCCGCGTAACACACGCGCTCATGTGCATCGCGGCGGACAGCCTGAAGTTCAAAGCCAAACGCGTGAGAGAGCCAGTCGATGGCGGCTTCCATGTCGCGATAGCGCAGCGCCGGCGAGGAACGTCCTCCTGCGGACTGAACTCCTGACTGCATGGCTGGAACTCTCTAGGCAACCGACATCGGCCAGTACACTGTATATCTGCCGAGAGACGGAGTGGTGGCTCATCTGCCACGTAGGCATCATCTGCCGATGCTCGCCGTTCGACGAGGCAGTCAGCCGCTGGAGAGTTTTTCTTCGGCAACACTCAAAATTGCGCGCGATAGTTCAGTTTTGCTCGCGTTCAACAAACGTTCCTTTGCGATTATCACGCAAAGCGGCTTTGTGGCTTAGCAGGCAACGATCATCAGTAAACTGCAGATTTTCGGCGCGCTACGCGTGGCAATCACCTTGTGGCAGCGCCTAAAAAGACCTGTGGATAAGTTTTGGTATGTAAGGGAGCGTCTCATGTTCAATTCAGATCCCAAGGTAGATCCCAAGACCGATTTCAACCCAGTTCCCAAGCCGGGGCCGAACCGCGTGAATGGCGGCCCGACCCGGGCCGCGTCATCCCCCTTCGAGCCGGCCGCCGACCCTACAAACGGGACGTCGGTCATCGGCACCGATCTCACCATCCTCGGCGATCGGATCACCATCATTTCCAAAAATAAGCTGCAGGTGGATGGCGACGTGCGCGGCAACGTGCACGGCAAGCACGTCGTCATCACCGAAGAAGGCTCCGTGGTCGGCATGGTGTCCGCCGAGACCATAGAAGTCCGCGGCGGCGTGCGTGGCTCCATCCGCGCCGTGAGCGTCAAATTGCAGGCGTCAGCCGAGGTTCAGGGCGACATCACGCATCAGAAGCTGGCGATTGCCGAAGGTGCCGAATTCGACGGCAGTGTGCGGCTGACCAAGGATGCGAGCGAATTGATGCCGGTTCTGGATCCGGAAGCCATCGAAGCCACGCGCTAATAGGAAGTGAGCGTGCCGGGAATATTGGCCGGCACGCTCCGGTTTGCGTGATCGCTAAATGAATTCTGAACTGCAGGTGTCCCGGCGACGTGCTCGCGCGCAAGCTCCACCGCACAAAAACCGGCTGCAAGTGCCATGGCGCCGGACCAAAAGTGTCAGGCAGCCGTTCAGCAAAATCCTAAGTCAGTGAAATCGTCGCGCTAGAGACGGGACTTGAACCCGCGGCCTCCGGCGTGACAGGCCAGAAAACACCCTATGAGTTCAGTGAGCCATGACACTTTTCGCGCGCGCCAACCTGCGCTAAGCGAGCAAAAAGTGTCACCGAGGCGAAGCATTTCTCTAGCGCCGCGCAATGTCATCTAGGGGCCAAAACCGGCCATGGACATCGCCACATCAACGACCGCCGTGATTGTGAATCGAAGTCCCGCCTTGCCACCGCCCGGCAGCCAGCGCACACTTTCTGCATTGTTGCGGGAGGGCACGGCCGTGGTGCGTCTCGCGTCGCTCATGGCGGCGATGATCGTACTTGCTACGCCTGGCATGGCGCAGCATCGCGACGAAGCGCGCACCCTCAATACGCAGGTGCACAAACTCTACGGTGAAGGCAAATACGCTGAAGCGATCCCTATCGCCCGACGTGTACTTGCGATCCGGGAGAAGACGCTGGGGCCGGACCATCTCGATGTCGGCACTTCGTCCAACGACCTAGCTGAGCTGTACCGGGGTTTGAGCCGCTTCGCCGAGGCCGAGCCGCTTTTCAAGCGCGCAATCAGCATCTATGAGCAGGCGCGGGCTCCTCATGCCCACCTCTCACAGTCTCTCAACAACCTAGCTGAGCTGTACCAAGTCCAGGGTCGCTACGCCGACGCCGAGCCGCTCCACAAGCGCGCCCTTGGCATCCGTGAGAAGGCGCTAGGCCCTGAGCATCCCGATGTCGCCGTATCGCTCAACAATCTCGGTCGTGCTGTACGAGGGCCAAGGCCGCTACGCCGAGGCCGAACCGCTCGTCAAGCGCTCACTCGCAATCTCTGAGAAGGCGCTTGGCCCTGACCACCCCGGTGTTGCCACGTTGCTCAACAGCCTGGCCGTGCTGTACCACCACCAGGGTCGCTACGCCGAGGCCGAACCGCTCGTCAAGCGCTCACTCGCCATCTCTGAGCAGGCGCTTGGCCCTGACCACCCCGGTGTCGCCACGTCGCTCAACAACCTGGCGGAGCTGTACGGAGTCCAGGGCCACTACGCCGACGCCGAGCAGCTCCACAAGCGCGCCCTTGGCATCCGTGAGAAGGCCCTGGGTCCCGCCCATCGCGATGTCGCACAGTCGCTCGATCGCCTGGCCCTAGTTTACCACCTCCAGGGTCGCTACGCCGACGCCGAGCCGCTCCACATGCGCGCCCTCAGCATCCGCGAGAAGGCGTTGGGTCCGACCACATCGATATCGCACTGTCCCTCAACAACCTCGCCGCGCTGCACGACGCCCAGGGTCGGTACGCCGCCGCCGAGCCGCTGCACAAACGCGCCCTCGGCATCTATGAGGAGGCGTTGGGCCCCGACCACCCCATGTCGCCGCATCGCTCAACAACCTGGCCTCGCTATACGAAGCTCAGGGCCGCTACGCAGAGGCCGAACCGCTCGCAAGCGCGCACTCATGCATCCGCGAAAAAGTCCTGGGCCCCGACCAGCCCCCGGTCGCCACGTCGCTCAACAATCTGGCCCTGATCTACCACGCGCAGGGCCGCTATGGCGACGCCGAGCCGCTCTATAGGCGCTCACTCGCCATCTCTGAGAAAGCGCTGGGCCCCGACCACCCCGATGTCGCCACAGCTCAACAACTTGGCTGCGCTGTACCACGCCCAGGGCCGCTACGCCGAGGTCGAGCCGCTTTATAAGCGCTCCCTCGGCATCCGCGAAAAGGTCCTCGGCCCCAACCACCCCGATGTCGCCACGGCGCTCAACAACTTGGCCGCGCTGTACCAGGCCCAGGGCCGCTACGCCGAGGCCGCGCCACTCATCAAGCGCGCCCTCGCAATCTCTGAGAAGACCCTGGGGCCCGACCATCGCGATGTCGCCACCAAGCTCAACAATCTCGCCCTGCTGTACAATGCCGAGGGCCGATACGCCGAAGCCGAGCCGCTCTATCAGGCGCTCTCTTGCCATCCACGAAAAGGCTCTGGGCCCCGAACATCCGAGCACGGCGGTAGTCGCCGGCAATCTGGGTACTTTCCTCAAATCAGAGGGCCGGCTCGACGAGGCGGAGCCGCTGCTGACCCGTGCGCTTGAAATTGGCCGGAAGGCTCTTGGCGCCGAGCATCCTGAGTTCATCCGCGCCACGATCCAGCTTGCTGAGCTTTATGGGCTGCAGGGACGCACGGCCGATGCCGAGGCGCTGTTTGCCAATGCGAATGCCGCCAAGTCAGTCGATCTTCAAGCAGTTCCCGGTTTTCTTCGGCACCAACCGCAAACGCGACACAAGCCAAAAACGTATTGCCTTCGGTAATGAGCGCAATCTCGATGAGTTGACCCTGGGTGTCGTCAAGGTAGTTGTACCGCCGCCGGCAGCTCCGCCATCTAAGGACAGTGGCGCCGACCGGAAAAGACAGGGTGTCGAGGCGCATATAAGCGACGCGCGGCAGCTCGCCATCCAGCCCGCAAATTTGACGGAGACAGACGCGTTAGCGCGAATCGCACGCGACCCGTTTATTGGGGGCCAGGACCTACCTGGGGCAGGCGCTGTTGTTCGTGCATGGCTACAACGTCTCCTTTGACAATGCCGTTCGTCGGGCGGGGCAGCTCGCCTACGACCTCGGCTTTGATGGGCCGGTGTTCATGTTCAGCTGGCCGTCACGCGAGAAGCTCTCCTGTCTTACATTGGTGATCGTGACAGCGCCGAGCATTCGGCCGACCCTCTGCGCCAGTTCATCGAAACGGTGGTTGCTGAGACAAAGGCCAAGCGCATCCACATCATTGCCCACAGCATGGGCAATGTGGCCCTGAACGAAGCTTTTCAGTTGATGAACCCTGAGGCGATGACCTAGCTCAATCTCGGGGAGGTGGTGCTGGCCTCGCCCGATCTCGATCCAGACCTGTTTCAGCGCACATATCGCCGCCTGCAGGAGCGCGGCGCGACGAGTACGGTCTATGCCGCATCGAGCGACTGGGCATTGTGGAGTTCGAGTTGGCATTAAGGAGCGTCCCCAACTAGGCTACATTCCCCCGGGCGGCCCGAAGAAGATCGTTCCGGGGACAGACCTCATCGACATCACGGCCGTAAACACCGACATCTTCAGTCTCAATCACGATCTCTATGCCAATAGTCCGGCGGTCATCGACGACCTGCGGCGGTTGATGAAGGAAGCGCAGCGCCCGCCTGAGGCCCGCACGGTGGAATTCAAGAAGTTGTCCGTCGAGGCTGGTGCCTACTGGCGCTACGACGTGCCAGTGGCAAAACCGTGAAGGGTGGCGGGTTTGGAATGGAAGTGGTGGCGCGAGAGACGGGACTTGAACCCGCGGCCTCCGGCGTGACAGGCCGGCGCTCTAACCAACTGAGCTACTCCCGCAGTCAAAAACGCGCGCCCCGGGGGACGCGCTGGCCACGAAGCGATGATCTACGTGGCCTCCTCCGGCGAAGTCAAGGATGGCCGCCCCCAGCCCCGCGGCTGGCCACCGATCAATGCAGGTGGCTGTGGGCGCCGACGGCAGGGCGCGGGCGCAAATCGGGCGCGGGAAACGTGAGATAGGCCCGGGTTCCCGCAGGGCCGGAGTCGATCACGAGCTTGCCTTGCAGGGACTTCGCCAGCCCTTCGAGGATCGGCATACCCCTGCCCCCGCCCTGCACCTCCCCTGACATGCCGACGCCGTTGTCCTCCACACGCAGAACGAGGTTGTCGAGGTCTTGCGCCAGCGCCACGCCGATGACGCCACCCTCGCGGTCGGCAAATGCATACTTCAGCGCGTTGGTGACCAGCTCGTTCACGACGAGCCCGAGCGGAACCACGATGCTGACCGGCAATTCATAATCCTCCACGTGGCAGGCAAACGTGATCGACGGCGGGGCACAGGCCTTGAGGTCCGCACAGAGGTCGTTGAGGAAAGCCCTGCTATTCACTCGGCCAGCCGGGTCCGCCATGTTCAGCCTTTGGCTGAGCCGAGCGACGACATGGATGAGCTCGCTCGCCTGTTGGAAGGCGCATGTGGTGCGCGGGTCGTCGGCCCCCTTGGCGCGCTGGCGAATGAGCGCATCCAGCGACGAGAAGCTATTGGCGACGCGGTGCGACACCTCCTGCAAGCGCACGGTCTTGCGCGTGTCTTCCGCCACCAGAGCTTCGTTCTCTTCGGAGACGGCGAGCAGCGTCCGGCGGATTTGGTCGGCCAGCACGACGGCGCCGGCGGCCAGGACCGCGAAGAGCTCGATCTGCACGAGATCCATCGCGCGCATCAGGTGCGGCAGGCCGAGGGGTTCGAAAAACAGGCTGGAGAGGACGGAAGATATTAGTACTGCCAGCCCGCCCGGGATGCGTCCGAACAGCAAGGCGACGAGGAACGCGCACCCGAGGAAGACGGCGAAGGGATCGCCGAAGCTGCGCGTCTCCAGCGGAAGCTGGATGAGGAAGCACGCCAATGTGCCGAGGACAGCACTCAGCAATTTGAGGGGAAGCGGCCAACTCGACGTTAGTCTAACGGCTGAGACCATGACGCACCTCGACACCAGAGCCCTCACGAGCCGGCTCCGGATTTGTGGCGTTTTGGCGACTGTCGCGGTGCGGTTCGTGCGCGCGCGATCAAGCGGCGCCCATGAAATCGAGCTTGCCGATCGGCACGCCGTTGTGGCGCAGGATGTCGTAGGCGGTCGTCGACGTGGAAATAGAAGTTCGGCAGGGCGAAGAACACGAGGTAGTCCTGCCCCTTGAAGTTCAGCTCGCGCGGCGCCGGCCTTGAGGGAGATGTCGCGCCCCTCCGAGCCGTCGATCTGCTCCGGCTTGAGGCCGCCGATGAAGTCGAGCGTCTTGGCGATGCGCGCCTTCAATTCCGGCGAACGTCTTCTCGGTGTCGGCGAAGCTTCGGCACCGGCACGCCGGCGAGACGGGCCGGGCAGCCCTTGGCGTGGTCGGTGGCGATCTGGACCTGGCGCGCCAAGTGAACATGTCGGGGGCGAGCCGCGCCGTCGTCAGCACCCTCGGGGTCGATCTTGCGCTCGGCGGCGTTGGCCGCCGCCTTGTCGAGAATGGCGTCGAGCGCCTTGAGGGTGCGCTGGCAACGCCGGCACGACGCCTGGTACATGCTGTCGCCATCAAGGTCCCGTGCCCGAATTTTCTTAGCTGAGCTCGACCGGATATTGGGCGCGAAAGCGCCCAGCTGCCGTGAAGTGGGCGATAGCAGGGTCACGCACGCCGAACTAGATCAACTAGCATCGACGCCTGCGCATCAGCTTGTGCCGCGCGAGCCCGAAAACGAAAACGGCAGAGGCCCCGAAAGGCCCCTGCCGTTCGATCGCGCGGCCGCCGCACCGCGCGAGATTACCAGCCGAAGGAGAGGCCCGCTTTACCCGCAACCTGCCCCTGACCCGTGCCCGCGCCGACGCCGCCGTGGAGCGTCGTCGTGCTGGTCGGCCCAAGCGATCCGCGGTCGACGATCCCGGCTGCCGTTACGCCGACGGCATTCGCGCCGTCGTAGCCGCCCCAGCCGATATTGAGCGCGAACGTCTGCCCCGCGTGGAAGAACGGCTGATCGAGGGCGAGAGCGATGGCGATGCCCTCTGCAAGCTCGTCGTCGCGACGGTCGAGGTTATTGATCTGCGATTGCAGGTTATCGGTGGTGTCATTCAGCGCTCCGACGGCCGTCTGCAAATCCACGATCTCCGTCTGTTGACTTGCATTTACGGCTTCCACGCTGGTTATGCGCATGGTGTTGGAGCTGATCTGCGTCTGCTGCGTGGCATTCACGCCCTGGATGGCGGTGATGTCGCTCGTGTTCTGGTTGATCTGTGTCTGCTGCGTCGCATTCTGCTGATCGACGTAGCGCCTGTTGGCCGCATCCGTCTCGCCCACCACGCCAGCCCGGGGGTCGGCGACGTTCTGGACGACGTTGCCGCCCATGCTGATGGTGCCGCTGGTGACGGTTATCCCGCCGTTAAACGTCGCCGTGTTCTGGAAGGTCGTCGACGCGCCGTTGAATGTCGCGGCGCCGCCGGACATCTGGAACGTCGTGCCGGTCCCGATGCTCACGGCGGTCGGCGAAGACTGGAGTCGGCGCAGTCGATCTTCGCAATTCGTCGTTTGTCGCAATGACAAACGTGCCTCGTACCAGCGAGACCCGTGGGGCCCAACGCCGTATGTTCGCGTCCCTGGCAGCATTCGGGAACGTCGGCGCCGACGGCGAGAACACCAGCAACGAGCTGCCACCGCAATTAACAATAAGGGCACCAGCAAAGCGCGTCAGCGAACAGAGTGAGAATTTTCAAACTTGTACGCAACATCACGGCACTCCCTGAACATACGCCCTCAGGGAACTCAGCCAAACTCAAAACCCGCTAATCGCGCGTCATGCATCTGGATGATGAAATAGCGCTTTACCAAACTTCGCGGGAGATGTGTTGCGCCCGCGCAACCGGTGCAGCCGACGACATGCCGCCATCATCTAAACGAATGATGTGATCAGACGTGTGATTGATTATGCGGGATATATTGCGTTCCCAATCTATTTTCCGGGGAGGACATCCTGGGTAGTGATGATTTGAGATCCACGGGTGCCCTCCTCGATCTCGTCGGCGACATCTACGACGCCGCCATCGAGCCGAGCAAATGGCCGGTGGCCTGCGAGAGGCTGGGACGGTCTGGTCGGCGGCATGCAAACGGCCATCGCCCTGCACGATACGGTTTCCCACCAAGGTGTCTTTGAGCGCCTCGTGGAACGTCGACCCCTCGCTCGAGGAGGCGATGAGGGCAAACTTTGCCATCAATCCCTTGGTGCCCGCCATCTGGCACGTGGAGACCGGCGAGCCACATACGTCGTTCGGATTTCTTGGCGAGGAGGCCTTCAAGAACACCCGTTTCTACCAGAGGGCAGCGGTGCCGTTCGGCGTGGGCGATTCCGCGCTGATCGTGCTCGAAAAATCGGTACGCCAGTTCGGCGCACTGTCTATTCAGCGCCACTGTGACCGGCCCCCTTTTCGGGCAAGAGGAACTGGCGGTGCTGCGGCTTCTCAGCCCGCATATCCGCCGCGCGGTGATGATCGCCGACCTCCTGGACGCCCGCGCGCTCGAGCGCGACATGCTGTCCGCAGCCCTCGATCGCCTGGCCGTGGGCATCGTCCTGACCGACGCCGAAGGCCGCATCGCGCACACGAACGAGGCCGCCGACAGGATGTTCGACGACGGGAGCATCGTGCGCCGGGTCGGCGACCAGCTCGCGGCCCGCGATTCCAATGCGGCGCGCGAGCTCTCGCAGGCGATCGCCGACGCCGCGAGCGGCACCACCATCGACATCCCGCGCTCCGGCATCGTCGTTCCGCTCAAGGGCGAGGCCGGGCGCGATCTGGCGGCCTGGGTTCTGCCGCTCGACAGCGGCCTGCGTCGCGAGCTTGCCGCCGGCTTTGCCGCGCGCGTCGCCGTCTTCATCCGCGAGCTGGGCGACACCTCGCCGTTCCCGGCCGAGCTGTTCGTGCGCCGCTACGCCATCACGCCCGCCGAGTCCCGCGTGATGATGCTCATCGTGCAGGGCATGACCATTGCGGAAACGGCCGAAGCGCTCGGCATCTCGCTGCCGACCGCCAAGACGCACCTTGCGCGCCTGTTCGACAAGACCGGGACCAGCCGCCAGGCCGATCTCGTCCGCCTCGCCATGAGCGCGCTCGCCCCCACCGCATGAGGTCCCATGGCCTTCAACCTCCGCCGACCGACGAAGCCCTCCTCGACCTCGTCGGCGAAATCTACGACGCCGCCATCGAGCCGGCCAAATGGCCGCTCGTTCTCGAGCACCTGGCGGCAGTAATCGGGGGCACCCACGCGGCGATTGCGGTGCACTCGTTCAGCCGCCCGAAATTCTCGCTGAAGGTCAATTGGAACGTGCCCGTCGAGTTCGAGAAGGCGATGCATGAGCACAATGCCACGAACCCGTTCGTCCCGGCGGCCTGGCATGTTGGCGTGGGAGAACCCATCTCGGCGTTTCGCTACGTCGGCGAGGAGCTCAAGCACAGCCGCTGGTACAAGCAGACGCACGAGCCGCACGAGCACGGCGACAGCGCCATGGTGCTGCTCACCCGCTCGGTGAGCCATTTCAGCAACGCGTCGGTCCACCGCAAAATCTCACAGCCGCTGTTCGACGACGACGAGCTGTCGGTGCTGCGTGTGCTCGCCCCGCATCTCAGTCGCGCGGTGATGATCGCCGACCTGTTGGATACCCGCGCCTTGCAGCGCGACATGCTGGCTGCGGCGCTCGACCGCCTGGCAGTGGCGATCATCCTCACGGACGCCACCGGGACCATCATTCACGCCAACCAGGCGGCCAATGCCCACCTCGACCAAGGCAGCGCGGTGCGGCGTACCGATCGCCAGATCGCAGCGAGCGACATGGGCGCGGCCGTCGAGCTGGCTCGCAGGCCATCGGCGATGCCGGCGGGGGGACGACCATCGACATCCCGCGTTCCGGGATCGTCGTATCGCTGAAGGGCAAGAGCGGGCCGATCTCGCGGCCTGGGTGCTGCCCCTCGACAGCGGCCTGCGCCGCGAGCTTGCCGCCGGCTCCGCGGCGCGCGTCGCTGTCTTCATCCGCGAGCTGGGCGACACCGCGCCCTTTCCCGCCGAGCTGTTCGTGCGCCGCTATGCCATCACGCCGGCCGAATCCCGCGTGATGCAGCTCCTGGTGCAGGGGATGACGCCTTGCGGAAGCGGCCGACGCTCTCGGCATATCGCTGCCGACCGCCAAGACGCACCTTGCGCGCCTGTTCGACAAGACCGGGACCAGCCGCCAGGCCGATCTCGTCCGCCTCGCCATGAGCGCGCTCGCCCCCACCTCCTAGAGCGGCTGAGGCGCATGATCCGCTTCGGCCCGGCAGACCTAGGCCGTCATGGCGGAGCCATGCTTCGCATGGAGGGGCCCGTCATGGCGGAGCAATGCTGCGCATGGCGCGAGCGCCGGCCCTCAGCAGAGCAGCACGCCGCTGTAGCGAAGCTTCTCGCAGCTTGTGTCAGTAGAAAAATGGTGGGCGGTGAGAGGGTCGAACTCCCGACATCCTCGGTGTAAACGAGGCGCTCTACCACTGAGCTAACCGCCCCTGCCGCGCATGTAGCGCACCGCCGTGGCAAAGCGCAATCGCGACGGCGCCGCGCCGCCGCTCTCGCACCAAAAGAAAAGGCGCGCCGCAGCAAAGCGCGACGCGCCGAAGCCTACCCGAGGCCTTGCGAAGGACGCT
>CAWHOZ010000002.1:0-13167 GCA_963831175.1 uncultured Alphaproteobacteria bacterium | reverse complement strand
TTGCGGCGCAGCATCGTAGCTAAGCTGCGCCCTAGGATCCCACCCACTTCAAGGCAATCACATGCAAAAGATCAAGGTGACCGGAACCGTCGTCGAGCTCGACGGCGACGAGATGACCCGCATCATCTGGAAGCTGATCAAGGACAAGCTCATTCATCCCTATCTCGACGTGCCGCTCGAATACTACGATCTGTCCATCGAGAACCGCGACGCGACGAACGACCAGGTCACCATCGACGCGGCCAACGCCATCAAGAAGCACGGCGTCGGCGTCAAGTGCGCGACCATCACGCCGGACGAAGCGCGCGTCAAAGAGTTCAATCTGAAGGAGATGTGGAAGAGCCCCAACGGGACGATCCGCAACATCCTCGGCGGCGTCATCTTCCGCGAGCCCATCATCTGCCGCAACGTGCCGCGCCTCGTCCCCGGCTGGACGCAGCCCATCGTCATCGGCCGTCACGCTTACGGCGACCAATATCGCGCCACCGACTTCAGGATTCCCGGGCAAGGGGACGCTCACACTCACTTTCGTTGGCGAAGACGGCAAGAAGATCGAGCATGAGGTCTTCGACTACCCGGGCTCCGGTGTCGCGCTTGCCATGTATAATCTCGATGACAGCATCCGCGAGTTCGCACGCGCCACCTTCAACTACGCGCTGAACCGCAACTATCCGGCCTACCTGTCGACCAAGAACACCATCCTCAAGGCCTACGACGGTCGCTTCAAGGATCTGTTCCAGGAGGTGTTCGACGCCGAATTCGCCGACGAGTTCAAGAAGCGCAAGTTGACCTATGAGCATCGCCTCATCGACGACATGGTCGCTTCGGCGCTCAAGTGGTCGGGCGGCTACGTGTGGGCCTGCAAGAACTACGACGGCGACGTGCAGTCCGACACCGTCGCGCAAGGCTTCGGCTCGCTCGGCCTGATGACCTCGGTGCTGATGACGCCCGACGGCAAGACGGTCGAGGCGGAAGCTGCGCACGGCACCGTCACGCGCCACTACCGCGAGCACCAGAAGGGCAAGGAAACCTCCACCAACGCCATCGCCTCGATTTTCGCCTGGTCGCGCGCACTAGCGCACCGGGCCAAGCTCGACGGCAATGAGGCGCTCGCGCAGTTCGCCTCTGCGATCGAGCGGGTGTGCGTCCGCACGGTGGAAACCGGCTTCATGACCAAGGATCTGGCGCTACTGGTTGGCGACCGGCAGAAGTGGCTGTCGACCACCGGCTTCCTCGACAAGGTCGACCAGAACCTCAAGGCCGAGATGACCAAGGCGGCTTAGATGTCATTCCGGGGCTTGTCCCCGGGATCAATCCATCCGCGAACTCCGCACAAGCCGCATGCTGGATCCGGCAACAAGTGCCGGGATGACAGGTGAATAGCGTGGCGACCTCAGGGGCCGGGGCGCAGGCGCAGCTCGGCGATGCCCACGGCGACATTGAGGCCTTCCTGGCCCTGCACGCTCAAGGGCTGCAGCGCGATCGACTTACCCGAGCCGCCGAGCAGCGCGTTGGCGCCGACGCCGAGCCCGGCTGTCGCCTCGGCCGAAACGCCGGCGTAGTTGCCGGCGAGCGCGCCCGAGGGAACGTCCTTCGAAGGTGCCAACACGGTCCACACGATCTTGCTGCCGTCGGTGAAGCCGAGGTCGATGCCGAAGCGGTCGATGGAGCCGTGGTACTGCTCGGTGCCGTGCGGGCCCTTGAAATTGCACTCGAGATCCTTGCTGGAGCCGAACACGAAGCCGATGCCGCCGGCGACCTTGCAGGTGAGGAAGCCGACTTCGATGTGGGCGGCACGCGCCGGCAACCCGATAGCGAGGCCGGCCGCGAGCGCGGCGGTGGCGGCAAGGCGCGAAGCAAACTTCGAACGATGGGTCGGTCGCATGCGAGGATTCCCCGTGGCTGAACCTATGCCGCCCCGTTCCAATACCACGCACAGGGAAAGCGGCAATCGGAAGTGGCGTGCAGCCGCCTAAGCGCGCCAGCAAGGTAAACGCGCCGAGCGCACGGCCGCCTTGGGTCTGCCCTTTTGCCCACCTCAGGTGCGCCCCGCAACGAAGCCGCTCGAGTATCTCAGCCTAATGATGAAATTCCTGCGTTACCTCGCCATCGTCGTCGTCCTCTTCGCCGCCTTCATCTGGCTCAACAACACCTCGCTGTTCTCCAGCCCGCATTCCGGCACACCGGTGCTGCTCGCGCACCGCGGCCTCGCCCAGACCTTCACGCGCGAGGGTCTCGACGGCGACACGTGCACGGCGACGCGCATCAATGCGCCCGAGCACGAGCTCATCGAGAACACGCTTCCGTCGATGGAGGCTGCCTTCGCGCGCCGGCGCCGACGTCGTCGAGTTCGACGTCCATCCGACCACCGACGGCAACTTCGCGGTGTTCCACGATTGGACGCTCGACTGCCGCACCGAGGGCAAGGGCGTCACCCGCGATCATGCGATGGCCGACCTCAAGGCGCTCGACGTCGGCTACGGCTACACCGCCGACGGCGGCAAGACTTATCCGTTGCGCGGCAAGGGCGTGGGGCTAATGCCGACGCTCGATGAGGTGCTCACGGCCTTCCCCGACAAGCGCTTCCTCATCAATGTCAAAAGCAACGATGCGAGCGAGGGCGACAAGCTTGCGGCGCAACTTGAAAAGCTCACGCCGGAATTGCGCGCGCGGCTGATGGTCTACGGCGGCAACAAGCCCCTCGATGCGCTCCACGCCAAGCTGCCGTCCATTCCGATCGGCTCGAACAAATCCCTGAAGAGCTGTCTCATCCGCTACTCCCTCGTCGGCTGGTCCGGCTACGTGCCGGACGGCTGCCGCGCGGGGATGATGCTGGTGCCGCTCAACTTCGCGCCGTGGCTGTGGGGTTGGCCGGACATATTCATGCAGCGCATGAACGCTGCCGGCGTGCACGTGTTCGTGCTCGGGCCCTACGACGGCACCTATCGGCACCGTCGGCGTCGATGACGTGGGACAGCTATCCGAGCTGCCGAAGAGCTTCACCGGCGGCATCTGGACCAACCGCATCGACCGCATCGGCGCAGCCGTGGCAGCTAACCCCGTGGCGCCCTAGCGACCGGCGGAACAAACACCGCGCCGCGGATGTTCCACTCCGGAGTTACTTCGGAGAGCAGCAAATGGCTGAGCTAACAAACGACGACATCGAAGTCGGCCCTGACGAAGTTCTGGTGGAGAGAAAAATCGTTCCCGCGCGCCGCGGGTACATCTCTCCATTGGGCGTGATCATCGTTTTGGCGTTCTTAGCGACGTGCGGCTACGTCTTCTTCGGGGGCAACATAGGGCCCCAGAGCGCGCCACCCGCGCCTTCAACGCAAACGCCGGCGACGGCCCCGTAGCAAGCGCACTGCTGAACTACGTCGTGCGCTTCAGCTGGCTGGCGCGCAAGCCGCGCGTCGGCCGGCCGGCGGCGCCCTGCAGTTGCTCGCGGAACTCGTCGCGCTTCTCGTGGATCGAGGCGATGACGGGGCCCGTCGGCACGCCAAGGCCGACCAGCGTCGCCTCGGAAAGCTGCAAGCTCGCTTCGATGGTCTCCGGCACTGCGTCGGAAACCTTCTGCTTGTAGAGCTGGCGGGCGTGCTCGGCGTCGCGCGCGCGGGCGACGATGATGATGTCATCGCGTAATTCGCGCACGCCGTTGACGATCTCTCCCACCGTCTTCGGCTTGTTGATGGTGATCACTACGCCCTTGGCCTGCTCGATGCCGCAGCGTTTCAGGAACAAGGCATTCGTGGCATCGCCGAAGTAGACCGGCAGCCCTTCGTCACGGCAGCGGGCGACCGCCACGGGATCCTTCTCGACGATCACGTGCTTGACGCCGTGGCGGGTGAGCATCTCGGAGACGAGCGTGCCGACGCGGCCGCAGCCGATGACGATGGCGTCGACCTTTTCCGGCGGCGGCACCACGGCGAGCACGGGGTTTGGCTCCTGTTTCGATACGAACTTGCCCGCCAGCCTGCGGCCGAGATAGTCGACCGCCGGCACCAGCGCCATGGAGAACGAGGTGATGGCGAGCACGATCTCGCCCATCTCCGCCTCGACGATGCTCTTGGCCATGGCGAGACCGATGACGATGAAGGCGAACTCGCCGCCGGGCCCGAGCAGCAGCGAAGTCTCGATGGTCGCCGGCCACGGCACGCGGAAAAGGCGCAAGAGCCCGATCAGCACGCCCGACTTGACGACGATCAGCCCGATGATGCCGGCGATGATGGCGACCGGATGCGCGGCGAGCGTCGCCACGTTGAGGCTCATACCGACGGAGAAGAAGAACACACCGAGCAGCAGCCCCTTGAACGGCTCGATCGTCGCCTCGATGGCGCGGTGATACTCGGTCTCGGCCAGCAGCAGGCCGGCGACGAAAGCGCCGAGCGCCATCGACAGCCCAGCGGCTGCCGTGACGAGGCCGCTGCCGACGGCGACGAGCAGCGCGGCGGCGACGAACAGCTCGGTGGAATCGGCGGAGGCGACGAGGCGGAACAGCGGCCGCAGCAGCGTCGAGCCGACCAGCGCGATGATCCCGATGACGAGCACCGCTTGCGCGAAGGCCTGCAGCAGGCCGCCGATGAGGCTACCGTCGCGCTCGGGTCCGAGAATGGTGACGAGGAACAGCAGCGGTACGACGGCCAAGTCCTGCAACAGCAGGATGGCGAACGACATGCGCCCCGTACCGGTATTGAAGCGGTGCCGGCGCGACAGCACCTCGACCACCACCGCGGTCGAGGACAGCGCCAGCGAAAAGCCGATGATCATCGCGGCACCCGCGCCGGCGCCGAGCAGCGCCGCGATGAGCCCGATGATCACCGCCGAGATGGCGACTTGCATCGTGCCGAGACCGAACACCAGACGGCGCATGGTCAACAGGCGCGTGAACGACAGCTCGAGCCCGATGATGAACAATAGGAACACGACGCCGAGCTCGGCCATGGCGCCGAGCCCGCGTTCCTCGGAAACCGTCACCCACTGCAGCGGCGGCAGGTAGCCCTTCAAAGCGCCGAGGCCATGCGGGCCGAGCACGGCGCCGGCAATGAGGAAACCGAGGATGGGGCTGAGCTTGAAGCGATGGCCGATAGGCACGAGCACGGCGGCAGTGGCGAGGAAAATCATCGCCTCGCGATAGATGGTGAAATCGGTTCCTTCCGCCGTCATCGCCTTCCCGCCGATCGCGTACGACGCAGCCGTGCTGCGTGACACCCTCCCAATAGCAGAATCATCCCGACAATGAGGCGTGATGAGCGCCCTCCCGGCGGAAAGTTCAGGCGGCGTTGAGCCGTGCCTCGATCGCCTGCAGTGCAGCATCGGCGCGCGAGCCGTCGGGACCGCCCGCCTGCGCCATGTCGGGGCGTCCGCCGCCGCCCTTGCCACCCACGGCTTCCGAGCCCGCCCGCACGAGATCGACCGCGCTCACCTCCCCGGCGAGATCGGTCGTCACCGCAACGACGATGCCGAGCTTGCCGTCGGCCGAGTTGTTGGCGATGGCGACGATGCCGGAGCCGATCTTGGCGCGGCCATCATCGGCCATGGCTTTCAGATCTTTCATCTCGACGCCGGAGACCGACAGCTTGAGGAACTTGCGGCCGCCGATTTCGACGATGGCCGGGCCGGCGTCCTTGCCGCCGCCGCCCATGGCGATCTGCTTCTTGGCGTCGGCCAGCTGACGCTCCAGCTGCTTTCTTTCTTCCACCAGCGCCTTGACGCGCTCCGCCACATCCTCGGGGCGCACGTGCAGCGCCGCGGCAATTTCCTTCAGCCGCGTTTCCTGATCGCTCAGGTAGGCGCGCGCCGCCTCGGCGGTGAGCGCCTCGATGCGGCGCACGCCGGATGCGCTCGCCGTCTCCGCAATGACCTTGATGAGGCCGATGTCGCCGGTGCGCTTGGTATGCGTGCCGCCGCACAGCTCCACCGACCAAGCCTTATTGGCGTTAGGGCCAGCATCGCCCATGGAGACGACGCGAACCTCGTCGCCGTACTTCTCGCCGAACAGCGCCATGGCGCCCGACTGCATGGCGTCCTCGATCGCCATCAGGCGCGTCTCGACGGGCGCGTTCTGCAGCACGATGGCGTTGGCGCGCGCCTCGACCGCGGCGATCTCCTCGGCCGACATGGGCTTGGTATGCGAGAAATCAAAGCGCAGGCGCCCCGCCTCGACCAGCGATCCCTTCTGTGCGACGTGCGGCCCGAGCACTTGGCGCAACGCCTCGTGCAGCAGATGGGTCGCCGAGTGGTTGGCGCGGATGGCTGTACGGCTGGCGTGGTCGACCTCGAGATCGACGACCTCGCCGTTCTTGAAGCTGCCGCTCTCGACCTTGCCGAAATGCACGAACAGGGCGCCGGCCTTCTTCTGCGTGTCGGTGACGCGGAACAGCGCCCCCTTGGCGCCGCGGATAACGCCTTCGTCCCCGACCTGGCCGCCGGACTCGCCGTAAAACGGCGTCTGGTTGACGACGATCGCCGCCTCGTCGCCCGCCTTGAGCGACTTGGCTTCCTTGCCGTCCTTCACCAGCGTGACGATCTCGCCCGCCGCCGTCTCGGTGTCGTAGCCGAGGAACTCGGTGGCGCCGGTCTTCTCCTTGACCTCGAACCAGACCGATTCCGTCGCCGCCTCGCCCGATCCCTTCCAGGCTTTGCGCGCTTCCGCCTTCTGCCGCTCCATCGCGGCATTGAAGCCCTTGGTATCGACGGAAACGCCGCGCGCGCGCAGCGCGTCCTCGGTGAGGTCGAGCGGGAAGCCGTAGGTGTCGTACAGCTTGAATGCGGTCTCGCCGGGCAGCACGTCGCCCTTCTTGAGCTTGCCGGACGCTTCGCCGAGCAGGCCGAGGCCCTTCTCCAGCGTCTTCTTGAAGCGCGTCTCTTCCAGATGCAGCGTCTCGGTGATCAGCGGCTGCGCGCGCTGCAGCTCGTGGTAGGTGTCGCCCATCTCGTGCACGAGCGAGGGCACCAGGCGATACATCAGCGGCTCCTCGGCGCCGAGCAGATGCGCGTGGCGCATGGCGCGGCGCATGATGCGGCGGAGCACGTAGCCGCGCCCTTCGTTGGAGGGCAGCACGCCGTCGGCGATGAGGAAGCTCGTCGCGCGCAGGTGATCGGCGATGACGCGGTGCGAAGCCTTGTGCTCGCCCGTCGCCGGCACGCCGGTCGCCGCCACCGAGGCCGCGATCAGCGCCTTGAAGAGGTCGATGTCGTAGTTGTCGTGCACGCCCTGCAGCACGGCGGCGAGGCGCTCCAGCCCCATGCCGGTGTCGACCGAGTGCTTCGGCAGATCGATGCGCTCGCCGGGCGCGAGCTGCTCGTACTGCATGAACACGAGGTTCCAGATCTCGACGAAGCGGTCGCCGTCGGCGTCGGCGGACCCCGGAGGGCCGCCGGGGATCTTGTCGCCGTGGTCGAAGAAGATCTCCGAGCACGGACCGCACGGCCCCGTGTCGCCCATCTGCCAGAAGTTGTCGGACGTCGCGATGCGGATGATCTTGTCGTCGCCGAAGCCCGTCAGCTTCTTCCAGATCGCATAAGCTTCCTCGTCGTCGTGGTAGACGGTGATGGTGAGGCGCTTCTTGTCGAGGCCGAAGTCCTTGGTCAGCAGCTCCCAGGCGAGCGGGATCGCTTGCGCTCCTTGAAGTAGTCGCCGAACGAGAAGTTGCCGAGCATCTCGAAGAACGTGTGGTGGCGCGCGGTGTAGCCGACGTTGTCGAGGTCGTTGTGCTTGCCGCCGGCGCGCACGCACTTCTGCGAAGACGCCGCGCGCACGTAGGGGCGCGTCTCCTGGCCGGTGAACACGTTCTTGAACTGCACCATGCCGGCGTTGGTGAACATCAAGGTGGGGTCGTTGCGCGGCACGAGCGGGGACGACGGCACCGCCTCGTGGCCGTTCTTCTTGAAGAAGTCGAGAAACGCGCGGCGGATGTCGTTGACGGAGGCCATCGGTCAGCTTTCGGATTGGGCGCCTGGCGGCGTCCGGCCATAGGGTCCGACGCCGCGATTGTCGGGCCTATCCGTCGGGGATTGCGGGCCTCGGTGTCAAGCGCCTGCGGCGCTTTCTACCGCCCGCGATCGGCAAATCGGCTGCCTGACCCAACAACGTCATCCCGGCGTCATGGCGCAGCCATGCTTGCATGGACGGCCGGGATCCACGCAAGTCTCCACGATTCTACGTCGAAAGTAGGCGAGCACCGCCGGCCGCTGCGCCTTACGAAACTTCACCAAAAGCGATTGTTGAAACTGGCGTGGATCCCGCTCTTCAGCGGGATGACGGTAGTGGGGCGGCTAACCGAGCAATTAGACAAAACGGTGTCAGACCGTGGAGGTCCGACACCGCCAAATTCTCTGCCAGTAGCCCTTAGCGTTTGGCGCGGGCGGGCTTCTTGCCGCCGTCGTCCTCGTCGGGCAGCACGCCGTCCTCGTCCGGCTCCTCGCCCGACTGCTCCTCGATCAACAGCTTGTCGACGATGAGCCCGGCGTTCGCGCGGATCGCCTTCTCGATGGCCGCCGCCACTTTCGGGTTTTCCTTGAGGAATGCCTTGGCGTTCTCGCGACCCTGTCCGATGCGGTTGCCGTCGTAGGAGAACCAGGCCCCCGACTTCTCGACGATGCCGACCTTGGAGCCCAGATCGACGAGCTCGCCCATCTTGGAGATGCCCTCGCCGTACATGATGTCGAACTCGACCTGCTTGAACGGCGGCGCCACCTTGTTCTTGACGACCTTGACGCGCGTTTGGTTGCCGACCACCTCCTCGCGGTCCTTGATCTGGCCGATGCGGCGGATGTCGAGGCGCACCGAGGCGTAGAACTTCAGCGCGTTGCCGCCCGTCGTCGTCTCCGGGTTGCCGAACATGACGCCGATCTTCATGCGGATCTGATTGATGAAGATCACCATGGTCCGCGACTTGGAGATCGACGCCGTCAGCTTGCGCAACGCCTTGCTCATCAGGCGCGCCTGCATGCCAGGTTGCATGTCGCCCATTTCGCCTTCGAGCTCGGCCTTGGGGGTCAGCGCGGCGACGGAGTCGACGACCAGCACATCGACGGCGCCTGAGCGGACCAGCGTGTCGGCGATCTCCAGCGCCTGCTCGCCGCTGTCGGGCTGCGAGATCAGCAGATCCTCGACCTTGACGCCGAGCTTCCTGGCATAGACCGGGTCGAGCGCGTGCTCGGCATCGACGAAGGCGCAGATGCCGCCCGTCTTCTGGGCCTCGGCCACCACCTGCAGCGCCAGCGTGGTTTTGCCCGACGATTCAGGGCCGTAGATCTCGATGACGCGCCCGCGCGGCAGGCCGCCGATGCCCAGCGCGATGTCGAGGCCGAGGGAGCCCGTGGAGATCGCCTCCACGTCCATGCTCTGGTCGTTGGCGCCAAGGCGCATGACCGAGCCCTTGCCGTGCATCTTCTCGATCTGGGAGAGCGCCGCCTCCAGCGCCTTCATCTTGTCCATCGCACCCCCCTCAACGACCTTTAATTCCGGCCTATTCGTCATGTCGTTCACCTATATGGCAAGCGCCCTGCGTTCTCAATTTCGACTCAACTGTACTCTTTTTGTTCTTGTGCGTCGAGCCCGCGAAATCCTTGCGCCTTGCAACAAAGCGGCTTCACCACCATGCAAATTATTCCACTAGGCACCGATCCGTCTGCAGAGTAATATGCTGAGCATAACGCCATCCTCCACCCGTCCCTGGGTTTCGTATGGCGTATGCGTGGGCGCTGAATCCTCCCCCCGGACTTAGCGCCCTTTTTCTTTGCCTAAACGCTGCAAACGCGGCAGCTAGGTCCCGTGGGCCCTTGCCTCACGCACAATTCCGGCCTTGCCGCTGAAAAATGCGGCAGGCGTTCGCATGCGCAGCGTGGCCAATTGGACGCAAGCGGACGGCCCGCAACGCGTTAAACTGTCAGATCATTTGAGAGCTGAGTCGCAATCTCGATGGACGAGACCGTAGCACCGGCGACCGAGCCGGCGCCCGAGAACCCGACCTCAGAAGAGCCCGCAGCCTCCGCAGGAGGCGGCGAGCTTGTTCGGCGTGCTCAACGCCGACCAGCGCATCCGCGCCACCGCCGAGCAGCACGAGCGCACGCTGTGGGCCAGCGCCATCGCCGTCAGCTTGTTCTATGCCGCCGTCATCGCCGCGCAGGTGATGGGCCTTGGCGGGCTGTCCGCTCTCGAGCACGAGCTGGAGAAGCAGCGGCAGGAACGGCGCGGCCAGGACGCGACGTCGATCAGCGTCGAGCTGGTGCCCGACCCGGACAAGAACGCCAAGACCGAGAAGTGGCGCGAGGGTGCGCAACAGGCGCCGACCCCCGCCCCGCCGCAGCCGCAGCAGCAGGCGATGCTGCCGCAGCCCGAGGTCGAGCAGCAGAAGCAGCCGACCGAGGAGCAGGCCAAGGAAGAGCCGAAAGAGGAGCCGGCGGAAAAGGAGCAGAAGGAAGCCGGCCAGCCGTCGCTGCCCGACCTCGAGGCCCTCGTCGACGCGGCAGCCGAAGATCTCAACGCGCAGGTCAAGGAGCACTACGACCGCAAAGCGCGCCGTCCGCAACGGCAGCAGCAGGCCATGTATTCCGGCGGCGGCATGCAGGTGCGCGGCACCGGCGCCAGCGGCAAATCCGACGAATTCTCCAAGAGCGTCATCGCCGCGCTGATGAAGACGCGCCCCGGCCCGTTCGCGCTGTGGGGGCGTGTGCTCGTCACCTTCCAGATCACCCAGCAGGGCGATCTGCTCTACGTGCGCGTGCTGCACTCGAGCGGCAACAAGGCGCTCGATGACGCGGCGGTCAACGCCATCCACAAGGCGCAGTTCGTCAAGCCGCCGGAGGGTCTCCCCCCCGAGGCGCGCACCTACATCATCGATTACGTCTTCGGCTGAAGGCCGCGCTACGCTGGCGCTGCATCGGCGCGGCTGCGGCGAATCAACGAATCTGACATTGTGCGCGCTGCTCGTACCCCCGAGGGAGGGACAAATGCGCGTGCCTGCTTTGGCGAGTGCCGCGTTGATCCTTTTCTCGTGCGCCGCGCGCGCCGACGGCTATCAACCCAATTCGACGATCTCGCCAGGGCCGACGGGCTGGCATTTTCAATTCACGCCCTACGGGTGGCTGCCCTGGGTCAACGGCGATGCGGTGATCAGGGGGCGCGAGTTCGCCGTCAGCGAGGATCCGGTCCAGGTGTTGGAGTCGCTCGACTTCGCCTGGATGAGCTACATGCAGGCGAAGCGCGGCGCCATAACGCTCTTCTCCGACATCATCTACGCGGACGTCAGCAACTCCGATTCCTTCGCGAGATCGAAAACCTTCTCACCCCACGTGAGCGGCACGCTCGGTGCCGCGCTCTCTTCCGACTACCGCTATTGGATCGTCGAGGCGGGCGCCACGGGCGAGCTCAGCCGCTACAAGCTGGGCCACGGTCCTGGCGAGACCGATACCGCGCTTGAGTTGTTGGGCGGGGTCCGCTACTGGCGCCAGGAGCTCGACGTCGACGTGGCACTCGCCGGCACGCTGAACGTCGACGGCCTCATCGTGTCCGGCTCGCGCGCCATCGCCCGCTCCGGCGTGGTCGACTGGTTCGACCCGTTCGTCGGTGCCCGCATCCGCCACCAGCCGCATCCCGGCCAGGAGATCATCCTGCGTGGCGACCTCGGCGGCTTTGGCATCGGCAGCCAATTCACCTGGCACGTGCTCGCCACCTACAGTTCCTATCTCGGCACGCATGCCGGGATCAGCTACGACGGCTACCTCGGCTACAAGGCGCTGTCGGTCGATTACGACGAGGGCACGGGCACCGGCCGCTACGAGTTCGACGTGATCCAGCAGGGCCCGGTCGTCGGCATCACCGGCCGCTTTTAGCACGTACGCAAATTGCGACCTTCGGGCGCAAGAGCACCAAGTTCACTGCAGATTTGCGAGCCAACGCGCGGTGGATTACGGCGCTGGAGGCGTCGTGGGAGTGGTGGCCGCTGGAGGCGGGGCCGGTGGAGTCGTCGGGGGTGCCTGGGTGCCATACCAAATAAGGCCCAGCACCAGGGCGACGGCTACGGCAATGAGGATTGTTCTTTGGTCCATGGCTTTTCCTTCTCTACAGCGCTGCGGCGCCGGGGAAATGCTCCGCCGTCTGCATTGACCCGACGATATAGAGACGCCTGAAGAGTGTCCATGTCGCTCGACAATGGTTGCTCATACCACGACATCATCAGGGGGGGCCGCTGGGACAAGCCCCGGGACGACCGGAGAAACGCTCGGCTTTAGTCAAGCGACTGCACAGGCGCCCAGCCGGGTTGATCGAATTCCTGCGGATAGCGCGCCAGCGCCTCGTCGGCGCGCACGAGGCCGTCGATCGGGCTGACGGCCTTGTCGCGCGCCGCGACGGCACCGACGCCAGTAACGATGTTATCGAGCAGCGCGCGCAGCCTTTCGCGCGCTTCGCCGGTAATCCTGCTCGTCGCTAGAATTCCATCGGCCTCGACCTTCACCTGCCTGGCAAAGCGTGCCGCGTGGTCGGGCGGCATGCGCCGGTGGGTGACCAGCGAATGATTAATGCGCACGAGGTCGCGGATGGCCAGCATGCCCTTGCGTACCGGCTCGTCCGTCGGCCAGCGCGCAGGTGCCGTCGCGGCGGTCGGTTCTCGATCTCCCGCCGCAAGCGCGACTGCACCGCCGAGCAGCGCCGCCGCCAGAGCGAGAGACAATACGGTGCGCATGCGAGCCTCCTGCGAGCAGCGCCATCCTAGCGCGCGCAGGACCGCGCGCGAAAATGCCCTGGAGGCCGGAGGGGGCGGCGGCTCCAGGGCTAAGGCTGCGGGGGGAGACGCGCAGCAGGGCTTGTCACCACCGGCAGCGGTTGATCCAAACACAGCGGTAGGGCCCGCACCTGCGCACCATGCAACGATAGTAGACCGGCGCGACCGGGGACTGAGTGGTCGCCAGCGGCCTGCCCGGCGCGACCGGGGCCGGAGCCGCCTCTGCGGCAACCGAGAGACATCCGAAGGCGAGAGTACTTGCAAGCATTGCGCGCGACATTCCGATCATCGCGAGAACCTCCTTGGAATGGTGCAGGGCGCGAGCGGGAAAAGCCCGATCGTGCGGCGCCGAACTCGGTCGCTGGAGGAAAGCTTGCGGGTCGCGGTTTGCCCGCGTGTTGCGCAGGGCGCGCCTGCGCGTAACGATTTGTAACGGTGCCCC
>CAWHOZ010000001.1:0-16935 GCA_963831175.1 uncultured Alphaproteobacteria bacterium | reverse complement strand
ACCTCCATCGTCGCCTTGTCGGTCTCGATCTCGGCGATGACGTCGCCGGCTTTGACGGTCGCACCCTTCGCCGACCAGCCACTTGGTCCAGCGTGCCCTCCTCCATGGTGGGCGACAGGGCCGGCATCAAACCTCAGTCGGCATTCTACCGCTTAGCCCTTCGCTGTCAGACCAAGACGTCGGTGGCGAGCTCGAGGCGTCGGGCTCGGGATCGGCGAGCGCGAACTCCGCCGCCGCGTTCACCTCGTCGCGCACCTGCCGGTCGATGGATTTCGGCTCGGCCTCGCCGACGCCCGCTTCCACCAGCCGCGCGCGCACCTGCTCGATCGGATCGTGCGTGTCGCGCACGCGCTGCACCTCCTCGCGCGTGCGGTACTTCGCCGGGTCCGACATCGAGTGCCCACGATACCTGTAAGTCATCATCTCGAGGATCATCGGGCCGTTGCCGGAGCGCGCACGTGCGATGGCGCGCGCACCCGCCGCGCGCACTTCCTCAACGTCCATGCCGTCGACGAGCTCGCCGGGAATAGCGAAGGACAGGCCGCGCTGGGAGAGATTGGTCGTTGAGGATGAGCGCTCGATCGAGGTGCCCATCGCGTACTTGTTTTCCGATGATGAACACGACCGGCAGCTTCCCAGCTCGGCCATATTGAAGGCCTCGTAAACCTGGCCCTGGTGGCGGCGCCGTCGCCGAAGTAGGCGAGGCAGACGCGCGTTGCCGCGATACTTGTCGGCGAAAGCCAGGCCCCTCCAAGCGGCACGCGGCGCCGACGATCCGTGGCCGCGTAGAAGCCTTTGTCGGGTGCGAACATGTGCATGGAGCCGCCCTTACCCTTCGAGCAGCCGCCGCGACGTCCCGTCAGCTCGGCCATGACGCTGCCCGGATCCATGCCGACGGCGAGGGTGTGGCCATGGTCACGATAGGCGGTGATCACCTGGTCGCCGGGCTCGAGCGCCATCTGCATGCCGACGACGACGGCCTCCTGCCGATGTAAAGATGGCAGAAGCCGCCGATGTGGCCCATGCCGTACAGCGGCCGGCCTTCTCCTCGAAGCGACGAATAAGCAGCATTTTCTGGTAGGCTTCGAGCTGCTCCTCGCGCGTGAAGCGGTCGCGCGCGGGCTTCTTGTGCCCGTTGGTCGTCGCGCCCTTGCCGCCCGATGCCGCGGCAGAGCGGCGAAGTGCGCGAAGATTTTCCTGAAGCCATCGAGATACCCGTCGCCGCGACACAGGGTCGCCTACCTGAGTCGGAGCCTACAAGAGCAGATCGGCGATGGCCAGAATGGCGGCGGATGACGCGGCAGGACGCCCAGCGCCGCGTTTGCACGCCCAATCAGGGGCGTGTCAGCACTTGATCTTCCGGACGCACAAAGCCCAACACTTCGCGAGCGATCTCCTCGACGAGATCCGGGTCGGGCTTGTCGGGCGAAAGTAGAGCGACGTCGCGCTCAAGCTTGGCGCCCGGCTTCGAGGCTTTTGATCTCAAACTCCAACAGGGCTGACCGTTCGATCAGCCTGGATCGCACCTCGAAGCCGTGCCTGCCATTCATGGCATGATGGACGAAGTAGGCCGTCAAACCCAAGCAGAGAAGCAAAACCGTCGCCTGCCGTGGCCTCGATCGCCGATCATGATTTTTTGGCTGACGCAGCACTTTGGGTACGCTGCAAAAACTGGTGGACCCCACCTTTATGACACCGGCTTCTTAATTCGAGGTAAAGCCGTGTCCCACCGGCGTGCGCATCAGCGCGGCGAGCGAAGCCCCGCTTTGTCATCCGGCACTTGTTGCCGGGATCCAGCCAACGGCTGGCATCGGAGCTCGCGGATAGATGGATCCCGGGGAGTCATGCTGGAAGCATGCCTCCGGCATGGCCCCGGGATGACAGTTAGGGAGGCTTCCTGACAGACGTGTCAGTGATCAAGCCGCTGCGCGGCCGCGGATGACGCTCTTGCCGGCGTACCGCGCGACATCGCCCAGCTCACCCTCGATGCGGATGAGCTGGTTGTATTTGGCCAGGCGGTCGGAGCGGCACAGCGAGCCGGTCTTGATCTGGCCGGCATTGGTGGCGACGGCGAGGTCGGCAATGGTTGCGTCCTCGGTCTCGCCCGAACGATGCGAGATGACCGCGGTATAGGCGGCGCGCTGCGCCATCGACACGGCGTCGAGCGTCTCCGACAGCGAGCCGATCTGATTGACCTTGACGAGGATCGAGTTGGCGATACCGCGCTTCAGGCCCTGCGCGAGACGCTCGGTGTTGGTGACGAAAAGATCGTCGCCGACGAGTTGGCAGCGCGCGCCGATGGCGACGGTGAGCGCCTTCCAGCCCTCCCAGTCGTCCTCCGACATGCCGTCCTCGATGGATATGATCGGAAAGCGCGACACGAGGCTTTCCAGGTATTTGACCATGCCGGCGGCATCGAGCGACTTGCCCTCGCCTTCCAGCGTGTACTTCCCGTTCTTGAAGTACTCGGTCGCAGCACAGTCGAGCGCCAGCATCACATCGTCGCCCGGCTTGTATCCGGCAGCCTCGATCGCCTTCATGATGTAGCCGAGCGCTTCGTCGGCCGACTTGAGGTTCGGGGCGAAGCCGCCTTCATCGCCCACGCTGGTGGAGAGGCCGGCGTCCTTCAGCGACTTCTTGAGGGTATGGAAGATTTCCGCACCCACGCGCACCGCGTCGGCGATCGAGCCGGCGGAGACCGGCATGATCATGAATTCCTGGATGTCGATCGGGTTGTCGGCGTGCGCGCCGCCGTTGACGATATTCATCATCGGCACGGGCAGCACGTGCGCGGCGGCGCCGCCGAGATAGCGGTAGAGCGGCAGCCCGCTCGATTCCGCAGCGGCCTTCGCCGTCGCCAGCGACACGCCGAGGATGGCGTTGGCGCCGAGACGGCTCTTGTTGCGCGTGCCGTCGAGTTGGATCAGTGCCGCGTCAACGCCGCGCTGGTCCTCGGCGTCCATGCCGGCGAGCGCATCGAAGATCTCGGTGTTGACGGCATCGACCGCCTTCTCGACGCCCTTGCCGAGGTAGCGTTTCATGTCGCCGTCGCGCAGCTCGACCGCCTCGTGCGCGCCCGTGGAGGCGCCCGACGGCACCGCCGCGCGGCCCGTGGCGCCATCCTCCAGCACGACGTCGACCTCCACCGTCGGGTTGCCGCGGCTGTCGAGAATCTCACGGCCGATGATGTCGATAATGGCGGTCATGGTCGGTACCTTATAAGTTGCGGGCCGCGGACGGGCGTGGGAGGGTCCGGCGCGTTTTAGCTGCTCTTGCCTAAAGCGCAAAGGCCTGAAAATGCGCCGCCGGGGGCGGCCGGGCCCGATCTCATTGCGAAACATTCAGGAGCCAAATCATGCCCGAGACCAAGACCTATAGCGGCAGCTGTCATTGCGGCCGCGTCACCTACGAGGCCGACGCCGATCTGAGCCAGGTCATCTCCTGCAACTGCTCGAGCTGTCGCCGGCGCGGCTCGCTCCTCGCTTTTGTGCCCGATGAGAAATTTCGCCTGAAAAGCGGCGCCGACGCCCTCACCCAGTACGAGTTCAACAAGAAGGTCATCCACTACCAGTTCTGCGAGACGTGCGGCGTCCTGCCGTTTGCGCGCGGGACACGGCCAGACGGCCTGCAGACGGTGGCGCTGAACGTCCGCTGCCTCGAAGGGGTCGACCTCGACGCGCTCAACATCAAGAAATTCGACGGCGCCAGCCTCTGACGGACGAGACGATGACGAGCGACGTAGCACTGGTGCTGTTTTCCGGCGGGCAGGATTCGACCGTCTGTCTCGCCTGGGCGCTGGATCGGTATGAGCGCGTCGAGACGGTCGGCTTCGCGTATGGGCAGCGCCACGCGGCGGAGCTCACGGTGCGCGAGCGGCTGCGTCAGGCGCTGGGTGAGATCGATTCGAGCTGGGCAAGGCGGCTCGGCCCCGATCATATGCTCGAGTTGCCGGAGTTGGGGCGCCTCAGCGATACGGCGCTGACGCGCGATGCCGAGATCGTGTTGAACGCGGCTGGCCTGCCCTCGACATTCGTGCCCGGACGCAACCTGCTGTTTTTCACCTACGCTGCCGCCCTCGCCTACCGGCGCGGCATACGCACGCTCGTCGGCGGCATGTGCGAGACCGATTTTTCCGGCTATCCCGACTGCCGCAACGACACGCTGCAGACGCTCGCGCAAGCGATCTCGCTCGGCACCGACACCGCGTTCACGATCGAGACACCGCTGATGTGGATCGACAAGGCCGGCACCTGGGCGCTGGCCGAAAAGCTGGGCGGCATGCCGCTGGTCGAGCTGATCGTCGAAGATTCGCACACCTGCTATCTCGGCATACGCTCGCGGCGGCACGCCTGGGGCTACGGTTGCGGGCACTGTCCGGCGTGCGTGCTGCGCGCCAAGGGATGGGATGCATGGCAAGCCGCGAAGATGAACTGACCCGCGCCGTCGATCTCGCCCTCGCTAAGGATTGGGAGGCGGCGCACGCGGTTGCCCAGCGCCACGAGGGAGATGCCGTGGCCAACTGGCTGCATGCCGTGCTGCACAAAATTGAGGGCGATATCGAAAACGCCCGCTATTGGTATCGGCGCACGACGCACACCTTCGAGGAATTCGACGACCCGCAGGCCGAACTCGCCGCCATCCGCGCGCTGCTCGACCGGTAAGCGCAGCGGCGATCCCGCGTTGCTGGCGACGCGAGCCTAGAGCAAGCTGCCGGCTTCCCCATTGCTCAATGGATTACCCAAATGAACCGAGTGCCGTTTGTCCTCGCCGCCGATCTCGAAAAGCGCGTGCACTTCTCGCCCTGAGCGGCGTTACGCCGGCAATAGTTTCCGAAACGTTCCTTTTCCGCGTGCGTCAAACGGCGCCTGTCAACCCGCCATTAGGCGGGTCGCAACCTTGTGCGTGCGTTCGCATATGAAGCCTCGGATATACTCGACTGCATTAGAGGCCGAGGAGACCCCCATGGGCGATATGAGCAAAGCTGCCGAGCGCCGCAAAGCGCCGCTACAGACACCGAGCCATTACGACACCAACGCCATCCGCGACATTTCCGGCGCCCTCACTGCACTGCTTGCCGATAGCTTCGCGCTGTATCTCAAGACCAAGAACTTCCACTGGCACGTCAGCGGTCCGCATTTCCGCGACTATCACCTGATGCTTGACGAGCAAGGCGATCAGATTTTCGCCATGACCGACCCGCTCGCCGAACGCGTGCGCAAGATCGGCGGCACCACGCTGCGCTCGATCGGCCATATCTCCCGGCTGCAGCGCGTCGAGGACAATGACGCCGACTACGTGACGCCCGAGGACATGCTGGCGGAGCTGCGCGACGACAACAAGGATCTCGTCGGGCGCCTGCGCGAGGCGCATGGCCTGTGCGACGAGCACGAAGATGTCGCCACCGCTTCCCTGATCGAGAACTGGATCGACGAGACCGAGCGGCGCGTGTGGTTCCTCTTCGAGGCAACGCGCACCAAGCATGCTCCCTAGGGCATGGCCGCAGCAATGATCCGTCGCGCGGCGGCAGCGTTTGCCGCCGCAGTGCCCCGCGCGCCTTCCGCGCCGTAGCGAAGGAGAACCACATGTCCCTCACCCTCACCGACACGCAGGCCGGCAAGACGGCGCTCCCGAAGCGTCGCCTCGGCCGCACCGACATGCACATCACGCCCGTCGAACTCGGCGCCTGGGCCATCGGCGGCGGAGATTGGGCCGTCGGATGGGGCAGCCAGGACGACAAGCAGTCGATCGCCGCGATCCGTCACGCGGTCGAGCGCGGCGTCAATTGGGTGGACACGGCCGCCATCTATGGGCTCGGTCACTCCGAAGAGATCGTGCGCGCGGCGTTGAGAGAGATGCCCTCTACGCAGCGGCCGTTCGTGTTCACCAAGTGCGGGCTCGTCTGGGATGAGGACGATCGCATGGCGGACCCGCAGAATATCGGCGCGCCGTCGAGCATCCGCCACGAGCTGGAATCATCGCTGAAGCGCCTCGGCGTCGAGCGCATCGACCTCTATCAAATGCACTGGCCGGCGAGAGACGGCACGCCCATCGAGGAATACTGGAAGACGCTGCTCGACCTCAAGGCCGAGGGGAAGGTGCGGGCCGTCGGTCTTTCCAATCACAACGTGGCGCAGCTCATGGCGGCAGAGAAAGTTGGTCACGTCGATACGCTGCAGCCGCCGTTCTCGGCCATCCGGCGCGAGTTCGCCGCCGCCGAGCTGCCATGGTGCCTCGCGCACGACACCGGCGTCATCGTCTACAGCCCAATGCAGGCCGGGCTGCTCACCGGCGCCTTCACCGCCGAACGCGCCAAGTCGCTGCCGGCCGACGACTGGCGCTCGCGCAATGCCGAGTTCACCGGCGACAAGCTAAAGCGTAATCTCGAGCTCGCCGAGACGATGAAAGCCGTCGGCAAGCGTCATGGCACCAGCGCTGCTGCCGCCGCCATCGCCTGGACGCTCGCCTGGCCCGGCGTCAGCGGCGCCATCGTCGGCGCACGCAAGCCTGCCCAAGTCGATGGCTGGATCGATGCGGCGACGCTACACCTGCGCCAGGCCGACCTCGTTGAGATCGCCGGGACCATCGAGCGGTCAGGCGCCGGTTCGGGTCCTGCACTGCCCGTCGAGATGGCGCGCTAAACGCCGGTCTTAAGCTTGAATGCGGGCGTGCGGACGATTAGGGATGCCCGCATGTACGCCGTGAAGGAGATTTTCTACACGCTGCAGGGCGAAGGTGCGAACGCGGGTCGCGCCGCCGTCTTCTGCCGCTTTGCCGGCTGCAATCTGTGGTCCGGCCGCGAGCAGGATCGCGCCAAAGCCGACTGCCAGTTCTGCGACACGGATTTCGTCGGCGTCGACGGCGAGGGTGGCGGCAAGTTCGCGACCGCATCCGAACTGGCCAACGCCTGCGCGGCGGTGGCGGGCGACGCCGGCGCCACGTTCATCGTGCTCACCGGCGGCGAGCCGATGCTGCAGGTCGACGCCGCCTTGATCGACGCGCTGCACGCGCGCGGCTTTACGATCGCCATCGAGACCAACGGCACGCTCCCCGTTCCGCGGGCCATCGACTGGATCTGCGTCAGCCCCAAGGCCGGGACTGACTTGCAGCAGCGCTCGGGCGACGAATTGAAGCTCGTCTACCCGCAAGCCGACCTCGACCCGGAAGACGGTTGCGGGGCTAGCGTTCACCCATCGCTACCTGCAGCCGATGGACGGTCCGGACGCCAAGGCCAACACCGACGATGCCATCGCCTACTGCAAGGCGCACCCCGAATGGCGCCTGTCGGTGCAGACCCACAAGCTGCTCGGCATCCCATGACCTCTAACTTTCCCTCCCGCTTCATGGCGAGCCATCGCCTTCCCCCTCGACGGGGGAGGGTCAGGGTGGGGGTGGTGCACAGCAGTCGCTGTCGTGCACACCCCCCACCCCGACCCTCCCCCGCAAGGGGGGGAGAAGAGTGACCGCATAGGTTGCCTGGGCACTGGAATTGCAGCGAAAAATCGCCTAGAGACCCCTCATGCGCATCTACAAAGAGTTTCTGTTCGAAGCCGCCCACTATCTGCCGACTGCCCCGCTCGGGTCGCCGAATGCGCGCGTGCACGGCCATTCGTTCCGCGCCCGCGTCTGCATCGACGGCGAGCCCGGCGCCGATACGGGCTACGTGTTCCACTTCGACGAGCTGGCCGACGCCATGGCGGAAGCGCAGGACGCGCTCGACCATCGACTGCTGAACGAGATCGACGGCCTCGAGGCGCCGACCCTCGAACGCATCGCCATGTGGCTGTGGAACCGGCTGCAGAACCGCGTGCCGGGCCTCGCCGAGATCGAGATCGCCCGCGACAGCTGCCGTGAGGGCGCCATCTATTCGGGCCCGTCGCCGTCGCGTCTTGCTGCGGAGTAAGTCATGGGCAAGAAGGACACCTCCGTCACACTCCTCGGTCAGGCGACGAAGCTGCCGCAGAGCCCGCAAGAGGCGACGCTCGAGCGCATCCCGAACCCGCATCCCGACGCGCTGTACGTGGCGCGCTTCACGGCGCCGGAGTTCACCACCCTGTGCCCGGTGACCGGCCAACCGGACTTTGCGCACCTCGTCATCGACTACGTGCCGCAAGGCTGGCTGGTGGAATCGAAATCGCTGAAGCTCTACCTCGGCTCGTTCCGCAACCACGGTGCCTTCCACGAGGACTGCACGTTGGCGATCGCCAAGCGGCTTGTCGCGCTGCTCGAGCCGCACTTCCTGCGCATCGGCGGCTATTGGTACCCGCGCGGCGGCATGCCGATCGATGTGTTCTGGCAGACGGGACCGGCGCCCAAGGGCGTATGGCTGCCCGATCAGGGCGTCGCGCCCTACCGCGGCCGCGGCTGAGCCAGCTTGAACTCCAGCGGCGTCAATCGTCCTCGTGGCAGCCTTCGGCGGCGTTCCACACTTGTCCCTTCGGGCAGCCTTTCTTGACCGCTTTCTTCTGCTCGGTGGAGAGAGAGGTATTGGGGCTCGGAGCCTGGTACCCCTGAACGCACTTGCCGCCCTGGGGACGATAACCTGGGCCGCAGTATCCCGCCGCGGCACCCTTCTCGATGCACTTGCCGTCGATCCGCACCCGGCCGCTGCCGCAACCCTTCGGGGAAGACTCGCGGGTCTCCTTCTTCTCCTTCTGGGGTTTCGCCCCGGTGTCGGGCGGACACGTCTTGAAGAGGTCCGGCCGCTCTGCCCCCGCCGAGCAGAGTATGCCGCCCCACTGGAAGCCGCGTCCGTCGCCCTCATAGGCGATCTTGAACCAGGGATAGCCATTTTCCATGACGTCCGTCCGTGCCATCAGCGTTACGGACTGGCCTTCGTCCAGGCTGCCGACCTTGCGATAGCTCTGCCCCGGGCCGTCGCGAACGATGCCGCCCCAGGAGCCGGCAACAATAGGGAAATCATCCGTCGGCGGCAGCGTGGGGGCAGCAGCCTGCGGCGGCTGATCGGAGAGCTTCTTGAGATAGGCGCGGGCGAGATCGGCGTGAAATCCCGTCGTATAGTTGGCGAGGAAGGCGTTCCACGCCTCCGCCGTGCCAAGCTCCTTCGCCGCCTCGAATGCTTCCTTCTCAGCCGTCGCGGAAGTTTCCGCGCGCGCCTGACCGCGATGCAGGTCGGACATTTGAGCGGGACCGAACGCGGGCGATACGAGCCCAGCGGCGATGACACCGATACCAAAGACGAGCTTGATCGAAATTCTGTTCAAGAGAATACCCCCCAAATACCGAACTGAAGTCGCAACTCGTTACGGTCGCCCGAACACGTGCGCTGAGCAAGCGCCATTGCAGACAATGTCTAGGGTAGAAGGGGCGTCCCGACCGACGTTGCGGCTGCCGGGTTAGCCTGGACTTGCCGACTGAGCGAGCCAGTCGGCGTAATGCGTCGGGCCAAGGCGCGCACCGCTTCCTGGCGTCAGCGACAAATCGTTTATAGGCGCGCCGTAGTAGGTGGCATCCGTGTCGGTGACAACGCCGCGTGTATCCCGCCGGGCGTCGAACAGCCGGCGCACGAGCTGGTCGAGCGGCAGCGGTTCGGGCCCGGCGATCTCGACCGTGCCGTTCAGCGGTTTGGCCAGGGCGACCTCGGTCAGCGCCGCGGCGACGTCGTTGGCGGCGATAGGCTGCAGCAGCGCGGGCGACAGGCGGACCGTCTGTCCATCGGTGGCCGATTGCGCGATGGCGCCGATGAACTCGAAGAACTGCGTCGCCCGCACAATCGTGTAGGGCACCGGCGATGCCTTGATCAGCTTCTCCTGCGCAAGCTTGGCGCGCAGGTAGCCGCTCTCAGGAACCGCTCGCTGCCGACGACCGACAGGGCGACGTGGTGCTTGACGCCGGCCGCCGCTTCCGCTGCAAGCAAGTTACGCCCTGACGTTTCGAAGAAATTGAGCACCGCCGCGTCCTCGAACGAGGGCGAGTTGGCGACATCGACGACGACGTCTGCCCCCTTCAGCACTTCGGCGAGGCCCTCGCCGGTGAGCGTGTTCACACCCGAGGCAGGCGATGCCGGCACTGCTTCATGGCCCAGCTGGCGGAGATTGTTTACGAGCTTCGTGCCGATGAGGCCGCTGCCGCCGATGACGACGATCTTCATGATGCGAACTCCATTTGTCGAAGCAGGGAGAGGTCAAGCGGGGCTGCTGCGCGATTGGCGATAGGCCCAGGTGGTCAGCGCGATGCCGATAAGCGCCGGCAGCGTCACGGCCGGGAAGTCGCGCGCCAGGACGTCGGGCGTGCAGATGCCGACGGCAACCTCCCAGAAATGGAAGAGCGCGTGACCGCACAGCCAGGCCGTTGCGGCGGTCCACAATGTGAGCCGCATGTGCGGCTGCGCGGCGCCGAGGAGAAAGGCCGCGCCGAGGAGGACGAAGATCAGCCCGATGTCACGCACGAAGTGCTGGTTGAATGGGCCGGTGTCGGTGACGCCGGGTACGGCGAGGTACCAGGGCTCGGGCGCGACGAGCATGAAGATGCCGTTCCCTATCCCGAGAACGCCCAGAAGGACGGTGAGTGCGAGAATGATTGTCCGCATTGTACGGAGCCTTTCGGTCGCGGCGGTTCGCTCCACGAGAAGAAACGAGGGTGCGCCGGTCGAGTGCGACATGGCTAGCAGCATTCCCGGATAATGTTTGCGCGAGACTAATCCCGGCCCTCAAAACCTGAGAGGTGAAGGTGGCCTCACCCCACCCATATTCCCCTGGGGCGATAAGTATCTGGACATACGGCAACACCCGCGCTTTCGTTTGGCTGCAGGCGCCGCCGCACCCTGGCCAGAAAGACATGGCTCGTTTAGGTTGCCGCGCTCCGGAGGGGGAATAATTCGCTCAACAATTCTAACGCTTGCCGCCCTGCTGCCGCTGATTGCGGCCGACAGCGCCAGGGCCACCGCGCCGCCCGCATCGACCGAGACGCAGGCTGCCACCGATCCGGCGATCACACCGCCTATGGCGGCGCCCACCGATGCCAACCCGGTTGCCAGCGCCGTACGCTCCAAGCTCAACGGCGCTGCCGACCGACGGCTCGGCGCAGGAGTTGAAAGAACGCGCGGTCCTATCGGACTTCTATGCCGCGCGCCGCGATGCTCCAATTTGGCTGAGCGAGGCCGGGTTGACCGACAACGGCGCCGCGCTTGGAGCCGAGATCCTGAAGGCCAACGACTATGGCCTCGAGGCCAAGGACTTCGAGCTGCCCGCCATTCCTCCCGCTTCGCAGCTCGATGCGGAGAAGATCGGCAAGGCCGACGTCGAAATCTCTCTCGCGCTTCTGAAGTACGCCCGCTACGCGCGCGGCGGGCGCATCATCGATCCGGCGATCCTGCTCAATTCCAATCTCGACCGTAAGCCGCAGCTGATCGATCCCGAGATCGTCATCAAGGGCGCCGCCGAAGCGGCCGATGCCGCCGCCTACGTGCGCGGCCTGCACCCCAAACAACCGCAGTTCGAGAAACTGCGCCAGGCGCTATCTCGCCAACAAGGGCAAGCCGCTCGCCCGCAAGATCCTCGCCAACATGGAAGAGTGGCGCTGGATGCCCGACGATCTCGGGCAGATGCACATCATGGCCAACGTGCCTGAGTTCATGGTCTATCTCGTCAAGGACAACGCGCGCATCCATACGGAGCGCATCGTCGTCGGCGAGACGGGCAAGCAGACGACCATCTTCTCGCGCCCGTTGAAGACCATTGTCTTCAAACCGATGTGGCGCGTGCCCGACTCCATCAAGGCGCACGAGCTGCAGCCCAACCTGCGGCGCGGCGGCAGCATGTTCCGCCAATACGACCTCGAGCTGCAGACGAAGGACGGCCAGCCGCTCGACTATCACTCGATCGACTGGAGCACCGCCAATATCCTCGACTACGAGGTGGTGCAGCCGCCGGGGCGCAAGAACGTGATGGGCGTCGTCAAGTTCACGTTCCCCAGCCAGCACACCATCTTCATGCACGACACCATCGACAAGTGGATGTTCGCCAACGGCGTGCGCACGCTGAGCCATGGCTGCCTGCGGCTGCGCAACCCGATGAAGATGGCCGAGCTGGTGCTGGCCGAGGACAAGGGCTGGGACGCCGCCAAGACCAGCGAGACGATGCAGTCCTCGCGCGACAACGTCATCGTCATCGACAAGAAGATCCCCATGCACCTCGTCTACTTCACGGCGTGGGTCGGCGATGACGGCAAGCTCCGCACTTTTGGCGACATCTACGGGCACGAGAGGCGCATTTCGCTCGCACTCGACGGCGCGTGGGACAGGATCGATATCGGCCGCAATCACCTGGCGCCGGTCGAAGCGTCCGATCCAAGCAACTTCTCCCCGGCGCCGATGGCGCGGCAGCGCCGCCAGAAGCAGGCGCCGACGATCGTCGATTTGGTCGGCAACGCGCTGGGCGGGTCGTTCTGATCGCACGGGTGGTACAATGGCAGCGACGCAGAGACTCCGACGTGCTGACCCGGCGGCTGATCGTGCATACGGTCGTCTGGCTGGTGATCCTGGGCGCCATTCTGTTCCTGTCGGCCGGCACCCTCGATTGGCCTGAAGCGTGGGTGCTGCTGATCGGCAGCGGAGGCTTAGGTCTCGTCTCCGCAGTCATCATCGCCCGCCACGACCCGCAGCTCATCCGCGAACGCATGCGCGGGCCGATCCAGAGCAAGCAAAAGCCGTGGGACAAAGCCCTGCTCGCCGTAGTCATGGTGTTGTCCATTGCCATGTTCGTCGTCGCGGGACTCGATGCGGTGCGCTACGGCACTTCCCATATGCCGCTGTGGCTCGAGGTGCTCGGCGCCGCTGGCATTGCGCTCGGGATCTACATCTTCCACGTCGTCATGCGCACCAACTCGTATGCGACGGCCGTCGTGCGCATCCAGGACGAGCGCGGGCACCAGGTGATCTCGACGGGGCCCTACGCCTTCGTCCGCCACCCGATGTACTCGGGCGCTGTCCTCTATTTTCTCGGGATCGCGCCTGCTCTTAGGCTCCTGGTACGCGGCGGCGATCGCGCTTGCGCTCATCGCCCTGTTCGGCCTGCGCGCCGTGTGGGAGGAGCAGACGCTGATCGACGAGCTCCCCGGCTATGCCGCCTACGCCCAGCGCGTCCGCTATCGGCTCATCCCCGGCGTCTGGTAAGGGATTATTCTGCAGATCCTGGCGGGCTTGATCGATGGCGGCAGGAACCGAGGACCCCTTCGATCTACAGCGCTTCGTCGATGCGCAGCGTGCCGTCTACGATCGCGTGCGCGATGAGCTGGCCGCCGGCCGGAAGCGCAGCCACTGGATGTGGTTCATCTTCCCGCAGATCGAAGGGCTCGGCTCGAGCTTGATGTCCCGGCGCTACGCCATTGCCTCGCGCGAGGAGGCGGCCGCCTATCTCATGCACCCATTGCTTGGCCCCCGATTGCGCGAATGCACGCGGCTCGTGACGGGCATCGACGGGCGCAACATTAACGAGATTTTCGGCAGCCCCGACGACCTGAAGTTTCAGTCCTCGTTGACGCTGTTCGCGCAGGCGACAGGCGACAACGCCGAATTTCTCGCTGCGCTGGAGAAGTACTTCGCCGGCAAGCCCGACGCGGCCACGCTGGCGCGCCTGTAAGAACAACGGCCGGCTTATCCCCGGCATCTGGTAAGCGCCCATACTTGTTCCGGAGGGAACAGCGGCGCCTGCGGCCCTAGTCGTAGGATTGCCCTTCGGCAACGACGAGCGAGCGTTTGAGAGTGCTTAGTCAAAATACGGTTACGGTAGCGGCGATCGCCGCCTGCGGCGCAACGCTGGCGCTTGGCACCAGCGTCGGCCTGCAGCCGCGCTTCGTGCTTCCGATCGCCGCCGTGGCGCCCATGGCTCAGGAAACGTTGCCGCCGAAGATCGGCGCCCGCCAATCCCGCACAAGTTCATGCGCCGGATCCCCACCGCCCCCTGAAGCGCGCGGCATCGCTCTACATGTTGACGCAAACGCTCCCTATCAGAAACGCGCATTGGGAGTACTGCGCAACCGGAGAGACGAGCGTTGGCGACCGCCCGAGACTTGCGACGCATCGCCCTGTCGCTCGATGGCACCATCGAGGCGCCGCACTTCGATCGCGCCGCCTTCAAGGTCAAGCGCATCTACGCAACGCTCCCCGCCGACGGAAAAACGGCGAACCTCAAGCTGACGCCTGACGAGCAGGAGTTCAAATGCATGTTGGCGCCCGAGGTGTTCGCGCCCGTGCCGAACGCCTGGGGCAAGCAGGGGTGGACGACAATCACGCTGAGCAAGGCGACCGTCGCCGATGTGCGCGCCGCCCTGGAGATGGCCTGGGCGCACGCCGTCCCGGCCAAGCCGCACCGGGCCAAGCGTCCGTGATGCGCCGATCATTGGGGCTGCTCGCTTGCGTCGCGACGCTCTCCGCCGCCTTCGGCGCCGAGACGAGCGTACGCTTGGGCGCCGCCACCGTCCGCTTCGATGCGGCGCGCTGGAAGGCCACAGCGTCGGATAACAACGTCACCTTCAGCGCCCAGGGCGAAGCCGAGCGCGAGCTGGACCCGGTGACGCTTCGGTCACTTGCCGACGATGCCCCTGCGCGGCGCTGGCCGAGCGCTCGTTTGAGATCGGACACTACGACCTGTCGGAGATCTCGCCGCGCCGCGTGACGATGGGCGGCATCGCTGGTGAAGGGTTCAGCGCCCACACGGGCTGCCGCAACGCCACGCCGCGCGGCGAGGTCCTCTGCGTCAAGGTCGGCAAGCGTGCGTACGTTCTGGAGGCGCTGCAGGTCGGATGCGGCGGCCGCAACCTCTTTTCCGGCATCGACCCGCTCGCCGAGATCGCCGCCGGTGTCACGTTCAACGCGGCGCCCTAGGCGGCCTTCTCGACCTCGCCGGCGGAATGCGCTTGACGTCCGGTGGCGTGGCCTCGGCGCTCAATGTGGCGATGGCTTCGGCGAGCGGCATGACCGTCTGGTCTTGCGAGCCGAGGCGCCGGATCGACACCTTCCCTTCCTCCGCCTCGCGTTTGCCCACGACCAGCATCACCGGGACCTTGGCGAGCGAATGCTCGCGCACCTTGTAGTTGATCTTCTCGTTCCGGAGATCGAGATCGACCCGCAGGCCCGCCGCACGCAGCTGCGCCGCTACGTCGAGCGCGTAGGCGTCAGCGTCGGAGACGATGGTGGCCACGACGATCTGCAGCGGCGCCAGCCACAGCGGGAAGTGCCCGGCGAAGTTCTCGATCAGCACGCCGGTGAAGCGCTCCAGCGAGCCGAAGATGGCGCGGTGGATCATCACCGGCGTCTTCTTCTCCGAGTGCTCGTCGATGTAGAAGGCGCCGAGGCGCCCCGGCAGATTGAAATCGACCTGCGTCGTGCCGCACTGCCAGTCGCGGCCGATGGCGTCCTTCAAGACGTACTCGAACTTCGGCCCGTAGAAGGCGCCCTCGCCGGGATTGATCGACGTCTGGATGCGTCCCTGCCCGCGCCGCTCGATCTCCTTCAGCACTTTGCCCATGATCGCCTCGGCATGGGTCCACTGCTCATCTGTGCCGACGCGCTTTTCGGGCCGCGTCGACAGCTTGACGACGATGTCCTTGAAGCCGAAGTCCTCGTAGATCGACAGCAGGAGGTCGTTCACCTCGAGGCACTGCTCCTCGAGCTGCTCCTCGGTGATGAAGATGTGCGCATCGTCCTGCGTGAAGTGGCGCACGCGGAGCAGCCCGTGCATGGCGCCGGACGGCTCGTAGCGGTGCACCTTGCCGAACTCGCTAGCTTCAGCGGCAGGTCGCGATAGCTCTTGAGGCCGTGCTTGAAGATCTGCACGTGGCCGGGGCAGTTCATCGGCTTGCAGCAGAAGACGCGCTCGTCGGGCAGCTCCGTGACGAACATCATCTCGTGGTAGTTCTCCCAGTGGCCGGAAAGCTCCCAGAAGCTCTTCTCCATCATGTCGGGAGAATTGACCTCGTTGTATCCGGCCGCGTCGAGGCGGCGGCGCATGTAGGCGATGAGCGTCTGTAACAGCGTCCAGCCGTTGGGGTGCCAGAACACCGAGCCGGGTGCTTCTTCCTGGAAATGGAAGAGGTCCATCTCGCGCCCGAGCTTGCGATGGTCGCGCTTCTCGGCTTCCTCGAGGCGGTGCAGGTACTCGGCGAGCTCCGCTTCGGTCGCCCACGCCGTGCCGTAGATCCGCTGCAGCATCGGTCGGTTGGGATCGCCACGCCAATAGGCGCCGGCGATCTTCTGCAGCTTGAACGCCTTGCCGACCTGGCCCGTCGCAGTCATGTGCGGGCCGCGGCACAGATCAAGCCACTCGCCCTGCTTGTAGATTTTCAGATCCTGGCCTTCGGGGATGGCATCGACCAGCTCGACCTTGAAATTCTCGCCGCGCTCCTTGAAGAACTCCTTCGCTTGTCGGCGGCCCCAGACTTCCTTGGTGAAGGGCGCGTTCTTGGCGATGATCTCGCCCATCTTCTTTTCGATCTTGGCGAGATCGTCGGGGTGGAATGGCTCCTGCTTGGCGAAGTCATAGTAGAAGCCGTTCTCGATGACGGGACCGATCGTCACCTGCGTCTTCGGCACAGGCCTGCACGGCTTCCGCCATGACGTGCGCGGCATCGTGCCGGATCAGCTCGAGAGCTTCCGGGTCGGTGCGCGCGATGAACTTGATGGCCGCATCTTGCGTGATCGGATCGGCAAGATCGGCGAGCTTGCCGTCGAGGCTCATGGCCACCGTGCGTTTCGCCAGCGACGGAGAGATGGCTTTTGCCACACTCGAAGCCGGTCGTGCCGACTCTCGACCTTGCGCGTAGGCGCCATCCGGAAATGTCAGGGTGATTTGTTGGGGGCCCGCGTCGGCCATGCGTCTCTCCCTCTCAATCGCTGCATACCAAGCAGGTAAGATGAGGCGGCTACATGCGGCGGCAGGCCCGCGAAGTCAAGTCGTGGCGGTCGACGGGGCAGCCGGCCGG